>NZ_JBIAWI010000011.1:0-417394 GCF_042895385.1 Streptomyces sp. NPDC001401
GCGGGGGGCCCCGCCCCCCGGGGGGTGCTCCTCCCGCCCACCGGGCCGGCTTTTCCGCCCGCCCACCCGGGGGGGGGGGGCGGCCCCCCGCCCCCCCCGCCGCGGTTCGTCGTTCCGTCCGGCTATCGGCGGTGCATGGTCTCCAGCGCGGCAGCCAGTACGTGGGGGTCGTGGAGGCCCTTGTAGACCGCCGGAGGCTGCTGGTCGAGACGGAGCAGCCGGGCCACCGCCGTCCAGGCCGTGCGCACCGAGTACTCGACGGTGAACACGACGTCGTCGGGCACCTCGGCGAACTGACCGATGAAGGCCAGGTTGACCGACCCGTCGGGCACGACATGGGGCCGGTCCTCGCGGCGGCGGACCAGGAACTGGCTGGTGATGTATGGCATCACACAGGGCACCACGGTGGAGGTCTCCAGGACGCGGGCCGCGAGCGGCTCGTCGAAGTGCAGATGGTGCAGGACCTCTTCGAGGATCTCCCGGCCGGAGCACATCGTCATCGGCTTGCCCGTCCGGTTGCCCGCGCGGCCCGGGAAAAGGCCGTAGCCCCACCAGACCGAGACGCCCTCGGGCTGGTCGCGGTAGACGGGCTGGCGGTTGGCGACGAGGGTGAGCAGCCAGTTCGACTCGGTGAAGGTCATCAGCCCGCCCCGGCCGGTCTCACGTCCACTGAACTCCGCCAGCGCGTTGAGGAAGACCGGATCCTTGGAGGTGACCGTGAACGACTCCCAGCGGGACTCCTTGACGTGTTTGTCGAAGGCGGCCGGGTTGCCGAACTCCTCGCGTCCGCGGGCGATCCGGTGCCACAGCAGCCACGCCTGAGAGCGCTCGGAGGGCGGGGGCGGTGCGGTGGTGTGCGAGCCGAGACTGGAGGCGTCGGTCATCGAGCCGTTCGTGACCAGGACGAGGTCCTCGGGCGTTACGGCGATCTTCTCGTCGCGGCCGCCCCGGGTGACGTACAGGGTCTCGACCGTGCCGCTGTGCTGCCCGGGCGTGAACCCCAGGTCGGTGACGCGGCAGCCGGTGTGCACCATGACGCCGCGTTCGCGCAGCCAGGCCGTCAGGGGCCGCACGATCGAGTCGTACTGGTTGTAGCGGGTCCGGTGGATGCCCGACATCGAGGCGAACTCGGGGAAGAGGTGGATGAACCGCCTCAGGTAACGGCGGAACTCGATCGCGCTGTGCCAGGGCTGGAAGGCGAACGTGGTGCACCACATGAACCAGAAGCTCGTGGTGAAGAAGTGCTCGTCGAAGCAGTCCGTGATCCGTTTGCCGTCCAGGTGCCCCTCGGGGGTCGCCAGACACCGGACCAGCTCCAGCCGGTCGCGCTCGGAGAACCCCATCGACGTCGTGTCGACGATCTTGCCGTCCCCGTCGACGAGACGTGCGATGTCGTTCCAGGCGAAGTCCTCGTGCCCGGCCAGGATCTCCTGTGTCACGGACACCGTGGGGTCGTCGAGCGAGGGGATGCCGGACAGCAGGTCGTACGTGCAGCGGAACTCGGCCTCGAACATCCGCCCGCCGCGCATGGTGTAGCCGGCGTCCGCCGTGCCGCCCGCGTCCAGGCTGCCGCCGATCTGCCGCTGTTCCTCGAAGAGGTGGATGTCCGTTCCGTCGAACCCTCCGTCGCGGATCAGGAACGTGGCCGCGGCCAGTGCCGCGATCCCGCTGCCCACCAGATATGCCTTCGCCATCACACAACTCCTAGCTCTCGCCCGCCGATCGGGAACCGCGCCTCCCACGCTTTCCTGTGCACGTGGGTCCGGTCAGTGGGCCATTGGTCACGTGCGCGGTCCGGACGGCCCGCGTCTCGAGGCGGGAGCGCAGGACGGCGGCCCGATCGGTGGACCGTCACCGATCGGGCCGTGCTCAGGTGGGAGTCAGGCCGACTGCCGGCCGCCGCCCCGCCAGGGCGGTGCCGTCGTCCGGCGGCCGTCGTCCCAGGCGTGGGCGGCCTTGTCGGTCTGGCGGCGCAGCCGGTCGTGGAGCTGGTCGACGACCTCCCGGCCCGTGGCCTCCTCGGCGAGGACGACCACCTGCCGGCCGCCGACGCGCAGGTCGGCCGTGGCCAGCCAGGGGTGGTCGGCGTGGCGGGCGCCTGCCCGCACGATGCGCACCTCGCCGGTGACGGCGGGCAGACCGGCCCGGCCGACGACGGCATCGATCTTCGTACGGGCGTAGGCGAGGGTGTCCTGGTCCACCGGGCCGTCGGAACGCAGCCGCACCGCGGGCGCGGCCTGGGCTCTGTCGTTGGTCATCGTGATCCCCTTTCTGGAAGATGCAAGGTCGTTCAGGCCGCGCTGCCGGGCAGCCACAGGTCGGGTCCGAAGACCTCGTACCGGATGCGCCGCGCCGGCACTCCGGCGGACAGCAGCTGTCCGCGGACGTCGCGCATGAAGGGCAGCGGGCCGCAGAGGAACACCGTGGCGCCGTCGGGGAGTCCGACCCCGTTCAGGTCCATCAGACCCTCGCGGGCACCGGGTTCCTCCGGCCCGGGGTGCTCGTACCAGAACTCGGCGCGGGCGCCGGGCAGTTGCTCGACGAGATCGCGCATCTCGGTGCGCAGGGCATGGTCGGCGGGGGAGCGGTCCGCGTGCAGGACCAGCACCGGGCGGGTCGAGCCGATGGCTTCGAGATGGGCCAGGATGCCCGTCATGGGGGTGCAGCCGATGCCCGCCGACACCAGCACCAGCGGGTCGGTGGCGCCTGCCGGATCGTCCAGGAAGACGTCGCCGAACGGTGCGGACAGAGTGAGTTCATGTCCTTCACGGACCTGCTCGTGCAGCCGGTTGGAGACCTCGCCGTCCGGTGCGCCGCCCGCGCCGGCGACCCGCTTCACGGTGATGCGCCGCAGGTCCCTGCCCGGATCCGAGGACAGGCTGTACTGACGCACCTGGTGCACCCCGTCGGCCATGCACACCCGCACGCTCGCGTACTGTCCCGCGCGTGCCCGCGGCGCCCGTCGCCCGTCCGCCGGACGGAGCACGAAGGACACCGTGTCCGGGGTCTCGGTGCGGCGCTCGACGACCGTCCACTGCCGCCAGATCCTGCCCGGCTCGACACCCGCGTCCTGGTACAGACGGGCCTCCCGGCCGATCAGGGCGCCGGCCATCAGCCAGTACACCTCGTCCCAGGCGGCCGCCACCTCCGGCGTGACCGCGTCGCCCAGCACCTCGGCTATCGCGCCGAACAGGTACTTGTGCACGATCGTGTACTGGTCGTCGGTGACCCCGACAGCGGCGTGCTTGTGCGCGATCCGGCCCAGCAGCAGGTCCGGGCGGCTGTCCGGATCCTCCAGCAGCGCGCTCGCGAATCCGGCGATCGACCCGGCCAGCGCGCGCCGTTGGGCTCCGCTGGCCTGGTTGCCGCGGTTGAACATTCCGTCGAGCAGTTCCGGCCGGTCCCGGAACATCGCGCCGTAGAAGCGCGTCGTGATCTCGTCGAGTGCTCCGGCCACGGCGGGCAGGGTGGCACGCACCACGGCGGCGGATTCTGCGGACAGCATGAAACCTCCCGGGCAGGGGGGATGAGTGGGAAAGGGTGGGCGCCGCGTCGAAGGTGCGCGCCGACTGTCTGTGTACCAGCCGCCCGCTCGTGTTTCGGTGCGGTTTCGTGCCCGTGGGCCGTAGAGGGGCCGTACGGCCCACCCACTCGGGCGCATCGGCCCAACGGCCTGCTCGGACCCTGGGGCCGTACGGCATCGTGGAGGTCTCCTCTCGGCCCTGTCGGGCTGCCGCTCACCGAGGGCAGCGGGGGACGTGCTCGCCCGGGTGCGAAGCGTGCGAGCACGCGGCCGACGACCCACGTACGGCCACGGCCCTTCATGAGGCCGTCCCCCTGGCGCGGGCGCCGTTTCCGGTGGGGACGGGGGAACCCCTTGCGGATGCTGTGCCCGGCGTCCGCGCTCAACTCAATGATCACGCGTCGGCCGCGGCCGGAAGAGGGGCGACCGGCCCCGACCCGGGGCCGGTCGGCGCCTTGCACCGAGGGCGCCGTCATGTTGAGCTCGGCAGGTGTCCGGAGTGAGGAGGACGCGATGCAACAGCCACAGCTCGACGAGAGCACGGTGATCGCGTTGGTCGCCGAGGCCACGGCGGCCCCGTCCATGCACAACGCGCAGCCCTGGCGCTTCCGCTTTGAAACCGCCGAGCGCCTCCTCCTGCTGCGCGCCGATCCCGAGCGGGCGATGCCCGGCTCCGATCCCGACAACCGGGCGCTCCACATCGGCTGCGGTGCGGCCCTGTTCAACCTGCGCGTGGCCGCCGCCCACGCGGGTCTGGGCGCGCAGACGCGGCTGCTGCCCGAGCCGGGAGAACCGTTGCTGATGGCCGCCGTCCAGCTGGCCGGCCCCGCCGGAACACCGGGGGTGGAGGACGATCTCGTACGGCTGCATCCCGCGATCCGGCAGCGGCACACCAGCCGTCACCCCTTCGCGGAGAAGGACGTACCCGAAGACCTGCAGGCCAGGCTGGAGCAGGCCGCGGCCGCGGAGGGCGCCGTGCTGCTCTTCCCCCGTCCCTGGCACGTCGAGACGGTGCTCGACCTCGTGCAGGATGCGGAAAGCCGCGACGCGCTGGACGCCGACGGCAGGAAGGACCTCGAGCGCTGGACCCGGCTCGGACCGGAGGCGGACACCGCCGTCGACGGCGTCCCCGAGTACGCGTTCGGGCCGCGCAAACGGAACGGCAAGGCTCCCCAGCGGGACTTCGCGGGCCGCCGGACGGTGGCCGACCGCGGCAGCACCGTCTTCGAGCACACGCCTCATCTGGCCCTGCTGAGCACCTCCGGCGACAGGCCCGCCGACTGGCTGCGCGCCGGACAGGCTCTGGAACGCGTCCTGCTCGAAGCCACCCTGGCCGACCTGGCCACCTCACTGACCTCGCACCCGCTGGAAAGCACCGACCTGCGCCAACTGGCCCGCGACCCGGTGCACGGGATCGGCCAGGTGCAGATGGTGCTGCGCCTCGGTTACGGCCCCCGCGGCCCGGCCACACCCCGCCGGCCCGTGGCCGACGTCCTCGACATCGTGTGACCGGACTGCGGAGGAGCGGAGAACCCGGCCGCGCGCTCACTGCTGGGTGAGGCGGTCAGTGTTTGGTGAGGTCGGTGCCCTCGGCTCGGAGCACCTGCAGACGGCGCCGGTACTCCTCCTCGTCGATCTCGCCGCGCGCGAAGCGTTCGGCGAGCAACTGCTCGGGTGAGGCCGGCGAGGGCGGTGCCCAGTGCGCGCGGTGCGGCCCCGTGGGCTGCGGACGGTCGAGGGCACGCAGGAACAGCACGAAGGCGCCGATGATCAGCCCCCAGAAGACGATCATGCCGAGGGATGCTCCGAACCACCCCCAGCCACTCATGTGGTGGTCGTACCAGAACATCATGGGGATCACTTCCTGACGTCGCGGACCGGAGCCGGGATGCGGCTGCACCGGGATACCCGGTCACTACCACGGTCCCGCTGCTCTGCAGGGATGTGCAGGGGCCGGGTTGCCCATGCGGCGGGACGGTGGTCCCGGCCGTGTCACCGGGACCACGATCGTGGTCGTCGCGACCGCCGAGGGCGTCGCCCGTCCGCGAGGCACCGCATCCTCGCCCGGTAGGCCTCCGCGTCGATCAGGCCGCACAGCCGTTGCTCCACCAGCCGGCGCTCGGCCTCCTCCAGGGCGGCGCGGCCCCGGTGCAGCCGAGGCCACGACCAGCGGCGGCCTTCGGCCGACACGAGCAGGCGGCCCGTGTCGTACAACGCGCCCACGAGTATGAGCAGTTGGAGCACTGCGGCTACGGCAACCATGGCACTGGCCCAAAGGAGGCGGTTCCGCCCGGTACGGGCGGTCACTGTCAGCCTGAGCGCCCAACCCCGTCCGGGGCAGGGGCCGCACGGGGCAGCTCAGGGGCCGGGCGGGCCGTTGGCCGGCCTGCTGCCGAGGACCGGCAGTTCGACGCACTCGGTCGTGCGGACCACGTACTTGAGCGCGGCACCGAACAACCACGGCATACCGCGAACGCCCTCCTCGACCGGAACGATCGTCGGGGCACCCAGTTCGAGCCGTTCGCCCCCGAGCCGCATCCGGCACCTCCCGGCAGCCTGGATGTTCTTCAACCAGTCGGACTCCCGCCCGAAGTTGATGCCGATCACGACCTTGTCGCCCGCGCGGAAGGCACGCAGCGGGGTGTGGCGCACCGTGCCGGAGCTACGTCCGACGTGTTCGAGGTCGGCGAAGGCGAGACGACCGGCGAAACGGAGGGTCGTCCTGTTGATGCGGCCGCGTGTGCGGTGAGCGAGGACTCGGGGGAAGGGCACGGGGACCGGCCTCCCAGGGGGAGTGGGGACTGTCGGCTGCTCCCATGACGCGCCCCCGCGCATGCCTTCCGGCAGAGGCCGAAGGGCCCTGTCGGGTCCCGCGCCCGACCTGACCGCGGCGATGCGCCGACGCGGAGGTTCCCCGCCCCACGGACTGGCCCGAGTGGGCAACCGGTCGCGGGACCAATGGGTCCGCCCCGGGGACTTGTGGCCGCTCACCGCAGTCGTGGCCGCGCAGAAGGATCGATCACGGATCGGCCGATCGATCCCCAGCCACCCGCACAAGGAGCACAGCCATGTCCAGAACCACACGGAGCGGGGCCGGGCCCGCTCCCCGCGCGGCACTGGGACTGCCCGCCGCGTCCGCCCTCGTGATCGGGAGCATCATCGGCACCGGCGTCTTCGCCCTGCCGTCGGCGCTCGCACCGTACGGGCCGATCTCGCTGGTGGCGTTCGTCGCCGTCACGGTGGGCGCGCTGGCGCTGGCCGTGACCTTCGGGGCGCTGTCGAAGCGGGTCCCGGCGAGCGGCGGGCCGTACGTCTATGCGCGGGAGGCCTTCGGGGAGTTCGCGGGATTCCTGAACGCCTGGTCGTACTGGATCACCGCGTGGGCCGGGAACGCCGCGATCGTGGTGGCCTGGGTCGGGTATGTCGAGGTGTTCGTCAACACCGGTCACAGGACCGGGATTTCGGTGCTCATCGCGCTGGTCGGGCTCTGGATCCCGGCCGCGATCAACCTCACCGGAGTGCGGAACACCGGCGCCTTCCAGGTGATCACCACCGTGCTGAAGTTCGTGCCGCTGGTCTTCATGGCCACGATCGGCCTGCTGTTCATCGACCCGGACAACTTCGGTGCCTTCAACGCCAGTCACCAGTCCGCACTGGGCGCGATCTCGGCCGCCGGGGCCATCGCCCTGTTCAGCTACCTCGGCCTGGAGGCCGCCTCCGTCGTCGCGGGCCGGGTCCGTGAGCCGGGCCGCAACGTGCCGCGTGCCACCGTGTACGGCACGCTCGTCTGCGCCGTCATCTACATCCTCGGCACCCTCGCCGTCTTCGGCACCGTCTCCCACGGCGAACTCGGCGCCTCCACCGCGCCGTTCACCGACGCCGCGAACAACATCTTCGGCGGCACCTGGGCCGGCGACGCCGTCGCCGTCGCCGCCATCGTCTCCGGCATCGGCGCCCTCAACGGCTGGACCATGCTCTGCGCGGAGATGCCGTACGCCGCCGCCCGCGACGGACTCTTCCCGGGCGCCTTCGCGAAGCTGCGCGGCCAGAGCGGCGTTCCCGTCTTCGGCATCGTCGCCTCGACCGTGCTGGCCTCGCTGATCACCGTGTTCAGTTACACCCGCTTCGAGGACGTCTTCACCAAGATCGTGCTGCTGAGCGTGCTCACCGCCGTCATCCCATACCTGTTCTCCGCCGCCGCCCAGCTGTACTGGTTGCTGGTGCGCGGCCGGGACAGCCTCACTCCGCGGAGGCTGGCCCGGGACGTGACCGTCTCCGCGCTGGCGATGGCCTTCTCGTACTGGTCGATCCAGGGCAGCGGCTACCAGACCGTCTACTACGGCCTGTTCGTGCTGCTGCTCGGACTGCCGGTCTACGTCTGGCTCAAGCGCGACCGCGGCGAGTACGGCGAGCCGGCCCGGCCCGCGGCCACCGAGATCCGGGCGCCGGAGACCCCGCCGGCCGGGCCGGCCTTCCCCAAGCCGCGGACGAGCCGTCCCGGCGGCTTCCGGAAGAACCCGCTCCGCCACCACGACTGACCCCCGGACCTCAAGGAACCCCCGCCATGAACACCTTCCACGTGGACTCCGAAGCCGGCCCGCTCCGTCAGGTGATCCTGCACCGGCCCGGGCTCGAACTCTCGCGGCTGACCCCGCGCAACGTCGACGCGCTCCTCTTCGACGACATCCTGTGGGCCAAGCGCGCCCGCGAGGAGCACGACGCCTTCGCCCAGGTGCTGCGCGACCACGGCGCCCGCGTGCACTACTTCGCCGACCTGCTGGCGCAGACCCTCGACGTCCCCGAGGCCCGCGACTGGCTCCTGGACCGGGTGATCACCCCCGCCACCGTCGGTCCTGCCCTGCTGGACCCGGTGCGTGAACGGTGCGCCGAACTGGACGGGGAGACCCTCGCCGGCTACCTGATCGGCGGGCTGCTCAAGAGCGACCTGCCGCTCGCCACCCCGCACAGCCTGGTCTGGAACGCGCTGGACGCCGAGGACTTCGCGCTCGCGCCACTGCCCAACCACCTCTTCCCGCGCGACAACTCGTGCTGGATGTACGACCGGTTGTCGGTCAACCCGATGGCCAAGCCCGCCCGGCGGCGCGAGAGCCTGCACGCCGAGGCCATCTACCGGTTCCACCCGATGTTCGCCGGCATCGCGCCCGCGCCGATTCTCGACGGCCCCGTGGGCACCCTCGAAGGTGGCGACGTCCACGTCCTCGGCAACGGCGCCATCATGGTCGGCATGGGCGAGCGGACCACCGCCCAGGCCGTGGAGAACCTGGCCGTCCGACTCTTCGCGGGCGGCACGGCGAACCGGCTGATCGCGGTCCAACTCCCAGCCACCCGCGCCTATATGCACCTCGACACCGTGCTGACGATGGTCGACCGCGACACCTTCGTCGTCTACCCGGGCCTCGCCGACTCCCTGCGCTCCTGGACGCTCACGCCCAGCACCGTGCACCAGGCCGGCTTCGCCGTCGCCCCCAACTCCGACCTGGCGACCGCCCTGGCCGAGGCCCTCGACCTGGACAAGGTCCGGATGCTCTCCGCGCCGCAGGACATCCGCAACGCCGAACGCGAGCAGTGGGACGACGGCAGCAACTTCCTCGCCCTCGCCCCGGGAGTGATCGTCGGCTACGAGCGCAACGTCACCACCAACACCTACCTGCGCAAACAGGGCATCGAGATCGTCACCATCGCCGGGGCCGAACTCGGCCGCGGCCGGGGCGGCCCCCGCTGCATGAGCTGCCCGATCGAACGCGACCCGGTCGCCTGAGCCCACACCACGAGGACCCGTCATGACCATCGCCCCGACCGTCGAACTGCGAGGCCGCTCCTACCTGAGCGAACTCGACTTCACCGCCCGTGAGATCCACCACCTCCTCGACCTCGCCGCCGACCTGAAGTCCGCCCGGCGCGCAGGCACCGAGCAGCACCGGCTGACCGGAAAGCACCTTGCGTTGATCTTCGAGAAGACCTCCACCCGCACCCGCTGCGCGTTCGAGGTCGCCGCCGCCGACCAGGGCGCCGTCACGACCTACCTGGGCCCCGGCGACACCCACGTCGGTGCCAAGGAGTCCGTCGCAGACACCGCCCGTGTCCTCGGCTGCATGTTCGACGCCATCGAGTACCGCGGCGCGGCCCAGTCGATCGTCACGGAACTCGCCGCCCATTCCGGCGTCCCGGTCTACAACGGTCTGACCGACACCACGCACCCCACCCAGAGCCTGTGCGACGTCTTCACCATGCGTGAGCACAGCGCCAAGCCGCTGCCCGACATCAGCTACTGCTACCTCGGCGACGCCCGCAACAACATGGGCAACTCCCTGCTGTCCATGGGCGCCCTGCTCGGCATGGACGTGCGGATCGCGGCCCCCCGGTCCCTGTGGCCGGAGCCCTCCCTGGTCGCCGACTGCCGTGCGCTCGCCGAGGGCAGCGGAGCCCGCATCACCCTCACCGAGGACGTGGAGACCGCCGTACGCGGCGCCGACTTCCTGCACACCGACGTCTGGGTCTCCATGGGCGAGCCCGCCGAGAGCTGGGGGGAGCGCATCGAGCTGCTGCTGCCGTACCAGGTCAACGACAAGACGCTGGCGGCCACCGGCAACCCGGACGTGAGGTTCATGCACTGCCTGCCGGCCCTCCACGACCACCACACCCGCCTCGGCCGGGACGTGCTGCACAACTACGGCCTGGACGCGCTCGAAGTCACCGACGAGGTCTTCTCCTCGCCCGCCTCCATCGTCTTCGACCAGGCGGAGAATCGGTTGCACACCATCAAGGCCGTCCTCGTCGCCACCTTGGAGGACTGAACCATGCGCATCGTCATCGCCCTCGGCGGCAACGCCCTGCTGCACCGTGGCGAACGCCCCGACGCGGACGTCCAGCAGGCGAACATCGACCGGGTCACCACCGCGATCGCCGCCCTCGCCCATGAACACGAGGTCGTCCTCACCCACGGCAACGGGCCCCAGATCGGACTGCTCGCCATGGAGAGCGCCGCCGACCCCGCGCTGAGCGCCCCCTACCCGCTGGATCTGCTCGGCGCCCAGACCCAGGGCATGATCGGCTCCCTGCTGGTGCGCAGCCTGTACGACACGCTGCCCGGGCACCGGATCGCCGCGCTGGTCACCCACACCCTCGTCCGGGCCGACGACCCCGCCTTCCGGCATCCCACCAAGTACGTCGGCCAGGTCTACCCCCAAGCCATCGCCCGCTCCCTCGCACACGAGCGCGGCTGGCGCATCGCCCAGGACACCACGGGATGGCGGCGCGTGGTCGCCTCGCCCGTGCCCGAGCGGATCGTGGAGACCGACACGATCCACGACCTGCTCAACATCGGCACGCTGGTGATCTGCGCCGGCGGCGGGGGCGTCCCCGTCACCGCCGACAAGAACAGCGGTGCGCTGAGCGGGGTCGAGGCCGTCATCGACAAGGACCTGACGGCCGCGCTGCTCGCCGAGGACCTCAAGGCCGACTTCCTGCTCATCCTCACCGACGTCCCGAACATCTACACCGACTACGGCACCCCCGGGCAGCGGCCCGTCCTCGACGTCACGCCCGCCGACCTGCGCCGCGGCGGCTTCCCCGCCGGCTCGATGGGGCCCAAGGCCGATGCGGCCGCCCGGTTCGTGGAACGCACCGGGGGCCTGGCCGCGATCGGCGCCCTCGACGCGGCGTACGAGATCGTGCACGGCAGGTCGGGCACGCTCGTCCGCCCCGAGATGCCGACGGCCTGACCGGCGTCGGGGCACGGCCGTGGAAGTGACGCTGCGTCATGAATGGTCGTCCTGTGGGCCGATCGGTCCCCAGCAGGGACGTCAGGCCCCTGCTGCCCCACGTACCCGGTCCGGAGACTGAGAGCGCATCCTTGAAGGAGGTCCGCACATGCCCACCATCACCGTCGGTCTCGACGGCTCACCCCAGAGCCTCGCCGCGGCCGACTGGGCCGCCCGCGAAGCACAGCAGCGCGAGGCGTCCCTGCGTCTGGTCCACGCCTGGGAACCGCAGCCCCGTACCTACGGGCCATTCGCCGGTACCTTCGCGCCGGCCGCCGTCGACGCGCAGCGCGAATGGGCCGAGTACATGCTCCGCGAGGCCGAGTCCCGGCTCGCCAAGAGCCACCCCGGTCTGCGGATCACCACCCTCTGGACCGCGGGACCGCCCGCCGCCGCCCTGCTGACCGCCGCCGAGGATGCCGACCTGCTGGTTCTCGGCTCCCGGGGCCTGGGCGGAGTGGCCGGGTTCCTGGTCGGCTCCGTCGCGCTCGCCGCAGTGGCCCGCAGCGAGCGGCCCGTGGTCCTCGTACGGGCCGGTGCGGACACCTCGGACGAACACCTGCCGGACGCCATGGGAGCCGCGTCCAGCGACACGCCCTACCGTGACGTCGTGCTGGGCCTGGACCTGGAGACCCCCGCCGAGGCCGTCATCGGGTTCGCGTTCGAGGCGGCCCAGCGCCGCGCGGCCGGTCTGCGGGTGCTGCACGGCTGGAGTCCGCCGACCTCCCACGGTTATGCCGCGGCCTTCGACTCCGGGCTTGACGCCGATCCGGCCGAGCAGGTGCGCCGTCGGCTGGCCGAGGTACTGCAGCCGTGGAAGGACAAGTTCCCCGGAGTCCGGGTGCGCGAGCAGGCCGTGGTCGGCAGCGCCGGCCGCCACCTCGTGCACGCCTCCCGGGACGCGGCCCTGGTCGTCGTGGGCCGACGCAACCGCCGGGCGCTCGTCGGGGGTCATATCGGCTCGGTCACGCATGCGGCACTGCAGCACGCCTCCGCGCCGGTCGCGGTCGTCCCGCACGACTAAGCGCTCCGCGGGATGTGCGGCGATGTGCCGTCCTTCGTCTGCGGCATCATCGTGGCTGGTCGCGCAGTCCCCGCGCCCCTTTGGGGCGCTGCGAAGCGCAGCGGACTTCGCCGAAGCCGCTTGGCGCACGCGCTCAGTGCACAGAGGTCAGTACACAGAGGCGGGCCAGGTGCAGGCCACCGCGACGACGACGCCCACGTCCAGCAGCAGTCCGACACTGAGCCACGGGTCGAACCAGACGGCCTTGAGGAGCAGCCCGGTCGAGGCGGCGACCAGAGCCGCGGTGGGCCACCACCCGGTGCCCGCCAGTACGCCGACGCCGGCGATCGCGTACACCACGGCCGTGTACCAGGCGAGTGCCAGCGCCATCGCCCCGGCCGTTGCCTGGGGCACGCGGGCAGCTGTGAGCGCCCACGAGTACCCGGGGACGAAGAGGGCCGGTTTGCCGGGCTGCTGCGGCGCCGTCCACACGCCCGGGTGCAGCAGCCCGTGCACGATCAGGAACGCTGCCACCAGCAGGGTGGTCACGGCAGTTCCTCGGGACGGTCCGGCTCGGCGCCGCCCATGTCGAGGCGGAACGGGGGATAGGTGTCCGTCATCAGGGCGGCGTAGGCGGCGACCCGCAGCACCCACCGGTTGAGGCCCAGGATCAGGTCGAACAGGTCCCGGGGATACTTCTCGGTGAAGGCCAGGGTCACGGCGGCGATCAACGCCAGCACGGCGACCAGCCCGCCGTCCCACCAGCCGAGGTGCCAGCCGCCCAGGAAGAACCCGATGACGATGTAGTGCGGGATGGCCAGCAGCCACCACTTCACCAGGACCAGGCCCCGGGAGAGCCGCTCGGGGTAGTCGATGTCCAGGCGCGCCGGGTAGTCGGGCTCCTCGCCCAGGCTGAACGGCGGATACCGGTCGGTGCCCAGGGCGCCGTACGAGTAGTACGCCACCCGCCAACTCCAGCGCAGTACCCCGAGGTTGAAGTCGAACAGGGACCGTGGGTAACGCTCGGTGAACAGGATGCTGAAGAACCCGATCACACTCACCACGGTGAAGGCGATCCACAGGAAGAACAGCACCACGTAGTGCGGGATGACCAGGATCCACTTCACCAGCCACAGCCACCGGGACAGAGGCGTGTCGAGCACCGCGTTCACGCGTACGGGACGGTCCGGTGTTCCCGGCAGGGTTGTCATGGCGATCAACTCCTTCGGCCCATGGCGCTGCGCGCGCCGACTTGGGCCCAAGCTCAGCGTGACCGTTGAAAGACGGCCCGCGCGAGGGCCATTGGGGGCCGTTCGGGGGCCATCGGTCCCGGTCGCAGGAGCCGGGCGGAGTGCGGGCGACGTCCGGCAAGGGCCGGACCGGCGTGCGCGCGGGGCAGACGGGCACCGGAAGGAAGGACGCCCTCGTATGAGGGCCGACCGGCCCTGGCCATCCGGCCCGGAAGCGGGAAGGATCCCGGTTTCGACGCCGGTCCCCGGAACCCGGCGCGGAGCGCAGGACAAGGAGCATCCGATGGCGGACGGCGAGCGGCCCGGACCCGACGACCCGATCCGGGTCTTCCTGCTGGACGACCACGAGGTCGTACGGCGGGGGGTGCGCGACCTCCTCGACGACGAGCCGGACATCACCGTGGTCGGCGAGGCCTCCACGGCCGCACAGGCGCTGGTGCGCGTTCCGGCGCTGCGCCCGCAGGTGGCGGTGCTCGACGTGCGCCTGCCCGACGGCGACGGCATCGGCGTATGCCGGGAGCTGCGCTCGGGCATGCCCGACCTGGCCTGTCTGATGCTGACCTCGTTCGACGACGAGGAGGCCCTGCTGGACTCGATCATGGCGGGTGCCTCCGGGTACGTCCTCAAGCAGATCCAGGGTTCGGACCTGGTGTCGGCCGTGCGCACGGTGGCCGCGGGACAGTCGCTGCTCGACCCGAGCGCCACCACGAAGCTGATGGCCCGTCTGCGTGGCGGTCGGCAGCAGGAGGAGGAACCGGACGCACTGCCTGGCCTGACCGACCGGGAGCGGGACATCCTGGCACTGATCGGCGAAGGCCTGACCAACCGCCAGATCGGCCGGCGGCTCTTCCTGGCGGAGAAGACGGTGAAGAACCACATCTCCCGGCTGCTGGCCAAACTCGGTGTGGAGCGGCGCATCCAGGCCGCCGTCATCGCCACCCAGGCCCAGGACCGGCTCCGGCGGGAAGGCCACTGACACCCCGGGGCCGAACGTCCCCCGGCTCGCCCCCGTAGGGCCCAAGCCCCGCCCGGTACGCCGCCCGCAGGCTGACGGCAGACCCCGGACACTGCCGGGCACCGATGGGGAGGACGACGGACATGAGCGTGCGCGTGGGCATCAACGGCTTCGGCCGTATCGGACGCAACTACCTGCGCTGTGTGCTGGAGCGCGCGGAGAACGGCACCGGCACACCGGTCGAGGTCGTGGCGGTGAACGACATCACCTCGCCCGCGGCCCTGGCCCATCTGCTGGAGTACGACTCGACGTACGGACGCATCGGTCGCACCGTCGAGCACGACGACGACTCGATCACCGTGGACGGCCACCGCATCGCCGTGACCGCCGAACGCGACCCGGCCGCGCTGGCCTGGGGCGAGACGGGCGTGGACATCGTCATCGAGTCGACCGGCCGCTTCCGCACCCGTGAGCAGGCCGGCCTGCACCTGAAGGCCGGCGCCCGCAAGGTGCTGCTGTCCGTGCCGGGCAAGGGCGTCGACGCCACCGTTGTGATGGGCGTCAACGAAGGCACGTACGACCCGGAGACCGACCACGTCGTCTCCAACGCCTCCTGCACCACCAACTGCGTGGCGCCCATGGTCAAGGTGCTCGACGAGCACTTCGGCATCGTCAAGGGCCTGATGACCACCATCCACGGCTACACCAACGACCAGGTGGTCCTGGACGGCCCGCACAAGGACCTGCGCCGCGGCCGCAGCGCCGCCGTCAACATCATCCCCACCAGCACCGGGGCCGCCCGCGCCGTCGGCCTGGTCCTGCCTGAGCTGGCCGGCACCCTCGACGGCATCGCCGTACGGGTGCCCGTGGAGGACGGCTCGCTGACCGACCTGAGCGTGGTCCTCGAACGGGAGGTGACCGTGGACGAGGTCAACGAGGCCTTCCGGGAGGCCGCGGACGGGCCGCTGAAGGGCGTCCTGCGGGTCTCCGACGCCCCGATCGTCTCCCGCGACGTCGTCGGCGACCCCGCGTCGTGCGTCCTGGACGCCCCGCTGACCCAGGCGCACGGCGACCTGGTCAAGATCTTCGGCTGGTACGACAACGAATGGGGCTACACCAACCGCCTGCTCGACCTCACCGAATACGTCGCCGCCCGGCTGCCGCGCGCCTGACCGGCGGCCAAGTCCGCCCGACCCCGCCCCCACCCCGTACCGCCCCCTGTCCTGGACCGTTACCGTGGCACATGACCAACGTCATTGGTCATCGACACGGCAAGGGGACCTGGAGGATCACCGGTGGGAAGCCCTGAGGAGCCCCGGGAAGCTCGGGTACGGCTCCCGCAGCTGAGGCTGGACGAGCTGCTCGAAGAGCTGCAGGCCCGCCTCGACGCGGCCCGCGGTACCCGCGACCGGGTGCACAGCCTCCTGGAGGCCGTGCTCTCGGTCGGCCGCGACCTCGACCTCGAGCAGGCGCTGCACAGCATCGTGGAGGCCGCGGCGACGCTGGTCGACGCGGAGTACGCCGCCCTCGGAGTGATCGGAACGGACGGCAAGAGGCTGTCGGCCTTCCACACAGTCGGCGTCACCGAGGAGCAGATCGCCAGCATCGGCCCCTTCCCGGAGGGGCACGGCATCCTCGGGGAACTGATCAGCCACCCCGCGCCCCTGAGGCTGGTGAAAATCTCCGAACACCCCTCCTCGTACGGCTTTCCGCCCCACCACCCGCCGATGAACACCTTTCTCGGCGTCCCCATCCGGGTGCGCGAGCAGGTCTTCGGCAACCTGTATCTGACCGAGAAGCGGGGCGGGCTGCAGTTCGACGAGGACGACGAGTCGGTGCTGGCGACGCTGGCCGTAGCGGCCGGCGTCGCGATCGACAACGCCCGTCTGTACGAGGAGTCCCGGCTGCGCGAGCGCTGGCTGGAGGCCAACGCGGAGATCACCCACAGCCTGATGTCCGGCCGTCCGCGCAGCGAGATCCTCGGTCTGATCGCCGAGCGGGCCGGTGACATCACCGGGTCGGCGCTGGCGGCGGTCGCGCTGCCCATGGAGGACACCGGGACACTCGCCGTGGAGATCGCCGTCGGGATGGACGCCGAGGCGCACCGGGGCCTCGTACTGGCCATGGACAGAAGCCTGATGGGGCTGGCCTTCTCCGGCGCCGCACCGGTCACCAGCACGGACGTCGGCCACGACGAACGGATCTCCCTGGAGCCCCCGCGCTTCGAGGGACTGGGACCCGCCGTGGCCGTGCCCATCGGCACGGGCGAGGCGGGCGCGCGAGGCGTGGTCCTGCTGGCACGAGAAACCGGCCGGCCGGAGTTCTCCGCGACGGAGACCGAGACCTTGCTGGTCTTCGCCGCGCAGGCCGCCGTTGCGATGGAACTGGCGGAGCGCCGCCAGGACGCCGAGCAGATCGCGGTGCTCCAGGACCGCGACCGGATCGCCCGGGACCTGCACGACCTGGCGATCCAGCGGCTGTTCGCCACCGGCATGACGCTGCAGAGCGCGGGCCGCTTCATCGAGCACCAGGAGGCCGCCGAGCGGGTGGTGCGGGCGGTCGACGACCTGGACGAGACCATCAAGATCATCAGGTCGACGATCTTCGGCCTGCGGGCCCGTGAGGGCGGCGCAGGAACCGGGCTGCGGGCCCGTGTGGTGCGGGCGGTCGGCGAGGCCGCCCCGGTGCTGGGCTTCGCCCCCAGCCTGCGGATGGAAGGACTGCTGGACACCGACGTGCCAGGGGAGATCGCCGACCATGTCGTGGCCGTCCTCTCCGAGGCCCTGACCAACATCGCCCGCCACGCCCGGGCCGGCCGCGCCGACGTGGCCCTGGACACCGACGGCAGCGAGATCCGGCTGACCGTCACCGACAACGGCGTGGGCATCCCGCCCGACGGCCGCCGCAGCGGCCTGCGCAACATGGGCGAACGGGCCCGGCAGCTGGGCGGAGTACTCGAGCTCGGCAGTCCGTCCGAAGGCGGCACCGTGCTCACGTGGCACGTACCCCTGTCCCCGGAGTAGGAGGCCTCGCACCTCCCGCAGCGAGGCCCGCCTTCCTTACTGCCGTCCCGCCTGAAGCCCAAGAGACCCTGCCACAGGGGCCGTTCGGCCTCTGCAGCCTCACCGGTGCCCGGGTGAGGCTGGAGCGGACCAGGAGGACGGCATGCGGGAGGTGCCATGGACGCTTCCACCGCCGTCTCTGCAGACGCACTGCGCACCGTGCACGAGCGGTTCGCGGCCTCGCCCGAAGCCCACCCGGGCGTGCGCAGCCTGGTGGCCGACTCGTGGCGCCGCTGCGCGGCGT
Source organism: Streptomyces sp. NPDC001401 (assembly GCF_042895385.1). Lineage (NCBI taxonomy): Bacteria > Bacillati > Actinomycetota > Actinomycetes > Kitasatosporales > Streptomycetaceae > Streptomyces > Streptomyces sp. NPDC001401. The sequence goes on from NZ_JBIAWI010000011.1 coordinate 17,819, forward strand.
CGGGCGTACGCCTCGACGGACAACGCCTGCCGCCCCTGCGCACGACACCCGAGGAAGTGGCCGCATACCGCCGCGCCCATCCGCTGGCCCCGGTGCTGCCCCTCTTCCGGGAACTGCTCGGAGCCGGCGCGGCGGACGACGGACACGTCTTCGCCGTCGGCGACGCCGACGGGACCCTGCTGTGGGTCGAGGGCGACTCCGCGACCGTACGGCGCGCCGAGCGGATGCACTTCACCGAGGGCGCGGTGTGGAGCGAGGCACAGGCCGGGACGAACGCCCCCGGCACCGCGCTGGAACTGGAACGCGCCGTCCAGATCGTGACAGGCGAGCACTACAGCTGCGCCGTGCACCCCTGGTCGTGCGCCGCGGCCCCCGTCCGCGACCCCGGCACCGGCCGGATCCTCGGCGTCGTCGACCTCTCCGGCGGCGGCACCATCGCCACACCGCCCGCCCTGGCCGCGGTGCGGGCAGCCGCCCTGGCGGCCGAGGCGGAACTCGCCCGGACACCGCCCGCGACGCTGCTCGGCGCCGACACCGGCGTACGGCTGACCGCGCTGGGCCGCGACAGTGCCGTACTCGAATACGGCGGCCAGGTGCACCACCTGAGCCCGCGGCACAGCGAGATCGTCGTCGCGCTCGCCCTTCAGAGCCGTGGCGTGCAGGGCGACCGGCTTGCCGTGGACCTGTCCGAACGGGAGCTGTCCGCCTCGACGCTGCGTGCCGAGATGACCCGGCTGCGCGCGGTGCTCGGCCCCGACCTGCTCGGATCGCGGCCGTACGCGCTGCTGCGCCCGGTGCACTCCGACTTCGCCGAGGTCGCCTCCCTGCTCGCCCAGGGACGGGTGAACCGGGCCCTGGCCCGCTACGCCGGTCCGCTGCTGCCGCGCTCCGACGCGCCGGCCGTCGTGGAGCAACGGCGGGCCCTGGAACAGCAGTTGCGCGGCGCAGTCCTCGCCGGCCCGGACGCCGGGCTGCTGCGCCGCTGGGTGGACGCGGCCTGGGGAACAGACGACGCCGACGCGTGGCTGGCGCTCGCCCGACGGCTGCCGGGCGGTTCGGCGCAGCGCGCGGCAGCGGCTGCGCGGGCCCGTGCCCTGGACGGCGAGAGGGCGATTCCGCAGCAGGTCGGAAGGCATGCAGCGGTGTTGCAGCGTTCCCGTTCCTAGCGTGCTGAGCATCACCACGACCGTCGTGATGGAAGAGGACCGAAAGGGGAGGGTCATGAAGTACGAAGCTCCGGGCAGGCCGGGCAGCCCCGTGGACGTGGCGCCCCGGTATGAGAACTTCATCGGCGGCAAGTGGGAGGCGCCCACCACGGGTGAGTACTCGCCCAACCTGTGCCCCGCCACCGCCAAGCCGATCTGCGAGGTCCCGAAGTCGGGCGCGCAGGACATCGAACTCGCCCTGGACGCGGCGCACGCCGCCAAGGACAAGTGGGGCGAGGCGTCCACCGCCCAGCGGGCCGCGGCCCTGAACGCGGTCGCCGACGCCATCGACGCCCACCGCGAGGAGCTCGCGGTCGTCGAGAGCTGGGAGAACGGCAAGCCGGTCCGCGAGACCCTCGCCGCCGACATTCCCCTGGCAGCCGACCACTTCCGCTACTTCGCGGCCGCGATTCGTGCCGAGGAGAGCTCGATCACCGAGATCGACAAGGAGACGGTGGCCTACCACTTCCACGAGCCGCTCGGCGTCGTCGGACAGATCATCCCGTTCAACTTCCCGCTGCTGATGGCCGCGTGGAAGCTCGCCCCGGCGCTCGCCGCGGGCAACGCCACGGTGATCAAGCCCGCCTCCCCGACCCCGTGGTCGATCCTGAAGCTGATGGAGGTCATCGGCGATCATCTGCCGCCCGGCGTCCTCAACGTCGTCAACGGTCCGGGCGCGGAGATCGGCAAGGCGCTCGCCACCAACAAGCGCATCGCCAAGGTCGCCTTCACCGGCGAGACCACCACCGGCCGCCTGATCATGCAGTACGCCTCGCAGAACATCATCCCGGTCACCCTGGAACTGGGCGGCAAGTCGCCGAACATCTTCTTCAACGACGTGGCCGCCGAGGACGACGACTTCCTGAGCAAGGCCGTCGAAGGACTCGTCCTGTACGCCTTCAACAAGGGCGAGGTCTGCACCTGCCCCTCGCGCGCACTGATCCAGGAGGACATCTACGAGGAGTTCATGGGCCGCTGCCTGGAGCGCATCCGCGCCATCAAGCAGGGCGACCCGCTGGACACCGCGACCATGATCGGCCCGCAGGTCTCCAAGCAGCAGATCGAGAAGATCGCGTCGTACGTCGAGATCGGCCAGAAGGAAGGCGCCGAACTGCTGATCGGCGGCCACCGTCCCACCATCGGCGGGGAGTTCGCGGACGGCTACTTCTACGAGCCGACCGTCCTCAGGGGCCACAACAAGATGCGGGTCTTCCAGGAGGAGATCTTCGGACCCGTCCTCGCCGTCACCACGTTCAAGGACGAGGCCGAGGCCCTCGAGATCGCCAACGACACGCTGTACGGCCTCGGGGCCGGCGTGTGGAGCCGCGACACCGGCCGCACCTACCGGATGGGCCGCGCCATCAAGGCCGGCCGCGTCTGGACGAACTGCTACCACCAGTACCCCGCGGGTGCCGCGTTCGGTGGCTACAAGGTCTCCGGCATCGGCCGCGAGACGCACAAGATGATGCTCGAGCACTACAGCCAGACCAAGAACCTCCTGGTCAGCTACGGCACCAAGCCGCTCGGGCTGTTCTAGAAGAGCCTGATCCCAAGGAGAGCAGCGACATGCCCGCGAACGTCCAGAACGGCAACGCCGGGCGCGTCACCGCAACCGAGGCGGCGCACCGGGCCATCAAGGCCCTGCGCGCCGCCCACGGCGGGCCGGTGATGTTCGTCCAGTCCGGCGGCTGCTGCGACGGCAGCGACCCGATGTGCTTCCCCGGCGGCGAACTCGCCCTCGGCGAGGGCGACATGCTGCTGGGCGTCCTGGAGGACTGCACCTTCCACATCGACGCCGATCTGTATGAGGCGCTCGGCCGCCCGCACCTCCTGCTGGACGTCGCGGAGGGAACACCGGGCGGTTTCTCCCTCGCAGCAGGGGACGGGCTGCATTTCATCACCCGGGTCAGTGAGCCCCGGCACAAGGCCAGTTGACCAACAAGCCCCGGCAGCACGCCGGCTGAGGAGCAGATCATGAAGGCAGCGGTGGTCACCGACTTCGGGAAGCCCCTGGAGATCCAGGACCTTCCCCTCCCCGAGCCCGGCCCCGGCCAGGTGCTCGTCCGCATGGAGGCCTCCGGCCTCTGCCACACCGACATCCACGCCGCCCACGGCGACTGGCCCGTCAAGCCGCAGCCGCCGTTCATCCCCGGCCACGAGGGCATCGGCCCCGTCCAGGCCGTCGGTGCCGGAGTCCCGGCCGACCTGGTCGGCAAGCGGGTCGCCATCCCGTGGCTCGGCTCGTCCTGCGGCACCTGCCGCTACTGCGTCTCCGGCTGGGAGACCCTCTGCGAGAGCCAGGTCAACTCCGGCTATTCCGTGGACGGTTGCTACGCCGAGTACGCCGTCGCCGACGCGGGCGCGATCGTAGCGGTCCCCGACGGCGTCTCGTCCCTCGACGCGGCGCCGCTGACCTGCGCGGGCGTCACCACCTACAAGGCGATCAAGGTCGCGCGCGTGGTCCCGGCCGAGCGGGTCGCCGTCTTCGGCATCGGCGGCCTGGGCCACCTGGCGCTGCAGTACGCACGCCTGGTGGGCGGCCTGGTCACCGCCGTCGACCTGGAGCCGGACAAGCTGGGCCTGGCCCACCGGCTCGGCGCGGACCAGACCGTCAACGCCCGCACCCACGACCCGGTCGAGGAGATCAAGAAGGCCGGCGGCGCGGACGTGGCCGTCGTACTGGCCGCCGCCCCCAAGGCGTTCGAGCAGGCCTACCGCTCGCTCAACCGCGGCGGACGCCTCGTCATGGTCGCCCTGCCCGCCGACAACGCGTCCATCAACGTGCCGATCTTCGAGACCGTCCTCGGCGGCATCTCCGTCATCGGCTCCATCGTCGGCACCCGCCAGGACCTGTCCGAGGTGTTCGCACTGCACGCCGCCGGACGCACCCAGGTCATCGCCGAGACCCGGCGCCTGGAGGAGGTCAACGACTCCTTCGACGAGGTGCTCGGCGGACGGGCCGAGGCACGGCTCGTCTTCGAGTTCTGAGACTCCGGCACCCCGGAGTCCCCAGGGAGAGGCAGCAGATCATGGGAACCGTCACCGTAGGTGCCGTTCGGGAGCGGGCGCCCGGCGAACGCCGTGTCGCCCTCGTCCCCGAGGCCGTCACCCTGCTCACCCGCGCCGGCATCGACGTCCTCGTCGAGACCGGAGCCGGCTCCGGCGCCTGGTTCGCCGACGCCGACTACACCGAGGCGGGCGCCACCGTCGTACCCCCGGACGAGCTGTACGCACGCGCGGACGCCGTGCTGTGCGTGGGCCCGCCGGACGCGGAGGCCGCCGAGTCGCTGCGCTCCGGACAGCTCCTGATCGGGCTGCTCGAACCGCTGCGCCACCCCGGCCTGGTCAAGGAGCTGACCGAGCGCGGGATCCGCCCGGTGAGCCTCGATCTGCTGCCGCGCACCCTCAGCCGCGCCCAGTCGATGGACGCGCTGACCTCCCAGGCCAATGTCGCCGGCTACAAGGCGGCCGTGCTCGCGGCCGACTCGTACGACCGGTTCTTCCCGATGCTGACCACCGCGGCGGGCACCATGCGCCCGGCGCAGGTCCTGGTCCTCGGCGCCGGAGTGGCCGGGCTGCAGGCGATCGCCACCGCCCGCCGCCTCGGCGCCGTCGTCACGGCGTACGACGTACGCCCCGAGTCGAGAGGGGAGGTGGAGTCCCTGGGCGCCCGGTTCCTGGACCTCCAGAGCCTTCCACAAGGGGAACCGGGTGCCGGACAGGGCGGCTACGCACGGGAGTTGACCGAAGAGGAGCAGCAGGCCCAGCGTGCGGCCCTGGACGCGCACATCGCCCGCACCGACATCGTCATCACCACCGCCCAAGTACCGGGCCGCAAGCCGCCGTTGCTGGTCACCCCCACCGCCGTCGAGGCCATGAAGCCCGGCTCGGTGGTCGTCGACCTCGCCGCGAGCGAACTCGGCGGCAACGTCGAGGGCACCGAGCCCGACAAGACCACCGTCCTGGACAACGGCGTCACCCTCATCGGGGCCGGCCGTCTGCCGTCCGCGATGGCGACCGCCGCGTCCACGGCCTACGCCCGCAACCTCGTCGCCCTGCTGCGCCACCTGGTGCGCGACGGCGAACTCATCCTCGACCCGGCCGACGAGATCACGGCCGCGCTCACGGGAGGAGCGTCCTCATGAACAACCTCGATCTCCTCACCGCGATCACCGTCTTCGTACTGAGCGTCCTGGTCGGCGTCGAGGTCATCAGCAAGGTCCCCGCGACCCTGCACACACCCCTGATGTCCGGCTCGAACTCCGTGCACGGCATCGTCGTCATCGGCGCCATGCTGATCGCGGCCGAGTCGCACACCTGGCTCGGCTACGTCCTCGCCTTCGCGGCCATGGTGTTCGGCGCCATGAACGTCGTCGGCGGATACGTCGTCACCGACCGGATGCTGGAGATGTTCAAGGCCAGGCCGGCCACCGAGAAGAACGCCTCCGACACGCGCGAGAAGGCGGAGGTGTGAGAGTCATGGACAACGTCTCCAACGCCGTCCACTACATCTTCCTGGCCACGGCCGCCTGCTTCGTCATCGGCCTGCACCTGATGAACCACCCGCGCACGGCCCGCCGCGGCAACACCATCTCCGCCGGTGCGATGGCCGTCGCGATCGCCGCCACGGTGTGGCTGGTGGCGCACGAGGGCACGATCACGCGGACCGGCTGGCTCGTGCTTGCCTCGGGCGGCCTGATCGGCGCCGCGCTCGGCCTGTACGCCGCACGCGAGGTCAAGATGACCGCCATGCCCCAACTGGTCAGCCTCTTCAACGCGGTTGGCGGCGGAGCTGCCGCCCTGATTGCGGTCAACGACCTGCTCCAGGCGGACCATCCGGCCGTCCTCGGCGCACGGGTCTCCCTCCCGGGCGCCCTGGACATCGTCATCGGCGCGGTCACCTTCTCCGGATCGCTGATCGCGGCAGGCAAGCTGCAGGGCGTCGTCTCGGGCGCGCCGGTGGTGTTCCCGGGAGCGCGGGTGCTCAACGTGGTGCTGCCGGCCTCCTTTGTCGCGGGCACGATCTGGCTCGTGCTCGCCCCGGACTCGCTCGTCGCCCTGTACGGGCTCGTCGCCGTCGCCCTGCTCTTCGGCGTGACGATGGTGCTGCCCATCGGCGGCGCGGACATGCCGGTCGTCATCGCCCTGCTGAACGCCTTCACCGGATCCGCGGTCGCGATGGCCGGCTTCGTCCTCGACGAGACCGCACTGATCATCGCGGGCATGCTGGTCAGCTCCTCGGGCGGCATCCTCACCAAGCTGATGGCCGACGCCATGAACCGGTCGATCGCCAACATCGTGGTCGGCGGCTTCGGCACCGGTGACAGCGCTCCGGCCGCCGTCGGCGGGGCCCCGGCCCAGGTGCGGTCGGTCTCCGCGGACGACGTGGCGATCCAGCTGGCGTACGCGAGCAAGGTCATCTTCGTCCCGGGCTACGGCCTCGCCGCCGCCCAGGCCCAGCACGAACTCGGCGACCTCGCCAAGCTGCTCAGCGACCACGGCGTCGACGTCAGCTACGCCGTCCACCCGGTCGCCGGCCGCATGCCCGGGCATATGAACGTGCTGCTGGCGGAGGCCAACGTCCCCTACACCCAGCTGAAGGAGATGGACGACGTCAACCCCGAGTTCCCGCAGGCGGACGTCGCCCTCGTCATCGGCGCCAACGACGTCACCAACCCGATCGCCCGCCGCCCCGGCAACGCGATCTCGGGCATGCCGATCCTCGATGTCGACAGGGCCAAGAGCGTCGTCGTGATCAAGCGCTCGATGGGCCACGGCTACGCCGGCATCGACAACGAGCTCTACACCGACCCGAAGACCGGCATGTTCTTCACCGACGCGAAGAAGGGACTGGCCGAACTCAAGGCGGCAGTGGGCGAGTTCGTCGGCTGACCCGCGGCCGGATGCGCCGGGGCCGTCCTGCGGGGCGGCCCCGGTGTCATGCCCTGAGCGCGGGGATCAGGTCGGCGATCCCCTCCATCTGCTCGCGCAGCGCGCGCAGGCCCATGGCAGCCGGACGGCAGACGACATGCCGGGCGCCCGCGGCCAAGTACCGCGCCAGGCCGTCGCGCACCTCGTCGGCCGAGCCGGTGACCACGGCCTGGATCTTCTCCAGCTCCTCCAGCGGCATCCCGTAGTTGGCCCGCGCGTATTCGTCCAGGGCCCGGCGGCCGCGCTCGGCGTCCTCGTCGACCCGTACCGTGACGAACAGCGCCGCGGTGACGTCCTCGGCGACGCGGCCCGCATCCGCCGCAGCCTTGCGTACGTCCAGGAGCCCGGCGGCGTAGTCGGCGGGATCGGGCGGGTAGGGCAGCCAGCCGTCGTAGAGCCGGCCGGTGCGGGCCAGCGCCGAGGGGGTCGCGCCGCCCAGCCAGACGGGCGGCCCGCCGGGGCGGTACGGCCTGGTCGCGGGCGGGATGTCGGCGTAGCGGAGGATCTCGCCGTCGAAGGATCCGGCGCCGTTCCACAGGGCCCGCCACAGGGCGACCGTCTCGTCCAGCCGGTGGAAGCGGCGTTCCCACGGCACCTCGGACAGCGCGTAGAAGGGCCGCCCGAACCGGCCGGGGAAGCCCGCGCCCACGGTCACCGTCAGCCGGCCGCCGGACAGCAGGTCGAGCGAGGCCAGGGACTGCGCGGCCTGGATCGGGCGGCGCAGGAACGGCAGCAGCGCGGCGGTGCCCAGGGTCACCGTGTCGGTGGCCGGGGCGAGCGCGGCCAGCATCGTCAGGGCCTCGATGCGCGGGCTGATCAGGGAGTCGTTGACGAAGAGCGAGGAGAACCCGGAGCGTTCCGCCCGACGCCCGAAGTCGATCAGCTCGCGGGGGTCGTCGGCCGCGTCCCACTGGGCGCTTCCGGTCGGAAGAAGAATGCCGATGTCCATGCCGTTGTCCATGCCGGTGATCCTCGCCACGGGTGCGAGCGGCGACAATTCCCCGCAGGGAATGGCCGCAACGCCCCCGCGGGCGTTACAACAGGCCCGTGGACTTCCCCAGCGCGCTGCGCGAACGCCGTACCCGCCGCCGACTCAGCCAGCTCGAGCTGGCCCTGCGGGCGGGCACCACCCAACGGCACCTCAGCTTCATCGAATCCGGCAGATCCGCACCGGGCCGCGCCATGGTCGTGCGCCTGGCCGAGTCGCTCGAACTGCCGCTGCGCGAGCGCAACGAACTGCTGCTGGCCGCCGGCTACGCGCCCGTCTACCCCGAGAGCTCCCTCGACGACCCGGCGCTGGCCCCCGTACGCACCGCGATCGACCACATCCTGCGCGGCCACCTGCCGTATCCGGCGCTGGTCGTGGACCGGGGCGGTGACCTGATCGCCGCGAACACCGCCTTCGGCCTCATCACCGAAGGCGCCGCCCCCGAACTGGTCGGCCCGGGCAAGAACGTCTACCGTCTCGCGCTGCACCCCGACGGCCTGGCTCCCCGCATCCGCAACCTCGCCGAATGGGCCCGGCACATCCTGGCCCGCCTCGGCCATCTGCCCGAGCTGCGCACCGAACTCACCCGCTACGTCCCCGACCTGGAACCGTCGGATGCGCAACTCGGCTTCGCGGTCCCGCTCCGCCTCGCGTCCTCATACGGGGAACTGCACCTGATGACGACCGTGACGACCTTCGCCACCGCCGTCGACGTGACCCTTGCCGAGCTGAAGCTGGAGGCCTTCCTGCCGGCCGACCCGGCGACGGCCGAGGCCCTCTCGGCGGCCGCCGGGCAGACGATCCCCGCAGGTCACGTCCCCGGAAACATGTAGTCCGTCTTGATCCGACCCTCGTCGTCGAGGACGAGGATCTCCGAACCTCCGCCGACCCCGTCCCCGGTCTCGGCCGACACCGCCTCCCAGCCGAACCTGACCAGGCCTGCAGGCGAACGGCATCGGGACGGGACCGGAAGGTGATTCCCTGCTTCGCCACGAACCGCTCGTAGCTCTGCGTCACGCGGATCTCGATGGCGTCGTGGCCCTGCGCCTCCAGCGTCGTGTGCCGGAAGCCGAGGCCCGCGGCGATCTCCCGGATCTCCACGGGCGGTTGGAGGACATGGGTGCCGTCCGCGGCCCACAGCCGCTCGGCGGCGGCACGGCGCTCGGCGGCATCCGGCTCCGTCCACTGGGCCAGGTAGCGGTCGGCCAGGTCCTGCGGGTCGATCTCGATCACGTACGTCTCCTCGTCGGAGGGGGTGCACTGGGCACCCGATCCTCCGGCCGAGGGACAGGACCGACAATTCCTCTCAGGGAACGGGGACGTCCGGTTCATTCCTCCGGCACCATCTCGATCGCCCCGGACGGACACTCGGCCGCGCACAGTCCGCAGCCCTTGCAGTAGTCGAGGTCGATGGCGAACCCCTTGCCCGGCCCCAGCTTGGTGATCGCGTTGTCGGGGCAGACGCCGTAGCAGTTGTCGCACTCGAAGCAGTTGCCGCAGGACATGCAGCGCCGGGCCTCGAACAGGGCAGTGGACTCGTCCAGGCCCTGCACGACCTCGTCGAACGTCGAGACGCGGCGGGCGATTTCGAGCCGAGGCCGGACCGAGGCGGGGGCGTCGGAGTAGTACCAGGTGTTGAGCCGTTCGAAGGTGGCCGGCGCGTGCTTCTCACTCGGCTCGTAGGAAGCGCCGCGCAGAAACGCGTCGATGTGCCGGGCCGCCTTCTTGCCGTGTCCCACGGCCACGGTCACCGTGCGCTCGGCGGGCACCATGTCGCCACCGGCGAAGATGCCCTGATGCCCTGTCATCAGACCGTCGGCCACCTGCACCATGCCGTGGTCCACGGCCAGTTCCGGCACGTCGCGCAGCAGGGACAGGTCCGAGTCCTGGCCGAGCGCCAGCACCACGCTGTCCGCCTCCAGCTCCTCGAACTCGCCCGTGGGCTGCGGGAATCCGGTCTCGTCGAGCTCCATCCGCTCGATGGTCAGACGCCCCTCGTCGGCGTGCTTGATGGTGGAGAGCCACTTCATCCGCACGCCCTCCTCCAGCGCCTCCTCGACCTCGATGTCGTGCGCGGGCATACGGTCCCGGGTGCGCCGGTAGACGACCACGGCGTCCGTTGCGCCCAGCCGGCGTGCGGTGCGGGCCGCGTCCATGGCCGTGTTGCCGCCGCCGTAGACGGCGACCCTGCGGCCCAGCAGCGGCGTGCCCTGGCCCTCCATGCTGCCCAGCAGCGACACCGCGTCGAGGATGTGGGCGCTGTCGCCCGCCGGGATGTAGGCACGCTTGCCGATGCCCGCGCCCACGGCCAGGAACACGGCGTCGAAGCCGCCGTCCCGCTGCGCGGCAAGCACATCGTCGACCTTGGTGCCGAGCTCCAGCGTGACGCCCAACGCCACGATCCGGTCGATCTCGGCGTCCAGCACCTCGCGCGGCAGCCGGTACCGCGGGATGCCGTAACGCATCATCCCGCCGGGCTGCTCCTGCGCCTCACGGAGCGTCACCTCGTGGCCGAGCAGCCGCAGATGGTACGCGGCCGACAGTCCGGCAGGGCCGGAGCCGACGACCAGGACGCGCTTGCCGGACGTAACCGAGGGGCCCGGAATCGTCCAGCCCTGCTTGATCGCCTCGTCGCCTAGGAACCGCTCGATGGAGTTGATCCCCACGGCGTTGTCGACCTGGACGCGGTTGCAGGCCGTCTCGCACGGGTGGTAGCAGACCCGGCCCATCACGGCGGGCAGCGGGTTGTCCCGCATCAACTGCCGCCAGGCGGACTCGTAGTCGCCGCTCTCCGTGTGGAACAGCCACTGCTGGATGTTCTCGCCGGCCGGGCACGCCTGGTTGCACGGCGGCATCCGGTCGACGTACTCGGGACGCTCGGTCCGCCAGGCGCCGGTGTGGTTGGCCAGGCTGGAGCCGACGTCCAGGGTGATCGCGAACGGTTTGTCCTTCACGGCGTGGCCTCCTCATGGGCCAGCAGCCCGAAGCGGGCGATGTTGCGGTCGGCGGTCTGCTGCAGCTGGGCGATGACGTCCGTGCGCAGCTCCGGCCGGAAGAGGTGCGCGTACCGCTTCTGCGGGCGCAGGTACTCCTCGACCGGCAGGCGCCGCCGGATCGGCGTGACGTCGGTGACCTCGCCGTCGAGAGCCTCGAACACCGGGAACAGCCCGGTCTGTTCGGCCAGCCGCGCGATGCGCACCGTGTCGTGGGACGCCGTGCCCCAGCCCAGCGGGCAGGGCACGAGCACGTGCAGATAGCGGGCGCCGCGCATGCCCATCGCCCGGTGCACCTTGGCCTCCAGGTCGCGCAGTCCGGCCACGGTCGCGGTGGCGACGTACGGGATCTCGTGCGCCATCGCGATCAGCGGCAGGTTCTTGCCCTGCCCGAAGGGGGCGCCGGGCTCCTCGCCGACCGCCTGGGTGGTGGCCGTGCGCGCGGTCGGGGGAGTGGCCCCGGAGCGCTGCACGCCGGTGTTCATGTAGGCCTCGTTGTCGTAACAGACGTACAGGACATCGTCGCCCCGCTCGAACATGCCCGAGAGGCACCCCAGCCCGATGTCGACCGTGCCGCCGTCACCGCCCTGTCCGACCACGCGGATGTCGGTACGGCCCTTGGCGCGCAGTGCGGCTGCGACGCCCGCCGCGACGGCGGGTGCGTTCCCGAACAGGGAGTGCAGCCAAGGAAGTTGCCAGGACGTCTCGGGGTAGGGCGTGGAGAAGACTTCCAGGCAGCCGGTCGCGTTGACCGCGATCACCTTGCCGCCGGCCGCCCGCTGGGCCGCGTCCAGGATGTAACGCGCGCCGAGCGCCTCGCCGCAGCCCTGGCAGGCCCGGTGACCGCAGGTCAGCGCGTTGGCGCGGGCCGGGTCGGCCTGGTCGGACTGGAGGTCGGGGCCCAGCAGCCGGTTCCCGGCCGCGAAGCTGCCCACCTGGTAGAACTTGACCTGCTCCGCGGCGCTCATCGGTTCCTCCCCACATCGCGCAGGATGTTCTCCGCCGACGGCCCCGACCTCCTGGTCTGCGCCATCCGCGCCAACTCCCGCTCCACCAGCTCGGTGTTGAGGTCGAGGAAGGTCAACTGCCCAAGCCGCCCGGCGATCGCGTCGTCGAACAGCCGGTGCAGCGACTCCTTGGTGATCGCGCGCCCGCCGAGCCCGGCGACCACCGTGTGACCGTCGAGCAGAATCCCGGACAGCGCGGTGCGCACGTTCGCCGAGACGATCCCGCCGATGCCGACCGCCAACGCCCGCTCGATCACGACCACTTGGCGTGCCCTGCCGAGCACGGTCCGCACCGCGTTCAGCGGGAAGGGCCTGAACGACGTGATCGCCAGCGCCCCGATGCGCACTCCGCACTCACGCATCTCGTCGACGACGTCGCACACCGTACCGAACACCGACCCCAGCGCCACGACGATCGTGTCGGCGTCCTCGCAGGCGTACGAGTGGACCAGGCCGCCGCTGGCCCGCCCGAAGACCTGCCGGAACTCGTCGGCCACCCGCGGGATAGCCTCCAGCGCCTGCATCTGCTTGGCGTGCGCCAGATAGCGCACCTCGGTGAAGGCGTCCGGGCCGACCATCGCACCGATCGACACCGGCTCGTCCGGGTCCAGGACCTGGCGGGGCTCGTACGGCGGCAGGAACGCGTCGACCTGCGCCTGCTCCGGCACCTCGATCCGCTCCCAGGCATGCGTGAGGACGAAGCCGTCCATGCACACCATGACCGGCAGCGACAGCTCCTCGGCCAGCCGGAAGGCCTGCGGGTGCAGGTCGGAGGCCTCCTGGTTGTCCCGCGCGTACAGCTGGATCCAGCCCGAGTCGCGCTGCGACATGCTGTCGCTGTGGTCGTTCCAGATGTTGATCGGCGCGCCGATCGCCCGGTTGGCGACCGTCATCACGATGGGCAGGCCGAGCCCGGAGGCGTTGTAGAGCGCCTCCACCATGTACAGCAGGCCCTGGCTCGCGGTCGCCGTGTAGGTGCGGGCGCCCGCGGCCGAAGCCCCGATGCACATCGACATCGCGGCGAACTCCGACTCGACGTTGACGTACTCGCACGGCTTCAGCTCCCCGGACTTCACCAGACGGCTGAGCTCCTCGACGATGTGCGTCTGCGGCGAGATCGGGTAGGCCGCGATCACTTCGGGACGGCAGTACGCGACGGTCTCGGCGACCGCGCGCGAGCCCTCAGTCTGCTTGAGCATGGGCGTGTTCCTCCCGCTGGGCGCACTGGGCACGGACGTGGTCGTACGCCTCCCGGGCCGCGGCCGCGTTGGCCGTCCCCAGCTCGCCGGGGAAGCGTTCTTGGACGGCAGCCGTGAGCGAGTCGATCGCCACACAGCCGGTGAGCGCGGCGAGGCCGCCCAGCAGGACGGCGTTCGGCACCGGACGGCCGAAGTGACGTAGGGCGAGCGCGGTGGCCGGGACCGTGAGTACGGGGCCGGCGAGCTCCTCGAGGCCCAGGTCGGCGACCGGACGCGGCGAGTTGATCAGCACGTAGCCTTCCCCGCTCTCGGCTCCGCTCGAGCGGGGGGACCCCCTTGGCCGCAGCCCTTCGAAGACGTTCACCTGGTGCAGCAGCGTGGGGTCCTGGACCACCAGCGCATCGGGCCGGGTGACGGGCTCGCGCACCCGGATCGGCCGGTCGTCGATCCGGCAGAACGCCATGACCGGAGCCCCGGTCCGCTCCGAGCCGAAGCTCGGGAACGCCTGCGCGTACCGGTCCTCCATGAACGCCGCCACCGACAACAACTCGGCGGCCGTGACGGCTCCCTGGCCGCCACGGCCGTGGATGCGAACCTGGAACACGGCACCCTCCTTCCTCTATGGGCCTCTGTGCCTTCGTAGTGCCGGGCCTGGCCGGCAGCGCAGGGGCCGAACGTCCCCGGTGGAGGGAGAGGGACCCCGGTCCGTCCGGTGCCGGACGGACCGGGACGCGGGAGTCACTCGTGCGGGACGATCGCGACCGGGCAGCGGACGTGGTGCATCACCGCGTGCGCGACCGGACCGGTGTGCGTGCCGAGCCTGGCCGGCCGGACCCTGCGGCCCACGACCAGCAGACCGGCGTCCTGCGAGGCGTCCAGCAACTGCTGGGCCGGACGTCCGTTCTCCACCAGCTCGAGGACCTTCACCGTCGGGAACTTCTCTCGCCACGGCCGAAGTGTCGCGTCCAGCGCCCGCTCGGCGGCCTGCCGCGCCACAGCACTCATCCTGGCCACCGCCGCGGACTGGGCGTACGGCACGTGCCACGCGTGGACCACCCGCAGCGGTGCGGAGCGCAGCGCGGCACTCTCGAAGGCGAACGCGAGCAGTTCCTCGCACGGGTGCGCGGTGTCCACACCGACCACGACATCGCGGTACGGGGTGTGGGCCGACGGCCGGCCCTCCTCGTCCGGCACATGCTCGTCCTCGGCGCTCCGGTCGGCCCGTACGAGAATGACGGGCCGGGTCACACGAGCCACCGTCGCGAGCGCCACCGAACCTGCCATGAAGCCGCCGAGCCCACTGAACGCCCGGCTGCCCAGGACCAGCAACTCGCCCTCGGTACCCGCCGCGACGAGGGCGTCGGCCGCGGGCCGGGCGATCTGTTCCGCGCTGAGATAGACCTGCGGGTAACGTTCGTTGATCTGGTCCATGGCTCCGCGCAGGATCCGCCGCGCCCAGTAGCGCGGCGCCTCGAGTTCGGGCAGCGGTGACGCGTCGGGCGACAGACCCTCCCATGCGTGCACCAGGCGCAGCGGCAGGCCGCGCCGCAATGCCTCCCTGGCCGCCCAGTCGGCGGCGGCGAGACTCTCACGTGAACCGTCCAGGCCTACGACAACGGGGCGAAGCACGGCCAACACCTCCCCGGATTGATGTCCGCACGCCTACCGGCGGACCTCTGCACCACCAGCGTCCCGGCGAAGGAGCCTGCCCGGGCAGGGGCTGCGCGGCCTTGACAGCGGGTCGAACGGCCCTTTGTGCGTGCCCGGACCGGGTCCGGCGGACGAGCCCACCAGAACCCGGAATGGGGCCACTCGGCCCATGTCGCCGACGGGTCCGTGGCCGAGTCTGAAGATGTCGCACGAGACGACCATCCAGCGCGACGCGAACACTCTGGAGGATGCCATGCCCGGCACTCCGCACATCGTGAGCGATGTGATGACCCGGACCGTCGTCGCCCTCGCCCGACAGGCGACGTTCAAGGACATTGTGAAGACCATGCAGCGGTGGAAGGTCAGCGCCATGCCCGTGCTGGAGGGCGACGGCCGGGTCGCGGGGGTCGTCTCCGAGGCCGACCTGCTGCCCAAGGAGGAATTCCGCGACGGCGACCCGGACCGCTACACCCAACTCCGCCGTCTGGGCGACCTGGTGAAGGCCGGCGCGGTGACGGCCGAGGAGCTGATGACCGCCCCGGCCCTGACCGTCCCGGCGTACGCGTCCCTCGGGCAGGCCGCCCGGATCATGGCGCTCCACAAGGTGAAACGGCTGCCCGTGGTCGACGACGAAGGCGCGCTGCAGGGCATTGTCAGCCGGTCCGACCTGCTGAAGGTCTTCCTGCGGGACGACAAGGACATCGCCGGGGAGGTCCGGCGCGAGATCGTCGCCCCTCTCTTCCCCGCACCGCTGGAGCCGATCCGGGTGCAGGTCCGCGACGGAGTCGTGAAGCTCACCGGAAGGATCGCCGACACCACCCTCGTGCCCATCACCAAACGCCTGGTGCGGTCCGTCGAAGGCGTCGTGGACGTCGACTGCGCGCTCTCGGGCCCGCACCGCAGGCCTGACCTCGACCCGGATCTGCCGGACGGCGAGAGGACCGCGCCGCCATCGGGAGTCGGTGGCGCGGCATGAGGGCAGCGCTCCAACCGGCGGGTGACGGGCGGACGTTGGGGCGCCAGGGCCGACCGGGCCCGGCAGTGGACCGGTCGGCTCACGCGCGTCCCGCCAGGACGCGGGACGCTGGAAGTGGCGAAGAAGAAGAGGAGGAGGGACACATGACCGGCATGATCGAGCGACTGCCGGGCTGGCCGACCCTGCCCGACCTGTTCGGCTGGGTCGAGACCGGCTTCCCCGGGGCGCACACGGTCCCCGGGCTGCACGGCATCCGCATTGAGGAGCATCTGGCGGACGAGAAATACGTGCTGCGGGCCGAGCTCCCGGGCATCGACCCCGCCAAGGATGTCGAGATCACCGTCACGGAAGGCGTTCTGACCCTGCGGGCCGAGCGCAGTGAGGAGACGACGCAGAAGCACCACACGGAGTTCCGCTACGGCACCTTCGCCCGCTCCGTCCGGCTGCCGGCCGGCGCCAAGGGCGACGAGGCCACTGCCGAATACAAGGACGGCGTTCTGACCGTCACCGTCCCGGTGCCCGAGGCAAAGACGGGCACGAAGACCATCCCGGTGCAGCACGGCTGAACGCGGTCCGCCGCGCAGCCGCACGAAGTGTGCGCGGCCGGTACGCCGGCCGCGCACACGACTGCCCGGACCCGGGCACGGTGCGGGGCCGGCCGGGCCGTGTCGAGGCCCTTCGGCCCAGTGACCGCAACACTCCGCTCCGCCGAGTCTGGAGGTCGCAGCGGCGCGGGACGCCGCCGACGGGGCCCGGACATGAGAGGCGGGAAGGACTCCACCCGCTTCTCGCGGATCCTGATTGCGCGGTGCACGGCCGCCAGCCGCTTCCCCGCGCCTTTCCGGGTCCTTCCCGTCACTCCCAGGACACCACATGGACATCGAGCGGGCCAGGGCCGAACGGGCCTGACCGCACCGCAACCCCCGATGAGGAGACTGCCATGGCCGTGAACGAACTGCGCCCGGTGCAACCCGCGCAGGCGCACGTCAGGCCCGCACTTCTCAGCTTCCTGGGAGGCGTGGGAACGGTCACCGGCAGCAAGTTCCTCGTCGAGAGCGACCACGCCCGCATCCTCGTGGACTGCGGGCTCTTCCAGGGCCTGGCCGATCTGCGCCGCCTCAACTGGCGCGGCCTGCCCTGCGACGCCGCGGACATCGGGGCCGTGGTGGTCACCCACGCCCACCTGGATCACTGCGGGTACCTGCCCAGGCTGGTGCGCCACGGCTTCCGGGGGCCGATCGTGACGACCGAGTTCAGCGCCCGCCTGATCGAGATCGTCCTCCGGGACAGCGCCAAGCTGCAGATGGAGGCAGCCCAGCACGCCAACGACCACGGCTGGTCCAAGCACCGGCCGGCGCAGCCGCTGTACGACGACTCGGACGTCGACCGCACGCTGAAGCTCCTCGCCCCCGCGCCGACCGGCACGGAAATCGACATCGCCGCCGGAACCACCGTCACCCTGCACCCTGCCGGGCACATCCTCGGGTCGGCCTGGGCCCGGCTCACCCTGGAGGACGGGCACACCCTCGCCGTCAGCGGCGACCTCGGCCGGCCCGGCCATCCGCTGCTGCTGCCGCCGGAACCGTTCTCCGGGGCGGACGTGCTGCTCATGGAGTCGACGTACGGCAACCGACGCCACGAGGAAGAGGCGGGCCGGGCACACTTCGCGGACGTGTTGAACCGCACCCTCGCCCGTGGCGGCACCGTCGTGATCCCCGCCTTCGCTCTCGACCGCACCGAGGTCGTCCTGCACGAACTCGCCGAACTCCGCAGCCAGGGCCGCCTTCCGGCCGCGGTCCCGGTGTACGTCGACAGCCCCATGGCCCTCGCGGCCCTCGACGTCTACCGCGACGCCGTCCTGGCCAAGGCCCCCGAGCTGCGCCCCGAGGTCACGGCCGCGGGGGTGGCGGCGCTGAGCCCCGAACCGTTCCTCGCGGCCCGCTCCATCCAGGAGTCCGTCGACATCGGGCACTCCGGCGGACCGGCCGTCATCGTGTCCGCGTCCGGCATGGCCACCGGCGGCCGCGTCCTGCACCACCTGCGACGCCTGCTGCCCGACCCGCGCAACGCCGTCGTCGTCGTGGGCTTCGCGGCCCAGGGCACCCGCGCCCGCGACCTCGTCGACGGAGCCGAGGCCCTGAAGATGTTCGGCGAGTACGTTCCCGTGCGCGCGCACGTCGCGGACGTGCCGCACTTCTCCGCCCACGCCGACGCCGCGCAGATCGTCGAGTGGCTGCGCGGAGCGCCCGCCCCGCACACCACCTACCTCGTGCACGGCGAGCCCGACGCGGCCGACGCACTGCGCGACCGCATCGACCGAACCCTGGGCTGGACCGCCGTCGTACCTCGTTCGGGAGAACGCGTACTGATCCGGTGACCGACGTTCCGGAGGCGGCCGTTGCCGAGCTCGGTCACGGGGCGAGTGAGAAGTAGTTCTCCTCTTCCTGCGTGAAGTGCAGGCGCAGCACGCTGTGCAGCCCGTACAGACAGGCGCGCAGGTCGTCGAGCTGCTCTGCGGCGAGGTTCCCGTCGGCGCTGAGCGCGAGGTGGGTGGCGATTCGCCGCGAGAGTCGTTCGATCTCGGCGTGGGCGCGGCTCATGGTGGCGGTGGACTCGGGACCGCCGAGGGTGGGGGCGAGCGCCGGGTAGAGCTGGTGTTCCTCGGCGTATTCGTGGGGCAGGAGCCGTTCGGTCAGCAGCCGGTGCGCCTCGGCCACCGCTGCGAGGGCCTGCGGGCCGGTGTCCGCCGAGAGGCGGTCGGCGGCGTCGCGGACGGCTTCGAGGACGTCTTGCAGGTCGTCGTGTTCGGCGGCGAAGCGGTGGATGAGGGCTTCGGTGGCGGGGGCGAGGGCGGGCCGCACCGTGCGGTCGACGCGCAGGGCGCGCAGTGCGTTGAGGATGACGGCGGCGTCGATGCCCTCCTGGAGCAGGGCTCCGACGGCGGGCGGGAGCAGGCCGATGGCGGCTGCGGCCATGGCGGTGAGGGACATGAGCATGCCGCCGAGGGCGCTCTGCACGGCGATGTGCCGGGCGCGTACGGCGATGGCGACGGCGTCGGCCAGGCGGTCCACGCGGTCGGTGGTCAGGACGATGTCGGCGGCCTCGGAGGAGGCGGTGGAGCCGCGTGCCCCCATGGCGACGCCGACGTCCGCGGCCGCGAGCGCCGGGGCGTCGTTCACGCCGTCGCCCACCATGACCGTGACGGCGCGCTCGCGCTCGGCGCGGACCGCGGCGACCTTGCCCGCGGGGCTGAGCTCCGCGCGTACGCCGTCGAGGCCGAGAACGGCGGCGACCTCACGGGCGGGCTCGGGGCGGTCGCCGGTGAGCATCAGCAGCCGTTCGATGCCCGCCGCCCGCAGATGGCGCACGGTTCGAGGGGCGTCCGGGCGCACCGGGTCACTCAGCAGGACCGCGCCGACCGGTCGCCCGTCGACGGCGAGCCAGGCGACGGCCGCGTCGTCGAGGAGCGCGCGATTGCCTACGGCCTGAACCCAGGGCGGCTGCGCGTCCGGGGTGTCGAAGCGGCCGACAGAGATCCGGTGCCCGCCCACAGTGCCCAGGGCGCCCCGGCCGGGCTCCTCGGTGACGTCCGACGGAACCGACAGCGCCAGCCCGCGTTTGCGGGCCGTGTCGACGATGGCCTGGGCCAGCACGTGCGGGGAGTACTGGTCGAGCGACGCAGCCAGCCGCAGGACCTCCGTAGCGCTCCAGCCGGGTGCGGCGGCCACATCTATGACGCGGGGGCGGCCGCCGGTGAGGGTGCCGGTCTTGTCGAGCAGCAGGGTGCGGGCCCGGCCGAGGTTCTCCAGGGCGCCGCCGTCGCGGATCACCACGCCCAGCCGGGAGGCCCGCGACAATCCGGAGACGATCGCCACCGGCGCGGCCAGCAGCAGGGGGCACGGTGTGGCGACCACCAGGACCGCGACCGCCCGCACGGCGGAACCGCTGATCAGCCAGGCCAGCCCCGCCACCACGAGGGACAGGGGCAGGAACCAGGCCGCGTAACGGTCGGCCAGACGCACCACCGGTGCGGATTCCGCGCCTGCCTGCCCGGCCAGACGGACGATCCCGGCATAGGTGCTGTCCTGCTCGGTGGCCGTGGCCCGCAGGTCGAAGGCACCGCCCGCGTTGACCACGCCGCTGCGCACGGCTTCCCCCCGCGGCCGCTGGACCTGGCGGGCCTCACCCGTGAGCACCGATTCGTCGAGGACGGCCGCGGTGCTCTCCACCAGACCGTCGACGGGGACCACTTCGCCCGGACCCACCACCAGCAGTTCGCCGACGACGACCTCGGCCAGCGGCACCGTGCGCACCCCGGATTCGGTGCGGCGGCGCGCGGAACGCGGTGCGTGCTCCAGCAGCGCGCGCAGGTCGTGCGAGGCACGCCGCTGGGCCGCGGCTTCGAGGGTGCGGCCAGTGGCAAGCATCAGCGCGATCAGGGCCCCGGCCAGGTACTCGCCGACGGCCAGGGTGCCGCCGAGGGCCAGGACGGCGATCAGATCCACCCCGGCGTGACCGCGGCGCAGCGCAGCCAGCACCCACGCCACGGCGGGTACGACGGCGGACACCGTACCCAGGCCCCAGAGCAGGTCGGCGAGGCCACCGGCCCCGGCGAGCCAGGCGACCCCACCGGCGGTCAGGGCCGCTGCAGTGACACCCAGCAGTACCGGTTCGAGCCGCATGGACGCGGCTGCCGCGGTGAGGCGGCGCAGCGGTGCTGTGCGAGTCGCAAGGCCCATGGAACACCTCGGTCCGTCCGGTGCGGTCCCCGTCCATCACACCGCCTCGCGGGGCATGGGCGGCAGGGGACGAACGGCCCGCAATCAGGGCCGAACAGACGGCCCGGACGCGGTTGCAGGGGTCATCGCGGTGTGCGCTCCGTGCGCAGGGCCAGGACGGGACAGGCGGCGACGGCACGGCGGGCGTGGGTCTGCAGGCGGGCGGGGACGGTCGTCCGCTCGATGATGGGGTAGCCCCATTCGTCGAGGTCGACGAGTTCTGGGAGGAGTTCGGCGCACAGGCCCTGGCCGGTGCAGGCGGTGCGGTCGATGCGGAGGGTTCTGGTGCGGGTCATCGCCATGTCTCCGGGGCGGTTGCGGGCGGTACGGGAAGCCGGGGCGGACGGTGGGCGGCAGCGCAGATGCCGTAGGTGAGGTGGTGGTCGATGTCGTCGGCGAAGGTGCGCAGGGCGGAGGCGGCGAGGCGGGCAGCGCCGTCGGGGTGGCGGCAGGCGCCCCGGTCCGGCAGCAGGCCGGTGCGGTGGCGCAGCCGGGACAGCAGGAGCGGGTCGGCCCGTCCGGCGGCCAGGCCGGCGAAGTCCTCGGCGACCGCGGGCAGCCCGAAGAGGCAGGGGCCGCACTGCCGGGCGCTGTGTGCGGCCAGGTAGGCGAGGATCCGGGCCGTCTCAGTAAGCCCGCAGGCGGAGTGGGGAAGCGCGACGATCACCCCCGCGCCCGGCGCGGCGCCGAGCGGGGCCAGGTCGTGCCGGGTGAGGGGAGTGCCGAGGTGTTCCGCCGGAAGCCACACGCCTCCGAAGCCGCCCAGCAGGATCGCCTGCAACGGCTCGGCGGGTCCCCCGGCGCGGTCGAGGACCGCATCGAGCGGTGTGCCGAGCGCAACCTCCAGCACACCGGGCGCGGCGACCGCGCCCGAGACGGTGACGAGCGTGGTGCCGGGCTCGTCCGGTGTCCCGGCCTGCCGGAACCAGCCGGGCCCGTAGCGGGCGACGAGGGCGAGATGGGCGAGGGTCTCCGCGTTGTGGACGAGCGTGGGGCGCCGTCCGACACCGCGTTCGTGGCTGCGCGGCGGGGTGCCCTGCGGGCGGGCCTCGCCCCCGTTGAGCCAGCGCACCAGGGAGGTCGACTCGCTGGAGACGTACGCGTGCGGAAGGCCGTGCAGCTGCAGGGAGACGGCATCCAGGCCGGCTCGCCTGCGCTCGTCCAGGGCGGCGCTCAGCTGCCAGTACTGCGCCGGGCGG
This sequence comes from Streptomyces sp. NPDC001401, assembly GCF_042895385.1. Lineage (NCBI taxonomy): Bacteria > Bacillati > Actinomycetota > Actinomycetes > Kitasatosporales > Streptomycetaceae > Streptomyces > Streptomyces sp. NPDC001401. The sequence goes on from NZ_JBIAWI010000011.1 coordinate 39,745, forward strand.
GCGCGCGGCACGCAGATGTGCACGGTGTCGGCGCCGACCGCCTCCGCGGCCAGGACGGCACCGTCCAGGACGAGGTGGGGCGCCACGGCGAGCAGGAACTGGTCCTTGCGGCTGGCCGGCTCGCTCTCCATGGCGTTGACGACGATCACGGCGCGGCCCCGCCCCGCGGCCACCGCGCGCAGCTTCTGGGCGGTCGGGAACCCGGCGCCGCCGCGGCCGGTGAGCCCGGCCGCCTCCAACGCCCGTATCAGCGGCGCGGAGTGGCCGTTGCCGCGCGTCGCGGTGACGGGCGGCGCTCCGTACCGGTGCAGGTGGTCGGTCAGGTCGGCGGGCCGGCCGGTGGCATACCAGCCGGCGAGGAGGCGGGTGTCGACGGCCACACCGGTGGCCGTCGGAGCCGAGGTGTTCACCGGCCGCCCCCCAGGTGGAGCGCCGTGGTGGCGGCGGCACGGTGGGCCCAGCCGGGCTGCAGCGGCCCGGCGGCCAGGAATGCGGTCAGCGCCACCGGTACGGCGCCCGTGGTCAGGGCGGCCACGAGGCGTGCCGCGGCCCGGCCCGGACCGGCCTTCGCCAGCCGCCACCACACGGTGCCCACCACCGAGGCCAGGCACCCGGAGTAGAGCCACAGTTGGAAGGAGAGCCGGGTGTCGGTGCCCGTTCCGACGCCGTGGAAGAGGGCGAACGGCCAGGCCGCGTACGCCAGCCAGTGCACGGCCTTCCAGCGGCGCACCCCGATCCGCAGCCGCAGCGCGCTGGTGACCAGCACCGCCAGCAGCAGATCGAATGCGACGGTGCCGAGCCCGAGCCACAGCGGCCGGTACGAGGCGGTGAACGGCAGTACCGTCACCGCCCAGCCCAGGTGGACGAAGGGGTCGAGCACCGCGGTGACGACGTGCAGGACGAGGAACACCAGGGTGAGCAGGGACAGGTAGCGGTGCAGCAGGCCGATCTCGAAGCGGCCGATGCTGCGGGGTGCGGCGCGTCCGCCGGAGGCGATGCCGAGCACCACGGTGGCGGTGAGCAGCAGCAGCGCCAGGGTGCCGCCGGCGCGGCTGGCATACCAGAGTGGGCTGCCCGCCAGGGCCAGGGTCGTCATCGCGGACCTCCGTCGGAAGCGGTGGCGGGGGTGTCGGGCGGCCAGCCGCCGACGCGTACGACCTGGCCGTCCTCGGCCACCAGACGGGCGGGCAGCCCGGTACCGCGCAGCCAGTCGACGGCCGCGTGGCCCCGTACGATCGCCGCCGTGCTCGCGGCGTTGGCGTCCACGCAGGTGGCGGCCGCGACGGTGACGGTGCGCCAGACGGGGGCGGCAGGTTCGCCGGTGGCCGGGTCGACGATGTGGTGCACGGTGCGTCCGGCGCGTCGCCAGGTCCGCACCCGGATGCCGGAGGTCGCCAGCGCGCCGGTGGTCACGGTGACCGCGGGGCAGTGGTCCGGCGCGGGCCCGGCGTGGTCGTCGGCGAACGCGATCCGCCAGCCGCCGTCCGGCGGCGGCCCGGCCACCGCCAGGTCGCCACCCAGATTGACCATGACACCGCAGCCGGCGGTGGCGGCGGCCCGGCGTGCGGCCCGGTCGGCGGTGAGGGCCTTGGCGGTAGCGCCCAGGTCCAGGAAGGTGCCCGGAGGCAGGTGCAGCGTCCGGGTGCGCGGGTTCCACCCGATCCGGCGCCAGCCGGGAGCGGGCCGGAACACCGGCAGGGGGCGGGCGTCCTCGGGCCGTACGGACGCGAACGTACGGTCGTAGCCGAGCGCGATCACCGCGCGGCCGACGGTCGGGTCGACGGCGCCGTCGGTGAGTTCGGCCGCCCGGAGCGCGGCCTCGAGCGCCTCGGCGAAGCGCGGGCCGACAGTCACCGGGGTGCCCGCGGCCAGGTTCACGCGGGTGAGCTCGGAATCCGCCCGGAAGCGGCTGCACGTCGCGTCGACGGCGGCCAGTTCGGTGCGCAGGACCGCTTCCGCTGCGGGCAGGGCGGCTGGGTCGGTCACGAGCAGAACAGCCGTGGTGCCGAGAGCCGGGAAGGCCGCCTCCGCGGGCGGTGTCATGGTCGGGGGCGAGGTCGTCATGACGCCCCCGTCGTGGTCTGGGGCTGTTGCCGGGTGGGGGCGGGCGGCTGGGCCGGGGCCTGCAGCGACGGCTGCGCGGTGCGGGAGCCCCCCTCGCCGTCGTCGCCCTCGTGCTCGCCGGAGTCGTCCCCGCCCGTCGCGCGGGCGGCCGAGGAGGAGGGTGCCGCCGGGTTGTGCGCAACCGGACCGGCCGGGGCGGGCGACGCCGAACTGCCGGGCAGCACATGGGTGTACACGGTGCCCAGGGCGGCGGCGCCGGCGACGGACGCGACGGCGATCCACCGGGTGAGGCCGCGGATGCGCGACACCCCGCGATCGCGTGCGCGCGCCGCGCCACCGGGCGGGGCGGCGGAGTGGCCGAAGTCGTGCGGCGAAGAGGGCTCGGGCGGGTAGGACATGGCAGCGGCTCCTGGAGGATCGGCGGCCTGGATTCGGCTGCGTGCATTTCCAGGCTGTGCAGCCGGGTCCCGGGAACCTGCTCACCTCTTCTTCAGATCCGGTAAAGATCTCGGTGCCGGAGAAGCACCTGTCCACAGCGGCAGTTCCAGCACGACGGTCAGCCCGCCGCCCGGAGTGTCCTCCAGCCGTACGGTGCCGCCGTTGACGGTGGCGAGCCGGTGGACGATGGCCAGCCCCAGGCCGGTGCCCCTGGCCTCCGGGTTGCCGAACCGGTGGAACGCCACTGCCTTGGCATCGGCGTCCATGCCGGGACCGTCGTCCCTCACCCGCACTCTGGCGTAGCGGCCCGCCGCCCGATGGCCGACCGTCACACTCCCGCCGTCGGGAACGGCGTCCAGAGCGTTCGCGATCAGGTTGTCGAGGACCTGCTCCAGGTGCCCGCTGCCCAGCGAGGCGGTCAGGGCGGGGCCCGGGGGCGCAGTCAGCAGCACATTGCGCTCCTCGGCCACGGGCGACCACGCGTCCGCGCGCTCCGCCACCACCTCGTCGACCCGGACGGCGACCGGGCGCGGGATCGCCTGTTCGGCGCGGGCCACCGCCAGCAGACCGTCGACCAGTCGGGACAGCCGGGCGATCTCCCCCTGAGCGGCGGCGAGCTCCGCCGCGGTGTCGCCCTCGGCCCCGGCCGCCAGGACGTCGAGCCGCAGCCGCAAGGCGGCCAGCGGAGTACGCAGCTGGTGCGACACATCGGCGATCACGGCCCGGTGGCCGTGGACCAGAGCCTCCGTACGGCCCGCCATCGTGTTGAACGTGGCGGCCAGCCGGCGCACCTCCGGCGGCCCTCCGTCGACGACCGCCCGTTCTCCGAGATCCCCCTCGCCCAGCCGCTGGGCGGCGGAATCCAGACTCGACAGGGGGCGGCTCACCCAGCGGGCGAGGCGTACGGACAACAGCACGGACGCGGCGAGCCCCAGCAGGCCGATCCCGGCGGACCAGCCCCAGATCGCGGCGATCCGGGCATCGCGGGGCGCGGCGGAACGAGCCAGCACGACGGCTCCCGCGGGCCGCCGGACGTCACCGGCAGGTTCGGCGGCGAGCAGACGGCCCTCATTCTCCGGCGGCTCCGGCTCATGCCCGGCCAGCACCCGATTCACCAGCTCGCGCGCCTCCTCACCCCGGGCGGCGGCGCACTCCGTGCTCGCCACCAGCCGCGCGGACGCGTCGTACACGGCGGCGCAGTCCCCCGCCTCGGCGGCGACGTCCAGTTCCTTCCGCATCGGGGTGGCCGAGCGGTGGTCGGAGAGGTGCTCCTCGGCCGCCGAGGCGATCACGCGGGTGGCCGACCGCTGATCGTCGCGGAAGGACACGCGTTCCCGGGCCGTCATCAGCCCCCCGAGCGGTACCACCGCCAGCACCAGCAGCACGGTGGTCAGGACGAGGAACGTCAGGGCGATCCGGCGGGTCACGGCGGTTCCTGGAGTCCCTCGACCGTTCCGAGCCGGAACCCGTGCCCATACACCGTCTCGATCAGCCCCGGCGCATCGAGCTTCCGGCGGAGGGCCGCGACGTGCACGTCCAGCACCTTCGTGGGGCCGTACCAGTGGGCGTCCCAGGCCCGTTCCAGGATCTCCTGTCGGCTCACCACCCGCCCCGGATCGGCGGCCAGGCACTCCAGGATGCAGAACTCCTTCGGCGTCAGCGCGACCGGGCGGCCGTCCACCGAGACCTGGCGGGTGCGCAGATCGACGGCCAGCGGCCCATGACGCAGGATCTCGGGCCCGGCCGGACGCCGGCGTCGCAGCACGGCGCGGATCCGGGCCAGCAGCTCGGCCAGCCCGAACGGCTTGACCAGATAGTCGTCGGCACCCTCGTCCAGGGCGACCACGCGGTCCGCCTCCTCACCCCGTGCCGTCACGGCGATGATTGCGGCGTCCGACCGGGCGCGCAGCCGCCGGCACACCTCGACCCCGTCGATGTCGGGCAGCCCCAGATCGAGGAGGACGACGTCGTTGGACGCGGCCGCCAGGGCCGCCCGGCCGGTGTGGACCCCCTCGACCGTGTATCCGGCCTGCCGCAGACCGCGCACCAGGGATTCCGCGATGCCCCGATCGTCCTCCACGACCAGCACCCGCGTCTCCTCGGACGATCCTCGGTCCCGTCCACTCATGCTTGCGATCCACCTCCTGGACGGTCAGGTCCGCCGTGTCCGCACAGGACTCAGTCTGCGCTGCTCACGGAGCCTGACAGCAGGGCCGTTAGACCCACCCCTCAGTCGTGCGGAACCACCGCGACGGGACCCGGCACGTGATGCAGCACCGCGTGCGCGACGGGCCCGAGTTTCCAGGTGAGGCGGGACGGATGCCGGCGGCGTCCCACGACCGTGAGCTGACTGTGGGTGGCGGCGGACAGCAGCACCTGCGCGGCCGGGCCTGCGGTGACCTGCTCGACGACGGGGACGTCGGGGAACTTCTCGCGCCACGGCGCCAGCGCTGCCGTGAGCCGCGCGCGTTCCTCCGCCTCGTGGCGGCCGGCGTCCTGGCCGACGGGCACCGCATGCGGACGCAACAGCGGAAGAGCCCGTACGGCGTGCACCCGGGTTCCGTGCAACTCGGCGGTGGTGAAGGCGAATTCGAGCAGAGGGTCGGCGGTCGCCGCCGGCTCTTGCACGCCGACCACGATCTCATTGCGCCCCGCGGCCACCGGATGCCCCCACCCGGCTTCGACGGTGGGATCGCCGGCCCGGACCGTGACGGTCGGGCACTGGGACAGGCCCAGGACGTGCAGGCTGATGGAGCCGAGCAGGAAGCTCGCCGCCGAGCCGTGTCCGCGGGAGCCGAGCACGAGCAGCGCCGCGTGCTCGCTCTGGTCCACAAGGGCCTGTGCGGCGGAGGCCCGTACCAGTTGGGTCGTGACAGCCAGACCGTCGTAGCGGTGGAGCAGTTCGGCTTCGGCTCGCTGCAGCACTTCACGCCCGTACTGCTGTTTGCCGCGAGCTTCCTGGACGATGGGCACGTTGAGTGGCTGGGTGGTCCACGAGTGGAGCAGGACAACGGGCAAATGCCTGTCCAGGGCTTCCCGAGCGGCCCACCATGCGGCCGTCGTACCTGCGGGGGAACCGTCGATTCCGACGATGACAGGTCCGGTCATGGCGCACCTCCACTGTCGGCGCGACGGGAATGCGTCGGAAAGGGGCGCCGCGCCGCGCGCATACAACCCGCTTCCGTCTCTTCCAGCGTCGTGGACAGACCGCCCGCCCGGGAGGGCCGGACGGTGCGTGGATGGGGCCTGTCCGGCCCTGTGGGGCAGCAGCCGGGCGGGAGAAGGCTGCCGCTTCCAGCTGGCCACCAACATCGGGGCCATCCTGGCCCTGCTGGGCGCCTCCCCGGCCGGACTGCCAGCCCCGCTGACCGCTGCCCAACTGCTGTGGATCAACATCATCATGGACGGGCCGCCCGCGATGGCCCTGGCCGTCGACCCGGCCCGCGACGACGTCATGCGCCACCCGCCGCGAGACCCGGGGGAGCGGATCCTGGACGCCCGTCGGCTGTACGCCATCAGCCGGGCCGGCGCGGTCATGGCCCTCGGCACCGTGGTCCTGCTCGCCCTGGCCCGCTCGGCCTTCGGCACGGACACCGCGCTGACCATGGCGTTCACCGCGTTCGTCCTGTTCCAGCTGTTCAACTCTCTGTGCGCCCGTGCCGACGACGGCTCCCTGCTCGGCCGCCACCAGCTCCGCAACCGGACCCTGTGGCTGTGCCTGGCCGGCGTTCTCGCCGTACAGGTCGCCGCCGTCCAACTGCCCTGGGCACGCACGGTCTTCGGCACCGTCCCGCTGGACGCGACCCAGTGGGCCTTGTGCCTGGGCACCGCGTCCACCGTCCTCCTGGCCGAACTGGCCGTACGCGGCGCTCAGACGGCGCTGCACGGATCCGACGGAGCGCGCCAGTGACTGCCCAGTCGGCAGACCGTCACGCTTCGGCAGGACCTGCCAACTGGACGATGTCGTCGGAGGCGACGTCGTGGAGTCGGATGGCGAGGTCCTCCAGCGCCCGGCTGGCGGCGAGCTCGTCACCGATCTCCGGAATGGAGCGGTCGATCGGGTTGCGACGGGCCACACCCCGGCCGGTGACGGTCGACGTGTCAAGGGTGGTCAGGACGGCCCGTGCGTGGGTGTCGTCGCCGTCCTCGGTGATGTAGATCTGCACGGTCCACTGCTTGGCTTCCATCATGATCACTCCCGAGCGGAAGGTGTGGGGCACGAGGTACCGGACTGACCGGCCGCTGCGCCCACTTTCAGCCTGCGCGCATCTCCGGCGCCGGGCCAGGGCCGAAGGGCCCGCCAGGGAGGCGGCATGGTCTGTGTCGGCGCTCGGTTCGGCGAGGTGTCCTCGGGGGCCGGTTCCTCAGGAGCGCCGGCCTTCGTCCTGATCGGCCCCGTGTTCCCGGTCAGCCGCAGGCCCGAGGCGTCCGAGAAGCGGTGCACGGCGTCCTGGCTGGCCTTCGCGGCCGCGTGGACACGGGCGACTTCGCCGGTGTCCACAACCACGTCGACCACGAGAACCAGCGCGGCCGTCTCCAGCCCCCGATCTGCGGACGCCATCGGGGTGCACCCTTCCCGGCTGAACCGACCGGCCCCCGTGCCACGCCAGTGCGGCTACCCCTCCGCCCGGATACCGGAGATGCGTCGCGTCTCGAGGTTGGATTGGACCATGAGATGGGTGTGGTGGGACTGGTTCGCGGCGTCCTCCCAGGTGAGAGTGACCCGGCTCCAACAGTGCCCCGTGCCGCTGTCGTTGTAGTCGACCTGCCAGGCGGTCGGAATGCCCGCGGCGCGCAGCACCCCGTCCCGGTGGTGGATCGCTTCCCAGCGGGCCAGGCTGCGGCGCAGCTCCGGCGTGAGGTAGTGGCGGCGCAGTGCGTCGACGAGCTGCCCACGGCCCTGGTCGGTCAGCGCGTCGGTGTAGGCACCGTAGAAGTCCGCGACGTGGTCGACGGTGGACAGCGGGTTGCCCTCACGCGTGGCCGTGCCGGCCGCGAGGGTGGCCGCGGCCGGCGTGTGCGGCCGGGGAGGCGGCACCGTGGCGCCCGGAGTGATGTGGCGGAGGGTGGGGGACGTGGCCATGGCGCTCTCCTGTTCCTCGAACAACGCGGGTCTTCCTCACTTCCAGTGGACCTCAGGCAGAGGTCGGCCGGGGGAGAGGGCCAAATGGTGTGCTTCCAGGGCCTGTTCGGCCTTGCAACTCAAGGCCCCCCGAGGGGTGGAGGGGGAAACGACGACGTGGCCGCACGGTTGGGCCGCGGTCATGCCGACCGGCGTGGTGGCGTGCCGGTCGCCGGACGGGCGAGGCGGGCGGTGAACCGGTCCCGGGCCGGATCGGCGACCTTTGCCGGGGCGCGGGGCTCACGGACCCCGTTCTCGCCGACGGCGCCGACCCCCTCAGGCTGCCGGGCCGCGCTCAGCTTGCGGACCACGAGCACATCCGGCGGCACGTCCGGTTCGCGGGCCACTTCGAAGGCCACCGGCACGCCACCACGCCGCAGCAGGGAGTCTTCCCTGAAAACGATCGTGCCGGTGATCCCAGGATCAACCAGCCTTGCGGCCGCCCCACTGCGGGCCGACCAGATCCCACTCCCTGCCCCACTGGGCGAAGCGCCGTTGGTCGAGTCGCCACCGTACGGCGGCCCCGGCGCCGAACGTGGCACCGGAGAAGGCGAGGGCGGCAGCGGCACCGAAGAGAACAGCCTCGGCGGCCGACGCGGCCGGACCCGTCGGCTCGGTGGTGAGGGCTCCGCCGTCGTCCTGCCAGACAGCGAGCCGGGATCCGGCCTGCAGGCCGGTGCTCACCCGGGTGTATCCGCTACGGGTGGTGCCGTCGGGGGCCGTCCAGCGGACCTTCGCCAGGGTCCGGTGCGCCGTTTCCCTGACCGCGGGCACATCCTGCGGGACGACGCTGAGCAGGACGGCCTGCACGGAATGCCGCGCGGCACGCTGCTGGGCGAACTCCTCGGCGGCCGCGTGTGCCGTCACCAGCCCGGCGATGGTGCCTCCCACCGCGATGACCGCCCATATCGCCAGGACGATCCAGGCTTCGACGATGTCGTCGCTCCGTCGCAGAGGATTGCTCCGCCACCGCCACAGTCGCTTCCTCGTCCCGCTGCTGCGCATCGGTCCGCCCTCCTGGGCGCTCGTTGTGCCCGGCACCCTCCGAAGGTGACCCGGTGGAGCGAGGCGGGACAGGGGCCGACCGGGTGGGATCCGGGGCCGGTCGGCCTGTGCTCGGCCGCTCTCCGCCCACCCGTGAAGGCGGCGGCCGGTCACCTGACGGGGCCAACCGGCCCATGCGGATCCCACGGACCCGGGACAAGCTGGACGTGCGGGGCAATCCCGGCGGCGCGTCGGATGCTCGGCTTCTGCTTGCCGACGGCGGTTCGCCGGGTCCGAGATCCCGCAGGCGATCAGGAGGGTGAGGCGCGACATGAAAGGCTACGTGTTCCACGGCCCCGGGCAGGCCGCCTGGGAAGAGGTTCCCGACCCCGAAATCCAGGAAGCCACCGACGCGATCGTGCGGGTCGCCGCCGTCACCATCTGCGGGACGGACCTGCACATACTCAAGGGCGACGTACCCGAGGTGCGGCCCGGCACGGTACTGGGGCACGAGGCTGTCGGCGAGATCGTCGAGGTCGGCAGCGACGTGCGCACCGTAAGGCCCGGAGACCGGGTCCTGGTCTCCTGCATCAGCGCGTGCGGACGGTGCCGTTACTGCCGTGAGGCCATGTACGGCCAGTGCCGTGGCGGCGGGGGCTGGATCCTCGGCCACCTCGTCGACGGCACCCAGGCCGAGTACGTGCGCGTCCCCTACGCCGACCTCTCCGTGCACCCGCTGCCCGGCGCGGTGGACAGCGAGGACGCCGTGCTGCTGGCCGACATCTTCCCGACGGCCTACGAAGTGGGCGTGCTCAACGGGCACGTGCGTCCCGGAGACACCGTCGCCGTCGTCGGTGCCGGGCCCATCGGCCTGGCCGCGATCGCCACGGCGCGGCTGTTCTCGCCCGATCGCATCGTCGCCGTGGACCTGGCGGCCGCCCGTCTGGAGGCAGCCAGGAAGCTCGGCGCCGAGGCCGTGGCCGACGCCCACGAGGCTCCCGAGCAACTGATCGCCGACCTCACCGAAGGGCTCGGCGCCGACGTCGTCATCGAGGCGGTCGGCGTGCCGGAGAGCTTCGAACTGTGCACCCGCATGGTGCGGCCCGGCGGGCACGTGGCCAACATCGGTGTCCACGGCAAGCCCGCGACCCTGCACCTGGAAGACCTGTGGATCAAGAACGTGACCATCACGACCGGGCTGGTCGACACCCACTCCACGCCCACCCTGCTGCGGATGGCGGCGGCCGGGCGCCTGCCGACCTCGCAACTGGTCACCCACACCTTCCCGCTCGACCACATGGAGGAGGCGTACGAGGTCTTCGCCCACGCCGCCGAGACCAGCGCGCTCAAGATCGTCCTCGGCGGACCACAGCGTGAGGTCGTCGCCGTGCACGCGGGATGACGGGAGCACGGCACGCGAGCTGACGGGAGCATGCGTCATGTCAGAAGGAGGAAACACGGCGGAAGAAGGAGAAACGACGTCCGCCCGTTGCTGACGCGTGCCGACCGCGCCTGGCGATGCCGGCCCGCGTCAGCCTTGCGTCAGTACGCCGGCGATCTCCGACGCCCAGGCGTCGATCGCGGCCCAGTCGCGGTGGTCGCCGAAGCGGCCGCCGACGAGACGGAACATGACCCGCCCGGCGCGCGGCAGCTGGGCGCGGGTGATGACGCCCGAGAACAGCCGGTGCTCGCGGTAGGACAGACCGCCCGGCAGACCCTTTTCGATCACGGGGATCTCCTTCGGGGCCAGGCGCCGCCACGGCCCGCGCAGGGCGGCCGGCATCCCGACGCTGAAGATCCATACGGGGCGTGGCCCCAGCACGTCCAGGTTTTCCCGCACGAAGTCCGTGGCCGGGTCCAGCCAGGCCTGTCCGTGTACGGCGCTGCCGAGGACGAACGCCTTGTAGGCGTCCGCGTCGTCCACCGCCTCCATCGGCCTCGCCTCGGCCTTCAGCCCCAGCTCGACCAGCCTGGCGGCCAGGCGCTCGGCGACGCCGCGGGTCGATCCGTGTGCGGTTGCGTATCCCACCAGTACGTCCATGACGTCACCTCGGCATTTCTCGTGCCCGCAAGCGGCCACGGCCCGTTCCCGTCGGTACCCGACCTTGCACGCCCGCTCAGGTCCGGTAGTGCCGGTGGTCGTCGTGGTCGCCGATGAAGTGCCGCTCCTCGATGACCGTCTCCCGTTCGCCGGGCCGCCGGACCGTGCCGGGCGTGGCCATGAAGACGATCAGGCCGATGACGCCGGCGCACATCAGGGCGAAACCGACGACGAACGAGCTGTATCCGAAGACCAGGCACGCACCCAGTACGGCCGCACCGATCAGGATGAGAGGGATCATGACTGCCTTCCTCCATCGTCTTCACTGCCTGCTCTCCGTTCCCCTCAAGCGTGTGGCCGGGACGGTGGGCGGCCCAGGGGCTGAGCGGGCAGGCAGCCGGGCCGAGTGGCCCTCGGTGTCCGTGCGCGCGGCCCCCTGCCGTCTCTCCCGCATCCGTGCTTCCCCGGCGCGCGGCGGCATGGGCCGAACGTCCCCGGCCGGGACCGGACCGGCCCCTGCTGCCGCCGTGCCGCGGGTGGCACGGTGAGGGTGGAGTCCTGGGCCGAGTTCCCGTACAGACCGACGAAAGGCGGTGGGGAAGATGGAGTTGCCCCTGGTCGTGGGCGTCGACGGATCGGACGGAAGCCTCGCTGCAGTCGACTGGGCCGTGGACGAGGCGGCCCGGTACGGTCTGCCGTTGCGGCTGGTGTACGGCTCGCTGTGGGAACGCTACGAAGGCGCCGTCCCGTCCGACAGCGTGGAGCGCCCGTCCGAGCAGGTGATGGCCGAGCACATCGTCGCCTCCGCGGCGGAACGCGCCCAACGGCGCAACCCGGAGGTCAAGGTCAGCGCCGAAGTGATCCCCGAGGAGGCGGTCGCCGCACTCCTGCGGGAGGGCCGCAACGCCTCCGTACTGGTGACTGGCTCACGCGGGCGCAGCGAGCTCGCGGGCCTGCTTCTCGGCTCGGTCGGGCTGGCTGTGGCTGCCCGTGCCCATGGGCCCGTGATCGTGGTCCGTGGCGACGAGGCCGGCCGGGAGGCCACTCACGAGCGGATCGTGCTGGGTGCGGGCGAGCCGGCGACCGGCGGTGAGGCAGTGCGGTTCGCCTTCCGCGAGGCCGAGGCACGCGGGTGCACCCTGGACGTCGTGCGCGCCTGGCGCTGCCCCGCGCACGAAGGCGCCGACCACCCCAAGCTGGCCGAGGATCCGGCGCACCGCCACGAGGAACGGGCCTCCGCCCTGCTCGACTCCCTGCTGGAGGACGCGATCGCGGACCACCTGGGGGTCCGGGTGCGCCGCAGCACGGTCGAAGGACCGGCGCGCAAGGTGCTGCTGGCCCGGTCGGCCGCCGCGGACCTCGTGATCGTCGGGGCGCAGCGCAGGAGCGGTCACCTCGGCCTCCAGCTCGGCAGGGTGGCCCACACGCTGCTGCACCACTCCGACTGTCCGGTGGCGGTCGTGCCGCAACAGGCGTGACCGTGCACCGCCCCCCGACTCCCGTCACGTCCCGCGACCTGCTCGCACCGGTGCTGCGGGACGTGCGAGCCTTCGTCTTCGACACCGACGGAGTGATCACCGACTCCGCCCGGGTGCACGCCGCAGCCTGGAAGACCGCATTCGATGCCTTCCTGCGCGTCCACCCGCCCCAAGACCCCGACCGTGGCCGCCCGTTCGACGTACGGGACGACTATCTGCGGTACGTGGACGGCAAGTCCCGCCTAGACGGAGCCGCGGCCTTCCTGGACTCGCGCGGCATCGACGCGCCGGCCGAGACGGTGCGGGCCGTGGCCGCGGACAAGGAGCGCCTGTTCACCGAGCGGCTGCGCGTGCACGGCGTCGCGGCGTACCCCGGAACGGTCCGCCTGGTACGTGCCCTGCGCCGGGCCGGGGTACCCCGGGCGGCGGCCTCCGCGTCCCGCCACGCAGGCGAACTGCTCGACCGGGCAGGGGTTCTCGACCTGTTCGACGTCCTCGTGGACGGGGGTGAGGCGGCCCGGCTGGGCCTGCCCGGCAAGCCGCGGCCCGACCTCTTTGAGGAGGCGGTGCGCCGGCTCGGCGTCCCCGCCGGCCGTGCCGCGGTCGTCGAGGACGCCCTGGCCGGCGTGGAGGCGGGCCACCGCGGCGGCTTCGCCCTGGTGATCGGCGTGGACCGCGCAGCCGACCCGGAGACCGCGGAGAGGCTGCTGCAGCACGGAGCCGACATCGTCGTACCCGACCTCGGAGAACTCCTCGTGCAAGGAGCGTCGAAGTGACGGCCTGGACCTGGGAGTACGAGGGCTACGAGCCCGCCGACGAACGCCTGAGGGAATCACTGTGCACACTGGGCAACGGCTACTTCGCCACGCGGGGGGCACTGCCCGAGTGCGCCGCGGACGAGGTGCACTACCCCGGCACCTATGTGGCCGGCTGCTACAACCGCCTCACCTCCGACGTGGCGGGCCACCGGGTCGAGAACGAGGACATGGTCAACGTGCCGAACTGGCTGCCGCTGCGCTTCCGGCTCCCCGGCCGGGCGTGGCTCACCCCCGACACCGCGACCGTGCTCGAGCACCGCACGACCCTGCATCTGTCCGCCGGGCTGCTGGAGCGACGGACGCGCTACGACCTCGGCGAGGGGCGGGTGCTGGCGGTGCGTCAGCATCGCCTTCTGCACATGGCGGACCCCCATCTGGCCGCGTTGCGCACCGAGTTCACGGCCGAGGGCTTCACCGGCCGGCTCGACGTCGAGGCGGCCCTCGACGGCGGCGTCACCAACTCCGGAGTCGAGCGCTACCGCGACCTCGACGGCCGCCACCTCACCCACGTGCACACCGGCACCGCCGCCCCGGACACCGTGTGGCTGCGCTGCCGCACCCGGACGTCGGACATCCGCATCGGCATGGCGGCCCGTCTGAACACCGACGCAACGGTCATGGTCCGAAACGAAGTCCCGCGCGCCGCACAGCTGTTGCACCTGGACCTGGCCGACGGCCGCACCGCCACCGTTGACAAGACCGTCGCCCTGCACACCTCGCACGATCCGGCGATCAGCGACCCGCTGTACGCCGCCGTCGACCGGGTGACCCGGGCGCCGGGCTTCGACGAACTGGTCGAGTCGCACCTCACGGCCTGGGATCAGCTCTGGCGCCGCGCCGGCCTCGACGTCGCCGGGGAGGCGGGCCGCATCCTGCGGCTGCACCTCTTCCACGTCCTGCAGACGGTCTCCCCGCACACCGCCGACCTCGACGTCGGCGTGCCCGCCCGGGGACTGCACGGCGAGGCCTACCGCGGTCACGTCTTCTGGGACGAGCTGTTCGTCCTGCCCTATCTCAATCTGCACTTCCCCGAGGTCTCGCGCGCCCTGCTGCGCTACCGTCACCGGCGACTCGAACAGGCCTGCACCGCCGCGCGGGAGTTGGGCCGCCGCGGTGCGCTGTATCCCTGGCAGAGCGGCAGCGACGGGCGCGAGGAGACCCAGCGGCTGCACCTCAACCCTCGCTCGGGGCGCTGGCTGCCCGACCACTCCCGGCTCCAGCACCACGTCGGTTCGGCCATCGCGTACAACGTGTGGCAGTACTGCGAGGCGAGCGGCGACACCGAGTTCCGGCACACCAAGGGTGCCGAGATGCTGCTGCAGATCGCCCGCTTCTGGGCCGACTCGGCCGTCTACGACGAGGCCCTCAAACGCCACCGCATCAAGGGCGTGGTCGGCCCCGACGAGTACCACGACGCCTACCCCGGCGCGCACGAGCCCGGCCTCGACGACAACGCGTACACGAATGTCACCGCCGCCTGGGTGCTCGCCCGCACGCTGGAACTGCTCGGCTCCCTCCCCGAGCCCCGGCGGCGCGAACTCGTCGAGCGGGCAGGTCTGGACGGCGGCGAACTCGAACAGTGGGAGGACGTCTCACGCACCCTCCATGTGCCCTTCCACGACGACGTCATCAGCCAGTTCGAGGGCTACGGCGACCTTGCCGAACTCGACTGGGACGGCTACCGCCGGCGGTACGGCGACATCAGGCGCCTCGACCGGATCCTGGAGGCGGAAGGCGACACCGTCAACCGCTACCGGGCCTCCAAACAGGCCGACGTACTGATGCTGGGGTACCTCTTCGCACCGGCCGAACTGCAGAGCCTGTTCCGGCGGTTGGGGCTGCGGCTCGACGAGGACACCTGGCGGCGCACCGTCGACCACTACCTGCGGCGCACCAGCCACGGCTCCACACTCAGCGGCCTGGTCCACGGCTGGGTCCTGGCCCGCGCCCGGCGCGCAGAGGCATGGAAGTTCTGCCAGGAGGCCCTCCAGGGCGACATCGCCGACGTTCAAGGCGGCACCACCGGCGAGGGAATCCACCTGGGCGCCATGGCCGGCACCCTCGACCTCGTCCAGCGCGGACTGACCGGACTGGAGACACGGGGCGGGGCGCTGTGGCTCGATCCCGTGCCGCTGCCGGAACTGTCCTCGTACGGGTTCGCCCTGCGCTACCAGGGCCACTGGGGAGTGCAACTGAGGCTCGAGCGCGGTCTGTTGGAGATCGCCGTGCCGTCGTCCGACGGCTCACCGATCGACGTACGACTGCCGGACCGGGCGGTCTGCCTGCAGCCGGGGGAGACGGGCCGACTGGCGCTCGGAGGCTGACGGCGAACCGCGGCCGGGCCCGCCAGGACCTGCCGAAGGGCCGGTCGGTGCGGCCTCGGGGCCCGTACGGCCCAGTGCGGCGGAGGACCGGCGGGAGAAGGCTGGGACCACTGGAAGGGAGGGCCGCCATGAACGGTCCGGTTGTGGTGGGAGTGGACGGCTCGCCGTCGAGTCTCGCGGCTGTGGAGACAGCCGCGCGGGAGGCCGAACGGCGCGGGGTGGGACTGGAGTTGGCGCATGCCCTGGCGTGGTCCTCGGGGCAGGTGCTGCCCGGGGTGGCGCCCTGGGATCCGGACGGTGCCGGGCTGCGGGACCGGGTGAACGAGGCATTGACGGATGCCGAGTGGCGGGCCCGCAAAGTGGCGCCGGAGCTGATCATCACCCGTGAAGTCCTCGTGGGCGAAGCGGTGTCGGTGCTGGAGTCCGAGGCACGCGCCGCGTCGCTGGCCGTGGTGGGCACTCGTCGGGTGAGCGGGTTGCGCCGTCTGCTGCACGCCTCGATCGCCGGTCGGCTGACCGCCCACGGCTCCTGCCCGGTGCTGGTCGTGCGCGGCAGGCACAACCGGACCGGTCCCGTCGTACTGGCGTGCGTGCCGGCGGCGGCCCGGGAAGCGGCCGAATTCGCCTTCGCCGAGGCCTCGGAGCGCGGCGTGGATCTGGTGGTCCTGCACCACCATGACCGGAGTCCGGGCAACGGCTCCCTGTCCGGCCTGCGTGAGAAGTACCCGGACGTCACCGTGCACTCTCGGCCGGACCGGGGCCGCCGTCACCGCGCCCTCGCCGAGGCCAGCGTCGGCGCCCAGCTCGTCGTGGCGGGTGTGCGGCGCCGGGGCGGCACGGCGGCCGCGCTGTCGGCCCCGGACGGCCGGTCGATCCTGCGGCACGCGCACTGCCCCGTCGCTCTGGTCCCGTCGGGGAAGTGAATCACCGCACGGTGCGGTCGCCCGGCTCGGGCTGCTCCAGATGCGTGGCGAGCACCGCGGCCTGCACCCGGCGCTGGACGCCCAGCTTGGCCAGCAGCCGTGAGATGTGGTTCTTGACGGTCTTCTCCGACAGGTAGAGCCGCTTGCCGATCTCGCGGTTGGTGAGTCCGTCCCCGATCAGCGCGAGGATCTCCCGCTCACGCGGGGACAGGCCCGCCAACTCGGGCGCGACGGCCGGAACTTCGGCCGGCTCGGCGCGCAGGGAGCGCATCAGCCGGGCCGTCGTCGCCGGGTCCAGCATCGACTGGCCCGAGGCGACGGTGCGCACCGCGGAGACCAGGTCCGAACCCTTGATCTGCTTGAGCACATAGCCCGAGGCCCCGGCCATGATCGCATCGAGCAGCGCCTCCTCGTCGTCGAACGACGTCAGCATCAGCACGGCCAGCTCCGGCATACGGCTGCGCAGGTCGCGGCAGACCGTGATGCCGTCCCCGTCCGGCAGGCGTACATCCAGGACGGCCACGTGCGGCCGCACCGCCGGCGCCCGGACGAGCGCGTGTTCCACGTTCTCGGCGTCGCCGACGACCGAGATGTCCGGCTCGGCCTCCAGCAGGTCGGCGATACCTCGTCGGACGACCTCGTGGTCGTCGAGCAGGAAGACGCGGATCGGGTCCTGCGCCGTGAACGTGCGTGCCTCGGTCATGTCGACCCCTTGTTCCCCGGAGGTGTGGCGCACGGACTGCGGGCGTGCGTCACGACGATCATCACTCGCGAGGGCCGGTCGCACTAGGGCCGACCGGCCCCACTCGTGGCCGCGGCGCACCCGGTCCGTGTTCGCGGAACACCGGCTGCCCCTCCCATTGGGGACGCCGTGGTGAGACCTTTTATATGTGTCCGTCCTCATTGCGCCCTGAGGGGGTGTGACCGATGCGGAAGGCCAGACGCGCGAAGGTCATGGGGTGGCGCTGGCGCAGCAATCCGCTGCGGCGGCACAGCGACGTGGTGGAGGCGTGGATCGTCCTGCTCGCCTGGGCGGTCGCGACGGTCGGAGCGGTCCTAGCGGGGGTCGTCGGGGCGCAGGCAGCGCAGCGGGCGGTGGAGCACGACCGGGCGGGGCGCCGACCGGTGTCCGCGGTGCTCGTCAAAACCGTGCCCGGCGACGGCCGGGACGTGGTCACCGGCATGAGGTACGACCGGGTGCGGGCGACGGTGCGCTGGAGCGACGGGAAGGGAACCGTCCGTACGGGCACGACGGACGTGAAGCCCACGGCGAAGCCGGGCAGCGCGGTGTCGGTGTGGACGGACGGCCATGGCCGGCTGGTGTCGGCACCTGTGAACTCCGTCGAGGCGACGACACGTGTGGTGCTGGCCGGCACCGGAGTCGCGCTGGCCACCGGGCTGGTGGTGCTCGGTGGCGGGCTGCTGGTACGGCTGCGTGTGCAGCGGCGGGCCACCGAGCGGTGGGGCGCCGAATGGGAGCGGGTCGGGCGGCAGTGGGGGCACACGACCGGCTGAGGCGAACGGGACCGGTCCGCGGAGCCGACCGCGGACCGGTCCTGCGTGTTCAGCCCGCGGTCCGGTCCGGCCCGTCGAGTGCGAAATCCACGTCCACGACGCCCTCGACAGCCCGGACCAGGCGCGCGGCCACGGGCACGAGGGAGGTGTCGTGGACCCGGCCGCCGAGCGTCACGACGCCGTCCCGGACCTCGACCCGCACAGCGCACGAAGGCGTCGGGAAGAGGTACGACACGACCTCCCGCCGGACCTCCTCGGCGATCTCCTCGTCGTCCCGCAGGAACACCTTGAGCAGGTCCGCCCGGCTGACGATGCCCTCCAGACGCCCCGTCTCGTCGACCACGGGCAAGCGCTTGACCCGGGCCCGCGCCATGGCTCGCGCGGCCTGCGCCAGCGTGGCGTCCGCGCGGACGGTGAGGGCCGGGGAGGTCATCAGCTCACCGGCGGTGACCGAGCCGGCCTTGGCGAGATCGGACAGCCGCCGCAACTGCGTGTACCGGTCGGGATCGCTGTCGCGGAACTCCTCCTTGGGCAGCAGATCCGCCTCGGAGACAACCCCGACGACCTGGTTCCCGCCGTCCACCACGGGCACCGCACTGACCTTCCGGTCCTGCATGGTCCGCACGATGTCCTTGAAGGCGGCCTCGCGGCCGACGGCGGCGACGGTGCGGGTCATCACGTCACTCACGATGTGCGGGGATGCATGCACGACGTCTCCTTGATCGCTTCGGTCCTCGCGGTCGCGGGCGGGTTCACCGCCGGGTGTCGCTGCCGTACGGGGCGTACAGGTCCAGCAGGCGCACCCGGGCCGCCTGCAGCCGGTGGGCGACGACCTCGCCCACCCATCGGGCGATGGTCCGTCCGAACGCGGGATCCTCCTGGCAGATCGTGCGCACGGTCGTGGCGTCGAACTCGTACGTCCGCAGCGGCGAAGCCGCCTCGGCGCCGAGATGCCAGGTGTACGGAGCGAACAGCCAGGACCAGCCGACGAGTTCGTTGTGCCCGAGGGACTCGATGACGGCCGCCCGGCGGCCGGGCACGCGCATGTCGAGATCGACCGTGCCGGTGCGGATGATCCAGAACCGGTCGGCGTGACCGCCCTCCTCGAAGAGCCGGGTGCCCTCGGGGAACGACACCTCCCGGGCGATCTGCATCAGCCGCTGGCGGTGCTCGGCAGGCAGCGCCCGCGGCATGCTCGTGGTTGCGGGAGCGTTCATGGCGTGCCTCCACTCAGGCGTACGGAGCTACCACTCCCAGCGTGTGCGCGCGGCTCGCAACGGACCAGGGGCCACCCGGCCCCACGATCGGGCCGACCGGCGGGGCGTTCCACCCCTGTGGCACCCTGTGCCACCCGCCCGCCCGCGGTTCGATGGTGGTGAGAGAGCCACTCGACTGAGCGGAAAAGAGCGGAAAGGAGGGGAACACCATGGGTACGAGCCTGACTCCGGAGTTCTGGCGGCAGTCCGCCGTTCTCCTGGTGATCGCCATGACCGTCACCTTCGTGCTCACCGCGGCGCTCGACGCGCTGGTCCTGCGGGCACAGCAGCGCCGCGCCGCGCGTCGGCCGTCGGGCACGGGGACGACCGGAACGGCCGGGACGAAGACGCGCCTGCCGGAGCGCACTGTCGTGCGTACGCCCGCGAGGAGCTGACACGACCTGGCGTTGCCCCAAGCGCGGATGTCGCGTTCCAGGGCTGAATGTTCTTGGGTGCGTCACGGCGGATCTTCAGATGCCGTAGTTCGACACGGCCGCCACTGGCTCTGCGACGTGCGCCGTGCACGCAGTCGCCCGGTGCAACCGGAAGCTGTCCGTACGCGGCCCGGCGCCGCTCATTCGTGATCGACAGCTGGACCGAGCCCCACACCGAGGACCGGGTCAACGGCCTCAGGATCGGCACGACCGAACTGGGTTACGCCAAGCTCGCCATCCGCTGCGCCGTCACCCTCGTCGACCAGGAGTCGGGGCAGCGGGCAGGCCCGGAACCACTGCGCACCCTCGCGGGCTGCCGGCGCTCATCCCAGCGCGGAGTCGCCTTCGGAACCAAGCTCGCCGTGCTACGGACCGGCAAGATCGCCGTCGGCGACGCCCTGACCGTCACCTCGTGGGGTGAGTCCCAACTGCCCGGCCCCAGGCCGCTCCTGGGAAGACAACGCCGTTCCTCAGCTGTTGAACGCGATGGCACGGTCGACACGTGGCCATCCGGGGCGTGACCGTCCAAGGCTTGTCCCAACGACGAGGAGTGGTGATCACGCGATGAAGGCGGTGCGGTTCCACGAGTACGGCGGGATCGATGTGCTGCGGGTGGAGGAGGTGGAGCGGCCCGCGCCCGGCCCCGGGCAGGTGCTGGTCGAGGTCCGCGCGGCCGGGATCCAGCCCGGCGAGGTGATGATCCGCAAGGGCGCGCGGCACAAACGCTGGCCTGCGACGTTCCCCTCCGGGCAGGGCAGCGATCTGGCCGGCGTCGTGGTGGAGGTCGGTCCGCAGGTGCGGGGCTTCGCGGTGGGCGACGGGGTCTTGGGCTTCACTCACAACAGAGCGAGTCACGCGGAGTTCGTCGTGGTCGACGACGTGAATCTGACCTCGCTGCCGGAGGGGCTGTCCTGGGACGTGGCCGGGTCGTTGTACGTGGCCGGCACGACCGCATACGCCACCGTGTTCGCGGTGGACCCCGGACCGGCCGACACGGTCGTCGTCTCCGGTGCCGCAGGCGGCGTCGGGTCTCTTGCCGTGCAGCTCGCGCGACGGCGCGGCGCCACGGTGATCGGGCTGGCGAGCGAGCGGAACCACGCCTGGTTGAAGGATCACGGTGTCGTCCCGGTCGAGTACGGGGAGGGCGTGGCCGAACGGATCCGGCAGGCTTCCGGCGGGAACGTCGACGCGTTCATCGACACGTTCGGCGAGGGCTACGTGGACCTGGCAGTGGAGTTGGGCGTGCGGCCCGAGCGGATCAACACGATCCGCGATTGGCAGGCCGCGGCCAGGGTCGGGGCGCGAACCTACGGAGAAGGTGCGGCGGCGTGCGCGGTCGTGGTCGGCGAACTGGCCCGGCTTGCCGCGCGCGGGGAGCTGGAGGTGCCCATCGCCCGCACCTACCCCCTGGAGCAGGTGCGAGACGCGTTCCGCGAACTGGAACAGGGGCACGCCCACGGCAAGATCGTGCTCCGGCCCTAGCGTCGGCCGCGCCGGGGCCCGCAAGAAGGGCCCTGGCCGACGAACCGGCCGGCCACGCCGTCGGCCGGTTTCGCGGTGGACCGACCACGAAGATCCACCTTGCTGCCGTTCCCCGCGTCGGCCCGTGGCAGGACCCTGATCCAAACGGCACCGCCTATCCCTCGCGGCTCCACTTCCGATACGCCGCCACGGCCGTCGGCAGGGTCGGAAAGATCAGGTCCCGGCCCACCGCTTGGGTGAGCCCGTACGCCTCCAGGTCGTCCAGCAGGTCCTGCTTGACCCGGGCGAGGGCGAACACGATGCCGCGGCGGGTGAGTTCGCGGCGCAGTTCGTCGACCGCGTCCAGGGCGGTGATGTCGACCTCGACGTTGGCCTCGGTGTTGAGGACGAACCAGCGGACCGGGGCGGTCTGTTCGTCCACCGCGGCCAGGGCCCGGCGGTGGAAGTCCTGGGCGTTGGCGAAGAAGAGCGGTGAGTCGTAGCGGTAGACGAGCAGGCCCGGGATGGTGCGGGCCTGCGGGTAGTCGTCCACGTCGTGCATGCCGGCCACGCCCGGCACCAGCCCCTCGACGGCGTCGTGCGGGCGCGCCACCCGGCTCAGCAGCTCCGCCACGGACAGGCCGACGGCGACGATCACGCCGTAGAGGATGTCCAGGGTCAGCACCCCGGTCAGGCAGCCGAGGGCCAGCAGCAGTTCGCGCCGCCGGAAGGAGGCCAGTCGGCGAAAGCCCGCCAGGTCGATCATGCGGACCGCCGCGTACACCACGAGCGCACCCAGCACCGCCGACGGGGTGCGGGAAAGCAGAGGGCTGAGGAACAGCAGGACGGCAAGCACGACCGCCCCCGCGGCCAGGGAGTACGCCTGGCTGCGGGCGCCGGTCGACGAGGCGAGCGCGGTACGGCTGGCGCTGCTGCTCACCGGGAAGCCGTGCATACATCCCGCTCCGAGATTTGCCGCGCCCAGCGCCAGGAACTCCTGGTTGGGGTCGAGCGCGGGGCCCTCGTCGTCACGGCCGGTGAAGGCCCGCGCCGTGAGGATGAAGTCCGTGTAGCCCACCAGCAGGACGCCGAGGGCGGGCAGCACCAGGTGCGGCAGCTCGGTGAGGTCCGGCAGCGCGAGGGTGGGCAGCCCGGACGGGACCTCGCCGATCGTCTTGATGGCGTACCGCTCGTCGAGGTCGAACACGGCCACGGCCGCCGTGCCCAGCACCACCGCCAGCAGCGGGCCCGGCACCGCGGGCACCACCCGCACCACCGTGAACAGGAAGGCGAGGGTGACGGCGGAGAACAGCACCGTGGCCGCGTGCGCCTGCCCCAAGTGCCGTACGAAAGACCACAGTTGGGGGAAGAAGGCCGAGCCGGTCGTGGACACACCGGTCAGCTTCGGCAGCTGGTCCACGATCATGATCAGTGCCACGCCCGCCAGATAGCCGATCAGGACGGGGCGGGAGAGCAGGTCGGCGACGAAGCCCAGACGCAGTGCCCAGGCCGCCAGGCACAGCAGTCCGACCGTGACGGCGAGGGCGGCGGCCAGGGAGGCGTAGCGGCCGGGATCCGAGCCCGCGAGCGGGCCCACAACGGTCGCCGTCATCAGGGCCGTGGTCGACTCGGGGCCGACGGAGAGCAGACGCGAGGAGCCCAGCAGTGCGTAGAGGGCGAGGGCGGGCAGGATCGCCCACAGCCCGGCCACCGGCGGCAGACCGGCCACGCCCGCATACGCCATCACCTGCGGCACCAGATACGCGGCCACCGTCACGCCCGCCAGCAGGTCCCCGCGCAGCCACGCCCGCCGGTACCCGAGCAGCGCGGCGAGCCCGGGCAGCACTCGGCGCCAGGCCCGTGAGTGATCGAGGAGCGTGCCGACCGCGGGCACCGCCCGCCACCCTGCGGATCTTCGGACCATGGCCCGCCTTTCGCCGTCTGACCTCAGGATCCACCAGCCGGACACACCGCGGCAGCCACCTCCCCGATATGGGGCCGGTCGGCCCCGGCTCAGGACCAGCGGCCCCTGCACCTCGCCCCCTCTCGGGGCCGACGCTGGAAGCGAATCCGACCGAGAGGTGGAGATCATGATGCCCCGTACCGTCACCGTGGGTCTCGACGGTTCCCCCGAGAGCCGGGCCGCCGCCGAATGGGCGGCCCGGGAGGCGAGTCTGCGTGGCCTCGCACTGAAGCTGGTGCATGTCTGGGAGGCCGTGCCGGACCCCATCGCACAGGCGCCGCTGCTCGGCGCCGAGACGTTCCAGCACTGGACCGAGCGGGTTCCCCGTGAGGCCGCCGAAGGGCTGCGGCTGCGTCACCCCGGCGTCGAGGTGACCACCGAGCAGGTCGCCGGACGGCCTGCCGAGGTCCTGGCCCGCGAGGCGAAGGAAGCCGAACTGCTCGTCCTCGGTTCCCGGGCCATGAGCGGGATCGGCGGCTTCCTGGTCGGCTCGGTCGGCTACGAGGTCGTGGCGCACGCGGGCCGTCCGGTGGTCCTGGTGCGCGCCGGCGAGCAGGCCCTGGACGAGCACGCGAAGGACCCGGCGGGCATCCCGTCCACCGCGGCCCCCTACCTGCCCGTGGTGCTCGGCCTGGACACCGACTCGCCCGACGAGACGCTGATCGACTTCGCCCTCGACGCGGCCGTCCGCCGGTCCACGTCCCTGCGGGTCGTGCACGGCTGGAACCCGTCGCCGTACATCGCCTACGGCGTCCCCGCGGACCTCGAGGGCCACCGGGAGCTGGCCCAGCAGGAGGCCGCCGCCCTCACCGAGGTCATGCGCCCGTGGCGGCAGAAGTTCCCGGACCTCCCCATCACCGAGGAGTCCCGCTACGGCAGCCCCTCGAACTACCTGGTCGACGCCTCCGCCGACGCCTCCCTGGTCGTCGTCGGCCGGCGCCACCAGCGCGCACCGCTCCGTCCGCACATCGGCCCCATCACGCACGCCGTCCTGCATCACGCCACCGCCCCCGTCGCCGTCGTGGCCCACGACTGACACCCCTGAACACCCCTGATAGGAGCTGAACAACCATGAAGGCAGCCGTCGTACACGCCTTCGGCGCGCCCCTGGTCATCGAGGACCGGCCCGACCCCGAGCCGGGCCCCGGCCAGGTCAGGATCCGCGTCGAGGCGTCCGGGCTGTGCCACACCGACATCCACGCCGCGCACGGCGACTGGCCGGTCAGGCCGAACCCGCCGTTCGTGCCCGGACACGAGGGCGTCGGCCTCGTCGAGGAGCTCGGCGAGGGCGTCACCCACCTGTCCGTCGGGCAGCGCGTCGCGGTGCCGTGGCTGGGCCGGGCGTGCGGGCGGTGCGAGCACTGCCTGTCCGGCTGGGAGACGCTGTGCGAGCAGCAGGTCAACACCGGCTACGGCTGCGACGGCGGCTACGCCGAGAAGATGCTGGCCTGGGCCGACTTCGCCCAGCCGGTGCCCGACGGCGTCAGCGCCTTCGAGGCGGCCCCGCTGACCTGCGCCGGCGTCACCACGTACAAGGCCCTGAAGGTGGCCGGTGTCCGCCCCGCCCAGCTGGTGGCGATCTCCGGCATCGGCGGGCTCGGGCACCTGGCCGTGCAGTACGCCAAGATCGCCGGCGCCCGGGTGGCCGCGATCGACGTCACCGACGAGAAGCTCGAACTGGCCGCCGAACTCGGCGCCGACCTGGTGATCGACGCCCGCAAGGACGACGTCGGCGGGGTGCTCAAGGCGCACGGGGGAGCGCACGCGGCGATCGCGCTGGCCGTGAACCCGGCCGCGTTCGAGGCCGTCAACTCCGGCCTGCGGCGCGGCGGCAAGCTCGTCATGGTCGCCCTGCCTGCGCACGGCACCATCCAGGTCCCGATCTTCGACACCGTGCTGAACGGCACCTCGGTGATCGGTTCCATCGTGGGCACCCGGCAGGACCTCGCCGAGGTCTTCCAGCTGCACGCGGCGGGCCGCACGAAGGTCGAGTACGAGACCCGGCCGCTGGCCTCCGTCAACGACTCGATCGACGAGGTGCTGCGCGGCCAGGTCAAGGCCCGCATCGTGTTCGATCTGGGAGCCGGGCGATGAGCACGCCGCAGCTTCCGGTCGTCGTCGGCGTCGACGGCTCCGAGCCGAGCCTGCGCGCCGTCGACTGGGCGGCCGACGAGGCCGTGCTGCGCGGGGTGGAGCTGCGGGTGGTGTACGCCTCGCTGTGGGAGCGCTACGAGGGCACCGCACTCGCCACGGACCTCGGCAAGCCGTCCGAGGCGGTGCTCGCCCAGGACGTCGTCGACAGCGCGGCCCGGCGGGCGCACGCCCGCCATCCGGACCTGAAGGCGACACCGGTGGTGCTGCCGGAGGAGCCCGAGTACGCCCTGGTGCACGAGGGGCGCCAGGCCTCCGCGCTGGTGGTGGGCAGCCGTGGCCGCAGCGGCCTCGCCGAGCGGCTGCTCGGTTCCGTCAGCCTGTCGGTGGCCGCGCACGCCGACTGCCCGGTGATCGTGCTGCGCGGCAGCCACGACAAGCAGGCGGTGCCGGGCACCCACGGGCGTGTACTCCTGGGCGTCGGGGAGGACGGCGCCGAGTCGCCGGCCGTGCGCTTCGCCGTCGCCGAGGCGCGCCGCCGCGGGGTGCCCCTGGAGGCCGTACGGGCCTGGCGGTGCCCCGCGCACGAGAGCACCGACCACCCGCTCATGGCCGGGGAACCCGCCCGGCTGCACGAGGAGCGGGCCGTGGCGGCGCTGGAGGGGGCGCTGCACGACCTGCCGGCGGACGCCGACGTGCACCGCCGCACCATCGAGGGCCACGCCCGCAAGGTGCTGACGGACCTCTCTCACGACGCCGACCTGCTGGTCGTGGGGGCCAAGCGCCGCGAGGGGCACCTCGGGCTCCAGCTCGGCCGCGTCGCCCACGCGGTACTGCACCACTCCGCCTGCCCGGTCGCCGTCGTGCCGCGGTGGGTGCAGACGTAGTGACCGGCTTACAGGTTCGCCGCGTGGTCGGGGACGTACGTCTGCAGATCGCGCGGCGGGCGCAGATAGCCGGTCGACCGCGGCCGGTCCGGGAGCTCCAGCACGGGCGGCGAGACCTCGTGATAGGGCAGGGAACCCAGCAGATGGGCGATCATGTTCAGTCGTGCCCGGCGCTTGTCGTCGCTCTCCACGACGAACCACGGCGCCTCCGAGATGTCGGTGTGCACCAGCATCTCGTCCTTGGCCCGGGAGTACGCCTCCCAGCGGGTGATCGACTCCAGGTCCATCGGCGACAGCTTCCAGCGCCGCACCGGATCGTCAAGCCGGCGCCGGAAACGCTCCTGCTGCTCGGTGTCGCTCACCGAGAACCAGTACTTGCGCAGCAGGATCTTGTCCTCCACCAACATGCGCTCGAAGATCGGGCACTGCCGCAGGAAGAGCTGGTACTCCTCCGGGGTGCAGAAGCCCATCACGTGCTCGACCCCGGCCCGGTTGTACCAGGACCGGTCGAACAGCACGATCTCCCCGGCGGCCGGCAGATGCTCCACATACCGCTGGAAGTACCACTGGGTGCGCTCACGCTCGGTCGGCTTGGGCAGCGCCGCGATCCGCGCCACGCGCGGATTCAGATGCTCCGCCACCCGCTTGATGGTGCCGCCCTTGCCCGCCGCGTCCCGCCCCTCGAAGACGACGACAAGGCGGGCGCCCTCCGCACGCACCCACTCCTGCAGCTTCACCAACTCCGTCTGCAGACGCAGGAGTTCCTTCTCATACATCCCGCGCGGCAGCCTCGCCGCGTTCTTGCCGGCCATGCCGCCTCCACCGCCCCGTTGACGCACGTCGATGACTTCCGGAGTCCCTGATGCCCAAGGTCGAACACCAGAACAGCAGCACCGTACTGACCGACGACGAACTGCGCACCCTTGACGCGCACTGGCGGGCCGCCAACTACCTGGCCGCCGGACAGATCTACCTCATGGCCAACCCGCTGCTGCGCGAACCCCTCCAGCCGGAGCACATCAAGCCGCGGCTGCTGGGCCACTGGGGCACCTCGCCCGGTCTGAACCTCGTGTACACCCACCTCAACCGCGTCATCAAGGCCCGCGGCCTGGACGCACTGTGCGTGTGGGGGCCCGGCCACGGCGGACCGTCCGTGCTGGCCAACTCCTGGCTGGAGGGCACCTACAGCCAGACGTATCCGGACGTCGGCCGGGACGGGGCCGGCATGGAGCGCCTGTTCCGCCAGTTCTCCTTCCCCGGCGGCGTACCGAGCCATGTGGCGCCGGAGACTCCCGGCTCGATCCACGAGGGCGGCGAACTGGGCTACTCGCTGTCGCACGCCTACGGGGCGGCCCTGGACAATCCGAACCTCCTGGTCGCGTGCGTGATCGGCGACGGCGAGGCGGAGACCGGACCGCTGGCCGCCTCCTGGCACTCCAACAAGTTCCTCGACCCGGTCCACGACGGCGCCGTGCTGCCGATCCTCCACCTCAACGGCTACAAGATCGCCAACCCGACGGTGCTCGCGCGGCTGCCCGAGCACGAGCTCGACGAGCTGCTGCGCGGCTACGGCCACTCGCCGATCCATGTCAGCGGCGACGACCCGGCCGCCGTCCACCGCGCGATGGCCCACGCAATGGACTCCGCCCTGGACCGCATCGCCCTGCTGCAGCAGTCGGCCCGCGAGGACGGCGTGGCGGAGCGCTCGCACTGGCCCGTCATCGTGCTGCGCACCCCCAAGGGCTGGACCGGCCCCGCCGAGGTCGACGGGGTGCCGGTCGAGGGGACCTGGCGCGCCCACCAGGTCCCCCTGTCCGAGGTGCGCGAGAACCCGGAGCACCTGCGGCAGCTGGAGGCGTGGCTGCGCTCGTACCGCCCCGAGGAGCTGTTCGACGCCGACGGCCGGCCGGTCGCCGACACCCTCGACTGCGTCCCCGAGGGAACCCGGCGCCTGGGCGCCACCCCGCACGCCAACGGCGGCCTGCTCCTGCGCGATCTTCCGCTCCCGCCCCTCGACCGGTTCGCCGTGCCCGTCGACAAGCCGGGCACCACCCTCCACGAGCCCACCCGGATCCTCGGCGACCTCCTCGAACAGGTCATGGAGGACACCTCCGCCCGCCGCGACTTCCGGGTCGTGGGCCCCGACGAGACCGCCTCCAACCGGCTGCAGGCCGTCTTCGACGCCAGCGGAAAGGCCTGGCAGGCCCAGCACCTCCCGGTCGACGAACACCTCGACCGGCACGGACGCGTGATGGAGATCCTCTCCGAACACACCTGCCAGGGCTGGCTGGAGGGCTATCTGCTCACCGGCAGGCACGGGCTGTTCTCCTGCTACGAGGCCTTCGTGCACATCGTCGACTCGATGGTCAACCAGCACATCAAGTGGCTCAGGACATCAAGGCAGTTGCCGTGGCGCGCCCCGATCGCGTCCCTCAACTATCTGCTCACCTCGCACGTCTGGCGCCAGGACCACAACGGCTTCTCCCACCAGGACCCCGGCTTCGTCGACCACGTCCTCAACAAGAGCCCCGAGGTCGTACGGGTGTACCTGCCGCCGGACGCCAACACCCTGCTGTCCGTCGCGGACCACGCGCTGCACAGCCGCGACTACGTGAACGTGATCGTGGCCGGCAAGCAGCCCTGCTTCGACTGGCTCTCGATGGACCAGGCCCGCGCCCACTGCGCGCGCGGCGCCGGCATCTGGGAATGGGCGGGCACGGAGAACGGCGGCGAACCGGACGTCGTCCTCGCCTGCGCCGGAGACGTACCCACCCAGGAAGTGCTGGCCGCCGCCCAGCTGCTCCGCCGCCACCTGCCCGAACTCGCGGTCCGTGTGGTCAACGTCGTCGACATGACCCGGCTGATGCCGCGCGAGGAACACCCGCACGGCATGAGCGACTTCGAGTACGACGGCCTGTTCACCCAGGACAAGCCGGTGATCTTCGCCTACCACGGCTACCCGTGGCTGATCCACCGGCTCGCCTACCGGCGCACCGGCCACAAGAACCTGCACGTGCGCGGCTACAAGGAGTCCGGCACCACGACCACACCGTTCGACATGGTCGTCCGCAACGACCTGGACCGCTACCGGCTGGTCATGGACGTCATCGACCGGGTGCCCGGGCTGGCGGTGCGCGCGGCGGCCGTACGCCAGCGCATGGAGGACGCACGCCAGCGCCACCACGACTGGATCCGCGTGCACGGCACCGACCTGCCGGAGGTCGCGGACTGGACCTGGAACGGCTGAGCTCGAGCCGGTCGACGAAGCGGCGGCTCGGACGGCGGCCGAGTGCACGAGGAGTCCACCGGCGGGCTGTCGTACCTGCCCCGGTGGACCCCTTGACGGGGACCGATCGGCCCATGTGTTCCCGGCCGCCGTGACCGAACCTGAAGACAGGCGACATCCCTCGAGACGTCCGCCGCGTCGGCCCGGTGCAAGGAGGCGCAGCCATGACCACCGCGACGACCACCCGCCCGACCAGGAAACTGCCCGCCGAATACCGGGGCAGGCTCATGAGCATGGCGCACGACGTGCGCTACCCGCCGGAGACCCGACTGTTCAACGAGGGCGGACGGGCGGACCACTTCTTCATCGTCGAATCGGGCACCGTCGCCCTCGACATGCGGGTGCCCGGACGCCGTGCGGCCGTCATCGACACCCTGGGGGCAGGTGAACTAATCGGCTGGTCCTGGCTCTACCAGCCCCACGTGTGGCGCTTCGGCGCGCGGACGGTGGGCCCGGTGCGCGCCTACGAGTTCGACGCCGAGGCCGTCCGGAGGATGTGCGAGGCCGATCCCGAGATGGGGCGGTCGATCGCGCTGTGGGTCGGCGAAGCCGTGGTCCGCAGGCTGAACGCGGCTCGCACCCGGCTGCTCGACCTGTACGCGCCCTACGGCAGCGGAGCACGGGGATGAAAGCCTGGTCACAGGCTCTGAGTCCCCTCCCCGCCGTGGAGAGCGCACACTGGGTCGTGGGTGCGGTGTCCGAGGCCGACCTGCCGCAACAGCTGACCGTCCCCGATTCGCCCGAGCCGGCCCGGCTGCAGGCGCGCGACGCGGTCGTGATGCCGGCGCCTGTGCAGTTGCGCCGGCGCACACGAGATCTTCGAGTCGAGAGGCAAGGGGGTGTCGAGCCATGGTGCGGACGCGCCCCACGCGGGTGAAGAAGGTGCGGTTGTGGCGGTGGCGGCACAATCCCCTGCGGCGCCACAGCGACGCCGTGGAGGCCTGGATCGTCCTGGCCACATGGATCGTCGCCCTGGTGGGCGGCCTGCTCGCGGGCCTGGCGGCGGATGCGGCCCTGCAGGACAGCCTCGCCGCACGACGCGCGGCCGTGCACGCCGCGTCGGCCGAGCTCACCGAGAACGCAGACCGGACCACGACCGTGTCGACGGACGGTGGCGGCGGCGACACGGTCTGGGGAAAGGTGCGCTGGACGGCCGCCGACGGATCCACACACACGGGCCTGACGCGGGTCGACCCGGGCAGCACCGCGGGCACCTCGGTCACGGTGTGGATCGACAGCCGGGGTGAGTTGGCGACCCGGCCTCCCACCGGGGCTGAGGCGGGTATGCAGTCGGCACTCACGGGTGTGCTGGTCGCGGCGGGTGCCGGCGGCATGGTCCTGGGCTGCGGACGGTTGACACGGCACCGGCTGGACCGGCGGCGGATACGCGCCTGGGAGGCCGAGTGGGAGCGCGTCGGCCCCCAGTGGCGGAAGAAGATGAGCGGATGACCTGGGGCATCAAGCCGCGTTCACAGACTCCAGTCCGTCGCCGACAACGGGGTTCGTGCACACCTTTCAACAAGTCGGCTCGGAAGCAGGAACCGCCTGCGGCGCCACCGATCAAGGCAGCGCGGAGGTCCCGGACCAGAGGCTCGGGGCGGTACCACTGCTCGCGTCGAACGGTCGTCAGCTCAGGCTCCGGGCCCGGCGGCGACGCACGATGAGGAGCGTCCCGGCACCCGTGACCACCGCCGCGACAGCCGCGCCCGTCATCGGCAGCGCCGAGGAGCCGGTCTCTGCCAGGTTGCCGCCATCCGTCGTCGTCCCGTCGTCGCCGGTCGACGACGACCCGCCGGCTGATCCGCCCGAGCCGCTGGGCGAGCCGCCCGTCGAGCCGGTCGGCCCCCCACCCGTGACGTCCAGCGTGATGTCGGCCTTGTCGTTGGCCTTGTCGGGGTCGAACGGCCGCGCTTCGGTGCTCAGCGCCACCGAGCCCTTGGCGTCCGCCACCCGCTTGTCGATCTTCAGCTCGAAGGTGTAGGTCAGTCGGCCGCCCTCGTTGAGAGCCCGCTGACTCGTGCCGCAGTCGTACGCCTCGCCCTTGGCCTTGCAGTACCCGGGGGTCTTGACGGCCGACGTTCCGGCGGGCGGCGTGACCATGACCCTTACGGTCGGCTCCCCCAGCTTGGCCATGACCCAGGCAGGCCCGGCGTTGGTGAACTCCACCTTCATCGGCAGCGTTTCACCGACGCTCCCCTTCAACGCGGCACCTGTCACCTGGAAGTCGGCCGTGTTGACGGTGGTGATGGGCACATCGACGACTCGCGCGGCCCCCTCGCCCCGGGCCTGGCTTTCGACCAGTTTCACCGCCGGTGCGGTTCCCGCCACCGGCGGAGTGCCGTTGTCGTCCGCCCCCGGATCGTCCTCCCCGACCCGAAGGCGCAGCTCGTCGTTGAGCGCGCGGTCCAGTGCCTTGACACGGAGAGGCCTCTCGGGCGTGTAGACGACGCCCGGCTCCACCGCCTCGTCGAACTCGCACACCGCGGTCCACCTCTCGGGCATCTCGTCGTAGGGCCGGACGTACTGGGTTCGGCAGTTGGAGGGAACCTCCCCGAAATCGAGTCCCCGGGTGACGGCGTAGGTGACCCACACTTTCTCGGCGGCTCCGGTGCCCTTGTTCGCCACGGTGACCGGCAGATCGAAGGTGCTCCCCGGTTTCACCCCGTCGATCGGCTCGATGCCTCCAATGACCAATTCGGGTGCGGTCTCACCGGCGAAGGCGGCGGGAGCCGCGGCCAGCGCGATCAGGCCGGCAGCGCCGAGGGCGGCAACAGCGGCACGGGAGGCGCGACGGTTGGGCGGGGACATCGGCATGGAGAGAACCTCTGTTGGAACGGGGGCAAACGGACAGTGTTTTCCAGGAGGACACCCCTGCGATCCCTAGACTCCTGGCGGTCTTGAACAGTTGCACGCCCGGTGCCTCCTCCGCCTTGTGATCGCACCACCGGACGCCATGCGTCCCGCCCCGATGCCGGCATCGATTGCAGGACTCCCGACGCGAGCACTTGGGATCCTGGAGACCGCCACCCTGACTTCCTCGGTCCGGCTCCTGCCGCCCTGAGCTCAGCACCGCTCAGCGCTGCCGACCCGCGACTCGGGCCCGCAACCACAGGAACCAAAAGGCCAGAGGTGCCTGCTCCACGTTTCTGGTCCGTCCGCGTCAGCGAGGGACACCTGCATCGTCCAGGTACTCGTGCATGGTCTCCGTGGGCAGGCTCGGATTGCTGAGGGCATAGGCGGCGGTTTCCGGATTTCGGCAGCTTTGGAGGATGAGGTCCACCGGCAGTGCGGGGTGCGCGGCTGCCATGGTACGAACACGCTTGTCGGCGTCGGCGAGCAACCGGACCACTGCGTCGATGGGCGCTTCGGAGTCGAGTCCCACAAGCCACCGCTTGTTCGGGTCCAGGTCGTCGGCGAAGCGTTGTCCGTTGCCCACGCGCGGGAAGTTCGGGTGGCCCAGGAGGCCTCCCTTGGTGATGACCTTGCAGTCCAGATACGTCTGCAGCACCACCTCGCCGTCGACAGTCGGCTGGTTCTCACAGAGCAGGAGTCGTACGGGGTAGTCGTCGTCCTTGGACAGCAGATCCACAGCGTCGGCAGGCAAGTGTCGGCTGTAGGCGGCGCTGCGCCGAAGGAGGGTGTTGGACGACTTGGCGCACTGGCGCAAAACGTCGGGATCGGCGCAGAGGCGAACCCATTCGACGGGATGGAGCCGGTCGGACGGCTGGATGGTGATGTCGACGGCGGTGCGTTCGGTCTCCGTCAGTTCGGGTCTTACCGACACCGCCAGCCGGACACTGTGTGCGTCGTCGTTCGCCAATGTCCTGACGATGTCGATGGGAGCCTTGAGGTTGGCCGCCAGCTCTCGCCGGTCCTCCTCGTCCGTGCTTGCCGCGAGTTGTTCGGCGGTCGCCGCGCTCATGGCGCCGTACCTGATCACCTCCTGCCTGGCGAAGCGGTCGAGGCCTGCGCCGAGAAGAAGGTTCGTACAGCCCGCTTCATCACGGCAGGCCTGCATCATGGCTGCCCGACGCACCTCGTCATCGGCGTCGCGGAGCAGACGGCTTCGCGCGTCCTCGGCCAGCAGGGTCCACTGGTTGCAGGCTGCACGGCGAAGGTCCGCGTCCGGGTGGCCGGCGAGCCCGGCGATCAGGTTTGGGGCTGTATGGCGGCAGAGGGCCGCGCTCCGACGGACCTGAGGTTCCGGATCGGCGAGCAGGCGATGCTGGATGGACAGCGGCAGAGGCTCCACGGGGATGCGGAACCAGTCGGGTCCGTCGGCCAGAGCGCGGCGGACACGTGGATCCGGATCGTCCACGAGCCGAGCGCGTTGTTCCGCCGTCACTCCGGGGTTCGCAGCGAACGCCGTCCGCAGCCTGTGGTCGGGATGCGTGACTATGGCACTTACAACCTCGTCCGGCAGAGCGCGCCAGGCGATCATGTCCCAGGCTGCTTTGGCTTCCTCGCGCAGCAGCCTGATCAAGACCTCGCCCGGCGCCGCAGGATTTCGCGCGATCGCGGCAACGGTCTCGCGATGACCTCGATCCCCACTCATGATGGCCTTCCCCCCTTTTCCTCAACACCCGTCGCGGGCCCGCAGATTGTGGGCATGCTGCCCGTACAAGGTCAACGTCGGCGATCACGCTCCGCCGCATCAGCCATGGCCAGGTGTCCTACTGCGAGCGATGCCCGGCGCGAGGCGCACCACCGATGACGGCACACGCCCCGCCCACTGGGCAGGTCTGAAGCGATCGGACGACCCGGAACAGCGCCCTTCGTCCTGCTCACGCAGACCGGCGCGGCGGTGCGCCGGCGGGTGGCAGCGCGAGATGGGTGGTGAACCAGTCGCGGGCCAGCTCCGCGGCCGTGGACAGGGTGCCGGGCTCCTCGAAGAGGTGGGTGGCGCCGGGGACGACGGCGATCCGGTGGTCGCTGTGCATCCGGTCGGCGGCCAGCCGGTTCAGGCTCAGGACCCGTGTGTCCTGCGAGCCCACGACGAGCAGAGTGGGGGCCCGCACCCGCGCCAGCGCGGCGGGCGTGGCCAGGTCGGGGCGGCCGCCGCGGGAGACGACCGCGCGGATGTCGAAGTCCTCGGCGGCTGCTTCCAGGGCGGCGGCCGCACCGGTGCTGGCCCCGAAGTAGGACACGGGCAGGCCGGTTTCGCGACGCAGCCAGACAGCGGCGGCACGCAGCCGCCCGGCGAGCAGGACGATGTCGAAGACGTTGCGCCGGTCGCCTTCCTCGTCCTCACCGAGCAGGTCCAGCAGGAGTGTGCCCAGTCCGGCGCGGTTCAGGACGTCGGCGACGTACCGGTTGCGGGGGCTGTGGCGGCTGCTGCCGCTGCCGTGCGCGAACGCCACGACGGCCGGTGCCCCGTCGGGCAGCACGAACCGCGCGGACAGCCGAACGCGCCCCGCGGGCACCTCGACCTCCCGGTTCGCCTGCGGGGGAGAGGCGGAGGACGCGGGCGGAGAGGGCGGCGCGGGGCGAGCAGCCCGGGCCAGGAGGTCGGTCACCTCGGCGTCGCCGACCTGCGCGAAGTCGTGGTACCAGGCGCCGACCGAGCCGAAGAGACGCGGCGACTGCAGACAGACCACCCGGTCGGCCACCTCCTGCAGACGGAGCAGGGTCCGCCCCGGCCCGACCGGCACGGCGAGCACGATCCGGGCCGCGCCCTGACCACGGACGACCCGGCACGCGACCGCGGCGGTGGCGCCGGTGGCCAGCCCGTCGTCCACCACTACGACCGTCCGCCCGGCCACGGGGACGGGTGCGCGGTTGCGCCGGTAGCGGGCCACCCGCCGTTCCAGCTCGCCCCGCTCGGCCTGCTCCACCGTCCGCTGATCGGCCGGGCCCAGCCGGGCCTCCTCGATCACGTCGTCGTTGAGCACGCGCACCCCGTTCTCCCCGACGGCACCGAACGCCAGCTCGGGCTGCCAGGGCACGCCCAGCTTGCGCACCACCAGGACGTCCAGCGGAGCGTCGAGTTCCCGCGCCACTTCGAAGGCCACGGGCACCCCGCCCCGCGGCAGCCCCAGCACCACGACGTCCTGGCCGTGCAGGTACTCCAGCCGCCGGGCCAGCCTGCGCCCCGCATCCGTACGGTCCTCGAAACGCATGGGCCACCTCCTCATGCGCACCCCGCCGATGCGGTGGTGAGACCGCCTGTCCTTTCCCCTCCCATCGTCTCCCGGATCAGCGAGACGGACCACGGAGCTCGCACCCGGACCGGGGACCCTGGCACGGCCGGACGGCGTGAGGACTCCCGCCACCCATCAGTCCGTCTCCGCTCGGGCTTCGACGTCCTCGATGCCGGTGGGCCGGCCGGCGCGGTTCCACCGGACGTACAGGCCGCCGGCGATGAGGAGCGTGGCCACCATGGACAACACCGGCCAGCCGCGCAGCAGGTTCACCAGCAGGGTGAACGCCACTGCCGCAGCGGCGACACCGTTGACCCAGGCCAGTGCGGGTTTGTGCTCCTGCCGGGCGAAGCGGGTCATGGCGAGCAGGCCCACCAGGAAGCTGACGAAGACGGCAACCGCGTAGAAGAGAACCAGCTCCTGTTCCTGGCCGGCTGCCGCGACGATGACAAGCGCCGCCGCGGCCAGGTACACGACCACTGACCAGTACGGGGTGTGATGCCGGTTGGTCCGCCCGAGCACCGGCGCCAGCACACCGGGCCGGTCGGCTGTGCCGGACAGGGCCTTGAGCAGGCCGGGTCCGGCCTGGAAGGAGGAGCTGGCGGCAGCGAGCAGCAGCAGCGCACTGGTCAGCTGGAAGGCGCTGTAGAGCCAGCCCGGACCCGCGGCGGCGTGCGCGATGTCGGCGATCTGGGTGGAGTCGCTGCCGGGGATGCCGATGTGCAGGCGGACGGCGAGCGCGGTCAGGGCCAGGGTCAGCCCGCCGACGATCACCACGAGCAGCGCGAGCGTGCCGCGGCCGAAGCGGCGGCGGTGCGTGTCGTCGAGCTGACCCAGCTGGGCGATGGCGGTCGACGGTGCCTCGATGCCGGTGGCCAGCGCCATCGCCACCGGGAAGGCCAGCACGACCGCGAGCATCGCCGAGCGGCCCGGATCCGCCGTCGACGCCGCGTGACCCACGCTGTGCGGAGCGGCGAAGCCGAGCACCAGGACGGCCACGGAGACGACCACGAACGCCACCGTCATGACGGCGAACAGCAGCCGTCCGCCATGCCCGAACCAGGTCAGCCCCGCCACCACGAGCAGCAGGACCAGCGCCAGCGGGATACGGACCGGAGCCAGCGCCGGGAACAGGGCGATCACCGCGCTGGCCGCGGCGGCGATGGAGATGCCGATGGTCAGGACGAAGTCGACCACCAGGGCACCGATCGGCAGGAACGTCCAGCGCGGCCCGAACGCCCGCGCCGCCGCGGCCGCCGCACCCCCGCCTTTCGGGAAACGGCGCACCAGCTGCCAGTAGTTGGCCGTGACCACGACGACCAGCCCGATCACCAGACCCATGGTCGGCAGCAACAACGCCATATCCCCGTGCAGTGCCCGCAGCGCAGCCTCGATCGCATACGCGACGGAGGACACCGGGTCGGCGATCACCGCGAAGGCGAAGGCGAAGAAGAGGACGGAACGGCGCGGTGCGCGTCCGCTCAGGCGGGAAGGGGCTGCCGTGATGACGGAGGACCGACCGATGGCTGGCACGCGAAAACCTTTGCTGAAGACGACGAAGGACACTCGCCGACCAGGCTTCCCGGCTCACCGCCATCAACGCTACGTCAAGAAGCCGACAGCGTGCCGTCAAGGAAGCGTCAAGGTCGTGGAGCGCTGCTGCCGGCTTTCGAAGCCACGCTGCCCGGACACGGCCCCGCAGGAGACACCGGCGGGGCCGCGGTGTTCGGCCTCAGCGCTCCCGGTCAGTCCTGATAGCCCACCAGGGCCATCATCCCGGCCTCGCCGTGGTAGGCGTTGTGGCAGTGCAGCATCCACTGCCCCGGGTTGTCCGCGTCGAAGAACACCGACAGTGTCTTCTTCGGCAGGACGATCGCGGTGTCCTTGCGCGGGCCGCCGCTGCCGATCTGGTAGGTGTGGCCGTGCAGATGCATGGGGTGCCACATGGTGGTGGCGTTGACGAAGTCCAGCCGGACCCGCTGCCCCTGCTCGACCCTGATCGGGTTCGCGGTCGGGTGGTTCATGTCGAACCGCTTCCCGTTGATGGCCCAGTTGTACGTCATCATTCCGCCGGTCAGCTCGATGCGGTGGACGCGGTCCGCCTTCTTGGACGTCAGCCGGACGTCGTCCGCCGCGCGCAGCTGCGACGCTGTCATGATCATTCCGTCCAGTTCCCGCGGGCGGACGGCCGGCCCGGGCGTGAGGCCCGCTCCTGTACGGACCAGCGCCATGCCGGTGGCGTTCTTGCCCTCCGCCAGTGCGACGAGGGGGAAGACGCCGTCGTCCAGGGTGACGAGGGCGTCGTAGCGCTCGCCCATGCCGATCAGCACGGCGTCGACCTGCTGGTGCCGGACCGGGAAGCCGTCGGTGTGGGTGATGGTCAGCCGGTGGCCGCCGAGGGCGACGCGGTACGCCGTATCGCTGCCGGCGTTGATCAGGCGTAGCCGTACCCGTCGGCCGGGCTTGGCACGGAAGACCTCAGGGTCGGCCGGGACACGGCCGTTGACCAAGTGGTACGGGTACTTGACGTCTCCGGCGTCGCCGCCCAGCAACCCGCTTTCGGAGCCCGTGAGCATGAACTTCATCGACATGCCGCCGGAGGAGGACGAGGGGGACGCCGACGGCGAAGCGCCGGAGCCGGCCATGTTGCCGCCGCTCATGTCCATCCCGGACATGCCCCCCGTGCCGTCGGAGGACGAGCCGGATCCGGAGCCCATGTTCATTCCGCCCATGCCCTGCCTCAGCTCGGCGAAGGCCTCGTCCGGGGTGCCGGTGACGCCGTCGAGCCAGTCGTCCAGGACGATCACCCACTCCTCGTCGTACGACAGCGGCTCCTTCGGGTCCTCCACGATCAACGGCGCGTACAGGCCCCGGTCGAGCTGGACTCCGATGTGCGGATGGAAGAAGTAGGTGCCGGGCGTGTCCGCGGTGAACCGGTAGGTGAAGTTGCGTCCCGCCCGGACGGCGGTCTGGGTGGCCGGCGGTACGCCGTCCATGTCGTTGCGCAGGGCGATGCCGTGCCAGTGGACGGAGGTGGTGGCACGGTTCGGCAGCTGGTTGGACAGCGTGGCGGCCAGCGTGTCACCGGCCGTGACGCGCAGCTCCTGGCCGGGGGTCCGTCCGCTGAAGGCCCAGGTGCGGGCTGTGATGCCGGCGCCCAGTTCGACCGTGGCCCGGGCCGCGGTCAGGGTGAGTTCGTGTGTCCTGCCGCTGTGGGTGCGCTTCTTGTCGGCGGCCGCGACGGCCGCCCCGGACGGACTGACCAGGGCGGGCGTGCTGCCGGAGCTGCTGCAGGCGGCGAGCGCGCCCGCGCCTGCGACGCCGAGCCCGGCCAGCAGGACGGAGCGGCGGTTCATGCTGTTCACAGGGGGTGTCCTTGTCTCGATATCGCTTCTGTAGGTCGTGTGCGGGCACGGCTGGGCACACGCGTGAACGCGCCCGGCCGTGGGCTGCGGCCTACAGCAGGAATCGAGAGAGGACGGAAAGGTCGGGTGGGGAGCGGCCCGTCGTTCCCAGGACGTCCCGGCCGATGGCTGAGCCGGGGCGGAGGGCCGGAGCACAGCCAAGGGAGGGCTGGTGGGGCGGCGCGAGCTTCACGGTGTCGACGCCGGCGGCGGAGCAGTGCTGCGCGACCGTGACGGAGCATGCCCCGTTGCCCTCGGAAGCGGTCGGGGCTGCGACGCCGGGCCGCACGGTGTCCCCGCTCGGGGGACGGGGCATGGCCGGTACGGCCGAGTGGTGCATGCCCGCGACGCTGCCGGCCTCCGCGGCCCTCGCGGCAGGCACATGGGTGGTGAGGGCCGCGGCTGTTTCGTGGTGGACGAGAACGGCGAGCGCCGCCAGCAGCGCGATGACGGCACCGCGCACCCACCGGAGTGCGGCGCCGTGAGCAGCACCCTCCCGGTGATCGGCTGTCGCCATGGCTTCCGTCTGTGCTCGAGCTGAAACGGCCTGTCGCGTGCAATATACCCCATGGGGGTACTGGGAGGGTTGGGATGGCAGGGCGGTGAGAGACCCCTCCGCCCGGGGGAGCGGCAGGATCGAGACGTTCTCCCTGGCCGGCTGGATGGCCGTGGTCGAAGAGGGACTGCACATTCGCAGCACCCGGGGCGAGCGGGGCCGGACGGCTCTCGCCGGGACCCGCGCGGGTCGCCGTGGAACAGTGGAGGAGTGGCCGAAGGGGGTGCAGGATCCGCCCGCTGAGGTGCACCGCGGGCCCAGAAGGACGCGATGAGTCCCCCTGACCTCGCCGCCCGCTATCCGAACCTCCAGGTGCGGGGCGAGCAAACGGCCGACGCCCCGGACGTGGGCCTCCTCGCCGCTGCGCGCAGCGCCGGTCTGCTGGTGGTCGGTGCGCGAGGCTCCGGCGACTTCGACGGACTCGCGGTCGGCTTGGTGGCCCCTTCGGGCGGCTGCGGCAGCCGCCTGCCCCGTCGTGCTGACTCCCACACAGCCGGCAAGGGGCTTCGGGGACGGGACACAGGTGGCGGGTGGTGCTGCCCAGGTGGTGGTGGGCTTCGACGCACACCGCCGGGCCGGTGAGGTGGCGGAGTACGCGTTCGCAGCCGCCGAGGCGCGCGGGGCGCATCTGCGGGCCGTACAGGCATGGGCCTTTCCCGCTGCCGCTGCCCGGTGGCAGTCGTCCCGCACATCGACTGACTCCGCAGACGTTCAGCCGAAGAACACCTGGAACTCGTCGTACAGCGACGGATCCACCAGCTTGGTGTGCGCGGTGGCGTCGGCGAGAGGTATGCGGACGATCTCGGTGCCGCGCAGGG
Organism: Streptomyces sp. NPDC001401; assembly: GCF_042895385.1. Taxonomy (NCBI): domain Bacteria; kingdom Bacillati; phylum Actinomycetota; class Actinomycetes; order Kitasatosporales; family Streptomycetaceae; genus Streptomyces; species Streptomyces sp. NPDC001401. The sequence goes on from NZ_JBIAWI010000011.1 coordinate 79,748, forward strand.
CCACCATCTTGCCGAAGTCACCGTCGTTGACCGCGTCGACGGCATGCAGCCCGAAGCGCGTGGCCAGCCAGCGGTCGAAGGCGCTGGGGGTGCCGCCGCGCTGGATGTGACCGAGGACCGTGGTGCGGGCATCGGTGCCGGTGCGCCCCTCGATCTCCTGGGCCAGCCACTCGCCGATGCCCGACAGCCGCACATGGCCGAACTCGTCCAGCGTCCGGTCCTTGAGGACCATCTGCCCCTCTTTGGGGACGGCCCCCTCGGCCGCCACCACGATCGGCGCGTAGTTGATCCTGAATCGGCTCTTCACCCACGCACAGACCTGGTCGATGTCGAACGGCCGCTCCGGGATGAGAATCACGTTGGCGCCGCCCGCGACACCGGCCTGCAGCGCGATCCACCCCGAGTGCCGCCCCATCACCTCCACCACCAGGGTGCGCATGTGCGACTCGGCAGTGGTGTGCAGACGGTCGATCGCCTCCGTCGCGATCCCGACGGCCGTGTCGAAGCCGAAGGTGTAGTCGGTACCGGACACGTCGTTGTCGATGGTCTTCGGCACGCCGACCAGGTTGATCCCCTGACGGCTCAGCTCGGTGGCCACGCCGAGCGTGTCCTCGCCGCCGATCACGACCAGCGCGTCCACATCGTGTGCGGCCAGCGTGTCCTGGATACGCCGCACCCCGTCCTCGTGCTTGAACGGGTTGGTGCGGGAGGAGCCGAGAATGGTTCCGCCGCGCGGAAGGATCCCCCGCACCTCGGGGATGCCCAGCGGCACGAAGTGGCCCCGGAGCGCACCGAGCCAGCCGTCCCGCAGACCGACGAAGTCGAAACCGTACTCCTGGATGCCCTTGCGGACGACGCTGCGGATCACGGCATTGAGACCGGGACAGTCACCGCCACCGGTCAGCACTCCCACCTTCATGGTTTCCTCCCTTCAGCCAGTCACCTCACCCGGCCGTGAGGGGACGGTGAGGACACCTGACGTGAACTCCGACCGCCGGCGGGCTCCCTTTCCATCATGAGCGACGGTCCTCCGCCGGGCGACCTTGCGCCCCATGCAGCGCGGCCCCACTCGACCCGACTCCGGCAGGAGCCGACCGGTCATGGTCACGCGGCGCGGCGGGCAGGCGGCTCGGAGGCCGAGGTGCGGGCCACGGCTGATGCCGGGCTGGATGCGCGCCGTCGGTAGACCAGGTACGGGCGGGCGAGGTAGCCCACCGGGACGCTCCACACGTGGACGAGGCGGGTGAACGGCCAGGCGGCGAAGAGGAGGCAGGCGGTGAGGGCGTGCAACTGGAAGAGCAGCGGCGCGTCCGCGATCGCCGCGGGCCGGGGCTGGAGGGTGAAGATGCCGCGGAACCAGACGGAGACGGTCTCCCGGTAGTCGTAGCCGCCGCCGAAGACGTTGTGCGCGGCGGTGGCGCAGATGCCCAGCAGGACCGTGGCGGACAGCAGCGGGAAGAGGAGCTTGTCGCTGCGGTCGGTGCCGAGCCGGATCCGGCGGGTCAGCAGCCGCCGCGCGCACAGCATGCCGAGCCCCGTGACATGGCCAGGCCCGCCACGGAGCCCAGCCGGACGGCCGTGGTGTGGTACGCGTGCTCGCCGATGCCGGCCGCCTCGGTCCAGGACGCGGGCACGGCGAGCCCCACCACATGCCCGGCGATCACCATGAAGGCGCCCAGGTGGAACAGCGGGCTGCCCCAGCGCAGCCAGCGGTGCTCGAGGAGCTGACTGGTGCGGGAGGTCCAGCCGAACTGGTCCTGCCGGTAGCGCCACACATGCCCGACCACGAACACGGCGAGGCAGATGTACGGGAAGGCGACCCACAGCAGCAGGTCGGCGCCGCTCGTGGAGACGGCGGCCAGGGAGGGGAGCGCGGCGTTCATCGACGGTCCTCGGTGGGTCCGGTGGAGGGGGACGGCGCACGGGTCGGCGCCGCGGGCAACGGCGGCACGAACGTCTCCGGCGGGGCGAACTCCCCGTCTCCGTAGGCGCCGTAGGCCTCGAGCCCCACCTGTTCGTCGGGCGGTCCCTGGGCGGCGAGCTCGGCCACGGCCGCGAGATCCGCCTCCGTCGGCGGCGGCAGCAGGGTGCGCAGCGCGCTCAGCACGTGCTGGTACGGAGAGTCCGCATCGGTCAGGGCCAGGTGGATCAGTTCCAGCCCGCGCCGGTGCAGTCGCAGCGGCGCCTCGCCCGTGCCGGGGCCGGCGAGCGCAGCGAACTCCAGGACGACCGGCAGGTGGTCGGGAAGTTCGCCGCCGTCGGTGTCCCATCCGGCGGCCCGGTAGCGCCGGGCGAGGGTGAGCAGCGCCATGCCCCGGCGGCGGGTGTCGCCGTGCAGGTAGTACGTGAGGTAGAGGCTGCTCCTGCGGCGCAGGTCGAACATCTCGACGTAGTGGCGGGCCAGTGCGTCGAGTTCCTGGCCGGCGAACCAGGCGGTGAACGTGGTCAGTTCGGTGGCGGCCGGAGACTCCGGCAGCGCGGCCACGGCGGACGTCAACGCGGGCCGTGCGCCAGTGAGTTCGGAGTCCGGGTACTGCAGGAGCAGCGACAGCAGGCGCAGCAGCAGGGCCCGGCGGTCCGCCTCCTCGGGGGTCATCCCCGAGCGGCGCCGGACGGCCGCGCGGATGCGGGCGCGGGCGATGGCCGGGACGGTGGCGGGCAGGGGGCTCATGAGCGTCCTTCCGGGGACGAACGGCGCAGGGTGGGCAGGCCGAGCATGACCCGGCGTCCGGACGGCTCCCCGGCGGACTCCACCGGGCAGCGGTTCTCCATCGCGCTCAGCGCGGCCGCGTCCTCCTTGTGGGCGGCCGGGACGACATAGCCGGTCGGCGTACTTGGCGACGGCCAGCAACAGGTGCAGGTCCTCGGCCTCACGGGCGGTCAGGCCGACGGCCCTTCAGTGCCGCCTCGTCGCCGTCCTCGCCCAGGGTGCGCTGATGATGCCGTCCTTGACGTACACCATCCACGAGCAGGAACCGGTGCAGTTCAGCCGTGCGTGGAGCGCACTACCTTGTCGTGGGCCCACCGGTGCAGGTAGAAGCCCTCCCACTCGCCGTCGTTCACGCCGAACACGGCACGCCCGTCCGCCGACACCTCACGACGGGTCAGCAACCGTCGGGCGGCCGGCGGCCAGCCCCCTTCAGCACGACCAGGGGCAGGGCACGCGGTCTCGTCGTTCTCCATGGGACCGGACGCTAGGCGGCGCATGCCTTGCTCGGCCCAGGGCCGACGGCCCCTGCCAAGTGGTCTTTCGGCTCAGTTCTGCTCCGGAGCGGGGGCCGATGGTCCCGGTGGGCCTGGTCCGGGCGAGGCGGGCGGAGGCGGCGGACCGTGTCGGGCCGGTGCGGGTGCTGGGCGTCGCCCTCGCTGTGGTCCCAGGTGGTGACCCGTCTCCGGCCGGCGGGTGGCCCTCGGCGCCCGGCACCGAGGGCCGACCGGCCCTCGTATCGACGCCGGTCAGCCCATGTGATCCCGCCCCGTTCCGCTGGACGCTCGAGGTGGAGAGAAAACCTGGAGGAGACCGCGATGACGGACCACACGACCAGCGCGCCCCCGGTCCACGCCCTGCTCGCGGACGGCACCATGGTGTGCATCCGTCCCGTGGCGGCAGCCGACCACGAACAACTGCAGGGCCTGTACGAGGAGATGTCCCCGGCGAACCTGCGGCTGAGGTTCTTCGGCGCCAGTCGGCGTTCCGCAGAGATGGCCGCCGACCGCGCCTGTGCATCACCCCACCCCGGATACCGCGCGCTGCTGGCCGAGCGGACGGGCCAGGTCATCGGCCTCGCCGAGTACGACTCCGGCGGCGCCGGCGGCGAGGCCGAGATCTCCATCGCGGTCGCCGACGGACTGCACCATCGCGGCGTCGGCACCCTCCTCGTCGAACACCTCGTCTCCGCCGCACGCGCGGAGGGCATCACCTCGTTCACCGCCGACGCGCTCAGCGAGAACCGCGAGGTGCTCCGGCTCTTCGCCGACCTCGGCCTGCGCGTCGGGCGGCGCTTCGAGGGCCCCGAGGTGCGCTGCACCATCGCGCTCGACGAGGACGACGCCTACCTCTCGGCCGTCGAGGAGCGCGGCCGGGCCGCCGACATACTCAGCCTGGGCCCCCTGCTGCGGCCGCAGGCGATCGCCGTCATAGGGGCCGGGCGCAAACCGGGCTCCGTGGGCCGGGCGATCCTGCACCACCTCAAGGCCGGCGGCTACACCCGCCGCCTGTTCGCGGTGAACCCCGCCGCGACCTCCCTCCTCGGCGTGCCCTGCCACTCCTCGGTCGGCGCCCTGCCCAGGACCCCCGACCTCGCCGTCGTCGCCGTGCCCGCCGCCGCGGTCCCCGCCACCGCCGAGGAGTGCGGCAAGGCAGGCGTACGGGCTCTGCTCGTGGTCACCGCAGGGCTCGACGCCGACCAGGCGCAGGCGCTCATGGCGGCCTGCCGCACCCATGGCATGCGGCTGGTCGGGCCCAACTGCCTGGGCCTGTCCAACACCGACCCGGACCTGAGCCTGGACGCGACCTTCGCCGCGACCCACCCGCGCCCCGGCACGGCCGGCGTCGCCGTGCAGTCCGGCGGGGTGGGCATCGCGCTCCTGGACGGGCTGTCCCGGCTGGGCATCGGCGTGTCGTCCTTCGCGTCGCTCGGCGACAAGTACGACGTCAGCGGCAACGACATGCTCCAGTGGTGGGAGAGCGACGGCCGCACCCGCCTGGCGCTGCTGCACCTGGAGTCGTTCGGCAACCCGCGGGCCTTCTCCCGCACCGCCCGCCGCGTCGCGCGCCGTATGCCCGTGCTGACCGTCGACGCGGGCCGCACCGACGCGGGCCGGCGCGCCGCCGCCTCGCACACCGCCGCGGCCGCCACCCGCACCATGACCCGTGGCGCGCTCTTCACCCAGGCCGGCATCACCGCCACCCGCTCGGTCGGCGAGCTCCTCGACGCAGCGGCCCTGCTGCACTCCCAGCCGCTGCCCGCGGGACCCCGGATCGCGATCGTCACCAACGCAGGCGGCGCCGGAGTCCTTTCCGCCGACGCCTGCGCCGAGGCGGGACTGACCCTGCCCGCGCCCACCCCGCACCTGGTCGACGACCTGCTCGCCCTGCTGCCCGACGGCGCCGCCGCCGGCAACCCCGTCGACGCCACCGCGGCCGTCACGGAGGACCAGCTCGCGAGGTGCGTCGAGCGCCTCATGCGGCACGGCGATGCCGACGCCGTCCTGGTCGCCCTGGTGCCCACGGCGGTGGCCGCGGCCACCGGCGACGACCTGGTACGGGCCGTGACCCGGGTGTCCGGACCCCGCCCGAAGCCGGTCGTGGCCGTACGGCTCGAACAGGCGCTGCCCGTGGAGCTGCTGCCCGCAACCGACGGCGGCACCGTCCCGTCGTACGCCGAACCCCAGGCGGCGGCACGGGCGCTGGCCCACGCCGTGCACCGCGCGGAGTGGCTCGCCCGCCCCGCCGGGACCGTCCCCGACCTCGACGGCGTCGACACGGCACGTGCCCGCTCCGTCGTGGAGACCTACCTCGACGCCCATCCGGACGGCGGCTGGCTCGGTCCCCGGGAGTGCGCCGCACTCCTGGACTGCTACGGCATCCCCCAGTCGCCGTGGGCCTGGGCCGAGACCGAGGACGACGCCGTCCTCGCCGCCGACCGGCTGCGCGGCGCCGACGGCCGGGTGGTCATGAAGGGCCACTGGCCGGGCCTGCTGCACAAGACCGCGGAACACGCCGTCCATCTCGACCTGCGCGGCGACTCCCAAGTGCGCGCCGCCTTCCGGGACTTGGAGACCCGCTTCGCCGGCCTGCTGACCGGCGTGGTGCTGCAGCCGCTCGCCGACCGCGGCACCGAACTGTTCGCGGGCGTCGTCCAGGACGAGGTCTTCGGCCCGCTCGTGCTGTTCGGCCTCGGCGGCACCGCGACCGAGGTCCTCGCCGACCACGCCGCCCGCCTGGCCCCGCTCACCGACCACGACGTGCACGACCTGATCACGGCCCCGCGCTGTGCGCCGCTGCTGTTCGGTGCGAACGGTGCGCGGCCCGTCGACCTCGAAGGCCTCGAACAGCTGCTGCTGCACCTGTCGCGGATGGCGAGCGACCTGCCGCAGCTCGCCGAGGCCGACTTCAACCCCGTACTCGCGACACCGGGCGGAGTGACCGTGCTCGATGCGCGGGTGCGCCTGCTGCCGCGCAGGCCCCACGACCCGTATCTGCGCCGACTCCGCTGAGGAGGAAACGTTATGAAGCACGACAAGGTCGGCTCCGTGATGACCACGGAGGTCGTCCGCGCCGAGTACGGCACCCCGTTCAAGGAGGTGGCACGGCTGCTCGGCGAGCACCGCATCAGCGGACTGCCGGTGGTCGACGAGGACGACAAGGTCATCGGAGTCATCTCCGAGACCGACTTGATGATCCGCCAGGCGGAAGCGCCCGATCCCTATGCGCCCAAGCAGCGCTTCCGGCTGGCCGATCTGGCGCCGAGCGCCAGGAGGCAGGCGGCGAAGGCCAGGGCGCGCACCGCCGGCCAATTGATGACCGAGCCGCCCGTCACCGTGCACGCCGACAACACCATCGTCGAGGCCGCCCGGACCATGGCCCAGCACCGCGTGGAGCGACTGCCCGTCCTCGACGAGGCGAACCGGCTCGTCGGCATTGTCACCCGCCGCGACCTGCTGGGGGTCTTCCTGCGGCCCGACGCGGACATCCGCACCGAAGTCATCGAGGAGGTCCTGGTGCACGCGCTGTGGCTGGCGCCGCGCACCATCGACGTCTCCGTGACCGAAGGCGTGGTCACGCTCTCCGGACACATGGAACGCAAGAGCGAGACGGAGATCGCCGTGTCCATGACCCGTCAGATCGACGGAGTCGTCGCCGTCGTGGACAAGCTCAGCTACCGGCTGGACGACGCCAAGATCCAGCCCCAGGAGCAGGCCCTGCACGGCGTGGCCGACGACTGGCTGCGCAGGCTGTGAGAGGAGGCGGACCGTCATGACCGGCAATGTGCTGGTCGCCTACGGGACGACGAACGGATCGACCGCGCAGATCGCCGAGGCCGTGGCCGAGGTCCTGCGCAAGGAAGGACTCACGGCCGCGGCGCTTCCGGCCGGGGCCGTCGTGGACCTGACGGGGTACGACGCCGTCGTGGTCGGCGGCGGACTGTACGCCGGACGCTGGCACAAGGACGCCCGCCGGTTCGTGCGCCGGCACCGCCGCGCACTGGCCGAACGCCCCCTGTGGTTCTTCAGCAGCGGCCCGCTGGACGCCTCGGCGTCGGAGCGGGACATCCCGCCCGTGCCGGGTGTGCGCCGCGCGATGACCCGGCTCGACGCCAGGGGACACGTCACCTTCGGAGGCTGCCTGCAGGAGGGCGCCAAGGGCCGTATCGCCAAGATGATCGTGCGCAACGGAAAGGGCGGGGACTTCCGCAACTTCCCCGAGATCGAGGCATGGGCGGCGCGTGTAGCCGGCGAACTGGTGGCGGAACGGGCGAAGAACTGAACAACGCGAGCAGCACCGAACGCGGTGCGGGCAGCTGAGAGGCCACAGCCTCGTGGCGCGCGGCCGGCGGGAGCCGCCGCGCGCCATCAGGTCAAGCGTCCCGGACTCTTGACTCGGAAGGTGCCCGCACCGATCCTCGTCCCATGTCTTGCGCTGGTCATGACAACCTCATGGGGTTGGCCGACCGCGCCATCCCGCCGACCGAGGGACGTGGGCCGTGACGCCGACTCGACGCTCGTACCGCAGCCGCAAGAACGTCACCGTGGTGTCGCTGTTTCTCCTACTCCTGGCCCTGGTTCTGGGCCCCACGCCGAGTTCGGCGGCCGGCAGCGACTGGTGGATCCCGACCTCGCGCCCGGCCCCGGACGCCCAGATCAACGTCACCGGCGAGCCGTTCACCGGCACCGACTCCGCCGGCGACGTGCGCGGGTTCGTCGACGCGCACAACCACCTGTTCTCCAACGAGGCCTTCGGGGGCCGGCTGATCTGCGGCAAGGTGTTCTCCGAGGCCGGGGTCGCCGACGCGCTCAAGGACTGTCCCGAGCACTACCCCGACGGCACCCTCGCGATCTTCGACTACATCACCCACGGCGGCGACGGCAGGCACGACCCGGTCGGCTGGCCGACCTTCAAGGACTGGCCCGCGTACGACTCGATGACCCATCAGGCCAACTACTACGCCTGGGTGGAGCGGGCCTGGCGCGGCGGACAGCGGGTGCTCGTCAACGACCTCGTCACCAACGGCATGATCTGCTCGGTCTACCCCTTCAAGGACCGCAGCTGCGACGAGATGACCTCCATCCGGCTGCAGGCGAAGCTGACGTACGACCTCCAGGCCTATATCGACAAGATGTACGGCGGAACCGGAAAGGGCTGGTTCCGTATCGTCACCGACAGCGCGCAGGCCCGTGAGGTGATCAAGCAGGGCAAGCTGGCCGTCGTCCTCGGCGTGGAGACCTCCGAGCCGTTCGGCTGCAAGCAGGTCCTGGACATCCCGCAGTGCAGCAAGGCAGACATCGACAAGGGGTTGGACGAGCTCTACGCCCTCGGGGTGCGCTCCATGTTCCTGTGCCACAAGTTCGACAACGCGCTGTGCGGCGTCCGCTTCGACTCGGGCGCCCTCGGCACCGCCATCAACGTCGGCCAGTTCCTCTCCACCGGCACCTTCTGGCAGACCGAGAAGTGCACCGGACCGCAGCACGACAACCCGATCGGTACCGCCTCGTCCGCGGCGGAGGAGGACCTGCCGGCGGGCGTGGCCGTCCCCTCGTACGACTCGGACGCCCAGTGCAACAAACGCGGCCTCACCGACCTCGGTGCATACGCCGTGCGCGGCATGATGAAACGCAAGATGATGCTGGAGATCGACCACATGGGCGTCAAGGCCGTCGGCCAGGCGCTGGACATCCTGGAGTCCGAGTCCTACCCCGGCGTGATCTCCTCGCACAGCTGGATGGACCTGAACTGGACCGAGCGGGTCTACTCCCTCGGCGGCTTCGTCGCCCAGTACATGCACGGCTCGCAGGGGTTCGTCGCGGAGGCCGGGCGCACCAAGGCGCTGCGCGACAAGTACCACGTGGGCTACGGCTACGGCACCGACTTCAACGGCATCGGCGACCACCCCGCCCCGCGCGGCGCCGACGCCGCCAACAAAGTCACCTACCCCTTCAAGAGCGCCGACGGCGGCTCGGTCATCGACAAGCAGACCACCGGTGAGCGCACGTTCGACTTCAACACCGACGGCGCCGCCCACGTCGGCATGATCCCCGACTGGATCGAGGACATCCGGCTCGTCGGCGGCCAGGACGTGGTGAACGACCTCATGCGGGGCGCCGAGTCCTACCTCCACACATGGGGAGCGACCGAGCAGCACCAGGCATCGGTGGACCTCGCCAAGGGCGCGACGGCCACGGCCAGTTCGTCCGAGTGGAACCCGTTCACCAGTTACCAGCCGGGCCGGGCCGTCGACGGTGACGACGGCACCCGCTGGGCCAGCGACTGGAGCGACGACCAGTGGTGGCAGGCCGACCTGGGCGCAACCCACCTCGTCAGCCGGGTCACGCTGAACTGGGAGCGTGCGTACGGCAAGTCGTACCGCATCGAACTCTCCACCGACGGCAGCGACTGGCACACCGTCTGGTCCACCACGTCCGGCGACGGAGGCCTGGACACCGCCCGCTTCACCGGCACACCGGCCCGCTACGTCCGCATCCACGGCCTCGGCCGCGGCACCGACTGGGGATACTCGCTCTACGAAGTGGGCGTCCACAGCGCCTGAGGTCCCGTCACCACCTGAGGACATACATGGCACGCATGCCGTCGGCCGAACGGCGCAGACAGCTGACGGAAGCGGCGATCAGGGCGATGGCCCGGGACGGCGTCGCCAAGACGACGACCCGGTCCATCGCCGCCGAGGCCGGCGTGTCCCTGAGCGTCTTCCACTACTGCTTCGACTCCAAGCAGGCCCTCCTCGAGGCCGTCATCACGACCCTCACCGACCACTCGGTGACCGTGGTGAAGCAGGCCCTGCGGCCCAGGGCCACGCTCGTGGAGACCGTCCGGGCCGGCTTCCAGGCGTACTGGGACCACGTCCGCACCCACCCCGACGAGCACATGCTCACCTACGAACTCACCCAGTACGCCCTGCGCGAGCCGGGTTTCGAGCACCTGGCCCGACGGCAGTACGAGCTGTACGGCGCCGCCTACACCGAGCTCATCGACCGGTTGCGCAGGAACATGAATCTTCAACTCACCGTCCCCGCAACGGTGTTGGCCCGCTACCTGGCCGCCATGACCGACGGGCTGACCCTCAACTACCTCGTCCTCGGCGACGAATCGGCCTGGACCGACATCCTCGACACGGTCACCACCCACATCGCAAGCCTGGTCCAAGACGACGTCCGCCAGGCCTGACTCAGCAGATCCGGGGCAACTGCTCGCCCAGCGGCATCTCCACGATGCGCCGAGCGCCGACCAGCGTCCGCACTGTGACCCGCCCACGCGACCCCTGCTGCAGCACCTCACCGATCTGCACCGCCTGCGCCCCCTCCGGCAGCGACCGCAGGGCGGCCAGCGCCCCCTCGGCCGCGCCGGCGTCGACGAAGGCGACCAGGCAGCCCTCGTTGGCGACGACCAGCGGGTCAAGCCCGAGCAGGTCGCAGGCGGAGGCCACCGCCCCGGGCACCGGGACGGCACTCTCCTCGATCTCGACGGCGACGGACGAGTCCCGGGCGATCTCGTTGAGGGCGGCGGCCAGCCCGCCCCGGGTCGGGTCACGCAGCACATGGACGGCGGTGCCCAGCGGCGCCAGGGTGCGCACCAGCCGGTGCAGCGGCCGCGTGTCCGAGGCGATGTCGCTCTCGAAACCGAGCCCCTCACGCGTGCTCAGCACGGTCGTTCCGTGCAGTCCGACCGGCCCGGACAGCAGCACCACATCGCCCGGGCGGGCCAACGCGGCCGACGGGCACAGCAGCTCGTGCCGCTGCCCGACACCGGTGGTGTTGATGAAGAGACGGTCGGCCGCACCACGGCCCACGACCTTGGTGTCCCCGGTCACCACGGGCACCCCCACGTCCTGCGCCGCCTTGCCCAACGAGGCCATGACGGAGCGCAGTTCGCCCATGGGCAGCCCCTCCTCGACGATGAGCGACACAGACAGCGCGAGCGGCCACGCGCCGCGCATCGCAAGGTCGTTGACGGTGCCGTGCACGGCGAGGGATCCGATGTCCCCGCCGGGGAAGAACAGCGGGCTGACGACGAAGCTGTCGGTGCTCATCACCAGACCGGGATGCCCCGGCAGCAGCGCGGCGTCCTCCAGCGGGCCCGTGCCGCCGCCCACGGCGGGCAGCACCAGCCGGTCCAGCAGCTCCGCGGTGAGGCGTCCGCCGGCGCCGTGGCCCAGCAGGACGACCTCGTCCTCGTGGTGGGGGGTGGGGCATTGGATGCTGCTCATGCCGTGCTCCTCGCAGGAGTGCGTCCGGCCGCGTGGAAGGCGGCGCAGGTGCCCTCGGACGACACCATCGGCGCGCCCAGGGGGTGGCGGGGGGTGCAACGGGTGCCGTACGCGGCGCAGTCGGTGGGCAGCTTCGCCCCGGTGAGGATGGCGCCCGCGATGCACTCAGGGTCCTCGACGGGGCACAGTCCGCCCACGTCGAATCGGCGGGTGGCATCGAAGTCCCGGTATTCCTCGGCGAGTTCGAGCCCGCTGTCGGGCAGCGCCCCGATGCCCCGCCAGGCCCGGTCCGTGACCCGGAAGACCGTGCGGACGGCGTCCTGCGCGTCGGTGTTGCCGGACCGGCGCACGGCCCGTACGTACTGGTTCTCCACCTCGGCCCGGCCCGCCTCCAGCTGCCGTACGGCCATCAGGATGCCCTCCAGCAGGTCCAGCGGCTCGAAGCCGGTGACCACGATGGGCACCCGGTAGCGGGCGGCGATCGGCTCGTACTCGGTCCAGCCCATCACCGCGCACACATGCCCGGCCGCGAGGAAGGCCTGCACCTCGCAGTCGGGGTCGTCGAGCAGCGCCGTCATGGCCGGCGGCACCAGGACATGGCTGACGAGCATCGAGAAGTTCGTCAGCCCGAGACGGGCCGCGTGCAGGACCGCCATCGCATTGGCCGGCGCGGTCGTCTCGAAGCCGACGGCGAGGAAGACCACCTCCCGGTCGGGGTGGTCGGCGGCCAGGCGCACGGCGTCCATCGGGGCGTACACCACGCGTACGTCCGAGCCCCGCGCCCGCAGTGACAGCAGGTCGGTGTCCGTGCCGGGCACGCGCAGCATGTCGCCGAAGCTGGTGAGGATCACGCCGGGCCGGGCGGCGATGGCCATGGCCCGGTCCAAAGTCTCCAGCGGAGTCACGCAGACCGGGCAGCCGGGGCCGTGGATCATCCGCATCCCGGCGGGCAGCAGCTCGTCGATGCCCTGGCGGACCAGGGTGTGGGTCTGCCCGCCGCACACCTCCATGATCCGCCAGGGCCGGGTGGCGGTCTGCCGCAGTTCGTCCAGCAGCCGCCGGGCGAGGACGGGATCGCGGTATTCGTCGAGGTACTTCATCGGCCCTCCGTGCGCGTCATCGATGCGTGAGATCGAGCCGGATGTCCACGACCCCCTCCACCGCCCGCACCGCCCGCGCCACCACGGGCACGAGCATCCGGTCGGGCAGGGAGCCGCCCAGTGTGACCACGCCCTCGGTCACACTCACGGTCAGGGGAGTGGTGAGCGGGAGCTGGCCCAGCACGCTGCGCCGGATCTCCTGTTCGATCTCCTCGTCGTCTCGGAGGAAGACCTTCAGCAGATCACTGCGGCTGACCACGCCCTGCAGCAGCCCGACCCCGTCCACGACGGGCAGTCGCTTGACGTGCCGGCGGGCCATGATCCGGGCGGCCTCGGCCAGCGAGGCGTCGGCGTGCACGGTCACGGCCGGGGCGCTCATCAGCTCGCCCGCGGTCACCGCGCCGGCCTTCTTCCGGGCGGCCGGATCCCCCTCCTCGGTGTCCCTGAACTCCTCCTTGGCCATCAGATCGGCCTCGGAGACCACCCCCACGACCCGGCCCTCGCCCGCCAGGACCGGCAGCGCGCTGACCTTCCACTGGTCGAGCAGCTCGACGACCTCCTTGAAGGGCGCCTCACTGCCGACGGCGACGACGGTGTGCGTCATCACATCGCTCACGGTGTACGGAGATTCAGGCATCGCAGCCTCCCGAGGTGTCTGACGAGGTACGGACGACCGTCAGGTCGAGGAAGTGGGTGGAGCACGAGATGCACGGGTCGTGGTTTCGGATCGCCCGCTCGCACAAGGCCGTCAACTCGGCGTCGTCCGGGTCGTGTTCGCCGATCGCACGCTGGGTCAGCCGGCGCAGGTCGTCCTCGATCGCACCCTGGTTCTGTGCCGTTGGCGGCACCAGCAGGGCACTGGTCACGAGACCGTCGGCGTCGAGTTCGTAGCGGTGGTAGAGCAGCCCGCGGGGCGCCTCGGTGGCACCATGGCCGATCCCAGCGACCGGGGGCACCTCGAGGTACGGGCGTGCGGGCGGCTCGTAGCCGTCGATGATCCGCAGCGCCTCCGCGACGGCGTACACGCTCTCCACCGCCCGCACCAGGATCGACCGGAACGGATTGCGGCACACGGCGCCCTCCCGCGGATCACCCAGCCCCGCCTCCACGGCCGCCTCCAGTGCGACCGGCGACAGCCGTGCCCCGCCGATCGCGAACCGGGCGAGGGAGCCGGTGAGATGCAGCCGCCCGTCCAGCCGGGAGTGCAGCGCGGTGGAGTGCTCCACATGGGTCTCGGTGACGTGCTCGGTGAACTCCCGCACCGGGAAGGAGGCGGTGCTCCCGTCCGCGCGCAGCACCGTCGGCGTACCACCCTCGATGGCGTACGTGTCGGGGTCGGCCAGTGCCAGCAGATCGGCCTCGACGCGGCCGTCCGGGAACTGGAAGCCGGCCACCCAGCGCACGGTCTCCCACGCATCGTCGAGCGCCTGCTTCAACTGCTCGGCGAGCGGCCGCAGTTCCTCGCGCGTCGGCGCTCGGTGAAAGCCGCCCAGCCGTACGTTCACGGGATGCACGGCCCGCCCGCCCACCAGCTCCATCAGGGAGTTGCCGGCCTTCTTCAGCCGCAGCCCCCGCTCCACTTCCGCCCGGTGGGTGCGGGCCAGTTCGATCGCGCTCGCCCGGCCCAGGAAGTCCGGGGCGTGCAGCAGATAGATGTGCAGGACCTGGCTCTCGATCCACTCCCCGCAGTACAGCAGCCGGCGCAGATCCCGGATGACCGGGTCGACCGTCACCCCGCACGCGTCCTCGATCGCCGCGCACGCGCTCATCTGGTACGCCACCGGGCAGATCCCGCACACCCGCGCCGTGATGTCCGGCGGCTCGGTGTACGAACGCCCGCGCAGGAACGCCTCGAAGAAGCGCGGGGGTTCATAGATCTCCAGCCGCGCGTCGGTGACCGTGCCGTCGTGCACCTGCAGACGCAGGGCGCCCTCGCCCTCGACCCGGGACAGCGAGCCGACGTGCAGGACACGGGATCCGCGATGCGTCACTTGCTCAACTCCTCGTCGAAAGCTGCGGTGTTGAAGGTGTGCAGGAAACGTCCGACGGCGTCCTCGTCGAGTCCGTCGCGGCGCAGCAGCGGGATCAGCGCGGGCAGGTTCACCGACCCGGACGGGCCGAAGCAGCCGAAGCACCCGCGGTGGTAGGCCGGGCACAACGCCCCGCACCCGGCGTGCGTGACCGGTCCGAGGCACGGCGTGCCGTGGGCGACCGTCACACAGACCGTGCCGCGCCGCTTGCACTCGAAGCACACGCTGTGGTTCGGCACGTCCGGCTTGCGGCCGGCGAGGAACGCGGTGATCACCTCGATGAGCTGCCTGCGGTCGATCGGGCAGCCGCGCAGCTCGAAGTCGACGTCCACATGGGCCGATACGGGGGTGGAGGTGGCGAGCGTGGAGATGTACTCGGGGTGCGCGTAGACCGTGCGCCGGAACTCGTCGACATCCGCGAAGTTCCTGAGGGCCTGGATGCCGCCGGCCGTGGCGCACGCCCCGATGGTCACCAGGTGGCGCGAGGCGGCACGGATGGCCCGGACCCGCTCGGCGTCCGCGGCCGTGGTCACCGAGCCCTCGACCAGGGACAGGTCGTACGGGCCGGGCGCCACCGCGCTGGACGCCTCGAGGAAGTGCGAGATGTCCACCTCGCCCGCCAGAGCCAGGAGTTCGTCCTCGCAGTCCAGCAGGGTGAGCTGGCAGCCGTCGCAGGAGGCCAGCTTGAACACCGCGAGCGTCGGGGTGGCCTTCGTGGGGGTCATCTCACAACTCCCTTACGGAGAGCAGGGGTTCGGCGCGGTCCCAGCCCACGACGGGGCCCGCCTGGCACACCAGCAGCGGGCCGAGCTGGCAGTGCCCGCAGTGCCCGGTCGCGCAGCGCATGTTCCGCTCCAGCGAGACCCGGACACGGTCGCGGCGCACACCGCGGTGGGCGAGTTCGCGTGCGGTCGCCCGGATCATCGGCTCGGGGCCGCAGACGAAGGCCCAGGCGTCCTCCGGATCGAAGTGGGCCCGCCCCAGCAGCTGGGTGACCACACCGACGTCTCCACGCCAGTCCGGGTCGGGCTGGTCCACCGTCACACCGGTGTACGCCGTGGCCCAGCTCTCCACCTCCTTGCGGGCGATCAGGTCGCCCGGGGTGCGGGCTCCGATCAGTACGTTGACGCGGCGGTAGGCCGCCGGCTCGGCCAGCGCGGCCAGGATCAGTGGCCGCAGCGGGGCGAAGCCGATGCCGCCCGCGACGATCACCACGTCCCGGCCGCGGGCGCGCTCCAGCTCCCAACTGGTGCCGTAGGGCCCGCGAATGCCCAGGACGTCACCGACCCGGGCCGCGCACAGCCCGTCGGAGACCGCGCCCACCGAGCGGACGGTGTGCGCGAGGCCGCCGGTGGCCTGCACGGAGCTCACGGAGACGGGGATCTCGCCGCGGCCGAAGGAGTGCACCATCGCGAACTGCCCGGGCCGGAAGTCGGGGAGTGCGGGGCCGACGGGTTCGAAGCGGAGCGTGACCGTGTCGGTGGTCTCCGCGCGGCGGGCGACCACCCGGTGGGGGACCGGCACGGCGGTCATCGCTCGTCCTTCGTCTCGTAGATCCCGTACAGGTCGACCAGCCGGGCACGGGCCGCGTTCAGCCGGTGGGCGAGGACCCGGCCGACCCAGTGCTCGACGGCGCGCCCGAACTCGGGGTCGTCGAGGCACATCAGACGGACGGCGACGGCGTCGAACTCGTAGGCCTGCAAAGGGGTCACGGCCCCCGCGCCGAGCTGCCACACGAACGGCTCGTACAGCCAGGACCAGCCGAGCAGGTCGCCGATGCCCAGCGTCTCGACGACCGGCGGGCGGCGGCCGGGCACATGCATGTCCAGGGCGGCGGTGCCGCTGCGGATGATCCAGAACCGGTTCGCGTGCCCGCCCTCCTCGAAGAGCCGGGCGCCCGGCGGGAAGCCGACCTCGCGGCCGACGCGCAGCAGCCGCTCGCGATGCTCGGTGGGCAGGGCGTGGTTCATGCGCAGGGCGATCGAGGGGGGCATCAGTGCGACTCCGTTCCGCGTTCGGCCTCCAGTGCGGCCACTTCCTCCGTGATGTCGATGCCGGCCGGGCACCAGGCGATGCAACGCCCGCAGCCCACGCATCCGGTCGTGTCGAACTGGTCGTGCCAGGTGGAGAGCTTGTGGGTGAGCCACTGCCGGTAGCGGCTGCGGGCCGAGTGGCGCACCGAGCCGCCGTGCAGATACGAGAAGTCCAGGTCGAAGCAGGAGTCCCAGCGCTGCCAGCGCTCGGTGTGGTCACCGGTCAGGTCGGTGACCTCCTCGGTGGTGGTGCAGAAGCAGGTGGGGCAGACCATGGTGCAGTTGCCGCAGGTCAGACAGCGCTCGGCGACATCGTTCCAGCGCTCGGCGTCCAGGCTCGCGCCCATCAGGTCACGCAGGTCGACCGGGGGCAGCGAGCGGCCCATCCGGTCGCGGGCCGCGTCCACCGAGGCGCGGGCGGTGGCCTCGGTGACCAGGTCGGCGCCATGGTGCGGAACCTGCTCCAGCAGCCGGGCGCCCTCCTCGCTGCCGACGCGCACCAGGAACCGGTGGCCGTCCTCGTCCACCACCTCGGTCAGCGCCAGGTCGTAGCCGGGATCGGCCGCGGGCCCGCCACCGGTGGAGACGCAGAAGCAGGTCGCGCCGGGCTCGGTGCACTCGGCGGCGATCAGCAGCGCACCGCGGCGCCGATTCCCGTAGCCGCCGTCCTCGTACTGCCCACCGGTCAGCACCCGGTCCTGGATGGCGATGGCCCGCAGGTCACAGGGCCGGACACCGAGAAAGGCGTACGCCGGTTCCTCGGGCTCGTGCGCGGTGAACGTCACCTCGCCCTCCGCCGTCCGGTCGGCACTCCACAATCGCTCCCGGGACGGGTGCAGGAAGTTCTTCCAGGACTGCGGCCCCGCGCTGTGCGCGAAAGCGGCCCCGTCCTCGCGGGGCACGAGCCGGTACCGCCCGGCCTCGAGCTCGACACCCCACCCGTACGGCAGCGCGTCCGCCGAGGTCAGCTGGGACAGCACGATCGCTCCGTCACGGACGGTGGGCCCGACGACGGTCCGTCCGTCCGCCACGAGCACCGTGACCAGGGCACTGAGCCCGTCCCGATCGAGCACGGCCGGGGCTGCGGTCATGTCGCTCCTCCTCGTCACTCGCTCACTACCAGCTTCCGGCCGAGCCCACCATCGAAGGCAGGGGCCAACCGGCCCAGCCGAACAAGCCGACCGGACCTGCAGCGCCCCTGTAAGGGGCGCGGGGCTGTGTCGATATGCGGCTCCGCCGCGTGGGCGCGACCAGCCACACACAACCCGCGGCCACAACACGTCCTGCAGCCCCCAACGCCTTCCCAACCGAGCAACTACGGCAGGGGCTCGCCCAACTCGCCCTCAACGGCCCCCGCCATGGCCCGCAGCACATCAAGCGTCCGCCGCGCCTCCGCTTCGTCGACCAAGGTGATCGCAAACCCGACATGCACGATGACGTACGCCCCCACCTCCGCCTCGGGCGTACAGCTGAGGCACACCTCGCGCCGAACCCCGCCGAAATCCACGGTCGCCATCCGCAGCCCCGCATCGTCGTGGATCTCCACAACCCGTCCCGGGATGCCCAGGCACATAAGCGCTCACCTCTCCCCGGCCAGCCGCGCCGCAGCGACCGCCGTCTGCCCGTAACTGATGCCGCCGTCCCCGACCGGAACCTGACCTCCGACCAGCACCCGCAGCCCCTGCGCGTGCAGCCGCCGCTTCACCTCCGTCAGCAGCCGCCGGTTGACGAAGCAGCCACCGCCGAGACACACCGTGCGCGGCGCACCCTCGGCAACGGCCCGGGCGACGAGCTCCGCGGTGACGATCCCGAGCGTCAGGTGGAAGGCGGCGGCCAGCCGGGCCACCGGCTCCCCGTCCAGCCGCCGCTGCAGCAGATCGGCCAGCGTCGGCGCGGGGTCGTACACCCACAGGCCCTGCGCCCGGACCACCCGATGGGCGAGGGCCGCGGCATGCTCGGCGCCCGCGGCCGCTTCGAGCAGGACGGCGGCCTCGCCCTCGTAACTCGCCCTCTCGCACAGGCCCAGCAGAGCGGCGACCGTGTCGAAGAGCCGGCCGGCACTCGACGCGCTCGGGCAGTTCACGCCTCGCGCGACCATCGTGCGCACGGCGGCGACCTCGGCCGGATCGAGCCGCTCCGTGAAGGACCGGGTGAGCCACGGATACGGGCGCGGGGAGCCCAGCGTCTCGGCGCCGAACAGATGGCCCAGGGCCGTGCGGGAGGGATGGCGTACCGCAGCGTCGCCGCCGGGCAGGGGCGCGGTCGCGAACCTGCCCACGCGACGGTAGCCGCTCAGATCGGCGACGAGGATCTCGCCGCCCCACAGGGTGCCGTCGTCGCCCAGCCCCAGACCGTCGTAGGCGACCCCCAGGAAGCGCCCCTGCACCCCGTGCTCGGCCGCGCAGGCGGCCACGTGCGCGTGATGGTGCTGCACCGGAATGCGGCGCACTGGCTGCGCCTCGGCCCACTGCGTGGACAGGTAACCGGGGTGCAGGTCGTGGGCGAGGACGGTCGGTTCGATGCCGGTGAGCCGCTTGAGGTGCTCGTACGACGCCAGGAACGCGTCGTGGGCCGCCAGACCGGCCAGGTCTCCGGTGTGCGGGCCGAGGTGGGCCCGGCCGTCGGCGGCCAGGGTGAAGGTGTGCTTGAGCTGGGCACCGGCCCCCGCGACCGGCTCGCGGACCGGAAGCGGCAAGGGGGCGGGGGCGAGCCCGCGGGCCCGGCGGACCGTGATCCGGCTCCGTCCGGCGAACTGCACCACCGAGTCGTCGTAGCGGGAGCGGATCGGCCGGTCGTGGGTGAGGAAGCCGTCCGCGACACCGGCCAGTGTGCGCCGGGCCTCGGTGTCGTCGACGGCGATCGGCTCGTCGCTGAGGTTGCCGCTGGTGACCACGAGAGGGCGGGCCAGCTCGTCGAGGAGGAGGTGGTGCAGGCCGGTGGTGGGCAGGAACAGGCCGACGCGGGTCAGGCCGGGGTGTACCTCGGGGGCGAGCGGGGCCGCGCCGTGCCACCGGCGCCGGGCGAGCAGCACGACAGGACGTTCCGGGGACGTCAGGGCCTGCCGCTCCGTGGCGCCGATCCGCGCCAGCCGGGCGGCCGTGTCGAGGTCGCGGACCATGACGGCGAACGGTTTCGCCGGACGGTGCTTGCGGCGCCGCAGCTCCGACACGGCCGCCGGATCGCCCGCGTCGCACACGAGCTGATAGCCGCCGAGACCTTTCAGCGCCACGATCCCGCCCGCTTCGACGGCCTTGACCGCCGCCCGCAGCGCCTCCTCGCCGCGCAGCTCCTCCCAGGCCAGCCTGGGCCCGCAGGCCGGGCAGGCGACGGGTTCGGCGTGGAAGCGCCGGTCGGCCGGATCGGCGTACTCGGCGGCGCACCCGGCGCACAGCGGGAAGCGGCGCATGGTGGTGCGGATCCGGTCGTAGGGAAGGTCCTCGATGATCGTGGCGCGGGGCCCGCAGTCCGTGCAGTTGATGAACGGGTAGCGGTGGCGGCGGTCGTGGGGGTCGTGCAGCTCGGCCAGGCAGGCGTCGCAGATCGCCGCGTCGGGCGGGATCTCGCGCGGCGCTGCGTCTCCGCCGGCGGGTGCGCTGTGTCGTACCTGGAAACCCGGGCCGTACGCCGGCCGGGGCGCGCCGCCGGTCAGCCGGACGCGGCGCACCCGGGCCAGGGCCGGCGCGTCGGTGCGCAGCCGGGCGGCGAACTCGTCGATCGTGCCGAGCGGCCCGGCGACCTCGCCCTCCACATGCCCGTTGACATTGGCCACCCAGCCGTCCAGGCCGAGCGCAGATGCAGTGCGGTACACGAACGGGCGGAAGCCGACGCCCTGGACGATCCCCTCCACATGGAAGCGCCGCACGGTCATGCCGGCCTCCTTGCCGCGGTCTGCCGGTGCCGAGTGATCTCGGACTCGACGGCCCGCACGAGGGGTTCCACGGCCGTCTCGGCGGCGGGGTGGAGGCCGGTGCCCGGCGCGCTCTCGGCGCCTTCCATGGCGTATATGACGAGGTGGTCGGGCATTACGGTCATGCCGGCCTCCTTGCCGCGGTCTCCCGGTGCCGGGTGATCTCGGACTCGACGGCCCGCACGAGGGGTTCCACGGCCGCCTCGACGGCGGGGGAGAGGCCGGTGCCCAGGGCGCTCTCGGCGCCCTCCACCGCGTACACGACGAGGTGGTCGGGCAACACGCCCAGGACGCGGGCGAGTTCGACGGCCTCACCGAGGCCGAGGCCGTGCGAGCTGGTCGTCGGCGGCTGCGCCAGGAGTCCGGCATCGAGTGCGAGGCGGTGCACCCGCCCGGGTGAGCCCGGGTGCGCGTGGGCCGCGTCCACGACCACCGCGAGGCCGGCGCCCTCCCACAGCCCGATCAGCCGCCCGGGGTCGCCGTCGCAGGTGGCGAGCACGGTGCCGGGCGGCAGCGGCCGCTGTGCGGCGCGCTCCCGCAGCCGGGCGAGCACGGCCCAGCCCAGCCCGTCGTCGTGCCGGAACTCGTTGCCGACGCCGATGACGGCGATCCGTGTCCGCGTCCTCATGGTCCTCACGGTGCGCCGACGCCATCCGGCCCCACAGGGGCCGAACGACCCAACCGCCGGGGCCGACCCTCCCGGATCATGCGGGGACGACGGCGACCGGGCTGCGGCAGTGCTCGAGCAGCCCCCGGAGCATGGCCCCCGGCACGGAATGCCGTCCGGTCACGCCCAGTTCGGTGCCTTCCGAGGCAATGACCCAACCGCCGGGGCCGACCCTCCCGGATCACGCCGGGACGACGGCGACCGGGCACCGGCTGTGCTCCAGCAGTTCGCGGAGCGTGGAACCGGTGGTGGCACGCCGCCCGACCACCACCAGTTCGGCGCCTTCCGAGGCGTGGACGAGGGCCTCCACCGGGGTGAACAGCACGACGTCCTCCAGGACGTCGACGTCCGGGTACTTCGTGCGCCACGGCCGCAGCACGTCGGACAGCAGCTGCACCTCGTGATCCTCCCAGGTGGCGCGGTCCTCCTCCAGCACGGGGAAGGGCGAGGCAGCGGTGGACGCGGGCAGCTGCCACGCGTACACGGCATGCAGCCGTGCGCCGCGCAGCCGGGCCGCCTCGAAGGCGAAGTCGAGCGCGCCGCCGACCGGGGCCCGGACGTCGACACCGACGGTCACGCCGGCGGACGGGCGCGGCGGACCCTGGCCGGAGAGCGGGCCGGGGACCAGGACCACCGGCCCGGCGGATCCGGAGGCCAGGGCCGCAGCGGTGGAACCCACCGCGATCCCGGCCCTGCCGCCCTCGCCGCGCAGCCCGAGCACGACCAGCTCCGTCTCCTCGCCCATGGCACGCAGGACCGGGGCCGGCATCCCGGTGTGGCTCTCGCCCCGCGCGTGCAACGCCGGGTGCCGCTCGACGAGTTCGGCCACCACATGGTCCGCCACGGCCGCGGGACGGTACGGCCACTGCTCCACGGGATCCAAGGGGGCCGGCGGTACCACGTGCACCACCCGCAGGGGCAGTCCACGCAGCAGCGCCTCGCGTGTGGCCCAGTCGGCCGCGGCACGGCTGCGTGCCGACCGGTCGACACCGGCGATGATCACTCGTTGCATGGCGTGCCGCCTTCCGGGCCGTGGTCCTTCCACGTTCGCCGCCCGCCCCCGGCGTGCGCAGGGGCCGAACGGACCCAGTCGGAGACCTGGCGGCCCATACCTGCCGGTACGCCCCGGGACGAGGCTGGTGGCGAGGAGCAGACCGAGCGCAGGAGGTGCGCATCATGCTTCCGCCCGTCATTGCCGGAGTCGACGGTTCCGCCGAGAGTCTCGCCGCCGCCGAGTGGGCCGCCCGCGAGGCCGTGCGCCGCGACCGGCCGCTGCGGCTCGTGCACGCCTGGAACTGGCACCCCCGCCAGGAGGACGGCGAGATCGCCACGGCCGCCCAGCGCCACCTTGCACGGCGGTCCCTGCGCCAGGCCGAGGACCGCATCCGCCGTACCTGCCCCGGCGTCAAGCTCGACGACGAGCAGGTCGAGGGCCCCGCGACCACTGCCCTGCTGAAGGCGGCCGAGCGGGCCGATCTGCTGGTGCTGGGCTCGCGCGGCCTCAGCGGATTCACCGGGTTCCTGGTCGGCTCGGTCGCGCTGGGCGTGGTGGCGCGGGCCGGCCGGCCCGTCGTCCTCGTCCGGGCCGGCGAGGAAGCCGCCGACGAGCACCTTCCGGCGGGCGACGGCGGCGCATCCACCCGAACCGGCTACCGGGACGTGGTCCTGGGCATCGACCTCACCGACCCGTGCGACGAGGTGATCGAGTTCGCCTTCGAGGAGGCCCGGCTGCGCGGGGCACGCCTGAAGGCCGTGCACGCCTGGCAGCAGCCCTCACCGATCGGGCTCGGCTCCGGCGACATCGGCCTGGTGAACCGTCCGGACCGGGGAGAGGAGTGGCTCGGCTTCCTGACCGCCGTCCTGCAGGTGTGGCGCGAGAAGTACCCCGAGGTCGAGGTGGTCGAGACCGTGACCGAGGGCCGCCCGCAGTCCGTGCTGGTGCGGGCCGCCTCCGGGGCGAGCCTGCTCGTCGTCGGCCGCCGCAGGACCGAGCGGCCCACCGTCCCCCGCACCGGCCCCGTCGCCCACGCCGCCATCCACCACGTCGGCTGCCCCGTGGCCGTCGTACCCCACGACTGACATCCCCACGACTGAGAGGCCGCCATGACCCAGCCGACGAAGTACGTGTACGGATTCGCCGAGGGCGGCCGCGACATGGCCGCCCTGCTCGGCGGCAAGGGCGCCGGACTCGCCGAGATGACGCGGATCGGCCTGCCCGTCCCGCCCGGATTCACCGTCACCACCGACGCCTGCAAGGTCTACCTGAAGACGGGCGAGGAGCCGCCCGAACTCGGCATCGAGGCGGCCCGGGCCCTGGCCGGCCTGGAGCAGGCCATGGGCCGCACCCTCGGCGCGCCCGACGACCCCCTGCTGGTGTCCGTTCGCTCGGGCGCCCGCTTCTCCATGCCCGGCATGATGGACACCATCCTCGACATCGGGCTCAACGACGAGTCCGTCACCGGGCTCGCCAAGGCGTCCGGGCAGGAGCGGTTCGCCTGGGACTCCTACCGCAGGCTCATCCAGATGTTCGGGCACACCGTGATGGGCGTGGACGGCGACCTGTTCGAGCAGGCCATCGCCGCCCACACGGCGGACGACCACGACCTCGACACCGGCGAACTGGTGCGGCTCACCGAGGAGTTCAAGGCCATCATCCGCAAGGAGACCGGAGAGGACTTCCCGCAGGACCCCGCCGACCAGCTTGCCCGCGCCGTCCGCGCGGTCTTCGACTCCTGGAACACCGAACGCGCTCACGTCTACCGCCACCGCGAACACATCCCCGAGGACCTCGGCACTGCAGTCAACGTACAGGCCATGGTCTTCGGCAACCTCGGCTCCACCGGGGCATCCAAGAGCAGCGGCACCGGCGTCGCCTTCACCCGCGACCCCGCCACCGGCGAACGCGGCCTGTACGGCGACTATCTGCCCGACGCGCAGGGCGAGGACGTCGTCGCCGGGGTGCGCGACGCCCTGCCCCTGAGCGAGCTCAAGACGCTCGACCCCCGCGCCTACGTCGAGCTCGGCGACCACCTGCGCACCCTGGAGAACCACTACCGGGACCTGTGCGACGTCGAGTTCACCGTCGAACGCGGCAAACTGTGGATCCTGCAGACCCGGGTCGGCAAGCGCACCGCCGAGGCCGCCTTCCGCATCGCCCACGACCTGCGCGAGGAACAGACCATCACCGCCGACGAGGCACTGGTCCGCGTCGACGGCGCCGAACTGACCCGGCTGATGTTCCCCCGCTTCGACGTGAAGACCACCGACCGGCCCCTCGCACACGGCGTGCCCGCCTCGCCGGGCGCCGCGGTGGGCGCCGTCGTCTTCGACTCCGCCGAAGCGGTACGGCGTGCCGCGGCCGGCCAGAAGGTCGTCCTGGTCCGCCGGGAGACCACCCCCGACGACCTGCCCGGCATGATCGCCGCACAGGCCGTCCTGACCAGCCGGGGAGGCAAGACCAGCCACGCCGCGGTCGTCGCCCGGGGCATGGGCAAGGTGTGCGTGTGCGGCGCGGAATCCCTCGGCGTCGACCCGGCCGCCCGCGCGTTCACCACCGACTCGGGTGTGGTCGTCCACGAGGGCGAGACCGTGTCCGTGGACGGCACCGCGGGCACCGTCCACCTCGGCGAACTCCCGCTCACCGCCTCCGACGTCGGCCGGGCCCTGGAGACCGGCACCGCGGCCGGCCCCCTCACCGAAGCGGTGCTCGGCGCGCTCGCCCACGCCGACTCCGTACGCCGCCTGGAGGTGCGGGCCAACGCCGACACCCCCGAGGACGCCGCACGCGCCCGCAGCCTCGGCGCACAGGGCATCGGCCTGTGCCGCACCGAGCACATGTTCCTCGGCGAGCGCAGGGCCCTGGTCGAGGCGATGATCCTGGCCCGCGACGACACCGCACGCGAGCAGGCCCTGGCCGCCCTGCTGCCGCTGCAGCGCGCGGACTTCACCGGCATCCTCGAGGCGATGGACGGACTGCCGGTGACGATCCGGCTGCTGGACCCGCCGCTGCACGAGTTCCTGCCCGACCGCACGGAACTCGCCGTCCGCCTGGCCCGGGCCACCGAGCCGGACCCGCGGGCGAGCGAACTCCTTGCCGCCGTCGAGCGCATGCACGAGCAGAACCCGATGCTCGGCCTGCGCGGCGTCCGCCTGGGCCTGGCCGTGCCCGGCCTGATGGCCATGCAGGTACGCGCCGTCGCCGAAGCCGTCACTGCCCGCCTGCGCGCCGGGGGCCACCCGCGCGCGGAGATCATGATTCCGCTCGTCGGCACGGTCGAGGAACTGCGCCTGGCCCGGGCCGAGACGGAACGCGTACTCGCCGATGTCGCGGCCGAGACCGGTACCGCACTGGACTGCCCGATCGGCACGATGATCGAGCTGCCGCGCGCCGCGCTCACCGCCGCACGCATCGCCGGGTCCGCCGACTTCTTCTCCTTCGGCACCAACGACCTCACCCAGACGACCTGGGGCCTGTCCCGCGACGACGCGGAGGCCTCTTTCTTCCCCCTGTACCTGGAGAAGGGCGTCTTCGCCGTCTCGCCGTTCGACTCGATCGACCAGGAGGGCGTCGGGCGGCTGGTGGAGCTGGCCGTCGAGGCCGGCCGCGGCGTCAACCCCCGCCTGGAGACGGGCGTGTGCGGCGAACACGGCGGCGACCCGGACTCCATCCACTTCTTCCACCGGGTGGGCCTGGACTACGTCTCCTGCTCGCCGTTCCGGATCCCGGCCGCCCGGCTGGAGGCCGGACGCGCCGCGCTCGAGGACAGCACGGGCACCAGCGACACCAGGTGAACGCCCCGGGGGCGGCGACCCGAGCCCGCCGCCTGAGGGAACGTGAAGCTCGTCGGGGCTTTCCTGGCGCCGACGGGACCGTTCCCTCGACGAACCGGTCCAGGTCGCCGCGGTCTGCGGCGACGTCCGTCCATGGGGTACTCATGGGCCGCTCGCGGGTAGCCCTGTGGCCCGGTGCGAACCGCCCCGTCCCGGCCCGAGCGGCCGGATCTTGGTTCCCGGTGTTTGAGGCGATCGACGACGGCAACCCGCGAGGTGTGACTTCGACGACCCAGCAGGAGCTCTTCCGGTTCCTGGAGGACCGCTTCGCCTGCGCACAGGCGTGCACCGAGTGCGCACGCGCGTGTGCTCTGCGCGCGAGCCTCGTGGATCCGGACGGGACACAGGAGCAGGAACTCGTACGACGCAAGGGGATCATGTGCGCGGAGGTGTGCGACGCGACCTGCCGTGTGCTGTCCGAGCAGAACCGCCTGGACGAGGCCGGCATCCGCATCCAGGTGGAGTGGTGCCGCACCGTGTGCCTGGAGTGCGCCCATGCCTTCGACCGACAGCCGGGCGCCGAGGACGGCGCGAAGGCAGGCCGGGACTGCGCACGGGCGTGCACGGACTTCCTCGCCACGCTGAACTGAGACTCACAGCGGGGCGAGCGGCTGCCCGAACCGCACGTTCCAGCGCCCCGACCTGCCGCTGAGCTCGACGGCCGCCAGCGGCGGGACGTCGGCGCGCCAGAACGCCGACTCCGGCGCCCCGAGGGCCCGCACCACCGCGGCCCGTACGGCCTCGGGCTCGGCCACGGCGACGGTGCGGCCCGGCGTCTGCGCGACCGTCTCCAGCCAGCCGGCCACCCGGTCGCACAGCGCCGCCACCGACTCCCCGCCGTGCGGTGCGGCGTCGGGGTCCGACAGCCAGCGGGCCAGCGCCTCCGGCTCCCGCCCGCTCACCTCCGCCAGCGTCGCACCGCGCCAGCGGCCCGCGTCCAGTCCCGCCAGCTCCGGTGCGTCCACGGCGTCGAGGCCGAGTGCGCCGGCCGTCTCGCGGCAGCGCACGGTGGGGGAGACCCAGACCTGTTCCGCGGCCGGGAGCGTGCCGGCGGCCGCCTGCGCCTGCCGCAGCCCGGATGCGTCCAGCGGACAGCCGTCGTCGAAGCGGGCCTCCCTGAGGGCCGCGGTGATCGCAGGTGAGATCAAGATCACTCGGCTCGTCATTCGTCCATCCCCGCCCTCGACACTCCCTCAAATCCCTTGATCCGACGGCGAAAACGGCTCACCAGGGGCGCTCACCGCCGTCCCGTGCGCTCTTGGCCCCACCTCTGCTTCGCGGTACCTTCTCGTGGATATTGATGACGGCACAGCGGAAGCCGGTGGAAGTCCGGCACGGTCGCGCCACTGTAAGTCCGGTACGCACCCTGGGTGCGCACCGGGTGAGTCAGACCCGCCCCCGTCGTCGCGTGCACCACCGAGACGGGACGCGAGTTCCCCAGGAGGGCCTGCCATGGCGCAGTCTGTCGCTCAGCCGACCACCACCCCCACAGCCGTACCCGCCAAGCTGCCGATCGGCGCGATCGCCCCCTGGGCGGTCTTCTTCGGCATCCTGATGCTGGTCCTGCTCTACTTCGTCGGCGCCGAGCAGGGCGCCACCTCCGTGATGAACGGATCGGACGTGCACGAGTGGGTGCACGACGCCCGCCACCTGCTCGGCTTCCCCTGCCACTGACGGCCGGAGAACGTACGAGCCCATGAACTCGGCAACCGTCCGCAACCTCCTGGTGCGTGGCATGCTCGCGGGACTCGCCGCGGGCCTGCTCGCCCTCGTCGTCGCCTACTTCCTGGGTGAACCGCGCGTCGACGCGGCCATCGCCTACGAGGAGGCGCACTCGCACGAGCACGGCATGGAAGTCGTCAGCCGCACGATGCAGTCCACCGCGGGCCTGTCCACCGGTGTCCTCGTCTACGGCGTCGCGTTCGGCGGCATCGCCGCCCTCGCGTACTGCTTCGCACTCGGCCGCATCGGCCGCTTCGGGCCGCGCGCGAGCGCGCTGCTCCTGGCGGTCGCCGGTCTGATCGCCGTGTACGTCGTGCCGTTCCTGAAGTACCCGGCCAACCCGCCGTCCGTCGGCGACCCCGGCACCATCGGCAAGCGCACCACGCTGTACTTCCTGATGATGGTGCTCAGCGTGCTGCTGGCCGTCGCCACCGTCATCCTGGGCAAGCGCCTCGCGCCACGCCTGGGCAACTGGAACGCGACGCTCGCCGCTGGCGCGTTCTTCCTTCTCACCGTCGGGCTCGCCTACGCGTTCCTGCCGGCCATCAACGAGGTCCCCAAGGACTTCTCCGCCACCCTGCTCTGGCAGTTCCGCCTGGCGGCCCTGGCGATCCAGCTGACCCTGTGGACCTCCTTCGGGCTGGTCTTCGGGGTGCTGGCGGAACGGGTGCTCGCCCCGAAACAGGTCCGAGCGCCGGGCGCCGCACGGCCAACTCCCGTCGCCCACTGATCGGTTCGATCAGCTCACTCGGCAAAGGGCCCCCGGACAATCGGGGGCCCTTTCCGTATGCCGCACCATTCCCAATTTCTGGAACACGTTCTACGGTGTGCGCGGTCAGGACCGGCCTGGGAAGCCTGGAGGCGCCGTGCACCTCGAATACACGCCCGAGCAGCAGCGACTGCGCACCGAACTGCGCTCGTACTTCGCCGAGTTGGTGCCGGACAACGCCTACGCCCGGCACGGTGACCCGGCCGCCCAGAAACGCTTCTACCGCGAGACCGTCCGGCGCCTGGGCACGGACGGCTGGCTCGGCGTGGGCTGGCCGACGGAGTACGGCGGGCGCGGGCTGACCGCGATGGAGCAGTTCATCTTCTTCGACGAGGCCGCCCAGGCCGGCGTACCGCTGCCGCTGATGGCGCTGAACACGGTCGGGCCGACGATCATGCAGTTCGGCACGGACGAGCAGAAGGCGTACTTCCTGCCGAAGATCCTCTCCGGCGAGATCGACTTCGCGATCGGCTACAGCGAGCCCGACGCGGGGACGGATCTCGCGTCCCTGAAGACGCGTGCGGTGCGCGACGGCGACGAGTACGTCGTCAACGGCCAGAAGATCTGGACGACGAACGGCGACACCGCGGACTGGGTGTGGCTGGCCACCCGCACCGACCCGGACGCCCCGCCGCACAAGGGCATCACCATGCTCCTCGTCCCCACCACCGACCCCGGCTACTCCTGCACCCTCATCAACACCCTCGCCTCGCACGACACCACGGCCAGCTACTACGAGAACATCCGCGTCCCCGTCACCCGCCGCGTCGGCGCCGAGAACCAGGGCTGGCGGCTGATCACCAACCAGCTCAACCACGAGCGCGTCACTCTCGCCGCGCACGGCACCATGGCGATCCGCGCCCTCCAGGACGTGCAGCGCTGGGCGACGGAGACCAAGCTCGCCGACGGCCGCCGGGTGATCGACCTGCCCTGGGTGCGCCGCCGCCTCGCGCAGACCCACACCAAGCTCGACGCGATGAAGCTCCTCAACTGGCGCATGGTGCACGCCGTCCAGAACGGCACCCTCACCCCGCAGGACGCCTCCGCCGTCAAGGTGTACGGCTCCGAGGCGCGCCGGGACGCCTACGCCTGGCTGATGGAGATCGTCGGTGCGGCAGGCGCGCTGAAGGAGGGCTCGGCGGGCGCGGTGCTCCACGGCGAACTGGAGCGCGGCTACCGCTCCGCGGTCATCTTCACCTTCGGCGGCGGCAACAACGAGATCCAGCGGGAGATCATCTCGTGGATCGGTCTGGGGATGCCGCGGGTACGGCGTTAGCCTCAAGAGGTGGCGGGCTTTGAGGCAGGTGACCCCGGGCTGTTCGGGCCGTCCTCGGTGACCTGGCAGATGCACGGCGATCCGATGATGTGGGTCGCCGGCGTCCGTGCGCTCTACCTCCAGGCACTGCACCCCCGGGCCGTGCGCGGCGTCATGCAGAACTCCGACTTCCGGCGCGACGCCTGGGGCCGGCTGATGCGCACCGCCAATTTCGTCGGCACCATCACCTACGGCACCACCGAGGCCGCCGAGCGGGCCGGCGCCCGCGTCCGCAAGATCCACAGCATGCTGTCGGCGACCGACCCGGACACGGGGGAGCGGTACGGCGTCGACGAGCCGGAGCTGCTGCTGTGGGTGCACTGCGCCGAGATCGACTCCTACCTCCAGGTCGCGCGTCGCTCCGGCTTCCGCCTCACCGACGCGCAGGCCGACCGCTACATCGGCGAACAGCGTGTCAGCGCCCGCCTGGTGGGCCTCGACCCCGATGCCGTACCGGCCAACCAGGAGGAGATGGCCGCCTACTTCGAGAAGGTGCGACCCGAACTCGCCGTCGGACCCGAGGCACGCGAAGTGGACGACTTCCTGCTCCGCCCGCCGACGCACCCCCTCCTCGTCCCCGCGCGCGAGGTGCTGTGGCGGCGCGTGGCCCAACTGGCGTACGCCGCCCTGCCGCCGTACGCCCACGAGCTGTACGGCAGACCCGCCCCGAAACCCGACACCATCACCCTGCAACTGCGTGCCACAGGCAACCTGCTTCGCTGCATTCCCGCACGTCTGCGCTGGCAACTCCCGCCCAAACACATCCTGCGCGCCATGTCACGGCTCGGCCCCGGCTCCCGCCCGGCACCGTACAAACTCGGACGATAGCTCGCCATACTGGACGAGCCAGGGTGGGCGGGGCGAACAGGTACGGGGGGCG
Organism: Streptomyces sp. NPDC001401; assembly: GCF_042895385.1. Lineage (NCBI taxonomy): Bacteria > Bacillati > Actinomycetota > Actinomycetes > Kitasatosporales > Streptomycetaceae > Streptomyces > Streptomyces sp. NPDC001401. The sequence goes on from NZ_JBIAWI010000011.1 coordinate 110,442, forward strand.
ATCGCAGCAGATGGGGGACAGCAGGCTGATCCAGGGCCGGTACCGGCTGCTCGATCTGATCGGGCGGGGTGGCATGGGCGAGGTGTGGCGTGCGCGCGACGAGTCGCTCGGCCGGCATGTCGCCGTGAAGTGCCTCAAGCCCCTCGGCCCGCACCACGACCAGTCCTTCACCCGGGTCCTCAGGGAACGCTTTCGCCGCGAGGCCCGCGTGGCCGCCGCCCTCCAGCACCGCGGGATCACCGTCGTCCACGACTTCGGCGAGTCCGACGGCATCCTCTATCTGGTCATGGAACTCCTGGAGGGCCGCAACCTCTCCCAGCTCCTGGAGGACAACAAGCACCACCCGCTGCCGGTCGGCGACGTCGTCGAGATCGCCGACCAGGTCGCCTCCGCCCTCGCCTACACCCACCAACAGGGCATCGTGCACCGCGACCTGAAACCCGCCAACATCATGCGGCTCGCCGACGGCACGGTGAAGATCTGCGACTTCGGCATCGCCCGCCTCGGCCACGACATCGGTTTCACCTCCCGGCTGACCGGCACCGGCATCGCGATGGGCACGCCGCATTACATGTCGCCGGAGCAGATCGGCGGCTCCGAGGTCGACCAGCGCAGCGACCTGTACTCACTGGGGTGTGTGCTCTACGAGATCGCCACCGGGGCGCCGCCGTTCGACCTCGACGACGCCTGGGCGATCCTCGTCGGCCACCGCGACACCCCGCCCCGGCCGCCGCGCAGCCGGCGGTCCGAACTCCCCGAGTACCTCGAGAAGATCATCCTGGACCTGCTGGCCAAACTCCCCGAGCAACGCCCGCACGACGCCCGCGAGTTGGGCCGCCGCATCAGCCTCGGCCGTACGACACCGACGTACGTACCGACGGTCGTGACCCCGCAGCCGGCGCTCCGGCCACCTGAGCAGGCCCCCTCCCGCGAGGCTCGTCTGCCCTCCTGGACGCGCGGCATGACCACCGGCCACAAGGCCACCGGCGCCGGCCTCAGCACCACACCCCCGGACGCCGGAGCGGGCCTCACCGGCGAATGGATTCCGCGGCCCGCGAACGGGCGGACACAGGGCCCCGCGCCCGACCAGCCCCCCGCTCCCTCCCCGGAGACCCTGACCGCCCTGGCCGGACGGCACAACGCCGGGCTCAGTCTCGGCCGCCTGGGCCGCTGGACGGAGGCCGGCGAGGTGCACCGCGCGGTCGCCGCCGAACGCGCCCACCTGCTCGGCCCCGACCACCCCGACACGCTCGCCAGCCGCTACGAGGTCGCCTTCACCCTCAGCCGCACCGGCCGCGCCGCCGACGCCCTGCAGGAGTACAAGTTCGTGGCCGCGGCCAGAACCCGCGCCCTGGGCGCCGACCACCCCGACACGCTCGCCGCCCGCCAGGAAATGGCCTACGTGCTCGGCCAGTTGGGCCGTCACTTCGATGCCCACCAGGTCTACACGTCCGTGCTCGCCGCCCGGGAGCGCGGCATGGGCCCCGACCACCCCGACACCCTGCGCTGCCGCCACAACCTCGCCTTCAACCTCAGCAGACTCGGCCGCCTGGAGGACTCGTACCGCATGGCCTGCGACGTGGCCGCCGCCCGCGCCCGCGTCCTCGGCCCCGACCATCCCGACACCCTGGTCACCCGCTACGAAGTCGCCTACGCACTGGGCCAGTTGGGCCGCTGGCCCGAAGCCCTGCAGACCTACCACGAGGTCGCCGAGGCCCGCGCCCAGGCCCTCGGCCCCGATCACGCCGACACCCTCGCCGCCCGCTACGAGGTCGGCATCAGCCTGGGCCGCCTCGGCCGCAGCGCGGAGGCGCTCACCCTCTACCGCGACCTGATCGACGACCGCACCCGCGTCCAGGGCCCCACCCACCCCGAGACCCTGCGCGCCCGCCACGGCCTCGGCGTCAACCTCGGCCGCCTGGGCCGCTGGGAGGAGGCCCTGGCCGAGTCCCGGGACGTCTGCGCCATACGCGAACGCGTCCTGGGCCCCGACCACCCCGACACCCTGGTCAGCCGACGCGAGGTCGCCGTCGGCCTCGGCTGGCTGGGCCGCTGGCCCGACGCCCTCGCCGAATACCGCCGAGTGGCCGCCGCCCGCGAGCGCGTCCTGGGCCCCGACCACCCCGACACCCTCGCCAGCCGCAACGACGAGGCCCACTGCCTGGAACAGCTCGGCCGCGGCGCCGAGGCCGTCGAGCTGTACCGCCGGGTGGCGGTACTGCGTCAGCAGCGCGCGTCGGGCGGGCGCTGACCCCGTCGCCGTACACCCCTGGTCGTTCTGGATCATCGCGTGTTACCAAGAACCATGGCTGCACACGAGGGACACCGGACATACGACGCTGTGATCGTCGGCGGAGGCCACAACGGCCTGGTCGCCGCCGCCTACCTGGCCCGGGCCGGACGGTCCGTACTGGTCCTGGAGCGGCTGGACCACACCGGGGGCGCCGCCGTCTCCACCCGGCCCTTCGCCGGTGTGGACGCACGCCTGTCGCGCTACTCGTACCTGGTCAGCCTGCTGCCGAAGAAGATCGTGCGCGACCTCGGGCTGGACTTCCGCGTCCGCACCCGCACCGTCTCCTCGTACACCCCGGTGGAACGGGACGGCCGGCCCACCGGACTCCTGGTGGGCGGCGGCGACCGGCGCACCCGGGAGGCCTTCGCCCACCTCACCGGCTCCGACCGGGAGTACGAGGCCTGGCAGCGCTTCTACGGCATGACCGGCCGCGTCGCCGAGCGGGTCTTCCCGACGCTCACCGAACCGCTGCCCACCCGCGACGAACTGCGCCGCCGCATCGACGACGAGGACGCCTGGCGGACCCTGTTCGAGCAGCCCATCGGCGCCGCGATCGAGGACCGCTTCGCCGACGACCTCGTCCGTGGAGTGGTCCTCACCGACGCCCTCATCGGCACCTTCGCCGACGCCCACGACCCCTCGCTGCGCCAGAACCGCTGCTTCCTCTACCACGTGATCGGCGGCGGCACGGGTGCCTGGGACGTCCCGGTCGGCGGCATGGGCGCCCTGACCGACGCCCTGGCCACCGCCGCCCGGGACGCGGGCGCCGTCATCGCCACCCGACACGAGGCCGTACGCATCGACACGGACGGCCGGACCGCCGAGATCACCTACCGCACGGCGGACGGGGAAGGCGTCGCAGCCGCCCGGCACGTCCTCGTGGGCGCCTCCCCGCAGGCCCTCGCCGAACTGACCGGCGACACGCCCCCGGCCCCCGCCGAGGGCGCCCAGCTCAAGCTGAACATGCTCCTCAAGCGGCTGCCGCAACTGCGCGACGGCTCCGTCGACCCGCGCGAGGCGTTCTCCGGCACCTTCCACATCGCCGAGGGCTACCAGCAACTCGCCGCCGCCCACGCCCAGGCCGCCTCCGGCCAACTCCCCGCCGCGCCGCCCTCGGAGATCTACTGCCATTCCCTCACCGACCCGACGATCCTCGGCCCGGACCTGGTCGAACAGGGCTACCAGACACTGACGTTGTTCGGCCTGCACACCCCGGCGCGGCTCTTCGAACGGGACAACGACGCCGTACGGGATTCGCTGTTGAAGTCGACCCTCGCCCAACTCGACGGCCACCTCGCCGAGCCGATCGCCGACTGCCTGGCGACCGACGCCGACGGCCGGCCCTGCATCGAGGCCAAGACCCCGCTCGACCTGGAGCGCGACCTGCACCTGCCCGGCGGCAACATCTTCCACCGCGAACTGACCTGGCCCTACGCCCAGGACGACACGGGCCGCTGGGGCGTGGAGACCCGGCACGCGAACGTGCTGCTGTGCGGGGCGGGCGCGGTGCGGGGCGGGGGCGTGAGCGGGGTGCCCGGGCACAACGCGGCCATGGCGGTGCTGGAAGCGACGGGCGAGTGACCGGCTCGGCGCGGGAGTTCTACGACTCACTCGCCGCCGACTACCACCGCATCTTCCCGGACTGGGATGCGAGCATGAGCCGTCAGGCCGCGACGCTGGACGCGCTCGTCCGCCGGGAACTCGGCGCCGGACCGCACCGGTTGCTCGACTGCGCCTGCGGCATCGGCACCCAGGCGATCGGGCTCGCCCGCGCCGGACACCGGGTCGTCGGCAGCGACCTGAGCCCCGTCGCCGCCGCGCGGGCCGCGGTCGAGGCCGCGGCCCGCGGCGTCGCCCTGCCCGCAGCGGCGGCGGACATGCGCCAACTCCCCTTCGGACCGGGCGCCTTCGACGTCGTCGTGTGCGCCGACAACTCGCTCGCCCACCTGTTGACGGCGCGTGACGTGGGGGAGGCCCTGCGCGAGATGCGGCGGGTGCTGACGGACGATGGCCTGCTCCTGCTCACGCTCCGGGACTACGACGACATCCGCCGTACCCGCCCCGACTCCCGGCCTCCCCAGGTCTCGCACGGCTTGGACGGCCGCTCGATCACCTTCCAGCTGTGGCACTGGCACGACGACGGCGAGCGCTACGACCAGGAGTACTTCCAGCTCGTGCCCGAAGGAGAGGGCTGGCAGGTGCGGGTCCGCCGCACCACCTCCTGGGCGCTCACCCGGAGTCAGGTGACCGATGCCGTGACCGCGGCCGGCTTCGCCGACGTCGCGTGGCTGATGCCGGACATCAGCGGTTTCTATCAACCTGTCCTGGCTGCGAGGGCGTCGGCCGCGTACGAAGCTGCAAATGACCGTGGTTGACGTGAGCGAATCCGATGGACTGCAAACCCCCGGTCAGGTGCAAGATCGACGTACTCGCCGAGGGCGTGGCCGAGCACGGTCACGAGCGGTCGTGGGGGAGGCCGATTTCAGCCCAGATCGTCTTCCCGTCGGTGCGATGGCGTGTCCCCCAGCGGTCCGCGAACTGGGCGACGAGCAGCAGGCCGCGCCCGCCTTCGTCGAAGGTGCGGGCCCGCCGCAGATGCGGGGCTGAGCTGCTGCCGTCGGACACCTCGCAGATGAGCATGGTGTCGTGGATGAGCCGCAGCTGAATGGGGGGTTGACCGTAGCGGATGGCGTTGGTGACCAGTTCGCTGACCACCAGCTCGACGGTGAAGGCGATGTCCTGCAGTCCCCAGGTCGTCAGCCGGGCCAGGACATCGGCGCGGGTACCGGCCACGACGGCGGGGTCGGACTGCAGATCCCAGGTGGCAACCTGGTGGATGTCCAGGGCCCGGGTGCGGGCGACGAGCAGAGCGACGTCGTCCGGTGGCGGTTCGGGAAGCAGAGTCCGGATCAGGTTGTCGCAGGTGTCCTCGGGCGAGAAGGCCGGCTGCTTCAGGCACTCGAGCAGCAGCCCCTGGCCGTTGCCCAGGTCGTGCTGAGTTCCTGCGACGAGGCCGTCCGTGTACAGCACCAGGAGGCTGCCTCGGGGGAGGTCCCATTCGACTGTTTCGAAGGGCAGCCCGTTCACTCCCAGGGGAGGGCCGGGAGGAACGTCGACAAAGTCCGCTGCCCCGTCGGGTGTGATCACGGCGGGTGCGGGGTGGCCGGCAGCGGCGGCGGTGTAGTGGCGCGAGACCGGGTCGTAGACCACGTACAGACATGTCGCAATGAGATCGGTGGAGATCTCCAGTTCGGGCTCGGGCATTGCGTCGGTGTCCTCCTCCGTGGCCAGGAGGGTCACCAAATCGTCGAGGTGGACGAAGAGTTCGTCAGGTGGCAGGTCGACGTCCGCCAGAGTGCGTACCGCGGTCCGTAGCCGTCCCATGGTGGCGGAGGCACGCAGGCCGTGGCCGACCACGTCCCCGACGACCAGCGCGACTCGGGCGCCCGAGAGCGGGATCACGTCGAACCAGTCCCCGCCGACCCCGGCCTGGGTGCGCGTGGGAAGGTAGCGATAAGCGACGTCGACCGCCTGCTGGGCGGAAAGCCGCTGCGGAAGCAGGCTGCGCTGCAGGGCCAGTGCGGTGGTGCGCTCGCGGGTGAACCGGCGCGCATTGTCCACGGCCACGGCGGCGCGTGCGCCGATCTCCTCGGCGAGGAGCAGGTCGTCCTCGTCGAAGGGTTCCGGGTTCCGGTGGCGGACGAGTACGGCCACGCCGAGGGAGATGCCCCGAGCGTTCAGGGGGATGACCATGATCGAGTGGATTCCGAAGGACCGAACGACGCCCGACCGCTTGGGATCGGCTTCGCGCCAGTCCTTGATGGCCTCGTCGAGGGCGCCGTGCAGCGAGGACCGGCCGGTGGCCAGGCAACGGACAGGTGGCGAGGACTGCGGGTAGTAGTCCACCTCTCCCGGCTGGATCACGGCCTCGGGTACGCCGGCCAGGACGGACTGCTGCGCGGCGCGGCGCAGGGCGACGGCGCCTGTGGCGCAGGGCTTCGGCTCGATGCCGCGAAGCAGCGAGTCCAGCAGGTCGACGGTGACGAAGTCGGCGAGCCGGCCTGCCACCGCATCAGCCATCTCCTGGGCGGTGCTCATCACATCGAGGGTGCTGCCGACCTGTGCACCGATCTCGTTCAGCAGGGCGAGCCGCTCCCGGGCCAAGTGCTGCTCACTCACGTCGAGTGCGGTGACCTGTACATGGCGCACTTGTCCTGCGGGGTTCCTGAGCGGGGACACCGTGACGGACCAGGCCCTCGCGGGGGCTCCCGCCCGTGGTCTGCCGTGGATCTGGAACTGCTCGGCTTCTCCGGTCTTGAGCACTCTGCGCATGCCGTCTTCGATCGTCCGGCAGATGTGAGGAGGCAGGACGTCCGTGACACGCCGACCACGCAACTGCTCTTCGGTGCGGCCGAGCTCGCGGACGGCACCGGCGCTCGCCCGCAGACAGCGCAACTCGGTGTCGTAGATGGTTACGGGCAGGTGGCCCTGCGCGAACGCTGCCTCCGTGATCGCCTCGCCCACGGGAACCCCTTTGCGATGTCGGCGCCCGAGCCGAGCAGGTGCCCTACGCGACGCCCGACGACCTCCTGAGCTCGGGTAACCGAGGAGCCGCCCGGCACCCGCACGGCCTCGGGCGCCGACGGGTCGCGCCTATGTCGCCGGTGGCGTGCCCGCATGCACTGCACAGAGTGCACGTACGGGCTGCATTTGCACTCTTCTCTTGCACTGGGCTCTGGGCTCCATGCTAGGGCTGGGGGAGCCGGTTGGCAGCCGCATCCGCATCCTGCACGGCAGCACGGGCACCACGTGCCGGGGACCGTCGGCGGCGAGAAACTCAGAGGGCAGAGTGTTCACTCCTGCCCTGGTCCCGGCGCGTGTGAATACATCCGGTCACCGCGCGTGTCGATGGCCGGGCGGGGTCTTGGTGTGCGGGCTTCTCACCACGTGCTGCCGCATACCGCGGGAATCCGCCGACCGGGTGTACGGGCGAAAGCCGGCCCCCGCCCCTGGGTGTCCGGTGGCGGCTTGCTACGGGCCGGTTGGGCCGTTCGGCCCCATAGGGGAGTCGTTCGGCCCCTCTTCCTTTGCGGTCTGTGGCGTGAGGGTGAGCAGTGAGTCCGCGAGACGATCGACGGCGAAGGTTCCCGGGGGGACTTGCCGTCCGCGGCTCCTGGCCGTTCAGGGCGGCGGCCAGGGCCGGAGGTCCTCGGGCGGCGCCGGGTTGGGGACCGGCGCAGGCCGCTACGGCGGCTTCCTTGGGAAAGGGGGGTGGGCCGGTCTTCCGGCCCGGTGCCGGGCCCGCGTGAGGCGGTCGGGCGACGACATCGTCGTCGCAGATGAACGCGTAACGTCCGCGGGCCCGGCACCTGCATGTTGCTGCTGTTCCGGCCCGGGATCCGCGTCGGGACGCCCGCACAACGGCCCTTGCGGGGAAGCCCGATGAAGGCCGAACGGCCCTTTCGTGGCACAGACATGGGGGAGTTGGCTGTCGGCTGGGCCCACAGTCCGTCGGCCCGGGTTTCCTCGCGGTTCGCGCGGGCCTGCGGCGGGGTCCGGCCCGGGCGGAGCCGTCTTCTCCTCCGCCCGGGCCGTCGACGGCGGACCGGTGGTGCGCCGGCGGCTTGCGTCCGGGTGCCGGACGAGACGCTCAACGGGCGGCCGCGTCCCCGGAGCGGGGCAGCGCCGCGTCGACCAGTCTCATGCCCGTGATCAGGCCGGGTCGGATACGTACGACGTGGTCCATGGGGTGATCCAGCCAGGGGTGGACCAAGGCCTGGTAGCGGGCCACCTCCGCCGGGTCCGTGACCGGATGGCAGTAGCCGGTCGCGACAACGCTCCAGCCGAGACGGGTGCCGACGTCGATGTCGTCGGCCTCGTAGGCGACAACCACCCCGTGCGGGTGGCTCTGCCGGGCGCGCGAGAGCAGCGCGGCGTCCTCGTGGGTACGGATGACGATGTCTCCGCGGTCGAGGACATGGTTGACCGGGCGGGCGGTGGGCAGAGCCTGCCGGGTGAAGACGAGCCGTCCGAGGGGTACCGTGCCGAGCAGCCGGAGGGCCTCCTCGGGGGAGAGCTCGACCAGGCGGCGCGGACCCGCAGCGGCGGTCGCGGTAATCCCGTTCGTCCTGACGAGGCGTCGGGCTGTTTCGTCCTTCACGGCTTCTTCCCGGTGCACGGAATGGCCCTGCCGCCGATCCGGCACTCCACGGTGCGGGCCGATCACTGCGGCACGGGCCTGATCCCTTCGGATGCTGCGGTTCCGGCACCCGTGCCCCGCGTCGAGGCACAGAGCGGGACCGCCGACAGGTCTGACAACCTCCATGGAAAGCGCGTCGAGCACCCTGTGCCAGGGCCATTGGGCCCTAGTCATCAGCTGGGTGTGCTGACTTGATTGGTTTCGCGGTCCCGCCCGCGGCGCCTGGATCCCGCCTTCGGACTCAAGCGGTCCCGTCCGCAGGCGGTGGCACATCCCTGGCCGCTCCCTCCGCTCGCGCAGAGTCGAGAGCGGTGGAGCAGCCGAGGCCCGGGCAGGGCGGGGCCGCCCAAGCGGGAACGAGCACGGAAACACCGTACGGCGGGAAGGGGCGAGGGATGATCGCGGCGGTGGGGTACGCGGAGTTGACCCCGGACATGCTGACGGTGGTGGAGGCCGATCTGCGTGCCGCGCTGGAGCGCCTGCCCGAAGGGATGTCCGGGCTGGTACGCGCGGGGGCGGGGGTGCCGGTGGCCTTCGGCCGTGCGGTGCGGGCGGCGGGGCGCGAGCTGATCGTGGTCGCCCCGACGCAGGGGATGGTGCCGGCACTGCTGCCGCGGCGTGACCGGATGGCGGTCGGCGAGCTGCTGGCCCTCGCCCAGCAGGTGCGTCTGCTGGAGTTCGACCCCGGCGACCGGGACGCCTGCGTCGGCGCCGACGAGCGCTTGATCCTGGGATGCCGCCAGGCGCTGGCCGTATGGGACGGCTCACCCTCCAACGGTCGCGACGCCACCGCGCACCTGGTGGCCTACGCCCGCGCCCGCGGCATTCCGTTGACCGTGGTGCCGCCGCCCGACGGCAGGGACCGTTCGACCACCGTGGGCGCCCAGCCCATCCGCACGACCGACGAGGCGGCAACACCCCGATGACAGGTACGACCACGACCGCGCGCCACCACACCGAACCCCGGACAGGCGGACGCCCGGGACGGAACACACCGGAGGACTCGACGGGGGCCTCGCGCGCCTTCGCCTGGCTGCTGATCGTGTCGGGAGCGCTGGGGGCCCTCGCTTCTTTCGTCATCACCGTCGACAAGTTCCAGCTGCTGCAGGATCCCGCCTTCTCGCCGTCGTGCAACATCAGCCCGATCCTGTCGTGCTCGAACGTGATGAGCAGCGGCCAGGCATCCGTGTTCGGCTTCCCCAACCCGCTGCTGGGGCTGGCCGCCTACCCGGTGGTCGCCTTCGGGGGGGTCGTCGTGCTGGCCGGGGCGCGGCTGCGCCGCTGGTTCTGGCTCGGACTGAATCTCGGCATGCTGTTCGGGGCGGGGTTCTGCATGTGGCTGATGACGCAGGCGCTGTACGAGATCGGCGCGCTGTGCCTGTGGTGCTGCCTGGCCTGGGCGGCCACCATCGCCATGTTCTGGTACACCACCGTGCACAACCTCCGCCACGGCGTCATCCGCGCTCCCCGCGGGCTCGTGGCCGGGGCGCGGGAGTTCCACTGGGCGGTGCCGGTCACCTGGTACCTGAGCATCGTCATGCTGATCGGCACGCGTTTCTGGGACTACTGGCAGACGCTGCTGTGAGCGGGACGAGACCGATGCGTACCCTCACCCCGGTCCCCTCCCGCCAGGAAGTTCTCGAGGAGGTTGTGCTGAGGGCCGCGCCGGTGCGGGTGTTCGTGCTGGACGACCACGAGGTCGTACGACGAGGCATCCGCGACCTGATCGAGGCCGAGCCGGACTTGGCCGACAGTGAAGGCACCTGGGGGTGCGGTTGTTCTGCGCCTTCCGGGGAAGCGCTCCTCCGCGGCAAGGTTTCCTTCCTTCCGGCCGCGGCCCTGGCCGGCCGAGCAGCGGCACGGCGGCCTACGTGCCGGGCCGCCCGTTGGTCAGCGGCGATGGCCGCCGTGCGATCGCTGCGGTGGGCGAGATCGGGGGGAGGGTGTGCTCGGTTGCCGTGTCCGCTGACGCCTACGGCTGCCGCGGTCCCTCCGGGGGCGCGCCCGCTCGGGCAGTTCCGGGAGGGGCGCGGCGGCGCTCCGTGCGACCGGGATGGACTTGCAGTTGTTGCTGGGGTCGGGTGCGGAGATGACTGTGTGGCTCGCTTGGATCGCGTACTCGAGATCGTCCTGGTCCGTGACATCCCCGATGGGGACCGTGATGTGGACGAAGGGTGCTGTTACCGTTTCGGTCACTTGCTGACCGAAACGGTAGCCTTTGGTCATGAAGCCATCCGTGAGACCCACCAGCGAGGAGATCGATCGTGCCCTGATCGACGTGGCGGCCTTCGTCTTTGCGCGGCACGGGTTCGCTCAGGGCCCCGTGCAGGCGATCGCTGACGGTGCCGGCTACTCCAAGGCGGCTGTGCTGAAGCGCTTTGGCTCGAAGGAGCGGATCCAGGACGCCGTGGTGGCTCGCGCGGAGGAACATGCCGCACGAGTGGCGGCTGCGGGTGAGGGCCTCCCGGTCGGGCTCGAGCGGGACGCCGCCCTGCTCGGTGCGCTGGTCGAGCTGATCGAGGAGTGGCCGGGGACTGGTGCGCTCATGGCCGGCGCCTTCTGGCTGACGCGAGAGCCCGAGATCATGCAGCGCCTCTCCGGGGCGCAGCGCATGTTGATGGAAGCCTTCGATCCCGATGTCTGGACTGATGAGGTACGGCATGTGCGGGTGGTGTCCGCGATCGGTGCTGTGACCGTCACGATGATGGCGAACCGCGAGGCCAGGTGGACCGAGCGCACCGATGTGGTGATTGCCGCGGGCCTTGGCGCACTGGGCCACAGGGGCAACGGCGATGCCGGCACGGGTGATTGAGGCACTGCGACGGGGTAGCCGGCGCTGCAGTACGGAACAACGGGCGCGGCGACCAGTGCGCAGCGTCGGCTGAGGCAATGCTGCGTCACTTGTACAGTTCGGCCGGGGCAGGGTGCCCAACGTGGCTCGAGGAGCCACTCGTCATGGCTTGCTGACCGCACCCGCCTGGCAGTGACGACGGCTCAGGATCTCGGCTTGAAGGACTCCTTCGTCAAGGGGTTGGCCGCGGCGCCCGCAGAGGAACACCGCAAATGGCCAGCGTCCATGCCCCCTTCTTTTTTCTGTGGCAGCGCCAGTGCATCAGGAGGCGGCGGCTCTCTGGGCAGGCGGCACGGCGGCAGACAGCAGCTGCCGGTGCAGCCAGTCGCCGATCACGGTGTAGGCGTGTTCGCGGTGGCTTGCGGCGGGAGGGCAGGACGTCGTGGAGGGCGCCCGGGACGGGGACGACGGTGGTTTCGTTGCCGAGGCAACCCGACCAGCAGGCAATCTGGGCGACGTCCAGGACAGTATCGGAGCGGTCGCTGACCTCGGACGAGCGGTCGTCAATGGGCTGATCGAAGGGGGCGCGGCGCCGCCGCTCCGTGCCCAACCAGCGATCTCCATACTGGATACGGTGTTGCTGTTATGGTGCTGGCCGAGGAGGTGGACGTTCAGTGGCAGCAGCTGGTCCTACGCGAGCGACCACGGCATCGGCTCGGCGCCCGGGACGTCCGCCCGTGCCGCTGGAGCGCATCGTTTCTACCGCACTGCAGATCGTGGACGATGAAGGGGCCGACGCTCTCTCGATGCGGACGCTGGCCCAGCGCCTGGGCTCGGGCACGGCGACGCTGTACCGGCATTTCGACAACCGGGCAGCGCTGGTCGCCCATGTCGTGGACCGCATGTTCGGCGCCGTGGAACTGAATGGCGACGAACTCCTCGCGATGGGCTGGCAGCAAGCGCTGCGGACGGTCGCGCACACCATGTTCGAGGCCCTGGCCCGGCACCGGAACGCGGCGCGCCTGATGGTCGAAGAGATTCCCCTGGGGCCGAACGCCATGGCGCTGCGGGAGCACTGTGTCGCGGCGCTGCTCGACAGCGGCTTCCCGCCGCGACTGGCTGCGCACGCCTTTGCCACCCTCTCCCGCTACGTCCTCGGATTCGCCATACAGGTCAACGGTCATGGCGGTGGCGGGCAACTCGACGACACGCAACTGTCCGCCGTCTTTCAGGGCGCCGATCCAGCCTTGTTCCCGGCAACGGTCACCGTCGCCGGGTCGATGCCCGTTCCGATCGAGGACGAGTTCTCCTTCGGACTCGAACTCCTTCTCAGCGGGCTGGCCCACCTGCGCGACGACGCCTGACCAGGCAGGACGATGCGAACCTGAGGCCGCCCGCCTACGGAGTCATCTCGGTCGGCATGGAGCGAGGCTGTCAGGGACTCGTGATCGACCCGCTGGCCCCGGCCAAGGGCGAATGCGCCAGCCGAACCGGCCCATCGGTGCCCGCGCGAGGAAAGCCGTCTGCCCCGGGCACTCAACGTTGCAGTGCCCGGGGCAGACGAGTTGAACAGCCGCTCGTGGTGCGCCTATGGGGATGCTGTGGAACATCCCCAGCGGAGTCTGTCCGTCACTGCGCGGCGGCGGCAGGGGCGCTGTGCTTCCTGGTCAGCCCCTTGAGGTCGTAGGCACGAGTACCCAGGGCTCCGACGAGGAGGCCGAGGACAAGCGCGATCACGGAGGCCAACACGGCACGCGCCAGCCCCGAATCCCAGGTGGCTCCGAAGTACATGATCGAGCGCGTACCCAGATAGATCTGGTGCATGGGCTCGAACGAGCTGAGGAAGCGGACGAAGGGGGGCATGGCTTCCAGCGGTGTCGTACCCCCGGAGCTGGGGATCGACAGCACGATGAAGAGGAAGAGGTTGACCACCATGCCCAGACCGCCCAGCAGGGCGAGAATCGCCTGAGCAACCACTGCGACGGCCGAGATGCTCAGCACGCTGAACAGCCACAGCTCCCCTGGATGGTCCAGCGGCATGCCGATCCAGTCCGCGATCCCCAGATAGACACTGCTGACTAGCACCGCGACACCCGTCATGATTCCCCACTTCAAAACAAGGGTGGCCAGGCGGCTGCGACCCGAGTGGCTCTCCATGCGGTAGAGCGGACCGATCTCCGACGGAGTGAAACCGAGCTGGGAGTCGACGAGATTGGTGGCGATCAGGGAGCCGGTGAAGCCGGCCAGCGCCAGCAGGAGGGCGTAGTAGAAGGCCGACAGGCCGCCGCCGGTGCCGTCCGGCACTTCCTTGAAGGGTGTGACATGGACCTGCATCGGCTCGGACAGGACGATGCGAGCGGTCCCTGAGACGGATTGACTGCCGGACCCGGCCCTTTCCGTGGCCTGCGCAGCGCTGGTGAGGAGCTGTTTGCCCACCGTCTGGTTCGCCTCGGCCAGCGCCTGAGAGGCGAAGGAATTGACAATGGATGCGCTGGAAGTGTTCGCGAGGGGATTGGTGTACACGGTGACCGCAGGCTGCTCAGCGGCCCCGCCGGTTGCCGCGCTCGCCGTGAGCGTCATCAGCTTCTTGCTCAGGTCCGAGGGCAGGACGATCGCACCGTAGAGCTTCCCCTTGCCCATGTCCTTCTTCGCCGCGGCGAGGCTGACGAAACGCAGATCGAACTTGTCGTCGTCGACACCCTTGCGCAGGCTGTCGGCGATCTCCTTGCCGACGTCGATGCGCTGTCCCGATGCGCTGGTGGCGCCGGTGTCGGCGTTGATGACCGCTACGGGAAAGTCGTTGAGGTCTTTGGAGGCGTTGACCGTCCCTCCCAGGTACAGCGCCGCCAGCGCGGCCATGACCACGGTGACGATGACGGCCGGGGCCAGCCACAACCGCGGCCCCAGCCTGCTCCCTGCCGCGCCCTTGCCGTTTGCCATGGTGTACACACCCTTCGAGGTGACCATTTCGGTTACTAGGTGACTAGAATGGTCACCTGGATCCATGAAGTCAAATGCGGGGCCGAGTGGCGAGGAGATTGACGTTGCGTTGATCGAGGCCGCCGTTCTGGTCTTCGCCCGGTATGGGTTCGGGCAGGGTGTGTCCAGGCGGCGGTGCTGAAACGGCTCGGCTTCAATGAGTGGATTCAGGCGGCAGTGGCCTCGTGGATCACGGAGTGAACCCCTGGGGATCACGGCGGATACACGACGACCATCGAAGTGCGGACGCCAGGCGCCGCCGTAGGCACCACCGGCGCACAAGCGTCTGGGTGGGGGCAACCGGTCGCCGGACAGTCAGGCCTACAGCTGTTGTGACCCGTGTGGTCGGCGGCTCGTCAGCGGAAGGCGAAGTGCTCGGCGTGGAGATGCCGGCGGGGGACGCCCTGGCGATGGAGGGCGCGAGTGAGGTTTTCGATCATAGAGGCGGGGCCGCAGAGAAAGACATGCGTGTCGGGGGTGATCGGTCCGGCCTCGGCCTGGATTCTTTCGGCGGTCAGACGGCCGTGGCTGCGGCTGAACGTCGGGTGGAGCCGGAACTCGGGGCGGTGTGCTGCCGCTGCGGTGAGTTCCGGGAGGAACGGTGCGTCTTCGGCGGTGGGGGTGCAGTAGAAGAGGTCGGTGCGGAGCGGCGCTGCACCGGGGTGGGTGAGCCAGCCGAGGAAGGGCGCGATACCGATGCCCCCCGCGATCCATATCTGCCGGGGTCCGCCGAGGGTGTGGTCGAACATGCCGTAAGGACCCTTGAGGGTTGCGGGGTGTCCTTCACTTATGTCTGTGTAGAGGCCGCGTGTACCGCAGCCCAGGGCACGGATGGTGAGGCGTACCGAGCCGTCGGCCTGCGTTCCTGCGACGCTGAAGGGGTGTTCGTGCCAGCCGCCGACCCGCAGGTAGACGAACTGACCTCCTGTCACGGGAAGCATCGTCTCGCCGGTGGGCGTGAGGGTGAGGTCGAGGACGTCGGGTGTCGGCCGCTCGACACGGTGGACGGTGTAGTCCGCCCGGGGTTCCCTGTGCCGTAGCACCAGTTCGTCGTAGGTGTAGGCGGTCATGCCGATGGTGGCCATGGTGACGTAGATCGCCAGGAGGGGCGTGGATCCGTTGATGATGAGATCGAGGAACCAGCCGTGCAACAGCGCTGACAGGAGCAGCAGGCCGGTGAGGCGATGCAGGAACAGCCAGCGCTCGTAGGGCAGTCGGAGGATGCGGCCGACCTGGCCGAGTGAGATGAGGACGAGCAGCAGCAGGCCGATGGCGGAGACGGCACCGAGGAGATGGCCCATCCCTACCGACGCGGCCCGGTGCGCGTAGCCGTACTGGCTCCCGTCGAAACCGGAGAAAAAGTGGAGGAGCAGGTGGGGGGTGAGCAGGAGTATGGACCATACGGCGTACAGCTTGTGCTGACGGTACATACGGTCCAGGCCGCCGAACCACTGCTCCAACCACATCAGGCGGGTGGCCAGCATCAAGGTGCAGGACATCAGGTAGACGGACAGGACGCCGGCGAACTCGCCAACGAAATAGACAGCGCTGAGGCCCTCGGGCCTGAGCCAGTCCCAGGCCAGATAGAGCATGACCGCTCCGGTCGTGACCGACAGGGGTCCGAGGTTGCGCTTCTTCAGGCGCGCGTCCAAGGGGGCGCGCGCGATCCGGATGGCGTAGATCGCTATCACGATCAGGACGGGCATCGTCTACCCCTCGGGGGGTCGGCACTGTGGACGAAGGGGCGCTGGTGAAGGCAGGCGGACCGTGCGGTCGCGGTTTGAGCGCCCTCGAGCCCAGGTGGCTGCGTTTCCTGCCACCTCTAATATTGGCAACAGCGTAGCCGTTTGGCTGGTTGTGGTCCAGTGGTGCATTCGGATGCCCGTTGGCCAGCCCTGGATCTGCCTATCGGGGGCGTGGCGGTTCGAAGCCATCCCCGTCGGCCGGCTCTTCGAGGTGAAATCACAGCTCGGGGCAGCATTGCTTTCAGGGCGAAACTGCCGGAGCTGCCCATCCGTGGAGGTGTGGACTCGATCCGCAGAAGAACTGAGTGGCCGTTGACACGGATCACTCAGATGCGGGAACAGAACCCTCGATCTCAGGGCAAGTTGACCTTAGAAGCGGAGTGCTCCTTCGGGCAGATCCCGCTCCGCGGTCAGCGGCAACTCCACAGTGGTGAGCATGTCCCGGTACCGCTCGGCCAGTTGGGAGGGGAGCTTTCTGCTGAACACCACCAGCTCCCGGAAATAGCCGGGCCCGATCCGCCGGGCGTGCCTCGACCAGCGCAGCGGCACCGCGTTCTCCGGTGTCACCGTCACGCCGATCCCCTCGACCGCGAACAGGAGCGCTGCGGAGACCTGGCCCGTGCGTGCGACGGCGCGCGGCGTGAACCCGAGGTGCCCTGCCAGGCGGTCCACCACTTCGCTCATGCCCTGTTCCTGCTCGTAGAGCACCCAGTCGGCAGCGGCCAGTTCGGCCGGATCAGCCGCTGTCCCCGCCGGGTATTCGGCCGAGCCGGTCACCACCATCTCCTCATATCCCAGGGAGATGACGGGCCCCTCCCAAGGGTCGGGCCGTGGACCGACCGCGATGTCGCCCTGGCCACTGCGCATGGCCTCTTCGAGGTCCCGGCGGTGGGAGTAGTCGTGCAGTCTCAGCACGGTGGAGGGGTACGTCGAGTGCCAGCGCGCCGCGGACGGCGGCAGGATCCCCGAGGCGACGGACCGTACGGTCAGGACGTGGACGTCGCCCTGACGGCCCTCCACCACCTCGCGCACCGAGTCCTGCGCGTCCTGAACGGCACGGACGACGTTCTGTGCTCGGGGCAGAAAGACACGGCCCGCGGGAGTCAGCGTCACCCCTTGCCGACCGCGCTCCAGCAGGACCGCGCCCAGCTCCTTCTCCAGGGCCCCGATCTGCTGGGACAGCGAAGGCTGCGTGACATAGAGCCGCGCAGCCGCTCCGCTGAAGGAGCCCGCCTCCCAGACCGCGAGGAAGTACTCCAGCTGACGTAGCTGCATGTGATCAAGCTACTCGGCCGAGCGTTGCCCAGTACTCGTGCTGTGACCACAAATCCGGTGTCTTTCAGGATCAGTCGGCATGGCACGCAGCTCGCGTTGGCGGGGATGTGCGAGGGCAGCGCGTGTCGGATACAGGAGAGGGGTGTTCCTGAATCGGCAGAGTCCCGGTCTGCTGGTGGGGCGGGGCTAGGTGACGTGGTGCCGTACTGCTGTGCTGCTAAGGGGTGTTACCTGTGCGTCATGCCATGAGTGCGACCCTGCTGTCCTTGCGGGTGAGCCGGGACAGCAAGTAGTCGACCTCGGTGCGGGCACGCGCCGAGAGCACGGACCCGGGCTTGCGCTGGGTGTCGGAGGCCAGGATTCCGCGGCGCTTCATGACGTACTTGCGCACGGCCAGGCCGATGCCCGGCTGCTGTTCGTAGCGCAGCAGGGGCAGGTGGGCGTCGAAGACGTCATGGGCAGCGTCACGGTCGCTGGCCGTGGTGTGGCGCACCACGTCGACGAGGAGCTCGGGAACGCAGTAGCCCGTCATCGCTCCGTCGGCTCCGCGTTCGGTCTCGAAGTCCAGGAAGAGGCCGCCGTTTCCGCACAGGATCGACAGGCGGGGCATCGCTCCGTCGGCTTCGAGTTGCCGGAGTTCGCTGATCTTCTCCAAGCCCGGCCAGTCCTCGTGCTTGAGCATCACGCACCCTGGCGCGGCGTTCGCGATGCGGGCGATGACGGCAGGGGACATGACGACGGAGAACGACAGCGGATAGTCCTGGATCACGAACGGCACGTCCGCGCCGATGGCGCCCGCCGCTCCCTCGTAGTAGCTCACGATCTGGTCGTCGGTACGCAGCGTGTTCGGAGGGGCGATCATGACGCCGTCGGCACCGGCTGACATGACGTCGACCGCGAGAGCCCGCATGGCGGCGTAGCCGGGTGCGGAGACGCCCACGACGATCGGCAGATCGGTCCGCTTGATGACGTGCTGGACGATGCGCACGCTTTCCTCGTGGGACAGCTTGGGTGCTTCGCCCATCTGACCCAGGAGGGTCAGTCCGGTGACGCCGGCGTCTCCGTAGAAGTCGACGAGTCGGTTGAGTGAGTCGAAATCGATTGCGCCTTCCTCGTCGAAGGGCGTTGGTGCGATGGCGAAAACACCATTGGTGTTGCGGTCTAGGTGTGCCATTGTTCTGCCTCCTCAGAAGTCCGATGTCTTTTTCAGAGGCTGGCGATGAGTCCGCCGTCGACGCGAATGACCGAGCCTGTGATGTAAGAGGCCTGGACGCTCGCGAGGAAGGCGACGGCGGCGGCGTATTCCCGCGGCTCGCCGTAGCGGCCCACAGGGATCGACGCGACGCTCTCGGCGGACGTCTCCGCGACGGACTTGCCCTCCCGATCGGCCTTGGCCTGGTCGAGGAATTTGATCCGCTGGGTGGCGATCCGTCCCGGAACGACCACGTTGCAGGTGACACCCTCGGCCGCGACTTCCCGGGCCAGCGTCTTGGACCAGCCGAGCAGGCTGCCCCGCAAGGCGTTCGACAGCCCCAGGTTGGGGATGGGGGCGATCACCCCCGAGCTGGCGCTGGTGATGATCCTGCCCCAGCCGCGGCTCCGCATCAGCGGCACGACCCTGTCCGTGATCGCGATGACGGACAGCACCATGGACTGGAAGTGCTTCAGCCAGAGTTCAGGGTCCTGCCCCGCAACCGGCGAGGGCGGCGGCCCTCCCGTGTTGTTGACCAGGATGTCCACGGGACCGAGCGCCCCTTCGACTGCCGCGATGTGCTGGTCGATCGCGCCCAGGTCCGCGAGGTCCCATTCCAGGGGCACGGCTTTCCCGCCCGCGTCGGCCACCGCCTCGGCGGTGCTCTCTGCGGCCTGTGGGCTGATGTCCGCGACGGCGACAGCGGCGCCTTCCGCGGCGAGAGCCTGGGCGATCGCGCCGCCGAGACCCCCACCTCCGCCCAGTACGAGCGCGGTCTTGCCCGAAATTCCCAGATCCACAGCTTCGCTCCTTGGGCGGTGGCCCCGTTCCCCGGCCGTACGGCCGACGGCTACGTCCGTCGTTTCCAAATGACACTGCCACGAGGTTGTGGTGGGTCTCCAATAGGAATCTCTCGCGACATGCATAAGGGATGCCTATGCGCCGCGAATAGGGAATAGGCGTTGCCGGCGTGCAAGATGAGGTGGGGAATAGGGCCGTTTCGGCCCGTCGATTCCCGACGCATGTTCATGGCCGTAACTGGAGGCCCCTATGTCCTTGCCGGAAACCATGCAGGCCGCGGTGCTGGGCGAGCCCGGCACCCTCGCCGTCACGACGCTGCCCGTGCCGCAGGTGGGACCGGAAGACGTTCTGGTACACGTCCGCAGGGCGTCCCTGTGCGGAACGGACTTGAAGATCCGCAGTCGGCACTTCTTCAAGGACGGCGGCCCGGCCGCGGGCGAGTTCGTACCCGGCCATGAGTACGCCGGCGTCGTCGCCGCGGTGGGCAGTGCCGTGGACGAGCTCCGGGTCGGCGACCGGGTGGTGACGGAAGCCCACCGCGGGTGCATGCGCTGCGCCAACTGCCTGGCCGGGGCCTACACGGACTGCCTCAACTACGGCCTGCGGCACACCGGGCACCGCGTGCAGGGGATGACCGTCAACGGGGGCTTCGCGGAGTACGCGCTCAACCACGTGGCGACCCTCCACCGGTTGCCGGACACCGTGGACTTCGACGCCGCGGTCGTCCTCACCACCGTGGGCACCGTGATGCACGCCTTCGACGTGCTCGACACCCTGCTCGTCGGATCCACGGTCGCTGTGATCGGCCCCGGACCGATAGGTCTGCTCGCGGTACAGGTCGCACGTGAACTCGGGGCCAGGACCGTAGCCCTGACCGGCACGCGGGAAGCCAGGCTCGCCATCGGCAAGTCCTTCGGCGCGGACCTGGTCGTCAACTCCCGGGAGGAGGACGCCGTAGCGGCGGTTCGGGAGGCGACCGACGGGATCGGAGCCGACATCGTCCTGGAGTGCTCCGGCGCCCCGAGTGCGGTGGACGACGCGCTGCGCATGGCCAAGCGGTCCGGGAAGGTCGTCCTCGTCGGCTTCTTCGAAGAGCCCGTACAGGCCGACCTCAACCACGCCGTGATGAACGGCATCTCGATCCAGACGTTCCGCGGCGAGGGCACCGGTTCGGTGGCCCGCGCCGTGGGCCTGGCCGCCCGGGGCCGGCTGCGCACCGCGGAACTGGTCACCCACCATTTCGGGCTGCCCGACGTCGCCGAGGCGTTCGACACCTACGCCGAGCGCCGGGGCAACGCCATCAAGGTCATGCTCGACATCTCCGAAGACCCGGAGCCCACCGGTGACCGGTGACCGAGAGGGCACCGTGCCCGACGCCCTGGCAGCCGGACGGGAGAAGGCAGCGGCCGCCATGGCCGAAACTGCCACCGCCTGGCTGAACAGCCTGAGCGAGGACCAACTCCCGCTCGCCGCCTACGACTCCCCGCTCCACCTGGATGCGGAGGCCGAGCGGCTGCGCTGGTTCTACACCCCCACCGAACACGGCGGGCTCGCCGTCCGAGACCAGAACGCCCGCCAACAGAGCCTGGCCATGCGGCTGGTGGCCACCGGACTGTCCATCCCGGGCTACGCCACGGTCACCACCGTGATGGGACTGGAGAACGTCCTGGACCAGCTGGAAGGGTGGCGGGTCCACTGGGACCGGCAGCGCGGACGGGACCCCGGCCTGTACTGGCTGAGGATCTTCGGCCGCCCCGGCGACCGTGTCTGGGCATGGCGGTTCGGCGGCCACCACATCTCCCTGAACAACCTCGTCGTCGCCGGCCGGCTCGTCTCCACGACCCCCTGCTTCATCGGTGCCGACCCGGCCACGACCGAGCTGATCGGAGGCACCCTGCGGCCCTTGCAAGGCCCTGAGGAGACGGCCCGTCAACTGGTCCGCAGTCTGGACACGGGCCAACTCCAAAGCGCCCTGCTCCACCCGTCCGCAGTCTCGGACATCGTCTCCGGCAACCGCCCACGCGTCGAACACGGCGACACGATGATGCACATGCAGGACCTGTGGCGCGGCCGGTTCGCCGACCCTGAGCTGGACCGGCTTGTCGACGACATCGACCGCCGGGCGGAAGCGGGCAGCGGATACACCGAGAACGATCACGCGCGCGTGGCCATCACGATTCCCCCCAAAGGCATCAGCGGTCGCGACCTGAACAACGAGCAGCGGCACCTGTTGCGCCGGCTCGTCACCCTTTACACCGGACGGGCACCCGAGTTCCTCGCAGACGCCTACGACACCCACTACGCCTCTGACACCGTCCTCGACGCGGTGCATTTCGGCTGGGCGGGCAGCACGGACGCCGGGGCACCGCACTACTACCGGGTACAGGACCCTCGCGTCCTCATTGAGTACGACAACACCCAGCGGTACGCCAACCACGCCCACTCGGTGTGGCGTGACCTGACCTCCGACTTCGGACTGGACGTACTCGCCGAACACCGCGCACACATCGCACACGAGTAGGGCGTACTCGGGGAGCGCCGTACACACCCGTTCAGGTACGGGCGGCAAGCCTGGCTTCGACGCCGTCGAGAAGCGACTGCAGTCCGAAGGACACATACGGGCGAGGGGTGGCTGCGAGGGCGGCGCCGATCGCGAACGTGACGACGCTCTGGGCGGCTTGCTCGGCATCCCGCCTGGTGAGGCCGGACGCCTCGCAGACCGCGAGCAGGTGCTCGTCATGGCGGTCCCTGGCCGGGCCGTCGAGAGGCTGGATGGTCATGGCGGCCAGCAGCCAGGGGCGCCTGAGAAGCATCGAACGCAGGTTGTCGGCCATGGCCAGGAGGACCGGACGCCATTCGACGCCGTCGAGAGCGGGGAGAGGTGTCTGCCCCCAGACGGTGTCAGCGGCCAGCAGGAGCAGATCCTGTCTGCTCCTGACGTGATAGTAGAGTGCCGCCGCGGTGATGCCGAGACGGCTGCCGAGTTTTCGCATGCTCAGACTCTCGATGCCGCCCTCGTCCAGAAGGGCGATGGCCGCCTGGATGATCTGCTCCTGGTGCAGGGCGTCGCGGGCCATCCCCGCGGTAGGCGGCATGGGGCTGCTCACGGGACCTTCTTGCTGTGGGAACGAGGCCGCGGTGTGCGGCTCTGAGGGCGCGTGGCCATCGCGCCGACGAGGACGGGGTGTCGTGCGCGTCGGCGCGCGGTTCATGCGTGGGGGCCGTTGCGGTATGTCAGCCGGGAGAGCCCGCGGGCCTGATGCTGCGCAGCAGCCGCTCTCCGGACTCGCGTAGCTGGTCCTTGACCTCGTCGAGGCCGGATGCGAGCAGGACGTGATCGCGTTTGCGCCAGGTGCCGGCGACCATCACGGCTTCGATGTTGGCGATGTCGGCGTGCAGGACCGTGGCGATGGGGTCGTGCGCCGGCCACAGGTTGAGCGCCCGGGCGTCGACGGCGACCAGGTCGGCCTGCATGCCCGCCTCGATCCGGCCCACCTTGTCTGCCAGGCCCAGTGCCTTCGCTCCTTCGACCGTGGCCCAGGCAAGCGCCTGTTTGCTGGTGACAGACGGTGTGTTGGCGTACATGCCGGTCGTCTGCCGGTGGTGGGCGTGGTCCAGGCTGCGCTGGTGGGCCAGGGCGATCCGGGCGGCGGTGAGGACCCTGCCGGGTACGGCGGTATCGATGTCGGTGCCCAGGGAGGGTGCTGCGCCCAGGCTCAGCAGGGATCCGGTGATGGGTGTGCCGTGTCCCTGGCCCAGTTCGTTCTCCGGGGTGGTGGTGAAGGTGACGCCCGCTTCAACGAGGGTCTTGATCCAGTCGTCGGGCAGGTCGGCTCCGTGCACGATGTTGGTGAGGGGGCTGAACAGCCCGGCAGCACGTACTGCATCCCAGCCGGGTGAGGGTTCGCCGCCGCTCTGGTGCATCGAGACGACGAGGCCGCGTTCGGCGCCGGCTCGGAAGTCGGCCACCGCGGTCTCGGCGGAGGAGTACTGGGGTCCCTGGAGTGCCATGCCCAGGGTGAGGAGGGTGTGGTCGCGGACGGGGCCGTCGAGCAGCCGGTCGATCTCGGCGAGCGGGTGGGGGATCTCCGGCGAGCGGTAGGGCGTGCCGTGCAGGAAGACGGCGCGGATCCCGGCCTGGACCAGTCCCTCGACGGCCGCGTCGGCGTGTTCGGGCGACAGGGCGTTGTGACACCAGTCGCCGAGGGTGGTGGTACCGCAGTTGATCTGGTTCAGGGCGCCGGCGAGATTGCTGATGTGCATGTCGGCCGGGGTGTAGTGCCCGACGCACTCGCCGTGCAGGTGGGTGAGGTACTCCATCAGCGTCCAGTCGGCGCCCGCGGAGCGCAGCGCGGTCTGCCAGGTGTGCAGATGGGTGTTGACCAGGCCGGGGATGATGACGCGGCCGGAGAAGTCGACGACCTCGGCGTCGGGCGCCTGGATGGTTTCGCCGACGGCGGCGATGGTCTCGCCGTCGACGAGGATGTCGACATGCTCGGCGTGCGGCCGGTCCGGCGTCATCGTGATGACTTGCGCCCCGCGCAGCAGTATGCGGCTCATTCAGTGGCCCCCGAACCGGGGGAGGTGTGGCTCTGCTGGGACATGGTGCGGCTCCTTGCCTGCGGCGTCATTGCCCGCACGGCGCCTTGTGTGGTGGTGAGGAAATCCCGAGTGGCGATGTGCCCGATGTAGCCGTCGGGACGGATCAGCAGCAGCGTGTCGCCGGTCAGGCCGTAGGCACTCTGCAGCGTGTTCTTGGGGTCGGAGAAGGCGCGGCCGTCGCCCGCGGCCGATCCGACGGTGAGCCGCTTCAGCTGGGCGCCCGTCGTCGGCCAGTCGAGGAGTTCGAGGTCCCGGGCGGCGTCGGGGCCGTAGGCGATGGCGGTGAAGTGCGGTCCCTGGAAGAGGTTGAACAGGCGGGTCTCGGCGCCGTCGGCGCCGAGCAGTTGGGCGTCCGGGGCGCGGTCGCCCACGTGCAGCGTGCTGGTGTCGCCGCTGTCGCCGTCGGCGGGGGCGAGCGGGCCGCCGTAGTAGGTCAGGGCGAGCTGCTGCTCGTCCTTGCCGCGCTTCATGCTGGAGGGGTCGAGCTTGGCGAGGCCACTCCACTTCTCCGTGGACAGTCCCAGGACCCCGGCGGCGATCGGCTGCCGCTCGGCCTCGTAGGTGCCCAGCAGGGCCGGGTCGGCTCCGGCGAGGACCTGGCCGAGCTTCCAGCCGAGGTTGTAGCCGTCCTGCATACCGGTGTTCAGGCCCTGGGCACCGGCCGGGGTGTGGACGTGCGCCGCGTCGCCGACGAGGAAGACACGTCCGCGACCGTAGTGCTCCGCAAGACGGATGTTGGGCCGGAACACGGACGTCCAGTGGATCTCGTGCAGCTGGATGTGCCGGTTGCGGGTGTGGGAGTGGATCCGGTCGATGATGGCGCCGATCTCCTGGGGCGGCTTCTCGTCGGGCGTGAGCCGGATCATCCACTGGAACATGTCGCTGTCGGGGAGCGGGCAGGCGCCGATGAGCTTGCCGCCGAGGCCGGGCCACATGTGCCACCGGTTGCGGGCCAGGCCACTTACGGAGGCATCCACGATCAGCACGCGCTCGGCCTCGTCCGTTGTCCCGACGAAACCGATGTCGAGCTGCTTGCGCACCGCACTGGAGCCGCCGTCGGCCCCCACGGCATAGCGGGCGACGATCTCCTCGACCCCGTCCGCGCCCACCACCTTGGCGACCACCGTGTCCTCGTCCTGCGTCAGCTCGGTCAGTTCCTTGCCGAACTCGACCTCGCGGCCGAGCTCACTGAGCCGGGCGTGCAGGGCGCGGTCCGTGCGGAACTGCGGGATCAGCCAGGTGTTCGGGTACGGGACGTCCGGGGTTGCCTCTTTGTGGGGGAACATCTTCCACGGCACACCGATGGGTCCTGCATGGATCCCGAGCTTGGGATAGATGTCGCCGCCGGCCAGCACGTCGTCGAGAGCGCCGAGGTCTTCGAGGACTTCGAGGCTGCGGGGCTGGATGCCCTTGGCGCGCGAGCCGTCGAAAGCGTGGGGGGACCTGTCGACGATCCGGACGTCGAGTCCGCGGCGTACGAGGTCGATCGCCAAGGCGGAGCCCGAGGGGCCGGCACCGATGATCAGTACGTCGATGGCCTGCGGACTGTTCATGAGTCGAGCCTTTCGGTGCGTGCGGACACGAACGGGACGAGCTGATCGGCGACGTCGCGAGGCCGTTCGTATGGGGCCATGTGCCCGCATTTGTTAATTACGTGATGTTTCTGAGGCTTCAGCAGAGCGCGTGCTGTGTCGAACTGCACCAGCGGCGTGACGTCGTCCTCGTCGCCCCACAGCAGCAGCGTCGGAATGCCCAGTGCCCCCGTCCGCCGGAAGAGGTCGTCACGGCCGGTGAAAGGCAGGTGCTGCAGGGTGTCGAAGACCGCGTACAGCGAGCCCTCGAAGCGGAGGGTGCCGAGGACCATCTCGGTCAGTTTCGCGCCGAGCTCGGGGTCGCGGACGTTGTGCCCGAGGTGCCCCTGGAGCAGCTGAAGGCCGCGACGGCGGGCGACCACTCCGGCCAGCAGATCGCTGCGCAGCAGCCGGTTGGGGGAGGCCAACCGCGGCTTCGCGAGACCGGCGGGGCCGACGATGGTGAGAGTGGACACCGACGAGCGGTACTGGGCGGCGTACGTCATGCTGACCAGTGCGCCCATGGAGGTGCCGACCAGGTGCAGGGGCCGCGCCGTCAGGCCGAGCCGGTCCGTCAGCTCGGCCAACTGCCGCGTGAACAGTGTCTCGTCGTATCGCGCCTGTACCCGGTCGGAGTAGCCGCGGCCGTAGGCGCTGCAGGTCAGAGTGCGCAGCCCGCGGGCGTGCAGCTCGCTGACGAGGCCGTCCCAGTAGAACAGCGGGATGGTCAGACCGCCCGCCATCAGGACCACATCCCCGTCCTCGGGCCCCGTCAACTCGTAGTGGGTGACGCCGTCGGACAGCTCGATGAAACTGCCGCGCAGCGCCTTGCGCGAGTCGGCGGTGAGTTTGCGGTCCTCGCCCGAGGCGACGAAGTACTTCATGGAACGGGCCTCCTTGCCCTCAGTTCGCGGGGATGTCGGCGCAGGAGCCGAGGAACTTCGCGATCGCGTCCGCGACCCACTGCGGTTCCTCCTCCGGCAGCAGATGTCCGCCGTGGGGGTGGACGAGCTCCTGGGCGCCGGGGATGTCGCGGGTGAAGTGCTGGCCGTCGATGCTCGCGCTGCGCAGCACCAGCGTGGGCACCGTGATGCGGGGGATCTGCGCGCTGCGGTCCGGCTGGTCGGTGTTGCAGAAGTCGACGAAGGCCGAGCGGTTACCGGGGCGGCTCATGAGCTGATAGGCGCGGTCCACCATGGCGTCGTCCACGATCTGCGAATGCGGCCCGACGGCCTCGCGCAGGTTGCGTTCGAGTGCCCCGCGCGGCATCACCCGCCTCAGCAGGGGCCGCACCAGCGGGTTGCGGGTCAGGCGCATCCCCGCGGGCACCGTCTTCTCCGGGTAGCCGGTGGCATTGACCAGTACCAGGCCGGTCAGCCGCTCCGGATGATCCAGCGCGACGTTCCAGGCGATGTTGCCGCCCAGGGAATTGCCGGCCAACGCGTAGCGCGGCACGCCCAGCGCCTCCGCGAAGCCCGCCACCGTCGCGGCGTACGCCGGAACGCGGTAGTCGCGGTCCTTGCGCGGGCCCGTCAGCCCGAACGCCGGCAGGTCGGGACGGATGACATCGAACGAATACGACAGTAGATCCGTCGCGCGGTCGAAGTGCTGCAGGGATGAGGCACTGCCGTGCAGCAGCACGAGTGCCGGGCCGTGCCCAGCACGCTTGTAGTGGATCCGCAGGCCGTCCACCTCGACGAACCGGGAATCGGGCTGGGGCTCAGACCAGGTACTCATAATGGCAACACTGTTACCGATAAGGTGGTCGTGTCAAGAGGAAGCCCCCGCGTGTTACGACCACGGTGGTCTTGAGCGAGGAGACGGATCAGTTGGTGCGCCGCGCTGCCGGTCGTCCGCCGGTCCCACCGGACCGGATCGTCGCCATGGCGCTGGAGATCGTCGACGAGGAGGGAGCGGAGGCGCTGTCGATGAGGGCCCTGGCCGAGCGCCTGGGCTCGGGTACGGCGACGCTGTACCGGCATTTCGGCAACCGCGCAGAGCTCGTGGCGCAGGTCGTGGACCACATGTTCGGCCTCGTCGAGCTGGACGATCGGGAAGTGGCCTCGGCGGGCTGGCGGTAGTCTCTGAGGGCGGTGGCACACGCCATGTTCCGCGCCCTGGGTCGGCACGGGAACGCCGCCGGGCTGCTGGCCGAGCAGATTCCCGTCGGCCCCAACGCGATGGCGCTGCGGGAGCGCTGTGTCGCGGTCCTGCTCAAGGCGGGATTCGAGGCCTCACTGGCCACGCGCGCGTATGTGACGCTGGCTCGCTACGTATTTGGCCTGGCGATACAGCTCAACCATGAGAACGGCGCCGGTGGGCGGGGCAACGAGGAGCCGGTCGCTGCCCTGCGGGGCGTGGATCCGGCACAGTTCCCCGCTGTCCTCTCGATCGCGGAGGCGTTGCCGGTGCCTGTCGAAGAGGTCTTCTCCTTTGGGTTGGATCTCATCCTCAGGGGGCTGGCGGCCTTGCGTGATGGTGGCTGACCAGGGCAACAGCTGCGTCGAGCGTCAGGTCGTGCCAGTGGCTGCGTCTGTCGAGCGCGATCTTGTCCATCTCGGGTGTGCGGCCGGAGCGGGCATCGCGCACTGGGTGACCAGGCACTCATCACGGCCTGACGTCCCCGGCGCCCGGTGCGCGGCCCCGCCCGACTTCCACGATGCCCGCGGCCAGCTCCCGCAGGATCCCTGCCCGGCCGCCACCTCGATCACGATGAGCCGATCACCGTAACGGGGTGCCAGGCGGTCCAGCACGGCGGCGACGGTGCCAGGCCAGAGCCACCTCCGGTCCCCGCACACGATTACTCGGGGATCAGCGAATTCCATGGCACTCTTCATCCCCAGGGCAAGCTTCGTCTGCCGACCGGTTTTCGAGCCGTGCAAGTTCCCGCTCGCTGATCAATGCTGCGATCGGGCCGGAGTCGTCGGCAAAAATGACCCGAGCGTCAGAAGCTGGGACCCTACGGATGAGATTATCCGAATGCAGAGGGAGCCTCGACACCGCGATTCGGTTGCTGGCATCCAACGGTGACTCCAGCCAAGCGCAACTGTGCAGTAGGAAACCCAGTGCGCATTCCTGGGACACTGCACTTGAGGACCGGTCGCGGGCCAAGGCCTCTCTGATCGGGCGTGAACAACGGGAGGAAGGCGTCAAAAGCGGTCCCGGCGCCTCATCGACCAAGTCCTGCTGCCGCTGCTCACGCCCGACGGACCAGACAGGCGTCCCCGGCCAATGCCTCCATCCGCCTTGAGCTCAGGCACAGCGGTGAGCCCTCATCGTGGCCCCGTCACCGTCACGGGAGGGGACCCGGCCGCCGAGAAGGCCGGCGCTGCTCCTGCCCTCACGGTGCGCCGATGGCCGCTGCGTGCCCAGCGTGTTCTACAAGCCCCCGTGGCGTGACGTCCGGGAGTCTCAGCCGCACCACGATGGCAAGTACGGCAGTTCGGCACTGAACAATTCACCGCGCTACTGAACTGCCCACTGAACTGTTTCGTGCGCAACTGAACTCTTCAGCGCCGTTCAACAGCGCGCTGCACGTCCACGGTGCTGCCGAGGCGAGGCCGCGCAGGCGCCCAGCAGCACCGCATGGTCGCCGAAACGGCGCCTCGTCTCGACGAAACCGCCCTGTGCCGTGGCCAGATCCAGCACCTGGGAACCGCCCGCCCCGGCCGGATTGAGGAGGTGGGCGCCCTCCTTGTACACGGTGCCCACGATGTGGAAGGCGATACCGCCGCTCGGCCCGACGGCGACCACCCAGAAGCGGACCCGTTCGCTCGCCTTCACCCGCAGGGGCCGATTCGTGTACTGGGCCGCGATTGCCGTTGAACACCCAGGCGTCCGGGGTGTCCTGACGCATCGTCGTCGCCTGGACGGTGCTGCCCGGTGTGCCGAGGTGGAGCTCGGAGGAGACCAGGACGTACTCGTGGTCGACCTCGGTGGTCCGACGGGTCGATGACCACGGCGCCGTACATGCCGTTGCCCATGTGCTGGAGCATCGGCGCGGGAGCGGTGCACCAGACGCCCGCCCGGCGGTACGGAGGGTGACCTCGAAGACATCGCCGACCCTGCCGTCCAGCGTGGGGCCGGGCCCGGGGGAGAGGCGGGCGCTGCGCGGATGCCGGCCGGGGGAGAAGTCGGCGGAGAGGTCCAGGCCGCCACTTGTGGCCGCGGTCGTGGGGCGGCCGGAACGCGTGCTCGTACTGCCGGTCACGACGATGTCCGTGCTCATCCCGGCCGCCCCGTGGCCCGGCAGGGTGCACGACGCCTTGCGGCCGGCGGTGATCTGCCCGAGGTCGAATACGTAGGTGTCACCCTTGGCCGGGCCGCCGGCGGTGTCTCTTGCCACTGTGGGCGACGAGCACGGCCGGCACGATCAGTACGGCTCCCGCGGCGGAACCCCATAGTGCGGGGCGGCGTGCCACGCCGTTGCGGCCGACGTCCCTCCTGAGCGCTCGGCCGCTGCGGACGAGGACGGCCACCGTCGAGGCGAGGAATTGGGCTTCTGGTGGGTCGCCCGGGTACGACTGGAGGTGCGCCGAGCGGCGCAGTGGGGCCGCGCGTGGGCCGAGTTCAACGCCCGCCGGAGCCATCGGCGCGCATGAGCCGGGCGGTTGCCCGGGCCGCGGCCGCGGTGCCGAGGATCTCGCAGACCTCAGCAAGAGCCCGTTGTACGACCGTACCTGCGGTCACCGTCACACGGCCTGATGCAGATTCACATGCGGGACCGGTTGCCGGCGGCTCGCGGTGCCGGGTGGGTCGAAGGTCCCGGCAGACCGGTGCCGGACGGGACGGGCCGGTGTCCTGTACGGCACTGCTCGCGATCAGCCCGGACGACGAACATCGATTGCGAGATACACGTACAGGAGAGGATCTGCGATGACCGCGACCGTGACAGCCGGCCCCCGGACCGCCGACGCCTGGCGGGAGTTCGCCGGGACGGGGTGGCGTGAGCGCATCGACGTGCGTGACTTCATCCAGGCCAACTACACACCGTACGAGGGCGACGCGGCCTTTCTGGCCGGCCCCACGGAGCGCACCCGGACCGTCTGGGAGAAGGTCGGCGGGCTGTTCCCCGAGGAGCGGATGCGGGGCATCCTCGACGTGGACACCGCGACCCCGTCGACGATCACCTCGCACGCCCCCGGCTACATCGACCGCGAGCGGGAGCTGATCGTCGGTCTGCAGACCGATGCCCCGCTCAAGCGGGCCATCATGCCGGGCGGCGGCCTGCGGATGGTGGAGAACGGGCTGAAGGCGTACGGCTACGAGCCCGACCCGTTCGTGACGAAGGTCTTCGGCACCTACCGAAAGACGCACAACGACGGCGTCTTCGACGCCTACACCCCCGAGATGCGAGCCGCCCGCAAGGCCGGCATCATCACCGGCCTGCCCGACGCCTACGGCCGCGGCCGGATCATCGGCGACTACCGGCGTGTCGCCCTGTACGGCACCGACCGCCTCATCGAGGCCAAGCGCGCCGAACGCGCCCGGCTCGACGCGCAGCCCTCGACCTCGGACGTCATCCGCGACCGCGAGGAACTCGCCGAACAGATCAAGGCGTTGGGTGAGCTCACCCGCATGGCCGCGACGTACGGCTGCGACGTCTCCCGCCCCGCCGCCACCGCGCACGAGGCCGTGCAATGGCTGTACCTCGGCTTCCTGGCAGCCGTGAAGGAGCAGAACGGCGCCGCCATGTCACTGGGCCGCACCTCCACCTTTCTGGACGTCTACCTCCAGCGCGACCTGGCGGAGGGCGTCATCGACGAGCCCCGCGCCCAGGAGCTGATCGACGACTTCGTCATCAAGCTGCGGATCGTACGGTTCCTGCGTACGCCCGAGTACGACACGTTGTTCTCCGGCGATCCGACCTGGGTGACGGAGTCGATCGGCGGCATCGGCACGGACGGCCGCCCCCTGGTCACCCGCACCTCCTTCCGCTTCCTGCATACCCTGTACAACCTCGGCCCCGCCCCCGAACCGAACATGACCGTGCTGTGGTCCCCCCGACTGCCCAAGGGATTCAAGGAGTTCTGCGCCCGGGTGTCCATCGACACCAGTGCCGTCCAGTACGAGTCGGACGACCTCCTGCGCCCGCGCACCGGCGACGACACCGCGATCGCCTGCTGCGTCTCGGCGATGGCGGTGGGCAGGCAGATGCAGTTCTTCGGCGCCCGCGTCAACCTCGCCAAGGCCCTGCTCTACGCCGCCAACGGCGGCCGCGACGAGCTGACCGGCGACCGGATCACCCCCGAGATGCCCCCGCTGACCGGCGAGTATCTGGACTACGAGGAGCTGTCGGCGGCGTACGACCGTGTCCTGGACTGGCTGGCGCAGACCTACGTCAACGCACTCAACGTCATCCACTACATGCACGACAAGTACGCCTACGAGCGCATCGAGATGGCCCTGCACGACCACCCCGTGCATCGCTTCATGGCGTGCGGCATCGCCGGCCTCTCGGTCGCGGCCGACAGCCTCTCGGCCGTCAAGTACGCGCGCGTGAAGGTCATCCGGGACGCGACCGGACTGGCCGTCGACTTCGAGACCGAGGGCGAGTTCCCGGCGTACGGCAACAACGACGACCGCGCCGACGCCCTCGCCGTCGGTCTGGTGGAGTCGTTCATGGCGAAGGTGCGCAAGCACCCCACCTACCGGGACGCCGAGCACACCCAGTCGGTACTGACGATCACCTCCAACGTCGTCTACGGCAAGCACACCGGCAACACCCCCGACGGGCGCCGTGCGGGACAGCCCTTCGCGCCCGGCGCCAACCCCATGAACGGCCGGGACCGGCACGGTGTCGCCGCCTCTGCGCTGTCGGTGGCGAAGCTGCCGTACGAGCAGGCCCGCGATGGCATCTCGCTGACCACCACCATCACCCCGGAGGGCCTGGGCCACGTCCCCGAGGAACGCGCGGGCCACCTGGTCGGCATCCTCGACGCCTACATGGCATCCGGCGGATTCCACATGAACGTCAACGTCCTGAACCGTGCGGTCCTACAGGACGCGATGGAACACCCGGAGAAATACCCGGAGTTGACGATCCGGGTCTCCGGTTATGCCGTCAACTTCGTTCGCCTGACCCGAGAGCAGCAGCTCGACGTGATCAGCCGCACCTTCCACGGCTCGCTGTGAGCACCGAGACCGACCGGGCGACGGCCCTCGCCCCCGCGGAGCCCGACCGGGGAACCGGTCTCGCCCGGACGACGGGCCGGATCCACTCCTGGGACCTGTCCACCGGCGTGGACGGTCCCGGGACCCGGTTCGTACTCTTCGTCAGCGGCTGCCCGCTGCGCTGTCTGTACTGCGCCAATCCCGACACCTGGCACATGCGCGACGGGCGGGAGACCACGGTCGACGAGGTGATGGCGGAGATCGACAAGTACCGGGCGTTCATCACCACGGCCGGGGGAGGGGTGACCATCACCGGCGGCGAGGCGCTGCTCCAGCCCGCGTTCACGGCCGCCGTGCTGCGCCGCTGCAAGGAAGCCGGACTGCACACCGCCCTGGACACCTCCGGCTTCCTGGGCGCCCGCGCCACCGACGAACTCCTCACCGACACCGACCTGGTCCTGCTGGACATCAAGTCCTTCGACGTCCGTACCTATCGGGAGCTGACCGGCTGCGAACTCATCCCCACCCTGGAGTTCGCCCGGCGTCTGGACCGGCGTGGCAACCGGATGTGGATCCGGTATGTGCTGGTCCCCGGCTGGACCGACTCACCGGACGCCGTATACGGCCTCGCCCGCTTCCTCGCCGGCCTCGGCAACGTCGACCGCGTCGACGTCCTGCCCTTCCACAAGCTCGGCGCGGCGAAGTACGACGCCCTCGGCATCCCCTTCCGCCTGCGGAACACGCCGACCCCGGGGCCCCATCTGGTCGGGCGGGTCCGTGACCAGTTCCGCGAGCTTGGCCTGAACGCCTACTGAAACTGCTCGGACCGAACGGCCCGACCTGTGGGCCCAGCGGCCCTGGCGGCGCAGAACACCGGATGCTTCGCTGGATACAGCGGGAAGGACCTGAAAGGGACGCGGAGCAGCGGCGGGCGGCTGCGCACCGCGCGATCAGAATTCGCGAGAAGCGAATGGGTCCTTCCCGCTCCCGCTGCGTGCAACCGAATGCCTGTCCTCGAAGATGTTGTCAGGACCGGCCTGGCCCCCAACCGCCTTAAGAAAAAGGGCTGTTGGGGGCCAGGCCGGTGTCATGCTCCCGGCCGCCGTTCGGCGCTCCTACGCCTCCGACCGGTCGCCCTCGCCGCCGTAGTAGGCCGTGCGCATGAGCGCCTGCATGTCATCGAGCATCGGCATCCGCGGGTTGGCGGGTGCGCACTGGTCCTCGTAGGCGTTCAGGGCCTGCTTCGGCAGGGCGTCGAGGAAGGTGCGCTCGTCGACCCCGAGGGCCTCGAAGGTCGGCTCGATGCCGACCGCGGCGCGCAGATCCTCCACCGCGCGGGCAAGGGACTCCACGCCCTCGGCCGGGGTTGCGGCGGGCAGTGCGAGCATGCGGGCGATGTCCTGGAAGCGCTCGGGGGCCCGGTAGTTCTCGTACTTGGGCCAGCCGGTCAACTTCGCCGGGACGGTGCCGTTGTAGCGGATGACGTGCGGGAGCAGGACCGCGTTGGTGCGGCCATGGGCGATGTGGAAGGTGGCGCCGAGGGTGTGGGACATGGCGTGGACGATGCCGAGGAAGGCATTGCCGAAGGCCATGCCGGCGATGGTGCCGGCGTTGTGCATCTTCTCCCGCGCCACGGGGCTGTCGGCGCGGTCGTCGACCGCGGCCTTGATGTTCTCGAGGATCAGCCGGATCGCGTGCAGAGCGAGGCCGTCGGTGAAGTCGTTGGCATAGACGGACACGTACGCCTCGATGGCGTGGGTGAGAGCGTCGAAGCCGCTGTCGGCGGCCAGCTCTGCCGGGAGTTCGGTGGTGAGCAGCGGATCGACGATGGCCACGCTGGGGGTGAGGGCGTAGTCCGCCAGCGGGTACTTCTTGCCCGTGGCAGGGTCGGAGATCACCGCGAAGGGGGTGACCTCGGCGCCGGTGCCCGACGTGGTGGGGATGCACACCAGGCGGGCGAGCCTGCCCAGGACGGGGAAGCGGAAGGCGCGCTTGCGGATGTCGGAGAACTTGTGCCGCATGTCGGCGAAGTCGACGTCCTTGCCCTCGGCCTGCTGCTCGTACAGCAGCCACATCACCTTGGCCGCGTCCATCGGGGAGCCGCCGCCCAGCGCGATGATGGTGTCCGGGCGGAAGTCGCCCATGAGGCGTGCGCCGCGGCGGACGGAGGCGATGCTGGGCTCCGGCTCGACGTTGTCGATGATCTGGAGGGTCACCGGCTCGCGCCGGCGCTGCAGGACGCGGCTGACGCGGTCGACGAAGCCGAGCCGGGTCATGGTCGCGTCGGTGACGACGGTGACGCGGTGGACGTCCGGCATCGACACGAGGTAGCGGATGGCCTGCGGCTCGAAGTAGATCTTCGGCGGGACCTTGAACCACTGCAGGTTGTTGCGCCGGACGGAGACCCGCTTGACGTTCAGCAGCTGGGCGGCGGAGACGTTGTTCGACACCGAGGTGCTGCCCCAGGAGCCGCAGCCCAGGGTGAGCGAGGGCAGCAGGCTGTTGTAGATGCCGCCGATCGCGCCCTGCGAGGACGGGGCGTTGACGATGATCCGTACGGTCTTCATCCGCCTGCCGTACGCCTCGGCGAGCTCGCGGTCCTCGGTGTGTATGACGGCGCTGTGTCCCTGGCCGTGGAAGGCGACCATCTCTGCGGCCAGGTCGAAGCCCTGCTGCTCGGCCTCGGCACGCAGCACGGTCAGCACCGGGCAGAGCTTCTCGCGGGTCAACGGCTCGTGCGGGCCGACCCGTTCGGCCTCCACCAGGATGAGCGAGGTGTCGTCCGGCACGGTGAAGCCGGCCTGTTCGGCGATCCACACCGGGCTCTGACCCACGGCGGCGGCGTTGACCTTCGGTTCGCAGCCCGCGCCTGAGGACTTGCCGGTCGGGAACAGGAACGCCTCCAGTTTGGCCTTCTCCTCGGCGGTGGCCAGGTGGGCGTGCAGGGTGCGGAACTCGGCCAGCGCCTGGTCGTAGATCTCGCCGTCGAGGATGACGGCCTGCTCGGAGGCGCAGATCATGCCGTTGTCGAAGGACTTGGACAGCACCAGGTCGTTGACGGCGCGGCGCAGCTTTGCGCTCCTGTGCACGTAGGCGGGGACGTTGCCGGCGCCGACGCCGAGGGCGGGCTTGCCGGCCGAATAGGCGGCCTTGACCATGGCGTTGCCGCCGGTGGCCAGGATCAGCGAGACGCCCGGGTGGCGCATGAGCGTGCCGGTGACCTCGACGGACGGCGTCCCGATCCACTGGATGCAGTGCTCCGGGGCTCCCGCGGCGACGGCCGC
Source organism: Streptomyces sp. NPDC001401 (assembly GCF_042895385.1). NCBI lineage: Bacteria > Bacillati > Actinomycetota > Actinomycetes > Kitasatosporales > Streptomycetaceae > Streptomyces > Streptomyces sp. NPDC001401. Next base: position 146,287 of record NZ_JBIAWI010000011.1, read on the forward strand.
GTCGCGCACGGTCCGGGCGGCCTGCGCGCTGCAGCGCTGGGCGGAGGGGTGGAAGGCGAATACCACCGGGTTGCGGGTCTTCAGCGCCATGAGTGCCTTGAAGACCGTGGTCGAGGTCGGGTTGGTGACCGGTGTGATCGCGCACACCACACCGACCGGCTCGGCCACCTCGATCATGTCGTCGATGTCGTCGCGGGCGATGACGCCGACGGTCTTCATCGGGCCCATGCTGTGCGTGACGTGCTCGCACGCGAACATGTTCTTGGCCGCCTTGTCCTCGAAGACGCCGCGACCGGTCTCCTCCACCGCGAGCCGGGCCAGCGCGGTGTGCTGGTCCAGGGCAGCGACGGACGCCTTCTTCACGATGTGGTCGACCTGCTCCTGGTCGAGGGCCTCGTAGTCGGCCAGCGCCTTGAGCCCGTTGGTGACCAGCCGGTCCACGGCGATGGTCGTGTCCGACGGTGCGCCGGCAGGGTCGGGTGCCTCGGTCCGGGGTCGGTCGTCGTGGCGGGTCATGGGGGACGTGCCTCCGTCGCAGAGAAATGGGGGCGCCGGGTCGGCGGCCCAGGACGGGAGCGGCACCGTGAGGGATCGGCGCCGCTCCCACCAGCACCTTCTCTTCTCTGCGCGGGATCACCCAGGTCCCGATGGTCCCCTGGAGGGACTGATGGGCCCCGAGGCCGCGGACCGGACGGCCCGCGTGCCGGCGGTCATCCGTACAAGACGCCGGGGAAGGGGGGCCTCCCGGGCGGCCGGGTGTCGTCGATGCGGAAGGTCAGGCTGTCGACGACACCGACCACTCCGTCCACTCGATACGTCAGCCGGATCACGAGGGGGATGTCTGTGCGGTGCTCCAACTGCCCCTTCAGCGTGACCATGCCGTCCCGGACCGAGGCGATCACGGTGTGGGGCGGCAGACACATGGCGCGGGTCAGCACGTCGTCGATCACCTCCCGGCGGATCTCCTCGTCGGTGCGCAGGAAGACGCGCAGCAGGTCACGGCGGGTGGCGATGCCGATCAGCCGGTCCTCCTCGTCCACGACCGGGAGGCGCTGGACGCCGTGGCGTTCCATCACCCGGGCCGCGTCCGCCACCCGCTGTTCGGGATGCACGGTCACCGCAGGCGACGACATCAGATCCCCCGCAGTGCCGGCTCGGATGACGGCGGCCGCGCGACGGCCGGAGCGGCCCAGCGCGCGAACCCGGAACCGCCGGGCCCGGCCGGACGCGGAGTGAGCTGCCTGGCGGCGGATCAGATCGGACTCCGAGATCACTCCCACGACCTTGTCGTCGTGGTCGACCACGGGCAGCCCGCTGATTCGATGCTCGTCCAGCAGCCGTGCCACGTCCTTGATCGGTGTCTCACGGCGGGCCTCGACGACCTCGCGGGTCATCACCTCGCCGACGCTGCGGGTCATGGCGCTCGCTCCCTTCCTGCGCTGTGCCGACTCGACCGGCTGATGGTTCTGGTGGGGCGCAGCGGCCCGCGAAGGGCTCCGGGGGCAGGACCAGGGGTTCCGGCGGCCACCGCGGTTGGCGCCGGCCCCGGGCGTATGCGAGGGCCGGCCTGGACACTCCTTCAGCCTCCCTGCCGGATGCCCGCCGCAGCAGGGGCCGAGGGTCCTGTGACCGAGGACGAACCGTCCCACTCGCGGTGGACACATGGCCGGGAATCGGCGGCAGAGGTCCCGGCAGGGGTGGCTTCGGCTCAGCCGTCGATGATCCGACGCCACCCCTGCCGAACCGGGACAGGGTGCCGCGGGCTCACCTGGGCAGCGCATGTGTTTCGGGCCGTGGACCTGCCGGCGGCCCGGCCTGCCGCGGAAGCCGGGCAGGCCGGGTGGCCACGTCCTCAGGACAGCGTGGCCTTGAGGACGTCGAGGGCGGTCCTCGGGTCGGCCAGGGCGTGATAGATACCAGGGATCTCGTGGTCGTCGAGGCCGAGGAGACCGTAGACGGCATGCATCGCGCCGCGCACGGAGTACTCGACGGTGAAGACGACGTCCTCCGGGATCTCCGTGAACTGGCCCAGGAACGCGAAGTTCGCGGCACCGCGCGGAATGACCAGCGGCCGGTCGTGGACGGTGCGCGGGGCGAACTGACTGGTGATGTACGGCATCATCACCGGTATCACCGTCGTGGTCGCCGCGATCTGCTCCTCGATCTCCGACAGACCGAGCTGGCCGAGCAGTTCGGTGAGGATCTCCCGCCCGGTCGCCTGCGCCATCGGCTTGCCGACGAAGTCGCCGTCACGGTCGACGAACAGGCCGTAGCCCCACAGCGTGTACACGTCCTCGGGCTGCCCGTCGAAGTGCGGGGCATGCGGCACCACGATCGACATCAGCCAGCCGGATTCCTTGAACGTCATGAGCGCACCGGTGCCGGGCAGGTTGCCCGACAGCTCCTCGATCCGGTGCAGCAGCAGCGGGCTGCGCATGGTCAGGGTGAAGGACTCCCACTTCGCCTCGTCCACACTGCCGTTGAAGGCGGTGGGCCGGCCGAAGTCGTCGGCCTTGACGGCGAGGGTCTCCCACAGCCGCCATCCGCCGTCGCGCTTGTCGCGGATCAGCTCGGCCGCGGCGTCGTCGCTGCCGTAGGCGGCGTCTGCGGTCATCGAGCCCAGCGTGATGAACGCGTAGTCGCCGTCGGTGAGTTCGTACGTGTCCGGCTGTCCGTCTCGTTCGACGTGCAGGCGGCGTACACGCCGAGCGCCCCGCTCGTCGCTGGCGAAGTCGGCGTCGGTGACCCGCACGCCGTACTCGAAGCGCACACCTTGGGCCTCCAGCCAGGTCCTCAGCGGCCGGATGATGGAGTCGTACTGGTTGAGGCGGGTGCGACGCACACCGGCCAGGGTGTGCATGCGCGGAAACTCCTGCATGAAACGCAGCAGGTAACGCTTGAGCTCGATGGCGCTGTGCCAGTTCTGGAAGGCGAAGGTGGTGCGCCACATCGCCCAGAAGTTGGTTGCGAAGAAGTGCGGGGAGAAGAAGTCCTCGATCCGCCGGGCGCCGATGACCGCCTCGGGCAGCACCAGCAGGCGGGTCAGCTCCAGCCGGTCGCGGGTGTCGAGGCCGTAGTCGGCGGCGTCCAGGACCGTGGTGCCGCTGCCGATCAGGCGGGCCTTGGCGTCGGTGGGCCACTTGGCGTTGAACTCGGTGATCTCCTGGCGCACCGACACCGTCGCGTCGGCGAGGGTGGGGATCGTCTCCAGGAGGTTCCACAGGCAGGTGTACGCCTCCTCCTCCAGCATCCGCCCGCCGCGGGTGACGTATCCGGTGCTCTCGCCGCTGCCGTCCATGGAGCCGCCGGCGACCGGGAGTTCCTCCAGGATGTGGATGTGCTCGCCGGGGAAGTCGCCGTCGCGGACGAGGAAGGCGGCAGCCGCGAGGGAGGCGATGCCGCCACCGACGAGATAGGCGTGGGATGGACGCGGGGCGTCGGCCATGACGCGCCTCCGTTCTGCCGCCCGGATCTCCGGGGCGGCCGACAGTGTTCGGGACCTGCGGGCCGGACACCGCCGTGGTCCGGCGGCGCGGCGTGCGGGGCGGCGCCGATGTCACCGGGCCGGGCGCGGCGCTCGCGGCACTCAGTCAACTCCCGGGACGCTTGCGCAGTCAGGGGCCGGATGTCCCTGCCGGCCTGCCGAGCGGCCCCGGCGGGGGCCTGCTGTCGACCCGATCTGGACGGCGTACGCCGCTCCGGATGCGGCTCACCGCATGGTGCGTGCCCGGCGAGTTCACGGCCGATGAGCAGCTCCGACTCGATCCGTACGAAGACGCCGTCCCGCTGGGAGTCCCGGAGCGCGGACCGGTCCGCGGCAGGCGGTGGCGCTCGGCGGGGTCGGTCACCACGGTGGCGCGGCAGGTGACAACCACGCGTCAGCCGGACCGGGGCGCCGCAGCGAACTCGTCCGCCTCGAAGCCGACCACGACACCGTCGACGTCGCGCACGGGATCGGAGCCGGCGAGGTGAACAGCACGCTGGAGGCGCCCTCGTCCAGCGAGAAGTTGCCCCGGAGGACCGCGGGCGTCTTCTGCCGGGTGCAGACCACGCAGCCGACCGGCACCTTGGCCGGCAGGCGCAGGCACTCCTGCCGGTCGAGCGGGCGAAGATCGCCGGCAGCGGCCGGGCGGCCACCGCCCGAGCCGGCCCGCCCCAGCTTGGCCGAGCCCGCTGGGACTCGGGCGGCCGACCGGTGGACAGCATTTGTGCCGACCACGGCGCCCGCGGTGTCGGCCGACCGCACCGTCACGCAAGCCGGACCCGGTCCCCAGCCAGGGACCTGACTCTCATGGAGCGGTGGCCGGTTCCCGGGGGATCGCGGCCGGCGCCACCGGCGTCGCATGGCAGGCTCCGGACATCAGCGGCTTCTGCCCGCCCGAACCGGCAGCGTGAGCGTCGGCGCCGACGCGCTGTTGATCAAGTGGTGTGAGTGAGATCTCGTTGTCCGTGCACGGCGTGTCTGCCTAGCCTGCGGGGGTCCGTCTCGGGTGGCCCCTCCGCCGCCGGAACGCCGAGTCCTGCGAGGTCAGGACAGAGGTCCGAACAGGACAGTGCACCTCGCAGGCGCCGCTGAGGAAGCCCCCACCATGCGCCTTTCCGTCTCTTCTCCTGCCCGGCTGGGCGTGGTCGGCGCAGCCGCCGCGCTGCTGCTCCTGCCGCTCGCCGGCCAGGCCGTCGCCGCCCCCTCCGTCACCCAGGACAGCCTGAGCCCGACCACGATGACCGCGGGCGTCGCCGCCTCGGCCAAGCTGGCGGTGCACTCGTCGAGCTGCTTCACGGCCAAGACCCTCGGCGTCGGCGTCCGGGACGCGGCCGGCAAGAACCTGGACTTCCCGGGCAACGCCTCAAATGTCCGAATATGCCCGAGCGGTGTGAAGTTCACCAGCGGCCCGCGCACGCTGCCGGCCGGCACGTACACAGTCTTCGGCTTCTGGCAGGAGTCCGGCGGAGCCTGGCACAACCTGCCGTCGCACAAGCTGACCGTCAACACGGCCACGTCCACCACCACGACGTCGACGTCGTCGAGCAGCGGCTCGCCGATCTCCGGCCAGTCCGTGGCCTGGTCCGACGACTTCTCGGGCGGCATCGCCTGGGGCTCGAAGTGGGTCGGCGACACGAGCTCGTCCTACGCCTACGGCAACCACAACCCGGACGACAACAAGCTCGACTGGCTGGACCAGAGCAAGGTCACCACCTCGAACGGGGTCGCCACCTTCACCGCCCAGCCCTCCTCGCACACCCTGGAGAACGGCAAGCAGGCGTGGGCCACCGGCCTGCTCACCACCGAGGGCTCCAGCGGGGGCTTCCAGGTGAAGACCGGCGACTACGCCGAGACCCGGGTCAAACTGCCCTCCGGCTCCGGCGCCTGGCCGGCCCTGTGGACCTGGAAGGACGGCAACGGTGAGATCGACTCCTTCGAGTACCACCCGGACAACCCGAATCTGCTGGAGCTGACCAACCACGTCACCTCCGGCTCGAACTACTACACCGACTCCGGCGCGGTCGCGCCCGGCCAGTGGGTCACCATCGGCACCCACTACGGCGCCAACTCGGTGGACTGGTACGTCAACGGCAAGAAGGTCTACTCCGACGGCCACGGCGTGGGCAGCAACTTCTCCGCCTATCTGATCCTCAACCTGTCGGTCTGCGCCGGCCAGTACCACCCCGCGCCCAGCGGCTCGACGCCGCTCACCATGCAGGCGGACTACGTGAAGGTGTACCGCTGATCAGCAGTCGACGGACAGGGTGAACGGCGTACGGTCGTTGCGCGGATCGCGGTCGTCGACGCCGGTCACCTGGACGTGCCCCTCGGCCTCGGTGCCGGGGGGCACGTCCGCGTCCACCCGGACCGGGACCAGCGCGGTCGCCGTCCGGTAGCGCGCCAGCCCGGGCCCGAAGCTGCAGCGCACCAGGCGGCCGCGGGCCTCGGCGCGGCAGTCCTCGGGGAAGTACGGCCCCTCCGCGGTGAAGCCCGGTGGCAGCCTCACGATCACGGTGAACGGCGAGGCGGTCTGCTCCGGCCCCTGGTTGGCCACGAAGGCGTGCACCACGGTACGGCCGCCGGGCGGCGCGGCGGCCGGGTCGAGCCGGACCGCTTCCAGATCCGAGTCCGAGGGTGCGGCGGCCAGACCGGTCGCGCACATCGCCGCCACACCCGTCGCGAGCGCCGTCAGTACCCTTCTGCCCATCCGGTGTCTCCCACTTTCCGTACACTGATCGAAACTCACGGTAGCCGGGCGGTGTGGGATTCCCGGTGAGCATGCAGTCTCGATGCGTGTTGTGAGAGGCCGGCGCCGTGATCGGTGAAGGGCGGGAGGCTCGCGGGCGTCAGTCGGCCGACTCCGTCCACCCCGCCGCGACGATCCGTGCCGAGTCCGCCGGGCGGGCCTCGTCGAACAGGACGCCGTCCGCCGCCTGGACGCGGATCCCGTCCACGTACGCACCGCGGCCCACGTACAGCTTGTCGGTCGTGTACCGCCAGCGCAGGGTCAGCTGGGCGTGCGCCGGGAGATCGGCTGCCATCCGGTGCCAGACGCGGCCCGACCAGCCGGTGACCGAGCCCGACGGGTGCTGCTGCGGCTCCTCGCCGTCGTGCCGGGTCGTGAAGGGGAGCGGCTGCCAGGTCGTGCCGCTGTCCGTCGTGGCCTCGAGGACGAGGACGTCCGATACGGGTTCGGTGTCCCACCACAGGGCCGAGGTCAGCCGCGCCGCACCGTCCGTCGTGTCCAGCGTGGGCAGTGTGAGCGTGGCGGTCGTGGCGTTCGCCATGCCCGAGAACCACGCCGTACGTCCGTGTGCGGGACGTACCGGCACGGCGCGCGCCAGGTGGTTGCCTGCGGCGACCCGGGGAGCGGAACCCGAGCGCCAACTGCGCACCGGGTGGACCGAGTTGCCGAGCACGACGAGGAAGGAGTCGGTCGTCGGGTCGAGCACCAGCGAGGTGCCGGTGAAACCGGTGTGCCCGGCGGTGCGCGGGGTGGCCATGGCGCCCATGTACCAGTGCTGGTACAGCTCGAAACCGAGGCCGTGCTCATGGCCGGGGAACGCGGTGTTGAAGTCGGTGAACATCAGCTCCACCGACTCCGGCCGCAGGATGCGCGCCCGGCCGTAGCAGCCGCCGTTGAGCAGCGTCCGCCCGAGCACGGCCAGGTCCCAGGCGCATGAGAACACCCCGGCATGTCCGGCGACCCCGCCGAGACTGTAGGCGTTCTCGTCGTGCACCTCGCCCCACACCAGCCCCCGCTCCAGGCCGGACCAGGGCCCCCGCTCGTCCTCCGTGGCCGCGATCTTCGGCCTCCAGTCGGCGGGCGGGTTGTAGCGGGTGCGGTCGAGGCCGAGGGGCTGCGTGATCTCGTCGCGCAGGAGGGTGTCGAGGGCGCGGCCCGTGATCCTCTCCAGGACCAGCTGGAGGGAGATCAGGTTCAGGTCGGAGTAGAGGTACTTGGTGCCGGGCGGGTTGATGGGCGCCTCGTCGAGGACGAGTTGGATCCTCGCCTCGTACGTCGGCGCCTTGTACAGCGGGATCCAGTCCCTGAACCCGGAGGTATGGGTGAGGAGCTGACGGATCGTGATGTCCTGCTTGCCCGCCGCGCCGAACTCCGGCAGGTACGAGGCGGCCGTCGCCTCCAGCTCCAGCGCGCCGCGTTCCAGCTGCTGCACGGCCAGCAGCGAGGTGAACAGCTTGGACACCGAGGCCAGGTCGAAGACGGTGTCCTCGGCCATGGGGATCTGCTGGTCGGCGGGGAACTCGACACCGGTGTCGGTCTTCTCGTCGTACGCCTGATAGCGCACCGCCATGCCGATGGGCCGGTGCAGCGCCACGGTGCCGCCGCGTCCGGCGAGCAGGACCGCGCCCGCGTACCAGGGGTGCCTGGGGGAGGGGCCGAGGAACCCTTCGGCGTCCGTGACCAGTTGGCGCAGGTGGGCGGGGAGCAGTCCGGCGCGCTCGGGGGAGCCGTGACGCAAGGTGGGGTGCCCGGAGCCGGGCGCTGCCTGTGCCGCGGGTCCGGCCGGGAAGGGGGCGATGGTCAGGGCGCCGCCCAGGGCGAGGGCTCTTCGGGCCAGTTGGCGGCGGGAGAGTCCGTGCCCGCCTGCTGCGTCATCGGTCACCCGAGAAACCCTTGTGTCGGCTGTGGGGCATGTCAACGAGACATCCCGCCCAATAAATCTGACGGTGTATCAGAAAACCCCTTCCGTCGGCCGGAGGACTGCGGCATTCTGCGCCCATGCAGACGGAGCTGAGCAAGAAACTGGGAGTCGAGCACGCCATTTTCGGCTTCACGCCGTTCCCCGCCGTCGCCGCGGCCATCAGCCGGGCCGGCGGTTTCGGAGTGCTCGGCGCGGTCCGCTACACCGCCCCCGACGACCTGAAGCGTGACCTCGACTGGGTCGAGGCCCACGTCGACGGAAAGCCGTACGGCCTCGATGTCGTGATGCCTGCCAAGAAGGTGGAGGGCGTCAGCGAGGCCGACGTGGAGGCCATGATCCCGGAGGGGCACCGGCAGTTCGTCCAGGACACCCTCGCCAAGTACGGCGTGCCCGAACTGGCCGAGGGCGAGGCGTCCGGCTGGCGCATCACCGGCTGGATGGAGCAGGTCGCCCGCAGCCAGCTCGACGTCGCCTTCGACTACCCGATCCGGCTGCTCGCCAACGCCCTCGGCTCCCCGCCCGCCGACGTGGTGGCCCGCGCCCACGAGCGGAACGTGCTGGTCGCCGCGCTCGCGGGCAGCGCCCGGCACGCCGTCAAGCACAAGGAAGGCGGCATCGACATCGTGGTCGCCCAGGGCTACGAGGCCGGCGGCCACACCGGCGAGATCGCCTCCATGGTGCTCACCCCGGAGGTCGTCGACGCCGTGGATCCACTGCCGGTGCTGGCCGCCGGCGGCATCGGCAGCGGCAGGCAGGTGGCCGCCGCGCTCGCCCTCGGTGCCCAGGGGGCGTGGCTGGGCTCGATATGGCTGACCTGCACGGAGGCCGACGTCTCCTCGCCCGCGGTGACCCGGAAACTGCTCGCCGCCGGCTCCGGCGACACCGTCCGCTCCCGCGCCCTGACCGGGAAACCCGCACGCCAGCTGCGTACCGAATGGACCGACGCCTGGGACGACCCGGCCGGACCCGGGACCCTCCCCATGCCCCTGCAGGGCCTGCTGGTCGCCGAGGCCCTCACCCGCATCCAGAAGTACGAGGTCGAGCCGCTGCTCGGCACACCCGTCGGTCAGATCGTCGGCCGGATGAACAGCGAACGCACCGTCCAGGCCGTCTTCGACGACCTCACCCGAGGCTTCGAGAACGCCATCGACCGCATGATCCGTATCGCCGGAAGGAGCGGCAAGTGACGAGTACGCCCCCCGCCGGGTTCTGGGCCCAGGCCGCAGCCGATCCCGACCGCACGGTCCTCGTCGCACCGGACGGCGAGCAGTGGACCGCCGGACGCCTGCATGCCGCCGCCAACCGTCTGGTCCACGGTCTGCGCGCCGCCGGACTGGAACGCGGGGACGCCTTCGCGGTCGTCCTGCCCAACGGCATCGAGTTCCTCACCGCCTACCTCGCGGCCACCCAGGCCGGCTTCTATCTCGTCCCCGTCAACCACCACTTCGTCGGCCCGGAGATCGGCTGGATCGTCGCCGACTCCGGTGCCAAGGTCCTCATCTCCCACGAACGGTTCGCCGGACCCGCCCGCCACGCCGCCGACGAGGCCGGTCTCCCCGTCACCCACCGGTATGCGGTCGGCGAGGTCGAGGGCTTCCGCCCGTACGCCGAACTCCTCGACGGACAACCGGAGTCGGCGCCCGCCGCCCGCGAGCTCGGCTGGGTCATGAACTACACCTCGGGCACCACCGGCCGCCCGCGCGGCATCCGCCGCCCGCTGGTCGGCAAGACGCCCGAAGAGGCCTATCTCGGCGGTTTCCTCGGCATCTTCGGCATCAAGCCGTACGACGGCAACGTCCACCTCGTCTGCTCACCGCTTTACCACACGGCCGTACTGCAATTCGCGGGCGCCTCCCTGCACATCGGCCATCGCCTCGTCCTGATGGACAAGTGGACGCCCGAGGAGATGCTCCGGCTCATCGACCATGAGAAGTGCACGCACACCCACATGGTCCCGACCCAGTTCCACCGCCTGCTCGCGCTGCCGGAGCCGGTCCGGCGGTCGTACGACGTCTCGTCCATGCGGCACGCCATCCACGGCGCCGCCCCCTGCCCCGACCATGTGAAGCGGGCGATGATCGACTGGTGGGGCAACAGCGTGGAGGAGTACTACGCGGCCAGCGAGGGCGGCGGCGCCTTCGCCACCGCCGAGGACTGGCTGAAGAAGCCCGGCACCGTCGGCAAGGCCTGGCCGATCAGCGAGCTCGCGGTCTTCGACGACGACGGAAACCGGCTGCCGCCCGGTGAACTGGGCACCGTCTACATGAAGATGAACACCGGCGGCTTCGCCTACCACAAGGACGAGGCCAAGACGAAGAAGAACCGCATCGGCGACTTCTTCACCGTCGGCGACCTCGGCTACCTCGACGAGGACGGCTACCTCTTCCTCCGCGACCGCAAGATCGACATGATCATCTCGGGCGGGGTCAACATCTATCCCGCCGAGATCGAGTCCGCTCTCCTCGCCCACCCCGCCGTCGCCGACGCCGCCGTCTTCGGTATCCCGCACGACGACTGGGGCGAGGAGGTCAAGGCGGTCGTCGAACCGGCCCCCGGCCATGAGCCGGGCCCCGCCCTCGCCACCGCGATCCTCGACCACTGCGCCGAGCAACTCGCCGGCTACAAACGGCCCAAGAGCGTCGACTTCATCGCCGAGATGCCCCGTGATCCCAACGGCAAGCTGTACAAGCGGCGGTTGCGGGATCCGTACTGGGAGGGGCGCACCCGTCCCGTGTGACCCCGGGGACGACTGGCGGCGGACGGATCGAACGCGACGCGGTGCCGACGCGTCACAGGAACGGCACCGCGTTCGTCACCGTCACTACCAGCCCTGGGGGACCCATGCGCAGGCACACCGCACGCGCCGTAAAACGGCTGGCGGCACTCGCCCTGAGCACCGTGGGGGGCGCTGTCGCCGTCGGCTGCGGCAGCGAGAAGGCCGTCAGCCATGGCGGCTCGTCGGCCCGGGCTCGTGCGGTCGCCGACGCCTGGCACGGCTCCAAGGCCGCGCAGGTGTGGGCGCAGGGCTACTACCCCATGGGCGATGTGATCCAGCTGCCCGCCGGCGCCTTCCACACCGACGCGGACAAACGCGCGTACACGACCCAGAACTTCGTGCTGCGCACCGCCCTCCCCGGCGCCCCGGACCGCAACGGCGTGCTGAAGTGGGACGACGGCCGCTCGCTCACCCTGCCGCTGATGAGCGCACGCAAGGCGTACGACAGCGTGGCCCGCGGCTCCAACGACGGTCCACACCTCACTGTGACCGGCGCCAGGCTGGGCGAGACGACCGTGGCCACCAGCCGTGGCCCGGCGACCGTCCCGGCCTGGCTGTTCACGCTCAAGGGCTACGACACTCCGCTGAAGCGGGCGGCCGTCGGTCCGTCGAAGCCGCCCAGGCCTCCGATCGCACCGGCGGCCCAGTCTCCCAGCGACGAACTGTGGCCGGTCCAGAGACTGGTGGGGGTGGGCGATGACGGCCGGACTGTCACCGTGCTCGCCGCGCACGGGGCCTGCGATGACGGTCCCGCGGTGGACGTCCTGGAGACGCACGACAGCGTCGTGTTGTCCGCGTCGATCGTCGGGACCAAGGACGGTGCCTGCACTGCCCAGATGCTGGGCGCGGAGAAGACGGTGAAACTGCGCCGGCCGCTGGGCGAGCGGATCCTCCTGGACGCGTTCACGGGTGAGCCGATGCGCTCCGGCAGCCTGAGGTGGGGGTGAACCCTGTCCCACGCGGGAGGCGCGGGACAGGGCCGTGCGGCGGTCAGCGGTGCTCGCCGACCCGGAGCACCCTCAGTACGGGCGAGGACAGGATGTCCTTCTCGCAGAAGCGGGCCGTCACCCACTTCTCAGCGGACAGCAACCGGGTCTGGTCGCTGTAGTGCGGCGAGTTCGGGTTCGACGACTGGGAGTACGTCAGCAGGGTGCGGGCCACCGGGCAGCCGCTGCCGTCCCAGCCCACGGCCTGGAGGTGGCTGGATCCGAACGGCACCTGTGTGTAGGCCCCGCTCGCCGCATCCCACTTCGGCTCGATCACGTTCCACACGCCGAGCCTGTTCGAGCCGCCCGGTATTGCGATGCGTTCGCCGCCGCGGGCGACGTACTGGTGGTCGCCGAGCCGGGCGTCCAGCGGTGTGCCCGAGCCGCGCAGTTCCGCCACCGTGTCGGCGAGGGCCGTGGCGAAGCCGGGCGCGGCCGTGTCGAGCGTGTTCGGCGTGCGGACCGGATCCGCGGCGGAGAACGGCACCTTCCAGAGCCGGCCGGCCGGCACCGCGGCGGTCAGCTTCTGCCAGAAGCGGTCGAAGAACAGGGCACCCCGGCTGTCGGTGTCCATGGTCCGGTCCCAGCCCGCGAGCACCTTGCAGGCCGCGGTGACGTCGAGCGACTTCCCGTCACTCGTCGTCGCCGTGCCGCCGGGCAGCGCGGCACATGCCTTCGCCGCGTCGGCCGCGGCCAGTGCACCGGCGGGCACCCGGTTCGCGAACTGCTGCTTCTGCAGGTCCCGGACGGTCAGCCCGCCGCGCTCGGCCATCGCCGCCACATCCTCGATCGCACCCCGGGTGCGCAGCGAGCGCTCTGTCCCGACGTCGCCGAAGATCCGCTCGTAGCCGGTGAGCGGCCGGTCGGTGTTGGTCAGCCAGGCGCTGTCGTTGGAGTTCTCCGTGTACGGAGCGTCCTTGAGCGTGGGCATGCGGGCGGGCCCGAAGATGCCGCGCTGGACGGCGTCGGTGTCGCTGCCGATGGCGCAGTCGCCGCGCGAGCCGTCGAGGACCGCGAGGCCCGCCTGCGGGTAGGTGAGTTTGCCCAGATCGGTGGAGCAGCGTGCCGCGAGGCCGTCGGTGATCCGGGGCAGCACCTGCGACTGGGTGTAGAGGGAGTGGCCGGCGGAGTCCGCGGCGAGGGTGTTCACCCAGGGCAGGCCCTGATGCCGGGCGAGCGAGGTCTGGACGTCCGCCGTGGAGCGCGCCTTGGCGAAGCCGAGCGAGGTGTCGAGGAAGCGGAAGTTGGCGGCGTTCGGATCGTAGAGCGCGTACGCGGTCGTGGCCGTCCACGGCAGCGGCGGATCACCGTCGGGGTCGGCCACGACCGGGCCGTAGCGCGTCCACCACTGGGTGCGCGTCACCGGGGCGCCGTCCTCGACCGCCACGGTCACGGTCCGTTTCGTCATCCGCTCCCGCTTGCCGTCCACCAGATAGACGGTGGGGTCGGCGGGGTCGAGGGTCAGCCGGGTCAGGTTGTACGGGACGCCGGTCGCGACGGTGTGGCTCCACGCCACGCGGGAGTTGTAGCCGATGGAGACGGTCGGTGAGCCGAGAAGCGAGCCGCCCGCGACGTCCAGCTCGCCCGGGATGGTCTGCTGCGACTGCCAGAAGCGGCGTCCGCCCTGCCACGGGTAGTGCGGGTTGCCCAGCAGCAGACCGCGGCCGTTCGCCGTCGTGGCGCCGCTGAAGGCGACCGCGTTCGATCCCATGTCCGCGCTCGCGGACCGTTCACGCACTGCCTTGACCAGGGCCGTTGCGTCGACTTCCTTGCCGGGGGCGGTGGAACCGTTGGGCGGCCGGGCCCCGGTGATCTCGTCCACAGAGCCGCCCTGGCCGCCGAGAACCGAGATGGCGTAGAAACGGGCGGCCACGTCCGTCGAGGTGATCGGCCGTACCCAGGCCTTGCCCCGGCACGCCGGGTCGGTGATCCGGTTCTGCGCCAGCCAGGCGTTGTATCCGGCGGCGAAGCCCCGCAGCATGTCCTTGACCTGGCGGCTCGGGCCCAGCGGCGCCGGTTCGGCGAGGAGCTTCTCCACCGTGCCGGACTGCCGTACGCCCCGGAAGTACAGGTCACTGGAGAGATTGTCGGAGGCCGACGAAAGAGAGAAGTCGGTCGCCGCGTCGGGGCCGAAGAAGCGCGAGCGCTCGCCGCGCACGGTCACATAACCGTCGGCCAGCAGGCACACCTGGTCGGCGGCCTGCGCCCAGCCGGTGCCGAAGCCGAGGTCCGCGTAGTCCTCGGCGACGATGTGCGGAATGCCGTACTCGGTGTAGCGGATGACGGCGGACAGCCCGCCGTGCGAGGGATGTTCCTGGCGGCCCGGGCGCTCGGCCGCAGTGGCCTGCAGCGCGGACGAGGCCGTGAGTAACGCGACGGCCGCGACGACCAGTCGTCTCATACGGGTGCGCAATGGTGCCTCCCAACGTCATTGGGGGAAGGAGCGGTTGAGCGTGCCGACGGGTGGGTGCGTGAGCCTCCCGGGTGCTTGACCTGCCCCGGCCACGGACCGAGGATCATCAGTCATGACGCAGGGACACGGCAGCACGGTTGACGGGGTGCTGCGGCGCAGCGCCCGACGCACCCCGGCGAGGGTCGCGGTCGAGTACGGCGACCGCAGGTGGACGTACGAGGAACTGGACGAGGCCGTCTCCCGCGCGGCGAGCCTCCTGCTCGACCAGGGACTCGCCCCCGGCGACCGGGTCGGCGCCTACGGCCACAACTCGGACGCCTATCTGATCGGCTTCCTTGCCTGCGCCCGCGCGGGCCTCGTCCATGTGCCGGTCAACCAGAACCTGACCGGCGACGACCTCGCCTACATCGTCGGCCAGTCCGGCAGCTCGCTGGTCCTCACCGATCCCGACCTGGCTGGTCAACTCGCGGACGGCGTACGGACGTTGCCCCTGCGCGACGCCGACGACTCCCTGCTGGCCCGCCTGGCTGCGGCCCCCGCGTACGACGGGCCCGAGCCGCGCACCGAGGACCTGGTGCAACTCCTGTACACCTCCGGCACCACAGCCCTGCCCAAGGGCGCGATGATGACGCACCGCGCCCTGGTGCACGAGTACCTGAGCGCGATCACCGCCCTCGACCTCAGCGCCGGCGACCGCCCCGTGCACTCCCTCCCGCTCTATCACTCCGCGCAGATGCACGTGTTCCTGCTGCCCTACCTCGCGGTCGGCGCCACGAACATCATCCTCGACGCCCCGAACGGCGACCGGCTCTTCGACCTCATCGAAACCGGCCGCGTGGACAGCCTGTTCGCCCCGCCCACGGTGTGGATCGGCCTGTCCAACCGCCCCGACTTCACCACCCGCGACCTCGGCGGACTCCGCAAGGCGTACTACGGCGCCTCGATCATGCCGGTGCCCGTGCTGGAGCGCCTGCGCGAACGACTCCCCGAGCTCGGCTTCTACAACTGCTTCGGCCAGAGCGAGATCGGCCCCCTGGCCACCGTCCTCGCACCCGACGAGCACAAGGGCCGCATGGACTCCTGCGGCCGCCCCGTCCTCTTCGTCGACGCCCGCGTGGTCGACGAGGACGGCAAGGACGTCCCCGACGGCACGCCCGGCGAAGTCGTCTACCGCTCCCCGCAGTTGTGCGAGGGCTACTGGGACAAACCCGAGGAGACGGCCGACGCCTTCCGCGACGGCTGGTTCCACTCCGGCGACCTGGCGGTGCGCGACGCCCACGGCTACTACACGATCGTCGACCGTGTGAAGGACGTCATCAACTCCGGTGGCGTACTCGTTGCTTCACGCCAGGTCGAGGACGCCCTTTACACCCACGAGTCCGTCGCCGAGGTCGCCGTGATCGGCCTGCCCGACGAACGCTGGATCGAGGCGGTCACAGCGGTCGTCGTCCCCCGCGGCGAGGTGACCGAGGAGCAACTGATCGCCCACGCCCGCGAGAAGCTCGCCCACTTCAAGGCGCCGAAGCGGGTGGAGTTCGTGGCGGAACTGCCACGAAACGCAAGCGGAAAGATCCTCAAGAGGGAGCTGCGGGACCGGTTCTCCGGCTAGTTCTCCGACCAGGAGGGGCCTCGGCGCACATCCGACACAGCCGCGGCGCCAGTTGCAGTCAGCGCGACCGCAGGTCCACGATCCGCCGGATCTTGCCCACCGACCGCTCCAGCGACTCCGGTTCGACGATCTCCACCGCGACCGACACCCCGATGCCGTCCTTCACCGCCGCCGCGATCGCCTGCGCGGCGGCCTCCCGCACCTCGGGGCCGGCGTCGGGCCGGGCCTCCGCCCGCACGGTGAGGGCGTCGAGACGGCCCTCCCGGGTCAGACGCAACTGGAAGTGCGGCGCGACACCGGGCGTGCGCAGCACGATCTCCTCGATCTGCGTGGGAAAGAGGTTCACCCCCCGCAGGATCACCATGTCGTCGCTGCGCCCGGTGACCTTCTCCATCCGCCGGAACACCCGTGCCGTGCCCGGCAGCAGGCGGGTCAGGTCGCGCGTGCGGTAACGGACGACCGGCATCGCCTCCTTGGTGAGCGAGGTGAACACCAGCTCGCCCTCCTCGCCGTCCGGCAGCACCTCGCCGGTGATCGGATCGACGACCTCCGGGTAGAAGTGGTCCTCCCAGATGTGCAGCCCGTCCTTCGTCTCCACGCACTCCTGGGCCACACCCGGGCCGATCACCTCGGACAGCCCGTATATGTCGACCGCGTCGATCGCGAACCGCTCCTCGATCTCCAGGCGCATCTGCTCGGTCCACGGCTCGGCACCGAAGATGCCCACGCGCAGGGAGGTGCCGCGCGGATCGACGCCCTGGCGCTCGAACTCGTCGAGGAGCGTGAGCATGTACGTCGGCGTCACCATGATGATCTGCGGCTCGAGGTCCTGGATCAGCTGGACCTGGCGGGCCGTCATGCCGCCGGACGCGGGGATGACCGTACAGCCGAGCCGTTCGGCCCCGTAGTGTGCGCCGAGGCCGCCGGTGAACAGGCCGTAGCCGTACGCCACATGCACCTTGTCGCCGGGCCGGCCGCCCGCCGCGCGGATCGAACGGGCCACCATGTCGGCCCAGAGGGAAAGGTCGTTGTCCGTGTAGCCGACGACAGTGGGGCGCCCGGTGGTGCCGCTGGAGGCGTGGATCCGGCGGATGTGGTCCTGGGGCACGGCGAACATGCCGTACGGGTAGTTCTCGCGCAGGTCCGCCTTCGTGGTGAACGGGAAACGAGCCAGGTCGGCCAGGGACCGGCACTCGTCCGGGCGGACGCCCGCCTTGTCGAAGGACTCCCGGTAGAAGGGCACGTGCTCGTACGCGTGCCGCAGCGAGGCCCGCAGCCGCTCCAGCTGCAGCGCCCGCAGCGCACCGGCGTCGAGCCGTTCCCCCGGGTCCAGCAGCTCCGTCGCATCCACCATGGGGACGTCTCCCTCGCCAACCACATCAATACGGGCGACCGATCATTCGGTCGTGCTCTTCGGGATCAGTAATTCAGGCCACGTCGGGGCAGGCAAGAGGTCGGCCCGCATTTTCTGGGCGCGGCTGCGCGAGCCCGGCCGCGAGATCGACCCCATCGAGGACCTGCCGCGCTACGGCGAACGGGTGACGGGGGAGGCGGTGATCGCGGGGTGTGGAGGGGAGCCGCTCATCGTCCTGCCGGGAGGTCCGATGCAGGCTTCCTCACCCTGGTGGCCGCACCGGTCCTCGTCCTCGTCGGCGAGTTCGACGGCGGCCCCCGCCCCGAGCCTGCGCGCACCGCCGCCGATGAGTTGCCGAAGGCCGAATTCACGGTCCAGCCTGGTGCCGGGCGCTGTCCGTGGGTGGACGACCCCGGGTGGTTCGCAGGCCGGGTCGCCGGCTTCTTGGACCGGGACGGGCCCCTTTTGCCGTCGGCAGAGTAGGAGCCCGGACCGTGGCCGCGATCGTTCAGGTTGCGGGATGCGACCGCTACCGGGACATTCGAGGAGGAGTGAAGAGCGTGTGGGGCCCTGTCCTCCCCCGAGAGGACAGGGCCCCACGCGGGACCGCTTCGATCAGTGGTGCGTGCTCGGCAGGTGCTCGTAGCAGCCGGAGCGCCAGCCGCCGTCGCCCTGGAGGTTGTCCAGAAGGCTGTTGCCGGTGTTCTTGCCGACGACGCCGTCGATGTGCAGGCCGGACTTCTGCTGGAAGAGCCGGACCGCGCCGTAGGTGTCGGAGCCGAAGATCCGGTCCTCGCCGATCGTGTGGTGATGGGTCCGCCTGGCCCAGTCGTTGTACCCGTGCTGGACGCACAGCACGGGTACGCCCGTGTCGCCACGGCTGATGTCCGGCACGTCGGGTCGCGCGGAAGCGCTGCCGACGGAGCCCAGCACCAGGCCGGCGCCGAGCGCTCCGGTGACGGTCGCGAGTGCGAGGGTCCTGCGCATGGTCATGGCCGGTTCCTTTCCGGTGGGTTGAGGGGCCGCGTCGCTTCCGGTGGAATACGACGGCACGGGAGGACGCTCCCGGGCCGTGCCCCTCGGTGGCACCACCGACGTTGCCCGGCCGGATCCGGCACGGGCCAGGGGAACCGGTCGACCCGGTGGCACGCGGCACGGCCCACGCGCTGACCTGCTGGGACGCTGTGTCCCCTGACAAAACCGTGGGACGGTGGGCGGGGGCGGGAAGCGGTCACAGTGGACGGGATCCGCAACCGCAGCACCGGTGGAACAGCGTCCTCCTCCACGACGGCCACTCCGCAGGCGTACGGGGAAGTGACATGACGCGCTGGAAGGAACTGCCCGCCGGGCTGGACGACGCGGAGCGGCAGCTCGTCGCACAGCTGAGGCGGTTGAAGGACCGCGCGGGCCTGAGCCTGGCCGCGCTCGCGGCCAAGACCTCGTACAGCTCCTCGTCCTGGGAGCGCTATCTCAACGGCAAGAAGCCGGTGCCACGCGCCGCTGCCGAGGAACTCGCCGAAGTCTGCGGGGCGCCCGCGGAGCGGCTGCTGGTGCTGCACGAGGTCGCCGAAACCGCGCGGGCACAGCGAACGGCGACCATCGACGACGAGCCCCGCCCCACACGCCGCACGACCCGATTACGGCGCACCACTCACGCGCTGCCGGCCGTCGCCGTCGCCGCCGTCCTGGTGGCGTTCGGCGCCGGATTCCTGACCGGAACCGGCTGGCACGGAGACGACAGCACCCCGGCGGAGCAGAACGCCGCGCCCGGAGCCACCGCCTTCCCCAGCGGTCACACGTACGGCTGTGACCGGATCCGGCACGAGAACGGCGCCGTGACCGCGGGCTACTCCACCAGCCGTGACGTGCTCCTGGACCGGGGCAGCACCGGCTGGGACGTCGTGGAGGCGCAGTGTCTGCTGCGGCGGCACGGCTTCGACAGCGGACGGGTCGACGGGGTGTACGGCGAGAAGACCGCCCGTGCCGCGCGCGCCTTCCAGAAACGGCACGGGCTCGCGCCGGACGGCATCATCGGGCCCGACACCTGGAAGAAGCTGCGCACATGAGCCCGGAGACGGCACAACTGGCCGGGAGGATGCGCGAGGTGCGCGGCGCGGCGGGACTGAGCCTGGCCCAGCTGGCCCGGCGCACCCCGTACAGCAAGTCTTCCTGGGCCCGCTATCTGGCGGGCTCGCAGCCGGTGCCGCGCCGCGCCGTTGAGGCGCTGTGCGAGGTGGCGGGCGTACGCCCCGAACGGCTGCTGGCGTTGTGGGAGCTGGCCGACGCCCGCTGGAGCGGGCGGGCCCGGGCGACGCCGGAGCCGCTCCCCGAGCGCCGGAACGTCCGCAGCACCCCGTATGCGTGGGGCGCGGCGGCCGGGCTGGCGGCGGCCACGGTGGCAGCCGTCGCCGTGCTGCTGTCCGGGCCGCACGGTTCGTCATCGGCCACCACCGGCACCGCCCCGGCGACCTTCACGCCCGGTCCCGGCTGCTCGGGCCGTACCTGTGAGGGGAAGAACCCGATCGACATGGGGTGCGGCGGCCAGCGGATGGTCACGACCCTCGCGGGGCGCACCGCCGCCGACGGACGCAGCGTGCAACTGCGCAACGGCACGGCATGCCACGCCATCTGGGCCCGCGCCGCCCATCTCCACCTCGGCGACCGGGTCGAACTCACCCTGCCGGGCGCATCCCGCAAGGAGATCCACGTCGACAACGAGAACGAGCGCAACGCCTACCTGGCAACCCCGATGACGGCCATGACGCCGCCGCACGACCCGGGCGACGCCCGCGTGTGCCTGATCCCGGCCGAGGGCCGTCGGGTGTGTTTCACCGGCTGATCGAGCAGCAGGTGAGCAGCGAGGCGGCCGGCGTCAAAACCTTCGAGGCCCGGCCCCGGCAGCGCTTCGGCGCCGCCGCAGAACGACATGACCGCCGACCAGGCCCAGCGCGACGACGGTTAGCCCGATGCCGCCCGCCACCTCGAAGCCGGCCGGCCCCGTGCTGCCGCCGACGCCCGCGTTCACCCCGCGTTGGGGAATCGAGGTGGGCGTGACCGTTCCTTGGGGGACAGGGGTGGACGTGACCGTGGCCGAGCCTCTGTGCGGCAGCCATTCGCAGGCGATGCCGTCGTTGTCCGCGTCCAGACGGAAGGGATCGCTGGGATCGCGGTTGAACTCCGCCTGCGCGTCCTCCTGAAACGTGAAGTTGTTGCAGTCCAGGTCTGTCTGTGCGTGTGCCACGACGGCCGCAGGCCCCGTGGTCGCGAGGATCGTGAGTGCGGCTGTGCACAGCGCGCGTATCCGTATGTTCATGGGGGTCCTCTTCGGGTCCGGTGAATTTCGATCACCGTTACTGCGACCCTAGGGAGGCCGTCCCGCCCGAGCGCGTCTTGCTACGCCGTCCGGAAGACCCCGGCCCCGGCCCCCCCTCGGCCCGTCACCTCACCCGCCCTGCGGCCCGTACGCCGTCATGAAGCGGTCCCGGAACTTGTTCATGGTCCACTCCGGGGCGTTGTCCGCGGGCTTGATCCCATCCGTCCAGCCCCAGTTGGCGACGCGGTCCAGCACCTTCGGATCGCGGGCGACGATCGAGATCGGCACGTCCCTGTTCGCGCTGCCCCCGGTGACCGTCGGGACGGGCTGGTGGTCGCCGAGGAAGACGAGGACGGTGTCCTTGTCGCCGTAGCGCTGCATCCACTGGGTCAGGCTGTCCAGGGAGTACTGGATGGCCTTGCGGTACTCGGTGCGCACACGCTTGGCGCTCTTCCAGACCTCGGTGGGGTTCGTTCCCTCTTTCTTGATCTTGTAGAAGACCTTGCCGTTCCCGAGGTCCTTCCAGTCGATCATGTGGGCGATGGGGGACCAGGGGTTGTGGCTGGAGGCGAGGATGATCTCCGCCATGATCGGGTCGCGGTTCTTCTTGCCGTGCTCCAGCTTCTGGAAGGCCTCCAGGCTGAACTGGTCCGGCACCGGCGTCCAGCTGAAGTACGGACCGTAGTAGCCGAGGTGCGTGGAGTCGTAGATGTGGTCGAGGCCGAAGTACTTGCCCTCGGGCCAGGCCTTGCGCACGCCCGGGACGATGCCGACCGTCCGCCAGGCGCCGGTCTTCTGGAAGTAGCTGGTCAGGGTCGCGCGGTCGCTGGTGGTCAGGGTGCGGTACCGCTGCTGGTTCTTGATCCACAGGCCGGACAGGAACGTCGAGTGGGCGAGCCAGCTGCCGGCGCCCGTCACCGGCGACCTGAGCCAGCCGCTGCGCGCCGCGAAGCCGGCCGACTTCAGCCTGGCGTTGCCTTCCTGGAGCGTCGCGTCGATCTCCGGTGCCATCGAAGGATCGTCGATCGCCACCCGGCCGTAGCTCTCGATGAAGGTCAACATCACGTCCTTGCCGCGCAGCCCGGTCAGCAGCTGGTTCGACGGGGTCTTGGCGTAGGCGTCGACGGCCATCTGCTTCTTGAAGACGTCGGCGTCACCGAGGCCGTCGCGGACGTACTGCACACGGTTGGCGAGATACTGGGCGTAGCCCTTGGTGGCGACCGTGACACCGCCGAACTGCACACCCATGGTGAAGCAGATGATCCACGCGGTACCGAGGACCAGCGTGCTGCGTACGGCCATGGGACGGTGCCGGGCCAGCACATCCGCCAGCCGCACCACCGCGAGCGCGCTCAGCACGAGCACGAGGACGACCAGGACGATCACCCCGACGATCGCGAGCACCTCGCCCGAGCGCCCGAACGAGTCCTTCACCCAGTCCGCCCCGTCGCTCAGCAGAACCCAGTCGAAGACCAGGTCGAACGGCCGGGCCAGAGTCTGGCGGAAGCCCATGTCGAGGCACTTCAGAATGGTGGACAACCCGAGGAACGCCCCCAGGACGCCGGCCGTGATCCGCCGTGCCTTCGACGGCAGGACGAGCAGGGCGGCCGCGAGGAAGATCCCCTCGACGGGGAGGCGGAGGAACGCCTGGAGGTTGATCCGGTCGAGACGGTTGGGCACGAGGAGGACGACGAACACCAGCGCGCCGGCCAGGACACTCGTACCCACCCGCACGGCAAGTGCGGCCAGGGGATAGCGACGGCGCCAGCCGAACCAGCCGGGGCGGTCTGTGGCGACGGGTTCGGGTGCGGGATCAGGTACGGATGCGGTCTCGGGTTCGGGTACCGGTGCAGCCTCGGTGCTCAGGGCCACCGGCTCTTCGGGGATCTCGGAGGCGCCGCTCGGTTCCGTAACCTCCTCAGCCTCCGGTGCCTCCTCGACCTCCTCAGCCTCCGGAGCTTCCGCATCCGCAGACTCGGCCGCCCTGTCGTCGATCACCGACTCCGCCGATTCCGTGGGCTCCGTCGGCTCGCCCGGTTCAGCCGCCGTGTCGGCGTCCGGCAGTTGACGAGGGGGCGTGAGGTGCGACACCCGTGGGTCCTTCCGTGCGAAACCGCTGATGGCACGGCGGACCGGGCCCGCAGGGCTGGGCCGCCAACCTCGCGTACGGCCCTGGGTCACCCTCCGTTCAAACACCCGGGTCAACCGCGCGCAAAGAGTACGCCCGTCGCCCGGACCGGCCCACAGGCGGGCCCCGACCTGCCGCCCAGG
This sequence comes from Streptomyces sp. NPDC001401, assembly GCF_042895385.1. Classification (NCBI taxonomy): domain Bacteria; kingdom Bacillati; phylum Actinomycetota; class Actinomycetes; order Kitasatosporales; family Streptomycetaceae; genus Streptomyces; species Streptomyces sp. NPDC001401. The sequence goes on from NZ_JBIAWI010000011.1 coordinate 169,160, forward strand.
GCGTGTATCGAATGTTGTGCGGTCTCAAAGCCCGCTTCACAATCTCAGGCCCGGCTGCACTGCGGCTGCACATGTGAAGCGCTAATGAGAGTCACTGTTCGGCCTGCTCCACCTTTTGGATGACACCGGTACCTGACCTCCTCCGCGGTGTGAGCAGGCATCGAGGCAAGGCGGCCATGACATCGGGCGGGGGAGGTTCGCGTGTCAACTCCGCCGTGACAGTCAGCCTCCGTCCAGGCGGAGGCGAAGCCGCAGCGCGTCGTCATCGCCAGCAGCCGGGCGAATTGCCGTGCAGCTCTCGGGAGTCCGGTCCGGGCGCCAGCGGCGGAAGCGGGCCGTGTGCCGGAAACGCGCCCTGTTCTCCATGCGCTCGTACGCCGGCTCGGCCACCCGCTCCGGCCTGAACGGTGCCCAGGACACGGCCTTCTTGCCGGAGGTCGTCGCCGGTTCGAGGTGCACGGGGGCCGTCACACCGGACAGCGCGCGGGTCAGGAGTGCGCGCCGGTCGGAGGGGGCACGTCCAGCAGCGGCTTGTCCGCCAGCGCCAGCAGGTCGAAGGTCATAAAGGAGGCCGGGGTCTTCTCGCCGGGCATCCGGGAGTCCGCCGGGTGGAGCCGCTCGGTCAGCGCGTCGAAGTCCAGCTGCCCCTCACGCGCGATGACGATCTCCCCATCCAGCACGCAGCGTTCGGGCAGCCTCTCCTTGAGTGCCTCCTCCATCTCGGGAAAATACCTGGCCAGCGGCTTGCGCGTCCGACTGCCGAGCTCGATCTCGTCCCCGTCGTGGAACACAATCGCCCGAAACCCGTCCCACGTGGGCTCGCAGCGCATGCCCTGCGGCATCTGTTCCACGGACTTGGCGAGTATGGGCTCCACGGGCGGCATCACAGGCAGATCCATGCTCCGGCTCCTGAGCGGTCCACGGCATGTCTCGGGACGGCCACAACGGGCTGGTCAAGGAAGCGGGATCGAGCGCAGGGCGTGATGGGTCGTCGGCTCGACGACGACATGGCCCGAGCGGCCTCCCGGCGCGATGAGCGCGGGGTGTTCGCCGCCCCTGGACTGCGGGTACGGCGGGGACATGCGCGGCGCGGCGGCTCCGGTCCCGTCCGGGCCGGCGTGCAGGTCGATCGTGATCACGCGTCCCCTGGTGTCGTCGTTCCCGGGGGTGAAGGTCACGAACCGCCCACCGGACAGCTCGGCTTCCTCCGTGGTGGTGTCGTAGCTCCACAGCCTGCGGGGGTGGTTGAGATCGTAGGCGTTCCAGGTACCGGTGCCCGGGTCCTCCGGGGTGTCCTCGAACAGCATCAGCACACCGTCCGACGAGATCACGCCGCGTTCGGGCTTCAGGCCCGGGTCCTCGGCGGCGGTCCTGAGCGGCCCGAGCGTGACCGGGTCGAGACGGCGGAGGGGCGGGAAGGCGTCGCCGGCAGTAGCGGAGCTACCTGCGCACACCAGGTAGCCGCCGCCGGAGATCAGGTGCGGGCACCAGTCCAGGGGGACGCCGCCGTAGGAGGCGGTGCCTGGCGGGCTGGTCGCGACGCTCCTGCCGGTACGGGCGTCGCGGGCGGTGACCTTCGTGCCGTCGGTGCTGTAGACCCGGCCGCCGAACGCGGCGATGCCTTCGTACGGGATCGCATCGACGGCCCTGTGCCACAGCGCTGCACCGTCGGACGCCCGGAAGGCACCGAGGGCGACGTTCGTGTAGCCCTCGGTCTGCACGGCGTCGCTCTTGGCGTCGAGGGCGTAGACGACGCCGTCCGCCGCGGCCATGCCGAGGTAGGAGCGCTTGGAGGGCAGCCGGTGGGTCCAGGCCGCCTTACCCGTGCGCAGATTCGCGGCGCGCAGCGTGTGACCGCCGCTGGTGGCGGCGCGTTCGTCGGCTGCGTCGACGACGAGCCCGCCGTTCTTTCCGCCGCCACCGGTGGCGGGGACCGTCCAGGTGATCGCGCCGGTGACCCGGGAGACCCCGAGGAGGCCGTCGGGGGCGGTGCTGCACACGACCTGGTGGGCCGTGGCGCCACAGGTTCCGGACGCCTCCTGCCGGGAGAGGGACTTCGTCCACGCGCGCCAGGGACCGTCGACGGCCACGGACGTGTGCGCGGTGGAGGGAGCGGGCTGTGCGGTGCCCGTAGCCGAGCACCCGACGATCAACGCCGCGCCCGCCAAGGACGCCATCCCTCGCACTCGCCGCATGCCAAGTCACCCCCGGTAGCCCTGCTCCCAGAGACGACCGACTGCGGCGGGCGATGGTTGTACAGCGTCAGACACCCGAGAGAATAGAACCTTTGCGCGAATGCGGCCGGGCGAACGACTCCGGGAAAGCGCAGTGGAGTTGAGACGGCCCACCGATGAAGGATCCTGAGACAGCGCGGAAGGCCCAGGTCGCAGAGCCGCCATATGAAGCCGAGCGTGGCCACTGCGCGGTGCCTTTTGAGGCGATTGATACCGCACTCGACCGCATGCCGAGCCTTGTAGCCCTCAGAGTCGAACTTCGTCGGACGGCCGCCGCGAGAGCCGAGCTTCCTTCGGTTGCGGGCCTGGTCTGCCTTGTCCGGGATGGTGCAGCGGATGCCACGTCTGCGCAGGTAGGCGCGGTTCTTGCGGGAGGCGTACGCCTTGTCGGCGCGCACCCGCCTCGGCCGAGTGCGCGGTCTGCCTGGCCCCAGTCGGGGCACCCTGATGCGGCCCAGGACTGCCTCGAACAGCGGGGAGTGCCCGCGCTGTCCGGGGGTGATCACGATGGACATGGGCTTCTGCCCCTGCTCGACGGCCAGGTGCAGCTTCGTGGTCAGTCCGCCGCGCGAGCGCCCGAGTCCGTGGTCACCGGGCTCGGTGGCGACGCCGCCGGGCGGCTCCTTCTGCAGCTCCCCCTTTTCCTCGCTCCGGCGGCGTGCTGGTGGGCCCGGCAGACGGTGGAGTCGATGTTGAGGTCCCAGGTGATCAGGTCCTTCGCATCGGCCCGGGTCTGGAGCTGGGTGAAGATGCGCTGCCAGGTGCCGTTGCGCTGCCAGCGGCGGAAGGGGTCGTACGCCCGGCCCCACGGCCCGTACCCCTCGGGAATATCCCGCCATGGGATGCCGGTACGGACCCGGAAGTGTATGCCGCGATCAGCTGCCGCCGGGTCCATATCGGTGGCCGGCCCGGCTTCTTGCCCTTCGGCAACAGCGGTTCCAGCACGGCCCATTGTTCGTCCGTGAGATCTCCAGGTGTCACGAAGCAAGATCATCTCATGGTCAAGATCCACTTTCGATACACGCCCTAGCGGTCCGCCGCGACCGCCACCTCCCGAGCCCACCGGTAGTCGGCCTTGCCGCTGGGCGACCGCCGTATCGTCTCGGCGATCACCAGCTGCCGCGGGATCTTGTAACCGGCGAGATGGGTACGGCAGTAGGACTGCACGTCCTCCAGCGAAGGCCGTGGTGCGCCGTCCCGCAGCTGTACGACCGCCGCCACATGGTTGCCCCACTTCGCGTCCGGCACCCCGGCCACCAGCGCGTCGTACACGTCCGGATGGGACTTCAGCGCCTGCTCGACCTCCTCCGGATACACCTTCTCGCCCCCGGTGTTGATGCACTGCGAGCCCCGGCCGAGAACCGTGACCACACCCTCCTCGTCCACCGTCCCCATGTCGCCGAGCAGCACCCACCGCTCGCCGTCCTTCTCGAAGAAGGTCTCGGCGGTTTTCTTCGGGTCGTTGTAGTAGCCGAGCGGGACGTGGCCGCACTGTGCGACCCGGCCCACCTCGCCCACGGCGACCGGCTCGTGGGTGGCCGGATCGACCACCTGCGTACGGGAGTTGACGCGGATGCGGAAGCTCTGCCCGGCCCCGGAGTCGGCCGTCGCCGTGCCGTTGAAGCCGGACTCGGAGGAGCCGTAGTTGTTGAGCAGCATCGCGTTCGGGAGCAGCTGCTGGAACTGCCGGCGCACCGTCTCCGAGAGCACCGCGCCGGACGAGGACACGCTGAACACCGACGAGCAGTCCGTGCCCTTCATGGGCCCGGCCAGGGTGTCGATCAGCGGCCGCAGCATCGCGTCGCCGACCAGCGAGATGCTGGTGACCTTCTCCTTCTCGATCGTCCGCAGCACCTCCTCGGGCACGAACTTGCGGTGGATGACGACCCGTTGTCCGAAGTTGAAGCCGATGAAGGAGGTGAGCGTCGAGGTGCCGTGCATGAGCGGGGGAGTGGGGAAGAAGGTGATCCCGGAGCCGCCGGCCGCGACCCGCTCGGCGAGCTCCTGCGGCTTCTTGACCGGCTCACCGGTCGGCGCGCCTCCGCCGAGCCCCGAGAAGAACAGGTCCTCCTGCCGCCACATCACACCCTTGGGCATCCCGGTGGTGCCGCCCGTGTAGATGATGAACTGGTCGTCGCCCGACCGGGCCGGGAACCCGCGCTCCGGCGACCCGCCCGCCTCGGCGTCGGCGAACGACACGGCGGCTCCCCCGTCCTCGGCCCCGCCCACCCGCACCAGATGCCGCAGCTTCGGACACTGCGGCAGCGCCGCCGCCACCCGCCCGTCGAACTCCGCGTCGAAGACCAGCGCCACCAGATCGGCGTCCCGGTACAGGTACACCAACTCGTCCTCAACGTAACGGTAGTTGACGTTGACCGGGACGATCCGCGCCTTCAGGCACCCGAACACCGTCTGCAGATACTCGATGCCGTTGTAGAGGTGCAGCCCAAGGTGTTCACCAGGGCGTATCCCGGCGTCGATCAGGTGGTGGGCGATGCGGTTCGCCGCCGTGTCCAGCTCCGCGTACGTCAGCCGGTGCTCCGTCCCCGTGCCCGGGTGGTCGATGTACACCAGGGCCTCGCGGTCCGGCACCACGTCGACGACCGACTCGAACAGATCGGCAAGGTTGTACTCCACCGCTCCTCCTGACCCCGGGCGTGCCTGGCAGTTGCCGGTTCGCCGGTCATCAGAGCAAAGGGGGCGGCAACTGTGAAGGGTCCGCGCGAAGAAATCTGACTGCCTGTCAGAAAACCCTTGAAGTGGCTCCCCGCCTACTGCAACCTGTTCTCGTTCTTTGAGAGGGGAGATGGGTCATGGGTGGGACCGAACACCTCACCGTGCAGCGCGAAGGCGCCACACTGGTGCTCACGCTCAACAGGCCGGACGCGAGGAACGCGCTCTCGCTGTCCATGCTCGTCGGCCTGTACGACGGCTGGATCGAGGCCGACGAGGACGATGCCGTCCGCTCGATCGTGCTGACCGGCGCGGGCGGTGCGTTCTGCGCCGGCATGGACCTCAAGGCCCTCGCCGGCAAGGGCATGGAGGGCGAGCACTACCGCGACCGCCTCAAGGCCGATCCGGACCTGCACTGGAAGGCGATGCTGCGCCACCACCGCCCCCGCAAGCCGGTGATCGCCGCCGTCGAGGGCCACTGCGTGGCGGGCGGCACCGAGATCCTCCAGGGCACCGACATCCGCGTCGCGGGCGAGTCGGCGACCTTCGGCCTCTTCGAGGTCAAGCGCGGCCTGTTCCCCATCGGCGGCTCCACCGTCCGGCTGCAACGCCAGATCCCGCGCACCCACGCGCTGGAGATGCTGCTCACCGGCCGCCCCTACACCGCCCGGGAAGCCGCCGACGTCGGCCTGATCGGCCATGTCGTGCCCGACACCACCGCCCTCGCCAAGGCACTGGAGATCGCCGAACAGATCAACGCCTGCGGGCCGTTGGCGGTCGAAGCCGTCAAGGCGTCCGTGTACGAAACCGCCGACATGACGGAGACGGACGGCCTCGCCTCCGAACTCAAGCGCGGCTGGCCCATCTTCGACACCGCCGACGCCAAGGAGGGCGCCCGCGCCTTCGCGGAGAAGCGACCGCCCACATACAAGCGCGCCTGACCCGAAGGAGACCGGGCATGCCCGAAGTCCTCAAAGCCCCCCTCGCCGTCGAATTCCCCTTCACCCGCTCCGTCGGCCCCGTCCAGAGCGCCTTCCTTACCGGCCTGCGCGAGCGTGTCGTCCTCGGGGTGAAGACCGGCGACGGCCGCGTCCTCGTCCCGCCCGTCGAGTACGACCCCGTCACCGCCGAGGAGATCCGCGACCTGGTCGAGGTCGCCCCCACCGGCACGGTCACCACCTGGGCCTGGAACCACGAACCCCGCCGCGGGCAGCCCCTCGACACCCCCTTCGCCTGGGTCCTGGTCCGCCTCGACGGCGCCGACACCGCCCTTCTGCACGCCCTCGACGCCCCCGGCCCCGACGCCGTACACACCGGCATGCGCGTCCGCGTCCGCTGGGCCGATGAGCGGTCCGGCGCCATCACCGACATCGCCTGCTTCGAACCGTACGACGGAGAACCCGCCCAACCGGCAGGCCACAGCGGCAAGTTCACCGATGCCATCACCGGAATCGTCGCCCCCGCCCGCCTCGACTACACCTACTCGCCCGGCCGCGCCCAGACCGCCTACATCCACGCGCTCTCCGAGCGGCGGACGGTGGGCGAACGCTGTCCCTCCTGCCGCAAGGTGTACGTCCCGCCCAGGGGCGCCTGCCCCACCTGCGGCGTCGCCACGTCGGAACAGGTCGAGGTGGGGCCGCGGGGCACCGTCACCACGTACTGCATCGTCAACATCAAGGCGAAGAACCTCGACATCGAAGTCCCGTACGTCTACGCCCACATCGCCCTCGACGGCGCCGACCTCGCGCTGCACGGCCGCATCGGCGGCATCCCCTACGACCAGGTGCGCATGGGCCTGCGCGTCGAACCGGTGTGGACCGAAGGGACCCGCCATCCGGACCACTACCGGCCCACCGGCGAACCCGACGCGGAGTACGACGCGTACAAGGAGCTGCTGTGATGCGTGACATAGCACTGGTCGCCTTCGCCCAGACCGGCCATCGGCGCACCAGCGAGGAGCTCTCCGAGGTGGAGATGCTGATGCCGGTGCTGCACGACGTACTCGGACAGACCGGCCTGAAGACCGCCGACATCGGCTTCACCTGCTCCGGCTCCAGCGACTACCTCGCCGGCCGCGCCTTCTCCTTCACCCTCGCCCTCGACGGCGTAGGCGCCTGGCCGCCCATCTCCGAGTCGCACGTCGAGATGGACGGCGCGTGGGCGCTGTACGAGGCGTGGACCAAGCTCCTGACGGGGGACGCGGACACCGCCCTCGTCTACTCCTACGGCAAGTCCTCACCCGGCTCCGTACGTGACGTCCTGACCCGGCAGCTCGACCCGTACTACGTGGCTCCCCTGTGGCCCGACTCCGTCGCCCTGGCCGCCCTGCAGGCACAGGCCCTCATCGACGCGGGCGACACCGACGAGCCTGCACTCGCGGCCGTCGCAGCCCGCAGCCGCGCGGACGCCGCCGCCAACTCCCACGCCCAGCTGCGGGGTTCGGTACCGCAAGGGGACTACCTCGTACGGCCCCTCCGTACCGGAGACTGCCCGCCCATCGGCGACGGAGCCGCCGCCGTGGTCCTCGCGGCGGGGGAGCGGGCCCGGGAACTGTGCGAGCGGCCGGCGTGGATCCGCGGCATCGACCACCGCATCGAGGCGCACGGCCTCGGCGTCCGCGACCTGACCGACTCGCCCTCCACCCGCCTGGCCGCCGAGAAGGCCGGGGCCTTCGAACGGCCCGTCGACACGGCCGAGTTGCACGCGCCGTTCACCTCGCAGGAGGTCGTGCTGCGCAAGGCGCTCCGGCTGGACGACAGCGTGCGGGTGAACCCGTCCGGCGGGGCCCTCGCCGCCAACCCGATCATGGCCGCCGGGCTCATCCGCATCGGGGAGGCCGCCGCCGGCATCCACCGCGGCGAGTCCGACCGGGCCCTCGCCCACGCCACCTCCGGGCCCTGTCTGCAACAGAACCTGGTCGCCGTACTCGAAGGGGATCCGCGATGAGCAAGGAGCCCGTGGCCGTCGTAGGGATCGGCCAGACCAAGCACGTGGCGGCCCGGCGGGACGTGTCGATCGCGGGACTTGTGCGTGAAGCGGCCAGGCGGGCGCTCGACGACGCCGAGTTGACCTGGGCCGACATGGACGCCGTCGTCGTCGGCAAGGCGCCCGACTTCTTCGAGGGCGTGATGATGCCCGAGCTGTACCTCGCCGACGCGCTCGGCGCGGTCGGCAAACCGATGCTGCGCGTGCACACCGCCGGATCGGTCGGCGGCTCGACCGCGCTCGTCGCCGCCAATCTGGTCGCGGCGCGCGTGCACGGCACCGTCCTCACGCTCGCCTTCGAGAAGCAGTCCGAGTCCAACGCCATGTGGGGCCTGTCCCTGCCGATCCCCTTCCAGCAGCCGCTGCTCGCGGGGGCGGGCGGCTTCTTCGCCCCGCACGTGCGCGCGTACATGCGGCGCACCGGCGCGCCCGACACCGTCGGCTCGCTGGTGGCGTACAAGGACCGGCGCAACGCGCTGAAGAACCCCTACGCCCACCTCCATGAGCACGACATCACTCTGGAGAAGGTCCAGGCCTCGCCCATGCTGTGGGATCCGATCCGCTACTCCGAGACCTGCCCGTCCTCCGACGGCGCCTGCGCCATGGTGCTGACGGACCGGGCGGGCGCGGCACGCGCGCCCCGGCCACCCGCGTGGATGCTGGGAGGCGCCATGCGCAGTGAGCCCACCCTCTTCGCCGGCAAGGACGCCGTGTCGCCGCAGGCCGGCAAGGACTGTGCCGCCGACGTGTACCGGCAGGCCCAGATCGCCGATCCGCGCCGCGACATCGACGCCGTCGAGATGTACGTGCCGTTCTCCTGGTACGAGCCCATGTGGCTGGAGAACCTCGGCTTCGCCGACGAGGGCGAGGGCTGGAAACTCACCGAATCCGGGGTGACCGAGCTGGACGGGGACCTGCCCGTCAACATGTCGGGCGGTGTCCTGTCGACCAATCCCATCGGCGCCTCCGGCATGATCCGCTTCGCGGAGGCGGCGCTCCAGGCATGCGGACAGGCCGGAGAACACCAGGTGGAAGGGGCCCGGCGGGTTCTCGGGCACGCCTACGGCGGCGGATCGCAGTTCTTCTCGATGTGGCTCGTGGGCAGCGAACCTCCGGACTCGTAAAAGACTCCGGAAAGGTCCCCCTCACGTGGCCTGTTGGCATCAGAAACCGATCGCTAGGCTGGCCGCGGACGACGCGAATCGGGAGGAGCACGGACGTGGCCGAGAGCACCATCCAGCAGCACCCGCTTGCGGGCTGGGACAAGCCTGACCTGGACCTCAGCACCGCCGACTGGCACTCGAGCAGCCGTGGCCTGGGGGATGTCCAGATCGCCTTTGTCGAGGGATTCATCGCGATGCGCAACAGCGGCCGCCCGGAAAGCCCTTCCTTGATCTTCACGCCCGCGGAATGGGGCGCGTTCGTGTCGGGGGCGCGGGAAGGAGAGTTCGACCTGACCTGACCCGGCGGTCGTGCCGCCGAGCCGACGGGGCGATCCGGGGGTGTTCCACCCGTCTTTCCGGACACGCGACCTTGAGCGCTCTTCCCGGGCCGATGCCTGAGCGAGGCTGGCCCCGGGAAGGGAAGGTCGTCTTCCGGAGGTGAGGAACCCCATGAGCAGCACCCTGCCGGTCATCGCGGCGGTCGACGGTTCGGACGACAGCCTGCGCGCCCTGGACTGGGCCCTCGACGACGCGGCCAGACGCGGGGTGCCGCTGCGGGTGGTCCATGTGCGGCAGTACGCAGCCTGGGCGCAGCCCGATGTCCTGACCGCCGGGTTGCCGGAGCCGGGCGACGATCCGGTGCTCGGCCAGGTGCGTACGTACCTGGCGGGGCGGGCCGACCTGCCGGTCGTGGAGTACCAGGGACTGGAGGGGGCGCCGGGCGCCATCCTGCCCGAACTGGGCTCCAGCGCCCAGCTGTTGGTACTCGGTTCCCGGGGACGCGGCGGCTTCGCCAGTCTGCTGCTCGGCTCCAACGGCATGGCCGCCGCCCGCGACGCCGAGTGCCCCGTCGTCGTGGTGCCCCGGCCCGGACGCGAGGTGCACGGTGACGTACCGGTCGAGCCCGGCCCGCGCGTGGTCGTCGGCCTGCAGGTGGACAGCCCCGACGAGGCGACCCTGGCCTTCGCCTTCACCGAGGCCGAGCTGCGCGGCGCCCGCCTCCACGTGGTCGCCGCCTACATGTGGCCCGTGCAGACCTGGGCCACCCCCGGGGAACTCGTCCCGCCGGTGGTCGACCAGAACGCCGTGGAGAACCAGACATGGACCCTCGCCGAGGGCTTCCTCGCCCCGCACCGTTCAAGACACCCCGGCGTCCGCGCCGACGCCTACGCAATGCCGGGTGACGCGGCAGGCCAGCTGGTCGCGGCCTCCGGCAACGCCGACCTGGTCGTCGTCAGCCGCCACCGCCGCCGCCTGCCGGCCCCCGCCCGCATGATGGGCTCGGTCGCCCAGGCAGTGCTGCTGCACGCGGCGGCCCCGGTGGCGGTGGTGCCGCCGGCATCGGGGGAGGAGTGAGGGCCCGCGAGCGCCGGCATGGAATCACGGCCACAGCAGCTGAGGAGCACTCGCGCCGGGAGTGGCGCAAGCCCTCCAGCGGCAACCGCGCACACGTCGCCCGGCACCAGGACCGGCACAGGAAGATCCCGCAGGCGTGACGGCTCAGCCGACCTGGATGTGCTTGTTCATCCCGAGCTGCTTGTGACCCGGGATCGGGCAGTACAGGTCGTACGTGCCCTTCTTGAAGGTCACCGTCACCATCGCCTGCTGGCCGCTCTGGATGTTCTTGGTCTTGGCGTCCTCCACGCCGGGGCCGTCGATGGACAGGGCGTGCGTGATCTTGCCGGCGTTGTCGGCGACGAAGGTGTAGGTGCCCGGTGTGAACGACGACCGGGACAGCTTCAGCCCGTACTCGGTCTCGGTGACCGTCACCCGGGTCCCCGAGGCGGCCTTGCTCGCGCCGGAGGAGGCCGAGCTGCCTCCCCCGCCACCGCTGGAGCAGGCGGCCAGGACGAGGGCGCCGGCGAACACCGACGCCGTGACCCGGAGTGCCGTACCCGTCGTACGGGCCTTGCTTGCCGTGCGTGCCATCTGGCTCATCCCCTTCGGGGCCTGCCCGCGACCCGTCGGGCTTGTCCGCGTCTGCGGCGGGAGACCCTCTATGGGGGATACGGACGGAGGTGTCCCGGTGTTCAGGGCAGTCGCAGACGAGCGGCGAAACAGCCCTGAAGCGGCTCGGCCAGTAACTCACAGACCCGGTCGCGCGACCCCGGTGAGGCGTACGCTGAGGTGCCTGTAGGTCACGGTGCGCGCCCGCTCCCCGCGCGGGTGTACCACCGTGGCAGGGGGTACGCCATGGGGCAGCGCATCGTGCGGAGCAGCCGCACCATCTTCGAACGCGAGAGTGAACTCGCCGCAGTGGACGAGGCGTTGGGAGAGCTCACCGGTCTGCGCAGGGACGGCGCCGAACCCTCCGACCGCCCCCGCGGAGCCCTCCTCGCCGTCGCCGGGCGCGCCGGCATCGGCAAGACCACCCTCCTCGCCGAGGTACGCAGGCGCGCCGCCACCCGGGGCTGCACCGTGCTGTCCGCTCGCGGCGGCGACCAGGAACAGCGCGTCGCCTTCCATGTCGCCCGCCAACTGCTGCAGCCCCAACTGGCCGGCTCCGCGGAGACCGATCTGCGGGCCTCGCTGGGCAGTTGGTACGACATCGTCGGCCCCGCCCTCGGCCTGTGCGCCCCGACCGACGGCGCCCCGCCCGACCAGCAGGGCCTGCGCGACGGCCTGGACTGGGTGCTCACCCATCTCGCCGTGCTGCGCGCCCCGATGGTCCTCGTCCTCGACGACGCCCACTGGGCCGACCCCGAATCCCTGCGCTGGCTCGCCGCTTTCGCACCCCGCGCCGAACAACTCCCGCTGCTCGTCGTCGTCGCCTACCGGCCCGAGGAACTCCCCGACCACGCCGAGTCGTTCAAGGGATTGCCGGGGCGTGCGGGCGGACGCCCCCTCGACCTGGAACCGCTGAGCGCCGCCGCCGTCGCCCGCCTCGTGCGGGAGACGCTCGGTGCGCATGCCGACGACGCGTTCTGCCGCGAGTGCTGGGCCGTCACCGCCGGCAACCCGTTCGAGACGGTCGAGCTCATCGCCAAGGTGCGCGACCGCGGCCTCACCCCGACCGAGACCGGCGCCCACCTGCTGCGCGACCTCGCCGCCGCCGTCAAGGGCAGCGGCCTCGTCGCCCGCCTCGAACGGCTCGGCACCTCCACCGTGCGCTTCGCCTGGGCCTGCGCCGTCCTGGGCACCGAGATCCACCCCCAGCTCGCCGCAGCCGTTGCCGGACTCGGCCACGAGGAGGCCGCCGATGCCGCCGACGCGCTGCGCGGCGCCCGCATCCTCACCGGCGCCGAGACCCTCGAGTTCGTCCACCCCCTGATCGCCACCGCCGTCTACCGGGCCATCCCGCTCGGCGTCCGCGTCGCCCTGCACGGCCAGGCCGCCTGGTGCGTGATCAACGACGGACAGGGGCCCTCGGCCGCCGCCCGCCACCTCCTGGAGACCCACCCCGACGGCGACAACTGGGTCGTCCAGCAACTGCGCGCCGCCGCCGAGGAGACCCTCCGCGCGGGCGCCCCCGACGCCGCCCGCAGCTACCTCGCCCGCGCCCTGCGCGAACCCCCGCCCTACGAGGACCGCGCCGCCATCCTGTACGAACTCGGCTCCGCCTCCCTGCTCACCGAACCCGCCACCACTGTCAACCACCTGCGCGCCGCCCTCGAGGAGCCCATCGCCGACGCCCGGCTGCGCCAGCACATCGTCTACCGGCTCTCCCAGGTCCTCGCCCACAGCGACCGCCTCGCCGAGGCATCCGACACCCTTGCCCGCGAGATCCGCGTCACCGACGACGCCCGGGTCAAGCTGCGCATGGTCGCCGAACAGTTCATGTGGGACGCCTTCCGCGCCGACGAACCCGACCACCCCGCCCGCTCCCGCCGCCTGACCAAGCTCGCCGACCGCCTCAGCGGCCGCGATCTCACCGAGCGCTACATCATCGGCCTGCGCACCTGGGACGCGATCCTGCGCGGCGAACCCGCCCACGTCGCCCTCCACCACGCCGAACGCGCCCTCGCCGGCGGCCTCGGCTGGGCCGAGGCCGACCGCGGCTTCGAGGTGCCCGTCCTGGTCGCGCTCGCCTTCATGTACGCCGACCGGCCGGGGCGCACGGAGGAACTGTTCGCGACCGGCATCGCCGACTTCGAACGCCAGGGCTGGCGCGGCGCCCACCTCTCCTTCGCCTACACGCTCCTCGCCTACGTCCGCTACCGCCGCGGCCGGCTCTCCGAGGCCCAGGACTTCGTCATGGCGGGACTCCGGCTCGCCGAGCGCGTCGGCCCCGGCACCCCCGCCCACTGGTACGCCGTGGGCATCCTCATCGAGGTCCTCCTCGCCCGAGGTCGCCTCACCGAGGCCGCGCAGGTCGCCGAGGACTACTCCTTCGGGGCGCCCTTCCCGGCCGCCGTCGTCTTCCCCGACGCCCAGACCGTGCACGGCGAACTCCTGCTCGCCCGCGGCCGCACCAAGGAAGCGGCGGAGGAGCTGGCCGCAGCCGGCCGCCGCCTGGAACCGCGCGGCATGCGCAACCCAGCCTGGTGCCCCTGGCAGCTCCACCTCGCCCGCGCCGAGAGCCACGACACCCCCGAACGCGCCGTCGCCACCGCCCTCGAAGCGGTCGCCCGCGCCCGCCAGTTCGGCACCCCGTCCGCCATCGGCCAGGCCCTGCGGACCGCCGCCGAGGTCTCCTCCGGATCGGCCCGCATCAATTACCTGAAGGAGTCCGTCGCCCACCTGGAGCGCTCCCCGGCCGCCTACGAACTCGCCTGCTCACTCGTAGCCCTGGGCACCGAACTCCGCCGCACCGGCCGCCCCGCAGAGGCCGCCGAACACCTCTACCGCGGCCTCGACGCCGCCGTCCAGTGCAGCGCCGACGGCCTCGTCGAAACCGCCCGCGACGAACTCGCCGCGGCCGGCCTTCGCCCCCGCCGCCTGCACAGCACCGAGACGGACACCCTGACCTCCCGGGAACGCACCGCCGCAAACCTTGCTGCTCAGGGCAGCACCGAGGCCGAGATCGCGAAAGAGCTGCAGATAGATGAGCCAACGGTCGTCCGCCTGCTCTCAGCGGTCTGCCGAAAGATGGGTACGGAGATCACCGGACTGGCGGCAACATTGAAGCCGACCTGAGGCCGCACCTCCCCAGGGGCGCGGGGCTGTATCGACTTGCGGCTCCGCCGCGTGGGCGCGATCAACCCCCACAACCCGCACCCGAACGACGACCGCCCCCGGCCCACCAACCGGCAGGGTCCACGTACCATTGGCGACATGTCGTTCCTCCGCCGCCGCAGCGCCACCCCCGCCGGGCCCGACTTCGACGTACTGGCCATGGACCCGGGCGACTGGCCCGGCAATCTGGGCGCCGGTCTGCTGCCCGCCCCCGACGGCACCTGTCAGGGCGTCTTCCTGCGCTACGACCTGTTCGGCGGCCGCGGCCCCGCGATGATCATCGGCAATCTGCCCGAGGGCTCCCCGGCCCGCGAGGTCGCCGAGGACGAGATCCCCTTCGAGGTGGCCCAGCTGCTGCTCGCGCTGGAGAACGAGGAGGAGGTGAGCGTCGTCGGCGTCGAGGACATGCCGGTCATGCAGGGCGACAATCTCCTGATCGTGCGCCGCCTCAAGCTCTCCGAGAGCCGGATCTCCTGCGTGCAGTTCGACCGGAGTGACAACGTCCTGGTGACCATCGCCGCCTGGGACCGCCCCATCACCGACGACCTGTACGCCCTGCTGAAGCCGCTCCCGGCGGAGCTTTTCCAGCAGGGCTGACACCTGCTAGGGGCGGGACGGCACCATCGTCACGTCCGCGGCGCGCACGAACTCCACCCGGTGCCCGAACTGGATCTCGTAGTACAGGTCCTTGCCGACCACCACCCGGTGCGAGTCGGTGGTGAAGGTGACCGCGTAGTAGTACTCGCCGGGCACCTTGTCACCGACCACGTACCTCTGACCCTTGGGCAGCGTGTACGGCAGCGGGGACACCGCCTGCGCGGGCACCTCCGCCGGATAGGCCGAGGCCTCGGGGTAGGCGCGCCCGTAGACCGGGATGCTGTCCAGGCCCGGCTTGGGGGTCACCACGAAGCCGGAGGCGTTCACCGCGGTCGGGCGCTTCTTCGGGTTCTTGAACCATGCCTTCTGGCCCAGGTACCAGATCGCCGTCCAGTCGCCGTAGCGGCCGGCCACCGCGTACTGCTGGCCGGTGGACGCCCGGGAGCCCACGTCATTGACGTCGATCGTCGAGTCGGCGCCCTTGTGCAGACCGACGTCCTTGATCAGGGCGGATTTCTCGTCGTGATCGGAGTACAGCCGCACCTCGCTGGAGCCGTGCGCCGCACATGGCTCGTCCTTGGTGACGCAACCGGTGTACTCCGGCCGGTTGGCCGCGAAGTCGGGCCGGATCGTCACCAGCCCGCCGCTCTTGCCGGCGGTCCGCTTGAAGGGGTGGCCCAGCAGCTCGAAGTAGTGCCGCCAGTCCCAGAACGGGCCGGGGTCGGTGTGCATGCCCGGGATGGTCGACGTTGTCGTGCCCGGCACGTTGTCATGGCCGAGGATGTGCTGCCGGTCCAGCGGGATGCGGTACTTCGCGGCGAGATACCGCACCAGCCGCGCCGACGCCCGGTACATCGCCTCCGTGTACCAGGCGTCGGGCGCGGCGAGGAAGCCCTCGTGCTCCAGGCCGATCGACTTGGCGTTGATGTACCAGTTGCCCGCGTGCCAGGCCACGTCCTTCGCCTTGACGTGCTGGGCGATCAGCCCGTCCGTGGAGCGCAGCGTGTAGTTCCACGACACATAGGTGGGGTCCTGGACCAGTTTCAGGGACGTGTCCCAGGTGCCCTCGGTGTCGTGGATGACGATGTACTTGATGCTCTGGGAGGCCGGGCGGTCGCCCACGTCGTGGTTGCCGTAGTCGTTGTTCCCGAACTGTGCGTACGGTGCCGGGACCCACTGGCAGGACACAGACTTCGGGCATTCCGTGCCGTCGGCGGAGACGGTGCGCAGGCCGGTCTTCTGCAGCTGCGCGGTGTCGGGGGCGAGGTTCGGCTGGGCGGCCAGGGCGACGTGCTCCCCCGCGTCCGTGGTGCGCTCCTCGCCGGTGCGCATCACCTCGTACACGTCGTTCGCGTAGGCAGCCGCCGTCGCGGTGTCGTCCGCGCCCGAGAAACGGGCCACCGCCCCGTACCAGTCGGCCGGGTCCGCGCTGAGGGGCTCGCCCAGATCCTTCTGTTCGGCGGCCAGCAGCGCGGCACCGCCCGCCACATTGGCGGCGGGGTCCGTCCGGAGCTGCTCGGCGCCCAGCCCGGTCAGTGCGGCAGCCTTCGGCAACGTCTTGAGCCGGGGCGGGAGTTCGGAGTTCTCCGGCACCTTCGTATCCGGGTGCAGGGCGGCGCGGGCCGAGTCCCCGCGGGCGTCCCCCGCGCCGTCGCGGTGGCCCCCGGTCCGGGGGATGGCGGTGCGGGCGTCGGTGAGGTGCATCGGGCCGTAGCCGCCGGACACGCTCGGCGCGCCGCCGTGTGCGTCCCAGCGGGACTGCAGATAGGAGACGCCCAGCAGCACGCTCTGCGGCACATGGTATTCGGCGGACGCCGATGCGAACGCCTGTTGGAGCCCGTCCCCGGAGGGCCGGGCATTGGACGGGGCCGCGCCGAGGAGCGGCAGCAGCAGGGCCGCCGCGGCGAGGGCCCCGGCGGTTCTGCGGGCGCGTCTGTGGCCGGGTGCGGACGTGGGGTCGGTGGCAGATCCTCGCAATGCAGCCTCCTGGGACAAACGAGCGTGGCGGGGCGTGCAGGGCCGAGCGGTGGGTCAGTGGTACCCGCTGGCCGACGATCCGTCAATCATGCCCAGAGGCAGGAGATTTCCCATGTCAACACGAGCGTGGAGGAGTTTCCCGGCGGCGGTGTGCGGGCCTGCGGGGCGTCAGTGGCTTACACCAATGGCCTATTGCGAAGCCTTTTCCAGAAGGTCTGCCGCGCAGGTCCGGACATACGAAGGTCCGCGGTACGCCGCTGTTCTGGGCGTACCGCGGACCTTCGTCCCCGTCAGCGAGTGCCGACCGCCGCGCGTACGGCCCGTCGGGCCAGCTGGCAGTCGTCGTGCAGCCGCCTGAGCAG
The DNA here is from genome assembly GCF_042895385.1 of Streptomyces sp. NPDC001401. Taxonomy (NCBI): domain Bacteria; kingdom Bacillati; phylum Actinomycetota; class Actinomycetes; order Kitasatosporales; family Streptomycetaceae; genus Streptomyces; species Streptomyces sp. NPDC001401. The sequence continues at coordinate 186,266 of NZ_JBIAWI010000011.1, forward strand.
CAGCCGCTGTTCCTCGCCGGACGGCGCAGCACCCGGGTGGGCCGCTCCCGGTGCCGCCGGGGTCGTGTCGTGCATCGAACGCTGCACGGCTGTTTCGTAGGTACGGATCTCACGGGTCAGTACGAGCATCAGGTTCACCAGGAACGCGTCCCGCGAGGCCGGGCCCGCCGACTGCGCGAGCTGGCTGATCTGACGGCGGGCCACCGGCGCGTCACCGAGCACCGACCACAGCGTCGCCAGGTCGTAGCCCGGCAGATACCAGCCCGCGTGCTCCCAGTCCACCAGCACTGGACCGGCCGGTGAGAGCAGGATGTTCGAGAGCAGTGCGTCGCCGTGGCAGAACTGGCCCATGCCCTGCCGGCCCGCCGAGTGTGCGATGCCGTGCAGCAGCTTCTGCAGGTCGCCCATGTCGCGGTCGGTGAGCAGACCCAGCTCGTGGTAGCGGGAGATACGGGGCGCGTATTCGAGCGGGGCGTCGAAGGTGCCCGCCGGCGGCCGCCACGCGTTCAGCCGGCAGATGGCGCCGAGTGCCGCCCTGATGTCCGCCCGCGGCGGGGCCTCGGCCGGGTGCCGCTGCAGCGCCGCGACCCGTCCCGGCATCCGCTCGATGACCAGAGTGCAGTTGTCCGGGTCCGCCGCGATCAGTCTCGGCACCCGCACCGGCGGGCGGTGCCGGACGAACGAACGGTATGCCGCTATTTCATGGCGGATCCGCTCGGCCCACGCGGGGGAGTGGTCCAGTAAACACTTGGCGACGGCCGTGCTGCGCCCGGTCGTACCGACCAGGAGCACGGACCGCCCGCTGCGGCGCAGCACCTGCACCGGAGCGAACTCCGGACAGATCCGGTGCACCGACGCGATCGCCGTACGCAGCTGGGCGCCCTGAGGGCCGGACAAGTCGAGTCTCCCGCTGAGCGGTTGGGTGCCGAGTCCCGGCACGCGCCGGGTCCTGGCCGCGCCGAGCGCGGGGGCCGCCGCACGCGCGGCGGGATCGAGGTAGGGGCCGCTGCCCGCCGGGCGGGGGTGCAGCGACCGGGGCGGGGCGGACACGGAGGACGATGCTGCGTACATGGGCGAAACAGATCCCTTCGTGTGCCTGCGACGACAATGCGCTACCCGGCCCGGCACCTCGGGTGCACCCTGGGGAATGTCCCTCGGCGACCGGGTCGGGGTGGCGCGTTCCTACCTGACACCCGATGCCCAGTGGCACACCATCTGGCGCACCCTGGCGAACCCTGGCGAATAGTCGCCCGGCATCTTTCCCGGGGCTACTGTCAACTCAGCCGAGAACCTGGGGGCTTGACGTGAGCGGACAACCCAACACCCGCCTATTGGACCTGTTCGGCCTGGCCGGCTGGTCCAAGGGTGAACTCGCGAGGCTGGTCAACCGGCAGGCGGCGGCCATGGGCCACCCCCAGCTGTCGACCGACACCTCCCGGGTGCGGCGTTGGATCGACATGGGAGAGATCCCGCGCGATCCGGTGCCGCGGGTGCTGGCGGCCCTGTTCACCGAGCGTCTCGGCCGTGTCGTGACCATCGAGGACCTCGGTCTGGTCCGGCACGGGCGTACGGGGAAACGGCAGGACGCCGGGAGTGTGGAACATCCCGACGGTGTGCCGTGGGCGCCCGAGCGGACCGCGGCGGTCCTCACCGAATTCACGGGAATGGACCTCATGCTCAACCGACGCGGCTTGGTGGGTGCGGGTGTCGCGCTCACCGCAGGATCCGCACTCAGCAGCGCCATGCACGACTGGCTGCACACCGATCCGGCCCTCAAGGCCGACGCTCCCCGACTCGACGATCCCCTGCATGCCGACCCCGCTGGGTTCGACCGCTACGAGGCCGCCCCCATCGGGTCGCAGGAGATCGAGGAACTGGAGCGCTCGGTCGAGGTGTTCCGGGCCTGGGACGCTGCCCGCGGCGGCGGGCTGCAGCGCAAGGCGGTCGTGGGCCAGCTCAACGAGGTGGGCGGCATGCTCGCCTACCGCCACCCCGACCATCTCCAGCGGCGCCTGTGGGGCGTCGCCGCCAACCTCGCCGTCCTCGCGGGCTGGATGTCGCACGACGTCGGCCTGGAGCCCACGGCCCAGAAGTACTTCGTCATCGCCGCCCACGCGGCCCGTGAGGGCGGCGACCGGCCCCGCGCCGGCGAGGCGCTCTCCCGAGCGGCTCGCCAGATGGTGCACCTGGGCCGGCCCGACGACGCACTCGACCTGATGAAGCTCGCCCAGTCCGGCTCCGGCGACGAGGTGCTGCCGCGCACCCGGGCGATGCTCTACACCATCGAGGCCTGGGCGCAGGCCTCCATGGGCAAGGGGCAGGCGATGCGCCGCACCCTCGGCCGGGCGGAGGACCTCTTCGTCTCCGACCGGGGCGATGTGCCCCCGCCGAGCTGGATGCAGATGTTCAAGGAGGAGGACCTGTACGGCATGCAGGCCCTGGCCTACCGCACGCTGGCCGAGCACGACCCGGGAGCGGCCGTGCACGCCCAGCACTACGCGGAGAAGGCGCTGGCCCTCCGGGTCGACGGACGGCAGCGGTCGAAGATCTTCGACTTCCTGTCGATGGCGTCGGCCTGCTTCATCGCCGACGACCCCGAACAGGCGGACCGGTACGCGCGGTTGGCCCTGATGTCGATGGGATCCAACTCCTCCCACCGCACCTGGGACCGGCTGCGCCAGATGTACCGGCTCACGGCCGAGTACTCCAGTTACCCGAAGATCCACGAGCTGCGGGAGGAGATCAAACTGTCGTTGCCGAGGACGGCGAAGGGCGGCAACAGCGCACGGGCATAGGGGGTCCGTGCAGCTGTCGCTGCTTCACGTCAACACGTCACTCGGCGGTTCACATCACCTTGGCGACGAGCACGCACGCGTCGTTCTCGCGGTCGGCCTCGCCGTACTCCTCGACGACCATCCGCACGCAGTCCTGCGCGGTCCCTGCCTCGCCGAGGCGGGGGGCCAGGTCGAGGAGATGCTCCACGGTCTGTGCACTCCTGCGCCCGGGCACCAGCCCGTCGGTGTGCAGCAGGAGCAGGTCGCCCGGCTCGAGGGTCTCTTCCGCCTGCTGGTAGGAGGCACGCGAGGTCGCGCCGAGCAGGACGCCGTTCGGTGCGTGCAGCCTGCGCCCCGTCCCGTTGCGGAACAGCAGCGGGGCGGGGTGTGCTGCCTGTGCCCAGGTCAGCGTGCGGGTCTCGGGGTGGTAGCGGCAGCAGAGGGCGCTGCCGAGGGCGGGTTGCACGGTGGCGTCGAGTAACTGGTTCAGCCAGGACATCAGTTGCCCGGGTCCGGTGCCGGCCATCGCCATGCCGCGCACGGCGCCCAGCAGTGTCGCCATGCCTGAGGCGACGGCGACGCCGTGTCCGGTGAGGTCGCCGACGCTGAGCAGCGTCCGGCCGTCGGGCAGTTCGAGCGCGTCGTACCAGTCGCCGCCGATCAGCGCACCGGTCGAGGACGGCAGATGGTGCGCCGCCAGATCCAGTGTCCCGGGCCCTTGCTGCGGGAGCCGCAGGGAGCCCCGCCACGGCGGCAGCACGGCCTCCTGCAGCTCTACCGCGAGCCGGTGCTCGGTCTGCGCGCGGTGCTGGTGGCGCTGCAGCGAGTCACGGGTCTCGCTCACCACCTTCTGGTTGCGGCGCAGTTCGCTGACGTCCCGCAGTACGGCCCACATCGAGGCGGTGCTGCCGTCAGTGTCGAGCACGGGCTCGCCCATCATGTGCACCGTGCGCACCGCGTCGTCCGGGCGCACGATGCGGAACTCGCCGTCGATGGGCTTGGCGTCGACGAGACAGTCCGTGACCATCGCCGTCAGCTTCGCGCGGTCCTCGTCCAGTACCAGGGACGGCAGTTCGTCGAGGGTGAGCGCGGGAGTGGCGGGGTCGCGGCCCAGGATCTGGTAGAGCTCGCCGGACCAGCTCGCCTCGTCCGTCAGCAGGTTCCACTCGGCGCTGCCGACCCGGCTGAGCAGGGAGTCGCGCCGGGGAGCGGAGGGTACGGCCGGGGCGATGTGCGCCGCCTCCGCGGCCGGGGGCACGGGCGGCGGGCCGTCCCGCAGCTGCCCCAAGTGGGTGTCGAGGTCGGTGAGTTGGTGCAGTGCCAGATCGCACAGCGCGCGCTGCCACCGCTCCTGCGGGTCCGAACCGTCGCCGTGGGCGTCCCGTCGTACGGCGTCCACGTCGCCCTTGAGCCGCCGCGTCTGCGATATCAGCGCCTCCACCGAGCCGCGTCCTGGCGGCTGGGCGGCTGGGTGATCCGCAGAGAGATGGGACGGCATGAGCACTCCGATGCGGGGACGGTACGACCGGGGCTGACGGCTTGAAGGACCGTTACGACTGTGGCACAGCCCGCGACGCGCTGTAAGGGATTTGGCAACACACGATACGGTGGTGCTTCTGGCATATGCCACAGTCTTCACGGAGCGGTCGTGCGGTGCGAACGACGTACGTCGCGGGCCAGGTCAAGTCGTAGGCAGCGTACGCGATTTGAAGGGTTGTTGAGAATTTCCCGTGCGCGTTCAGTCGGCCGTTCGACGGTTGTTTGTTCTAGGCATCGCAAGGTGATGCAGGTCACACAAAATCGCAAGCGCTTCCACGTAATGCGAACGGCACCTGCGAGGTCGTACAAGCACACCGGAAATCCGGCCGACCTCCGACCGCAGTGGAGACCGACCATGGACATCACCCTCGAGCAGCCCGCCCGCGGCCGTCTGATCACCGCCGACGAGCGGGAACTCCCGGTTCCCGCCACGTTGCGCTACGCCGCCACGGACCCGCTGGCCGTGCACCTCGACTTCCCGCCCGAGGTCTCCCTGGACGGCACGTGCGTCACCTGGACCTTCGGCCGCGCCCTGCTGCAGGAGGGGCTGCGCGGTCCCGCCGGCAGCGGTGACGTGCACATCTGGCCGTGCGGACGGGCCCGTACCGTCCTGGAGTTCCACTCGCCCTACGGCCTGGCCCTGCTCCAGTTCGACACCGCCGCCCTGCGCCGGTTCCTGCTGCGCACCTATGCAGTGGTGGCGGCCGGGCAGGAGGACATCGGCGCGGCCGTCGAGGAGGGGCTGAACTCGCTGTTCGGCAATGTCTGAGGGCCGGTTCGCGGGCGTCAGCGCAGTGCGGCCGCGCCCGCGCGGACGGCACGCAGGGCGCGCTCGACGCTCTCCTGGTTCTCGCCGACCGGGGCCACGTAGTCGAGGACGTCGCGCGCGGCGTCCTCCCCGAGCGTGCGGGTGATCACCCATGTGGCGAGATACTGCGACGCCAGACAGCCGCCCGCCGTGGCGATGTTCCCCTCGGCGTGGAACGGCGCGTCCAGCACGGTGACGTCGCAGGCTTCGACAAAGGGCCGGCTCTTCCTGTCCGTGCAGGCGGGCATGGAATCCAGCAGCCCGAGCCGGGCGAGCACCAGCGCGCCCGAACACTGCGCACCGATCAACTGCCGCGCTGGGTCGAGCGGCAGCCGGGAGATCAGCCGGTCGTCGGCGACCACGTCCCGTGTCCTCACCCCGCTGCCGATCAGCACGACGTCGGCCTCGGTGACGAACTCCATCGGGCGCTGCCCGCTCACCTCGACGCCGTTCATGGAGGTGACCACCGGCGTCGGCGTCGTGATGAACGCCTCCAGACCGTCCCTGCGGCACCGGTTGATCAGGGCGGAGGCGATGAAACTGTCCAGCTCGTTGAATCCGTCGAAGGTGACCACGGCGACCTGCATGGCATCTCCTCAAGGCACGGCACCAGGGGGTCGCAGTTTCCCAGCGGTGCCGTGCCCGGGTCGCGGGCCAATCGGCGAGCGGTGGCCCGCCTTTGATGCGGGCGAGGTCAGTAGCGCAGGATTCCTGCGATTCCGTGGGCGTCGCCCAGCATCCCGTCCGGGACGAAGCGGACGTCCGCGCCCGTCTCCAGGCACTGTTCGACGATCTCGTCCACGATGTCCTCGCGGGAGTCGAGGTCGCCGCTCTCGGCCGGGATCAGATGGCCGCCGAGGACGTCGCGCACGGTCACGCGGTAGTTCTCCTCGACGGCGAGCAGCCGTACTCGGCCCTCGCGGGCGCTCTGCCAGACCTCGTCGACACCGGCGGCGAACGCCTTGCGGCCACGGGCCGTTTCGAGCTCCCGGGCCACGGCGTCGGTGCTTCGGCGGGCCTCGGCGGCGACCATCGGCCGGACCGCCTGCCACACGGCGTCGGGAGTGCCGTGCGCGAGGCCGCCGTGCGGTACGTGCACCGCCTCCTTGGTGACGCTGCCGATCTCGTCCAGCGCGGACAGCGCCGCCTGCTCGCCGGTGACGTACAGCAGCCGCGGCTGCTCGCGCAGGATCATGCCCATCGCGGCGTCGGCCTCCCGCAGGAAGTGGCGGGTGTCCTCGTCGCGGAAGGTGCTCGGCATGTCGCCGATCCGCTCCTGCCGCTCGGCGTCGAAGTTCTGCGGGCGCCGGGTCAGGGGGAATCCGCCGGTTTGTTCCTCCGTGACGCGGTCCGCGCCGCCGCTCCACAGGGTGACCTGGTCGGAGGAGACCGACAGCACCCAGAACGGCCGCTCGGCGGCGTGCGCCGAAACAAGGTTGCGGGTCAGGAAGGTGTCCGAGAGCACCACCCGCTCCGGCACCGTACGGGCGAGCGACCACACCTGGTGCTCACCCGGAGCGGCGAAGATCACCAGGCCGTCCTCGGCATGCGCCAGATCCACCTCCCGAAGGGCCTGGTCGAGCTGACGGACCACGTCGGAGCGCCGTTCGCGGGTCACCGCGGGATCGGACTCCAGCTGCTTCTTGGCCTCGGCCACCACATTGCGCAGCCGGACCGGATCCTGGGCGTTTTCGGGCTCCCGGCGGTGTGTGGGCGTCAGCACCGACACGGCCGGATAGGCGCGCGGGCGCCGGAGCTCGGACAGGGTTGAGGGACTCAGGTCGTGCTCCATACCAAGCACGATAGGGCCGTTTCGCCCGAAGGGCATTAGGGGCAGCCGTGCCAGGCAATCGGAACAATTCATTGCTAATCACGCTCGGGTCGCCGGATGGCGCTCTCCGTATCGCCGGTCGAGACGGAAACCCGGGCCACGGTCGCAGCCAGGCTCACCCTCCCGACGCTCACCACCTCAACAAGATGCGCGAACGCGACGTCGAGGTCGCCGAGTTGCGCGCACCTCACGTCAGGCCGTCACTCAGGTCGCCAAGGCGCTGTTGGAGATCGGCGCCACGTCGTCGGCGCAGGCATGCGGATCGTGGAGACCGGCGGCGACGACGTGTACGCCTCCGAGCGCCGGCAGTGGGACAGGGGCAACAACGCGCCCGATCGTGCGGGATCCCGTCGAATCTGACCTATCGCTGCTCACCGTTCGGCTCGATCACCGCGATGTTCCCCTGCGCCACAGCGCACAGAGTCTGCGCGCCGGAGTCGTCGATCGTGATCAGGTCGCAGCGGGTGACGACCCGGGTGCGGCCGGCCCGCACCACCTGGCCGTGCGCGCGCAGGATCTTGCCCGTGGCGGGGCGCAGGTAGTCGATGGTGAACCCGGATGTGATCAGCCCCGGCCCCACGACGGTCCCCGCGGCGAGCGTCAGCGTGTTGTCGGCCGCGTAGGAGAGCACCCCGCCGTGGACGAAGCCGTACTGCTGGAGCAGCTCCTCGCGGATGTCCAGCTCGAGGGTGGCCTCGCCGTCCCCGAACGCCGTCACCCGGGCGCCCAGCAGCCTGCTGAAGGGCTGCTCCGCGAGGACCTTACGGGCCAGGTCCAGATCCATCGTCCCGCTCACCTCTTCATCTCACTTCACTAGTGAAGTGAGGGTGGCGCGGGACGATGCCGTCTGTCAAGATCGGCCCATGTCCGAGCCTGACCAGCGCCTTTACTTCCTGCTGCAGCGGGCGGCACACCAGCTGCGCACCACGGTCGACCGCCGCTGCCTGGCCGCCGCCGGCGTCACCACCGCCCAGCTCGGCGCGCTGTTCGCCGTGCAGGACCAGCCCGGGCTCACCCAGCAGGAGCTGGCCCGCATCCTCGGCCTGCGGGAATCCGCCGTCACCGCACTCGTCGGACGCCTCGCTACGGCGGGCCTGCTGCTGAAGCAGGCGCACCCCCGTGAACACCGGGCCGTGGTGCTGCAGTTGACCGACGCCGGCAGCGCTGCACTGCGTGCCGGACAGCCGGAGATCGACCGGCTCAACGCGGAACTGAGGGCGCTGCTCGGGGACGACGGATTCGTCACGACGGCGGGGGCGCTGCATCGGCTTGCCCATTGGGAGGCCTGACAGGTCAGGGAGCCTGCACGTCGTCCTCCTCCGGCCCGCACGAGCTGCCGGTCGGCGGCAGGCTGCCGTACAGCAGGAAGTCGTCGACCTTGCCGTGCACGCACTTGGAGGACGCGTAACCGGTGTGGCCCTCGCCCTTGTTGTCGAGCACCACCGCCGAGGAGCCCAGCCGCTTCGCCGTCTCCACAGTCCAGCGGTACGGCGTCGCCGGATCGCCGCGGGTGCCGACGAGCAGCATCCTCGGGGTGTGCACGTCGCGCACATCGTCACGGATGAAGTCGGTGCCCTTGGGGCGGCCGTAGCACATCAGCAGCTCGGTGAGGCGGTAGCGGCCGAAGACCGGGGAGGCCTGCTCGTACTCGGCGCGCAGCCGGCCGAGGTCCTTGACTATCCGGTCGGCGCCGGGGCGATCGGGATCGTCCGCGCAGTTGATCGCCATCAGCGCCGCCGGAAGATTGTCGAGCGGGACGTCGTTGTCGTCGACCAGGCCGCCGCCGGTGTGCTGCCGGAAGGGAAGCGCGGCCCCGCCGGACGCGAAGCCCATCACCCCGCGCGCGTCGCCGTCCTCGACCAGCTCGGCGATCGCGCGCTCCAGCGACGGCCACAACTCCTTGCTGTAGAGAGCCTGGCCGATCGCGCCCACGAGATCCTGCCCGGAGAACTCCTGGCCGAAGTCCGTCGGCAACGGGTCCTTGTCGAGGGAGCCGACGAGCTGGACGACCTGCTGCCGGGCATCACGCGGATCCTGGCCGAACGGGCAGGCGATGTCCTTGGTGCACCAGGTGATGAAGTCGTCCAGCGCCGTCTGCTGTCCCTCGGCGCCCGCCACTCCCTGCTCGGACATCGGTTCGGTCAGCGTGTCCACTCCGTCGAGCACCAACCGCCCGACCTTCTTGGGGAATTGGGCCGCGTACACGGCGCCGAGCCGGGTTCCGTAGGAGAAACCGAGGTAGTTGAGCTTCTTGTCGCCGAGCGCCTGACGCATCACGTCCAGGTCCCGCGAGGCGTTCACCGTGCCGATGTGGGGGAGTACCGGACCCGAGTGCTTCGCGCACTGGTCGGCCGCCTTCTTCAACTGCCGGAGCACGGCCCGCGGATCGTTGCTCTCCGCGATCCCGTCGGCCGCCGCCGAGGCCTCGTCGGAGCCGTCCCCGCAGCTGACCGGCGAGGATCTGCCGACCCCGCGCGGGTCGAAGGTCACCACGTCGTAGCCGTTGGTGAGCCCCATGAAGTCGTGGCCGCCGGAGGCGAGTTCACTGACGCCCCCGGCGCCGGGGCCGCCGAAGTTCAGCAGCACCGAACCCCGCTTCTTGCCCGTCGCCCGGTAGCGGGCGAGCGCCAGGTCGAGCGTGCCGGCCTTGGGCCTGGCGTAGTCGAGGGGGACGGTGACCTTTGCGCACTGAAGGTCCTTGGGCATGTCGTCGCCCTTGCATCGGGACCAAGTGATCTTCTGCCCGTAGAACCGCGACAGGTCGGGCCCGTTACCGTCCGACGCCACCGAGGGCAGTCGCGCGGCCAGCAGGGCCAGACCCAGGGCTCCGGTGACGGCGCAGCGTCGGACAGCGGGCCGCGTTGACAGCTTGACCAGCATCAATGCCTCCCGGGGCGCCCGCCGGGGACCGGGAGAACGGCGCCCTCGATCACGATAAGCGGATGCCACAGCGCCCGCCTCTGGGCGAGCGGGACCGCACGGGATGCCTTACCCTGCGCCCCTTCGCTGCGGACATGACGGGATTGCTGCCGGTTCGACAACCGCGCCACTCGATGGGGTGAAAGGTGAATAAGCCATAACTCGGACGGTTCCTGGGCGTTTTATCCGGTGCGGGCGAGTGCCCGTTTCTCCGGCGCGGGTATGTGCCCGCGGCCATGTCTGGAAGGCAGGGAACCTATGAGAAGGGTTACCCGAAACGGTGTGATCGCCGTCGCCGCGGCCTCGGGAGCGATGGCTTTGACGGTTCCGGCGTACGCCGCAGCCGCGGCGGACGGTGCGACCGCCGACTCGGCCGGTGTGACCTCCGGCAACACCGCCCAGCTCCCGGTCCACCTCCCGGCGAACGTGTGCGGGAACACCGCGAACGTGGTGGGACTCCTCAACCCGGCCGCGGGCAACAGCTGCAGCAACAAGGGTGCGGTCGGCAAGCATGCGGCCGACGGCAGCGCAGCCCACGGCAGCGGCGAGGATTCGCCGGGCGTGATCTCCGGCGACACCGTCCAGCTCCCGGTCCACCTCCCGGTGAATGCCAGCGGGAACACGGGGAACGTGGTCGGCGCCGACGACGTGGCCGCCGACGACGAGTCCACGAACAACTCCGGCGGCCACGCCTGCTCGTGCAGCAAGCCGGAGCCGAAGCCGACCGTCCCGGCACAGGTTCATCCGCAGCCTGTGACCGTCCCGGCAAAGGTTCATCCGCAGCCTGCGGCCGTGCCGCCCAAGGCGCATCCGCAGTCGGCGCCCGCCCAGCCCGCCGCCCCACGCAAGGCGGTGGCCTCCCTGGCCGACACCGGCACCGACCAGACACTGCCCGCCGCAGTGGCGAGCGCCGCGCTGGTGCTGGGCGGAGCCGCCATCCGTCGGCGCTTCCGTGCAGGGCCCGTGCGCTGATCTCGCCCGGCCAACGGCTCAAACACACCGTGACGCGCCCCGCAAGATCCGCAAGGATGCTGCGGGGCGCGGTCGATCACCGCGCCCGCCCCTTGTCCGCCGTAGCACCACGGAATGGAGCGCACGCATGACCTCTGCGGCCCTCGAAGACCTCGTCGTCACCCAGGCCGGACCCGACGACTGGCCGGTTATCAGCGGATGGGCCGCGGACGAGGGATGGAATCCGGGGGCGGCCGACGAGGCAGCCTTCTTCGCGCAGGACCCCGACGGGTTCTTCCTCGGCCGCATCGACGGCGAACCGGTCTCGGCGATCTCGGTCGTCAACTACGGCGCCGACTATGCCTTCCTGGGCTGCTACCTCGTCCGGCCCGACCTGCGCGGCCGCGGCCACGGCCTCACCACCTGGAAGACCGCCCTGGCCCACGCGGGCACCCGCACCATCGGCCTCGACGGGGTGGTGGCCCAGCAGGACAACTACCGCCGCTCCGGCTTCGAACTCGCCCATCGCACCGTCCGGTTCACCGGAATCGCGCCCGCAGCCCAGGCCCCGGCCGACGTGCGCGCCGTGCAGGCGGCCGACCTCGCGGACCTCACCGCCTACGACAGCGACTGCTACCCGGCCGACCGCCCCCGCTTCCTGGCCCACTGGCTCACCGGCACCGGACACCGTGCCCTCCTCCGCCGCACCGGCGACCGCGTCACCGGCTACGGAGTGATCCGCCCCGGCCACGACTCGCTCCGCATCGGCCCGCTCTTCGCCGACACCCCCGAGGACGCCGAGGCCCTGTTCACCGCCCTGATCGCCGAGGCGGCCGGCAGCGAGGTCGCCGTCGACGTTCCCGAGACGAACGCGCCCGGCATCGCCCTGGCCGAACGGGCAGGTCTCACCCCCTCCTTCGAGACCGCCCGCATGTACACGGGCCCGGTCCGGCCCCACGCCCAGGACCGCGTCTTCGGCGTCACCACGCTGGAGCTCGGCTAACGGGCCACCGCCGTGAGCAGCACCATGCCCGAGTCCCCGTAGTCGGGCAGGGTCGGGTCGGTGTCGATGCGGCTGACGGACAGGTCGCGTGTCATGGGGGTGAACACTCTCGTGACGATTTCCGGGTCCACCGGGCAGCCCGGCCAGCGGGACACCGGCCCGATGCGGTAGGTGGGCATGTTCTCCATGAAGGCGGCCACCAGGTGCCCGCCGGGGACCACGCAGCGCACGAAGGCGCGGCAGAAGTCGGTGAACTCCGCGTAGTCCTCGGTGGCGCCCTCGGCGACGAAGTGCATGGACGCCAGGTCGTACCCGGCGGGCTCCAGCTCCCTGACGTCGGCGTGCACGACGTTGACCTGTGCCAGCGCCCCGGCCAGCGTGACCGGCAGGTCCGGGTTCAGGCGTCGGCACAGCGCGTGGAACGGCAGCCAGCTGGCGTCCGGGCCGCACAGCAGCTGCCGCTTCAGGTAGGCGATGTTGCCCGCCCCCGCCTCGACGGCCTCGATCCGGCGGCTCGCCGCGGCCGCGAGGATCAGCGGATACAGGTTGGGTCCGGCCCCGAACTCCACCGAGCGGTCGACGGAGCCCGGCGCGAAACGGCGGTAGAACGCCGAGTGGTGGGTGATGACCGCGGCATCGGAGGGGTGCAGGTCGCGGTAGTTCTCCGCGAGATAGTCCGCGACCGGCCAACTGTCCCAGTCGACATCGTCGTTGTGCCTCGTCATGGCCGTCTCAGACCTTCGCCCTCAGCGGGAAACGCGCGGACAGCCGGCTCAGGGTGCCGTTCAGCCGGTCTATGTCGTCGTCCGAGTTCAGCGCCGTGATCTGGATCCGGAAGCCCACCCGGTCCCGCGGCACCAGCGGATAGGCGGCCAGCGTCACATAGATGCCCTCCTCCCACAGGAACGCCCCGACCGCGTCGAGGTCGTCCGCGTTCGCCAGCGGGATCTCGATGATCGGCAGTCGGCCCGTGTTGAGGGTGGTGACGTCCAGCCCGTCGAGGTGATCCAGCACCCGGGCGGTCCTGCGGTACAGGTCGGCGCGCAGGCCGTCGCCGCGGCGGTCGTTGACCTCCAGCCCGGCCAGCGCCGTGGCCAGGGAGGCCGTCGGGGAGGGACCCGAGTACAGGTAGGGCCCCGCGGCCGTCTTCAGCCGGTTCTTCAGCTCGGTGGGCAGGGCGAGGAAGGCGAGCAGCGACGAGTACGCCTTCGAGAACCCGGAGACGAGGATGATCCCGTCGTACGACTCGCCGGTGTGCCGGACCACGCCGTTGCCGCGCGAGCCGTACGGACACAGCTCCTCGGGGCCGCGCTCCCCGATCACCCCGAACCCGTGCGCGTCGTCGACGTAGAGCGTCGCGCCCCGGGCGCGGCAGACCGAGGCCAGCGCGGGCAGGTCGGGAACGTTGCCGCTCATGCTGTTCACGCCGTCCAGGCACACCAGCCGCGGCAGGCCCGCGGGCACCGAGGCCAGCAGGGTCTCCAGTTCGTCGGGGCGTTCGGCGTGGAAGCGGTGCAGGGTGGCGCCCTGGCCGCGGGCCACCACACAGCCGTCGTACACCGTCTTGTGCGCCGTCGCCTCCACGAAGACATGGCCCCCCTCGGCCAGCACCGGGATCGCCGAGGCGTGGATCAGGGTCAGCGTGGGCAGCAGCAGCGTGTCCGGCGCGCCCAGCAGCTCCGCAAGCCGTGTCTCGATCTCCGGGTACAGGTGGGGGCTGCCCAGCAGCCGTGACCAGCTGGGGTGCGTGCCCCAGCGCCGCAGGACCGGCTCCACGGACTCGATGATCTCCGGGTCCCAGTCGAAGCCGAGGTAGTTGCAGGATGCGAAGTCGACCAGCCAGTGGCCGCGACTGCGGATGTGCCGGCCGCGGACCTCGTCCAGCACCGCGTCGGTCATCGGGCTGGTCCGCCGCAGATGCTCGAGGTCCGCCCACAGCCCCGCCCGCCGCGCCCGGGACGCGGGCCGCGCCGCCGGTACGGCCACCGTCTTGGTGCGGCCGTTCGCGGGCGCGTAGCAGGGTCCCTCGCTCTCCCGCAGCACGCGCTCGCTCTGCTGCACCGTCATCGGCTTGGCGAACAGGTAGCCCTGCCCGAACCGGCATCCCATGCCGGCCAGGAGGTCGCGCTGCGCCGCGTCCTCGATCCCCTCGGCGATCACCTGCAGTCCCAGGGTGTCGGCGATCCGTACGATGCCCTCGACGAGCGCGACCTGCTGCGCGTCGCGCGTGATGTCGTCGATGAACGTCTTGTCGATCTTCAGCGCGTCGATGGGGAAGTCCCGCAGATAGCGCAGCGAGGAGAAGCCGGTCCCGAAGTCGTCGACCGCGATGTGTACGCCCAGTTCCTTCAGGGAGCGCAGCACCGACTGGATCTGTGTGTCGCGGCGCAGCAGCACCGTCTCGGTGAGCTCCAGCTGCAGCGATCCGGGTGCCAGGCCGGGCGTGCGCAGCGCCTGGCCGACCTGGTCGAGGAAGCCGCCGTCGCGGAACTGGCGGGCGGACACGTTCACGCTGACATACGGCGGGCTGACGGGGCGGGGAAGCCGCTGCAGTCCCACGATGTCGCTGACCGCGTTCTCAAGGACCCACGCCCCCAGCGCGGCGATGTGCCCGGTCTCCTCGGCCAGCGTGATGAACTGCTCCGGTGTGACGGGCCGGTGGGGTGCAGTCGGCCAACGGACCAGCGCCTCGAAGCCGACGACCTCGCCCGCGGCGATGTCCACGACCGGCTGGTAGCGCAGGGCGAACTCCTGGCCGGCGACCGCCTCTGCGAGCCGGCTCTGCAGGTCGTGCCGCTCGACCATGCGGGTGTGCAGCAGCGGCTGGTAGCGCCGCCACTGCCGCTTGCCGGCCGACTTCGCCGCGTACAGCGCGAGGTCGGCGTGGCCGAGCAGCTCCTCCGCGTCCGTGCTGTCGCGGGCCGTGGCCACCCCCACGCTGGCGGAGACCGTCACCGACTCCTCCTCCAGGGAGAAAGGCCTGGTCAGCGTCTGGATCACCTGGGCCGCCAGCAGCTCCGCGTCCAGCGGTTGATGGGCGTCCTCCATGAGGACGGCGAACTCGTCGCCGCCGAGCCGGGCCGCGGTGTCGGTGCGCCGCAGCGTCTTGGAGAGACGGTCGCCGACGGCGATCAGCAGGTGGTCGCCGGCCGAGTGCCCGAGCGTGTCGTTGACCAGCTTGAAGTCGTCCAGGTCGATGAAGAGCAGGCAGGTCATGGAGGACTCGCGATGGCCTCGCAGCAGGGCACGTTCGATGCGCTCCTGCAGCAGGGTGCGGTTGGGCAGCCCGGTCAGCGAGTCGTGGAAGGCCCGCTGGGTCAGCTCGTGCGCCAGCCGGCGCTGCTCGGTCACGTCGCGCAGGGTGACCACCAGCCCCGCCACGGTCCGCTCGTCGCGGAAGTCGCTGCAGCGCACCTCCACCTCGACGCGGCCCGCCCGGTGCCGCACCCACCAGTGGTCGTGGGTGGCCCGCGGTCCGGTGTCCCGCACGGCCGTCAACTCTCGCGTCGCGCGGTGCCGGTCGCGCGGGTCGACGAGGTCCGGCAGCGAGGCGCCGACCACGTCGGCGGTGCCGAAGACGGCCGCCGCCGAGGGGCTGGCGTACCGGATGGTGTTGTCGTCCTCGATGATCAGGATGACGTCGGAGGTGTTGCGCACCAGGGTGCGGAAGTACGCCTCGCTCTCCCGGCGGACGATCTCCTGGCGCAGGGCGATGCGCTCCATGGCCAGGCCCGCGTGCGAGGCCAGGATCTCCAGGGAACCCCGCGTCTCGGCGAGCGGCCCCGCCGGTCCGGCGACCAGGAGGACGCCCGCCACGTCACCGTACGGGCGGTCGGGCGGGGTCATCAGGCACACCAGGACGGTCGCCGCGTCGTCCAGCTCGGCACCGTTGTCGGCACCCAGATCGCGGGCGTGCACGATCTGGGCGTGATGCCGCGCCAGGTCCGGCGCCCGCTCGGCGGGCAGCAGCAGGGTCCGGTGGCCGACCACGGTGCCCAGGAGCCGGTCGACGGCGCCCTCGCACGACCGTGCGACCTCCTGCTGCCGGACCGCCGAGACCAGCGAGGCGGCAGCCCGGCGCAGCGCAAGCTCCCGTGTCACCGCCTTGCGGTGGGCCACCACCATCCCCGACAGCCGAAGGATCACCAGCAGGAAGAGCAGACCGGAGAACGCGGCGATCACGGCCGCGTCGTGCGCCGAGCGCGTCAGCCCCTCGTACAGCAGGATCCCCGGCGCGATGAGCGTGGCCACGGCCAGTAGCACCAGCCGGCGCGGCGGTGGCAGCAGGGATCCCCGCTGGGGCACGGCAGCGGTCAGCTCCACCATGTCCGGGTGCAGCGCGGCCTGGCCCCAGGCCGTGTAGAAGACGATCCAGCCGGCGTCCAGCGCCGTGCCCGCCTGCCAGGTCTCGTTGAGCTGCAGGATCCCGTAGGCGATGTCGAAGCCGAGCAGCGTCACCGTGCCGACGACCAGGTACTGCACCGACCGGTTGTGCCCGTCGACCGGATTCGGGGCCAGCAGCCGTGCCAGCAGGGCCAGCACCAGGACGTCGCCGAGAGGGTAGGCGATGCTGATGGCCCGCTGCTGCCAGGTCAGCCCCTGCACCTTGGTGAGCGGCTGCACCAGGTACACCCACACCGGCAGCGCCAGACCCGCGGTGATGATCAGCGCGTCGAGCAGACTCGGCAGGTCGTGGCCCGCCCAGCGATATCTGACCAGGCCGGACAGCCCGATCGCGAAAAGCGGATACGTCGTGAGGTAGGAGGCGTCCGCGGGGGAGGGGAACGGGTTGGAGGCGCGGAAGTATTCCTCCACGACGTTGTAGTAGGTGTCGCCCGCGATGAAAGTGAGCAACGCGGCGGCGAGCACCCACCAGGGCCAGCGGTGGGCGGGCCGGTTGACGTGGCTGCCGATCAGCATGGCGGCGGTGCCGGCGAGGCCGATGACGGCCCACGCGGGGGCGCGCGCGGCGGGCACCGTCAGGTAGACGGCCGTGGCAGCGGCGACCAGCGCGACGTGAGCGGCCATCAGCCGCTTTGCCGGCAGCAAGGGCAAGCGCCTCCCCCCGTCGGAGGGGACCGGGCCGTCCATCTGGTCTGGTCGTCCTGGGTTCCTAGATCGTAGGCACTGCGGCCGGACGACTGCATCTCGGGAGGGGGCGGGCCGCGACCGTCAGGTTCTTCGATCGTGGAAGCGTCGGTGCAGCGCCCGCACCTCCTCCGCCGGCCCGGGCACCGGGCCGTCCACCACCACGTCCGGCGCGACCTGGTTGACCGGCAGGGTCTGCGCCGGCGGCCAGGGCACCCCCAACTCGGCCGGCCAGGATGACAGTTGCTGCGACGACGCCACGCACACGAGCCGCCCGAGAGGTGGTGAGGCGTGATCTTCGCAGCGCAGCCTATGCGCGGCCACGGGCGGCGGGGAAGGCGTGCCGGCGGGCGAGGCCCACTGTGGTGAGGGCGGCCGTGATCAGGGGCAGCGCGGTCCAGGGCAGTGCGCCCGGGCCCAGGATCTCCAGGGCCACACCGCCGGTCAGTGAACCCGCGGCGATGCCCGCGTTGTACACGGTGGTCTGCAAGGACGTGGCCACATCCGCGTGGGCGGGGCCCGAGGCGTCGACCAGCGCGGTCTGGATCAGCGTGGGCGCACCGCCGAACGCCACGCCCCACAGCGCGACCGAGCCGAGCAGCACTCCGGGCGCCCGGGCGTACAGGGCGAGGGCGGGCATGACGGCCGCGCACAGCCCGAGCGCGCCGAGCAGCGTGACCCGCAGATACCGGTCGACGAGCACCCCGGTGATCCAGATCCCGGCCACCGTGGCCGCACCGAACACCAGCAGCACCACATCCGTACGGCCGAAACCGGCGTGCGCCGCGAACGGGGCGACGTACGTGTACATCACCTGGTGCCCGAGGAGCAGGAACAGCGTGACGGACAGGACGGCGGGCAGACCCGGCAGCACCGCCACCCGGGCGAGCGGCACGCGCGTGTGCGGCGCCTCGCCCGGAAACCCGGGCACCCGCCACCGCACCCAGCCCACCAGCAGCACCGCCAGCCCGGCCAGCACCCCGAAGGCCGTCCGCCAGCCCAGCGCCCCCGCCAGCGCGGTCCCCGCCGGCACCCCCAGCGACAGGGCCAGCGTGATCCCGGCCAGCACGATCGCGATCGCCCGTCCGCGCCGCTCGGCCGGCACCATCCGGGCCGCATAACCGACGAGCATCGCCCACAGCAGCCCGCCCATGCACCCGGCGACCAGCCGCGCCGCAAAGGTGAGGACGTACGACGACGACAGCGCGACCACCCCATCGCTCACCGCGAACCCCAGCAGCGCGCCGACGAGCACCGGCCGCCGGGGCAGCCCCCGCAGCAGCGCGGTGAGCGGGATCGCCGCCGCGAAGGAGGCGACCGCGTACCCGGTGACCAGGAAGCCGACGCGTGCCTCGGAGACACCCAACGCCGGTGCCATCCGGGGCAGCAGACCCGCCGGGAGCAGTTCGGTCATGACGGCGGTGAAGGCGGCCGTGGACAGGGCGAGCAGCCCCGGCCACGGCAGCGAAACGGGCATGGCGGTGCCCTTGGCCATGGATGTGGTGGACATGCGACCATGCTCGGACCTTCACATCAGTGTGAAGGCAAGGGGGACCCCGGAGGCGGCCATGAGGATCGGCGAACTCTCCCGTCGCACCGGCGTGCCCACCAGGCTGCTGCGCTACTACGAGGAGCAGCACCTCCTCAGCCCCGACCGCACCGAGAACGGCTACCGCGACTACGGCGATCCCGCGGTCCAGGACGTCCAGCAGATCCGCGGGCTGCTGGACTCCGGCCTGACCACGGAGATGATCCGGGCGATCCTGCCCTACCTGTCGGCCCCGGACGAGATCCTGCTGCCCGCCGACCGCCTGCCCCCCGAGACAGCCGCCCTCCTGCAGGCCCACCTCGACCGCATCCAGGCCCGTATCGACTGCCTGGCCCGCAACCGCGACCGGCTGAGCGCGTACCTGGCGGCGGTACGGCCGGACGGCGTTCCGCACTGCATTGTTCCGGGGACGACCCCCGCTCCCCCCAGCAGAAGAGCAGGTCAGCAGGGGTGAACGACGCCGACGTCACGAGGTGAACCCGAGCAATCCCCTTGCCCAGGCCACCCCGGGATGCTGGAGTGAGCACATGGATCATGCCGGGGTGCTCGCCCTATTCGACCGTGACATGCGCGAAGGCGCCCAGCCCGATGGCCCCGACGCGCGCGTCGAGCGGATCGGCAGTGTGGTCCGCCAGGTCTCCTCGGCCCGCGGCTGGAACGGCGTCATCTGGTCCGACCTGGACGAGACGGGCGCCGACGCGGCGATCGGCGAGCAGATCGCGTACTTCTCCGGGCTCGGCCGCGAGTTCGAGTGGAAGCTGTACGGGCACGACCGGCCGGTGGATCTGGGACAGCGGCTCAGGGCCGCCGGATTCCAGCCCGAGCCCGAGGAGACGCTGATGATCGCCGAGGTGGCCGGCCTCGACCTCGACGCCGAGCCGCCCGAGGGCATCCGTCTGCTGCCGGTCACCGACGCGGCGGGCGTCGACCTGGTGGCGGACGTCCACGAGAAGGCCTTCGGCACCGACGGCTCCCGCATGCGGCACCAGCTGCTGGCCCGGCTCACCGGGGAGCCGGACACGGTCGTCGCCACCGTCGCCCTCGCCGGCGACGTGCCGGTGAGCGCGGCCCGTATGGAGCTCGTGCCCGGCACCCGGTTCGCCGGCCTGTGGGGCGGCGGCACCGTCGAGGCCTGGCGCGGCCGCGGCGTCTACCGCGCCCTGGTCGCCCACCGCGCCCGCGCCGCCGTGCAGCGCGGCTACCGCTACCTCCAGGTCGACGCCTCCAGCCAGAGCCGCCCCATCCTCGAACGCCTGGGCTTCGAGCCCCTGACCACGACGACGCCGTACACCTACGTGCCGTAGCAACCGGGCTGGCCGATCGTGCGCCCGCGTGCCGTGGCGTCCCGCCGGGCCGGTCCTGCCGTGGCGACACGGCCGGTCAGTCCAGGCTGAACGCGTCCGCCAGTGAGTCGATCTGGGCCGTGAGCAGGGTGTCTCCGTCGTGGCCCATGCCGTTGAACTGACCGGAGACCTCCAGCCCGATCGACCCGTGCATGTGCGCCCAGGCGAGCACGGCCCCGGCCAGCGCGACCCCTTCCGATCCGCCGGCCGCCCGAGGGCGGGCCCACTGTGCGACGGCCGCGTCCGCCTCCGCCCAGGCCGTCATCTGCTCGACCACCGGCCGCACCGCCGCCGACGGCGCGGCTCCTTCGAACACCGGCAGGAACGGTCCGAGCACCGCCCGCGCGCTGTCCAGCGTGTCCGGCGGCGCCGCGTACCCCGGCACCGGCGTGCCCTCGATGAGGAGGTAGCGGTGCGGCTGAGCGATCGCCCAGCCCCGGCAGGAGCCTGCGAGCGCCCGCAGCCTTGCCCGCGGTGACGCACCGGGCGGCAGTGAGTCCGCTGCCTGCGAGACCGCTGCCGCCAGATCGGCGTAGGCGTCGCGGATCAGATCCGTCAACAGCGCGTCACGGCTGTCGAAGTAGCGGTAGAGCGCCGGACCCGACAGGCCGACCTCCTTGGCGATCCGTGTCAGCGCCACGGCCGCCGTGCCGCCCTCGGCGAGCTGGCGGAGGGCGATCTCCTTGATCTCCGCACGCGTCTGCTCGCGATAGCGCGCTCTGGGGCTCTGTGCAGTGCCGGCCACGGACGGGCTCCTCTCTGGATCTGGTGACACACCTTAACGAGAGACCGGGCATTGCGCGCTTGCTAGCCCCTGTCGAAAGAGTTACTGTCTCTAACAGAAGCGAGAGGTAATAACAATCAGAGGAGTTCGACCATGACCGAGACCATCGCCGACCCGAACGCACAGCACACCGTTCTCGGCTCGGGCCCCGCCGGCACCACCCTCGCCAGGGAGCTGGCGCGCAGGGGGCACTCCGTGCGCCTCGTCGACCGCAAGGCCGAGGGGCCCGCACTGGACGGAATCGAGCGGTTCGCCGCTGACGTCAGCACCGCCGAGGGCGCCCGCGTGGCCGTCGCCGGCGCCGATGTGGTCTACCACTGCGTCAACGTGGCCTATCACCTGCAGGTCGAGGTGATGCCCCGGATCCAAGAGGCGGTTCTCGGCGCCGTTCAGGCCACCGGCGCCCGTCTGGTGGTGCTCGACACCCTCTACCCGTACGGGGAGACCGGGGGAGCGGTCATGACCGAGGACAGCCCGTGGAAGGCGACCAGCCGCAAGGGCCGTATGCGGGCCGAGCTCGACGAGAAGTACCTCGCCGCCCATCGCGAGGGCCGCGCCCGGGTCGTCCTCGGCCGCTCTGCCGACTTCGTCGGACCCGGCGTGCTCAACTCCTCCCTCGGTGCCGCGGTCTTCCCCGGGGCGCTCACCGGCGGAGAGGTCCTGGGACTCGGCGACATCGACCTGCCGCACAGCTGCACCAGCATCGAGGACGTGGCCGCCGGCCTCGCCACCCTCGGCGAGCACCCGGAGGGCGACGGCCGCGTCTGGCACCTGCCCACGGCGCCCGCCGTCAGCACGCGTGAGATCCACAAGATGATCGAGGACCGGGTCGGCGGGCCGCTGAACGTCGTCGTCCTGCCGGAGCCCGGTCCCATAGGCCCGTTCGACGAGCAGTTCATGGCCGAGTACGCGGAGATGTTCTACCAGCACACCGAGCCCCAGATCGTGGACTCCTCGGCCTTCGAGCAGGCCTTCGGTGTGGCACCGACGCCGCTGGCCCGGACCCTGGACGCCACGCTCGAGTGGTACGGACAGTGGCTCGCGCACCGGTGACCCACGTCTCCCACGCCGCGATGTCACATCCGCGGCCGCCCGATCCGTCGCACGGTCATGACGACGAACCGGAAGAACCAGAGCATCCTCCTCGCCGGAGCCAGCGGCATTCTCGGTGGTCACATCACCCGTGCCCTGACCGAGGCCGGCCACAAGGTCACCGGCCTCGGCCGGGGACCGGCGAACGGCGTCCGGGCCGACCTCATGGATCGCGACGCGCTGCTGCGTGCCGTCGACGGACAGCACTTCGACACCGTCATCCACGCCGCTACCGCCCTGCGCAAGGCGCCCATGCGCCACCGCGACATGCATGCCACCGACGCGCTGCGCATCGCCGGCACCGCCCACCTCGTGGAGGCCGCGCAGGCCACCGGCGCCGACCGCTTCGTGAGCGAGTCGATGGTCTTCGGATACGGCTACGGGGACTTCGGCAAGCACGTGATCACCGAGGACGACCCGTTCGGCCCGCGCGGTACCACGCCGGAACTGGAACGGCACGTCGAGGGCATGCGCATCAAGGAACAACTCACCTTCGAGGCAACCGGGTTGGCGGGCATCTCGCTGCGATTCGGCCTGTTCTACGGCCCCGGCGGAACCGACGCCGTCCTGCCCATGCTGCGCAAGCGGCAGCTGCCCGCCCCCGACGACCGCGGCCGGGTTCTGCCGTGGACCGAACTCACCGACGCGGCGCGCGCGGTGGCCGCCGCGGTCGAACACGGCCGCCCCGGCGAGGCGTACAACATCACGGACCGCACCCCGCTCGGGTTCCGGGCCCATGTCCTGTGCGTGGCCGAGGAGTTCGGCCTGCCCAAGCCGATGACCGTACCGCGGTGGTTCACGAGGCCTATGTCCTACGCGCACACGATGTTCTCGACCAGCATGCGCGTGTCCTCGGCCAAGGCGGAGCAGGAACTGGGCTGGACGCCCCGGTATCCGTCCAGCCGCGAGGGGCTCGCCGCACTGGCGGCCCGACGCTGAAATTGCAACTGGGGCCGTTCGGACCGTCGTCCAGGGCCGAACGGCCCCACCTCACGGCGCGTCCTGGCTGGAAACCTCGTGAGAGGCAACAGCCGCCCAGGGGGACAGCCTCCCGATGTGCCCGACTCTCCCGCTGAGGGTGCTCGGTCGAGGCGGCAGGCCCGCCGATTGCCGAGGGGAGCCGCGTCGGCGGGCCTGGCTCCTCCCGCTGGCCGACACGCTAGTTGGCCGGGACAGGATGCGGAACGCGGAATTCGGCTACTCTCCGCGAGCCGCCGAGCCGCCGAGCCGCCGAGCCGCACCGCCCGCACCCGGGCGAGGCGCGCACCGCCCCCGCCCAGGCTCGAAACGGTTGTTGTGTCAGCACGGCTGTCGGGTCAGCGGCGTGCCCTCGACCGGTCCAGGGCGGCGACGCCGAGCGCGGCGAGGCCGATCTGGATGAGCCACTCGATCCAGTCGATGCCCTTGGTGTCGGCCACGTCGAAGGCATTGGCGATCGCCGAGCCGATCAGCGCGGCCACGATGCCGACGAGAATCGTCAGCACGATGCCGATGTGCTGGCGCCCCGGGACGACCAGCCGGCCCAGCACACCGATGATGATGCCGATCACGATGGCACTGATGATGCCTGAGATCTCCATCTCCGCCCCTCATTGTCAAGGCCCCCGCACTATCCGGATGCCCCCTGCCGAGGGGGACAGTCCGTTCCGCTTCAACCACGGGTCAACGCCGGGTCAATCTCCGGTCCGATGGCCCCGGAGACGCCTGTTCAGCGCCGCTTCTGCCATGTACGGTTCAACCGATCGGCCGCACGGCAGTCGTACGGCCGAATGTCTACGCGCGCAGATGCGCTGTGTCTACGCGCGTAGGTCCGGCCCCGCACCGCCCGCTCTTCCCCAACCCCACACGGAGGTACGCCGGATGCTCGGACTCACCAGATCCCGCCGAAGACTCACCACCGCCCTGGCCGCGTTCGGCCTGCTCACCGCGGCCGCGGCCGCCCAGGCCACCGTCACCGCCACGCCCGCCCACGCGGCCACGACGCACCGCATCCTGTTCGACGACGGTCACGCCGAAGAGGCCGGCAACGCCGACTGGATCATCTCCACCAGCAAGCCCGACCCGCTGGGCGAGGACTCGTCCCCGTCCGCCGAGACCGACTGGACGGGCGCGCTGTCCTCGTGGGGCGTCGCCCTGCAGAAGACCGGCAGCTACAGCCTCAAGACCGCCACCAGTGCCCTCACTTACGGCGGCTCGTCCTCCACCGACCTGTCGAACTTCGACACGCTCGTCCTGCCGGAGCCCAACACCCTCTTCACCACCGCCGAGAAGACGGCGATCATGACCTTCGTCAAGAACGGCGGCGGACTGTTCATGATCTCCGACCACACCGGAGCGGACCGCAACAACGACGGTGAGGACGCGGTCGAGATCCTCAACGACCTGATGACCAACAACAGCGTCGACTCGACCGACCCGTTCGGCTTCTCCATCGACTCGCTGAGCATCAGCTCCGACCACCCGTCCGCCATCAGCGACAGCAGCGACCCCGTACTGCACGGCTCCTTCGGCACCGTCACCAAGAGCCTGATCGCCAGCGGCACGACCGCCACGCTGAAGCCCTCGGACAACTCCAGCGTCAAGGGCCTGCTGTACCGCACGGGTTACTCCGGCAACACCGGCGCCTTCTTCGCCACCAGCACCTTCGGCAGCGGGCGGGTCGCCTTCTGGGGCGACAGCTCGCCCATCGACGACGGCACCGGCCAGTCCGGCAACACCCTCTACGACGGCTGGAACGACTCCAGCGCCACCAACGCCGCCCTCGCCCTGAACGCCACCGAGTGGCTCGCCGGAGCGAGCAGCAGCGGCGGCGGAGGCGGTGGCGGCGGTGGCACCTGCACCGCCGCCCAGCTCCTCGGCAACAACGGCTTCGAGTCGGGCAACACCACCTGGAGCGCCTCCAGCGGCGTCATCACCAACTCCAGCAGCGAGTCGGCCCGTACGGGCTCGTACTACGCCTGGCTGGACGGCTACGGCACCGCCACCACCGACACGCTCTCCCAGTCGGTGACCATCCCGTCCGGCTGCACCACCGCCGCCCTCAGCTTCTATCTGCACGTCGACACGGCGGAGACCAGCACCAGCACGGCCTACGACACGCTCAAGGTCCAGGTGCTCAACAGCTCCGGGACCGTGCTCGGCACCCTGGCGACCTACTCCAACCTGAACGCCGCCAGCGGCTACACCCAGCGCAGCTTCAGCCTGGCGAGCTACGCCGGCCAGACCGTCACCCTCAAGTTCACCGGCACCGAAGGCTCCACGCTGCAGACGTCGTTCGTCATCGACGACACGGCGCTCAACGTCAGCTGACCCCCGTGGGGCCCGGCTTCCGCGCCGGGCCCCACACGGTCATTCGGACGGGACCGTCCGCTCCGGTGTGTTCCAGCCGGAGACCCGCACCCTCGGCACCGACCCGTGCAGATCCGCTGTCCGGTAGGTGGCGGTCAACGTGACCGTCTCGCCCGGCCAGAGACTGACCTCGTTGTCCGACCACTCGACGGGCAGCACGGGCTTCCCCGACGCGTCGACGAGATGGACGTCGGTGAGCAGTGACGGCGTCTTCCCGCCGCCCGTGTTGCGCACGGTCACGGTCGTGGTCGCCGTTTCGCCCGACGCATCCGTCGACGCCGTCGCCGACACCGGTACCTGCGCCATCGAACTCAGACCCTTGAGATCGGCGTAGCTCGTCGTCGGTGTGTAGTACCAGTCGGTGTTGGCCCAGTCGAGCGTGTCCGGCTTGCCCGACAGCCAGTACACGTTCCGGCTGATCTCCTTGCCCGATGCGTCGGTCAGGGTCAGGCGCACCAGGTATGTCGTCGACAGGCCGGTCACCGATGCCGGCAGGGTGAGCGCGCTGCTGTGCGCGCCGTCCCCGCTCACCTTCACGCCGGTGACGGTCCTGTCGTACTTCTGGGTGCCGTCGGGGTTGAACAGCGTGGCCCGGGCTGTGAGTCCGGAGGCGGGCGAGTGCCGGTTGTTGACGACGACCACCGAGCGGTCGTCGTAGGAGTACTGGACGTGCAGCGGCTCGTTCGCCTTCTTGGCCCCGAAGTAGGCGCCGCCCTGGTCGAGGTAACGGTCCATCAGCTGCCAGTGCAGTGAGGTCCAGCCGCTGTTGAACATCCAGTAGACGACGCCGGTCGAGGGCTTGGAGGAGTCGGTGGCGCCCCGCCCGTACGCCTCGAACTGGGCGCGGACGTTCTCGTACTGCGCGAGCTGCGCCTTGCGCACGTAGTCGGAAAGGCTCGTCGGGGCGCCGTAGCGGCCGGTGAGGGCGTCGTCGTAGAGCTTGAGGGTGCCGAAGGTCGACGACGGTGAGCGGTGGTACTGCTTGGCGTTCGGGTTCTTCCAGAGGGTGTCGAGTTCGGCCGGGGTCATCATGCGGCGCAGGGTGTCGAGGGTGGGGATGTCGGGGCCCGCGCTGGTCTCGGAGTTGAAGCCGGTGGCGCCGCCCTCGCGTTTGGCGTACCAGTAGTTCGGCGGGATCCAGTCGTAGGGGCCGGTCATCTTCATGCCCGAACTGCCCAGCTGGGGAGAGGAGTTGGCGGAGGCGGCAGCGACCACCGGGGTCGGCCAGTCGGCTGCCTTCAGGGCGTCGAGGTAGTTCTTCTCGATCGTCGCGTCGGGTGCGAAGTCGCTGCCGATGAGGAAGGAGATCACGCTCGGGTGGTCGCGCAGCCGGGCGGCCTCGGCGGCCATCGACGCCTTGGCGACCGGATAGTCGTCGGCGGTCCACGTGTCGCCGGACTCGCCGCCGTTGACCTGGCCCTCCCACTTGTCGCAGCACTCCCAGCCGGGCAGGGTGAGGATGCCGTAGCGGTCGGCGAGGTCGAAGAACTCGTCCGGTTCCAGGTGGCCTTCGAGGCGGATGGTGTTCAGGCCGAGGTCGAGGGCGTACTTCAGCCGGTCCTCGACGTAACTGCGGTCCCAGCGCAGGAACTCGTCCGGCGACCAACCGCCGCCCTTGATCAGCAGTTTGCGGCCGTTGATGCGGTACTGGCGGGCACCGTCGGAGTTGAGCGGCGCCTGCACGTCGCGGATGCCGAAGGTCTGGTGCGTGGTGTCCGAGACGGTGCCGGAGACGGATGCGGTGAGCTTCAGGTCGTACAGGGGTTGTCCGCCCATGCCGGCAGGCCACCACACCTTCGGCGAGGTCAGGTGGAGGCCGGGGGTGTCGGACGGGGTGAATGTGACGGTCTTCGTCTCGTGCGCGGCCAGCGTGACCGTCTTCTCGAAGGTCGTCGCGCCGATGCTGCCGGAGACCGTGGTGGTCGCCGGTGTGCCGGAGTCGTTGCGGGCCTGTGCCTTCACCGTCAGGTCGGCCGAGGCGAGCGAGGGCACGTCCAGCTTGGTGACGACGTGCGCGTCGCGCAGGGCGACGGGGCCGCCGCGGCGGACGAGGACGTCGCGGACGATGCCCATGTTCTCGTCCGGCGGCGGCTGGAGCCAGTCGATCCAGCCCATGGTCAGGTTCTTGTTCGGGTCGTTGGGCCGGATGCGGAAGGCGACGGTGTTCGTGCCGGAGCGGACGAGCGAGGTGACGTCCAGCTCGTGGTGGGTGTAGGCGCCGGTGACGTCCTTCGTCGTGGCGACCTGGTGGCCGTCGACGTAGACGTCCGCCGCCGAGATCACGCCGCTGAAGTCGAGGTAGGTGCGCTCGGCGGTGTCGGCGACCGTGAAGTCCGAGCGGTACCACCAGGGGACCTGGAAGTCGGTCTTGGGGATCTTCCGCTGGTTGGTCGAGTAGAAGGGGTCCGCGTACACCCCGTTCGCCAGCAGGGCCGCAAGGACCGTGGAGCGGGAGCCCGTCGGGTACCAGCCGGTCGCCGGGTAGCCGGGGGAGGAGATGTCGGCCGCCGGGTCGGAGACCTTGGCCGTCGACTGGATCGTGTAGTCCGTCAGCGCGGTCGTGCCGCCCGGCGCGGAGGAGACACGGGTGACGCGGCCCGGTGGGGCGGCGCGTCGGTCATGGGGGCCGGCCCAGGCGCTGGTCGTCAGGGAACCCAACAGACCCAGGACCATGGCGGCCGTGGCGAGACGGTGTCTGTTCACGGAGTCTCCAGCCCCTTCGTAAAGTTAGGAAACTTTACTAACGGCGGTCACGGTAGGGCGCCGAGTGGACCGTGTCAATCACCGTGGCCCGTGCGTGAGTTGGTCAGGACGCGGCCGACCGGCGCTCGAACACCACGTCCCGCGCGGTCCCGAGCGCCGTGGCCACCGCGCCCAGCAGCACCGCGTCCTCGCCGAGCCGGCTGGGCACGACCTTGGGCCGCAGCGGGGTGAGCGAGCGGAGGTGGTCGCGCACCGGGCGGAGCAGCAGGTCCACGCTGTGGCCGACCCCGCCGCCCAGGACCACGAGATCCGGGTCGAGCACGGCCGCGGCCGCCGCCACCGTGTGCGCGATCCGCTCGCCCTCCAGCTGAACCGCCTTGACCGCGGCGTCGTTTCCCTGCCGGGCCGCGTCGAACACGGCCTTCGCGGTGAGCTGCCCGCTCATGCCGAACCGGCGCGCCGCCTCGACCACGGCCACCCCCGACACGGCGTCCTCCAGCCGCTCCGGCTTCTGCTGCCCCGGCCACGGCAGGAACCCGATCTCCCCGGCCAGCCCGTGCGCCCCCGTGAACAGCCGCCCCTCACTGACCACGCCCATCCCGAGACCGGTGCCGATCAGGATGTACGCGAAGAGCCGACTGCCCGCGCCGACGCCGTAGGTGTACTCGCCGAGCGCCGCCAGATTGGCGTCGTTGTGCACCTCCAGCGGGACGCCCAGTTCCTCGCGCATCCGGTCGAAGAGCCCGGCGCGCCCCCAGCCGGGAAGATGCATCGCGTAGCGCACCCGGCGCTGCTTCTCGTCGTACACGCCGGGCGTGCCCACCACCGCGTGCACCACCCCGTCCGCGGCCACGCCCGAGCCGCCGATCACCTGACGGGCCGTCGCCACCACCAGGTCGGCCATCGCGCCCGAGCTGCGGGCCCGGTTGCGCACGTCGGAGCGGGCGACGACGGCGCCGTCCAGGTCGGCGACGGCGACCCGCAGCCAGCTGCGGCCGACGTCGATGCCGAGGGCGTAGCCCGCCGCCGGGTCCGGTGCGTACAGGACGGCGGTGCGCCCGCGCTCCGGCGCGAGGGTGCCGACCTCGTGGACCAGCCCGGCCGCCTCCAATGCGGCGAGCGCGCTGGAGACCGTCGGCTTGGACAGGCCGGTTTCGCGGGCCAGTTGGGCGCGCGACGCGGCGCCGCCGCTGCGCAGCCGGTCGAGCAGCAAACGCTCGTTGGTGCTGCGCAGCCGACGGCGGTTCCAGGGCTGTTCCGGCTGGTCTACGGCGTCACTGGCGGGCATCGCACCATTCTCACGTATCCGAGGGGGCCGTCCGATGGGGCCTCTTGACGCATCAAGTAAGGCTCCTTAACTTTATCGGCCAACAGCCTCGCCGGGCGAGACAGAGCCGGCCAAGGTCAGCCATGGGCCGCCCAGCGCCCGGTGCCTCAGGAGTCCCCATGTCCGGTAGTCCGCCACCCGCCGGTGGTTTCGTCCGTCGCGTCGGCCTGTTCCAGGCCACCGCCATCAACATGAGCCAGATGTGCGGCATCGGCCCGTTCGTCACGATCCCGCTCATGGTCGCCGCGTTCGGCGGCCCGCAGGCCGTGATCGGCTTCATCGCCGGCGCGCTGCTCGCACTCGCCGACGGACTGGTCTGGGCCGAGCTGGGCGCGGCGATGCCCGGCTCCGGCGGCAGCTATGTCTATCTGCGCCAGGCCTTCCAGTACCGTACGGGCCGGCTCATGCCGTTCCTCTTCGTCTGGACGGCGATGCTGTTCATCCCGCTGATCATGTCGACCGGCGTGGTGGGCTTCGTCCAGTACCTCGGATATCTCGCCCCCGACCTGGGCCGGACCTCCGGCGACCTGATCGGCCTCGGCATCATCGCCCTGGTGGTGATCCTGCTGTGGCGGGGCATCGAGCACATCGCCCGGATCACCGCCGTGATGTGGGCCGTCATGATCATCTCGGTGGTGCTGGTCATCCTGGCCGCGGCCACGGACTTCAGCCCGCACCTCGCCTTCACCTACCCGGCACACGCCTTCGACCTGGGCAGCAACCACTTCTGGCTCGGCTTCGCCGGCGGCCTGACCATCGGCATCTACGACTACCTCGGCTACAACACCACCGCCTACATGGGCGCCGAGATCAAGGACCCCGGACGCACCCTGCCGCGCTCGATCATCCTCTCCATCCTCGGCATCATGGCGATCTATCTGCTGCTCCAGATCGGCACGCTCGGCGTGATCGACTGGCATCGTATGACGAACGCGAACGACATCGCGTCCACATCGGTGGCCTCGGCGGTGCTGGAGAAGACCTGGGGCAAGGGCGCGGCGGACACGGTCACCGTCCTCATCCTGATCACGGCCTTCGCCTCGGTCTTCACCGGACTGCTGGGCGGTTCGCGCGTGCCCTATGACGCGGCCCGCGAGCGCGTCTTCTTCCGCCCCTACGCCAAGCTGCACCCCAAACACCGCTTCCCGATGCTGGGCCTGGCGACCATGGGCGTGATCACGGCCGTGGGCTTCCTGATCGGCCGGCACACGGACCTGGCGACACTGATCCAGCTGCTGACGACGGTCATGGTGATCGTCCAGGCGCTGGCCCAGATCGTCGCACTGACCGTGCTGCGCAGGCGCCAGCCGGACCTGCGGCGGCCGTACCGCATGTGGCTCTACCCGGTGCCGAGCATCGTCGCCTTCGCCGGCTGGTGCGTGATCTACGGCTACGCCGACAAGAACTCGCCGGGCCGCCATCCCATCGAGTGGTCGCTGGCCTGGCTGGCCCTCGGCTGCGTGGCATACGTGCTCTGGGCGCGCTTCGAGAGGGTGTGGCCGTTCGGCCCGAAGGAGATCGTGGAGGAGTACCTGGACCCGGCGGAGGCGAACCCGGAGCCTGCGGGAGCGTGAAAAGACCGCCGCAACTGCCGTACCTGCGCTAGAGTTTGGTCATCCGTGAAGCCTCTCCGGCCGGATGCACATCCGCCGGGGAGGCTTTTCTCATGCCCGGATTCCGATCGATCTCTTGCAAGGGGAGCCCCATGCCCGACGTGTCCGTCCGCCCAGCGACTGCCGAAGACCGCCCCACCGTGGAACGGCTGTGGCTGATGTTCCGTCATGACCTCTCGGGATTCATGGGCGTACTGCCCGGCCCCGACGGGACGTTCCGCAGCGAGAGGCTCGACGCGGCCTTCGCGGAGGCCGGTTGGGCGCCGTACCTGTTCGTCCGCGAGGAACGGCCCGTCGGATTCGCGTTCGTCCGGAGCCTCGACGGTCCGACACGCGTGCTGAACAGCTTCTTCGTGGTGCGCGGCGCGCGACGCGAGGGCATCGGCAGCAAGGCGGTGCGTGAGGTCGTGCTCCGCCACCCCGGCGCCTGGGAGATCGCCTTCCAGTACGAAAACGAGCCCGCGGTCCGCTTCTGGCGCCGCGCTGCCGCCGAACTCGCCCCGGACGCCTGGTCGGAGGAGACCCGACCGGTCCCCGACCGGCCCGACCTCCCGCCGGACGTGTGGATCTCCTTTCACACCGCGCTGAGTTGAGCCTTCCGCGTCAGCCCGTGGGAGAAGCGGTGTTCGCCTGGGCGGAGGCGTTCGGCGTGTCGGGCGTGACCGGGGCGATGGGGGCCGGCTGCTGCGTGTGGTCGGGCTGCGGGGTCGGGCCCTGGTCGACCCAGGACGACAACTGCCCGTCCGGCTGCAGGGCGACGTGCAGGCCGTTGAGCCGGCCGTAGGCCGTGCGTCCATTGGCGACGAGGGTGTCGATCCTGGTGCCGTCCGCGTAGACGTCGGCCTCGTAGTGGTGGGCCGTCACCTTGTAGATGTTTGCCGTCGACGTGCCGTCCGCGAGCGGCGCGGAGGCGAGCAGGACGCGTTTGACGACCGGCTTCGGCCTGGTCTTGGCCCGCTCGACCCAGGAGGTGACCTTGCCGTTCGGGTGGAGGGCGACGTGCAGGCCGTTGTGGTCGGCGTGCGCGGTCCTGCCCTGGGCGGCCATGGTGCCGTACTTGAGTCCCTTGCCCCAGATCTCGGCCTCGTAGCGGTGCTTGCCGGTCTTGAAGACCTTCGCCCGGGAGACCTTGTCCGCAAGCTTCACCGTCTTCACGTGGACCCGCTTGGTCTTGCAGTGGCCGCTGGTGTGCGCGGCCGACGCGGCGGTCTTGGTCGCGGGCGCCGACTGGGCGAAGGCGCCGGTGGCCGAGACGCCCAGGGCGGCCGTGACGCCGGCGGCGACGAGGGCGGTACGCAGAGTGCGGGAAGCACGCATCAGGAGCTGTCCTTCGGTGGTGGTTCGTGACTACGCATTCGAAGTTACGGACCGTTCATCAAGGGACCCCATACGTCGTGTAACAGTCATCAGGCGCATATTGCTCGAACTGGTTGATAATTTCCCGCTCAATCGCCTCCGGGGTGCAGGAAGTGCGGTCGGTCGGTCGCCGGCATTGACATGCAAGTAATTGCCTGCATAACGTTGAGTGTGCGATCAGAGAGCGACTCCGGGATGGACAAGGTCTTCAAGGCGCTGGCCGACGAGACCCGCAGACGGCTGCTGGACCGGCTGCACGAGCAGAACGGTCAGACGCTCGGCGAGCTGTGCGAGCGCATCGCCATGACGCGGCAGTCGGTGACCCAGCATCTGGGTGTCCTGGAGGACGCCAACCTGGTCAGCACGGTGCGGCGGGGGAGGGAAAAGCTGCACTACCTCAACCCGGTCCCGCTCCACGAGATCCAGGAGCGGTGGATCGACAAGTTCGAGCGCCCGCGCCTGAGCGCGCTCAGCGCCGTGAAACGCCTAGCCGAGGAAGCCACCATGAGCGACAAGCCCACATTCGTCTACGTCACCTACATCCGCAGCACGCCCGAGAAGGTCTGGGAGGCACTCACCGACGCGGACCTGACCGCCGCCTACTGGGGCCACCGCAACGAATCGGACTGGCGGCAGGGCTCACGCTGGGAACACGTCCGCACGGACGGGTCCGGCATCGCCGACGTCGTCGGCACCGTCGTGGAGAGCGCACACCCGACCCGCCTGGTGACCACCTGGGTCGACCCCGAGAACGAGGGGCGGGAGGAGAAGTACTCCCGGGTCACCTTCGACATCACGCCGCATGAGGACATCGTCCGCCTCACCGTCACCCACGAGGACCTCTGGGACGAGGGCGCGCTGTCCGACGTCTCCGGCGGCTGGCCGGCGGTGCTCTCGAACCTCAAGTCGCTGCTGGAGACGGGCAGTCCACTGCCGCAGTCGCCGTGGTCGGTCCCCAGTCACTGAGAGGGCGACGGAACGCGGGACGGCCGGTCCGCGCAAGCGCTGACCGGCCGTCATGCCGTCCTTTCCTGGCGTGTTCCTAAGGTGTGGGGGCGCTCCTCGCCGCCGTACCGGCGCACATCAGCCCCAGGATCACGGCGAGCGCGCCGATGATGATGTTGTTGAGGGCCACACCGGCGTCCGGGCTGCTGCCGACGACCCAGGGTGCGATGATCATCCAAATGCCCACCGCGCAGAACGCCCAGCTCAGGCCGTACATGCGCTCGGGAGCCCGGGTGAACCCGAGGGCCAGCAGACCGATCGCGATGCCGACAACGAGGTTGTGCGTCACCAGCGGGGGCTGGCTCGTCGTGTAGTGGAGTATCCACGGGGATACGGCGCAGTACAGACCGAGCAGGAACACCGGTCCGTCCAAGAGCGTCACATCGCGACCGCCGAGCATGCGGGCGTAGCGATCCCGCATTTCGGAAACATCAGGGTGGGTGGTGATGTCCCCCCTGCTGGTGGGCGAGACGTTGGCCATGACTCGTCTCCTTTGACTCGCAGGCCCGACCGCGTCTGGTGCGGTATGCGGTAAGCGCCGCGTACGTACATTCTGCGCTTATTTCATCTTTATGTGTAGTGGTCGGGGGGTTGCCTGGGGCCGGTGGGCGCATCTGGGGCACGGTTCCGGCTCCCGCACATGTCTGCGCCGATCGCGGGCATGCGGACCGTAGAGGCGTCGTAATCGCATGGTGCAGGTGGAGGTGGCTGCCGCTATGGGCACGAAGGTGTTGGAGCGGTTTCCTGCGGGAGCTCCGCGCGGATCGTGGCCGGCGGAGGAGTACGCGGCGCGCTGCCGCGCCGAGGGCCGACCCGCGACGGTGATCATGGATATCAAGTCGGACGCGTTCCTCGTCGTGGTCCCGGCCGACGAGGACTGACCGACCCGGCGTCACATCGGCAGGCCGCCCAACTCGCGCGCCTTGCGCACGAACACCTCATACAGGTCCTGCGCCGCCCGCGGCACCGAATCCGCCCGGCGGCGCTGCAGCATCAGCAGCACGCGGGTCGTGTCGCCGGTGATGGGCCGGTAGGTGATCGTGCCCTGCCGCTCCAGCGGATCCCCGATGACGCTGAAGTCCGGCAGGACCGTGGCCCCGAGGCCCTCGGCCACCATCAGCTTGCCCATCTCGGCGCCGTCGGTGGAGTACGAGAAGGACGGCCCGCGGCCTTGCAGGAGCCGGTGCACATAGCGGTGCATGACATAGCCGGAGCGCATCGCGATCACGGGCTGGGCGAGCAGGTCGTCCGCGGTCACGGCCGTGAGCGAGGCGAGCGGGCTGTCGGGGCGCACGCACACCACCGGCCGCCCGCGCAGCAGTTCAGTGGAGTCGAAGCCGGCCGGCATGTCGTCACCCTCCAGATGGTTGACCAGGCCGAGGTCGAAACCGCCCTCCGACAGGGCCCGGTGGATCTCCGTCTGCTGGGCGGCGACCACCTCGACCTGCGTGAGCGGATGCGCCGCCCGGAACTCCCGGACCACCGGAATGAGCAGCGGCACGGTCGCCGCGTTCACCGTGCCCACCCGCACCATGCGGCTGATGCGGTGCTGCTCGCCTGCCGCCGACCGCAACCGGTCCACCGCGTCCAGCACATTGATGATGTGCGGCAGCAGTTCCCGGCCCTCCGCGCTCATCGTCGCCCCGGACCGTTTGCGCTCCAGCAGGTCGACTCCCAGCTCGCGTTCCAGATTCCGCACCGTCTCGCTCAACGCCGGCTGGGAAAGACGCAGTTCCTCCGCAGCCCGGCGCAGTGAACCGAGCCGGGTCACGGCTGCGATGTATTCCAGTTGTTCGGTCCGCACACTCAGCAGAATGCGGCCCGTTTCACGGCGCGTTCAAGGGTTTCCCTGTCACACGTTCGTGAAATTCAATGGTCCGGGATGCGAGACCGGTCGGGTTTTCCTTGACGGCCCTCGCGGCCGACTGTCACGATCGAGGGCATGAAGATGCGACTGGACCTCACGCGGCGACGCCACGTCGACCTCGCGCGCGTCTCCAGCGCCTCCTGTTGCCCCGCGGCCTGATCAACTCTCTGCGATCCGCCGCGCTTTCTGCTTTTCCTCGCTGAATTCACCGTGCCGATGCACCCTCTTGAATTCGGCGTGCCCGAAAACACAGCAACAGGAGTTCCGCATGCCCGCCGAGCCCGTGAAATTCGCCTACTGGGTCCCCAACGTCAGCGGAGGACTCGTCACCAGCAAGATCGAGCAGCGCACCGACTGGGGATACGAGTACAACCGCGAACTCGCCGTCCTCGCCGAGAACAACGGCTTCGACTACGCCCTCAGCCAGGTCCGCTACATGGCCAGCTACGGCGCCGAGTTCCAGCACGAGTCCACCAGCTTCAGCCTCGCCCTGCTGCTTGCCACCCAGCGCCTGAAGGTCATCGCCGCCGTCCACCCCGGCCTGTGGCACCCCGGCGTCCTCGCCAAGCTCGGCGCCACCGCCGACCACCTCTCGGGCGGCCGCTTCGCCGTCAACGTCGTATCCGGCTGGTTCAAGGGCGAGTTCACCGCCCTCGGCGAGCCCTGGCTGGAGCACGACGAGCGCTACCGCCGCTCCGAGGAGTTCATCCGCGCCCTGCGCCAGATCTGGACCGAGGACCACACCGAACTCGCCGGTGACTTCTACCGGCTGCGCGACTTCTCCCTCAAGCCCAAGCCCCTCAACACGGCAGAGCGGCCGCATCCCGAGATCTTCCAGGGCGGCAACTCCACCGCGGCCCGCGCGATGGCCGGCCGCGTCTCCGACTGGTACTTCTCCAACGGCAAGGACTTCGACGGCGTCACCGAGCAGCTCAACGACGTACGCAAGTCCGCCGCCGAAGTCGGCCGCAGGGCACCGAAGTTCGGCCTCAACGGCTTCCTCATCGCCCGCGACACCGAGGCCGAGGCGCGCGAGACGCTTCGTGAGATCGTCGCCAAGGCCGACACCGAGGCCGTCGAGGGCTTCGGCGCGGCGGTGAAGCAGGCCGGGCAGTCCACGGGCGACAAGAAGGGCATGTGGCAGGACTCCTCCTTCGAGGACCTCGTCCAGTACAACGACGGCTTCCGTACGGGGCTCATTGGCACCCCCGAGCAGATCGCGGAGCGCATCGTCGCCTACAAGAAGCTCGGCGTCGACCTCCTCCTGCTCGGCTTCCTGCACTACCACGAGGAGGTCGAGTACTTCGGCAAGCGTGTGCTGCCGCTCGTGCGCGAGCTGGAGGCCCAACTCCCCGACACAGAGCGCGCGTCCGTCCCCGTCCACGCCTGAGCGCCCGCACCGCGAAGGAGGTCGTACGAACATGAGCACTGCCACGCCCACCGACTGGTCCACCCGCCCCGCTCCCGAGACCGCCCAGGACTGGATCGCCCGCGCCGCCGAGGTCGCTGCCGTCCTGGCAACCGACGCCGCCGAGCGCGACCGCGCCGGAGCCACCCCGTACGCCGAGGTCCAGCTGCTGAAGGACGCCGGCCTGGTCACCCTGCTCGGTCCCACGGAGCACGGCGGCGGAGGCCAGGACTGGCCCACCGCCTACCGTGTCGTCCGCGAGGTCGCCAAGGCCGACGGCTCCATCGGCCAGCTCCTCGGCTACCACTACCTCTGGTTCTGGGCCGCCCGCCTGGTCGGCACCCGCGAACAGTGGGAGCAGGTCGAGGCCGAGGCGAGCCGGGGCCGCTGGTTCTTCGGCGGGGCCGTCAACCCGCGCGACAAGGACGTGGTCGTCACCGAGGACGGCGACGACCTGCTGTTCACCGGCCGCAAGTCCTTCTCCACCGGCAGCAAGGTCTCCGACGTCACCGTCCTCGAAGGCGTCCTGGAGGGCAGCGACCAGCATGTCTTCGCGATCGTGCCCTCCGACAGCGAGGGCCTGACCTTCCACGACGACTGGGACAACATCGGCCAGCGGCTCACCGAGAGCGGCGGCGTCACCCTCGACGGGGTGCGCACCCCGTGGTCCTCCGCGGCCGGCTATGTCGACAAGCAGTTCCGGCCGCGCACGTACAACACGCTCAACGTCCCCACCATCCAACTCGTCTTCGTCAACTTCTACTTGGGCATCGCGGGCGGCGCCCTGGAGACGGCGGCCACCTACACCCGCACCAAGGCGCGGTCCTGGCTGCACGGCGGCCACGAGCGTGCGGTCGACGAGCCCTACGTCATCGACATCTACGGCGACCTGACCGCGAAGCTGTGGGCGGTCGAGGCGCTCGCCGACGCCGTCGCCGCCGAGGGGCAGAAGCTGCACGACGACCCCAACGCCGTCACCGAGCAGGCCCGCGGCGACTTCGAGGTGCGGGTGGCGGCCGTCAAGGCGCGCGCCACCGACGTGGCCCTGGAGATCGCGAACCGCATCTTCGAGGTGACGGGTGCCCGATCCACCGCGTCCACCGAGGGCCTCGACCGGTTCTGGCGCAACGTCCGCACCCACACCCTGCACGACCCCGTCGCCTACAAGCGGCGCGAGGTCGGCCGCTGGGTCCTCGAGGGCGAACTGCCCGAACCCACCTGGTACTCCTGACCGCTTCCCCGGGGGCGCCCGCCGCGCGCGGGCGCCCCGCCTCCTCGAAAGAGGACGCATCCCCGAAAGAGGACCCATGGCCACCGTCCTGTCCGTCTCCGGCAGCCCCTCCGCCTCCTCCCGCACCAACCGTCTGCTGCGCCACCTGGACAAGCGGCTGATCGCGCAGGGGCACAAGGTGATCCCGCTCGACGTCCGCACCATTCCGGCAGAGGCCCTGCTCGGCGCGGACTTCAAGCACCCCGCGATCGTCGAGGCCACCGAACTGTTCGCGCAGGCCGACGGCGTCGTCGTCGGCACCCCCGTCTACAAGGCGTCCTACTCCGGAGTCCTCAAGGCGCTGCTCGACCTGCTCCCGCAGTACGCCCTGACCGGCAAGACCGTGCTGCCGCTGGCCACCGGCGGCTCCACCGCCCACGTCCTGGCCATCGACTACGCGCTGCGCCCGGTCCTCAGCTCCATGGGCGCCGGCCACATCGTGCAGGGCTGGTTCATCCTCGACAAGGACATCACTGTGCACGAGGACGGCTCGCTGACCGTCGCCTCGGGCGCCACCGAGGCCCTTACGCAGGTCGTCGACCAGTTCTCCACCGCCCTTGTCCGCACCCCGCTCCTGGCCGCGGCGAGCTGAGCGCCGTGTCCGCCCATGTCATCGCCGACGAGGCGGAGGCCCTCGCCGTCGCGGCCGCCCTGGCCGAGGAGTTCCGCGCCGGCGCCTCCGCCCGGGACGCCGCACGCAGGCTCCCGCGCGAGGAGTTGGACCGGCTGTCCGCCTCCGGACTGCTCGCGGTCACCGTCCCCGCCGAGCACTGCGGCGCCGACGTCTCCGCGCTGACCCTCGCCGAGATCTTCCGCCTGCTCGCCTCGGCCGACGGCAGCCTCGCCCAGATCCCGCAGAGCCACTTCGCCTACGTCAATGTGATCCGCCGTCAGGGCACCGAGGAACAGCGGAAGTTCTTCTTCGCCGAGCTGCTGGCCGGCCGACGCTTCGGCAACGCCCAGTCCGAGGCGGGCACCAAGCACGTCCAGGACATCCGCACCCGGCTGCAACCGCAGCCGGACGGTTCCTACCTCCTCACCGGCGTCAAGCACTACTCCACCGGAGCCCTCTTCGCCGACTGGATCCCGGTACTGGCCCGCGCCGACGACGACAAACTGCACGTCGCCTACGTCCCCGCGGACGCCCCCCGCCTCACGGTCGTCGACGACTGGGACGGCCTGGGCCAGCGGACAACGGCCAGCGGCACCGTCCGGCTCGAACGCGTCCCGGTGCCGGGCGACCGTGTCCTGCCGCACCACCTCACCTTCGAGGGACCCCAACTCCACGGCGCCGTCGCCCAGTTGCTGCACGCCGCGATCGACGCGGGCATCGCGTCGGGTGCCCTCGCAGAGGCCGCCGAGTTCGTACGGACGAAGAGCCGGCCCTGGTTCGAGAGCGGTGTCGAAACGGCCGCCGAGGACCCGCTGCTGATCCAGCGCTTCGGTGAACTCGCCCTGCAGGTACGGGCGTCGGAGGCGCTGCTGCGCGAGGCCGCCCGCGCCGTCGACGCTGCACGCAGCGACCTCACCGACGACACGGCGGCCGAGGCGTCCATCGCGGTCGCCGCGGCCAAGGTGCAGGCCGCGCAGGCCGCGGTCGAGGTGGCGAGCGCCCTGTTCGAGGTGTCCGGCACCCGTTCCGCGCTCAACTCCCTCAACCTGCACCGGCATTGGCGCGATGCCCGCACCCACACGCTGCACGACCCGACCCGCTGGAAGATCCAGCACATCGGCCGGTACGTGCTCAACGGCACGCGGCCACCCCGCCACGGCCTCCTCTAGCGCGATCCGCACCACCCGCGACACCTCTGATCGGAGACCCCACGTGTCCCTCACCTTCCACTGGTTCCTCCCCACCAACGGCGACAGCCGCCACGTGGTCGGCGGC
The DNA here is from genome assembly GCF_042895385.1 of Streptomyces sp. NPDC001401. Classification (NCBI taxonomy): domain Bacteria; kingdom Bacillati; phylum Actinomycetota; class Actinomycetes; order Kitasatosporales; family Streptomycetaceae; genus Streptomyces; species Streptomyces sp. NPDC001401. Next base: position 225,732 of record NZ_JBIAWI010000011.1, read on the forward strand.
GGCCACGGCACCCCCGCCACCTCCTCCGGACGCGACCGGCCGCCGACGGTGGCCTACCTGAGCCAGATCGCCAAGGCCGCCGAGGACCTGGGTTTCGTGGGCGCACTCACGCCGACCGGCGCCTGGTGCGAGGACGCGTGGCTGACCACCGCCATGGTCAGCCAGAACACCGAGCACCTGAAGTTCCTGGTCGCCTTCCGCCCCGGCTTCGTCTCCCCGACGCTCGCCGCCCAGATGGCATCGACCTTCCAGCGGCAGAGCGGCGGCCGGCTGCTCCTCAACGTCGTCACCGGCGGCGAAAGCCACGAGCAGCGGGCTTACGGCGACTTCCTCGACAAGGACGCCCGTTACCGCCGTACCGGCGAATTCCTGGAGATCGTACGGGGGCTGTGGGAGGGCAAGACGGTCGACCTGCACGGCGAGTACCTCCACGTCGAGGATGCCAAGCTGGCCCGCGTGCCCGACCCGGTCCCGGAGGTGTACTTCGGCGGGTCCTCGCCCGTCGCCGGAGAGGTTGCCGCCAAGTATGTCGACAGCTACCTCACCTGGGGGGAGCCGCCCGCACAGGTCGCCGAGAAGATCGCCTGGATCCGGGGGCTGGCGGCCGAGCAGGGGCGCACCCTGCGCTTCGGCATCCGGCTGCACGTCATCACCCGCGACACCTCCGAGCAGGCCTGGGCGGAGGCCGACCGGCTCCTCGCCGGCTTCGACCCGGAGACCGTGAAGTCCGTGCAGGCCGGACTCGCCCGCAGCGAGTCCGAGGGACAGCAACGGATGCTCGCCCTGCACGGCGGCGGCAACCGGGACGGCCTGGAGATCCACCCCAACCTCTGGGCCGGCATCGGCCTGGTGCGCGGCGGCGCGGGCACCGCCCTGGTCGGCAGCCACGACGAGGTCGCCGAGCGGATCAAGGAGTACCACGCCCTGGGCATCGACGAGTTCGTGCTCTCCGGCTACCCGCACCTGGAGGAGGCGTACTGGTTCGGCGAGGGCGTGCTTCCGCGCCTGGCCGCACAGGGGCTCTGGCAGCACCCGTTCGGCAACCTGGCCGTGGCGTCGGCGCAGGTGCCGTTCGCGAGCTAGTGGTATGTCACACACCACCGCCGAAGAAGACCTGCACCTCCCGAATGAGCCCGTCCCGGACGGTGATCGCCTCGACATTGCGGTACCGGCCGCCGGTCGTGAGCTCGTACTCGTAGTGGACGAGTACGAGCTCCTCGTCGGCGGGCACGACGTGCAGCAGCCGCTGCTCCACGAACCGCTGCGCGGTCGGGAAACACCGCTCCGCGGTCGGGAAACACCGCTCGAAGAAGGCCGCCTTGTCGATGTGGTCGTCCCGCGGACTGGTGAAGGTGAAGCCGTCGGCGTAGAGCGCGTGAGCCGCCTCGCGGTCCTGTGACCGGTAGTGCCGGAACGCCTCTTCGACGATGTCGGTCGGACTCTTGATCATTAGGACTCCCGGATCTCCGTGAGCGCGTCGAGGTGCGCCCGCCGCACCACCGACGTCTGCCCCTGCACCAGCAGGAACATCCCCTCGCGGGCCAACCGCTGGGCAGGATGGCGTACGTCCATGGTGCGGCCGCCACCGGCCACGACCGCCGCGGTCGTGGCCGCGCGCATGAGGTCGTACGACCGCGTCTTGAGCGCCAGCCGTTCCTCGACGTGCTCGTGGGGGACCGGGTGGTCGGCCAGCTCGTACGCCCGCCGCCGCACCTCGTCGAGGCGGCCGCGCAGCACCCGGGCGTTCTCTGTTTCTCCGGCGTCCTCCAGCACGCGCAGCGCGGCGTACGCCACGCCGAAGACGGCCGGGGACGTGTTCGTGCTCCGAGGCAGGTCGACGAGGGCGAACTTCTCCTGCGGGGTGCGCAGCACCATGCTCTCCTCGGGCAACCACAGGCCGTCCAGCTCCAGCGAGACCGTACGGGCGGCGGTGAGTGCCGCCAGCGGCATCGGCTCCGAGGCGCGTAGCCCCGGCTGTTCGCGGGCGTCGGCGAACGCGAACACGATCTCGGCCGAGTCGGTCACACCGGCGAGCAGCATCACGTCGTTGAGGCCCCAGCCCGTGTACCAGGGCACGGTGCCGTCGAACCGCCAGCCGTCCCGTTCTGCCGTGGCCCGCACGGGGAGGCGGGGGAAGGCGCGGACATGGGCGTAGGCGATGCCGGCCAGCAGCTCACCGGAGGCCAGCGGACCGAGCAGCCGCTCCCGCGCGGGGAGTTCGGACCTCGCCAGCAGCCGCACCGGCGTGTGGTGCTGGGTCTGCACGAACCAGGTCGAGCAGCACGCGCCGGCCAGGATCTCCTGGATCTCCCGTGCCACCGAGTCGGGGGCACCCGCCCCGCCGTACTCCCGCGGCGCGCTCACACCGAGTAGCCCCGACCGCCTGACGGCCTCCACATGGCTCGCGGGCACGCCCTCCTGGTCGACACGCGCGGCATTCGGGGCGAGGAGGCCGTCGGCGAGGGACTGGGCGGTGGCGACGAGGGGGTGCGGTGCGGCGGTCATGGAGAAGATTCTCCCGATGCCGTCGTGCGCGGTGTCGATCCGGGGGTGTGCCGTTCGTGTAGGAGGTGAGAGAACGACACGATGCCAAGGAGGACCTCATGCAGTACTACCTGCTCAGCGTGATCACACCGACCGACGGGACGCCGCCCGGGCCGGAGGCCATGGCGGAGATCGTCCGCAACCTCGACACCTTCCACGCGGAACTGCGCGAGGCCGGTGCCTGGGTCTTCGCCGGCGGGCTGCACGGCCCCGAGACGGCCACCGTGCTGCGGCCCAGGGACGGTGACGTCCTGATCACCGACGGACCGTACGCCGAGGGCAAGGAGTACCTGGGAGGCATCTGCCTGATCAAGGCCCCGGACCTGGACGCGGCCCTGGAATGGGGCAAGAAGGCGACCTGGGCGACCACCCTGCCCATCGAGGTGCGCCCGTTCATGCACCAGGCCGAGGAGTGATGTCTCGTCCCGTCGACATCGAGGCCGTCTTCCGTGCGGAGTACGGTCGCGCCGTCGCCGTCCTCGTCCGCTTCCTCGGCGACATCGACCTCGCCGAGGAAGCGGTGCAGGACGCCTTCACGACGGCCGTGCAGCGCTGGCCGGAGACCGGCGTGCCGCCGAGCCCGGCCGGCTGGATCATCACCACCGCACGCAACCGTGCCATCGACCGGCTGCGCCGCGAGTCCTCCCGCGAGGCCCGCCACGCCGAGGCGGCCCTGCTGCACACCCCCGACGCACCGGCCGAGGAGGGACCCGTGCGCGACGACCGGCTCCGCCTGATCTTCACCTGCTGCCACCCGGCGCTCGCCCCGCAGGCGCAGGTCGCCCTGACCCTGCGCCTGCTCGGCGGACTCACCACGCCCCGGATCGCCCGCGCCTTCCTGGTGCCCGAGCCGACCATGGCCCAGCGCCTCGTCCGCGCCAAGGCGAAGATCCGCGACGCCCGGATCCCGTACCGGGTGCCCCGCGACGCCGACCTCCCGGACCGGCTGAAGGGCGTCCTGGCCGTCGTCTACCTGATCTTCAACGAGGGCTACGCCGGCACCCCCGAGCTGTGCGCGGAGGCCGTACGCCTCGGCCGCCTCCTGGCCGAGCTCATGCCGGACGAACCCGAGGTCACCGGCCTGCTCGCGCTGATGCTCCTGGTCGACTCCCGCCGCCCCGCACGGCTGGACGAGAACGGCGAACTGGTACCGCTGCCCGAGCAGGACCGCAGCCGCTGGGACCGGGAGCTCATCGCCGAGGGGCAGTCGCTGGTCCGCCGCTGCCTGCGCCGCAACCAGCCCGGGCCGTACCAGATCCAGGCCGCCATCCAGGCCGTCCACAGCGACGCGCCCACCGCGGACGCCACCGACTGGGGCCAGATCCGGCAGCTGTACGACCAGCTCATGGCCCTCGCGCCGAGCCCCGTCGTGGCGCTGAACCGGGCCGTCGCCGTGGCCGAGACCGAGGGACCCCGCCAGGCCCTGGAGCTCGTCGACGCGCTGGACCTCGACGGCTACCACGTCTTCCACGCCGTCCGCGCCGATCTGCTGCGCCGCCTGGGACGCGACACCGAGGCGGTACGGGCGTACGAGGCGGCCATCGCGCGCTCGGAGAGCGCGGCGGAGCGGGCCTTTCTGGAACGGCGGCGGCAGGAACTCGGCCGCACGTGACGGGCTCGCCGGCTTGTGATGGGTTCGCTGCGGAAAGTAGTCGTCCGGCGCCGGAATTTATTTTGGTGTATGAAAGGTTGCCATGTACACCTGACTCTGACCGTTCCAGCAGCGAGGCATCGTGAACCACTCCACCCCCGAGCAGCCCGCCGACGTCGTGGCCCGGCTGCGCGCCACCTTCCGCACCGGCCGCACCAAGCCCGTCGAGTGGCGCACCGCCCAACTGCGCCGACTGCGCGAACTGCTCACGGAGAACGGCCCCGACCTGGCCGCCGCCCTCCACGCCGACCTGGGCAAGAGCTCCACCGAAGCCCACCGTACCGAGATCGACTTCACGGTCCGCGAGATCGACCACACCCTCGACCACCTCGCCGACTGGCTGCGCCCCGAAGCCGCCCCGGTCCCGGCCCATCTCGGCGCGGACGCGAGCGCCTGGACGCAGTACGACCCGCTCGGCGTCGTCCTCGTCATCGCCCCCTGGAACTACCCCGCCCAGCTCCTGCTCGCCCCGCTGGTCGGCGCCCTCGCCGCGGGCAACGCGGTGGTGGCCAAGCCGAGCGAACTGGCCCCCGCCACCTCGGCCGCACTCGCCCGCCTGCTGCCCGCCTACCTCGACACCGACGCGGTCGCCGTTGTCGAGGGCGGCATCCCGGAGACCACGGCCCTGCTGGCCGAGCGCTTCGACCACATCTTCTACACCGGCAACGGTGCCGTCGGCCGCATCGTCATGCGCGCCGCCGCCGAGCACCTCACCCCGGTCACCCTCGAACTCGGCGGCAAGTCCCCGGCGTTCGTCGACCGCGACACCGACCTCGACGTGGTCGCGGACCGGCTGGCCCGCGGCAAGTTCCTCAACGCCGGTCAGACCTGTGTCGCTCCCGACTACGTCCTGACCGACCCGGCCACCGCCGCCGCCCTGGAGCCCGCGTTCACCCGTGCCGTCCAGGCGCTGTACGGCACCGACCCGTCCGCCTCCGCCGAATACGGCCGGATCATCAACGAACGGCACTTCGACCGGCTGGCCGGCCTGCTCGACTCGGGCCGCGCCGTCGTCGGCGGCGGCAGCGACCATACGACGAAGTACATCGCACCGACGGTCCTGGCGGACGTCGACCCCAAGTCGCCCGTCATGCAGGAGGAGATCTTCGGGCCGATCCTGCCGATCGTCACCGTGTCGGACCTGGACGCGGCGATCGACTTCATCAACGACCGCGACAAGCCCCTCGCCCTGTACGTCTTCTCCGAGTCCGCCGAGACGCGTGGCCGGATCGCCGCCGAGACGTCCTCCGGTGGTCTCGGCCACGGCCTGCCGCTGGCCCATCTCACCGTCTCCGACCTGCCGTTCGGCGGTGTGGGGGAGAGCGGCATGGGCCGCTATCACGGCCGCTACTCGATCGAGACGTTCAGCCACCGCAAGGCGGTGCTGCAGAAGCCGCTGAGCTGAACCCGGTGAGGAGAGCGCCCGGCCGGCGGTGCGGCCGGGCGTTTTGGCAGTGGCGCATCTGAACGTGCTGCGGGAGAACGGGTTCGCGACGGTCCGTCCTGAAGGAACCCGGCAGCTGTCATCAGCGCCGTGCGCCGGCAGGTCGGTATGCGCACCATCAAGGTACTGGCTGCTGCCGGTGAGGGGAGAGCTAAGGCTGGGGGGCCGTTGTCAGCTCCAGGGCTGGATCGAATTCCGCCTGACGCCCGAGGAGGGCGGCACCCGCTTCCAGTTGGAGCACATCGCCACATCGACGACACGAAGCCGGACTCCGGTCCTTCAAGTGCCCGGCGTGCACTGCGCGCCGGGCACCTTTGCGCAATCTCCCGGTCGAGGAAGGGGATTGACTGGTCTACACCCTTGACTGGTACAGACCAAAGCGGTTGAGTGTGGCACCACAACCCCCCACCGCGGCCGCCCCCACGCCGTGGCCGGTCCGGCCGGCGCATGCGCCCGAGGCCGGGCTCCGGTCTGCCCTCGGCCGGGAGCGGCCGTGCTCCGCAAAGGAGTTCATTCCTTGTCGAGACGCCGCATCGCCGCACTCCTGTCCTCGCTCGCCCTCGGCGGCGCCCTCCTGGCGCTCCAGCCGGCCCCCACCGCATCCGCCGCGGGCTTCGTCGTCAGCGAGTCGCAGTTCAACCAGATGTTCCCGAGCCGGAATTCGTTCTACACGTACAGCGGGCTCACGGCCGCCCTCAGTGCCTACCCCGGCTTCGCCACCACCGGCAGCGACACGGTCCAGAAGCAGGAGGCCGCTGCCTTCCTGGCCAACGTCAGCCACGAGACCGGCGGGCTGGTCTACGTGGTCGAGCAGGACACTTCCAACTACCCCCACTACTGCGACGCCAGCCAGCCCTACGGCTGCCCGGCCGGCCAGGCCGCCTACTACGGGCGCGGCCCGATCCAGCTGTCCTGGAACTTCAACTACAAGGCCGCGGGCGACGCCCTCGGCATCGACCTGCTCGACAACCCCTACCTGGTACAGAACGACGCGTCCGTGGCCTGGAAGACCGGCCTGTGGTACTGGAACACCCAGTCCGGCCCCGGCACCATGACCCCGCACAACGCCATGGTCAACAACGCCGGCTTCGGCCAGACCATCCGCTCCATCAACGGCTCCCTGGAGTGCGACGGCAAGAATCCGGCGCAGGTGCAGAGTCGCGTCGACGCCTACCAGCGCTTCACCCAGATACTGGGGGTCTCGCCGGGCGACAACCTCTACTGCTGACAGCCGCCCCGAACTCGTACATGCATCCGTAAAGTCCCGGCGTCGGCACGTCGGGCGTGTGCGAGACTCCGCCGATGACCTCCGAAACGATCACCGCGGACGCCGCGGGAACCTGGAAACTCGGCGACCTGCCCGTCAACCGCATCGGCTTCGGCGCCATGCGGCTGACGGGCAGCGCCGCCTTCCACCTCGGGACACCGAGCGACCGCGGACGGTCGATCGCCGTGCTGCGCAAGGCGGTTGAGCTCGGCGTGAACCACATCGACACGGCCGCGTTCTACTTCTCCCAGCTGCGCTCCGCCAACGAGATCATCAACAGCGCGCTGGCCCCGTACCCCGAAGACCTGGTCATCGTCGCGAAGGTCGGCCCCTACCGCGACTACTCGGGGGAGTGGGCCACACCGGCCCGCCCCGACCAGCTGCGCGGCCATGTGGAGGAGAACCTGCGGCAGCTCGGCCGCGACCATCTTGACGTCGTCAACCTGCGCCGCATGGAGCAGGACTCGATCGCCGAACACTTCGGGGTGCTGGCCGAGCTGCGCGAGGCGGGCCTGATCCGGCACCTCGGCCTGTCCGACGTCGAGCCGCGGCACCTGGCCGAGGCGCAGGCCATCGCGCCGGTGGTGTGCGTGCAGAACCGGTACGGGCTGGGTCACCGCGCCCCGGTCACGGACGAACTGGTGCGGATCTGCGGCGAACAGGGCATCGCCTTCGTGCCGTTCTTCGCCGTCGCGGGCAAGGGCGGGGCGAAGGGTGCGAGCACCACGCACGACGAGGAAGTGCTCGCCGTCGCCCGCGCCCACGACGCGAGTCCCACCCAGGTCCGCATCGCCTGGACGCTCCACCAGGGCCCGCACGTCCTCGCCATACCCGGTACCGGCAACCCCGACCACCTCGCCGAGAACGTGGCATCCGGTGCGCTCCGCCTCACAGCCGACGAGCTGGAGCGACTCAATCGGCTGCACAGCAAGGTCAGTTGAGGTCGAGGGGCCCGTTGCCGGGCCCCTCAGTCGTCCTGTCGAGTCGTCTCAGACCGCCCACACGCCGTCCCGCATCAGATGCCGCCCGGGCAGCTCATGCTCCCCGCGCCACGCCTGCACGCCGCGCGGCCGCACCCGGAAGAAGGCATACGACGTGCCGTCCTTGCGGGGATCCCACCTCGTCTTCGTCACGAACGCGTCGGCCGCCGCGGCCGGCACATCCCGCCCGGCGAACATCTCCACGTCCCCGTCGACGAGCACCACGTCCTGCGTGTCGGCGAACGCGAGCCGGGTGCGCCCGCCGTCGCGCAGATTGCGGCCCGTGGGATTGGTGACCCGGGTGGACATCCAGACCGACTCCCCGTCCCAGGCGAACCACAGCGCAACCAGGCACGGCAGTCCGCCTTCGTCGGCGGTGGCGACCCAGATGTCCAACTCCCGTGCCAATCGGGCCAGTACGTCCTGCTTGCGCTGCTCAGGGCTGCGGGACGGCTCGGTGATCTTCATGTCCGGGACGCTACCGGCCCGTCCGGGATCGCACCTCGGGCCGCGGTCCTAGGTCTGTCGGCCTCCTTCTCTCCGGGCGCCGAACCCGCGCACGACCCGCCCCGCCGCCACCTTCTGCAGCAGCCCGTACGCCAGCACCGGCAGCAGGATGTGCGGCCGGTCGGGCAGCGTCGTAGTGATGAGCACGGCACTGGCGCTGCTGTTGTTCATCCCGCAGGCCAGCGTCACGGACGCGCCCGCTCTCGCATCCAGCCGCAGCGCGTGGGCGGCGACCCGCCCCAGCGCGAAGGACAGACCGCACACCGTCGCCGCGACGGCGAGTGCGGCCGCCAGCAGCATCGGACGCGGATGGCGCAGGAACGGCCCCAGAACGCCGCTGGCGTTGACATACGTCAGCAGCAGCGAGGCCGGGAGTGCCACGGCGACGGCGGCGCCGACGAGCCCGTCCGACGCCCGCCGGGGCAGGAGCAGCCGGCACAACAGGCCCGCGCCGCAGGGCAGCACGACCGAGGTGAGCGCGAAGGCGTGCCCGGCGGTCTGCGCCGCGTCGGCCAGCCGGCCCGCGTAGTCGCCGCGCAGCAGCGGGCACAGCGCCGCCAGGGTGAGCGGCACCGTCAGCGGGCTGACCAGGGTGGAGGCGAGGACCAGCCCGACAGCCGTCGGCTGGTCGCCGTCCCCCTTGGCGGTCCACACCGTCGCCCCGGCCGCCACCGGCATCGCGACGATCAGGATCATCGCGGCGACCATGCCGCTGCCGCCGTCCTGGTCGGGGGAGTGCCGCAGTGCGAACGCGACCCCGGGGACGATCAGCAGCGGCGCCACCACGTGCAGCACGAGCCCGGCGACCAGAGCGGCCGGGCGCCGCAGCAGCAGCCGCAGCTCACGCAGCGGCACCTGGAGTCCGGCGCTGAACAGCACCAGGGCGAGGAGTAACTGCGGTGTTCTCAGGGCGAGTTCCGCGAGTGAGGGGATGCCGATCGCGTGCGGGCGCCGCAGCCACAGGCCGGGAGCGGGCAGCAGGGCCGCGGCGGCGTAGGCCAGGGTGATCGCCGCGCCGAGGTGGCGCCGCAGCAGGGCGTGCGCGCGAGGTCGCCGCGGCCGTCGCGGCTGGTGGTCGGCGGTGGTCTTCGCGGGTCGGGGGCACATGGCGGCGCTCTTCCGTCGTGGGGCTGGGGCGGAGAAGGAACGCCGGTATCGCGAAGCGGCCCACCGGGATGCTCGGATGCGTGTGCGTGCGAGGCCCTGTGGTCATGCTGGGCTGCCCCTTTCGTCGTGGGCGCGCGGGCGCGACCCGATGCCGCAGCCGAGTGACTACAGCCATGTAGACGGTCTATGGAACTCTAGACGACGGCAGTGACAGGGGCCGACTGGCGAACTCGAGGTTTTACGTATAACCTCTCCCGTCAATCACCCTCTCCGAAAGGCCACGATGAGACGCATCGCCCTGGTCACCCTCGTCGTCGACGACTATGACGAGGCGATCCGCTTCTACACCGAAGCCCTCGGATTCCGGCTCGTCGAGGACACCCCCCGCCCGGACGGCTCCCGCTGGGTCGTCGTCCAGCCCGGCGCCGAGGCGCAGGGCACCGCCCTGCTACTGGCCCGGGCGAAGGGCGAGGCGCAGCGCGGCCGGGTCGGGGACCAGACCGGCGGGCGGGTCGGCTTCTTCCTGCACACCGACGACTTCGCCCGCGACCACGCCCGCATGCTCGCCGCGGGCGTGACCTTCCTGGAGGAGCCGCGCCATGAGCCGTACGGCTCGGTCGCCGTCTTCCAGGACCTGTACGGAAACCGCTGGGACCTGCTCCAGCCCGCCGACTGAGCCTCCTCCCGCCGCACGCTCCTGCCACCGCCCAGAACCACCCGCTCAACGAAAGACCCGCCATGACTGCTACGCGCGTAGACGCCGAAGTGATCCGCCGCCTGCCCAAGGCCGTCCTGCACGACCACCTCGACGGCGGCCTGCGCCCCGCCACCGTGGTGGAACTCGCGGACGCGGTCGGCCACACCCTGCCCACCACCGACCCGGACGAGCTCGCCGCCTGGTACTTCGAGGCCGCCAACTCCGGTGACCTGGTGCGCTACATAGCCACCTTCGAGCACACCCTCGCCGTGATGCAGACCCGCGAGGGCCTGCTGCGCACCGCTGAGGAGTACGTGCTCGACCTGGCCGCCGACGGTGTCGTCTACGCCGAGGTGCGCTACGCACCCGAGCTGAACGTGAACGGCGGGCTGACCCTGCCCGAGGTCGTCGAGACCGTCCAGGAGGGCCTCGCGGCGGGCATGGCCAAGGCGGCGGCCGCGGGCACCCCGGTCCGCGTCGGCACCCTGCTGTGCGGCATGCGGATGTTCGACCGCGTCCGGGAGGCCGCCGACCTCGCCGTCGCCTTCCGTGACGCCGGTGTCGTCGGCTTCGACATCGCCGGCGCCGAGGACGGCTTCCCGCCCGCCGACCACCTGGACGCCTTCGAGCACCTGCGCCGCGAGAGTGTCCCGTTCACCATCCACGCCGGTGAGGCGCACGGCCTGCCCAGCATCCACCAGGCCCTGCAGGTGTGCGGCGCCCAGCGCATCGGGCACGGCGTGCGCCTCACCGAGGACATCGTGGACGGCAAGCTCGGCCGTCTCGCCGGCTGGGTCCGCGACCGCCGTATCGCCCTGGAGATGTGCCCGACCTCCAACCTGCAGACCGGCGCCGCCACCTCGATCGCCGAGCACCCGATCACCGCGCTGAAGGACCTCGGCTTCCGGGTCACCCTCAACACCGACAACCGTCTGGTGTCGGGTACGACGATGACCCGGGAGATGACCCTGCTGGTCGAGGAGGCGGGCTGGACGGTCGAGGACCTGCGCACGGTCACCGTGAACGCCGTCAAGAGCGCGTTCATCCCGTTCGACGAGCGCAAGGCCCTCATCGAGGACGTGGTCCTGCCGGGTTACGCGCTCTGACGGAGCCCCCGGAGATAGGCGGCCTGTCCGACGTGCTCCAGATCGTCGGACAGGACGCTGACCAGCCGGACGCCCAGGCTGACCGGCGGATCCCAGTTCGGGTCCACGACGCGTTCCAGGTCTTTGGCAGACAGGTCACGCAGGACGTCGAGGGTCTGTGCGTGGACGGCGTCGTAGTACCCGGTCAGCAGCTCCGCCGAGTCGACCCGCACTTTGGCGACCTTGGCGGGGCTGTGGCCGTACCCGGTGTCGCGGGCCGGCAGGTCGAGGGCGAAGCGCTTCTCCCAGTCCTGGGTCAGCCACACCTGGTCGAGCCCGAAGGCGTCGGCCACGTGGTCGTCCTGGACGCGGGTGAGGTGCCAGATCAGCCAGGAGATGGAGTTGGCGCCGACGGCGGGCCGGTGGTTGAGGTCGTCGGGGCCGAGGCCTTCCACGGCGGCATGGACTTCTTCCTGGATGCGGCTGTAACCGTCGATGAGGATGTCCTTTGCATGCATACCGTCCACCATCGCGCACCTGGGCGTCTCACGCGTCCGGAATCCAGCTCCCGTGGAAGCCGAGCGGCACCCGCCCCGGCAGATGGATCCGGGCGACCGGCTCGCCGGTGAAGTCCTGGGCGGCGAGGATCACCAGGTCGGACGCTCGGCGATCGGGATTGTGAACGTATGCGATCGCGTACCCGTCGTCCTCGGCCGCACTGTGTTCCCGCGGCACGAACACGGCCTCGCTCGCGGCCGCACCGCGCGGCAGCCGGTGGACCTGGGCCGTGCCGCGCAGGAGATCATGCTTGATGAGCGCGTTGCTGAACGCCCGGTCGGGCGGGTTGCCGTCGGCCGTCATGTACGCCAGCGTCATCTCTGCGGACGCCGCCGAGTAGCCGTAGCGGTGCCGGCGGGACACCAGCGCCTCGTTCACGCGCGGGAATTCCTGCGGGCGGTCGTCCAGGGTCCGGGTCCGCACCCGGCCGTGGCGCAGGTCGATCGTCCAGCGGTCCAGCCTGGGGGTGCCCGCGCCGTAGGGGCCGCCCGACCCCTTCCCCGCCACGAAGAAAGGGGCGTCGAAGTTCGTCATGTCGATGACGATGTCCGTGCCCTCCTCGTACGCGTTGAGGGTGTGCGAGTAGTAGACCGGGTCGACCTCGAACCAGCGGACCGCACCGCCCTTGCGCGGCAGCACTCCGACCCGTGCCGGGTACTTGTCGTTCCAGATGTACGGGACGATGTCGCCCCGCTCGGCGGCCGCCGGGTCGAAGGTGACCGGCATGTCGAGGACGACGACGTGGTTCTCGGTGAGGGCGAAGTCGTGGATCATCGGCGCGTCCGCCACCGGGATCCTGGTGGTGCGGGACACCCGGCCCGTCGGATCCACGACCAGGTGACGGACGTGGTCCCAGGTCGGGTAGTAGGCGATGGCATGCAACTCGCCTGCGTAGGCGTCGTACTTGGTGTGCGCGGTGAACGCGCCCTTCAGGGTGGACCGGAAGTCGTACGTCCCCACGGTGTTGAGCTCGTCGTCGAGTTCGTACGGCAGCGGCCCGCTCTCCTGGAGGGCGAGGATCCGCCCCCGGTAGGGGATCACATGGGTGTTGCACGGGAAGTCGTCCGGCGGCACCGGACCCGGATACGGCTCGCCCAGTTTCTTCGCCACCTGGGAGGAGCGCACCCAGCGGTTGCGATACCACTCGGCGCGGCCGTCGCGCAGCCGGACGCCGTGCACCATGCCCTCGCCGAGCATCCAGTGGTGGGCGCGCGGGTCCTCCAGGCCCAGGACGTTGGGGCCGTTGCGCAGATAGCGGCCGTTCAGCTCGCGCGGGATGCGGCCGGTGACCGGCAGGTCGAAGGCCGTCAGTTCCTCCGTGACGGGCTCGAACGCGCCCTCCAGGAAGGGGAAGCGGCGCGCCGTGGGTGCCTGGGGAGCCGCGACGGCCGGGCGTGCACCCACCCCCGAGCCGACCAGCCCGCCCGCCGCCGCCATCGCCGCCGCGCCGCGCAGCACGTTCCGTCGTGTGTGGTGCGTCATCTTCCGTACTCCTGACCGCAGTTGTCGTGAGGAACGGTCACGAGTCTGCGGTGGGAAACGGGCCGGGTCAGGAGGGGTGGGTCCCGTCCTGGGGTGTACCTGCACCCCCTGTTTCCAGCAGTGCCATCAGCGCTCGGGCCGCGGGGCTGGTGGCCTGCGAGGGCGGGAGCAGGGCGACCGTCTCGTACACGGTCTCCCCGGTGCCCTTCACGGGCAGCGCGGTCAGCGACGGGCGCTTGTGCCGGAAGTGGCGCGGTACGACGGCGACGCCGAGGTTCTCGTCCACCAGGTCGAGGAGGCTGTGCACGTCGTTCACCTCCAGCGCGACCGCCCGCCGTACGCCCGCGGCGGCGAATGCGGCGTCCGTGGTGCGGCGTGGGCCCCAGTCGGGGTGGAAGTCGACGAAGACCTCGCCGCCCAGGTCCTCCGGAGTCACGGCCACTCCGGCGCGCGCGAGCCGGTGGTCGGGGTGGCACAGCACGGTCAGCGGTTCGGCGGCCAGCGGTACGACGCGCAGCTGGTCGGTGGCCTCCTGCGCCGTACGCACCGCGAAGGCCAGGTCGAGACGTCCGGCCGCGACCTCCTCCGCGAGCGCGCCCGAACCGGCCTGCCGCAGACAGATCTCCACGTCCGGGTGCTGCCGACGGAACGCCGCCAGCAGGCCCGCCACATGCACCCCGGCGATGCACTGCTCGGACCCGAGCGCGAGCATCCCACGCAGCACCCCCTGCACCGCGGCCACCGCCTCGTGGGCCGACCGCACCTGCGCCAGGATCCGCTCCGCCTCGCCCAGCAGCGCCCGCCCGGCCGGCGTGAGCGTCACCCGCCGGGTGGTCCGCACGAACAGCGGCGTCTGCAGCTCCCGCTCCAGCGCCCGGATCGAGGCGGACAGTCCCGACTGGGAGACCAGCAGCCGTTCGGCGGCCCGGGTGAAGTGCTGGTCCTCGGCGACCGCGACGAAGTGCTGGAGATGGCGGAGTTCCATGACTCAGAAGCGTATCCGCTGAATTCCATCGGATTCTTCTGTTGGACCAATGCACCCAGGTCACGAAAGAGTGGACACCGGTTCTCAGGAAACCGTGGTTCTCAGGAAACCGTGCCAACCCCTCTGGAGTCGCGTTGTACACCGCACACCCCGACCGCTACACGGACATGCCCTACCGGCGCACCGGACGCAGCGGCCTGAAGCTTCCCGCGATCTCGCTCGGCCTGTGGCACAACTTCGGCCCGGCGGACCGCACCGTCGAGACGCAGCGTGCCATCCTGCGCCGCGCCTTCGACCTCGGTGTCACCCACTTCGACCTGGCCAACAACTACGGGCCGCCGCCCGGCGCCGCCGAGTCCGCCTTCGGCGAGGCGCTGAAGTCCGACCTCGCCGCCTACCGCGACGAGCTGATCATCTCGACCAAGGCCGGCTATCTGATGTGGCCCGGCCCGTACGGCGAGTGGGGCTCCCGCAAGTACCTGCTGTCCTCGCTGGACCAGAGCCTCACCCGGATGGGCCTGGACTACGTCGACATCTTCTACTCGCACCGCCCCGACCCGGAGACTCCCCTCGAGGAGACGATGGGCGCCCTGCACTCGGCGGTCCAGCAGGGCAAGGCGCTGTACGTCGGCATCTCCAACTATTCGGCGGAGCAGACCCGCGAGGCCGCCCGCATCCTCGGCGAGCTCGGCACCCCGCTGCTGATCCACCAGCCGCGCTACTCGATGCTCGACCGCCGCCCCGAGGACGAGGGCCTGCTGGACGCGCTCGACGAGCTGCAGGTCGGCTCCATCGTCTTCTCCCCGCTGGAGCAGGGCCTGCTCTCCTCCCGCTACCTGGACGGCATCCCGGAGGACTCGCGGGCCGCGAGCGACAGCCCCTTCCTGAACTCCGACGCGCTCACCGAGGACCTGGTGACGCGGCTGCGCGAGCTGAACGACATCGCCAAGTCCCGCAGCCAGACCCTCGCCCAGCTGGCCCTGGCCTGGGTGCTGCGCGGCGGCCGGGTGACCTCCGCCCTGGTCGGTGCGAGCAGCCCGCAGCAGATCGAGGACAGCGTCGCGGCCACCCGCAACCTCGACTTCGACGCCGACGAGCTGGCCCGCATCGACGCGATCGTCAAGCCGTAGGACGCTCGCTCACGTCCCAGAGGCGGTCCGCCGCCTCTGGGCCGACCACATACGGAAGAACCCGGCTCTCGGCGTCGCCCCCGGCGCTACCCGTAGGCCGTCAGGAGCCGAGCCGCTCCGCCAGGCGCACGGTCACCGTGTCGCCCTCGCCCTTCCCGATGGCCTTGCGGATGTCGGCCTTCACCGGCAGTTTGTGCGTGCCGTCGCCCAAGGCCATGAACGAGCTGCGGAAGGGGTGTCCGTCGATCGTGCCGCGGACCTTGACGAGCCCGCGGGTGCCGAAGAACTCGACGCTCTTCGGCCAGACGAGATAGGTCCAGCCGCCCTCGCTCGGGCTCTTGCGCAGGACGGCGGTGAACTCCTCGTCGAGCTTGGTGGTCGTGGTCATGGTGGCTTCCTCCGCTCGCGGTGGTCATGTACCCAAGAGACCACCGCGAGCCCGGAAACTCATCGCGCAGGTCACGCCCCTGCGGGCACCCGGTCCAGGAAACCGAGCACCGAGCGGATACGGCCGTCCCCGTCCAGCGTGATCACGTCGAAGCCGGCCACGGGCGCCGAGCCGTCGGCCTCGCTCACCAGCTCCCAGGAGAAGCGCGCCGTGTCGTGGTGGCCGTCCACGGCGCCGGTCAGCCGGAAGGCGAAGCCCGGGAACTGCCCGTGCGCCGCGGTGATCAGGGACGCGATCTGGTCGTGGCCGCCGACGTCGGCGAGCGGGTCGGTGTAAGTGCCGTCCGCCGCCCAGGCGGCGGCGACCGCCTTCGCCAGCGCCTCCGGCTCGCCCGCGTTCCAGGCCTCGAAGTAGCGGGCGACGGCGTTCTCGTGACGATCGGTGTTCGCGGACATGGGAAATCAGCCTCCATCGAGGTCGTAACTGCTGGTCAGGACCCGGATTCGCGGATGCGGCGACCCGGTACAGCAACCATGCCCCGTCCGTGACGGACGGTCGATTACCCCTCGGGTAATGACAGCACTCGCAGGGTTTCGGCCAACTGCCCCTGTGAATATGCCAGGAGACTGGCCGGAAAGTCGTGGTGACAGTGTTTCAGTAGTGAACATACTCAAGACTCAAGGGACTTCACGGCGAGCGAAGACACGATCACGCACAGCACATGAGCCGCACCGAAAGCGAGGCCGGCCGAGAGGCGAGCAAGCAACGGGGGAGCGAACGTGCACGACGAATTCTTATGCCACGTCACGGCTTACGGCGCCTGCGGAGGCGAGCGCATCGGTGTGCCCCTGGGCACCTACCGGGCTCCCACTCTCGCCCTCGCCCTGTGGTGGCTGCGCGACCGCGCGAACTGGATCGCCGACCGTCTCGACCCGCAGCCGGAGGCGGAGCACTTCCCGCCGAGCTCGCTCGTCCCTGTCGCCGACACCGTGCCCGACGTACCGGCCGTACTGCGTTCCTGGTGCGGCAATGTCGCCCAACAGGAGCTGGTCGCCGACGAGTTGGCAGCCGGACGGCTGGTGCGGATCGCGATCAGCGACGAGACCACCGAGTACGAGCTGCTGGCCGAGTCCGTCGACGCCCTGCGCATGCAGCGGACCGTCCCGGCGCTCGTCCTGCCCGTCGGCTGAGCGCCGACGGCAATCGCCACGTCGGGCGTATATGTGGACGAATCGGTAGAATTCACGTCATGGCAGAGCGGCCTGTCGCGCCGACTGCGCCCGAACTCGTCCTGGAGACCGAGGCGGGCTCCACGGTGATGAGCCCGGGCCGCGACTACCACGTCGGACGCGACCCGCTCAGCGACATCGTCATCGACGATGCACGGGTCTCGTGGCACCACGCGGTGCTGCGCCCCGAGGCGGGCCGCTGGACCATCGAGGACGAGAACAGCACCAACGGCACCTTCGCCGACGGCCGCCGCATCCACGAGCGGGGCGTGGGCCCCGGCAGCGTCATCCGCTTCGGTAACCCGTCCGACGGCCCGTGCGCCACCCTCGTCAGCCCTCCGACACCGGTCCCCGAGCGCCCCTCCGCAGTGTCGATGCCCGGCCTGACCGGCACCTTCCGGCGGCCCACCACCGTACGGCCGCTGCCCGCCCGCACCGTCCGCATCGGCCGCGCCGCCGAGAACGACCTGGTCATCGACGACCTCGTCGTCTCCCGGCTGCACGCCGAACTGCGTGCCCTGCCCGACGGCAGCTACGAGATCGCCGACCTGGGCAGCCACAACGGCACCTTCCTCAACGGCTCGCCCGTCACCGTCGCCCCGATCGGCCCCGGCGACATCGTCGGCATCGGCCACTCCGCGTTCTGCCTCGTCGGCGACCAGCTGCAGGAGTTCGTCGACACCGGCGAGGTCTCCCTGGACGTACAGGAGCTCACCGTCGCCGTCGACCGCGGCCGCAAGACCCTCCTCGACCATGTGTCGTTCCCGGTGGGGGAGAAATGTCTGCTCGCCGTCGTCGGCCCGAGCGGCGCCGGCAAGTCCACACTCCTGAACGCCCTCACCGGCCAGCGGCCCGCCGACCACGGCACCGTGCTCTACGACGGCCGCGACCTCTACCGCGACTACGCCGAGCTGCGCCAGCGCATCGGCCTGGTCCCGCAGGACGACATCCTGCACTCCCAGCTGACCGTCCGCAGCGCCCTGTCCTATGCAGCCGAGCTGCGCTTCCCCGAGGACACCGTGAAGGCCGAGCGCCGGGCCCGGGTCGACGAGGTCATCCGCGAACTGGGCCTTGAGCAGCGCGCCGGCCAGCCGGTGCACAGCCTGTCGGGCGGGCAGCGCAAGCGGGTCAGCGTGGCCCTGGAGCTGCTGACCAAGCCTTCGCTGCTCTTCCTCGACGAGCCGACCTCCGGCCTGGACCCCGGCATGGACCGCTCGGTGATGCACATGCTGCGCGGCCTCGCCGACGACGGCCGGACCGTCGTCGTCGTCACCCACAGTGTGCTGAGCCTCGACGTGTGCGACCGGCTCCTCGTGCTCGCGCCCGGCGGCAGGATCGCCTACTACGGCCAGCCCGAGGACGCCCTTGCCTTCTTCGGCTTCGAGCAGTGGCCGGAGGCCTTCGAGGCCTTCGAACGCGACCACGACCGCGACTGGGCCGGCGACTACCGCTTCTCGCCCTTCCACCGGCACTACATCACCGAAGCCACCGCCCAGCCCCGCGTGCCCCGCTCGGGCCCGGTCGTGATCGCCCCGCCGGCCCGGCCCCGCAGCCGGGGCGCCCAGCTCGGCACGCTGGTGCGCCGCTACACCGCCGCACTCGGCGCCGACCGCACCTTCCTCGCCATCATGATCGCCCTGCCGTTCGTGATGGGCGCCATGGCCCGCGCCCTGGCCGGCAGCAGGCTGACGCAGGAGACCGCGATGAACGCGCTGCTCATCCTGTGCGTCGGCGGAGTGCTCACCGGCGCGGCGAACGCCGTGCGTGAACTCGTCAAGGAACGCACCATCTACCAGCGCGAACGGGCTGTGGGCCTGTCCAGATCGGCGTATCTGATGTCGAAGGTCGTCGTACTGGGCACGATCACCGTGCTGCAGGCCGTGGTGCTGACCCTGGTCGCCCTCCTGGGCGTCGACCTCAACGCGCCCGGCGGCGAAGGCGTGTTGATGCCGCCCCTTGTCGAAATCACCGTCGCCGTCGCCCTGCTGGCGTTCACGGCGATGACGCTCGGCCTGCTGGTGTCCGCGCTGGTGCGCAAGGAGGAGGTGACGATGCCGCTGCTGGTGCTGCTCGCCATCGTCCAAGTCGTCTTCTGCGGCGCCCTGCTGAAGCTGCACGGAGTGCCTGGTCTGGAGCAGCTGTCCTGGCTGGTGCCCTCCCGGTGGGCGCTCGGCGCGATGGCCGGCACCGTCGGCCTGGCGCGGATCGTGCCGGGCGACCTGACCGGCGATCCGCTGTTCAAGCACTCGGCCGGGGTGTGGCTGCTGAACATCGCCATGCTGGTGGTGCTCTCGGCGGTCTTCTGCTTCGCCGTGTCCCGGCTGCTGCGCCGGCACGAACCCGCCGTGATGCGGAAGTCGTGATGGCGACGCCCGGCTTCCGGCCCACCCACGTCGTCCCCCAGGACGGCATGCCGGCCTGGGAGAGCCCCGACCCCGCCCGCCCCACCGTGCCCCTCGACCCGCTGCTGCCGGTCCAGCTCGTCGAGCGGCGCGGCGACTGGGGGCACGTGCTGTGCGCCAACGGCTGGTCCGCCTGGGTCGACGGCCGCTTCCTGGTCGCCGTACCCCAGGACCCGCCCGCCACCGGCGGCCCACAGGCCCGCACCGCCGACCCCCGCCCCCTGCTGGCCCGCACCGAACAGACCCTGGCCCGCTACCGCACCGCGGTCGAGGAACTGGCCCGCGGCGGCCTCGACGGCGAGTCCTTCCGCGGCCGTACGCAGGGACTGCGCATCGGGGTCGTCGTCGACGGCGAGTCGATGTGGCTGTACGACACCGAGCAGGGGCGGTGGGTGTACGGCGACGGAAAGCACCTGAGCACCTACGCCGCCGACGACGAACCCCGCGCCGCACCGGCCGACCCCGGCCACGCCCCCACCCAGGTCGTGACCCCCGATGGCCCGTGACACGAGCCTGTTCTCGGGCCGGCCCTCCGAGCTGATCGGCAGGCAGGTCGCCGGCTACCGCATCGAGCGCGAGATCGGCCGCGGCGGCATGGCCGTCGTCTACCGCGCCCGGGACCTGCGCCTGGACCGCACGGTCGCGCTCAAGCTGCTCGCCCCCGAACTCGCCCGCAACGACACCTTCCGGCTCCGCTTCACCCACGAGTCCCGGGCGGCCGCCGCGATCGACCACCCGCACATCGTGCCGGTCTACGAGGCGGGCGAGACGGACGGCGTCCTGTACATCGCCATGCGTTACGTCGAGGGCAGCGACCTGCGTCATCTGCTCGACCGGCGCGGCCCGCTCGCGCCCGCGGCCGCGCTGCGCATCGCCGCGCAGATCGCCTCCGCGCTGGATGCCGCCCACGAGCACGGGCTGGTCCACCGGGACGTGAAACCCGGCAACATCCTGGTCGCCCGCGGCACCGACAGCGACCACCCCGAGCACGCCTACCTGACCGACTTCGGTCTGACGAAGAAGTCGCTGTCCCTGACCGGCTTCACCACCGTCGGCCAGTTCGTCGGCACCCTCGACTACGTGGCCCCGGAGCAGATCTCCGGCCGGCCCGTCGACGCCCGCTGCGACGTCTACGGGTTCGCCTGCGTCGTGTTCGAGTGCCTGGCGGGCCGCCCGCCCTTCCGGCGCGACGACGACATGGCCCTGCTGTGGGCCCACCAGTACGACCAGCCGCCCCCGCTGACGGAGTCCCGCCCCGACCTCGCCCCGGCCGTCGACGCCGTGTTCACCAAGGCCCTGGCCAAGAGCCCGGACGCCCGCCACGACTCCTGCCTCGCGTTCGTCGCCGCCCTGCGCACAGCCGTGACCGGCGCCGCCCCGGGCACCGACCACGACCACCCGCCGACGGAGGTGGACCTGCGGGCCGTGCGCACGGCAAAGGAGGGGCCCGAGCCGCCACCGCGCTGGGCCGAGCCGGTCTTCCGGGGCCGCAGCTGAGCGCTCCGCGGCGGAGCCGCACATGGACACAGCCCCGCGCCCCTTCGGGGCGCCGCTGAGGCGCAGCGGACTTCACCGAGGCCGCTCAGGCCTCCTGGCCGAGCCCGCCGAGGGGCACCCGGCGCGCCACGACCTTGCGCCGGCAGATGCGCCAGCCCGCGTCGCCGCGCACCACGACGTCCTCGTACGTCACGGACCCGCACGAACCGTCGGACATGATCCCCAGCCCCTTGGAGCGGGCACGGACCCGGTCGTCGAACACCTCCTCGATCACCACGTTGGTGACGTGATGCGCCACGGGGTTCTTCGCACCCAGTGCCAGCGCGGCCTCCTTGAGGGCGGTGAGCCCGAAGATCTCGCCCTGGCCGAAGTCCGACAGGTCGTAGACGACGTCCGTGGTGAACACCTCGCCCGAGCGGTCCAGTTCCCCGCCGTCGACCAGATGGCCGTGCAGGGCGATCAACTCGGTGACGGCCAGGCGGTCTTCCAGAGCGAACGCCATGTCGTGCCCTTCCCCTCGACACCGCGACCGATCGCAGGCTCCCACGGACGGCATCACCCTTCCCACCTCTTTTCCGCCTCGCCCCGGCGCTGCACCGGCCGTGCCAGCAGCGCGCCGAGGAAGCCGGTCACCAGCCCCCACAGCACCGCGAACCCCAGTGCGGTCCACACCTTCGGTTTCAGGAACAGATCCCCGGACAGATCTCCGCCCAGGTTTCCGATGCCGAGCAACGACAGCCCGTAGTGCGCGGAGATCCGGCCCACCAGGCAGATCATGAGCACGGTCAGCGCGAGGGCGACGGCCATGTGCAGGGCGTGCTGCCAGGCCCGCATCCGAGCCGGGGAGCGGGCCGCCATCACGAACGCGGCCGCCAGCAGCAGCACCGCGTCGACGGCCACCAGCCACCACACCCTCCCGTCGTGGTCGGCGAGCGTGCTCAGGTTGAGCGTGGCGACCTCCTTGGTGCGCAGCACCTCGTCGAGCACATGCGGCATGGGCAGCCCGAACGGTCCCTGCACCCGCCCCGTCCAGGTGGCACCGAGACCGAGCGTGAACGCCAGCCAGACCAGGTTCGGCAGACCCAGCAGGATCACCGCCAGGGTCTCCGCGGAGTGGCCGCGGGTCACCGCGACGACCAGCGCGACGACGACGCCCAGGACGACGAACGCGAGCAGCAGCACGACTATGGCGTACGCGGCCGGCCGCACCGACTCCTGAAAGCGCAGCAGCCGCCCCGGCAGCGGCGCCCCGCGCGAGACCAGCAGCGCCAGCACCAGCACCCCCGCCAGCCACAGCACACCGAAGAACAGGGTCAGCGGCACGTCCGCCTTGAAGCCGACCTTCGGCGAGACGCCGAACAGGTCGCCGATGTCGCCGAGGGTCCCGTTGCCGAGGTCGACCGCGAAGCTCTGGCGGGCGCCGAGGGCAAGGCCGAGCAGCGCCAGCAGCCACACGACTGCAACCCGGGCGGCCCACCCGGCCAGCTCCGGGGCTCCGGCGACCGCCCGGTGCCGCAACGGGCGCAGAAAACCTGCGGCGAGCACGAGGGCCCCCACCAGCGTCACCGACAGCGGGATCACGGTCATTCCGGCCGCGGACTCGGCCAGCGCGCCGGCGTTCCCCGACAGCTCGATCGTGCCGCCGACGGCCGTGACGACCGTCGCCGCGACGACCCTGGGGAACGCGCCGTCCGGGAGATCCGCAGCGCCGGCCGCCCACAACCCCAGGCCGGCGACCACCCCCATGGCGATCAGCGCGGCCAGCACCGCGGCCAGGGCCTGCACCCAGCCGTGGCGGGCGACGGCCAGGTCGGAGGGGGTTCGCGGGCTCACCCTCGCCACGCTAAGCAGCCCCTGCGCGCCCCGCCCGCCGGGAGGGCCGTCCGCGTCGGCTTGCGGGCGGCACCGCACCGGAGCACACAATGGGTACGCCAGGTAGGAAAGCGGCACAACTCGGGGCAGTCCGCAGGAAACCGCGTCGGGAAGAAGAGCTCGTGAGCGTCGAACCTCCGTCCTCCGGCCGCCCCACAGGCCCCCCTTCCGGCCCGCTCTCGGGCCCCTCCCAGCCCCCCTCGGGCCCGCCCTCGCAACCACCGGGCAGCGGCGGCGGCACACCCTCGCCGCCGCCCCACCGCCCCTGGTGGAAGTCCGCACCCCGCGTCGCCGTGCTCACCACCGCGGTGGTCGCCGCCGTGGTCCTGGCCGTCGTGTTCACCCGCTCCGACGGCGGCTCGGGCAAGGGCGGAGAGGTCTTCCTGCAGGCCGCGGGCAAGACCGGCCCCGACCCGTTCACACAGTCGACGGCCAAGGACAGCTCCGCCCCGCCCGTCTCCGCCTCCCCGGCCACCGAATCGGCACCGGCGAACGCGGTACGGGGCGTCGACGGCGGCGCGCCCGGACTGTACGGCGGCACCCGCAACATCTCCAGCTGCGACGTCGAGCAGCAGATCAAGGCCCTTCGAGCGGCCCCGTCGAAGAACACGGCGTTCGCCTCGGTCGCCGGCGTCGGCCCCTCCCGGGTCCCCGCCTACCTCCGCTCGCTCACCCCCGTACAACTGCGCATGGACACCCGCGTCACCAACCACGGCTACCGCAACGGCGCCGCCACCGGCTACCAGGCCGTCCTGCAGGCGGGCACGGCCGTCCTCGTCGACGGCCATGGCGTGCCCCGCGTGCGCTGCGCCTGCGGCAACCCGCTGACGCCGCCCGTCGCCCAGACCACCCCGAGGCGGACCGGCGACAGCTGGCCGTCGTACCGCTCCTCGAACGTCGTGGTGGTCACCCCTGCACCGCAGATCATCAACATCTTCGTCATCTACGACCCCGACCACGACGAATGGATCTCCCGGCACCGCGGCGACACGGGCCACCACGACCACCGGACCGAGCCGCCGGTCAAGCCCTCCCCGTCGGTGAGCGTGTCCACGCCGACGGCACCGTCCTCGCCGTCGTCCCCGTGCGCCTCCTCGCCCGGCGCGAGCACCGGCACACCGACCCCCTCCACGACCACCACCTCCTGCCCGCCGACGTCAACGGCTCCCTCCTCTCCGTCGCCGAGCTCCGAATCACCCTCCACCGGGCCCGGGACGACCCAGCCGGAATCACCCGCGTCCTCGGCTCCTCAGCCGCCCTCCGTCTCCGATACGACGACCCAGGCGTAGGCCGGGGCTGCCGCGCCGTACAGTGCTGCAGAGGCGAGCACCACATGACCGGCGTTCCGCGTGGAAGCGGACACATCGGCCCGGACGGGGACTGCCGGGCGCGGCTCGGGGTAGCAGCACTGATGCAGCAGCGTCCGGCCGGGCCGGCTTCCGAGAGAGAAATGCATGATCGAGCACGTGGGCGGGGCAGTGATACCGACTGGTTTCGACGTGCCCGTGGAACCGCTACGGCGGGCGGCGCACTACAGCGGCGAACCGGGATGCATCGCCGAGGCGCGGTCCTTCGCCGCGCACTTCGTGGGCCGGCTCCGCACCGAATGGTGCGCCAAGATCGACGACCGCGCCCAGGACGAGGTGCTGCTCGTCGTGAGCGAACTGGTCACCAACGCGGACCGGCACAGCAACGGGCCGTACATCCTGGAGCTCGAGGGCACGGACACCGCGGTCACGGTGTGCGTCTACGACAGCAGCGCGGCCCTGCCGCGGCGCTTTCCGCGGGACCCCGAGCGCGTCGGCCGGCACGGACTGGAGATCGTCCATGTGCTGGCGACGCGGGTCACCGTGGAGCGGGTGCCGGTCGGCAAGCGGGTGTCCGCCGTGGTGGGCCTGAACAGCGCGTGACCGCCGCGGTCGCCCGTGTCGGCGACCGCGGCGGTCACGGGGCGGGAGTGGCCGGCCGTCACGCGCAGCCGAGTTCGCCCAGCATTCCCTCGCGCAGTTGCGCAATGATCCGCTTGATCAGGCGGGAGACATGCATCTGCGAGCAGCCGAGCCGTTCGCCGATCTCCGCCTGGGTGGCCTCCTCCACGAACCTCATGTGGATGATCTGCCGGTCGCGCTCGCCGAGTTCCGCCATCAGTGGGGCCAGCGACTGGAAGTCCTCGACGAGCCGCAGCCCGTCCTCCTCCACACCGATGAAGTCGGCGAGCACCGCCTCGCCGCCCTCCGGACCGTCGCCGGTGAGCGCTGCGTCCAGGGACGAGGAGTTGTAGCCGTTGGACGCTATCTGTGCCTCGATCACCTCGTCCTCGGGGATGTTCATCAAGGTGGCGAGCTCGGGAACCGTCGGCTCCCGGTCCAGCCGGCTGGCGAGCTCCTCACGCGCCTTGGCCAGTTCGACGCGCAGTTCCTGCAGCCGGCGCGGCACGTGCACCGCCCAGGTGGTGTCACGGAAGAAACGCTTGATCTCGCCGACGATGTACGGCAGCGCGAACGAGGTGAACTCGACCTCACGGGACAGCTCGAACCGGTCGATCGCCTTGATCAGGCCGATCATCCCGGTCTGGACGATGTCCTCCATGTCGTCGCCGCGTCCCCGGAACCGCCCGGCCGCGAACCGCACCAGCGAGATGTTCATCTCGATGAGCGTGTTGCGCGCGTACTGGAATTCGTACGTGCCCTCCTCGAGTTGCGAGAGGCGCTGGAAGAACTGACGGGAAAGCTCCCGTGCGTCACGCGGAGCCACGGCCCGCGGCTCCGCGATCCCCGGCAGTGGTCCATCACCCGTGCAGGTCCCGGCGGTCTTCTCGACGACCTCTGCCTCCGACCGTTCCACGGCGGTGTCCATTTCCTCTCCCACGAGTCATGGTTCGACGTCTGTCTGGGGCGTGCTCCTCTGGATGCGGGTACCCGCTCTGCGCCGGTACATGCCCGCGGCCGGGGCAGTACACCTCACGCCGCGACGCGGGTGGCCACGATCAGTTCGTGGAGGTAGCGCTTGGTGACGGATCCGCCGTACCGCGTGTCGATCAGTTGCCGCAGGCAGGCCAGCAGGCCGCGCTGTGCCGTTTCGTCCAGTGCGCGGTGGCCGGCGTAGGTGAGCAGGACGTCGATGTACTGGTCGGTGGTGTAGGTGAGGTCCTGGGTGCAGCGCGCCATGGTGATCTGCTCGAAGTGCGCGAAGTCGTCCAACTCCCCGGTGTACATGGTCACGTCGGACGCCGGCTGCAGGCGCAGGCCGGGCGGTGTGGCCGGATCCCAGCGCTCGTAGCAGCTCTGGGCCCGGGCGAAGAACTCCACGGTGCCGCCGGCCACGTGCTCCGTGGTGACGAGGGCGAGCTGCCCGCCGGGACGCAGTGCCTGCGCGGCCTTGACCACCCGCACCGCCGGGTCGACCCAGTGGAAGGCGGTGGCGCACACCACCAGGTCGAACGGCTCGCGGGGCAGCTCCCACTCCTCGAAGGCCGCCACCTGCACCTGCACCCGCGGGAACGCGCGCAGCCGCCGCCGGGCCACGTCCGCCATCGCGTCACCCAGCTCCACCGCGGTGATACGGCAGCCGAACTCCGCCAGCGCCAGGGTGAGCTGGCCGGTACCCGGTCCGATCTCCAGGACCCGGCTGTCCGGGCCGAGGCCTGTCGCGCGGGCCAGTTCGCCGACCAGGGCGCGGGGATAGCGCGGCCGAGCCCGGTCGTACAACTCCGCAGCCTCGTTGAACGTCTCCCGCAACACCGTCACCGCAGCCTCCGCCTCTGAGATTCCACCCAGGGCAGAATGCCGATCTCTTCCCATCGAGGCGAGGGAATTTAGTCTGAGGTGGTGAGCAGCCAAGCGCCGAACGAAGCCCGGGTCATTCCGCTGCGCCGCCCGCAGGGCGAGCGCCCCGTCGCCCCTCCTCCGCCACTCAAGGAACCCCTGTCTCCGCCCAGGGAACCACTGTGGCGTGACCTCGTCGGCGACGTCCTGCGGCGCGAACGCCTCGCGCAGGAACGCACCCTGAAGGACGTGGCCGACGCGGCCCGGATCTCCATGCCGTATCTCTCCGAGGTGGAGCGCGGCCGCAAGGAGGCCTCGTCGGAGGTCCTCGCGGCCGCCGCCCACGCCCTGGGACTCGGTCTCGGCGACCTGCTGTCGCGGGCGCAGGGAGAGCTCACCCGGATCAGCAGCCGGCAGACCGGCAGGAGCCGCCGGACGTCCACTTCGCCGTACAACGGACTCTGCCTGGCCGCCTGACGGGCGCTTGCGGGCCGGCGCCTCAGACCGTGGCGAGGCGCCGGCTCAGCACCTGGTCGGCCAGCCCGTACGCCACCGCCTCCTCGGCGGTGAACACCTTGTCGCGGTCCATGTCCGCGCGCAGCGTCGCGATGTCGTGGTGCGTGTGCCGGGCCAGGACCTCCTCGACCTGGGAGCGGATGCGCACCATCTCCTGGGCCTGCAGCGCGAGATCGGAGATCGTGCCCCGGCTGCCCCCGGCGGCCGGCTGTCCCAGCAGCACCCGTGCGTGCTCCAGCACGATCCGCCGCCCGGGGTCCCCGCCGGCCAGCAGGACGGCCGCCGTGGAGGCCGCCTGCCCGACGCAGACCGTCGAGATCGGTGCCTGCACGTAGGTCATCGTGTCGTAGATCGCCATGAGTGAAGTGAACGATCCGCCGGGCGAGTTGAGGTAGATGGAGATTTCGTTCTCCGGTGCCGACGACTCCAGATGGAGCAGTTGCGCGATGACGACGTTGGCCACGCCGTCGTCGATCTCGGTGCCGATGAAGATGATCCGCTCGGACAGCAGCCGGCTGAACACGTCGGAGGACCGCTCGCCGTTCGCGGTCCGCTCGACGACGTACGGAATCGTGTAGTTCCCCATGTCACAGCCCCATCCGTCGCTTCGAGGCGGCCGGGCGGACGTCCGCGAGGGACTCCAGGACCCGGTCCACCATGCCGTACTCCCTGGCCTCCTCGGCCGTGAACCAGCGGTCGCGGTCGCCGTCCCTGGCGATGGTCTCCGGGGTCTGGCCCGTGTTCTCGGCGATGAGCCGCTCCATGGTGCGTTTGGTGTGGTCCAGGTTCTCCGCCTGGATCTCGATGTCGGCGGTCGTGCCGCCGATGCCCGCCGATCCCTGGTGCATCATGATCCGCGCGTTCGGCAGGGCGTACCGCTTGCCGGGCGTACCGCCGCAGAGCAGGAACTGGCCCATGCTGGCCGCGAAGCCCATGGCGAGCGTCGAGACGTCGTTCGGGATCAGCCGCATGGTGTCGTAGATCGCGAGGCCTGCGTGCACCGACCCGCCCGGGCTGTTGATGTACAGGCTGATGTCGGTGCGCGGGTCCTCCGCGGACAGCAGGAGCAGCTGCGCGCAGACCCGGTTCGCGGAGACCTCGTCGACCTGGGTGCCGAGGAAGACGATGCGCTGGCCGAGGAGTTGGGCCGCGAGATGGTCGTCGTGCCGACTGGGCGGGGTGTCGCCCTCCTCGGCGCGGGGCGAGAGCGTGGTCAGTGGAGTCATGGCTTCTCCTGTCGAGCGGTGATGCCGTCGACTCCACTCTTGGCCCCGCCCCGGCCTGCCGTCCGGTTTCTCTGCCCGTGGCAGATTCGCCACGGGCAGAGCCCGACCTCAGCCCTTCTCGCGCAGCTGCCGGAAGAACGCCCGCACGTCCTTGACCAGCAGGTCGGGCTCCTCCATCGCGGCGAAGTGCCCGCCCCGGTCGAGTTCCGTCCAGCGCACGATGTTCTCCGTCCGCTCCGCCTTGTGGCGCAGCGGGATCTGCGGATCGCCGGGGAAGGACGCCACCGCGGTGGGGGCGGTGGAGGGCTCGTGCGGAGCGGCGATCCGCTCGCCCTCGGCGTGGGCACGCTCGTAGTAGAGGCGAGCGGACGAACCCGCCGTGCCCGTGAGCCAGTACAGCATCACGTTCGTGAGCATCAGGTCCCGGTCGACGGCCTCCTCGGGCAGTTCCTCGGAGTCCGTCCACTCCCGGAACTTCTCGACGATCCAGGCGAGTTGGCCGACCGGCGAGTCCGTCAGCGCATACGAGAGGGTCTGCGGCCGGGTCGACTGCTGGTGGAAGTAGCCCGTCCCGTCGCGGAACCACGCGGCCCACCGGCGCCACGAGGTCAGCGTCCGCTCCCGTTCCTCGGGGCTCAGCGCCTGAAGCTCCTCGGGGGTCGGCTCGGTGGCCGCCTGCGCGCCGGGCAGCAGGTTGAGGTGGATGCCGATGGCCCGGTCGGGGTGCACCCGGCCGAGTTCGCGGGAGATGGCCGCGCCCCAGTCGCCGCCCTGGGCGCCGAACCGCTCGTACCCCAGGCGCGACATGAGCGCGACCCACGCGTCCGCGATCCGGCGCGCCTCCCAGCCGGTCTCCCGGGTGGGCCCGGAGAACCCGAAGCCCGGAATGCTCGGCAGCACCACGTGGAAGGCGTCGGCCGGGTCGCCACCGTGCGCGGCCGGGTCCGTCAGCGGACCGACGATGTCCAGGAACTCGACGACCGAACCCGGCCAGCCGTGCGTGACGATCAGCGCGGTGGCGTCGGGCTCGGGGGAGCGGATGTGCGCAAAGTGCACCTGCGCGCCGTCGATCTCGGTCGTGAACTGCGGCCACTCGTTCAGCCGGGCCTCGGCCGTGCGCCAGTCGTACTCGTGCCGCCAGTACCCCACCAGCTCGCGCAGATAGTCCGAGGGCACGCCGTACGCCCATCCCACCCCGGGCAGCTCGTCGGGCCACCGCGTGCGGTCGAGGCGGTCGTGGAGATCGTCGAGGTCGCGCTGCGGGATGTCGATGCGGAAGGGACGGAGGCCGCTGTCGGCGGACGGAGTCGTCATGACCGCGATGCTAGTTCCGAACGGTGTAGCGGCCATCTGGATTAACCGGCCGAACGACCGATGAGTTCCGGCGCGAGGATCAGTCGACACAGGTGACCGCGTTCCACGCCCCAGGAGGTGCTCATGACCACCGACGGATTCACCACATGTCTCTGGTTCGACGGCCAGGCGGAGGAGGCCGCGCACTACTACGTGTCGATCTTCAAGAACTCCAGCGTCGGTCGCGTCGGCCGCAATGTCGAAGGAGGCGCGGGTCCCGCCGGCTCGGTGCTGGCGGTGGAGTTCACGGCCAACGGGCAGAAATTCGTCGCGCTCAACGGCGGCCCGCAGTTCAAGTTCAACGAGTCGGTCTCCTTCCAGATCTTCTGCGCGGACCAGGAGGAGATCGACTACTACTGGACCAAACTCACCGAGGGCGGCGGCGAGCCCGGCCCCTGCGGCTGGCTCAAGGACAAGTACGGCCTGTCCTGGCAGGTCGTGCCCGACAGGCTCATCGACATGATCAGTGATACGGACCAGGAGAAGGCGGCCCGCACGACCAAGGCGTTCATGGCGATGAGCAAGTTCGACATCGCCGCCCTGGAGAGGGCCTACGCGGGCGAGTGACGGTTGGGCCCCGTGCTTCGGCCGGTCCGCCCTCCACGGGGGAGGGGGCGGACCGGCCGTACCCGCCCGTCCGCTACGCGGAGGCCTGCGCCAGCGCCGCCACCTCGGCCGCGCTCAGCGTTCTGCCGTACACCCGGAAGTCGTCGACCGCGCCCTTCAGGTACGGATCGGCGTACTGCGACCTGCCGACGTACCCGGCGCGGATGTGGTTTCCGAAGTGGCGCGGCTCCACGGTGACGCCCGCGTTCCGGCCGGCTTCGGCGCCGTCGACGTACAGGACGGCGGTCCCGCCGCCGTAGGCCACCGCCACGTGCACCCACCGGTCGGCGGGCAGCGGGTCGGCGTCGATGCGCTGCTCGCCGCCCGCACCGCCGGCGGTGATCGCGTACCGCAGGGTGCCGTCGCCGCTGAGCGGGGTGAGGAACAGGTTGGCGGTGACGCCGGTGCCGACGTCGAAGATCCGGCTCCAGGCGCCTGGAGCCCCGTTCAGCCGTACCCAGGCGGCGAGCGAGTAGGCGGAGGCGCCCGCCAACAGGTCCTCGGCGAGGGCGACATGGCCGTCCGTGCCGTCCAGCGCCACCGCCCCGCCGATCCGCCCGGACGCCAGCCATGAGGCTCCGCCGACCAGTTGGGCCGCCTTTCCGTTGCCGGTGGCGTCGGCCGCGGTGGTGCCGGACGTCTCGTCGAAGCGGTGCCAGGCGGCGAACTGTGGGGGAGGGGGCGGGGGTGCGCCGGTGAGCCAGTACACCGAGTAGTGCTGGTGGTGGACGCGGGCGATCGGCAGCAGGGTCACGTCCTCGCCGTCGGCACGGGCGGTGAAATGCAGCGGGTTCGACGACTCCTGCTTCACGGAGTCGACGTCGAGGCGTGGCAGCGAGGAGTTCGCCCGGTCGCCGTATGCCCCCGCCAGGACCACCGGGCCGTGCAGCACCGCCTGGACATCGGGGTCGTCGGGGGTCGCCTCGACGGCCGTGCGCATCGGCAGGGACACCTCGACCCGGTCGCCGGTGCGCCATGCGCGCTCCAGGGTGAGCCAGGTGCCGGGCATCGGGCGGTCGGGCAGCGCAGTGCCGTTGAGGGTGGCACGGGCCTCGGAGGCCCAGGAGGGGATGCGGACCTGCAGCCGGTGCGTGGCCTGCCCGGCGGTCACCGTCAAGGTGGTGGTGGAGCTGTCGGGGAAGCCGGTGGTCTGCCGCCAGGTGATGCCCTGCTCGCGCCAGACGACCTGCGAGGGGATGAACAGGTTGACCAGCAGGCCGCGGTCGTCGTGCGTGTAGATCGTGTCGGCGAACTTGGCGTGGGTCTCCATGCCGGTGCCGTGGTCGCAGGAGAAGTTGTCGTAGTCGGTGGAGTAGGCGTTCGGGTCGGTGCCCATGAAGGACGGCTGGCGTTTGAACGAACCCGGTGCGAGGCCGGTGTAGTAGATGTTGAAGCCGTGCGCGGAGTCCGGGTCCTGCTCGCCCAGCATCTGGTTGAACAGGGCGCGCTCGTAGTAGTCGAGCAGGTCGGTGCGGTCCGGTGTGTGGAAGTGCAGCAGCCGGGTCAGCTTGAGCATGTTGTAGCTGTTGCAGTTCTCGCAGGTGTTGTCGGACAACTGGCCCGCGACGACGTCCGGTTCGTGGAAGGCCTCGCCGTTGCTGTTGCCGCCGATGACGTACGAGTGGTGATCGGTGACGATCTGCCAGAAGTTCGCGGCGATCGTGCGGTAACGGTCCGGCAGACCCTCCTCCCACAGCCGCAGTGCGCCGACCATTTTTGGGATCTGCGTGTTGGCGTGCAGACCTGCGAGCCGGTCCTCGCCCCGCGCCAGCGGATCGAAGACACGCGCGTGCGTGAAGCGCTCGGCGACGTCCAGCCACTTGCCGTCTCCGGTGAGGGCGTGCAGATCGGCGAGCACGTCGTTCATTCCGCCGAACTCGGTCTCCAGCACCCGCTGCATCTGCTCGTACGACAGCCTCGCGGTGCGTGCATCGACCCATCGCGCCTGCTGGAGCACCACGTCCAGGGCCTGCTTGTTCCCGGCCAGCCGGTACTGCTCGACCAGCCCGGCCATGATCTTGTGGATCGTGTAGTACGGCGCCCATACTCCGGTCCCGGCCTCCAGCCGGTCGAAGAAGCTCTCCGGGAAGGCGGACAGATACCCCTTCCCGAACCCCGCGGCGGGCGAGGCGGCCTGGCACTTGGCGAGTTCCGCGACGAGGGCGCGGCCCTTGTCCCGTAAGGCGGATTCCCCGGTGCCTGCGTAGGCGAGCGCGAGCCCGGACAGCAGATGGCCGGTGGAGTGGCCGCGCAGCTCGACGCTCGGCCCTTCCCAGCCGCCGCAGGGCTGGGCGCTGCTGGACAGACCGACGTTGGTGCGGAAGGTGTGCAGCAGCCGGTCGAGGTCGACGAAGCGCAGATACGCCGAGTTGCGGCGCTGGTTGTCGCGGAAGGCGCTGTCCAGGAGGGTCACCGCGGTGAGCGGTAAGGGCCGCACCGGGGTGGTGGCGGCCGGGGCGGCTCCGGGGGCGGCGTGCGCGGTCCCTGTGCCGGCGAGGGCGAAGGCCGCCGAGGCGGTGCCGGTGGCCGCGAGGAACTGACGTCTACCGAGGGGTGGGGTCATGACCAATGTCCTCCGCATGTCGAAGAGCCGAGGCGGCGGTGTCCCTCCACCGCCTCTCTCTTGTTCGAAATAACGAATGTTGTGCGACATGCTGTGCGGGGGACACGCTATGCGGCCGCTGTGTGATGTCAACAGCACTTGCAGAGACGGAAGTTGCCGCAGTGGTGGGATCAGGCCTCGCTGTCGAGTAGCGGCGCGTGCAGCAGCGCCGGACGCCGGCTGACCGCGGCCGTCGCGCCCGTCCCCCGTAACCGCTGCGTTTCCGACGTAAATTTCCGCGCCCGAAGGGTTGGCGGGAAACCGTCGTCTCGTTATCGTTCACGCACTTCACTCAATCGTTCCGCTGAACGAATAGCGGGAGGGACGGTCGGTCCATGTCCGACATCCACCATCCGGGTCGCCGGTCGGTGCTCGCCGCGGGCGCCGCTTCCGTGGCCTCGCTGGGCGCGTCCTGGCTGCTGTCCGGCTGTACCGGCGCCGCGGCGGCCCCCGTCCTGCCGGCCGCCGCCGTGCGGGGCGCACCCGACCGCGGCGGCACCCTGCGGATCGCCCGGCCACCCGCCTCCGACGCCGAGACCCTCGACCCGGCGAGCGCCCTGTCGGCGTACGAATACCTGGGCGCCCTGTACAACCGGCTGGTCCGCATCGGTACCGACGGCGAACTCGCGCCCGACCTCGCCGAGTCCTGGGAGGCGGACGGCAAGGCGCGCACCTGGACCTTCCGGCTCCGCAGGGGCGTCACCTTCCACGACGGCCGCGCCTTCACCTCCGCCGACGCCGCCTACACGCTGCGCCACATCCTCGACAAGGCGACGGCGTCCCCGCAGGCCGCGGTCCTCGCCCCGCTCGTCGACCCGGACAAGCTGCGCACGCCCGACGCCCACACCCTCGTCGTCCCGCTGAAGACCCCGAACGCCGAGTTCCCGAGCCTGCTGACGCACTACAACTGCTACGTCATCCCGGACGGCAGCGCGAAGTCGATCGGCCGCACGGGCATCGGCACCGGCCCCTTCGAACTGGAGTCGTTCGCGCCCGCAGGCCCGGGCCGCATCACCGCCTACGCCGACCACTGGGCCGGCCGCCCCGTCCTCGACGCGATCGCCTTCTACTCGGTCGCCGACATGTCCGCTCGCTCGAATGCCTTGCTGGCAGGGCAGGTTGACCTGCTCTCCCAGACCAACCTCGACTTCGCCACCGCCCGAGTCGTCGCCGCCTCCGACCGCGCCACCATCGCCCGCGTGAAGAACGCCCAGTGGTACGTGCTGCCGATGCTCACCACCGAGAAGCCCTTCACCGACGTCCGCGTCCGACAAGCCATGAAGCTCGCCTACGACCCCGAGCACGCGGTGCAGGTCGCCCTGCAGGGAGCGGGCACGGCCGGCTGGGACAACCCGGTGCCGCCGAGCGACCCCGCGTACATCTCCGCACACCCGAAACACGACCCGGAGCAGGCGCGCTTCCTGCTGAAGAAGGCGGGCCACGAAGGGCTGGCCGTGGACCTGTACACCTCCTCCTACGACCCCCTCTTCACACCGATGGCGCTCGCCTACCAGGACTCGGCCAAACGCGCCGGGATCCGCGTCCGCGTCAAGACGGCCTCTGCGGACTCGTACTACACACAGATCTGGATGAAGAAGCCGCTCATGGCCACCTACTGGTTCACCGGCCGGCCCGTCGACCAGCTCTTCACCCAGATCTTCCGCAGCGGCTCCTCCTACAACGAGACCGCCTGGTCGGACAAGAACTTCGACGCCGTCCTCGACCGGGCGCGCGCCGAGACGGACGACACCAAGCGCCGTGAACTGTACGGCGAGGCACAGACGTTGGTGATCGAGAAGGGCGGGGCGATGACCCCGATGTTCGCCGACCGGCTCGTCGGCATCTCGCGCAAGGTGCGCGGATACGCCGAGCACGGCTTCGAGTTCGACTACCTCGGCATCGGCCTGAAGGGGGCGTGAGCATGCTCTCCTTCGTCGCCCGCCGGATCGCTGCCGCCCTCGGCACCCTCCTGCTCTCCTCCATGCTGGTCTTCCTCGCCGTCCAGGCCCTGCCCGGCGACGTCGCCACCCAGGTCCTCGGCAAGGACGCGACCCCGGCCGCCGTCGCCGACCTGCGCGGCAGACTCGGACTCGACCAGCCCGCCTGGGAACGGTACTTCGACTGGATCAAGGGCGCCCTGCACGGCGACTTCGGCACCTCCCTCGTCTCCGCGAAGCCCGTCGGCGGTGAAGTCGCCCAGTATCTGGCCAACTCGGCGCTCATCGCCCTGATCACCGTCCTGTTCGCGGTGACCGGCTCGCTGCTGCTGGGTATCCTCGCCGGGCTGTACCGCGATCGCTGGCCCGACCACGTCATCTCGACCGTCAGCCTCGTCGGCATGAGCGTGCCCGAGTTCGTCGTGGCCACCGTCCTCGTGCTGTGCTTCTCCGTGGCACTGCCGTGGTTCCCCGCGGTCGTCCTCTACGGCCCCGACGCCACCGTCGGCCAACTCCTGCCCGCCGTCTGGCTTCCCGCCCTCGCGCTGGCCGTCGTCATGGCCGCCTACATCGTCCGCATGGCCCGCACTTCGGTGATCGACGTGATGGCGAGCGAGTACGTCACCACCGCCCGCCTCAAGGGCCAGTCCACCTGGCGGGTCGTCACCCGGCATGCCCTGCCCAGCGCCCTGCTGCCCACCCTGCACGTGATTGCGCTCAACGTCGCCTGGCTGGCCGGCGGCGTCGCCGTCGTCGAGAACGTCTTCAACTACCCGGGCATCGGCAAGCTGATGCTCTCCGCGGTGCAGAACCGGGACCTGCCCGTCATCCAGGCCATCGCCCTGATCAGCGCCGTCGTCTACGTCGTGTGCAACCTCGCCGCCGACCTCGGCGCCATGGCCCTCGACCCCAGGCTCCGCACCCGAGGGAGGACCCGATGACCATACTCGACACCCCACCGGTGGCCGTGGCGGCCCCGGGACGCGCCGCCCGCGCCTGGCGCACCCTGCGCTCCTCACGCACCGCCGTCGTCGGCCTCGCGATCGTCGCCGTCCACGTCGTGATCGCACTGCTCGCCCCGCTGCTCACCTCGTACGACCCCATCGCGAACGACGCCTCGCACGCCCTGCTCGGCACGAGCCGATCCCACTGGGCCGGCACCGACCAGTACGGCCGCGACGTCCTCGCGCGCGTCCTGTACGGCGGCCGGTACGCGCTCGGCGTCTCCGTCGCCGCCACCGTCCTGACCGTCGCCCTCGGCACGGTGATCGGCTGCGCGGCCGCACTGCGCGGCGGCTGGTTCGACGACGTGCTGGGGCGGGTGCTGGACGCGGTACTGTCCGTACCGGCGATCCTCACTCTGCTCGTCGTCGTCACGGCGCTCGGCACGGGCCCGCTGGTCATCGTGCTCGCGATCGCGGTCGTCTACGTGCCTCAGGTCGTCCGGGTGGTGCGGGGCGCCGCCCTCGCCGTCGTACCCGCCGACTACGTGACCGCCGCCCGCGCCCGGGGAGAGGGCACCTGGGCGATCCTGCGCCGCGAGGTCCTGCCGAACATCACCGACGTCGTGTGCGTCGAGTTCGCGATGCGTGCCTCCTGGGTGGTCCTGCTGATCTCCTCGCTGTCCTTCCTCGGCTTCGGCGCCGACCCGCCCACTCCCGACTGGGGGTTGATGGTCGCCGAGAACCGCACCGCCATCACCGTCGTCCCGATGGCGAGCCTCGCGCCGATCATCGCCCTGGCCACGCTCGTGGTCGGGCTCAACCTCGCGGCCGACGGCCTGTCCAAGGCCTGGGGCGTGGACCGGATCAGAGAGGGCTCCTGATGACCCCGATCGTCTCCGTCGACTTCCTGTCCGTGGCGTACCGTTCGAGCGGCCGGGACGTGCCCGTCGTGCAGGATGTGTCGCTGGAGGTCACCGCCGGGCAGACCCTCGCCCTGGTCGGGGAATCCGGCAGCGGCAAGTCGACCCTCGCCGCGACCCTGCTCGGGCATGTGCGGCACGGCTCCCGGATCACCGGCGGCTCGGTGCACGTGGACGGCCACGACGTCTTCGCCCTGCCCGCACGGGAGTTGCGGAGACTTCGCGGCGGGACGGTCGCCATGGTGGCCCAGAACGCGGGCCACGCGCTGACCCCCTCCATGCGGATCGGCCGGCAGATCGAGGAGGCGGGCGGCGACATCCCCGTCACCGACCTGCTCGAACAGGTCCGGCTGCCACGCCCCGCCGAGCTGGCCCGCCGCTATCCGCACGAGCTGTCCGGCGGCCAGCAGCAGCGCGTCGCCATCGCCATGGCCGTCGCCGCCCGCCCCAAGGTGCTGGTCCTCGACGAACCGACGACCGGCCTGGACGTCGTCACCCAGCGCGGCGTCCTCGACCTGATCGCCGCCCTGCGCGACGAACTCGGCCTGGCGGCCGTGCTGGTGAGCCATGACCTGGGCGTCGTCGCCCACCTGGCCGACGAGGTCTGCGTACTGCAGTCGGGCCGGGTGGTGGAGTCGGCGCCCACCCGGCAGTTGTTCGCGACGCCGCAGGAGCCGTACACGAAGCGGCTTCTGGCGAGCGTGCCGCGGCTGGACGACGCCGGTCTCGCGGTGGTGGGGGAGACGGGGGAGCGCGAGATCCGCCCGAAGGCCCTCGTGCCGGACGGCTCGCCCGTCGCCGTCTCCGCCCGTGACGTCACCGTCGACTACGGCAGTTCCCGCGCCGTGCACGGCGTCTCCTTCGAGGTGCGGCGCGGGGAAGTCCTCGCCCTCGTCGGCGAGTCGGGCAGCGGAAAGTCCACGCTGGCCTGGACGCTGGCGGGACTGCGCGCCCCGTCCGGCGGCACGATGACCCACGAGGCGGGCGACCTGGCCCGGCCCGCCCAGCAACGGCCGAAGTCCCTGCGGCGCCGGGTGCAGCTCGTCTTCCAGAACGCCGACACCTCGCTCAACCCCCGACGCTCGGTCGGCGACGCGGTCCGGCGTCCGCTGCGGTTCTTCGGCACGGCGGCCGGTCGCGGCGAGGCGGCCGAGCGCGCCCGACGGCTCATCGCCGACGTACGCCTCGACCCCGCCCTGGCCGACCGGCTGCCCGCCCAGCTCTCCGGCGGCCAGCGCCAACGCATAGGGATCGCACGGGCGTTGGCGGGCGCACCGGACGTGCTGATCGCCGACGAGATCACCACCGCACTGGACGTCTCCGTGCAGGCCGACGTGCTGCGCCTGCTCGACGACCTGCGCCGGGAACGGCAGTTGGCCTGTCTGTTCATCAGCCACGACCTGGCCGTCGTTCGCGGCATCGCAGACCGGGTCGCCGTCCTCCATGACGGCGTGGTGGTCGAGGAGGGCCCGACGGACGCCGTCTTCGCCGCCCCCGGACACCCCTACACCCGGCAACTGATGGCGGCCGCCCTCGAACCCGACCCCGACGCACATCCGCCCGCCGAGGACGCCCCCGACTGGGCCGACGCATCGGAACCGGACGAGGTCTGGACCGACCACGGCGACGGCCACCGCGTGCGCCGCTGGCGCCCGGTGAACACCCCTGTGGCAGAAGGAGTTTCGTGAAGTACCGCGACCGGTTCGAGCACCAGGTCGTCCACGAGGACGTGTGGATCCCCACCCGGGACGGCAGCACCCGCCTGCATGCCCGCATCTGGCGCCCGGCCGACGCCGAGACCACCCCCGTGCCGGCGCTGCTCGAGTACCTCCCGTACCGCAAGAGCGACTGGACCGCCCCGCGCGATGCCCAGCGCCACCCGTGGTACGCGGGCCACGGCTACGCCTCAGTCCGCGTCGACATCCGCGGCCACGGCGACAGCGAGGGCACACCCGGCGACGAGTACGACGCCCAGGAGCTCGCGGACGGCGTCGACGTCGTCAACTGGCTTGCCGCGCAACCCTGGTGCACCGGCAAGGTCGGTATGTTCGGCATCTCCTGGGGCGGCTTCAACTCCCTCCAGATCGCCGCCCTCGCCCCCGAACCGCTCAAGGCGGTCGTGACGGTCTGCTCGACCGACGACCGCTACGACAACGACGTCCACTACACGGGCGGCGCCGTCCTCGGCATCGACATGCTCGCCTGGGCGGGCACCATGCTCGCCTTCGCCGCCCGACCGCCGGACCCGGCGAACGTCGGCGCCGACCGCTGGCTGCCCATGTGGCGCGAGCGCCTCGACGCCCTCGAACCCTTCCTGCACACCTGGCTGGAGCACCAGCAGCGCGACGACTACTGGAAGCACGGCAGCGTCTGCGAGGACTACACCTCGATCGACGCGGCCGTCCTCACGGTCGGCGGCTGGAACGACCCGTACCGCGACACCGTGCTGCGGCTCGCGGAACACCTCCCCGCCGACCGGGTCCGGGGGATCATCGGCCCCTGGTCGCACCAGTACCCCGACCGCGGCCTGCCGCCCGGCCCCGCGATCGGCTTCCTGCAGGAGACCCTGCGCTGGTGGGACCAGCACCTGAAGGGCATCGACACGGGGGTCATGGCCGAACCGCTGCTGCGCGCCTGGCTCAATGACCCCGTCCCGCCCGCCCCTTCGTACGAGGAGATGCCGGGCCGCTGGGTGAGCGATGCGAACTGGCCCAGCCCGAAGGTGAGTTGGGACGCGCGGTCGCTCGGCGAGAGCCGTGCCCCCGTCCTCGTGCGGTCCCCGCAGCACACCGGCCTCGACGCCGGCCGCTTCTTCCCGTTCGGCAACGCGGCCGACCTGCCACCCGACCAGCGTGAGGAGGACGGCCGTTCGATCTGCTTCGACTCCGAGGTGCTCACCGAGCGGGTCGAGATCCTCGGCCGCCCGCGCGTGCGGCTCCGCCTCGACAGCGCGACTCCGCGGGCGCACGTCATCGCCCGGCTGTGCGACGTGGCCCCCGACGGCTCGTCCACGCTGGTCACGCGGGGCGTGCTGAACCTCCTCAGCCGCCACGGCCGCGATCGGGCGGTCGAGTGGACCCCCGGGACGTTCGAGGACGTCGAGTTCGAGCTCAACGGCATCGGCTACGCCTTCCCGCCCGGCCACCGCGTCCGCGTCGCCATCTCCGACGCGTACTGGCCCTGGGTGTGGCCGCACGGCGAACGCGGCGCACTGCATGTCGTCCCTGCCGACAGCGCCGTACTCCTGCCCGTCCGCGCAGCCGTCGACGAGGCGCCCGTCCGCTTCGAGGAACCCGAGCAGGCGTCCCCGCTGCCGGTGGCCTACGACGTGCCCGCCGACCCTCGCCCCGAACGGCTGGTCACGCACGACGTGGCCAAGGGCGAGTGGACGCTGGAGGTCGACCCCGGCTACGGGGGATCGCGGACGTATCCCGACGGGCTGCGCTACGAGGAGAGCGCCCGCGAGACGTACGTCGTCCGCAGCGACGACCCGCTGTCCGCCCGCGCAGTCTCCGAGTGGCACATCCGGCTGCGGCGCGGGGACGACTGGGACGCTGAGATCATGACGCGGACGGAGCTGCGCGCCACGGCCGCGGACTTCATCATGGACAGCCGTATCGAGGCACGGGCGAACGGAGAGACAGTGGCCAAGCGCGCATGGCACCGCACCACCCCGAGGACGTCGGGATGACCGCCGCCAAGCAGCCGCCGCAGGCCGCCAAGAGCCCGCGCCGCGCCGTCGCCGCCGCCGACCGGACCCGCCAGCCCACCGAGGTGCGGCGGCGCCTGATCGTCGAGGCGGCCGTGCCGCTCATCGCCGAGCGCGGTTACAAGTCGGTCGGCGTGCGTGACGTGGCCGCGGCCGCCGGGGTGTCCGTCGGCACCGTCACCTACCACTTCGGCAGTGTGCAGGAGATCCTCTCCGAGGCCATGGTGCTGCACATCGAGCGGTACTACGCCGCGCTCAGCGAGGCCGCCGAGCAGGCGACGAGCGGCGCCGAGGCGCTCAGGCTGCTCGTCGACGCGCTGTTCACCGAGGACACCGACCGGCACTGGCGGATGTGGTTCGACTACTGGAACGCGGGCGAGCAGGGCACCGACGAGGCCTTCGCGCGCGGCCAGGCCCAGCGGTACGAGGC
The DNA here is from genome assembly GCF_042895385.1 of Streptomyces sp. NPDC001401. NCBI lineage: Bacteria > Bacillati > Actinomycetota > Actinomycetes > Kitasatosporales > Streptomycetaceae > Streptomyces > Streptomyces sp. NPDC001401. The sequence continues at coordinate 266,564 of NZ_JBIAWI010000011.1, forward strand.
CTGGCACCGGCAGATCCGCGAACTGGCCGAACGGGGCGTCGCCGACGGCGAGTTCGACTCCGACGACCTCGACGGGTTCACGGTCCGCTTCGCCGCCCTCGCCGACGGCCTGGCTCTGCAACGGCTGCGCCAGGCGCCGCCGTTGAGCACCGAGGAGGCCCGGCGGCACCTCAACCGGCTCATCGAGCGCGAGCTCGCTCCCCGATCACCCGGGTGATCTCGCGGGTGATCCGCAGGATGCCGGGGGAGCGCACCGGGCACGGCTTCGGCTTGGACGTCGTGGGCGCCAGACAGAAGTGCAGGTAGTCCTTGTCGAGGTGGAGGGCGGTGCGGTCGCGGGACGGCTGGGTGCAGTTGTCGGGGTGCGCCTGCTCGTAGGCGGTGCACGGCAGGTACTGGGACCAGGTGTAGCGGGCCCCGGCGGGGCTCACCGTCGCGCCCGCGTCGGCGACCAGGTCGCCCGAGGCGGCGGCCTGCTTCTCGTACATCTCGTTCACGCGCCGGACCCGGTCGGGTGTGATCGGGTCCGGGCCCTGCAGCACCCACACGATCTTCGGACGCTTGCTGCCGCCCGCCGCGGCGATCTGGTCGGTGAGCCGGCGCAGGTCGGCCCTGTAGCGCGTGAAGTACTTCTGCTGCGAGGCGTTGTAGGTGATGCCGTCCATGCACCACGTGTAGCCCCACGCGTTGCCCCAGAACTGCATGACCACGTAGTCCGGATGCTGCGCACGCACCAGCGCGGCCGCCTTGTCGGCGTCCGGCACCAGCGACTTCGCCCCGGTGCCCTCCAGGTAGTCGCACAACGTGGTGCCCGAGTACGGGGCGCTCGTGTACTTCGCCTTCAGGTCCCGGCGCAGCTCCTGCCCGAGCACGTTCTGGGCCTCCATCGCGAGCGAGTCCCCGAGGTACAGCACCCGGGGAGCCACGGCAGGCACGCTCGGGGAGGCCGGTGCCTGCTGCTGGGTCGTCGTGGCGGACGCTCCTGGTACGGCGGGGGAGGGCGGCGCCTCCTCCGGGCCGGACGACGGGTCGCCGCACGCACCGAGCAGCAGCACTCCGGTCAGCAGCATCCCCACGATCCACGGCTTCCGCATACGGCAACTCCTGCCCCGGCAACCGAAAACGGCTCCCCAGGCAAGCACAGGCGGGCCCAAGGCGGAAGACACCGGGGTGAGTTCAGGCGCCTTCGGGCCGTTCCAGTCGCTCCAGGAGGTCCAACAAGTCGGTCAGGGGCAGCGGTTTGGCGAGGTGGGCGTCGAACCCGGCCGCCCGCGACAGGGCACGGTCGGTGCCCCGGCTGAACCCGGACACCGCGATCAGGCGCAGCTTGTCGCCGTCCGGCCTCGCCCGTACGGCACGTGCGACCGCGTAGCCGTCGATGTCCGGCAGACCCAGGTCGCACAGGACGACGTCGAAGGCGTGTGCCTCGGTGGCGGCCAGGGCGTCCTGGCCCGTGTGCACTGCCTTGACCTGGTGGCCCTGGCGTTCCAGCAGGGTGCGGTAGGTCGTGGCCAGGTCCGCGTTGTCCTCGACTATCAGGAGGGAAAGCCGGCGAGGGGTGCCGTGGACGGCCGGGGGCCGGGACCGGCGCGGGCCCGTGGCGTCGGTCGTCGGCAGCAGCACCGTGAAGGTTGCGCCCTTGCCCGGCCCGTCACTGTGCGCGCTGATCCGGCCGCCGTGCAGCTCCACTACCGTCCGCGCCACCGCGAGCCCCAGCCCCAGGCCCTCGGGGGTGTCCGGACCGGCCGGCGCCGCCCGCATGAACACCCCGAACAACTCCTCGGCCTGGCCGGGATCGAAGCCGATGCCGTCGTCCCGCACGGTCAGCCGGGCCTGCCCGTCGGCGGCCGTCAGGCCCACCTCGGTGTGGCCGCCCGGCCGGGTGTATTTCAGCGCGTTCGACAGCAGGTTCGTCAGTACCTGGGCCAGCCGCAGCCGGTCGCCGTCCACCAGCACCGGCTCGGCGGGCAGCACGACGCCCAGCGTGCGGCCCTCGTGCCCGAACAGGCCCCGGATGTCGGCGCACGCACCGTGCACGACGGACCGCACGTCGACCGGGTCACACACCAGCTCAAGGCGCCCGGTCACCGCGCGCGTGCCGTCCAGGAGGTCGTTGCTCATACGCACCAGGGTGCCCAGCTGCCGCTCCAGGACGGACAGCGCCGGATGGCCGTCCGGCATGTCGAGGGCCAGCAGCTCGGTGGCCGCGCTGGCGGCTGCAAGGGGGTTGCGCAGCTCGTGCGAGAGCGTGGCGATGAAACGGTCCTTGGCCCGCTGCTCCTCCCGCAACCTGCGGCCCGCCGCGTCCAGTTCGTGATTGGCGCGGCTCAACTGCTCGTTCACCTCGCGGATCTCCCGCGCCCGTACGAACAGGTCGATCTCCATTCCCTCGGCCCGCATCTGCGCGTCGGCCACGGCCCGCTGCTGCTCCCGCCCCACCTTGCGCAGATGCACGAACTCGGTGACGTCCTCGACCCGGTGGATGATGTACCGCACCTGCCCCTCGTCCCCGAGCACCGGCGTGTTGACTGGGCTCCAGTACCGCTCGTCGAAGGCGCCCTCCTCGCCCGTCGGGATGTCGTAGCGCTGCAGCGCCATCGTGTCCGTACGGCCGCTTGCGACCACCGTCTCCAGCGACCGGCGCAGGTTGGCGACGCCGTCGGCCGACGGGTCGTCCGGGTTGTCGGGGAACACCTCGAAGACGGGGCGGCCGACGATGCCGCGCTGCGTGCGGGTCGCCGTGAGATAGGCGCGGTTGACCTCCACGATCGTGAAGTCGGGGTCGAGGATGAGCAGCGGCGACAGCGTCGCGTCGAACAGGCTCCGGAAGTCGGGGGCGTCGGGCATGGTCGGACCTCCGTGGCCGCGGCGGGTGGCTCAGGGATCGAGGCGGTAGCCGTAGCCCCGGACGGTGGTGATCCGCGGAGCCGGTGCGGGCAGGCCGGCGAGCTTGCCGCGCAGCCGGTACACGTGCTCCACCACGGTCGCAGCCTGCTGCCAGGACGTGCCCCAGATCCGCTCCAGCAGCTGCTCCGCCGAGAACACCCGGCCCGGTGCCGCGGCCAGCATCTCCAGCAGCGCGTACTCCTTGGGACGCAGCATCAGCACGACACCGTCGACGGACGCCTGGCGGGCCGCCGAGTCGATGCGCAGCGCGCCCACCTGGAACAGGGTCGGCACGTCCGGCGGCTGCGAGCGGCGCAGCACGGCGTGGATGCGGGCCACCAGCTCCCGCTGCGAGAACGGCTTGACCAGGTAGTCGTCCGCACCGATCTCCAGACCCGCCACCCGGTCGGCCTCCGCGCCGCGCCCCGACACGACGATGACCGGCAGCCGGCTCGTGGACCGCAGCGCCCGCAGCAGCTCCAGACCGCTGCCGTCCGGCAGCCCCAGGTCGAGGACGGCGAGATCGATGCCGCCCTCGTACAGGACGGCCTTTCCGGCGCGTGCATCCATGGCCCAGGTGACGGTGAAGCCCGCGCGCTCCAGATAGGAACGGCACATCAGTGCGAAGTCGGGGTCGTCCTCGATCAGAGCGAGGTGCGGACGCATTCCGCATCACCCGGACCGTCTGCCGTCCACCAGTTGTTGCGCTGGTGAGCGGGCGTTGATGCCCCGACCATGTGGCGAAGGTAGAACAGTAAATGCCCACGGTTCAAGGGGGGAGCCGCCCGGGGGAACTCCGGCACGGGCTCGTGCGATGCGGGGATACGGCATTCACCGCACGAGCCCGCGCCGGAGCGTGCGCCCCGGCGCGGGAGGTGCCCACGGCGTGGGAGCGGGGATCAGACCCGGTCGGCGGCGATCAGCAGGTACTGGAAACTGCCGTTCTTGTACGCGGTCAGGAACGTGTCCTCGATGCCCGTGACCAGGTGGTCGGCCTGCCGGCGCAACTCCCAGTAGGGGATGGCGTCGGCCGTGAGGTCCTGTACGTGGACGGGGACGAGACGGTGGCGGGCCATCGCCCGGAAGTACTCCGAGCGGGGGTGGATGTCGCAGATGTAGTGGGCGTTGATCTGGGACACCTCGCGGGACGCACGCCCGTAGGTGTCGTTGTAGCAGCCGGTGACCACCACATAGCGGCCGCCGCGGCGCAGCAGCCGGGCGTGCTCGGCGAACAGCAGCTCCAGCTCGACGTACATGGTCGACTCGTTGTTCCACGACGCCGCGTACCCGCCGGACGCGAAGCCGGTGTCGAGCATGTTGCGGTGGTGGTAGCGCACCCGGTCGTCGATGCCACGCTTGCGGGCCTGCTCGTTGGCGAACGCGGCCTGCTTGGCGGAGATCGTCACGCCGTCCGCGTGGCAGCCGTACCGCAGATGCGCCACGACACTGCCGCCGCCGCGCCCGCAGCCGGCGTCGAAGACGCGGTCGGCGGGGGAGAGCGGGCCGAGATGGCCGGCGAGGAGCTCTGCCTGGGCGTGTTCCAGGCGGTGGAGTTCGGTGGTGATGAGCTCCCGTCGCAGCGCAGAGTCGGACTCGTCCAGGACGGACCAGTCGACGTCGCCGATGCCGTAGTGGTGGTGATAGAGGTCGTCGATCTTGCCGAGTTCGAGGTTGACCGGGTTCTCCTCGGCGTTCCAGTAGTCCGCGACGCGGGTCTGGTACGTGGACTGGGTCGGCACCGGTGCCGTCGTGGTGTCGGCGTGGGGGGCGATGGTCAACGATGACTCCTCGTAGTGCGTCTGACGGGACGTCAGCAGAGCGGGCGTTACCAGTAGTTGGGCAGGTGGTAGCGGTGGGTGTTGGTGGCGTGCCACTCGTGGTTGCCGGCCACCCAGTCGGACAGGCCCCGGGCGTAGCGCTCCACGAGAGGTGAGGTGGCGGACAGCAGGGCGGACTCGTCCTCGAACGCGGTCATGATCTCGTTGTGGATCTCGACGGCCTTGAGATAGGCGGCCTTCAGCCCGCACCGCTCGTTGGCGGCGACGACCTGCGGCAGGTTGAGGTGGGTGGGGTCGCTCGCCAGCTCCTTGGTGAAGGAGTACAGGTCGTTGACGATGGTGGTGGCGTTGCAGGCGAGTGCGGTGATGCGCTGGATCTCCGGGCGGGCGTAGACCGCCTCCGGCAGCTCGTAGCCGTCCACGGCGTCGACGATCGACAGACAGGGACGGAAGTTGTTGAACTGCCGCATCACCAGGTACTCCCACACCTGCGGTACGTGCCGGGTCTCCGCCCAGGCGGCCTCGGCGAGATAGCCGAGGTGCAGCCGGGCCATGTCGTGCACGAACCGGTCGGTCTGGCTGGGGGTGGCGACGGCCGCGTAGTCCTTCATCGCCCAGTGGTACGAGCGCAGCGGTCCGTCGGCCTGCACCCCGTGCGCCCACTGCTCCTGCAGTGCGGGTGTGCTGTGGAAGGGGTCGAGCGCCGACTGGGCCAGCGCCAGCCGGCCGCCGAGGCCGCGGCGGGCACCGCCCCTGCCCTCGTCCTCCTCGCAGTAGCAGCTGTCGACGAGGTTCTCCGCCAGCAGGAACTTGCCGGCGGCGGTGAGGCGCTCCAGGTCGGCCGCCGCCGGATGCTGGAGCACCACGGCCCGGCCGAACTGGAAGCCCGAGAAGTCCCCCGACCACGCCTTGGGGAACAGGTCGAGGCCGCGCGCCCAGTCCTCCAGCCTGCGGTCGACCTCCTTGGCCTTCTCCGGGTCGGCGGGAGCGACGCTCCGGTACTTGAGCCCCGGGATCGCTCCGCCGCGCCGGGTGCGCACGGTGCGGGCCAGGTTGGGCGGCCCCGGCAGCGAGGACGAGGCGGTGGGCGTGCTCATTCCGTACTCCACCCTCAGTCGGCCGTCCGGCCGATCTGGACGTTCTCCAGGATCCCGGCCGCGTCCGGCACCAGGATGGCCAGCGAGTAGTAGGCGGTCACCAGGTAGCGGATGATCGCGGCCGTGTCGATGCCCATGAACCGCACGTTCAGGCCCGGCTGGAACTCGTCGGGGATGCCGGTCTGGTAGAGCCCGATCACCCCCTGGTCGGACTCCCCGGTGCGCAGCGCGATGATGCTGCTGGTGTGATCGCGGCTGACCGGGATCTTGTTGCAGGGGAAGATCGGCACACCGCGCCAGGCAGGAATCTCGTGTCCCTCGACGGTCGCCGTGCCCGGCACCAGGCCGCGCCGGTTGCACTGCCGGAAGAAGGCCGCGATCGCCTTCGGATGGGCGAGGAACACCTTGGTCTTGCGGCGCATGGCGAGCAGTTCGTCCATGTCGTCCGGGGTGGGCGGCCCGGTGAAGGTGCTGACCCGCTGGCCGTAGTCGACATTGTGCAGCAGCCCGAACTCCCGGTTGTTGACCAGCTCCCACTCCTGGCGCTCGCGGATCTCCTCGACCGTCAGGCGCAGTTGCTGCTCGGTCTGGTTCATCGGGTGGTTGTAGAGGTCGGCGACCCGGGTGTGGACCCGCAGCACGGTCTGGGTGAGCGACAACTCGTACTCGCGCGGGGCGAGTTCGTAGTTCACGAAGCCGCCGTTCAGCGTCGGCTCACCGACATGGCCGGCCTGTACGGGGACGTCCGCCTCGCCCTTGCGGTTCATGGGCAGCTTCTGCCGCGCCGCGAACGCCTCCAGGTGTGCGGCGAGGGACGGCACCCGGTCGGTGAACTCCGTGACGACGTCCCAGGGCAGCACCAGCAGTACGCCGGCCGTCTCCGCCCGCACCGAGCTCAGCCACAGCGGGTTGGACTGCCCGATGGCCTCGTCGCCCATCTGGTCGCCGTCGGCGACGACCCCGGTGATCTCCTCCTCGCCGTACTTGCCCGCGGTGTACCGGGTGAACTTGCCGTGCACCACGAGATAGGCTTCCGTGACCGGCTGCCCGGCCTCGAACAGCACCTGTCCCGCCCGCACCTCCCGGACCCGGAAGCGGGTGGCGACCTCCTTGAGGACGGCGGTGTCGGGGTAGCCGCGCAGCACCGGCAGTTCGGTGAGCGTCTCGGGGATGACCTTGATGTCGTCGGCGCCGTTCTGCTCGAACTGCACCCGCCCGCGCCCGATGCTCAGCTGCAGGCGCCGGTTGACCCGGTAGGTGCCGCCCTTGACGTCCACCCAGGGCAGCGTCCGCAGCAGCCAGCGCGAGCTGATGGCCTGCATCTGCGGTTCGGACTTGGTCGTCGTGGCGAGCTGGCGCGCCGCCTGGGTGCTGAGACTGGTCAGCTGCCCTTCGCCGTCGGGTTCGGGGGCGGGTTCGTCGGTGGCGGGTCCGGAGGCGCTTTCGGGGGCGGACACATTCCCTCCCTGGGGACGTACACGGCGATGTACAGAAGCGAGCGGAGTGGTCGGAGATGAAGGCGACGTCGCGGCGGACGACAACCGGGCGCCGCCTGTACAAGGCAAACAGTCCGGCTTATGCCCCGGTACGGCGCGAAGGGGGCGGTTTCACCGTCCGGCAACGCAAACCTCGCAAACGAGGCAGTGCGCCGAGGCCTCCCCACTCCCGCGCAGGTCGCCCCACTCCGCGCGCCCCCGCCTGCGCACCCCTCGCCTACAGATCGTTCACCAGCACCGCCGCCCCGTCGAAGCGTCCGGCCTTGAGGTCCCGCAGTGCCTCGTCCGCCCGCGTCAGGGGATAGGTGTGCGTGGTGGCGTGCACCCCGTGCCGGGCGGCGAGGGCCAGGAAGGAGCGGCCGTCCTCGCGGGTGTTGGAGGTGACGCTGCGTATCTGTTTCTCGTAGAACAGGTCGGTCTCGTAGTGCAGGGGCGGTGTGTCGCTGAGGTGGATGCCGGCGACCGAGAGGGTGCCGCCGCGGTCGAGGGCCCGCAGCGCGACCGGGACCAGGTCGCCGACCGGTGCGAACAGGATCGCGCTGTCGAGCGGCTCGGGCGGCACGGCGTACGCGTCCTGCGCGGAGGCGCAGCCCAGGTCGAGCGCCAGTTGCCGCGCCGCCGCCCCGCGCGTCAGGACGTGCACGGTGGCGCCCTCGGCCAGCGCCACCTGCGCACAGAGGTGAGCGCTGCCCCCGAACCCGTACAGACCGAGCCGTCCGCCCGGCGGAAGCGCCGCACGCCGCAGGGCGCGGTAGCCGATGATCCCGGCGCACAGCAGCGGCGCGAGAGCCACGTCGTCGACGGCATCCGGCAGGTGGTAGGCGAACGCGGCAGGCACGGTCGTGTACTCGGCGTAACCGCCGTCGGCGTCCCAGCCGGTGTACCGCGAGGACGGGCACAGGTTCTCGGCACCGCGCGAGCAGTACGCGCAGGTGCCGTCCGTGCGCCGCAGCCATGCCACCCCCACCCGGTCCCCGGTCGCGAAGCCGCCGACGCCCGCCCCGGACCCGGCCACCACGCCGACGACCTCGTGCCCGGGCGTCACACCGGCCCGGTGCACCGCCAGGTCCCCCTCGGCGACGTGCAGGTCGGTGCGGCACACCCCGCACGCCCGCACGTGCACGAGGAGCTCGTCGTCCCCGGGTACCGGCACCGGCTTCGAGACGAAACTCAGGCCCTTCTCCTCGACCGGCCCGGGCGTCACCACCGACCACGCGCGCATCGTCCCGTCCGCCATCCCGCACCCCGTCCACAGCGTCGAAACCCCGTCCCTTCCAGTCTGAAACGGACCGCAGCGTTCGGCGCGCGCTTCGACGGACGGATGACTAGCGTGAGGAAACGGACCATCCACCGATTCGGGAGAGGGCCGCAGTCATGGCCGTACAACCTGAGGGAACCCCCTGTTGGGCCGACGCGATGTTCGGCGACGTCGAGGGAGCGAAGAGCTTCTACGGTGACGTCCTCGGCTGGACCTTCGGCGAGGCGTCGTCGGAGTACGGCAACTACACCCAGGCCTACGTGGACGGCAAGGCGGTCGCCGCCGTCGTACCGCCGATGCCGGGCCAGGAGGCACAGTCGCAGTGGTGCCTCTACTTCGCCTCCTCGGACGCCGCCGCCACCGCCGCCAGGATCCGTCAGAGCGGCGGCGAGGTGCTGATGGAGCCCATGCAGGTCGGTGAGTTCGGCACCATGTGCATCGCCCGCGAGCCCAGCGGCGCCGTCTTCGGCTTGTGGCAGGGCGGCACCCACGAGGGCTTCGAGGCGACCGCCGTGCCGGGCGCCTACGGCTGGGCCGAGGTCTTCACCCGTGAGCCCGCGAAGGCCGACGCGTTCTTCAGCGCCGTCTTCCCGTACACGGCCCAGCAGATCGTCGACGACAATGTCGACTTCCGCATGTTCAACCTCGGTGACACCACGGTCCTCGGCCGGATGAAGATGGGCGAGGAGTTCCCGCCCGAGGTGCCGTCCTACGTCAACCTCTACTTCGTCGTCCCCGACTGCGACGACGCGGTCGCCAAGGCGACCAAGCTCGGCGGCGTCCTGCGCTTCGGGCCGATGGACAGCCCCTACGGCCGCTTCGCGGCGGTCAGCGACCCGCAGGGCGCGAACTTCTCGGTGATCGACATCACGAGGACCGGGGGAGAGATGCCGAAGACGCAGGACGTCTGAGGGCGCCTTCCGGACGGTGGTCGAGGGCCCCGGCCGCCCGTGGCATGATCGAGGCCATGCGTGAACGTGTGGTGGCCGCGTGCGACGGGGCTTCGAAGGGAAATCCGGGACCGGCGGGCTGGGCATGGGTGGTCTCCGACGACTCCGAGAGCCCGGCCCGCTGGGAGGCGGGGCCGCTCGGCAAGGCAACCAACAACGTCGCCGAACTCACCGCCCTGGAACGCCTGTTGGCGGCGACCGACCCGGGCGTCCCGCTCGAGGTCCGCATGGACTCCCAGTACGCCATGAAGGCCGTCACCACCTGGCTGCCCGGCTGGAAGCGCAACGGCTGGAAGACCTCCGCCGGCAAGCCGGTCGCCAATCAGGAACTGGTCGTACGCATCGACGAACTGCTCGAGGGCCGCTCCGTCGACTTCCGCTACGTGCCCGCCCACCAGGTCGACGGCGACCCGCTGAACGACTTCGCCGACCGCGCGGCCAGCCAGGCGGCCAAGGTCCAGGAGCCCGCGGGCAGCGACCTCGGCTCACCTGCGCCGCCGCCCTCCCCGGACACTCCGAAGTCGAACGCCCCGCGCCGCAAGCCGGCCCCGTCGGGGCAGCGCGGGGGCTCGTCCTCCCGCACCATCAAGGCGAAGTTCCCGGGCCGCTGCCTGTGCGGCCGTTCCTACGCGGCCGGCGAGCCCATCGCCAAGAACGGGCAGGGCTGGGGGCACCCGGAGTGCCGTACGGCGGAGGCCGGTTAGGGCCGCGCCGTCAGTCGGTGTCGAAGGTGTAGTGGGCGGTGTGGTCCAGCAGATCGGAGGGCCGCACGTCGTTCCACGGCTTCATCGTCTCGTCGAGGTCGACCACGTCGGGCGTCCCGCCCGTCGGCAGATAGCCGGAGCCGGGATGGCGCCGCTGCCACTGGGCCCACAGCTTGTCGATGTAGGCGTGGTGGAGCCAGAACACCGGGTCGTTGGGAGAGACCCCTGTGGCCATCTGGCCGCCGACCCACACATGGACCCGGTTGTGCAGGTTCACGCCGCGCCAGCCCTCGAGGTGATTGCGGAAGCCGTCCGAGGCGCTGTTCCACGGTGCCATGTCATATATCACTGTGTTCAGCACCGACTCGACCTCGGCCGGGGTCGGCAACTCCCGCACGTTCGCGCCCAGTTGACGACGCAGGAACGTACGCCCGTCGACCCGCACGTTGATCGGCCAGTTCCCGGCCGACGCGGCGAACGCGCCGTCCATCACCTGCCCGTCACGGGCGCGCCCGGTACCCCCGAGGAAGTCCGGCGCCCACAGCGACGAACGCGCCGAGCGGTCGGTGCTCCAGTCCCAGTAGGGCAGCGCGACCGACGCATCCACCGACTGCAGTGCGCTCTCGAACTCCAGCAGGAATCTGCGGTGCCAGGGCAGGAAGGACGGTGAACGGTGGCCGGTGCGTTCGCCGTTGTCGGTGTCGCCCAGGATGAAGGCGTTGTGGGTGGTGACGAAGGTGTCGTAGCGGCCGCTGCGCTTGAGTTCGACGACGGCGGCGACGAAGCGCCGCTTCTCGTCGGCGGTCAGGCTGGCCTGGTTCTTGCGGACGGTCATGGTGCGGGTGCTCCCAAGGTGCTTGCGGGTCAGGTCAGTTGGCGGGGAAGGGGACGAGGCGGGCGCCCTGCAGCTCGTCGACGGCGGCACGTGCGGCCGCGTGCGGCGTGGGCACCGGGGCGTAGTGGCTGACGACGCTGATCCAGGTGCCGTCGGCGTTCTGCATGACGTGCAGCTCGACCCCGTCGACGAGGACGGCGTAACCCATGCCGTGGTGGTGGTGACCGCCCATGGAGGCCGGCCGGCCCTGTATCCGGCGGCCCTTGTAGACCTCGTCGAAGGGCTCGGGGGAGCCGTGGTGCATGTGGTCGGCGGCGGAGGCGGCAGGGGCGACGGCGGTGCGGGCGGCGGCGGCCGCGGTGAGGGCGGCGGCCGCGGTGAGCGCGCGGCGTCGGGTGAGGGTCGGCATACGGGATCTCCGGTGTTCGTTCGGTTGACGACCCGGAATGCCTATCGGCCCCGCCGAGAGCGGGAGAAATCCGCCGAGAGCGGTTGGCTGTGATCAGGACAATTCCCGACATGTTGTACAAGGCTGTACGAAGGTGATCTTGCCGCGGGAGGGGCCCGATGATCCCCGGAAGGGGGAATTCCTTCTCGCCGCCCCTCCGTTCCGGGTGGTCCTTGGCGGGCGTGTGCGCCGTCAGTGGCCTGGCTCACCTCGCGAAACTGACGCGATCCAGTGGCTCGACCTCAGCACCCCCGCCAACGGCACCCGGCGCGGCGGCAACCCCGTCCTCTTGGGTGAATGGCTATTCACCGACTAAAGTGAATGGCTATTCACCCGTACTTTCGCCGCACCGACGCTGGAGTGCCGATGGACCAGCCAGGCCCGATACCCCGCACCTCCGAAACGAGGGCCCTGCGCGACCGGCTCACGATTCCGGTGCTGGCGTTCGGCGGCATCCTGATGGCCGTCATGCAGACCGTGGTCGTACCGCTGCTGCCCGATCTGCCGCGGCTGACGGGCGCCTCCGCGGGCACGGTCTCCTGGATGGTCACGGCGACCCTGCTGTCCGGCGCCGTGCTCACCCCGGTGCTCGGCCGGGCCGGCGACATGTACGGCAAGCGCAGGGTGCTCACGGCGGCCCTCGTCCTGATGACCGTCGGCTCGGTGATGTGCGCCCTGTCGTCCGACATCGTCGTGCTGATCGCGGCCCGAGCCCTGCAGGGCGCCGCCGCCTCCGTGGTCCCGTTGTCGATCAGCATCCTGCGGGACGAGCTGCCGCCGGAGCGCCGGGGCTCCGCGGTGGCGCTGATGAGCTCCACCGTCGGCATCGGCGCCGCCCTGGGCCTGCCGCTGGCCGCGCTGGTCGTGCAGTACGCCGACTGGCACACCATGTTCTGGCTGACCAGCGCCCTCGGCGCGCTCGGCGTCACGGCCGTGTGGTGGGCGGTCAAGGAGTCGCCCGTGCGCGAGCCCGGCCGCTTCGACGTGCCGGGCGCACTGGGGCTGGCCGCCGGCCTGGTGTGCCTTCTGCTGGGCGTCTCCCAGGGCGGGCAATGGGGGTGGGGCAGCGCGCGCGTCGTCGGCCTGTTCCTTGGCGCCGTTGTCGTCCTGGCCCTGTGGTGGTGGCAGCAACTGCGCACCGAACGCCCACTGGTCGACCTGCGCCTGGTCTCACAGCCGCGCGTGGGCCTGTCCCACGTGGCGGCTCTGCTCACCGGATTCGCCTTCTACGCCAACTCCCTGGTGACCGCCCAACTGGTACAGGCGCCGAAGGCCACCGGCTACGGGCTCGGGCTGTCGATCGTGCAAACCGGCCTGTGCCTGCTGCCGGGCGGCGTCACCATGCTGGTGTTCTCGCCCCTCTCGGCCCGGATCTCCGCGGCCCGCGGCCCCCGCATCACCCTTGCCCTCGGGGCCGCGGTCATCGCCTGCGGCTACGCGGTGCGCATCGCCGACAGCCGCGACCTCTGGATGATCATCCTGGGGGCGACGGTGGTGGCCACCGGCACCACCCTCGCCTACTCGGCCCTGCCCACCCTGATCCTGCGCGCCGTCCCCGCCGAACAGACCGCCTCCGCCAACGGCGTCAACGTCCTGATGCGCACGATCGGCCAGGCCACCTCCAGCGCCGCCGTCGCCGCGGTACTGGTCCACCACACCAGTCTGGTCGGCAACGCCCCCGTGCCCACCCTGCACGGCTATCTGCTCGCCTTCGGGATCGCCGGCGCGGTCGCCCTGGCCGCCGGCGCGGCGGCCCTGACCATCCCGGGCGACCCCGCCACGGGCGGAACACGCCGGGCCCGCGGGCGGACCCCGGACGCCCGCGACGAGGCCCTGGAGGGAGCATGAGTGCTGTGAGCACTCCCCCCACCACGTCCGCGCCCGCCCGCCGGGACGCCGAGGCGACCAAGGCGGCCATCCTCAAGGCGGCCCGCTACCTGCTGGCCCGGCACGCCCACGCCGACATCACCCTCAAGGCGGTCGCCGAACGAGCCGGTGTCAGCCCGCCGTTGATCCTGAAGTACTTCGGCAACAAGGACACCCTCTTCGCCCGCGTCATGTCCTTCGAGACCGACGCGGACGCCCTGCTCGACGCGCCACTGGACGAGCTCGGCCGGCACATGGTCCGGCATGTGCTGGTCAGCCAGTCGCAGCAGGGCGCCGACCCGCTCCTGCGGATCGTGTTCGCGCCCCTGCACGGCGCACAGGGAGACATCCTGCGCGCCAACTTCCGCACCCAGGTCACTGAACGCCTCACCGAACGGCTGAGCGGCCCCGACGCGGGCCTGCGCGCGGAACTGACCGTCGCCAACCTGCTCGGCCTCGGGGTGATGTACGGCATCGCACGCGGCGCACACCTGCGCGGCGCCGCCCTGGAGGAGATCGTGGACCGGTACGCGCCCGCGGTGCAGGCGCACCTCACGCCCGGCGAAGGAAACCCGCGGCCGTAGCCACGAACCGGTCCGGGTCGTCGAGCCACGGGAAGTGACCGGCCCCCGGCTGCACCACAAGCTCCGCCTTCGGGAAGAGACCGGCGAGTTCGGCCACCGCGGGTGCCGGCGAGTTGAGGTCGACCTCCCCGGCCAGCACCAGCACCGGCGCCTCGAACCGTGCGAGCGCCGCGCGGGTGGAACCCGGGTCGAAGGCCCCTTCGGCGCCGAAGACCGCCGCGGCCTCCTGGTTCCGCTGCTCGGCACCGGCGGCGTGATGGGCCCGGGCCACCGCGTCCCAACTGCCGTACCAGAAAGGCGCGATGACCTCCCAGCTCCCGGCCGTCGCGCGGCCGGCGGTGATGGATTCCAGTGCCGCGAACGCCTCGGGAAACCACGGCTCGTCCCTGCGCAGCCGCGCGGTCTCGAGCCGCACCTGCGCAGGGACGGTGATCCCGGCGGCCGCCGGGCTCGGCGTGATCAGCGCGAGCCTGTCCACGCGCTGCGGGTGCCGGGCCGCGTACAGCACGGCCGGATTCGTACCGGCCGAATGCCCGAGCAGATCCATGCCGTCGAGCCCGAGGTGCTCGCGCAGCGCCTCCACATCGTCGACCAGGCGGTCGCAGCGGTACGTGGCGGGGTCCTGCGGGGTCTCGGACTCGCCGGTGCCGCGAAGATCCAGCGTGATCAGCCGCCGGTGCGCGGACAGGCCGCCGAGCTCGCCCAGGTACGCGGATGCCTGCATCGGCCCGCCCGGCAGGCAGATCACGGGAGGGCCGTCCTCCCCGAACACGTGGTAGGCGAGCTTGGTCCCGTCGTACGCGGAGAAGGCAGGCATGAGGCCGACCTTTTCAGCGGCCTCCGGCAACGGCAACCGGTTAACGCAGCAGCCGGTCGAGGAAGCCGTTCCCGAAGACGCGGTGCGGGTCGAGCCGGTCCAGGATCCCGGCCGCCTGCCCCCACGCCGCCTCGCCCAGCGACGAGGGCACCGCCGTGCCCAGCACCTCATCGTCGCTCCAGGCGGCCCCGTCCGTGTAGGCCCAGCCCTTCGACCACTCGACCCGGGTGAGCGCATGCTCCCCGTCGTAGCTGCGCAACAGGAACTGTTCCAACTCGCGCAGAAAGGCCTCCGCGTACGGTGTGCCGGGCAGCGTCAGGACGTCCAGCCACACCGCGGTGTCCCACTCCGGATGCGTGTCGCTCTGCCGCAGCGCCGACAGCAACGGGGCACGGGCACCGTCCAGTTCGGCATCGGCCGGGTCGTCCAGGCCGGTCACCCGGATCTCCACCGAACCGTTCACCGGGAAGCGGCCCAGCGCCGCGTAGGCGGCGAGCCGCTCCCGGTAGAAGGACGTGAACTCGGCGACCACACGCTGCACCTGGGCCCGGCTCGTGAGCACGGCGTACCCGTTCGCGTTGATCCGGAGCGTGGTGGGCCTGAGGTAGAGCAGGGTGTTCTTGGACGGCCCCCAGATGTCGGCCGACAGCGTCGCCGCCAGCCCGAGCGCCGCCACGTCGTACTGCGCATTGCCCAGCACCGGAGCCAGATACCAGGCCGCGTCCGAGGTCATCCGCCCGACCAGGTCCGCCACCACGGTCGGGACGTTGTCGGAGAACGGGTAGTTGTACGGCGAAGTCACATGCCGCGAGGTGAGCGGCCGGGTCGGCGCCACGCTCCACACCTTGAACCACGGGAACTCGGTGAAGGCGAACCAGATCGCCTCCACCCGCCCCGACTGCTCCAAGTAGCTTGCGAGAGTGCGCCCTTCGCTGCCCGGCGCCGCGAAGAGTTCGGCGGCCGGGATGTCCGTACGGCTCACGCAGCGCAGATTGACGTTCGTGCCCACCCGCAGCACGACCTCCGTCACCAGCGAGCGGCCGAGATGGGTGAGCAGGGCGGCACAGTCCGACTCGTCGCGGTCGAAGGTCCGTAAGACGTATGCGCCCGAGGCCTCGTCCCAGACCACCGCCGTCAGCGACAGCACCAGATTGCTGAGGGAGCCGTACGTGTGCCCCGGCAGCCGCTGCTCGCCCTGCGCCGGCACGGCGGTGCCGTGCGCGTCGACGGCGAGTGCGCCGCCCAAGGTGAGATCACCGGGAGCGGGCGCGGCGGTGACCCCCAGGCCGTGGTCTTCCAGGTAGGTGAGCAGGGCCTCCATCGTCACGCCGGTGCCGGCCCGCACCGCGGCCGCCGAGTCCAGGGACAGGCCGGTCAGATGAGGGGCGGTGTCCACGAGGAGGACGGGGGCGTCCGACGCGGTGCCCTCGGTGATCGTCAGTGGCGACCAGCCGTGCGCGGAACCCCGGGCGCGCACCCTCCAGCCGTGCCGCCAGGCCCAGTTGACGACGTCGACCACCTGATCCGGGGCAGCCGGAGCGCAGGCCCACAGCCCGTCCGCCGTGATCTCGCCGACCCAGTTGCGGTACGCCGAGCGGTACAGGGCGACATCCGCCGGGAAGTCCGGCAGCTCCTGCGCCGCGACCGCCGGATCGGCCGCGAGCAGGACGGGGACGGCGGCCAGGGCGGCGGCGGAGAGCAGGAAGCCCCGGCGGTTCCAGGACGGGTCTTCCGATGCCTCGGACGGGAAGTTGCTCACTGAACGATCGGTCACGGGCTCACGCTAGGGGCCGGTTGACACGTGCAGGTTTCTTGTCGAAACAGATCACTCGTGTGAGTGAATGATTCACAGGTAGTGCAACGGAGCGGCCCGTTCCGCGCTCGGGCTCGACGGATGACAGACTGACGCCATGGACGAGCGCACATTCGGTAGGTCGGGTCAGCACGCATCCGTCGTCGGTCTCGGGACATGGCAGCTGGGCGCCGACTGGGGGGACGTCGACGACAAGGAAGCCCTGGCGGTGCTGGAGGCGGCGGCCGAGTCGGGGGTGACCTTCTTCGACACCGCCGACGTCTACGGCGACGGGCGCAGCGAGCAGACCATCGCCGCCTTCCTCGGCGGCAGGCCGGACCTGCATGTGCTGGTCGCCACGAAGATGGGCCGCCGCGTCGACCAGATCCCCGAGAACTACGTCCTCGACAACTTCCGCGCCTGGAACGACCGTTCGCGGCGCAACCTGGGTGTCGACCGCATCGACCTCGTACAACTGCACTGCCCGCCCACGCCCGTGTACTCCACGGACGAGGTGTTCGACGCGCTGGACACCCTGGTCGAGGAGGAGCGCATCGCGGCGTACGGCGTCAGCGTGGAGACCTGCGCGGAGGCGCTCACCGCGATCGCCCGGCCGAACGTGGCGAGCGTCCAGATCATCCTCAACGCCTTCCGCATGAAGCCGCTGCGCGAGGTCCTCCCGGCCGCGCAGGAGGCCGGCGTCGGCATCATCGCCCGCGTTCCGCTCGCATCCGGCCTGCTGTCGGGCAAGTACACCAAGGACACCGTCTTCCCCGACAACGACCACCGCACCTACAACCGGCACGGCGAGTCCTTCGACGTGGGCGAGACCTTCTCCGGCGTCGACTACACGACGGGTGTCGAGGCCGCCGCCGAGTTCGCCGCCCTCGCCCCCGAGGGGTACACCCCGGCCCAGCTCGCCCTGCGCTGGATCGTCCAGCAGCCCGGCGTGACCAGCGTGATCCCCGGCGCCCGCTCACCCGAGCAGGCCCGCGCCAACGCGGCCGCCGCCAGGCTCCCGCAGCTCACGGACGAGACACTCACCGCGATCCGCGACCTCTACGACCGCCGGATCAAGGACCAGGTGGAAGCCCGCTGGTAGACCGCGGCGACCGGCTCACGGCTCCAGGAGCAGCTGCCACTCCTGCTCCTGGTCGCCGGAGACCGAGCCCTGGTCCTGGGCCGTGAAGGCGTGGGTGAGCGTCTCGCGCGCCCTTGACACCGCCACCGGCGAGCCCTGCACGGTCAGCGTCACCGCCCCGGACAGACGACCGGCGGGACCGGGCTCGGACGCCCGGCCTGCCGGGTCGTGCTCGAACCTCGCCGTGTGGACCGTGACCCCCTCGTCGGCAGGAAGCTCCTCCTTCGGCATCCCGAAGGCGGGCTCCAGGACCCGCACGACCGCGCGTGCGTCCGCGGCGGTGCCGCCGCTGACGGTGACCGTGAGCTCGGTGCCGGACATGCTCGTCGGACTCCTCGGGTGGTCGTCGTACGCCATGCGCTCCGTGTAACCGCCCCGTGATCGCCCAAACAGCGGCCGGTTGCGCACGGCCCGGTCAATCCTGCGCGAAGAGGGAACACGGGTCAGGGAAGGCATCAGGGGCGATCGCGCCGGGAGGAACCTTGCCGGCCACGAAGAACGGAACAGACGTGAACGAGTGGGGGCGGCACGAGACCGAGGAGGAGAGAGCCGACCGGAAGTGGGGCGAGCTGATCCAGGAGGTCAGGGTCGCCCAGACAGGGGTGCAGATCCTGTTCGGCTTCCTGCTCACCGTCGTGTTCCAGCAGAAGTACGCGTCGCTGGAACACACCGACAAGACCATCTACATCGTGACCGTGGTGCTGGGCGCCGCCGCGACCGGAGCGCTGATCGGGCCCGTCTCCCTGCACCGCCTGGTGTCCGGGCGGCGGGTCAAGCCGCAGGCCGTCGAATGGGCCTCCCGGATGACCTTCGTCGGCCTGGCGCTCCTGCTCGCCACCATGACCTCCTCGCTCCTGCTGATCCTCCGGGTCGCCACCCACAACGCGGCCGTGCCCTGGATCGTCACGGGAGTGGTCGCGTGGTACGCACTGTGCTGGTACGCGGTACCGCTGTGGACCCGCCACCGCCATACGACGGAGTGACGCCCAGCGTGTCGAGCTGCCGGTCGTGCAGGCGGGAGAGCACCAGCACCGAGACCGTGGCACCGATCAGCGCGCAGAACATGTCCCACTGCGTGTCCCACACGTCGCCCTGCGTGGCCAGGAACGCGTCCGCGGAATGCCCGCCGGTCACCGCGGCCAGCCACTCCAGCATCTCGAAGACGGCACTGAAGGCGAGGCACGCGCACACCGTCAACGGTGCCAGCCAGCGACTGCCGCGCAGCGGCGAGGTACGGCTGAGCAACTCCCGTACCAGAACCGCCGGTACGAAGCCCTGCATGAGGTGGCCGAAGCGGTCGTACGGGTTGCGGTCCAGGCCGAAGGTGTCCCGCACCCAGTCACCCAGCGGCACCTGCGCGTAGGTGTAGTGGCCGCCCACCGCCAGGACCAGCGCATGGACGGCCAGCAGGCAGCACAGCAGGTTCGTCAGCGGGAAGCGCCGCCAGGTCAGCACCACCAGCGGCAGCCCGACCAGCACCCACACCGTCTCCAGGAACCAGGTGGTGCGATCGCGCGCACCCCAGGCCGACACGGCGAGCCCCACGACCACGACGACGGCGAGCACGGCGGGCAGCCGCCGTCGTGGGACGGCGGAGTGCAGGACAGCAGTCATGGGGGCTCCTTCTCGTGGGAGCCCCCATGCTCGCCGAGCGGGCGGACGGCGGCATGAGTACGGCTACTCAGCCCCGCCCGGGCGGGGATCCTCAGCCCTTGTCGCCGCGCAGCGCGGTCAGGCACACGACGATGGCCTGCTGGAGCTCCTCCAGACGCTGGACCATGTCGTCCTCGACGAAGTCCTGCACATCGTCGAAGGTCAGTTCCTCGAACGCCTTCGTCGCCTTCTGCAGGCTGCTGTAGAACTTCGTCCGCCGCTCCTGCACACGCAGGTCGGGATCGGCCTCCACGGCCTCGGCGACGAGGGACTTCATGGTGTCGTAGGCCTCGGTGGCCCAGTCGCCGCTGTCCTCGTCCTCATCGAGTTCGTCGATGAGCGACAGGTGTCGCTCGGCCTCCTGGCGCAGGTCTACCGGTGCGTCGATGGTCTGTCCCGCGGGCGTCTTGACCTGCCCCGACTCGGCGATCTGGCGCACGTAGCCGATCCGGTCGGCGGCCCTGCTCTCGGTGGCGACGGCCTTCTTCAGGTCGTCGGTGCGTACGACGTCGCGCGCCAACTCGGCCTGCAGCTCCGGGTCTTCACGGACCCGGTCGAGGAGCGCCTGGCGTGCCGCCCGGGCGGTGGAGGGGTCGGCGAGGATCGCGGCGCGCAGGGCGGTGGGGTTCTCGGCGACCTCCAGCGCCTTGGTCGGCCGGATGCCCTCGGCCTCGGCGGCCTCCGCGATGGCGGTGCCGCGCTCGGAGGTCGCGCTGTTGCGGGACACGTAGTAGCTCAGCCACACATCCCCGTCCGGCAGCTCCACCTCCTGGCCCGGCGCCAGCGCCTCGAAGTGCGGGACCATGCCGTCGTCGGCGGCCCGGTCCCAGGCCTTGTAGTAACGCATCACGCGCTCGGGGGAGCATCCGGCCAGCTCCGCGAACTCCTTCGCGGACACCTTCGGCGTCTCCTCCGCGCCCTGACCACCGGGCCGTACGCTGCGCGCCACCATCAGGCCGAAGGCCCATCCTCCGGTCCGCGCATAGACCCCGAACTCGCGCGCGTCCCGCGCCACGAGGTCGGACAGCGGGACGGGGGACGACTCGGACGGGACGATCGCTAGGGTCACGGGCGACTCTCCTGTGCAAAGCTGGTCGGGCTGCAAAAGTGCAGACCGGCAGCCTATATGGACCCATTGGCGAAGCTTTGAACAGGGCGCCGTGCGGGTGGGCCTCCCGGTCGGCCGAAGGCGTCGCGCAGTGCCGGCAGCAGCGTCTTCTCCGCCCAGTCCGGATATGCGGACTGCGACTCGCCGCCGATCTGCACGAGTGCGATCTCACCGAATCAGGCATCGGCGTACGGGCGCATGGCCTCCACGAAGTTGTCAGGGTTGTCGCCGCAGAGGATCGACGCGGCGACGTCGTCGGAGGTGACGTACTGGGTCGCCGACTCGAACGAATCGGGTTGCGGCAGCTCGGAGTTGGGGGTCGAGGGACATCGGAACGAAAACCGGCGCTAAGCCTCCGTTGGCCCTGGTGGGCGGCTGACGGAACGTCGGCGGCCGGACCCGTCTGAAGTCGTCCCACGGATAACACCCCAATATCTGCGGTAGCGTGATCCGTCACCTGCGGTGACGTTCTCCGGTCGCCGCGTGAAGCGACCCTGTTATCTGTGGCAAGGGGGAAGTGGTGCCCACCGTCGTAGAGCTGCCGACCGTGGGAAGGCACTGACTGTCCGGGCGGCGGCAGACGTGTTCCTCGACTCGCTCGGCAACCCGAACACGGTCCGGAACTATGGGATCGGGGTGGGGAAGATCGCCGAACGGCTCGGCGAGGCTCGGCCGCTGGCGTCGGTGGCGGACGATGAGATCGGTGAGGCTCTGGAGCTGCTGTGGGGCACCGCGGCGGTGAACACGTGGAACTCCCGTCGGGCGGGGGTGCTGTCCTGGCTCGGCTGGTGCCGTGAGCGCGGCTACGAGGGGCCGATGGTCCCGGCGTGGGCGAAGCGTCTGGCGGTGCCGGACTCCGAGACCCCGGCCCGCTCGAAGATGGCGATCGACCGCCTGATCGCGCGGCGCGAGGTCCATCCGCGGGAGAAGACGCTGTGGCGGATGCTCGACGGGACCGCTGGGCGGGCGGAGGAGATCCTGGGCGTGAACATTGAGGAGCTGGACTTCGCCGGGCGTCGTTGCCCGGTCAAGGCGAAGGGCGCCCGTGCCAAGGCCCGCCGTCGGGGCCAGGCACGCGAGGACTTCGTACGGGAGACCGTCTACTGGGACGCCGGCACCGCCCGGCTGCTGCCCCGGCTGCTCAAGGGACGAACCCCGCGGGCCGGTGTTCGTCACGCATCGCCGTCCGGGGCCGGACAAGGTTGTCAGCCCCCGCGACGTCTGCCCGGATACCGGGCTGGCCCGGCTTTCCTACGGACAGGCCCGCGCCCTGCTGGACGAGCACACCGCGGTGCGTGGTCCCGGAACGGGCTGGGACCTGCACGAGTACCGCCACTCCGCCCTGACCCACCTCGGTGAGCAGGGCGCCTCTCTGCTGATGCTCATGGCCAAGTCCCGGCACAGGAAGCCGGAGAACCTCCGCCGCTACTTCAAGCCCTCGGCCGAGGCGATCGCCGAAGTCACCAGCCTGCTCGCACCCGGCGACGCCCGGCGGTGATCCACCCAGTCAGCCGGGACACCGACCCTCACACGCGGTGCGGTCTGGGCGAGGATCGCCGCCTTCGGCGACCACGCCTCGGCTGCCGACCGCGCATCGCGGGCCCCGATGCGGGAGGGTCTCGTCCGTCCACAGCGGACGGCAAAAAGCAAAGGCAAGGAGGTTACCGACTCCTTGCCACCTTCAACTTATAGCGAAGGCGGGGCCTTGCGGCAAGGCCCGGGTCGTGGCGCAGAATCGTCGGCCGAGGCCAGGACATGGGGAAATCAGGGATTCGCGAAGTACGTGCGCCTTTATCGACTGTGGGTTCTGCGGGACGTGAAACCGCCGGTGGGACTCGCGGTGCGGTTGCGGGCACGCGGCGCGGAGGTCCGGGTGTGCGCGCCGCCAAACTGCGCGGAGAGCTGGCCGCAATGCAACCTTGTTGAATGGGGGGTTTTCATGATTGATGTGATCGTTGCCGGCGGCGGACCGACCGGCTTGATGCTGGCCAGCGAGTTGCGGCTGCACGGCGTGCACGCGCTCGTGCTGGAGAAGGACGCGGAGCCGACCAGGATCGTCCGCTCGCTCGGCCTGCACGCGCGTAGCGTCGAGGTGATGGACCAGCGCGGTCTGCTGGAGCGGTTCCTCGCGCTCGGCACGCAGTACCCGGTCGGTGGTTTCTTCGCTGCCATTAACAAGCCAGCGCCGGACCGGCTGGACACCGCACATCCGTACACCCTCGGCATCCCGCAGACCACCACCGATCGCTTGCTTGCCGAGCACGCCACCGAACTCGGCGTCGAGATCCGGCGCGGCTGCGAACTCGTCGGGCTGAGCCAGGACGAACACGGGGTGACCGCCGAGCTTGCCGACGGCACGCGGCTGCGCTCGCGCTACCTCGTGGGTTGTGACGGCGGCCGCAGCACGGTGCGCAAGCTGCTCGGCGTCGGCTTCCCCGGCGAGCCCTCCAGGGTCGAGACGCTGCTGGGCGAGGTGGAGGTGACCGTGCCGCCGGACACGCTGAACGCCGTGATGGCCGAAGTCCGCAAGACCCACAAGCGGTTCGGCGCCATGCCCCTCGGGGACGGGGTGTACCGCCTCGTCGCACCCGCCGAAGGGGTGGCCGAGGACCGCACGGTCCCGCCGACCCTGGACGAACTGAAGCGGCAGGTGCGGAAGCTCGCCGGCACCGACTTCGGCGTGCACTCACCGCGCTGGCTCTCCCGCTTCGGCGATGCCACCCGACTGGCCGAGCGCTACCGGACCGGCCGGGTGCTGCTGGCCGGCGACGCGGCGCACATCCACCCGCCGACCGGCGGGCAGGGGCTCAACCTCGGCATCCAGGACGCGTTCAACCTGGGCTGGAAGCTGGCCGCCGAGGTCAACGGCTGGGCACCGGAGGGACTGCTGGACAGCTACCACACCGAACGGCACCCGGTGGCCGCCGATGTGCTGGACAACACTCGCGCGCAGATGGAGCTGATGTCCGTCGAGCCGGGTCCCCAAGCAGTGCGCCGGCTGGTGTCGGAACTGATGGACTTCGAGGAGGTGAACCGGTACCTGACGGAGAAGATCACTGCGATCGGGGTCCGCTACGACTTCGGCGAGGGGCATGGACTGCTCGGCCGACGGCTGCGGGACGTGGGGCTGAAGCGGGGTCGCCTGTACGAGCTGATGCACGGCGGCCGCGGGCTGCTGCTCGACCAGACCGGCCAGCTCTCGGTGACGGGCTGGGCAGATCGAGTCGACCACGTCGCCGACATCAGCGAGGAACTGGACGCGCCCGCGGTGCTGCTGCGGCCGGACGGCCACGTAGCGTGGGTCGGTGACGATCAGCAGGATCTGCTCGACCGGCTTCCCCAGTGGTTCGGAGCTGCGGTCTGCTGAGCGCGCATTTGGGGCACGAAAGCCCACCGGGCCTGCCGCCGGACGGAGCGGGTACGCAAAGCTGTCACTCGTGAGGGGACGCTGTACCCGCTCCAGGCCACTGACCAGCACTGACGCGGAGGTGGAGTGGGAGGCGGCTAAGAGGC
The DNA here is from genome assembly GCF_042895385.1 of Streptomyces sp. NPDC001401. NCBI lineage: Bacteria > Bacillati > Actinomycetota > Actinomycetes > Kitasatosporales > Streptomycetaceae > Streptomyces > Streptomyces sp. NPDC001401. Next base: position 290,490 of record NZ_JBIAWI010000011.1, read on the forward strand.
CGGTCACTCGTCCTCGGCGGCATCCGGGTCGCGCAGAGGCCGCATTCCGCCGGGTAGCTCCGGCAGCTGGAAGGAGCAGCGGCCGAGCATGTTGATGTGGTGCCGCACGAACGGGGAGAGGCGGGCGACGTCCTCGTTGCGGACGTCGAATCCGTCCGCGCGCAGCTGGTTGACCGCGGCGTCCATGTAGCGGGTGTTGAAGAGCACGAGGGCATTGAGGACCAGGCCCAGGGCGCCGATCTGGTCCTCCATGCCGTCCTGGTAGCGCTGGTAGAGCTGCCCAGACCGGCCATGGAAAATCTTCCGGGCGAGGGAGTGGCGGCCCTCCTGGAGGTTCGCCTGGCTCTTGATCTGCCGCCGGTAGCCGGGCTCGTCGGCCAGGCGCAGGATGTGCAGGGACTTGGCGATCCGCCCGTAGTGGGCGATGGCGTCGCCGAGCGGGGTGGGACGGCCGTCGCGGGACAGCATCCGGATCACGTCGTACGCGCGCACGGCGCCGGTGTGGATGGAGCCGATGATCCGCAGGATGTCCTCCCAGTGGCGTTCGATCCTGCCGAGGTCGATCCGGCCGCGGGCCGCGTCCTGGAAGGCGCCGTAGTCGGCGGTGCGGTCGATGCGCCACATCTTCTGGTCCGGCAGGTCAGCGAGCTGCGGGGTGTACGCGAACCCCGCCAGGGTGAGCAGCCCGAAGACAATGTCGCTGTAGCTCGCGGTGTCGGTGACGATGATCTCGGGGCGCTTGCCGCCGTCGCGGTCGTAGAGGACGTCCAGCACGTACAGCGAGTCGCGCGGGGTGCAGGCCACGACCTTCCCGCCCAGCCCCGCCGCCTGGTCGTTGATCATGTTCAGCCAGGTCGCCCCGCCCCGGCGCCCGAAGTACTTCGGGTTCGGCCGCGCGTACACGGACGGCACGGGGACGACGAACCGCATGCCGTCCACGGAGGCGACCAGGCCGCCGCCCCACGCCTGCGCGAGCGGGATGGCCGTCTGGTAGTCGATCAGCGTGGCGTTCGCGGCCCGGTACGTCGCCAGCCGCAGATACGTCTGGTCGACATGTGACAGGCGCCCGTACTTCAGCGCGTCCGCGGCCCCGATGACCGGGGTGTAGCCGACGTTGCAGCTGTGCGCGACCAAGAGCGCGGCGATCGTCACGTCTAGGTCCTTCTGCCGGGCCTCGCCGCCGGTGACTGAGGTGAACGCCTGGTCGGCGCCGGTCCAGGAGAGCACCTCCAGCAGGGCCTCCGGCAGGTCGACCCGGGGCAGCATCGCCTCCACCGCCTCGCGCAGCTGGCGCAGGGAAGCGGGTTCGGGCTCCGGCTCCAGGGCGGCGAAGTGCAGCCGTCCGTCGTCGTCGAACACGATCTGGGAGTTCGCCGGCACTCGCGCGGCGACCTCGCGGTAGGTGCCGTCCAGCAGCGCGGCCCGCGCCGCCAGGTGCTCCCCCGCCTCCGCGGGCAGGTTGAGCGAGGCGAGCACGGTCGGCTTGGCCTGCTCCCACGCGTCCCCGTCCAGCAGCTTCGCGCGGGGGTCGCCCCACTTGGAGGAGTTCTTCGCGAACACCTGCTTGCTTCGCAGCATCCGGTGCACCTGCTCCAGCACGCAGAACGCGTACGCCTTCCAGTCGACCGTGCCCGGCTCCAGGTGCGGCGCGGACAGCACTAGGCGCCGCCACGACCCGGTGAGCAGGCCGGTGTCAATCTCCGCCGGGCCAACCTTCTTGCGCCCCATCAGGTCCGGCAGCGACTTCAACGCCTTCAGGGCTGGGAGGCCCTCCGGGGTGGCGCCGAAGTCGACCACCGTCACCAGGAGCTTCAGGAACGGCCGTACGGTGCCGAACCGGGTGACCAGTTGGGCCCGCCATGCCTCGTCCGCGTCCGAGTCGAGCGGCGGAGTCAGCTCGAACAGCGCAGCGATCGCCGCCGCCAGCTCGTGCCGGGGCACCACCTGCTCGATCCGCGCCCACATCGCCTCCAGCGTCTCCACCTCCGGCGGGCTGATCTCCCCGGTGTCGGTGTCGACCTGCTCGTTGGTGATGTCGAACACGATCTGGAACGCGGCGGCCAGCTTTGCCGATGCCCTCTCCACCCGCGGCAGGGTCTTCAGCTTCTCCTTCGCCGTCTCCCGCTCCGCCCTGGCCAGCAACTTCGTCGCGATCAGCACCTCCAGCAGGTCCAAGGCGTCATCGACCGCCCGGGACGTCAGGTAGACCGCAGTGGCCAGCAGCGTGGCCAGACGCCGGGAATCACCATGCCGCCTGAGCAGCGACGCCTTGCCATCGACCCCGTACCGCGACAGCTCCGCCAGCCGCCGCGGCGGTATCGCGGACACATCCACCTCGCCCATCCCGAAAGCCGCGATCTCCTCGGCCCGCTCCAGCGCCCACTTCATCTGTGGCCCAGAGATCCGCACCGGACCCCGGCGCAGCCGGTCCAGCTCCGACACCCGGGCGCCCGGCGGCACCGTCAGCAGGGAGTCGAGCACCGCCCGCTGACCGGTGCTCAGCAGCCCGTAGAGGGTGTCCCACAGCCGCTGGTTCGCCGCCTCCCTCACCGCGGCCACCAGTCGGGCCAGCGTCGTCACCCCGGGCAGCAGCACCCGCCGCTCACGCAGCCATCCCGCTGCCGCGTCGAACAGCGCTTTCGGGCCCTCCCCGGTCGTCCAAGCCCGTGCATCCACCCACGCCCGCAGCTCCGCCTCGGACTCGGCGAACTCCGTGTACTCCAGGACCCGCCGCAGCTCACGGACGTGATCGAGCCGGGTGTTCTCCCGCTCGCCGTACCCCTTCAACGCCGACGCGCCCGCGACGCCCAGCTGCTCGGCGAGATAGTCGACCACCTCCGCCGGCACGTCCGTCGGATCGTCCAGGAACACTCCGAGGAACCGCACCGTGGTCATCTGCACCGCGAACCCGAGCCGGTTGTGGGCCCTCCGCTTCGGCTCGATCAACACCCGGTCCGCGTCGTCCAGGAAGAAGAACCGCTCCAACTCCGTACGGGACGGCGCCCCGTCATACGCCGCATACTTCGCGGCCTGCTCATCCGTCAGAAACTCGACCGGCACCCCGGACCTCCAGACAGTCAGTGATCAACACGACTGCCGAAGGCTCCGCCCCCGCCGAACCCCAGGTCAAAGCGCTTTCAAGCCCTCCAGAGGCTTAGCGCCGGTTTTCGTTCCGATGTTCCTCGACCCCCGAGTTGACCTTCCAGCCGCCGCCGAACCAGCGGAGCTGCGCGTGCGTTCGCTTCGCCGCCGTGTCCCGGTCGGGGTGGTGGCAGACGGGCGGCCGGCCCGCGCGCGGCTTGCCTGCCCCGCCGTGCCGGTCGAAGGAGGTCCCACAGCCGGGGCCGACTCCACGTCGAAGTGCGTGCCGCGATGGTTCACATGGCCGCCCCTGAACAGCGCCCGGATGATCTCCACCGCCTCCTCCAGCATCTCGTGCCGCAAGGCGACGGACCGCCAACTACCGCCGCCGACATGCTCGTTCAGGTTCTCGCCGGAGCCCAGCCCCAGTCGGAAGCGGCCCTCGGACAGCAACTGCATCGTCGCCGCCTGCTGGGCCACCACCGCCGGGTGGTATCCGATTTGCACCATAGGCGCCGAGACCCCTGGACCGGTGGCGGAAAACAGCCCCTCGATCCACCGCGGATCACCGGGGAGGATGCCGTCATGAGTGCTCGCCCGCTGCCCTCCAGCACCCCCGCCGCCCAAGGAGTCGACGCCCACGGCGTCCACGCCTTCCTCGACGCCCTCGAAACCGCCCCGGACATAGAACCGCACAGCCTCATGATCATGAGGCACGGCCATCTCGTGGCCTCCGGCTGGTGGGCGCCGTACACCTCCGGACGACCGCACCTGCTGTACTCCCTCAGCAAGAGTTTCACGGCGACGGCCGCCGGGATCGCCGCCGGTGAGGGCCTGATCCGCTTCGACGACCCGGTGATCTCGTACTTCCCGGAGTTCGAGGCCGACATCACCGACCCGCGCAGCCGCGCGATGCGGGTGCGGCACGTGGCGTCGATGGCCAGCGGGCACGAGGCGGAGACCCTCGACCGGGCGCTCGCCACCGACCGCGCGGAGATGGTACGCGGCTTCCTGATGGTCCCGCCCGAGCGCGAGCCGGGGACCGTCTTCGCCTACAACCAGCCCGCGACGTACACCCTCGCCGCGATCGTGCAGCGTGTCACGGGCCAGCCGCTGACCCAATACCTGCGCCCGCGCCTGCTGGACCCGCTCGGGATGGGCGAGGTGGCCTGGCTGCGCGACCGGGCCGGCCGCGAACTGGGCTTCAGCGGGCTGCACGCCACCACCGACGCCATCGCCCGGCTCGGCCAGCTGTATCTGCAGGACGGGCTGTGGGAGGGCCGGCGGCTGCTGCCCGCGGGGTGGGTGGCCGAGGCCACGCGCCCGCACATCGACAACGGTGACGGTACGACTGCGGGAGCGCTGTCGGACTGGCAGCAGGGCTACGGCTTCCAGTTCTGGACCTCCCGGCACGGCTACCGCGGCGACGGCGCGTACGGGCAGTTCTGCCTGGTGCTGCCCGAGCACGACGCCGTGATCGCGACGACCGCGGCGACCGAGCAGATGCAGCAGGTGCTCGATCTGGCCTGGCAGCACCTCCTGCCGGCCTTCGGCCCCGAACCGCTGCCGGGCCGGGAGCACCAGGACACGGCCCTGCGGGAGCGGCTGACGCAACTCGCACTGGCTCCCGCTGCAGGGAAGCCCGCGCCGCCGGAGCGGGCACACAACTGGTCCGGCGCCGAGTTCACGCCGTACGGCGGTGTCTGCGCGGACCAGCCGAAGCTGACCAGGGCAGGTGTGATGGTGGGCGCGGACGGCTGGGCACTGCGGCTCACCGAGGGCGGACACGAACTCGACCTGCAGGTCGGCGAAGGCGGCTGGACGGTGGCCGACGAGCCGCTCCCCACCGCGGTGAGCGGCGGATGGACCGACGCGGACACCCTCGCCGTGGACATCGTGTTCCTGGAGACACCGCACCGGCTGACCGTGACGTGCTCGCTGCCGGACCGCACCTTCACGGCACGGTGGCACACCACGCCGCTGCACAGCCCCCCGCTGCGCGCGATGCGAGCGCCCCGGGCCTCAGCCTGACGACACCCGGAAGGTTCGCAGGAAGGTGTCCAGCGCCTGCCGGTTCGCGGAGTCGTTCCAGTCGGCCGCCGGAGTCGTCCAGCGCAGCGAGAAACTGCGGCCGCCGCCGAGCAGGAACCCGCGCCCGAAGGTGCGCACCCGCGTGCCGTCGACCTCGGAGAGCCACTCCATGTCGGCGCCCTTGTGGCCCTGGTACGTCGTCGCCCTGATCTCGCCGATCCGCCGGAAGCCGTCCTCCTTCTCCAGCTGTGGCTCGACGTCGTCGCGCCAGACGGCCACGGGGTCGGGGCCCGCAACGGTGCTGTAGGTGATCGCGAGGGTGCGGGGATCGCCGTCCGCCCCGAAGGTCACGCGGTACGACAGGTCACGGACGCGCGAGATGTGCACCCGTTTCCAGTCCTTGGGCAGGGCGACGGAGAAGCCCTCGGGTGCGGTGTACCGGTGGAAACCCTGCGGCAGTGCGCCGGCCGACGACGAGGTAGAGGGCGACGGCGCGGATGTCGTCGGTGACCCCGTGGGCGTGGGTGACGCCGACGGGCCCGCGTTCTTGCCGTCGGTGCGGCTGTCCGGCGGCGTGGCGGACGCGGTCGCGGACACCGACGGCTGGGGCGCCGCGTCGGTCGCGGACGTGCCGGTGCCGGGCAGTTGATCGGTGATGGCGAGCGCGGCGGCCGCCACGGTGACGACGGCCAGGGCGGTCCCGACGGCCATGGTGCGTCTGCTCCACCCGGGGGCGGCATGACAGGCAGCGGTGTAGACGCCCCGCAGCCGGGGCCGCGCCACGGTGCCCGGGAGCGTGTCGGGATCCTCGGTCAGGACGCGGGTGAGGGCCTCGCGGACCACCGAACGGGTCAGCCGCTCCCTGGAGTTCTTGCGGAGCAGTCCCTGCACCGTCGCAGTGAGGGGCCCGGCGTGCACCGGCGTGCGCAGCGGAAGCCGGTCCACGCCCTTCAAGGTCGCCTCGGGCCGGTCCCGGTCCCGGAACGGCGGCCGCCCCTCGACCATCGTGTAGAGGATCGCGCCCAGCGCCCACAGGTCGGCCGCCGGCCCGATGCGCTCGTCGCGGGCCTGCTCAGGGGAGGCGTACGACGGCGCGGAGAGCCTCGGTGCCAGGGTCGCGCCGGCCATTCCGAAGCCGGTGACCACGATCGCACCCCGGTCCTGCACATAGACCTGACCCGGGCTGAGCTCGCCGTGGGTGATGCCCTCGCCGTGCGCCGCCTCCAGCACATCGAGCAGCTCCAGCCCGATACGGGCCGCCCGCACATAGTTGAACGTGCCCTGCTGGGCGACGAGTTCGCCCAGGGGCGTCCCGTCGATCCATTCCGTCACGGTCCACAGCGTGCCGTCCTGCTCCACGGCGTCGACGACCGTCGCGACCGCGCCGGGGCACATCAGCCCCATGGTCTCGGACATACGGATGATGCGGGCGGTCGCCCGGGGCGCGGCCTCGCCGTCCGGATCGTCCGGGAGAGCGATCTGGGTGAGGAGATAGGCCCGCCCGACATTGACGTCCTTGCCGTACCAGCAGATGCGGTTCGTCTCCTGGTGGACGACATCGACGAGCCGATATCTTCCGGCGACCAACTCGTGCGTGAAGACATGCGCCTTGACCATGGCCATCCCTCGTCGAACCCCTGGGTCTCACCTTTCCCAGAGGTACGAGGAGTGCGACGGGGTGTGTTCAAAGGATCCGCAAATCATCGGCACCCGCGGGCATTTGGTCATGTGCGGCTGCCTGAATTCGCGGAAGTCCCCGTACCCTGACCGGAATTCAAGAACGGCATTCGGAGGGCAGCATTCACAGGGCAACGACCGGAACTCAGCGCAGCCCGAAACGTTCCGCCCACCCCATGACATCGCCGGTCGTCGCGTTGCCCCCGCACACGACCAGCCCGAGCCGTGCGCCCTCACCGACCCGCTCCAGGACCTGCCGGGCCGCGGGCAGGAGACAGCCGGCCGCGGGTTCGGCCCACACCTTGGCACGGTCGGCGAGGTCGAGCGTGCCCTGCACGGCCTCTCGGTCCGGCACCACGAGCACCTCGTGGACCAGCGCGGACACATGGTCGTAGGTCAGTTGCGAAACGGACGGTGCGCTGAGCGTGGTCACGATGGACGACAGGGCGACCTGCACCGGGCCGCCCGCCGCCAGCGCCTCCGACATGGCCTGCGCACCCTCGGTCTCCACGCCCCAGATCCGCACGTCCGGCCGCCGCTCCCGCAGCGCCGCCGCGACGCCGGATATCAGTCCGCCGCCCCCGACGCTGACGAGCACGTCGGTGACATCACCCGCGTCGGCGGCGAACTCCAGCCCGACGGTGCCCTGTCCGGCGACGACCACTGGGTCGTCGAAGGGATGGACCAGCGTCAGCCCCTCCTCCTGCAGCGGCTTCATCAGCGCGAACGCCTCGCCCATGTCGTCGGCCAGCCGCACCGACGCCCCGGCAGCCTCCGCGATCTCGACGGAACGGGCGGGCGCCGAGCGCGGCATGACCACCGTGGCCTTCACATCGAGGGCGGCGGCCATGACCGCGAGGGCGATCCCGTGGTTGCCGCCGCTGACCGCCACCACTCCGGCGGCCCGCTCACCGGCACTCAGCGAGAGCAGCTTCGCCGTCGCCCCGCGCGCCTTGAACGAACCGGTGCGCTGCAGCAGTTCGAGCTTGACGGTGACCGGGACGCCGAGCAGGTCGGCCAGCCCCGGGCTCGGCAGCGTCGGCGTACGCACGACGTGCCCGGCGATGCGCTCGGCCGCGGCTTCGACCTCAGAGATCCCGATCAAGACAGTCACCCTTCCCGGCACGGGGTCGACGGCCCGCACCGCTTCGCACCCTGACGCGCGAGACGGCGTGGGTCAAACGGTTTGGGTTTCGTGCCGGGGGAGGGGCGGCGCCCGCCGCCCCTCAGAGATCCCGGCGCACCAGATACTCCAGCAGTGCCCGCAGCTCCTCCACCGGCCCTGCCGCCAGGGCCACGTCGGCGAGAGCCGCCTCCACCGCGGCGAGATGATCCCGTGCCTCGGCCAGCGCCGCCGACCGGCCGCCCAGCGTCTCGATCAGTGCGGCGGCCTCCTCCGGGTCCCCACCCGCATCCAGCAGTGCGGCGAGCCGACGGGACCCCGGGGCGCCGGAGTCGAGCGCGGCCAGTACCGGGAACGTCTTCTTCCGTTCCCGCAGATCGCCGTGCACGGGCTTCCCGGTGACCGCGGGATCGCCCCAGATGCCCAGGACGTCGTCGACGACCTGGAAGGCGATCCCCAGGTGCCGCCCGGCACGGTCGAGGGCGTCGGCCACCGAAGGCGCCGCACCGCCGAGCAGTGCGCCGAGTGCGGCGCCGCAGCCGAGCAGTGCGCCCGTCTTGTGCTCGGCCATCGCCCGGTACTCCTCGGGCCGCACCCGCTGCGGCCCCGTCCACGGGCGGGCGGCGAACAGCAGGTCGTCCGCCTGGCCGCGCACCAGGTCACCCAGCGCCACCGACAGCACCCGCACGGCCTGCGGCCCGCCCGGCGCGGCGGAGAGGGTCTCGACGGCCAGCGCGAACAGCGCATCGCCCGCGAGGACGGCGGGTCCGGTGCCGTACGCCTTCCAGACGGTGGGGCGGCGGCGCCGGGCCGCGTCGCCGTCCATGATGTCGTCGTGCAGGAGGGAGAAGGTGTGCACCAGCTCCACCGCGACCGCCGCGGGCACTCCGACCCGCCCGGGTGCGCCCGCGGCCTCGGCCCCGAGCACGGCCAGCGCCTGTCGTACGCCCTTCCCGCCGGACGCGACGGCCGGCGCACCGCCCACCTCGCACCAGCCGAAGGAGTACGCCGCCATCTCACCCACCCACGGATGCATCCGCTCGACCGCCTCCACCAGCGCGGGCCGCACCAACTCGCGGCAGCGGTCGAGGACTTGGGGAGCCGCGGCCGGTGCCCGCAGTGTCGAGGGAAGCGCCGTCACCGTACGACCTCCGCTGCCACGCCGAACTCCTCCTGCGCCCGCGCCACCATCTCCCGCGCATGCCGCAGCCCGATCCGCTCCAACTCCCGTGCCAGAATGGCGAGTTCGGCTGCCGTCTCGGCGCGGTCGCGGCCCAGCCGGGCCAGCGACTTGGCCAGCCCCAGCCGCGCCAGCGCCTCCCCGCGCGGCTCGCTCATCGCACGGAACTCCGTGAGCGCCAGCTCGTACAGGTCCCGCGCCTCGGCACAACGCCCCGCCCGGTACAGGACGTTGCCCCGCATCTTGTGGTTGTAGGCCAGCGCACTGGACAGCTTCATCGCCCGGCACGTCGTCTCCGCCTCGGACAGCAGCCCCAGCGCCCGCTCGACGTCCCCGTCCCGCACGGACACGATGTCGGCGAGCCCGCGCAGCGCCCAGGCGTGCCCGCGCCGGTCCTCGGCGCGCGCGGCTATCTCGGCCGCCTCCTCGAACAGGGCGTACGCGGTGTCGTACTCACCCGTGTTGCGGTGGATCTGCGCGATGCCCTCCAGCGCCCATACCGTGTGCCGCGCCTCGCCGCGCCGCCGGGCCTCGGCCAGCAGCTGATCGTGGAGCCTGCGGACGGCCTCGTAGTCGCCCTGGATACGGCCGGTCTCGGCGAGCCCCGCAAGCGAGTAGCCGCGTACGACGACGTCGCCGCCCGCCTCCCCGAGTTCGGCCGCGAGCCCCAGCAGCCGCCAGGCCAGCGGGAAGGCACCGCGCTGCCGGGCCAGGGTGCCGCCGCTCCACAGCGCCCACGCCATCGCGGCCGTGTCCCCGGCCTCCCGGGCCGCGCGGTAGCTCGCCTTCCACGCCCGGTCGGCGTCCCCGATCTGCCCCAGCCGCCGGTGCGCCTCGGCCACCGCGAGCCCGGATCGGGCCACCTCCCCGTGCTGCCCGGCCCGCTCGGCCGCTCTCAACTCCCTTGTGCCGGCGGCCAGTACGTCGGTCAGCGAGGAGTTCACGGAGAGGGTGGTGAGGGCGCCCTGGTATTCCGGGGCGAATGCCTTGCCGTACATGGATCCCTTTCGGTGGCCTGTATACACCCCATCTATACAATCTGTGTATACATGGCGTGTATAGCGCGTCGAAAATGTGCCCCGGCCCAAAGGGCCAGGGCATCGCCTGCTGGGGATCAAGACGTCGTCGGCGCCGGAGAGGTTGCTCCTGAGGCGCAGATCACTCCATGCGCCTCAGTGCTGCTGGGCCTTCTGCGGCGTCGCCTCGCTCGGCCGTACGACCACGTAACCGTCGCCCTGGAGCATCAACTGCACGGCCTCCCCGGAGCCGCCGCGCAGCATCGATCCGATGGACTGCGAACGGTGCAGCGAGGTCTGCAGACCGGCCGTCCAGCCGACCACCGCGTCCGTGTCGACGTACACCGGGAACTGCGCCGAGACCGGGATGACCAGCGGATTTCCCTCGCAGACCAGACCCAGCCTGCCCTGCCCCGTGAAGACACTGTTGAACAGGCCGCCGCCGGCGATGCCCGCGCCCTTCACCGTCGCGATCCGGTACGACAGCGAGGCGTCGAAACACAGGACGTTGCGGCCGTTGACGGTGAACTCGTCACCGGGGTCGACCTCGACGATGAAACAGTTCTGCGCCTCGTGCGCGAACCAGGCCTCGCCCTGCCCGCGCACCGCCATCAGCGGCAGCCCCTCCCCGGTGACCGCACGCTTGAGCATGCCGCCCACGCCCTGGCCCTTGCGCTCGAACTGGAGGTTGCCGCGGTAGGCGATCATGGCGCCCTGGCGGGCGAGCATCTCGCCGTTCACCGCGTATTTGATGGACTTGGCGTTCTCGATCGTCATGCCGGGCGCGGTGGCCGGCTGGACCATGTGCTCGCTGGAAAAGAGGGAACCCTTCATGCGGGCATCCTGTCCCGGAAGATTCCGTTCCGCCAAGATCGCGGGGGCGCTCGGTTTCCGGCGGTCAGGCGCCGAACAACTGGGTCCAGTACATGCCTGCCGGGCCGCCGCCCGCGAAGCCGGTCCCGATGTGGGTGAAGTCGGGTTTGAGGATGTTGGCGCGGTGGCCGGGGCTGTTCATCCAGCCGTCCACGACCTCGGCGGGGGAGCGCTGACCGCAGGCTATGTTCTCGCCGATCGAGCGCCGGCGCGCACCCGCGGCGGCAGCCCGGTCCCAGGGCCGGCTGCCTTCCGGTGAGGTGTGCGAGTAGAAGGCGCGGGCCACCATGTCCGCGCTGTGCGCCTGCGCCGCGGTGGTGAGCAGGGGGTCGGCGGCCAGAGGAGAAAGACCGGCCCTGACGCGCTCCCGGTTGGTGAGGTCGACTACCTCCGCCGCCGTCCGCGCCAGGTCGCCCGGCGTGAGGGGCCTGGCCCACAGAGCGGTCCAGTACATGTCGCCCGACCGGCCGTCGCCGACGTACGCCAGGCCGGCCTGTGTGAAGGCCGGATCGCACAGGGTGCGGCCGGGCTGCTCGTCGCTCAGGCAGTACTGGACGAACTCGGCGGGCGTACGCGGGCCGGAGACCAGGTGCTCGCCGACGGTGAGATACGTGTACCCGGCGGCCGTGACGCGCTGGTAGACGGAGACACCGTCGCGGCCCTCGACACCGAGGCGTCCGGCCGCGGCCATGGCGCCGGCATGGGCGCGGGCCGCCGACGCCAGACGGACGTCGAGGGCGACGGGCGGGGAACCGGCCGCGGCGCGAGCGGAGTTGACCAGGGCGAGGAAGCCGTCCGGGTCGGCGGAGGCCGGGGTGTGGGACGGCCGGTTCGGTCGCGTCGGCGCTGCGGGCCGGGACGGCGGCGACGGTGGCGCCGGGGATGTGACCTGGGCCCCGGGTGCCCCTCGCGTCGCGGATCTGGGCTGCGGCCCGTGTGCCGGCGCCGCCCCGGTCGCATCGTCGAGGACGTCCACGCCGAAGTCCCGCGCGAGCCCGGCGAGCCCGTCGGCGTACCCCTGCCCCAGGGCCCGCAGCTTCCAGCCGCCGCCCCGCCGGTAGATCTCCGCGAGCAGCAGCACCGTCTCCTGGCCCGGGCGTGGCGGGGCGAAGCGGGCGAGCCGGCCGCCCGGAGTCGAGACGTGGAGCGTGGGGGCGGGCAGGCGGCCCAGGGGAGTGCCGGGCTCGGCCGGGCTGACGACCACCGTGACCCTGGTGGCTCCCGGGCGCAATCTCGGCGGGTCGACGGTGAGGGTGTCGCCGTCCAGTCGGGCGCCGGGGGCGGAGGGCTGGTTGTAGAACACGAAGTCGCCGTCGCCGCGGACCCTGCCCCCGTCGTCCGTGATCAGCGCGGACACGTCGAACGGGCCGGACACCCGGACGGTCACGGCACCGTCCGGAAGGGGCAGGTTGCCCCCGGGCACCAACTCGCTCATCCCGCCGCCCTGGTGTCGTCGTTCACGCCTCGATGGGCTCGACCGGACAACGTCCACCAGGGCAGCCGGGTTCCCGCCGGATCAGTCCCGGGCAACCCCGGGAGCGATGTCCTCGTAGCGCTCGACGGGCGGCGCGGCGCGGCGGATCTTCGACTGCTTGCCGCAGAACGCGGACTCCAGTGTGCCCAGCATCGTGTTGAGCACGGCGACGTTGTTGGACGTGGTGGCCAGCGCCGTGAGGCTGCGCAGGCCGTCCTTCGTGGCGAACGCGTACGTGTAGTAGCCCTGGACGGTGCCCGTGTGCCCGTACACCGAGACCCCGCACGACAGATCGCGGCGCCGCAGCCCCAGCCCGTACGCCTGGCTGCTGCTGACCGGCACCATGCGCTCCATCTGCCGCAGATGCGAGGGCGACGTCAGCCGGCCGCCGAGCAGGGCGGAGAGGAAGGTGTTCAGATCCCGCGTGGTGGAGATGATCGCGCCCGCGCTCTGCGCCCAGGACATCGTCTGCTCGGTGGCGTCGATCAGCGCCGCGCCCCTCTGGTCCGGGGCGAGATAGCCCCTGGCATGACGGCCGGGGATCTTCGCACCCGGGTGGAGGTAGAAGGTGTCGCGCAGTTTCAGCGGCTTGATGATGCGGTTCTCGTACTCCGTCCGTACGGTGTGGCCGGTCAGCTTCTCGATGAGCATGCCGGCGACGACGAAGTTGGTGTTGGAGTACGAGTACGCGGCGCCCGGGGCGCTGGTGCGCGGGTGCCACAGCGAGCGCTTCAGGAGCTCACGGTAGGTGAAGACCTTGGTGCGGACCTGCTCGAAGCCCGGGACCGACTTCGCGAACATGGTGTTCGTGTAGTCGTACAGGCCGCTGCGGTGGCCCAGAAGCTCGCGCACCGTGATCGTGCGGTCCGGGAGCAGCCCCGGCAGATAGCGGTCCACCGGGGCCTCGAGTCTCAGCTTGCCCTCGTCCGCCAGCTGCATCAGCACGACGGTCGTGAAGGTCTTGGTGACGCTGCCGATGCGGAACCGGTCGGCGTTGCTGATCGGCCGTTTGCTCCTGCGGTCGGCGTAGCCCATGGCGGCCCACAGGATCGCGCCGTGGTCGTCGATCCGGGCGACCGCGCCGGGTGCGCCCTGCCTGAACGCGGTCCTGAGGACGCCTTGAAGGCTGGTCAGGTCGGGCTTCGGCAGCGGCTTGGTGGGGGCGGCATGCGACGAGGGGACTGCGAGGAGGGAGAGCACGACCGTTCCCAGGACCGTGCCCTTGGATGCGAGATGGGTCACATTCACGTGAGGCAACTTTCTTCCGTGTCGTCACATCTCCACAGTCGACGCACAGTTGGTCACCCACTGATCACTGAGCGATGTGGATTTGCAAAGTATTGCCATATATCGCACGTAAATCCATATTTTAGTCTTTACATGGACATGACTCGTCCGAAAGGGTTTCTTCCCGGGGCCCGACCAGCCCCCATGGCGCTCAACGGCGCCATGCGTCAAGGCGATTGGTGATCCCGGCCGCCTTGCAAGGAAGGAACCCTCATCAGTGCGTAGACCGCACATACGCAGCGTGGCGGTCGCCGTCGCCGTGACGACGGCCGCCACGGGCCTGGCCGGCACCGCCTTCGGTACGACCACGGGGACTCACACCGCTGCCACCGCCGCCACCTCGGCCGCGTCCGTGGTGTCCGCCGCCCGCGCCGCCGCCTTCGCCCACTCCTCTGCCACCGGTGTGTCCCAGGGCGACGAACTGCAGGCCCAGGACGTCATGATCGACCCGGAGGGTGCCCGGCACGTCCGGTTCACCCGGGCGCATCAGGGCATGCCGGTCCTCGGTGGCGACCTCGTCGTCCACCTCACCGAGCAGCTGGCGTACGCGGGTGTCACGCGGGCCGCCGGACACACCGTCAAGCCCACCGCCGCCACCGCCGCCAAGCTCTCGGCCGACCAGGCCGAACAGAAGGCGGCGACGGTCGCCAAGGGCGACGCCGGCAGCGCCGAGCTCGTCGTGGACGCCCGCGAGGGCGCGTCCGCCCTTGCCTACCAAGTGCCGGTCAGCGACAGCGGCACCGCCGAGGGCGGCGGCTCCCGTACGGTCGTCATCGACGCCCTCACCGGCAAGGTGCGCAGCAACACGCCCGACAGCGACGAGTTCCTCTCGCCCGGTCTGCTCGACACCCTGCGCAAGCGCGGCGAGAAGCTCGACCCCGCCACGGGCGCCGGCTCGCAGACCGCCGGACTCACGGCTGCGTCGGCCTCCTCCGCGGCCGGTGCCACCCGCTACCCGTCGACGGCCCACGGCACCGGCAAGTCCCTCTTCGTGGGCACGGTTCCGCTGACCACCACCCGGACGGCCCGCACCAGCTACCTGCTCAAGGACCCCACGCGCTGGGGCACCGAGACCCGGGACGCCAAGGGCCAGGAGCTGGAGAGCTTCGCCCGCGGCAAGAAGATCACCACCACCAACGACGTCTTCGGCAACGGCGCCGTCACCAGCCGGAACAGCGCCGCCGCCGACGCCCAGTACGGCGTCACCAAGACCCTGGACTTCTACAAGAAGACCTTCGGTCGCAAGGGCATCGAGAACAACGGCAAGGGCGCCCGCGCCATGGTCCACTTCGGCAACAAGGTGGCCAACGCGTTCTGGGACTCGACCTGTGACTGCATGCTCTACGGCGACGGCGACGGGGACATGTTCAAGAAGCCGCTCGTCGTCCTCGACGTCACCGGCCACGAGCTCACCCACGGCGTCGTGGACGCCACCGCCAAGCTGGAGCCCACCCGTGTCGACGCGGAGGGCAACCAGTACGGCGAGCCGGGCGCGCTGAACGAGTCCCTCGCGGACATCTTCGGTTCGAACGTCGAGTTCTACACCAACAACCCGAAGGACACGCCGGACTACCTGATCGGCGAGAAGCTGGGCCTCGCCCAGAAGTTCCTGCGTCGCCTCGACCACCCGTCCCTCGACAGGCTCGAGGGCACCATCGACTACTGGGCGCCCGAGACGTACGACGCCGAGGTGCACGCCGGCTCCGGCGTCTCCTCGCACGCGTACTACCTGCTCGCCGAGGGCAGCGGCCGGAAGACGATCGGTGGCGTCAACTACGACTCGCCGACCTATGACGGCTCGACGGTCAAGGGCATCGGCCGCACCAAGGCCACGGCCATCTTCTACCGCGCCCTGACCCGCTACATGGTCTCCACGACCGACTTCCACGACGCGCGCGACGCGACGCTGAAGGCGGCCAAGGACCTCTACGGGGCGGACAGCACGGAGTACAAGACGGTGGACCAGGCCTGGGCCGCCGTCAACGTCACCTCGGCCAACACCCCGGCCGCGCACCGCTGACCGCGGAGCGACGACACCGGTCCGGGCGCCCCGCACAACGGGGCGCCCGGGTCAGATCCACTGCTTCTCCACCTCCTGCGCCACCGAGAACACGGTGTCGCAGGAGGGGCAGCGCCCCTCGCCGAAGACGTACGTCAGGGCCCGGGCGACCTCCGTCTGTCCCGCTGCGGTCGCGTCGCCGTGCAGCCGCGCGCCAAGACCGGACAGCCGCTGCGGCGATATCGGCGTCAACTCACCGCGGCCGTCGGCCACTTCCCTGGCCGCTCCGCCAACGTAGTCCTCGGCCGAAACGAACGTCCCGTATCCGCCGAAGGCCACATACAGGCCCTCCTCGCACGCCGGGCACTCCAGTTGGAACTCCTCGCTGTTGACCCCCTCCAGCGCCTCGGACCAGGTGCCGACGCCCTCGAAGGCGAGGACGGACTGGAGAAGGTTCACGAAGACCGGCGCCGGGTGACCGGATGCGGCCAGCATCTCGCGGGCGGCGCCGAGCAGTTCGCCGATCTCCCGGCCGTGCCGCTCCCGGCGCGGATCGGCCTCGTCGGCGGTGATCGCCCCGGCCAGGATCACGGCCTGGAAGGGCCCGCCCGGGGCCCGCCCCCGCGCGATGTCCGCCAGCAGGGGCAGCGCCGCCCAGCTCGCGTCGTAAACGGACCCCTGATGGCACAGTGCGGACCACAACTCGGACCACACCGCATCGTCCTCGGCGCCACCGAGACGGGCGAAGAGCACGGGTATGCCCTCGGCCGAGCCGTAGGCATGGCTCAGCGCGCGCCAGTCGATCGTCGTCATACGGGCGATTGTGCCCTCCGGCACTGACACAGCCGGATCAGGTGCCAACAGCCGTACCTCACCCGTCATTTGAAGGCCACCGGAACCTCACAGTCAACCTTCAGGCGATTCCTGTTTCTTTTATTGACAGCGGAAAATAAGGGCCCTAGGTTCCCGGCCATGCGCTCGACCTCCCGCACCGAGACGTTCCCGGCCCACACCCCGGCCGCCTCGCAGATCTTCACCACGGTCCTGTCCCACGGCCCCCTCACCCGGCTGGAGGCCGCCCGGCGGGCCGGGTTGTCCGCGGCCGCCGTCACCAAGGCGGTCCGTCCCCTGCTGGCGGCCGGCTACCTGATGGAGGCCGCCGACGAGGAGGCGCGCCCGGCCCTCGGACGGCCCGCGAGCCTGGTGCGCGTCGACGGCGGACGCGCGCTGTTCATCGGCGTCAAGGTGACCGGCGGCGAACTCATCGGCGTGCTGACCGACCTGTGCTGCCGTATCCGCCTCGCCCGGCGCATCCCGCTGACGGACAGGGCGACCAAGGCCGTGCTGGCCTCGACGGCGGAGCTGGCGCACGAACTGCTCGCCGAGGCCGAGGACTTCGGCGCCCCGGTCCTCGGCCTCGGCGTCGCCGTCTCCGGCGACGTCGACCGTGCCGAAGGGGTCGTCCGCTACTCGCCCTTCCTCGACTGGCGGGACGTTCCCCTCGCCGAGCTCGCCGCCGCGACCACGGGGTTGCCGGTCACCGTCGAGAACGACGTCCGCGCGCTGACCGTCGCCGAGCAGTGGTTCGGCGCCGGGGTGGGACTGTCCGACTTCGCCGTGGTGACGGTCGGCGCCGGCATCGGCTGCGGCCTCGTGGTGCACGGCCGGGTCGTCGCCGGAGCGCACGGCGTGGCAGGCGAGATCGGCCATGTCACCGTCGACCCGGCCGGCCCGCCCTGCCACTGCGGCAACCGCGGCTGCGTGGAGGCGATCGCGGGGGAGGCGGCGATCGTCCGGCAGATCCGCCAGGCCACGGGCACCCAGGTCGCCGACGCCGCCGAGGCCGTGACGCTCGCCCACCGTGGGGTTCCCGGCGCACGGGAGGTGTACGCCAGGGCGGGCGAGGCGATCGGCCGCGGCATCGCCACCGTCGCCAACCTCCTCGGCCCCGAACGCGTGATCATCTCCGGCGAGGGCCTCGCCGCCTACGACCTTTTCGCCGAGCAGATCCGCGACGCCTTCACCACGGCCGCCTTCGGTTCCGCCGCCCAGTGCGACGTACAGACCCGCCCGCTGCCCTTCGAGGAGTGGGCGCGCGGGGCCGCGGCCACCGCGATCCAGTCCTTCATCTCCTTAGACCACCCGCATCCGAGCCGCTGATCCAACTCCCCCTGGAGGTACGACCCATGCGGTCATCCTCGTACTCCGTCATGCCTGCACGCACCCTGAGAACCCTGGTGGTCCTGGCCCTCGCCGCGGGCGCCGGCACCGTCGCCCCCGCGGCCCACGCCGAGACCACCGACGCTCCCGCCGTCGCGGCCAAGCCCTACATGGGCTGGTCGAGTTGGAGCATGCAGTCGTCCAAGTACCCCGGCCTCAACCCGGACGGCGACTACAGCTACCTCACCGAGGCCAACGTCACCCGGCAGACCGACGCCCTGGCCGCCAAGCTGAAGAAGTTCGGCTACGAGTACGTCAACATCGACGCCGGCTGGTGGCGCGACAACACCTGGAAGCCCGAGTACGACCAGTACGGCCGCCAGAAGGCCGACCCGAAGCGCTTCCCCAGCGGTATGAAGGCCGTCGCCGACCGCATACACACCAAGGGCCTCAAGGCCGGTATCTACCTTCCCGCCGGCCTCGAGAAGGAGGCCTACGGCGACGGAAAGACGCCGATCTGGAACGCCGACGGCTGCACCACCGCCGACATCGTCTACAGCGACCTGCGCACCACCAACGGCTGGGACAGCTCCTACAAACTCGACTTCTCCCGCCCCTGCACCCAGAAGTACATAGATTCCCAGGCCCAGTTGATCGCCGGCTGGGGCTACGACTTCCTCAAACTCGACGGCGTCGGACCTGGCTCCGGAAAGAGCGGCGACCAGTACGACAACGTTGCCGACGTGGCCGCCTGGAACAAGGCGATCGCCGCCACCGGCCGCCCCATCCACCTCGAACTGTCCTGGTCCCTCGACATCGGACACGCCGCCGACTGGAAGAAGTACGCGCAGGGCTGGCGCATCGACACCGACGTCGAGTGCTACTGCAACACCCTCGTCAGCTGGGAGAACTCCGTCGACGACCGCTGGGACGACGCCCCCGGCTGGACCCGCCACGCCGGCCCCGGCGGCTGGAACGACCTCGACTCCCTCGACGTCGGCAACGGCGCCATGGACGGCCTCACCAAGGCCGAACGCCAGAGCTACGCCACCCTGTGGGCCATCGCCAAGTCCCCGCTCTACACCGGCGACGACCTCACCCGCCTGGACTCCTACGGCCTCTCCCTGCTGACCAACAAGGAGGTCATCGCCGTCAACCAGGGCGACACCACGCCCGCACGGCCCATCACCCCGTCCGACCCGCAGCAGGTGTGGGCCGCGAAGAACCCCGACGGCACCTACACCGTCGCCCTGTTCAACCTCGCCGACCGTCCCGCCGCCGTCTCCGCCTCCTGGGCCTCCCTCGGCTTCACCGGCAAGGCCGCCGTCCGCGACCTGTGGAACCACGAGAACCTCGGCACCTACAAGGACAAGGTCACCCAGGCGCTGCCCGCCCACGGCTCCCGCCTGTTCACCGTCACCCCGCACGGCAGCCCGCTCGGCTTCACCGGCTATGAGGCCGAGGCGGCGTCGAACACTCTGGCCGGCGACGCCTCCGTCGCCGACTGCTCCGCCTGCTCAGGCGGCCACAAGGTCGGCAACCTCTACCTCGGCGGAAAGCTCACCTTCAACGACGTCGTCGTCGACAAAGCCGGCACCTACCAGGTGAAGATCGCCTACGTCAGCGGTGATGCCCGCTCGGTCGCCATCTCCGCCAACGGGGGCGGCGCCACCAGCCACAAGTTCCCGTCCACCGGCGACTGGGGAACGGCCGAAACGGTCAGCGTGCCGTTGACCCTCAGGGCCGGCTCCAACACGATCTCCTTCGACAGCGGCAACAGCTACGCGCCGGACATCGACCGGATCGACGTACCGAAGTCGTCCTGAACGACCCACCAGGAGCCGCCATGACCACCGACCCGTCCCACCTGCTGCCCAGACGCAACCTCATCGCCCTCGCCGCGAGCACCGGAGCGGCCCTGGCCGCCCTCCCCGCCTTCACCGCCTCCGCGGCCCCGCAAAGGCCTGTCGACTCGGCCTCGTACGACGGCAGTTCACCCGACACGCTCTGGTGGCAGGCCCCCGCCGACGACAACTCCATGATCGAACAGGGGCTCCCCGTCGGCAACGGCCGCCTCGGCGCCCTGGCGGGCAACGACCCTGGCCGCGAACTCCTCCTCCTCACCGACGCCACCCTGTGGACCGGAGGCCTCAACGACGAGCAGGACGCGGACGGCCAATTCCCCTACGAGCGTGACAACTTCGGTTCCTTCACCCTGCTCGGGCGGCTCACGGTCGACATCCCCGACCACGACCTCGGCGCCGTCTCCGGCTACCGTCGCACCCTCGATCTCGCCCAGGGCGTGGTGACCGCGTCGTATGTCCGCTCACGCGTGACCTACCAGCGGCGCATCTTCGCCAGCCACCCCGACGACGTCATCGTCCTCCACTTCACCCAGAGCGGAGGCGGCCGCTACACCGGCACCGTCACCCTGGAGGGCACCCACGGCGAGGGCGCCTCGGTCGCGTTCGGCGCCACGTTTGCCAACGGCCTGAAGTACGCAGCCGCCGTCACCGCATACGGCACCGGAGGCCGCGTCACCGTCAGCGGCTCGCAGATCGCCTTCGCCGGCTGCAAGGACCTCACCGTGGTGGTGAGCGGCGGCACCAATTACGCGCCGGACGCGGCCAAGGGCTATCGCGACCCCTCCCTCGATCCTCGGAAGCTGGCGCGCGACAAGGTCCGCAACGCCGCCGCCCATTCGGCAGACACCCTGCTGCGCACCCATGTCGCCGACCATCGCGCCCTGTTCGGGAAGTTCGACATCTCGCTCGGCACGTCGTCCGCGCAGCAGCGCTCCCTGGACACCTGGGAGCGGATCAAAGCCCGGACCGGGAGCGGCGAGCCCGACCCCGAACTCGAGGCCGCCTACGTGCAGTTCGGCCGCTACCTGATGATCTCCGGGTCGCGCGGCAGTCTGCCACTGGGCCTCCAGGGGCTGTGGCTCGACGGCAACGACCCGGCCTGGATGGGCGACTACCACACCGACATCAACATCCAGATGAACTACTGGATGGCCGACCGGGCGGGCCTTTCCGCGTGCTTCGACGCCTTCACCGACTACTGCGTCGCCCAGGTCCCGTCGTGGACCGACCTGACCCGCCGCCTGTTCAACGACTCGCGCAACCGCTACCGCAACACCAGTGGCAGGAATGCCGGTTGGACGGTCGCCATTTCCACCAACCCCTACGGCGGGGGCGGCTGGTGGTGGCACCCCGCGGGCAACGCCTGGCTGTGCAACACGCTCTGGGACCACTACGAGTTCACGCGGTCACGGTCCCATCTCGAGAAGATCTACCCCCTCCTCAAGGGCGCCTGCGAGTTCTGGGAGGCGCGGCTGCTCACCACCACCCTCCCGGGCACCTCGCGCGAGGTCCTGATCGCCGACAGTGACTGGTCGCCCGAGCAGGGCCCGCTCGACGCCAAGGGGATCACCTACGCCCAGGAACTGGTGTGGGCACTGTTCGGCAACTACTGCACTGCGGCGGCCGAACTGAAGTGCGACAATACGTACGCGGCGACGATTTCCGGCCTCCGCAAACGGCTGTATCTGCCGCAGGTGAGCCCGAAGACCGGCTGGCTGGAGGAGTGGATGAGCCCCGACAACCTCGGCGAGACCACCCACCGGCATCTGTCGCCGCTCATCGGACTGTTCCCCGGCGACCGCATCCGCCCCGACGGCTCCACCCCGGCCGACATCGTGGCCGGAGCCACCGCCCTGCTCACCGCCCGCGGCATGGAGAGCTTCGGCTGGGCCAACGCCTGGCGCAGCCTGTGCTGGGCCCGCCTGAAGAACGCCGACAACGCCTACCGGCTGATCGTCAACAACCTCCGCCCCTCGACCGACGGCAGCAACGGCACCGCCGCCAACCTCTTCGACATCTACGAACTGGGACCGGGCAACGGCGTCTTCCAGATCGACGCCAACTTCGGCACACCGGCCGCCGTGATCGAGATGCTCCTGCAATCCCGCCCCGGCCACCTGGAACTCCTGCCCGCACTGCCCGACGCCTGGGCGAAGGCGGGCTCGGTGCGGGGCATCGGGGCCCGTGGCGGCTTCGTCGTCGACCTGCGCTGGCAGGACGGGAAGCCGACCGAGGCACGGATCCGCAGCGTGGGCGGCCGCACCACGACAGTGGCCCACGGCGACACGTCCCGGTCCGTGAGCCTCGAACCCGGCGGCTCCGTCACGCTGAGGGACTTCGCCCGGTGAGGGCCCGCTTCGTGCGTGCCGGCCGCCTGGGCGCCCTTCTGCTGCTGGCCGGTGCCGTCCAGGCCACACCGGTACACGCGTCCGCCGACCGGCCCGAGTTCATCGTGGTGGGGGCGCCCGCGGACCGCCGTGACGTCGTCACCTGGGGTGCGAGCGGCGACCACATGGGCGACTCGGCCGCCGACCGCGGCTACCGGCTCGTCGTCCACACCAGCGCGGCCGGAAGCAACCTGCGGATCCGGCTCTCCAACGCCTTCGGGGACCGGCCGGTGACCTTCGACAGCGTCTACGCCGGCCTCCGGCAGGAGGGCGCCGCACTCGTCCCCGGCAGCAACCACCGGCTGACCTTCCGCGGCGCCCGCTCCGTCACCGTCCCCGCGGGCGCCGCCGCCCTCAGCGACCCCCTGCCCGGCAGACTCCCCGCCGCGACCGACCTGGTGGTCAGCATCCACTCACCGGACGCGGCGGGCCCCGCGACCGGCCACGGAATGGCCATGCAGACGTCCTACACGAGCCAGGGCGACCACACCGCCGAGGAGAGCGCCGCCCACTGGACACAGACGATCGGCTCCTGGTTCTACCTGGACGCCGTCTCCGTACGCCCGCCCGCCGGTACCGCAGCGGTCGTGGCCCTAGGCGACTCCATCACCGACGGCTGGCAGTCCACCACCGACCTCGACCGCCGCTGGCCCGACTACCTCGCCCGCCGGCTGCGGTCCGCCGGCACCCACGTCAAAGGCGTCGCGGACGAGGGGATCTCCGGCAACCAGGTCCTGGCAGACGGCGGCGGCCAGAGCGCCCTGAAACGTCTGCAGCGCGACGTCCTCACCCAGCCGGGCGTCCGCACCGTCTTCCTCTTCGAGGGCGTCAACGACATCAAGGCCCATACCGGAGTCACCGCCCAGGACCTGATCGCCGGCTACCGCGAGATCGTCGAGCGGGTGCACGCGGCCGGCAAGTGCGTCGTCGCCGCGACCGTCGCCCCCTTCAAGGGCTGGCCGGAATGGGATCCGGCCGGCGAGAAGGTACGCGGAGAAGTGAACCAATTCATCCGCAGCAGCGGCGAGTTCGACGCCGTCACCGACTTCGACCACATCCTCCGCAGCCCCTACGACCCCGAGCGCATTCTTCCCGTCTTCGACGGCGGCGACCATCTGCACCCCAACGACAAGGGGATGCAGGCCATGGCCGACGCCGTCGATCTGACGAGCCTCGACTGCGCCGCCCGGCACCCCGGCGAGCGAGGTCAGCCGGACGCCGTCGGCTCCGGTGCGAGCAGCCCCTCCCGGTAGGCGATCGCCACCGCCTCCGTACGGCTCGAAGCACCCAGCTTGGCCAGGATGTTGGAGACGTGGACGCTCGCCGTCTTGCCGGTGATGAACAGCTCCTCACCGATCTGCCGGTTGCTGCGGCCGCGGGCAAGCAGCCGCAGCACGTCCTGCTCGCGGGCGGTGAGCGGCGAGGTGCGCTCCCCGTCCGACGGGGCGTCGGCGAGGCGGCCGAGGCGTATGAGGTCGTCGATCCGCTCCAGCAGGGGCGCCGCGCCGAGCCGCCCGGCCACCGCTCTCGCCTCGCGGGCCTGCACGGCCGCCTCCTCGCGCCGCTCGGCCGCCAACAGGGCCTCCACGAACCGGACTTGGCAGCGCAGGCGCTCGTACACGTCGCCGAAGCCGAACGCGGTCACCGCCTTCTCCCAGGCCGCCGCGTCCGGCCCGGACACCGCCCGCGCCCACTCCGCCTCGGCGCGGGCCAGCCAGGCCAGCCCCTCCGGGCCCTGGGCGGCGCCGTCCTCGCCGTGCAGGGCCGACTGGCGGGCGAGCTCGACCAGTTCGTCCGCGGTGTCCTTCCAGCGGTGCCACTCGCCGCCGGACGAGCGCAGTTCCACCGCGGCGTCGGCGACCGCCGACAGGGCGAGCGCCGCCAGCCGGACGGAGGCGTAGGGGAGGTGGCCCGCGTCGTCGGTCAGCGCGTCGACCGTCGCCCGCGTCCGCTCCACGGCGGCCTCCGGCTCACCCCGCAGCACGGCGGCCTCGGTCAGCGCGATGCCCGCAACCAGCGTGGCCATCCAGTCGAAGGGTCCCTCCAGCAGGACCCGGGCCCGCTCGACGGCACCCAGGTCGCCTCGGGCCAGCGCCACATACAGCGCAGGTCCCATCGCGTACCCGCCCGCCGAGGGCAGCAGGGCCGCATCGGCCGCCGCCGCCCGCACGCACTCGTCCCAGCGGCCCAGCGTGTACAGCACCAGCAGATGCAGATAGCGCATCTCCAGCGGATACGGAGACGACAGCAGCCCCGCCCGGCGGGCGCGGTCCAGGCCCTCGGTCACCCACGGCACACAGCCCTCCAGGTCACCCGACTCGAAGCAGCCGACGGCGAGGTTGAACAGGGCACGCATCTCCACCGGCGCGTTCCCCGCCTGCCGGGCCAGCTCCCGGGCCTCCTTGAGCCGCTCACGGCCCTCGGCGGTGCGCCGGCCGCCGCCCTCCAGGATCGCCAGCGAGATGAGGAGGTCGGCCTGCGCGTCCGCGACCCGCAGCTGCTCGGCCACGCGCAGGGCCTCACGGGCGACCCGCAGCGCCGTCTCGTTCTCCCCTATGTGGCGGGCCGCCATGACATGCGTGGCCGCCGCCCACACCCAGGTCCGGGTCGGCGGCTCGGCGGGGATCATGGCGAGCGCCTCGCTGCTGTAGGCGAACGCGGCCGTCAGGCTGTCGACGCTCATCAGATTGCCGGCCAGCGTGTACCGGACCTGGGCGGCGAGTTCGGATTCCGTGTCCTGGCCGACGCCGGCGAGCGCGGCCCGGGTGAGGGACACCGCCCGGTGCGACTCCCCGGCGTGCGCGGCCGCCGCCGAGGCGCGCAGCGTGAGCGTCACCCGGTCGACACCATCGCCCGAGGGCCGGGCCGCCGGATCCACCGACGCCCACAGGTCGAGGGCGGCCTCGAGGTGCCGCAGCTCCTCTGCGGGCGCGCCCACCCGTTCGGCGTGTCCGGCTGCCTCCAGCGAGGCGGCGAGCGCCTCGGCCAGGTCATGGCTCTCGCGGTAGTGGTGGGCGCGCTCGGCGGCGCTCTCGGCGGGGTGCCCGCGCCCCGTGAGCAGCCGGGCGAACGCGCCGTGCAGCCGGGCCCGTTCGCCCGGCAGCAGATCCGCGTACACCGCCTCCCGGGCCAGGGCGTGCCGGAACGTGTATGTGTCGCCGTCACCGGAGACCAGGAGCTGGCGGCCGATGGCCTCGCGCAGCGCCGCCTCCAGTTCGTCCTCGGGCAGCCCGACCGCCTCGCGCAGCAGGTCGTGCTCCACGCGCCGCCCGGCGACGGCGGCCGTGCGCAGCACCTGCTGGGCGGTGTCGGACAGCTGCTCGATGCGGATGAGGAGGACGTCGGCCAGCCCGCTGGGGACGCCGCCCGCCTCCGTGTCCGTGGCCGCGAGCAGTTCCTCCGCGTAGAAGGCGTTGCCCTCGGCGCGCTCGACGATCCCGCGGACCGTGGCCTCCGGCAGCGGACGGTCCTGCAGCGCGCGCACCAGCCGGGTCACCTCGGCGTCGGCCATGGGCCGCAGCTCCACCCGCTCCACGGCGGGCAGCCGCACCAGCTCGGCCAGGAGCGGGCGCAGGGGGTGGCGGCGGTGCAGGTCGTCGGCCCGGTAGGAGGCGAACACCGCCAGCCGGTGCGTGGGCGCACCGCCGGCCGGTCGCTGCAGGATCCCGCGGCTGAGCAGGAACCGCAGCAGGTCCCGGGAGGACTGGTCGGCCCAGTGCAGGTCCTCCAGGACCAGCAGCAGCGGAGCGATCTCCGACAGATCGGCCAGCAGCCCCGCCATGCCCTCGAAAAGCCGCAGCCGCCCGCCCACATCCCGCACGGCCTCCGTGCCCGCACCCAGCAGCCGGTCCACCGACGGATGCCCGGCCAGCGCGTCCGCGAACCGGTCGTCGGCGGCCAGCACGCCCAGCACCTCGGTGAACGGCAGATACGGCAGCCCGACGTCACCGAGATCGACGCAGTGACCGGTGAGGACCGTCATCCCGGCCCGGGCGGCCCGCCCGGCGACCTCGTCCAGCACCCGGGTCTTGCCCACCCCGGCGTCCCCGGCGAGCAGCACGGCCCGGGCCTCCCCGCCGCGGGCACGCTCCAGCATCCCGGCGAGCCGGGCGATCTCGTCGTCCCGGCCGATGAGCGGTGTGGTGAACATGGTCTGCGGCACGGATCCATCCTGGCACGCGGCACTGACAACGCAGCCTGCGGACGGGGAGGTCAGGCCCGGTGCCGGTCTATGCGGTCTCGGTGAAGCCCGGTGCAGTACCGCGCCCCGGAAGGGGCCCGGGAAACTGCGCGACCAGCCCCCACCGGCCCGCGGGTTCATCGCCGTTCTTCCAGCGGAGCGCTCAGCGCAGCGTCTCGGCCCAGTTCGCCGGCACCCGCCCCGCCGGCCCCGGCGCCGGCTGGTCCGCGGGATGGCTCACCGGGGGAGCGAGGTCGGGCCCGGACTCGTACAACTCGTTGGTGTCGAAGTTCCAGAACCAGCCCTCGCCGGGCTCGAAACTGCGGATCACCGGGTGGCCGGTGTCCCGGTAGTGGGCGGTGGCGTGCTTGGCGGGCGAGTCGTCGCAACAGCCGATGTGCCCGCACTGCGCGCAGCGCCGCAGATGGAACCACCAGCCGCCCGCCGCGTCGCACTCGACGCACCCACTGCCGCTCGGCGGGATGCCGGGGTCGATGGCGTTGGCACTGGTCATGCGGGCTCCTCCGGTGTGTCGTCGTCCGTCGCGGTCAGGGGCAGGAGGACCTGGAAGCGGGTGTCCCCGGGCTCGGACTCCACCTGGAGGGTGCCGTGGTGCTTGTTCACGACGATCCGCCAGGAGATGTCCAGACCGAGCCCGGTGCCCTCGCCGACCGGCTTGGTGGTGAAGAACGGGTCGAAGATGCGGCCGCGGATGTCCTGCGGCACGCCGGGCCCCGTGTCGCGGAACTCCACCAGCAGCCGGTCGTGGTCGAGAGCCGTCCGCACCGTCAACGTGCCTTCTCCGCCGGTGCTGTTGATGGCGTGGACCGCGTTGTCGATCAGGTTGGTCCACACCTGGTTCAGCTCCGCCGGGTAGGCCGGGATCTTCGGAAGGGTGCGGTCGTAGTCCTTGACGACCTCGATCCGTGAGCCGATCTTGCCCGACAGCATCAGCAGGGTGCTGTCGAGGAGTTCGTGGACGTCGGCGTTCTGGTACGGGGCCCGGTCGAGCTGCGAGTACTGCTTGGCCGCGTCGACCAGGTGCGAGATGCGCGTCGTGGAGTCATCGATCTCGTCCATCAACAGCTCGGTCTCGACCGTGTAGTTGAGCCAGCCGATCGCCCCGGGCAGGATCTCCGGATCCACGTCCGCCGCGACCTGGTCCAGCCAGTCGACGTCCAGACCGGCCTGCACGAACGTGGGCGCGAGCCGCCAGCCGTCCGGGATGCCGTGGTCGTCGAGCCAGTCGGTGAGTTCGTCCTCCCGGTCCGCGGCCTCCAGCGGGCTCAACGTCGGCGCCTTGGCGACGAGTTCGGCGGTGCGCTCCTGGACCTCGATGAGGTTCGCCAGGGCCTCGCGCGGATACGGGCCCGAGGAGATGACGCCCAGCTTGTGCCGCATCTTCGCGACCCGTTCGCGCAGCGTCGCGGTGGCCCGCACGGCCGCCGCCGCCGGGTTGTTGAGCTCGTGGGTGAGCCCGGCGGACAACGAGCCCAGTGCCAGCAGCCGTTCCCGCTGCCCGATGGCCCGCTGGGTGCTTTTCGAGCCGAAGAACAGCCCCTCCAGCAGATGCACCGCCATCGGGAACCACTCCTGCATGATGGCCGCGAACGTGTCGGCGGGCAGCACGAAGAACCGTGTCGGCTCCGTGACGCGCATCGAGTTGTTGTAGACCTGCCGGACCCGGTCCTTGATGTACGCCTGCATGGCCCCGGCGTACACCCCGGGCTGCGAGGCACGCGTGACCTCCACGTCGTCGCCGCCGACCCGGCGGGACAACACGACGGTGCCCTCGATCATCACGAAGAAGCAGGTGGCGGGCTCGCCCTCGGTGTACACGGGCCCCGCCTCGAAGCGCTCCACCCGCCCCTCGCTGCACAGCCGCCCCAGCTGCTGGGGGGTGAGCTTCTCGAACAGGAACAGCGAACCGATCTCCTGCGGGCTGCAGGGCATCACCTGCCCGCTCACGACTGCTCCAGATACCGGTGGACGAGCATGACTGCCATGGCTCCCTCTCCGACGGCGGACGCGACCCGTTTCGCGGACTCGGCGCGCGCGTCGCCCGCCACGAACACGCCGGGAATGTTGGTCTCCAGGTGGTACGGCGGCCGGTCCAGCTCCCAGTCCGCCGGCGGCCGCCCGTCCGGGGTCAGGTCGGGCCCGGCCAGGATGAACCCGTGCTCGTCGCGCAGCACCGTGCCATCCAGCCAGTCGGTCAGCGGGGCCGCGCCGATGAACACGAACATCCACTGCGCGTCGACCAGTTCGGTCTCGCCGGTCTCCGTGTCACGCAGGGTGAGCTGCTCCAGACGGCCCAAGCCGTGCGCCGACTCGACGACGGTACGCGCGCGTACCGAGATGTTCGGCGCCTCGTTGATCTGCTGGATCAGGTAGTACGACATCGACGCCGACAGGTCGGCCCCGCGCACCAGCAGTGTCACCGACTTGGCGCCCCGGGACAGGTACATCGCCGCCTGCCCGGCCGAGTTGGCGCCGCCGACGATGTACACGTCGTGGCCCTGGCAGGAGGCCGCCTCGGTCAGCGCCGAGCCGTAGAACACCCCGCAGCCGGTCAGGTCGTTGCAGCCCGGCGCGTCGAGCTGCCGGTACGACACGCCGGTCGCCAGGATCACGCTGTGCGCGGCCACCGCCGAGCCGTCGGAGAACCGCACCGTCCGCGCGGCCCCGTTGACCTCGACTCCCGTCACCTGGCGCGCGGTGAGGATCTCGGCGCCGAACTTCGCCGCCTGCCGCCGGGCCCGGTCGGTGAGCTGCGCCCCCGACACGCCGTCCGGGAAGCCCAGGTAGTTCTCGATCCGCGAGCTCTGGCCCGCCTGCCCGCCGGTCGCGGAGCGCTCCACGAGCACGGTCCGCAGCCCCTCCGACGCCCCGTACACGGCGGCACCGAGCCCGGCGGGCCCGCCGCCGATGACGACGAGGTCGTAGAAGTCCTCCGCCGGCGTCGTCGCCAGCCCCACCTGCGCGGCCAGCTCGGGTGCCTCCGGCTCGACCAGGGGCGTGCCGTCCGGGGTGATCACGAGCGGCAGCCGCTGCCCGTCCTGCCCGGCCGCCGCCAGTAGCCGCTTCCCCTCGGGCTCGTCCGCCGAGTACCAGCGGTACGGCACCTGGTTGCGGGCCAGGAACTCCCGTACGTCGGAGGAACGCGCCGACCAGCGGTGCCCGACCACCTTCGTGCTGGGCACCGGCCGGAAGTCGCTGCAGCGCCACGCCTCCAGCAGGTCGTCCAGGACGGGGTAGAGCTTCTCCTCGGGCGGGTCCCAGGGCTTGAGCAGGTAGTGGTCCAGGTCGACGACGTTGATCGCGTCGATGGCTGCGCTGGTGTCCGCGTACGCGGTCAGCAGCACCCGACGCGCGCCCGGATACACATCCAGGGCCTGTTCCAGGAACTCGATGCCGTTCATCTGCGGCATGCGGTAGTCGGCCAGGATCACGGCCACGAGATCACCGCGCAGCTTCAGCTCCCGCAGTGCATCCAGCGCGGACTCGCCGGACTCCGCGCGCACGATCCGGTACGACTCGCCGTAGCGGCGCCGCAGGTCGCGAGCGACGGCTCGGGAGACTCCCGGGTCGTCGTCCACGGTCATGATTACACCTACGGTAGACCTCTCAGGTGCCATAGAACGACCGTACGTGACGGGGAGGAGCCATGGCGACGGCAGCGGCGATCCGGGCAGCACGTGAGTACCTGCGGGTAGGCGACCACCAGAGCTCGTACGCGCTCTCGCCGAGCACGGCATCGACTGCGGTGTCCTGATGGCCCCGGTGATCCCGTTCCTCAGCGACGACCCGGCCCAGCTGCGCGCCACCGTGCGCGCGATCGCCGCCTCCGGGGCCGCCTCCGTCACACCGCTGGTGCTGCATCTGCGACCGGGCGCCCGTGAGGCGTACAGCCGCTCGTAGCGGCGCACCAGATACGGGTGGTGCTGCGCCAGCCAGGCCATGAACCATTCAGGCGGCGCTCGGGGGGCGTGCCCGGCTCCACCGTGCGCCACAGCGCGGGGTCGGTGAAGCCGACCGAGACGGAGATGCCGACGTCGGTGACCTCGGAGGCCTGCACCAGGAGGTCCAGGTCGCGTAGGATCAGCGTGCCCTTCGTCAGGATCGAAAAGGGGTTTCGCGTGGTCGCGCAGGGCGGAGATGATCCCCGGCATCAGGCCGTAGTGGCCCTCGGCGCGCTGATGGCAGTCGACGTTGGTGCCCATCGCTAGGTGGTCGCCCTGCCAGCGGCGCGAGCCGAGCTGGCGGCGCAGCAGGTCCGGCGCGTTCACCTTGACCACGATCTGCGAGTCGAAGCCGAGCCCGGTGTCGAGGTCCAGATAGCTGTGCGACTTGCGGGCTGCACTCCCGCAAGGCCTCGGGCGGGCCAGTGGCGCCTGCTGGCACGGGCCCGGACACGTCGCAGGCCCCGGGGGAGGGGCAGCCATGACATCCCCAGGGCCCGGCTCGGGGAAATCGGGACAACATGGACATGCCATTGTCGGTGGGGCCTGAGACCATAGAAGCGAGGCGAAACCGCCCTCACGGGACAGCAGTTGACGATGGAGACAACGCGCACCATGAGACTGGCACTGAACAAGGAGTGGACCGGGCACTGTCACGTTGTTGGGGGTGGCTGATGTGAAGGGTGTGTCGGGGCGCGTTTTCTCTCGCTCGTCGGCCGCTGTCAGACGGTCGTGAGGCAGCCGGTGGCCTCGTTCCAGGTGCGGAACCGTTCGGTCATTTCGTGTCGGTATTCGCGGGCGGTGAGCAGGTGGCGGCGGGGCCGGAAGTGGGGTGAGATGCTGCTGAAGGCGGACAGGAATCTCTGGGCGTGTCCGGGGCTGGTGAAGCGCCGCGTGGCCCTCTCCCGTTGCCGGGTGGGCTGGTGCGAGTTCTCAGCGCGGTTGTTCAAATACTTCGAACTCCGGTGCTCCACCGAGGGCATGACGGTGCGGTGGGCGGCCCTGTAGGAGCGGAGCCTGTCGGTCACGATCACCCGCGGCACGTACTGAAGGTCCTTGAGGAGGCGGCGGAAGAACTTCTTCGCGGCCTTCGCGTTCCGCTTGGACTGGACGAGGATGTCGAGGACGTTGCCGTCCTGGTCGACGGCCCGCCACAGGTAGTGGATCCTCCCGTTGATCTTGAAGAAGACCTCGTCCATGTACCACTTGTCGCCGGGCCGCGGGCGGCGCCGGCGCAGCGCGTTCGCGTACTCCTGCCCGAACTTGGCGCACCACCGGCGGACGGTCTCGTAGGAGACCTCGAGGCCCCGCTCGAGCATCTACTCCTCGACCTCGCGGTAGGACAGCGGGAACCGGAAGTGCAGCCACACACAGTGGGAGATGACCTCCACCGGGTACCGGTGGCCCCTGTACGACGGCGCCGCACTCTCCACAGCCGGGCCCCTCCCCGAGACGATCAACCCGACGAAGATCATCTCACCGGCCTCGCCAACGTGACAGTGCCCTTCCGTCTCCTCGACACCCAATAAAGACAATGTCAACCGTCAAGTGCGGTTGTGCTTCCTGGGCTGACTTGGGGGAGCAAGATCGTCCCAGGGCCTCTCACCGGTCCGTGGATGAGCGGATCTGCTGCATGGCCCGGCGCCGAGCGTCCCTCAGCCGCTCGCGGCTGTCGTGGTGGCTGGTCCCGTCGGGGTTCCGGGGTGCCGGACTGCCGTGACGTGTGTTGCCCGGCTCCGCAGGGGTGTGGGCGGTCAGATTGAGAGCGGCAGCGAGCGCGCGCAGGTTCGGGTGCCGGAACAGCAGGAGCGGGTCCAGCCGCCGGCCGAGGACCGTGCTCAACTCCGCCCCGAATTGGAGCAAGGTGATCGAGGTGAAGCCGGCGTCGAAGAAGTTGGCCGTGGGGGAGACCGGGTGGCCCAGTACGGACGCTGCCGTGCCCTGGAGCCGGTCGTCGGGTGACACCGGGGACCCCGCGGAAGGAGCGGCCTGTGCTCCCGCGGCAGGGGCGACGGGCTTGAGATTCGCGGACAGTTCCAGTCGGTCGACGATCGAGATCGTGGCAGGAACTGCCGGCGCAGCGAGCACCTCGGTGAGATGCGCGCGTACGAAGGCCTCTGCCGGACGTGCCTCCGCAGCCCGGGGCTGTACCCACAGCCGCAGCGCCTGGTGGTCTTCGTCGCCGACAAGTTCGGCCACCGCGTCCGCGACCCCGGGACAGCCTCGTGCCGCGGCCTCGACCTCGTCGAGCAGGACGCGGTGGGAGTTGACCAGAACCTGCCGATCGAGGCGGCCGACCAGGTGGAACAGCCCGGTCGCGTCACGCTGCGCGAGGTCGCCCGTGCGCACCAGACGGAAGGGTGCGGTGACGAACCGCTCGGGCGCGTCGGCGAGGTATCCGGACGCGATCCACGGCTCGCCGACGAGGAGTTCACCGCGTTCTCCGTCGGTGCACCGGCGCCCGTCCTCGGTGATCAGCTCGACCCGTCTGCCGGGCAGCGGGCGGCCGATGGGTACGTGGGAGGTGTCGGGGAGCGGGTCGTCGGGGTCGAGGCGGTGGGCGACCGCCAGCTGCGGGATCTCGACGCATCCGTAGCCGTTGACGATCACGGCCTTCGGGGCCCGCGACCTGATCAGCGCCGCCGTCGCGGTGGTGAGCGGGGCGCCGCCACAGATGACGAGACGCAGGTAGGGGAGGAGCGATGCGTTCGGGTCTCCGCCGAGGACGAGCGCCAGCAGGTTCGGGGTCGCGCTGAGGACGCTGATCCGCTGGGCGTGCAGCCAGTGGGCCAGGCCGGTGAGGTCGGCCTGCTCACTCGGCGTCGGCAGGCAGAGGCATGCTCCCGTCCGTACCGCGAGGCCGATGTCGCGCAGGGCAGGGTCGTGGGCGGGGCCGCTGAGCAGGGCGATGCGGTCGTCGGCGCCCACGCCGAGCCAGGGCACGAGGTCGGCCACCGCGGCGTCGGTCACGGGTGTCGGGATCAACACCGGGAGGGGATCCGCGGTCGTGCCGGAGGTGAAGAGCACATGTGCCGCCGACGGGAGACCGGGCGCCTGCCGGGGTGGTGCCGGGAGCGTGTGCAGGGGGCCGTCGTCCAGGGGGAAGGCGTAGGAGGCGTGGCTGCCGCGAGCCGCTGCGTCCCGGCGAGCCGGTGGCCATGCGGCATCGAGCAGCACTGGGGTGACCCTGGCGCGCATGCAGGCGAGCAGCCGCTCGACGAAGAGCCGGTCCCGCCGGGCGGGCAGGGCGACCAGGGCTCCGGGTTCAGCCGTTTCCAGCAATCGTGCCGCGCGGGTGGTGACGGCGCGGTCGAGTGTGTGCCGGTCGAGGACTCCGTCGCCGGTGTCGAGAGCGGGCGCGGAGGGCTCTTCAGCTGCCGTACGAGAGAGGAGGTCGACCGTCGACGGCGCATGACCGAGGGCGAGCGGTTCGGTGCCGGGGCAGCCGGTTCGCGTGGACGGCAGGAGTTCGGCGAGGCGGCGCTGCGGGTCCGTCGCGGCGGCTGAGCAGACCTGTGCCACCTGCTCGGCGAATTCGGTGAGGTCGGCGACGTCGTGCGGCGCTGATCCCTGCGGGGCGACCAAGTGTAGGCGGTAACCGGCAGCGGTGCGTTTGACGTACAGGCTGAGGTCGAACAGCGCCCACCCGGGTGCGAGGTCGTGTTCGGCACTCGACTGCCCGCCGAAGCGTGCCGGTGGAGCTGCTCCGGTGAGGTCGTTGAACCACAGACGGACGAGCGGGCTGCGGGAGGTGCGGGGGAGCTGCAGGCGATCGAGGATCTCGTCGTAGGTGGGCGTCGCGTGATCGACGGCGTCGAGGAGTGTGAGCCGTGTCGCCGCGCACGCGTCGAGGACGCTGCGCCCGTCCGCGGCGGGATGGCCGGGGTCCAGGAGCAGGGTGTCGAGGAGGAAGGCGACGGTCTGCTCGTCGGCGGGCTCCGTGACCCGCACGCTCGGCACGCCGAACACACCCGGGTCGCCGCCGGAGCGTGCCGCGAGCACCGATGCGGCGATGGTCAGGAAGAAGACGGCCGGCGTGACTCCGGCGCTGCGCAGCAACGCGTCCACGGCCCGGCCGGCCCGGGGCGGGAGGTCGACGGTGAGGGTGGTGGCCTGGTGCTCGTCGGGCCCGGCCGGGAGAGGGGCGGGCGCGGGCAGCGTGGTGCGGGCGCGGGCGGCAAGCAGCCGACCCCACCAGTCGAGGTCCGCCTTCCACCGCGCGGAGCCGACGAGGCCGCCTTGGCGGCGGAGGTGGGGGAGGAGGCGGGGGGCCGGGCGCGGCCACTGCGGTGCGGATCCGGCCCGGCGGGCCGCGTAGGCGGTGGCCAGGTCGTCGAGCACGATGTCCGACGAGCGCAGGTCGCTGATGAGGTGGTGCATCACCAAGGCGATCCAGGTGCGCCCGGTGCCGGGCGACCAGACGAGGCCGCACCGCCACAAGGGTCCGGCATCGAGGGGGATCGGCCGGTCGGCGATCCGCCGCAGTGCGGCGTCGACCTGGTCGGCCACGTCGTCGTGTGCCGTGCCGCGCACGACGTCGATCACGAGCGGTACGGAGACCGCCTCGTCGAGGACGATCTCGGGACAGGCAGGGGAGGGTTCGACGACGTGGCAGCGCAGGGCTTCATGCCGGGCGGCCACGTCCGCAAGAGCGGCGCGCAGCGGTACGGGCTGCACCTGGGCGTCGAGCGTGAGCACCCGTACGACGTTGTAGGCGGGGGAGTCCGGGTAGAGCTGGTGCCACGTCCAGATCCTGCGCATGGCAGGTGAGAGGGGCTCCGACTCCGGTTCACGGCCGGCCGTGGTCTCCGGGACGGAAGGACGTGGAGCGGCCGTGGCGGCCGCGGCGGGTTCGTGCCTGGCCTGCTCGACCAGCGCGACGAGGTCGGTGAGTGAAGGGTTGTCCCTGATGAGGGCGGCGAGGCTGATCGTGGCACTGAGCTCGGTGCCGATACGCGCGACGAGTCTGGCTGCCAGCACCGAGTGTCCGCCCGCTTCGAGGAATCCAGCATCGGGTCCGGTGTCGCCGAGCAGGTCGGTCCAGATGGCGTGCAGCCGACGGGTGAGACTGCTGTCGGGGCCGGTCATCGGTGACCTCCGGGGGAGGCGGTCGGATCCGCCTTGATCGCGAGCTGTGCCAGCGCTGCCCGGTCGACCTTGCCGTTCGGGGTGAGGGGGAGTGCGTCCAGGCGGCCGAGATGGCTCGGGATCATGTAGGGCGGAAGACGGGATGCGAGCAGCTCGCGCATCTCGGTACCGGACGTGCCGGCTCCGCGGCAGGTGTAGAAGCCTGCGAGCGTCCGGTTCCCGTCACGGTCGCAGGTGACGACGACGGCCGACCGGACATCTTGCGCATCGGCCATCACGGCCTCGATCTCCTCCAGTTCGACGCGGTACCCGCGCACCTTCACCTGGTGGTCGATCCGGCCCAGCAACTGCATCTGGCCGTCCGCCAGCCAGCGGCCGCGGTCGCCACTGGCGTACATGCGTTGACCGGGCCGGAACGGATCGGGGACGAAGCTCCGTGCGGTCTGTGCGGGGTCTCCGTGATACCCGAGAGCGAGTGACGCACCGGCCGTGTAGATCTGGCCGACTTCGCCGGGCGCGGTGGGTTGTCGCCGGTCGTCGAGGATGTAGTAGTGCGAGCCCTTCAGCGGGAGTCCGTAGGGAATGCTCGGCCACTGCGGGTCCACGGTGTCGATCTCGTAGAAGCACGACCAGATCGCGGTCTCGGTCGCTCCGCCCAGGTTGACGATCCGGACCTCGGGGAAGACCTCACGGGTTTCGTCCGGCATGGACACGGGGATCCAGTCGCCGGCGAGCAACATCAGGCGCAGCGACTTCTGTTGCCGGCGGGGCGCGTCACTGTCGGTGAGGAACGGGAGGAGCCAGGCGAACATCGAGGGTGCCGAGTTCCACAGGGTGATCTCCTCGTCGAGCAGCACCTGGGCGAGCACTCTGGGTTCG
The DNA here is from genome assembly GCF_042895385.1 of Streptomyces sp. NPDC001401. Classification (NCBI taxonomy): domain Bacteria; kingdom Bacillati; phylum Actinomycetota; class Actinomycetes; order Kitasatosporales; family Streptomycetaceae; genus Streptomyces; species Streptomyces sp. NPDC001401. Next base: position 326,752 of record NZ_JBIAWI010000011.1, read on the forward strand.
GCGAGTTCGGCGTCGCCCGCGATGCGCAGGGCGCCTCCGGCGGACAGTACCCCGAAGACGTCGAAGATGGAGAGGTCGAAGCAGAACGACGTCACCTGCAGGAGTGTGTCGTCGGCCCGGACGGCGAACCGGTCGGCGGAGGCCGAGAGCGTGTTGAGCAGTGCGCTGTTGCTGACCGCGACGCCCTTGGGGCGCCCGGTGGAGCCCGAGGTGTAGATCACGTAGGCGACGTCGCCCGGAGCGGCCGGAACGGGCGCCGGGGAGTCGGGCTGCCGGGCGAGATGCCATCGGGTGTGAATGCGCTCGGCGGACCGGTCCGCCGTGTCCGGCGGAAGGTCTGTCCGACGCAGTACGCCTGTCGGCCTGCCCGGTGCCGGAGGCTCGACCGCCCATGCAGGGTCGGGTCCGTGGGGGAGGGGGCCGGGCAGGAGTACGGCACCGCCGGGCCGGACGACCGTCGCGAGGGCGCGCAGCAGCGCGGGGGAGGGCGCCGCGGGCACGACCGCCACGTCGACGGTCGTCGACACGAGATCGTCGAGGCGCTCCGGGTGTCCGACGACGAGGTCGGCGAACACACCGTGCTCCTCGGCCCACGCGGCCGCTGTGCGTACCGCCTCCTGGTCCGCGTCGACGGCGGTGAACAGTCCCAGGTGAGGGGCGACGAGCTTCATCAGGTCGCCCTGCCCCAGGCCGATCTGCAGGACGGTGCCCGGCTGTTCGGCCATGACGTGATCGGCGATCGCTCCGAAGTCGCTCTCGGTGGCCGCTTGTTCCGCGGGCGGTGATGCGTGGCGCGGCTGCGGAGGACGCTCGGTGGGGACGTCGAGGAGCACGACGTCGCTGAGATCGGGGCAGACGGCCGTGAGTTGCTCGAACAGGGCCAGGTCGTCGGCGAATCCGAGAAGGCAGCGGACCCCGGTCGAGCGCAGGACGTACGCGGTCCGTTCGAGCGGCCATTGGTCACTGACAGGCACGAACGCGGCACCCGCCAGAGCCGTGCCGAGTATCGCGATGACGGATTCCGGGCGGCGTCGTCCGATGAAGGCCACATGGTGTCCGGGTGCGACGTGGTGCTCGTGGAGCAGCCCGGCGACCTGTGCCGAGAGTCTCAGCAGCTCCTCGTAGGTGTAGACGACACGGTCCTGCTCCACGACGGCCGGTGCGTCCGGTGTCCGTCGCGCTGTCCGCGCGACGAGGCCCACCGCGGTGACGTCTTCGTGGACGGCCCCATCAGCGGCCGGGTTCAGCCGGGATTGCGTGACCGACCGCACGGGACGGACCGCTGTGATGTGCGCGATTCCTGCCGCCACCGCGGCGCCGAACGCCGTCTCGTCCTCGTGCAGCGCGAGGTGGGAGCCCTTGACGCGGCTCTGCAGGGGAGCCGTGCAGACGTCGTCCCAGGCCCGGAGCGACGGCTCGGGTACCAGCCAGTCGGAGTCGAAGCCGACGACGCAGGTCGGCACGGAGAGCGGGGGGCGTGGCCGGTGGCGGTAGCTCTGCACCACGGAGAAGTCGGCGTGCAGCGGCTCGGCGAACAGTTCGACCATGCCCGGGACTTCGAGCATCTCCGGGGCCGCGAGCCCCATCTCGACGGCTTCGTGGAGGAATTCCCTGCCGGGGGGCTGCATCGTGACCGACGGGTGCCCGATCCCGCTCTGGGGAGCGCGGGTGCCGCACACGACGAGGCCCAGGGGCGGCGTTCCCGCGTCGGCGAGTCGCGCGGCCGTCTCGTAGGCGAGCCACCCGCCCATGCTGTACCCGAGGAGCACGATCCGTTCCGTCGGCAGTTCCGCCATCGCATCGAGCAGCTCGGTGACGACGTCGTCGGCGTCGCGCAGACAGGGTTCGGACATGCGGGGGCCGTGTCCCGGCAGATCGACGAGTACCAGCACGCTGTCGCCGTCCAGATGCCGGTGCAACGGACGGAACGCGCGCCCTGAGCCGCCGGCGTAAGGCAGCGCGATCACGAGAGGTCCGTCCCCGTCCGGATTGATCACGTCGCTGAACCAGGCCGACGAGAATGCGGTCATGTGGATGCCGTCCGATCTGGCGTCGTCAGCGGGGACTGGACCTGGGAGTCGTCGTGGACGACCACACGCAGTTCGCTGGTGTGGGGCCGGCCGTCGGGTCCGGCGAGCCACAGCTCGTCCGGGGACGGAAGCATCTCGGTGAAGGTGATGGCGGCGCCGGCGTCGGAGGCGACGCTCCGGCGCAGACCCCGCGCGAGATTGCGGAGGGACAGCGGAGCGTCCTGGTCGACGAGGTAGGGCTTCGGCTGGTCCGGTGTCCGGGCGAACAGCCATCGCGGCATGCCCAGATCCTGCAGCCGCCGGCGCAGCGTGCGATGGCGGTAGTCGTTGTCGACGGTGTAGGGGAGGTCCGACACCGGCACGTGCCAGCTTTCCCGCGCGATGACCACGTCGTCGAGCAGCAGGCGGGGCTGGTGACCGGCTCGGGGCCGGATGCTGAACCGGTCGGCGACGACCGCGGTGAGGAACTCGCCGAGTACCTCGGTGAGCGGTGCCCGCCAGTCGGCGTCGGCGGAGCGGACGAGGAGCCGGCCGCTGTCGTCCTGTTCGACGAGCAGTCCTGCCCCGGGCAGGGCCATCCGGCCCGAGGGATGGCCCTCGTCCGCGGTCCAGGACCAGTACTGGTAGAGCTCGGGAAGATCGAGGGCGAGAGGCGGGTAGGTGCGTGAGGTGACCGCCGGTGACGCGGCCGGGTAGACGGGCACGAACCGGCCGTCCGGGAAATCGGCCGCGGTCGCCGCGCGCAGTTCGGCACGATCGTCGGCCTGCGTGGCGAAGGCGCGGTTCTCCAGCGTGTTGACAGCGAGGTGCAGCTCGCCGAGCACCCATTGCGGACGGTGGCCGGGGCGTTCGCGGAGCATCAGATCCGGGCTGTGCTGCCGGGCGGCACGCCATCCGACCGCGCCGGCCGGGAACAGCTTGCGCACGAGCGGGGTCATCGCCTCGGTGGTGAGCCGGACCGAGGACGCCGAGGACTCCACAGCGGTGGCGAGCAGTTCAGCCCAGCGTGCCCGGAAGTCGTCGGCGACGCGTGCGACCGCGGTGCCGGGCAGTCCACCGAGGATGTCGCCGGAGGCCATCACCAGGTCGCACAGGGCCACCGGCCGCCCTGAGGTGGCCCGCAGGGAGTCCGCGCGTGCCGCGAGCTCCCGATCGAGCTCCGCTCCGCTCTCGCGTACCAGCCAGCGGGCGGTGTCCAGAAGGAGCCCGAGCGGGGCACGGAGGTCGTCGATCAGGTCGGTGCCGATGGTGACGTCGAGGTCCCGCCGGCAGTCCTCGTACACCATGCACCGCCCGAGGTCGCGATCGGGTTTTGCGCGCTGGTCGCCGACCCCGGCCAGGGACCGGAACTCCGCCCCCAGACGGTTCAGGGCGTCGCGCAGCGCGACCGGGTCGCCTGCCGCGTCCGCGACGGCGCCGACGGCTCGGTCGAGCTGGTCGAGTTCGGTCAGCAGGCCGTCGCGCAGCCTCTCGTCCGGGATCTGCGCGAGGTGCCCGCGCAGGACGTCCTCGGGCCGATCGGTGACCGGGACGGGCAGTCCGACGAGGACCGCACCGGTGGCTGTGAGCCGCTCCAGAGCCTGCTCGGCGGTCCGCCACGCTTCGGGAGGTCCGTAGGCGCTCAGCAGTTCACCCACCCGGCGCGGCCGATCGAGGAGAGCTGTCACAGCGGCCTCGTCGGCGTCCAGTTGCTGCGGGCGGCGTCGTGGCCGGCGCAGTACGCGCCCGTCGAAGGAGCATGCCGGGTGGCGTCGCGCGATCAGATGGGTGTGGAGCCCCGGCCGCGCGGCGAAGGCGCGCGCGAGCGCATCGACGGCCCAGTGCTCGCGAAAGAGGCTGCGGCTGCGCAGGCCGGAGGTGCCGCCGGCACGCATTCCGGGGTGGTCGTCGCTGAACCGCGCCCAGGCCACCGGACCGAAGAATCCGATGGTCTCGTTCTTGGCGCAGTAGCGCTGGGCGAGGAAGGCGACCAGCGCTTCGCGTTGGTCCCTGCGCGAGAGGCGTCCGTCTCCGCCTGCGGCGAGGTCGGCGGCGAAGCTGCCCATCCAGTTCCGGATGAGAGCCGGATTCTGCCAGGTGACAGCCTCGAGGAAGGCCGGCTGCGCGACGACGGAGCGTACCGCCGCCGCGGAGGTCTCGCGGCTGCGCGTGTCGGAGTCGTCGTCCCCGCAGGAGGGGACCGCGAACGCGTCGAGCCAGGAGATCGGCATACCCGCGCTGCGCAGGGCAGCCAGCCGCCACAGCGACCAGTCGTCGTGCAGCGTGAGGCGATGTGCCGGCCCCGTCGAGGACTCGGATGCGGGAGAGGCGTGCGGTGCGACTGTCATCACCGCACCCGCTGGTCGATGACCTCGGCGAGTTCGGCCAAGGTGGGGGCTTCGAAGAGGAATCCGACGGTCAGCTCGATGTCGAACAGCTCTCTGATCTGCGCCATCAGGTCGATCGCGGTCAGCGAGTCGCCTCCCAGGTCGAAGAAGTCGTCGTCGGGTGCGATCCGGTCGTGTCCCAGGATGCGCGTCCACAGGCCGCGCAGACGGTCCGAGGTCGAGGCCGGCGTCGTGTCCGCCGGGGCACCGGCGGCCGGTGCCGCCGGCCATGGGGGCGAGGTCGGCCGCGGGGAAGCGGGGTACTCGGGAGACGGCACCGGCAGCGGCACAGGCACCGACACGGGCACGGGCACCGACACAGGCACCGGCCGGCCGTTTCGGTGCGGGCGCACCAGCACCTGATCGGGGGTGCGGGAGGAGAGCAGACTCATCAGGATGTCGGTTCCGACGGACGGGTCGATGCCTGCATGGTCCTGGCGGTCGGCCTCCTGGTCCTTCCGCTCGTCGAGTCCGGCGCCGAATGCCGTCCGGTCCGCCTTCCGTATCGTGAAGCCTTCGACGGCGACGAGGACGAGGCCGTCGGAGCCCATCACGTCGATGTCCGCCACGAGCTGTCCGTGACGGGTCTCCTTCCTGCGGATGTGGACGGCGATCTCCTCCTGGAGCGGCGCGAAGACCGTGAGCGCGCGGTACAGGAACGGTAGATACGTCTCGTCGGCGCGGACCTCGGGGCCGGGCCCCGGACACCCCCGCAGCGCGGAGGTGGCCGTGTCCAGCAGTGCCGGGTGCAGGGGGTGTGAGCGGAGATCATCGGTGAACCGCCGCGGGAGCCGCAGTTCGACCAGCTGCTCGTCCGCGCCGTGGCGGATTTCCACGACCGAGTTCCAGCGCGGTCCGAGCGTGAAGGACCCGGCTGCGGATCCGGCCGTCGGACGCGTGGACCGGCGCAGCGTCGCGAGATCGCGGGCAGGCGCCTCGACGCTCCGGCGTTCGATCCGTCCGGTCGCGTGCGTGACCCACCGCGCGGTCGTGTCGTCCGCCGGCTGGGACCGGACCTCGAAGCGGTGGCCGGCGCCCTCGGGTGCGAACGCGATGGTGACGCGCCGCGCCCGGCGCGCGGTCAGGGGCGCGACGAACACCACGTCGGAGAGCACGGCTGCGAGATCGGCGGCCGCGGGCACGGTGTGGTCGTATGCGCGTGTGACCAGGTCCAGATGGCCGGTTCCGGGCAGGACGGGGGTGCCGTCGAGCCGGTGCTCGTCGAGCGCCCAGGTGTCCGCGGCGTCGAGCCCGGTCGTCCAGTGCAGTTCGCCGACCGCGGGCGCGCCGTCGGGTCGGCTGGCCATGCCGATGGTCGTCCAGCTCGGGTAGTTGACGCTCAGCACCCTGCGCGCGGGGAACAGACCAGGACGCGCGCACAGGTCCATGACCCCGTTCGCCGCCGCGTAGTCCCCGCCGCCGACGAGGCCGTCGACGGCGGCGCGACTCGAGAACAGCACGGTCCAGTCGAGTTCGGGCCGGCCGGCCAACGCCTCCGCGAGGGCGAACGTCCCGTGCACCTTGGGGCGCAGCACCTCGGCCGCCTGCGCCGGGTCGCGGGCCTGCAGGATCCCGTTGCCCGCCACGCCCGCGAGATGCAGCAGCCCCTGGACCGGCCCGAAAGCGGCCGCGACGATGTCGAGGGCGCGCCGCACCTGCCGCGGGTCGCCCACGTCGCACGCGAGGAGCCGGACCTCGGCCCCGAGCGCGGTGGCTTCGCGGACGGCGGTCGTGACGTCGGCCGACCAGGTGTCGAGGGGCTCTTCGGTGGCGGGGAGGGTGCGGCCGAGCAGCGCGATACGCGGACGGATGCCCGTCGCGGCGATGCTGCGCATGGTGGCCAGGCCGAGCGCGCCCATCCCTCCGGTGATGACGTACACGCCTCCGGAACGAAGGGCCGACGTGTGGTCCGGCGACACCTGCAGCGGCGTTTCCCGGCGCACCCAGCGGCGACGCCCGCGCAGCGCGACGACGAGGTCTCCATCGGCGCGGCAGAGTTCGTCCCGCAGTTCGGCGACGGGAGTGCGCGGAGAGAGGTCGATGACCTTGCAGCGCTGCCGGGGAAGCTCGGCGGACAGCGTGCGTACGAGTCCGTGGACGCTCGCCTTCACCGGGTCGACCGGGTCGGCTCCCGAGACGTCGACCGCGCCCGAGGTCAGCGCGATGAGTTCGGGGACACGCCCCGTCCCGCCGGTCCGCAGCCCGTGCCGGACCAGCGCGAGTGCGCTGAAGAAGCTGTCGTCCAGCTGCTGTTGGACGTTGGCCGTGGTCGCCGCCGGCCAGGGGGCGGCGGCGACGGCATGCACCAGCAGGTCGGCCTCGATGCCGCGGCGGGCGAGTTCGTCGAAGACCTGCTCGGTGTCGGCGGTGACACCCGGGCGGACGGCGAACTCGTCGCCGCCGTGGCGGTAGGCGTCGGCCGGACGGATCCGGATCGTGCGCATCTCGGCACGCTCGAGCGCGGCCACCACGTCGTTCGCGCGGTCCTCGGCGGCAGGGAGGAAGGCGACGGCCGTCGCCCCTGCCCGGGTGAGATTGGGTGGTGTCGGAGCGCAGGAGATCCAGTCCAGGGAGGAGAACGGGCCGGTCTCACGGTCTTCGAGGACGGCGCCCGAAGCGGTCGGCGGTGGTGCCGTGTGCGCTTCGCCGGGCGCGTCCGGCGCCGTCATGACGGGGGCGGGGGCGGCCGGTGGCGCGTCGACCCAGTGCCGCTTGCGCTGGTACGGATAGCCGGGGAGCGGGATCCGATGCCGGAGCGGAGCCTGCCCGACGGCTTCCCACGCGATGTCGGCGCCGGCCGTCCACAGGTGTGCCGCGGCGGTCAGCACGGCGGTCATGTCCTGGTGGGCGTCGTCACCGGCAGCCGTTCCGCCCCGCCTCTTCGGCAGCGTCGGCACGACGGCGACGGAGGCGTCCCGGACCCGCCCGTGGCGGCGGGCCAGCTCGGTGAGGACCTGCCCGGGGCCCACCTCCAGAAGCACCCCGGGCCCGGTCTCGGCCAGCGCGTCCAGAGCGGTGGCGAACCGTACGGGCCCGACGAGCTGATCGACCCAGAAGGCGGGGTCGACGGCCTCGTCCGCGGAGATGACGCGTCCGGTGGCGGCCGAGTGGACGGGCAGGGCCGGTGGCACCAAGGTCACGCCGCTGAAGGCCTTCTCGAACGCGCGGGCGGCATCCCGGAGCAGGGGCGTGTGGAAGGCACTCGACGTGGGCAGCCGGGTGCATGCGACACCACGGTCGGCGAGCTCCGCGGCCACGTCGGCGAGGTCGTCCTCCGACCCGGCCAGCACGACCTGGTCGGCTCTGTTGATCACGGCCACGGTGACGGTCCCGCCGAGTACGTCGCGCAGTGCCTCCGCACTGGACGCGGCGGCGAGCATGCCACCGCCGGCGGGATGATCGCGCATCGCCCTGGCGCGGGCCAGGACGAGTGCGGCGGCGGCGTCGGGTGCGAAGACTCCCGCGACCGTGGCGGCCGCCAACTCGCCCAGGCTGTGGCCGAGAAGCGCGGTGGGACGGACTCCGGCCTGCTGCCACATGTGTGCCAGGGCGAGTTCGGTGGCGAACAGGAGAGGCTGTGCGAGGGAGGTCTCGTTGATGTCCAGCCCCGCGGTGCCGCGCCAGCAGTCGCGGAGCGGCAGGTCGGGGCAGTCCAGCCGGTCGAGCCATTCGTCGAGCGCACGCGTGAAACTCGGCACGCGCCGGTAGAGGCCCTGTGCCATCGCCACGTGCTGGGAACCCTGACCGGGGAACAGCAGACAGACGGACGGCGGACCCGTCACCGGCTGCCGTGAGGAGAGGACGCGACTGGTGTCCGCCGCCGTCATGGCGGTGGCCGCGTCGTGCGCACCGGTGCACACGGCCGCCGCCCGGACCGGATGGGTCCGGCGGCCGTGCTGCAGGGTCGCCACCGCGTCCGCGAACACCTCTTCCCCCGACTGCAGGAAGACATCGGCGAGGCGGCCCCGGACGGCTGGCTCGGCGTCCGCGGTGGGGCTCGACCAGACCACCGCACGCGGTTCCCCTCGATGGGGTGTGAGGGCGGGGGCGGGGGGCTCCTCCAGCACCACGTGGGCGTTGGAGCCACCGATCCCCATGGCGCTGACGCCCGCGCGGCGTGGCCGCTCCGGGTCCCGCGGCCAGGCGGTGAGCCGGTCCTGTACGCGGAACGGGGAGGATCCGAAGTCGATCCGGGGGTTGGGCGACCGGTAGTTGATGCTGGGCGGCAGCTGCTCGTGCTCCAGCGCGAGCACCGTCTTGATGAATCCCGCCAGGCCGGCCACCGGTCCCAGATGCCCGATGTTGCCCTTCACCGACCCTATGGAGCAGCTGCCCACCGGGAGTCGCTCCTCGGCGAGGCTGGTGAAGGCGTCGGTCAGCGCGCTGATCTCGATGGGATCGCCCACGACGGTGCCGGTCCCGTGCGCCTCGACGTAGGAGATGTCGCCCGGTCGTAGACCGGCCATCGCCAGTGCCTCCATCACCACGGCACGCTGCGCGGCCGCGTTGGGCGCGCCGAAACTGACCTTGTCGGAGCCGTCGTTGTTGATCGCGCTGCCGCGGATCACGGCGTGGATGTGGTCGTGGTCGGCGACGGCGTCGGGAAGTCTCTTCAGCATGACCGCACATGCGCCCCCGCCGAACACGGTGCCGTCGGCGTCCGCGTCGAAGGGGCTGCAGTGGCCGCTGCGTGACTGGACCCCTCCTTCCGACCAGAGGTAGCCGTGCCCGAACGGGAAGTCGATGCTGGCCCCTCCGACGAGCGCGGTGTCGCAGTCGCCGACGCGCAGCGACTGGCACGCCATGTGTAGGGCGATCAGGCTGCTGGAGCAGGCGGTCTGCACGGTCACGCTGGGCCCGTGCAGGTTGAGCTTGTACGAGGCCATGGTGGCGATGTAGCCGCCGAGATTGAGGGACGCCACGTCGGAGAGGGGAAAACCCATCCCGTCCTTCTGGGGTCGCAGATGGTGTTCGTCGTAGAGCGGCGCGCCGGCCGAGGCGAAGACCGCGGTGCCCGCACCGATGGTGGTCGGGTCGTAGCCGGCGTTCTCGATCGCCGTGTGGGCCGCTTCGAGGAACAGCCGGATCTGCGGGTCGCAGGTCTGCGCTTCGCGCGGTGTCATGGCGAACAGGTCGGCGTCGAAGTACTGCGCGCCCGGCACCAGGGCGGCTGCCTTCACGTACGCCGAGTCGGTCAGCAGCTCTTCGGAGACGCCGTGATCGCGCAGGTGCTCGTCGCTCAGCGCCGCCACGGACTCCATGCCCCGGACGAGGTTCAGCCAGTAGGCGTCAACGCAAGACGCGCCGGGGACCTGTGCCGCGACCCCGACCACCGCGATTTTGTCGGCATCGTCCACTGAGGCCTCCTCGATCAACGACGTGCGACCTCTTGGAAGCTACGGCCCGGGTCGGGATCGGTCGTGTCGCCGAAACAGGCGACCGGTCACCGTCCTAGGGACGGATCGGTCGGCAGGAGGAGGGACCGCAGGGGCTGCAGCCGGCATCCGCGGTAGCGCTTTGCGGGCAGGGATCCGGTACCGAAGTCGATAAGTGTGGCGCCCTCGGCGATGGCGCGGGCGATGGGTTCGTAATAGGTCACGTTGAAGTACTGACCGTGCTCCGGTGCCGCGTAGTCGCGGCCCACCGCCCTGATGGCCCAGGTGCCGCCGCGGCGGTGCACGACCGAGAACGCCACCGGTCTGCCGGACAGATATCCCACCAGCGCGCGTACCTCGGAACCCTGTGTCGTCGCGAGCATGGCCAGGTAGAACTCCGCCTCCAAGGGGCTCGCGGGGTCGCCATGGCGCTGCTGGGTCTGCGCGAGCAGCGGCGCGACCTCGGCCGCGACCGAGGACAGCGGCTCGTCGCGCACGACGATCCCGCTGTCCGCGAAGGCGCGGCGCTCCTGGCGGACCTGCCATCTGCGCTTGCGCGGGAGAGCGGCCAGGTACTCGGAGAAACGGCCCCACTGAATCGGCATCACGGCCTTGTCGCGGGTCGCGACCGCGATCGCCTCCGGTTCGAACTCCGCGAGCCATCGGGCCTGGGCGGGGTCGAGGTCCGGGAGCAGGACCTGCGGGCAGCCGGCCGCCGAGGCGAGCTCCCCGGCCGCCGAGACCAAGGTGCGTACGGCGTCGGCGGCGGACGCGGGCTCGATCGCAGACCTCAGGAGGAGGTGATTCCGGTAGCCGCCGGCCCCACCGGCGGAACAGAGTCGGGATCCGGTCGTCGGGGGCGGGTCGTCGAAGATGTTCTCCGGGGCGAGGGAGGCATCGTAGGGGCGCGAGAACTGGTAGACGGGAAGCAGACCCAGAGCAGCACCTGACGTGCGGCGCACCACAAGATAGGTGAGGGGGGCGCCACGCCTGCGCTCCACGATGTGGTGGCGTTCCAGTTCCCCCAGGACGTGGTCGGGTGCCGTGATGCCGAGTTCGTCCAGGAGGTCGATCGACACGTGGTCGACTTCCTCGGTACGCATTGCCTCATCCCGTCGCCTGCGGGCCCTTGGGACGAGCCCTCTCTGCAGGGGACAGCGCAGAGCCGGCGGGAGGCCAGTCACCCGAACGTGCGGCATGACGCCGCGTGCGGCGTACCCGAGACTCGCCTCACCGGTTTGCCTGTTGAAGGGCTCGGATGAACGGTGCACTCGACGCGGGACTTTCGAATCTTACGGTGACGCCCCCACATTCCGGGAATGTCGGCCGCTCGATGAATGCGGCACAGGGTGGTCGAGTCGAACGGGCGTGTCCTGGAGGGAATCTGATGAACGTTCACATGCTCAGTCGTGTGGATGCGCGGCGGATCGCGATTCGCGCGCAGCTTCTGCACGGCGAGCGGCCGACAGGGTTGACCGACATGGTCCGGCACTTGACGCTGCTGCAGCTGGATCCGACCGCGGCCATCGCGCCGGCCGTGGATCTGGTGTCGTGGAGCAGGCTCGGCGCGGCCTATGCGCCGGAGTTCCTGGTCCAGGTGCTGAAGGAGCGGCAACTCGTCGAGATCGGGGCGACCGTCCGGCCGGTCGAGGACGCGGTGCTCTTCCGGGCCGAGATGCTCGCGATGCGGCGTCGGCCGCCGGTGGCCGACTGGGAGAAGAGGTTCCACGGCTGGCTCGAGGCCAACGATGCCTGCCGCCGGGACATCCTTGCGCGGCTGGAAGCCGATGGCCCGCTGCTCTCGCGCGACATCCCGGACACGTGCGTGCTTCCGTGGAAGTCGGCCGGGTGGACGAACGACCAGAACGTGATCCGGCTGCTGGGGCTCATGGCCGATCTCGGAGAGGTGGCTATCGCGGGGCGGCAGGGCCGCAACCGGCTGTGGGACCTGGCCGAGCGGGTGTACCCGGATGCCCCGGTTCCGGACCCCGAGGAGGCGTTGCGGGAACGCGACGAGCGGAGGCTGCGGGCCTTGGGAATCGCACGCGCCAAGTCGACCAAGGTGCCCATCGAGCCGTACGACGTCGGTGGGGCGGGCGAGCCGGCCGTCGTCGAGGGAGTGAAAGGCGAGTGGCGCGTCGACCCCATGTATCTGGGGCAGCCCTTCGAGGGACGGGCCGCGCTGTTGTCCCCCTTCGACCGCCTCGTTCATGACCGCAAGCGTGCGGTGGAGCTCTTCGACTTCGAATACGGCGTCGAGATGTACAAACCAGCGGCGAAACGCCGTTGGGGGTATTTCGCGCTGCCGATTCTGTTCCACGAGCGCCTGGTGGGCAAGCTCGACGCGACCGCGGACCGGAAGGCGGGCGTCCTCCGGGTCAATGCCGTCCACGAGGACGAGGCTTTCACGAAGGAGATGGCGGTGGCCGTCGATGCGGAGGTGGACGCGCTGGCCGAGTGGCTCGAACTGGAGGTGGAGCATTCCTGAGCGGCGTGTACTCTCCGTATCCGGCCCTGGGGCAATATGCCGCGGTCGTCGGTCCACGAAGGTGTCGCCGTCGAAGAGATTTCCTTCGGCTGTCCGCGCGAATGGGGACATCGGGCGACACCGTTCGCGCCACGGTCGATTGCGTGGGGGAGTCAGGGCGCCCGGGGGCTATGACACGGACGCTCCTTCCCGCCCCGAGCGAGAAGCGGCGGGAGACGTTGCACGGGGGGCCGGGATGTCCGTGCTGCCGGCGGTTTCCTCGTCCCCTGTCGCGGTGACGAATTTACCGAGGAGAGCGGCTCGGGTGAGTTCGGCCTTGTTTCCCACGTCGAGTTTGACGCGAATACGTTTCACGTAGGTGTCGACGGTGTGCTGGCTTATGCCCAGGCGGGTCGCTATCTGGCCGTGCGTTCTGCCCTGGGCGATCTGGCTGAGCACCTGCTGCTCGCGGTCCGAGAGCGTTGGCCAGCCCGGCTGGATTCCTGTGCCCGTGGGGCCTTCGCCGGGCTGGTCCAACGCCATGGGACCGGCTAATCCGGCGGCGGCGAGTTGGACGGCGCGCACAATTCTGGACCCCGGCTCGTGTTTGCTGATGACGGCTGTCGCGCCTTCTTTTATGTAGTCATTGCCGTTCATGGAGGGGCCGTTGGTCAGGACGAGTACCGCCATGGACCGGGCGGCGTCCGTGACGATATGGAGATCTGTACCGGTGGCCGCGTCGGCGTCTATGACCGCCACGTCGGCGAGCCAGCACGGCTCCTCGCGGGCCGAGGTGCGGGTGGCGACAATTCTGACCCCGGCCGCAGTGAGGACCTGGCTCAGGCCGAGCAGGAAGCAAGGAGAAGTCACGAGCAGATCTGTACGAAGCATGCGATTCCCAAGGAGAAAGGCGGTCGCTGGCAGTAGTGCGATCGGCGGACGTCAGGTGTGCTGGGCGATGCTCGCTGTGCTTGTCGCGGCGTCAGTTTTTATCCGGGAATAAGAGACCTCCAACGGGGAACAACAATACCCCTGTTCGGACATGTCAACCTTCGAGTCGTCAGGGATGTGACGCGGGTAGTGTGCATGACACTGAGTGGCGGAACATCCGCTGACTGTAAGGGAGTTGGGTGCAGTGAAGGTGCGCGGACGACCCGTGGGCCGTCTCTCTGCAGATATGCCGGTCAGTAACCGCCGCACTACTCATTCGCTCACCGTCCCCCGGAGATGGGCACAATAACCTGTCCCGCACGCGTGTGGTGAGAGGTTGTCAGTCGACGGGTGAGGGGCTAGCGTTTTGGTGCGTTTTAGGAACAGTCGCTCAATTGACAGGAGGAGACTGCAGAGATGGCCGAAATTCTGCTGTACCACCACATCCAGGGCTTGACCGACGGGATCCAGGCGTTTGCAGAAGAGTTGAGGCAGGCCGGCCACACCGTGCATACGCCGGATCTGTTCGAGGGCCGCACATTCGGGAGTCTCGAGGAGGGGATGGAGTTCGCGCGGGAGACCGGGTTCGACACCCTCCGGGCGCGCGGTGCGGCGGCGGCCGAGGACCTCGGTCCGGAGTTGGTCTACGTCGGTTTCTCCTTCGGCGTGACGATCGCTCAGAAACTGGCCCAGACGCGACCGGGCGCACGTGGTGCGCTGCTCATGCACTCCTGCATCCCCATGTCGGAGTTCGGGGAGTCCTGGCCCGACGGTGTGCCCGTGCAGCTGCACGGCATGCAGGGCGACGAGTTCTTCGAGGAAGACCTGCCGGCGGCACGCGAACTGGCCAAGTCCGCCTCGGCCGCGGAGCTGTTCGTCTATCCCGGCGATCAGCACCTGTTCACCGATGCGTCGCTCGATGCCTTCGACGAGGAGGCGTCCAAGCTGCTCATGGACCGCGTGCGGACGTTCCTCGCCTCGGTCTGACGCACGCGCCGACCGGCGGCCGGTCTCACGCTGAACCCGGTGTGAGCCGGGCCGCAAGTGCGCGCCCGCGTCCCGGGCAGGAAGCCGGTCGGCACCCGTCCTGGTCAGAGGCGTACGAGCATCTTGCCCAGGTTGCGTCCGCGCATCATGTCCAGAAAGGCGCGAGGGGCTGCCTGGAGGCCCTCGGCGAACGTCTCCCGGTAGTGCAGCTCGCCGTCGCGCAGCCAGTCGGCGGCCTCCCCGACGAACTGATCCCGCCGGTGGGCGAAATCGCCGGCGAGAAAGCCCCGAAGGGTGAGCCGCTTGCCCATGCAGAGCGCCAGGTTCCGGGGCGCCGCCGGTGTTTCATCGGCGTTGTACATCGAGATCGCGCCACACAGGGCGATCCGACCGTGCGGGTGCATGGCGCCGATGGCGACCTCGAGGTGCCGCCCGCCGACGTTGTCGAAGTAGACGTCGATGCCGTCCGGCGCGGCGGTGCGCAGGGAGCGGCGCAGGGCCCCGTCGTGGTAGTCGAAGGCGGCATCGAACCCGATGCCGCGCAGGTACGCGACCTTCTCCGGGGAGCCGGCGGACCCGACGACCCGGCCGGCCCCCTTCAACCGCGCGATCTGTCCCGCCGCGCTGCCGACGGCACCGGCGGCGGCCGACACGAAGACGACCTCGCCCGGTCGCAGGGCGGCGACCTCCAGGATCCCCGCGTAGGCGGTGAGGCCGGGCATCCCGAGCACGCCGAGATAGGCCGAGGGCGGGGCGAGACCGGGGTCCACTCTCGTCGCGGCGTCCTCCGGCACGACCGCGTACTCCCGCCAGCCGGCCTGGTGCAGGACGACATCGCCCGCTGCGAAGAGCGCCGACCCGGACTCGATCACCGTACCGACGGCGCCGCCCTCCAGCGGTCGCCCGATCTCGAAGGGCGGTACGTACGACGGGATCTCGTTCATCCGTCCGCGCATGTAGGGGTCCACGGACATCACCTGGTTGCGGACGAGCAGTTCACCTGCCCGGGGCTCGGCCACCACGACTTCGGCCAGGCGGAAATCGTCCTCCGACGGCCAGCCGAGGGGCCTCGAAGCCAAGTGGATCTCGCGGCCTTTCATGAGTGACACGGTAGGTGCCGTCCGAGGATCGGCGTCGCCCCAAGTTCCGGTGACAGGACGCCTCGCCAGGCGTTGCCTAGCTTCGGTTCTCCCGACACTCGGTTGCCGTCAGCGGTGCTGCCGCGCACGCGCGGGTGCCGTCCCTCTTGCTGGAGGTCCGCCGTGGCGCCGAAGGAACAGCTCGTGGTCTCGCGCACCGTCTCCGAGCTGTTGCGGGAGCGTACGCGCGAGCGGCCGGACGTGGTCGGCTACACCTATCTGACCGATGGTGAAGCCGAGCGGGAGACGCTGAGCCATGCCGACCTGGACCGCAGGGCATCCGCGATCGCCGCCGCGCTCCATGCCGCCGGCGCCGCGCCCGGGGACCGTGCCCTGCTGCTGCTGGCTCCCGGACTCGACTACGTAGCCGCCTTCTTCGGCTGTCTCTATGCCGGAGTGGTGGCGGTGCCGTCCTATCCGCCGGACCCGTTCCGGCCCGAACGCACCCTGCCCCGGCTCATCGGTGTGGTGGACGACGCCGATCCCGTCACCGCCCTGACGACATCGGATCTGCTCGGGTTCATCGACGGGCTCGGCGAGCATGCGCCACCCCTGCGGAAGCTGCGCTGGATCGCCGTCGACGCCGTGCCCGACGAGACGGCCGCACCCGTCGCGGTCGACCCCGGCGCGACGGCCTTGCTCCAGTACACCTCGGGCTCGACGGCGGCACCGCGGGGCGTGATGGTCTCGCACGAGAATCTGCTGCACAACCTCGGAATGATCCAGGGGTACTTCGGCACCGACCCCGACACTCAGGCCCTGATCTGGTTGCCGCCCTATCACGACATGGGTCTGATCGGCGGCCTGCTGCAGCCTTTGTACGCCGGCTGCCCCGTGACGCTGCTGTCTCCGTTGCACTTCCTCGAGCAGCCGATGCGCTGGCTGCGGATGATCTCGAGTCTCGGAGTCACCATCAGCGGCGGCCCCAACTTCGCCTACGAGCTGTGCTCGCGCCGTGCCACTCCGGAGGAGGTCGACCAGCTGGACCTGAGCACCTGGCAGGTGGCCTTCAACGGGGCCGAGCCGATCCGTCCGACGACGCTGGACAGGTTCGCCGCTGTCTTCGGTCCCGCAGGGTTCCGGTCGGATGCCTTCCTGTCGTGTTACGGCCTCGCCGAAGCGACGCTGATCGTGAGCGGCACGGAACGGGGTAAACCGGTGCCTCGTGTCCAGGTCGATCGCGACGCACTGGCCGGCCATACGGCCGCCGCTCCCGGCGAGGGCGGGGAAGTGTCGCTCGTCTCCTGCGGCTCCGGGGCGGCGGACCAGGAGATCGCGATCGTCGACGTCGGCACCGGGCGACGATGCCCTGACGGCATGGTGGGGGAGATCTGGGTGACGGGGCCGAGTGTCGCCCGCGGGTACTGGCGTCGCCCGGAGGCGACCGAGCGCGTCTTCGGCGCCCGCCTCGCGGGCGAGGACGCCGGCTACCTGCGCACGGGGGATCTGGGGTTCCGGCTGGAGGGCCGGCTCGTGGTGACGGGGCGGCGCAAGGACCTGCTCGTCGTCCGCGGCCGGAACCACTACCCGCACGACATCGAGTACACCGCCGAGCACGCGCATCCGGGGCTGCGGGTCGGCTGTTCCGCGGCGTTCCAGGTGCCCGATGACCGTGACGAGGACCGGTTGGTCCTGGTGATGGAGGTGCGCGGGGCGTCCGGGACCGTCGAGGGCGTCGAGATCACCGCCCGGGTTCGTGAGGACGTGGCTCTCGTCCACGGCCTCCGGGCCCACACGATCCTGTTGGTGCGCGCCGGCACGGTGCCGAAGACCTCCAGCGGCAAGATCCAGCGCAGCCTGTGTCGCGCGCGCTACCTGGCGGGCGAGCTGACGGAGGCGGCCGTGGAGCGTGGGCCCGCAGCCGCTGTGCCCGCGGCCACCGCGCCCGCGGTCGAAGCGCGGCCCGGGCCCCGCGACGATCTGGAGCACCGGCTGCGTGCCCTCGTCGCGGAGCTGGTCGATGTCGCGCCCGACACCCTCGACGTGAAGGTTCCGCTGCTGTCACTCGGCCTGGACTCGCTCGCCCTCGTCACGTTGCAGCACCGGATGGAAGCCGCGTTCGGTGTCACGGTGCCGCTCGGTGACGTGCTCGCTGGCGGGACCATGGAGGGGGTTCTCGAGCGGATCACGGACGGCCGGTCACAGCGCGCCCCCGGGGTGGCCGGGACGGGAACGCCCGGGGACGGGGCCCCCGCGCCGGCATGGGACGCGACCGGAGAAGTACGGGCACCGCTGTCGCACGGCGCGCGTGAGATCTGGCTGATGCAGCAACTCGATCCGGACAATCCCGAGTTCACCGTCGCCACCGCACTGCGGCTCCCGGAGTCGGTCGATCTCGGCGCGCTGCAGAAGGCGCTGGACGCCGTCGTCGCCCGGCACCCGGTGCTGCGGACGACGTTCGAGGTGCGGGACGAGGAGCTGGTACAGGTCGTCCGTCCGCAGAGCCCGGTCACGGTCCGGGTGCACGACGTGCCCGAGCTGGACGAACACGCCCTCGCCGCACGTCTGAACGCCGTGTCGAACACCCCCGTCGATGTCGTCACCGGTCCCCTGCTGCAGGTCGACCTCTACCGCTCCGCGGTCGGTGAAGTCCTGCTGGTACGCATGCACCACATCATCACGGACTTCTGGTCCAGCACGCTCCTCGCCCGTGAGGTGGGCGCCTTCTACAGCGCCTACTCCGCCGGCCAGGAGCTCACCCTGGCGCCGCCACGCGCCACCTATCTCGACGTGTCCGCCTGGCGGAATGCCGTCCTGGCCGACGACGCACGGGTACGCCGCATGGAGCGCCACTGGCTCGACCAGCTGGAGATCGCAGCGGACACCGCCTGGCCACGGCTCGCCTTTCCCGGAGGAGACAGGGGCGGGCGCGACGGCGGTGCGATCGAGTTCGCGCTCACCGCGGAGCTGACGGACGCGCTGCGCGCGCGTGCCGCCGACGAGCACGTGACGCTGTACGTCCTGCTCCTCGCCTCGTTCATGGCGGTCCTGCACCGGACGACGGGTCAGCACGATCTGGTCGTGGGGACACCCGTGATGGGCCGTACCCGTCCCGAGTTCGCGGACGTGGTCGGATGCTGCGCCGGCACCTCGCTGATCCGCTGCCGAGCGGCCGGCGACCTGTCGTTCTCCGAGCTGCTCGGTCGGGTGCGGCAGCAGGTCATCGGCGCGCTGGATCACCAGGACTACCCGATGTCCCTGCTCCGGGAACGTCACGGCGTCGGTGGACGCGGGCATCTCGTGGATGTGCTGTTCACCGTCAACCAGGCACCCCCGCGGCAGCCGGGCACGGCGCACGACATCACCGAGCTCGCCGCGCTGGCCCAGGTGGGTCCCTCGGCGGTCCGCGGCCGGCTGGGGTCCCTGCCGGTCGAGAAGTTCCCGCTGGCCCTCGGCGGTGGTGCGGTACCCGTCGAGGTCGTGATCGCCGAGGTGTCCGGCACCGCGCACGGGCTGCTGCGGTTCCGCGCGGGCTCGCTCGGTGCGGCGGCGGCCGATCGCCTGGTGCGGGACTACCGGGCGGTTCTGGACCGGGTCGCCGCCGACCCGGACGTGACGCTCGCCGGCCTCGCCGGCGGGGTCGCGTAGTCAGCCGCGGATCGCGGAGAGCGTTGCGGAGATCTCGTGGGTGAGGGCGCGGGACCCCTCGTCGGAGAGCATCCAGTGGTCGGTCTTCAGTTCGACACTTCGGAAGAGCTCCCGGGTCTGCGCCTTCCAGAGGGGCTGCTCCGCCGCGGGCACCGTCGGATCGTCCGCCCCGCGCGCCGTCAGGATCGGGACGGGAAGCGCGGGGGAGTCGGTGTGCACGTAGCCGTCGAAGACCTCCCAGTCCGCACGCATCGGCCGTTCCAGCAGGTCGAGGAAGTCCCGGTCGGCCAGGAGCGCGTCCGGCATGCCTCCCAGAGCGGCGGTACGCGCGAACATGTCCTCGCGGGAGAGCCTGCTGGTGCCGGTGTCCGGAACGAGTTCCGGCGGTCGGCAGCTGCAGACCACCAGCAGCTGCGGATTCGCACACGGCAGCCGGACGAGCAGACGTGCGATCTCGAAGGCGACGAGGGAGCCGGAGCAGTGCCCCAGCAGGCCGTAGTCTCCGGAGAAGGCGGCGAAGTCGTCGCGCGTCGCCGCTTCTTCGATCTCGGCGAGCAGCGACTGGATCGAGCGGTGCGGAGCCTCCCGGACCCTGCGTCCACGCCCGGGGAGCAACGCCCCGGTCACGGAGATCCCCGCCGGCGCGGCCGCCTCGCGGAGCGAGTGGAACAGCGTGGGTCCCGCCGCGACGTGCGGAAAGGCGAACAGCTCGAATCCGTCGGTCTCCCTCCGATAGGGAAACAGCTTGTCGATCGGTGACATGAGAGCTCCCTCTGCGGACCGGCATCCAGGTACGCCCAGTCAACCCGGCCTCCGGGCAGGTCTCCTGTCCGGTGTTCGAGTGACGGGCCCCCACCTGCGACGCACGAGCGCCGGTACCCGATTTCTGCGACGCCACCGAGGTCCGGACCCGCAATTAACGTGAGCGCTGTGGCCTCTCATCCTTCGCCCCATGCATCCGATCGGACAGACGTGACCCCTGATGACGCGGCGCACCCCGCTAGCGACGGTACGGCGACCTCCCGATCCGCGGTCGAGGAGGGCATCGGCGCGATCTTCCGCGACATCCTCCGACGCGACGACATCGGCGTGCTCGACGACTTCTTCGATCTCGGCGGAAGCTCACTGATGGCCGTGCGGGCCCTCGGACAGATCCACGAGCGGTACGGGGTGCGGGTCCGGGCGATGGACTTCTTCGAGTCCCCCGTGGTGGCCACCCTGGCGCAACACGTGGTGGATGCCGCGCCGGCCCGGTGGCCCGAGGTGAGCCGGCGCCCTGCGGGAGCCGAACCCGTACTGTCCTACGACCAGCAGCGGCTCTGGCTGGAGGACCAGCTCCTGCCGAGCGCCGCCTACCATGTGCACGGTCGGCAGCGGCTCCGCGGCGACCTGGACGTGGCCGCCCTGGACGCCTCACTGCGCGCAATCATGGACCGGCACGAGGCACTGCGCTCCCGGTTTCCCGTGGAGGACGGCAGGACGGTGCAGATCGTCGACGACCTCGCGGAGGACTGGCATCTCCGGTTCGAGGACGTCAGCGCGCGGCCCGACGGTGAGGACCGGGCGCGCGCACTGATGGACGCCGATGCCGCCGAGCCCTTCAGCCTCGAACACGGCCCCCTGGTGCGCTGCCTGGTGATCCGGGTGGGCGAGGCCGAGCATCTGCTGAGCATCACCGCCCACCACATCGTGTGCGACGACTGGTCGGTCGGTGTCTTCGTGCGGGAGCTGTCCGCCCTGTACGCGGCGGGCGGCGATCCGCAGCGGGCGGAGCTGCCCGAACTGGAGGTCCAGTACCGCGACTTCGCCGCATGGCAGCGGAAATGGCTGACCGGCGAGTACCTGCAGCAGCAGGTGGACTACTGGCGCGAGCATCTCGCCGGCGCCCCGGCCTCCCTGGCGCTCCCCAGCCGGCGGCGCAGCACGCCGGACGACGTTCTGGTGGGCGGACGGGTGTCCGCCGCGCTCTCGGCAGCCGAGACGAGTGCGCTCGGCGAGTTGTGCCGGAAGGCGGACGCGACCGCGTTCATGGCGCTCCTGGCCGGGTTCGGGACGGTTCTCGGCCGCTGGTCGGGCCAGGAGGACGTGGTGATCGGGGTGCCGATCACGGGGCGGTCCGACGCCCGGCTGCAGAACCTCATCGGCTTCTTCGTCAACACGCTTCCGTTCCGGCTCGACCTCAGCGGTGACCCGACGTTCGCCGAGCTTCTCGCCCGAGCCCGCAAGGCGGCGCTCGGCGGATACGCGCATGCGGAAGCGCCGTTGGACCTGCTGGTCGGCGAGCTGCCCGCGACCCGTGTCCCGTCCCGGACACCGCTGTTCCAGGTGATCCTGAACGGGGTCGACACCCCTGAGGTCCATCCCCTGGCAGGCACCACGGGGGAGTTGCTGGACACTCCGGCCCGGCCCAGCAAGTTCGAGCTGACCCTGAGTGCGCGCGAATGGGACGGGGTCCTCCGCTTCGACCTGGAATTCGACGCCAACCGTTACGAGCGCGTCATGATCGAGCAGCTTCTGGAGCAGATGACGGCGATCCTCCGGACCGCGACGCACGCTCCCGACCGCCCTCTGAGCGAGTACCGGCCGGCCTCCCCCGGTGAGTCGCCGGCAGCAGAGTCCCCCGCACCCATCCGTGGACTGCTGTCGGCGGCCGACCCCGATGCGGTTGCGGTCGTCGACCGCGACGGCGAGTGGACCTACCGCCGCTGCGACGAGGTGGCGGACCGCGTCTCCCGGGCGGTGACGCGGAGCCTTCCCCCACACGCCGACATCAAGGGCCAAGTCGTCCTCGCCTGGCGGCCGTCCGCTCTCTGCGTGGCCGCGCTCCTGGGATGTCTGCGTGCCGGAATCCGGGTGTCCCTGGACCGCTCGGGCGATGCCCTGGAGACCGCCGGCGGCTTGGCGGTGCGCTCCGACGGCTCCGGCATCACGCTGCGGCTCGGGCCGGACGAGGTGCACGTCATCGATCCCGACAGCCCGCCGAGCGACGGGACGGAGCCGGGTCTCGCCACGGCCGTCCCCGGTGACGGCCCCGACTGGGCGGTGGCACGCTACGGGTTCGGCTCCCACGACCGCTTCGCGGTGCTCTCCGGCTCCACCCCGCATGTGATCTCGGGACTCCTCACCGCCTTCGCCGCGGGAGGGACCGTGGTGCTGGTCGACCGGACGGCCGCCGGTGCGACAGGCGCGCTCGCCGCGGAGCTGGAGAGTGCCGGCGTCAGCGTGCTGTACGCGGGGCCGGAGGTGTTGCGTGGCCTGGCGGGTTCCTCCCTGCCCGGACTGCGCCACGTCGTGGTCGAGAACACGGGATCCTTCGTGGCACAGGACGTCGTCGCGGTACGCCGGATGGCCCCGGACGCCCGGTGCACGGGCCTGTACGGCATCGGGCCCGACGGCCGGCCCGCGACGGTCCACGACATTCCGGACGGGTGGGTGGTGGAGACAGCACCTCTGCGCATTCCGCTCGGCCATGCCGTGCACGGTCCTGTGCGGCTCGTCCGGCGCGGCGGACAGGATGCGGCGGTCGGCGAGGTCGCCGAACTCCGCACGGAGGGCGGTCGGGGCGGGGAGCTCGGGCGGCGCTGGGCCGACGGGACGTTCGAGATGGTCGGCACGGCCGGCGGCGACCCGTCGGCCGACACTCTTCCGGTCACCTGCGCGCTGCGTGAGCTCCCGGGCGTCGTCGACGCCCTCGTCGTGGACACGGCGGAAGCCGGCGCGGACACGGAACTCGTCGCCTATGTGGTCACCGAGGACGGAGAGTTCGACCTGGCCGCGGCCACGCCCCGGCTTGCGGCGCGCGTTCCCGACGCACTGCTCCCACGGCATCTCGTGGTGCTCGAACGGCTGCCGCTGACCGCGGACGGCGCGTACGATCCGGCCGCTCTGCCCCGCCCGGAGTCGCGGGAGACGGCCGACCGGTACGTCGCTCCGCGAACCCCGGTGGAGCGTCAGCTCGCCGAGATCCTCGCGGCACTCCTCAAGGTCGATCGGGTCGGCGTCCATGACAGCTTCTTCGAGCTGGGCGGATTCTCGCTGCTCGCTACGCAGTTGAACATCCGGATCCGGGAGACCATCCAGGTGGACCTCACCCTGCGCGACATCTTCGCCTCGGCGACGGTCGAGATGCTCGGGCGGCGCATCGCGTACCGCCAGGCCGAGCAGGAGCCGGTGGAGGACGTCGAGGCCCTGCTGAGCGATCTCGAGTCCGAGGCGTCCCGCCGCGCCTGAGGGGGCGGCGGTCCACTCGGCGCGGAACGGCCGGATCCCTCGGCGGGCAGGCCCGCCGAGGGATCCGGCCGTTCCGGTGTCCCGTGTCAGAACGAGAAGGTGCGTACGGAAATGGTCTGCCCCGACAACGCCGGGAAGCCCGCCCAACCGGTACCCGGCGGGAGCCGAGGTGCGTCGACACCGTCCGGGAGGCCGGAGGTGGCGGACAGGACGCGGAGCCGCAGGGGGCCGTCGCCCTTGGTCCGGAGGGTGAGGTCGATGCCCTTGTCCGACGGCGCGGCGTAGCGGAATCCCCAGCCCCAGGGTTCGGCGAGCGCGGCCTTCGCGGCATCGACGTCCACGCCGTCGACCGTCGCACCCCGCACCGTGTGGCGGGTGGTGTCCGCGAACACGTCCACCATGAATGCGTCGTCGGGCACGGTGAGGTGAAGTCGCACGGTGCGCTCCCCGGTGACGGGGGCGACTTCGTCGGGGGCGGTACGCCTGATCAGGGGCTCGGGGACATCGCGGGCCTCGAGTGCGCGGCCGTGGTACAGCGGCGCCCCGGACAGGGACGGGATCCGGTCGTCCAGCCGGCTCGGTCCGGCGGTGAGCAGCCGCCCCACGGCCGGCTGCTCCCGCCCGCCCCGGCTGAGCCAACTGGCTGTGCCGGTGTCGGCCTCCCAGGCGTACGCGAGGCTGACGGGGCGCGGATTGTCGTTGCTGTACCCGTTAAGGGAGGCGGCGACCACCGTCGCGGCCGCCGTTCCCAGGAGCAGGCTCGCCCCGAGTGCCGCGGAGACGCGTCGGCTCGGCCGTGGCTCGACGAGAGGAAGCGCCGTCGCGGCGAGCAGTGTCAGCATCAGCAGGGGAGCGGCGCTCAGGCCGAGTCCGACAGCGGCCGTCACCAGCACCGCGACGGGGAGCAGCAGGACGGTGGCGGGCAGCGCCGCGGCCACGGCGGCCAGCACGTGCAGCGGCGAGCGGGGTTCGGCGTGCAGCGTCGCGGCCCGGGCGCCCAGACCGATCAGGGCCGGCCAGGTGAAGAGATAGGCACCTCCGGGCAGGAGGACGGCGCTGACCAGCGCGAGCGCCACGAACCAGCCCAGTACGCCGGTGGTCGCCTCCGCGGGCGACATGCGGCGGCGTGCCCACCGGTACCAGACGAGCAAGGCCGCCACCATCAGCAGCGCCCCCGCCACGAGGTAGGGCTCCGGGTCGTAGACGGCACCGATGCCGAAGCCGTAAGCGGGCTGGAGCGCGGTCAGCAGCCACCATCCGCCGAAGCCGATGCCCACGGCGGTCAGGAGGACGGCGGTGAACGAGCCCGCCGCGAGTCCGGCTCGGGAGGGACGCAGTCCGTGACGCCGGCCGCGGACCAGGACCAGGACGAGGGTCCCGAGTGCGGCGAGGGCCAGCGGCAGGGTGAGCCAGGCCGGATAGGAGACGACAGTGCCGAACAAGGAGAAGTAGGTGGCCTCGGGCTCGTCCTCGGCGAGGTCGGCGGCGCCCAGTGAGCGCACGGCGGCGAGGGCGGTGTCACCCATCTGCTGCACGCTTGCGGCGTTCACGTGGGCGATGTCGTCGTGGGCCGTGTGGTAGTTGGCGACGCCGCCCATGAAGGCGAGGTTGATCCCGCGCATGCCGTCGGCGGCCAGGACGGTGAGGTCGGTGTCGTTGGGGAGCAGGCTGTACACCGCGCCCGCGAACGACGTGGTCACCGCGTCGGCGTCGGCCACCGCGGAGGTCAGACCGCCCTCCATCTGGAACATCAGGGCAGGGCCCGAAACGCCGCGGGCCTCCAGGTTCACGACGGCGACACGACGCGGATCGCCGGCCACTCCCGAGTCGACGAACCCCTGGGCGCCGAGCAGGCCGAGCTCCTCGGCGTCGGTGAACAGCACGTCGATGTCGTTGCGCGCCTGCGGCAGCGAGCGGAGCGCACGGACGATCTCGAGGACGGCGGCGACATTGGCGCCGTCGTCACTGGCGCCGGGACCGGTGGGCACGGAGTCGTAGTGGGCCACCAGCAGGACCCGGCCGGTGGGTTTCGAGCCCGGCACATGAACGTAGACGTTGCTCACTCTGCCGAGTGTCGGATAGCCGTCCGTCGGCAGGCGGGATGCCACGCGCGTCTGCACGGTGGGCCGGGTGCCGAGGCGGCGCAGCTCACGGACGAGGTAGTCACGAACGTCGGCCGCGGCTGCGGAGCCCGCGGGGTGCGGAGCGGCGGCGATGTCATCGATCCTCGCGAGGGCGCGCTCCGCGGAGAAGTCCGTCCGGGGTGCGGAGGCGGGCCTCGGAGAAGGGGGCTGCAGGGACCAGACGCTCGCCGTGCCGATCAGCAGCAGCACGAGCGCGATCGCGGCCGCTCCCGCGCGCTGGTGCCACGTGGGAGGCGAGGGCCCGAGCTGCGCGGCCGGGGACGGCGGTGTCTGCTGCTGGATCGTCATAGGCGTTGCTGACCTGTCATCAGAGAGCACGGTCCTATCGGGGCTCCATGATCCGGCAGCCGTCGCGGGCGCGAGAACTCCCCGGTTTCAGGGACTCCTGGGGCTTGAGGAGATCGCTACGGTGAGAGCACGCTTCTCGCCGGCGAGCGGTCGCTGGCCGGCAACCCTGAACGACCACAGTGGAGAGGGGCCCATGCGGCTGCGGAGTCAGACGGTCGAGCAGCGCGACTCACCGATCAGCACCGCCTACGATCTGCTCGAAGGGCACGCGTACGCGGGGAAGCTGCTCGATCTCGCGCAGGCCGCACCGCAGTATCCGCCGGCTCAGGTGGTGAGCGAGCACGTGGCCGACCTCGTCCGTCGTGGAGAGGGCAGCGAGTACACCGAGGTGCCCGGAATCCCGCGGCTGCGCGCCGCGATCGCCGCCGAGCTGAGCGAAGCGTACGCGGGGCGGGTGACCCCTGAGAACGTCGTCGTCACCGCAGGGTGCAACCAGGCGTTCTCGCTGGTCGCCTCCGCGCTGGCAGACCCCGGTGACGAGGTCGTGCTGGCGCTGCCGTACTACTTCAACCACGACATGTGGCTCCGGATGAACGGCATCGTGCCGGTGTACCTGGAGCCCGATGCGGACCTGGTGCCGCGCGCGGCTGACGCGGAACCGCTGATCACCGGGCGCACGCGGGCGATCGTGCTGGTCACCCCCGGAAACCCGACGGGCGTGACGATGCCCCCGGGGGAGATCACCGCGTTCGCGGCGCTGGCCGCGAGGCGCGGCATCGCCCTGGTGGTGGACGAGACCTATCGCTCCTTCCGGTCCACGGACCGGCCGGCGCACGACCTCTTCGCGGATCCGTCCTGGGCGCGGACCGTGGTGAGCCTGCACTCGTTCTCGAAGGACCTTGCCGTTCCCGGCTATCGGGTCGGGGCTGTGGTGGCGTCGGCCGCGCTCAATCGTGAGGTGTGCAAGCTCCTCGACTGCGTGGCGGTGTGCGCCCCGCGGATCGGCCAGGAAGCGGTGTGGGCGGGACTGACGCACGCCCGTCGGTGGCGGGTGGACCGCTCGCGGGAACTCGCCCGCCGGAGAGCGTGGCTGGGCGAGGCGATGGCCGAGCGCCCGGGCGGGTTCGAACTGCTGTCGTGCGGAGGGTTCTTCGGCTGGATCAGGCACCCCTTCGCCGATCGTCCGACCGCGGAGGTCGTGCGTGCCCTCGTCCGCGAGCACGGTGTGCTGGTGGTCCCCGGCACCGCGTTCCTGCCGGAGGACCGGCAGACCTTGCGGGTGAGTGCGGGCAACGCCGATCTGGCGGCCATCTCCGAACTCGCGGTCCGTTTCCTGGCCATGGGAGCCGACTGATCCGGCCGGGCGCGGAGCCGGCCGTCGGTGTCCTGGCTTCACGTGACAGTGCAAGCAGGTGGTCCGGCAGTAGCTTGCCTCTTGTCCGAGCTGTCGACACACGATGAGTGAGGCACCATGAATCCGTTCGACGATCCCGACGGCACCTTTCTCGTGCTCGTGAACGACGAGGAGCAGTACTCTCTGTGGCCGGCGACTCTCGAGGTTCCGGCCGGATGGAGCATCAGCCATGAGGCGGACACGCGCCAGGGGTGTCTCGACTACGTTGAGAAGACCTGGACGGATCTGCGGCCGCGCAGCGCCCGCGTCGAAGGCATCGCTTAGTGGACACCAGCATCTTCTTCTTCTCCGCGGACGCGGAGGCGGGAGGGGCCGGAACGGATCAGTACGCGCTGGTGAAGGCTGTCGCCGCGCGCATCGACGACAGCGCCATGTGCGGGCTGTGGACGCCTGAACGGCACTTCCACGTGTTCGGCGGTCTGTACCCCAATCCCTCGGTGCTGGGTGCGGCACTTGCCGTGTCGACGAGCAGGGTGGCGATCAGGGCGGGCAGTGTGGTGCTGCCCCTGCACGATCCCGTTCGTGTCGCCGAGGAATGGTCGGTGGTCGACAACCTGTCGGCGGGACGCGCGGAGATCGCCTTCTCCAGTGGATGGCACGCCAACGATTTCGCCCTGGCACCGCAGGCCTACGAGGGGCGACTCGCGTCCCTGGACGATGCCATGGACCGGTTCACGCGGCTGTGGCACGGGGGTGCGGAGAAGCGGACCGACGGCAACGGCGACCAGATCTCGGTCATGACGTATCCGCGCCCGCGGCGATCCGAGATTCCCCTGTGGATGTCCGGGCAGTCCGACACGACGTTCGTGCACGCGGCGCGGCGAGGCATGGGCATCGTCACGAACTTCACCGGACGACGCTTCGACGACCTCGAACGGAGAATCGCCCTCTACCGTTCCGAGTTCGTGCCGTCCAGCCACACCCCGGATCCCCGGGTCGGGCTGATGCTGCACACGTACGTCAACGACGATCCGCGCGCCGTGGCGGAAGCACTCGACTCGTCCTATGACGCCTACATCCGCCGCCACCTCGATCTGCAGTTGCAGAACGAGGCTGCCGAAGTGTCGGCGTCCGATCTGGACGACATGGTGGCCACGGCCAAGGGCCGGCTGCGGGGTGGCGGCGGCCTGGTCGGCGACAAGGCCACCTGTGTGGAGCGGGTCCGCCGCTTCGCCGGGATCGGTGTCACCGAGATCGCCTTCCTCGTCGACTTCGGCATCGACCCGGAACTGGTTCTCGAGAGCCTTGACGATCTCGACGATCTCGCGTCGTCAGTCAGAGGGTTGGGGGAGTAATGGAACTGCCACTCGCGAAGCTCGAAGAATGGATGCGGCGCTATTACCACGCGGTCGACCACGACATCGGCAGCAGCGGCGTCCGGGATCTGACCGTCGGTGAGCTGTGCGACGTCGCCGGCTTCGAGCTGGCCGAATTGTCGGCGCTTCCGTTCCACGACAGCGAGCCCCTCGGGGGGCGGAATCTGCGCGCCGCGCTGGCCGACCGCTGGACGGGTGGGGACAGCGAGCGCGTGATGGTCACCCATGGGTCCAGCGAGGCGATCTGGCTCGTCATGCAGACCCTGGTGCGGGCCGGGGACGATGTCATCGTGGTCGATCCGGCCTACCAGCAACTTCATGACATCGCCGTGGCCCGGGGGTGTCGCCTGCGCAGGTGGGATCTCTCCTGCGGTGACGGTTTCGCCGTCGACATGAACCGGCTGCGGGAGCTCGTGGCAGTGGAGCGGCCGCGCATGATCGTGGTCAATTTCCCGCACAACCCGACGGGTGTGTCGATCACCCGCGAGCAGCAGGACGAGCTGATCGAGATCTCGGCCGCCGCCGGCGCCTGGCTCGTATGGGACAACGCCTTCGGCGAGATGACTTACGAAGCCGAGAACCTGCCGCTGCCCCACGACCGCTACGAGCGCAGCCTGTCCTTCGGTACGTTCTCGAAGAGCTACGGCCTGGCGGGCATCCGCACCGGCTGGTGCCTGGCGCCCCCCAAGCTGCTGACGGAGATGGCCTATCTGCGCGACTACGTGGCGCTCTACGTCTCACCGGTGCTCGAGTTCTTCGCGGAGCGGGCTGTCCGCAACGCCGACCGCATCGTCGCGATGCAGCGCGCACACGCTCTGGGGAACCGGGAACTGCTGCTCGCGTGGGCGCGGGAGCGCCCCGACCGCGTCCGGCTGACCCCTCCTGCCGGCGGCGTCAGCGCGCTCGTCGAACTGCCCGGCGTCCAGGATGTGACCGAGGTGTGCCGCAGGCTCGCCGAGGAGTACCACACGCTGCTGATTCCCGGGGAGTGCTTCGGGGATGCGTACCGCAACCATGTCCGGCTGGGCTTCGGAGGTACCCGTGCCGAGCTCACGGCGGGACTGGCCAACCTGGATCTGCTGCTGAAGCCGTGAGTCCGGCAGCAACTCTGCCGGACTCACGGATCGGGGCACCAGGAGAACGACCTAGTAGATGACCCGGTCGTCCGCGGCCGGGCGCCAGGCCCGCGAACCTCGGAGGTTGCGCGTGATGTTCAGACGCTTGAGCCAGCGGTCGGTGCCGTCGTAGCGGGCCTGGAAGGAGTTGCGGCCGTGCACGGCACGGAAGTTGTCGATGAAGGCGACATCGCCCGGCTCCAGGGCCACGCCCTTCATCTTGGACTCGATCTCGTCGCACAGTCCGGTGTAAGCCGCCAGTGAGCGTTCGGTCCAGCCCTCGGTTTTCATGTGGTACGGGTCCAGGACCATGTAGGGATCGGTCCGGTCGCCGAAAAGGACCGGTCGCTCGACCGGATTCGCGTTCCATTCCTCGATGGTCCGGAAGCTGTCCTCGCGCAGCCTCCGGATCGTCGGATCGCCCGTCGACGTCGAATTCACGGGCAGGTGGGAGTTGTCGGGCATCTGGGTGAAGGCCGGCTCGAAGAGCGCGTCGACGTCCAGTTCCGACCAGTCGAGATCGCCCGCGTCACAGACCGTCGTCTCGACGGCATCGGGGTTCTTCAGGCACATCAGGGCGACGTAGTCCCCGCGGCAGGGGTGGAACGCGTCCTCCGTGTGCCAGGACAGGTGCTGGAGGCTGTTCGACCCGAGCTCGTAGTGCTCGTGGCCCTTGATGGGCAGGACATCATGCATGATCCGGCCGTCCTGCTGGGTCGACCAACCGAACACGTCGCCCAGCACCGAGGCGCACAGCAGGAAGAAGACCTCGTAGCGCAGGGTGGGCGAGGAGAGGTGGCTGCCGCGCCAGTGCTCCGGTGTCGGTCCGATCTCCTCCTCGTCCACCTCGAAGCCGGAGACCAGGCAGAGCGCAGCCGGCTCGCGCAACCGGTGGTCCTCGAGGAACTCCAGAAGGTGTGCGGGCAGTCGCCGCGCGAGCAGCGGCGCTCGGCGCTGGAGCTCCGGATCCTCGATGGTGGCGTACCGGGCAGCGATGTCGCGGAGCAGCGGGGCAACTTCCGTACGGTCGTGCGCCGTCAGCGTGAGCTTGTTCATCGCACTTCCTTCTGCCGCCATGGTGCGCGGCGAGTTCAGGACACGTAGAGCGCGCATAAGCGTACGAGTCCACGCGGCGGGGGCGGAGGTGCCCAATACAAGGGACAAGTAATTCACGCCCTCCCAAAATATGGTCTCCAGCGTTGATCCCGATTCGGAATCCTTGATATCGGCAGACGAGGGAATTTGTGACCGCGAACCTGACCTTGATGGAAGTCGACGCTCTGACAGATCCCGATGGCGGCCTCAATCTGACGGACGGACACGCGCGTCTGGCGTTGACGCCGGAGCAGGCAGCCATCGTCGCCCGCATCCCGGAGATGTTCGCGATCGCCACCCGTCGAGCGTTCCCGGCCATTGAGGAGGCCGCGCACACCGCCTTTCTCGGCGCCATCGGGCAGCGCTCGGCGCCGATCGGGACCGGCCGCATCCTGAGCTGCTACTCCTCGACCCTCGCCACGGACATCGTGGCGCGCGCACTGCCGGCGGGCGCGACCGTCGCCGTCCTGCATCCGACGTTCGACAACATCGCCGACCTCTTCCAGACCCGAGGTCTGAAGCTGGTCTCGCTGGAGGAAGAGGCGCTGCTCAACCAGGACTGGCCGGGATCACCGGTGAGCGCCGTCGTCATCACCATGCCGAACAATCCGACCGGCCTGGTCACCCCCGAGGGCCATCTGCGCTCGCTGGCCGAGCACGCCGCGCGGCACGGCCAGACGGTGATCCTCGACGCCAGTTTCCGCGGCCAGGTGCGGGACGCGCAGTACGACACGTACGCCGTTCTCGAGGCCGCCGGTGCGGACTGGATCATCATCGAGGACACCGGCAAGCTGTGGCCGATGCACGAGCTGAAGATCGGGATGCTGGCCTACAGCGAACGGACCACGCTCCCGATCAGGCGCGCCTTCTCCGAGTCGATGCTGGCCGCGTCACCGGTGGTGCTGCAGCTGGTCGAGGCGCTGGCCGGGGACTGGGCCGACGGCGGCTACGAACGCGCCCGCGCTCTCGTCGAGCGGAACCGCGATGCGGTGCGCGAGGCGATCGAGGCCGTCGGCACCGGTCTGGCCGACCCCGACTCCCAGATCAGTGTGGCGCGGGTCGCGCTGCCGGAGGGCGGCCCCGACTCCTCGCAGCTGTACCACGACCTGCGGGACCGCGGGGCGCACGTACTGCCCTGCGCCCCCTTCTACTGGGCTGATCCCGAGAGCGGCCAGCGCAGCATACGCATGTCGCTCGCGCGGCCGTACGAAGTCGTCCACACCGCAGCCGTGGCTCTGGCCGATGCCTACTCCGCCCGGAGGTGAACGGTGACCGCCGCGACGATGGACTTCGAGATCAGCCCGACGAGCAGACCCCTGCCCGCGGCCGAACGCGAAGCGGTGCTGAAGGAACCGGGGTTCGGGCAGACGTTCACCGATCACATGGTGACACTGCGCTGGTCCGCCGAGCGTGGTTGGCACAACGGACGCCTCGAACCGTACGGGGCGTTCACGCTGGAGCCGGCGACCTCGGTGTTCCACTACGGGCAGGCGCTCTTCGAGGGGATGAAGGCGTACCGCCGGCCTGACGGAGCGGTCACGCTGTTCCGGCCGGACGCGAACGCGGCACGGTTCAACGCGTCGGCGCGGCGCATGGCGATGCCCGAACTGCCCCCGGAGATCTTCGTCAAGGCAGTCGAACTGCTGGTGTCCCACGACCGTGCCTGGGTGCCGGAAGGAGCCGGCCGGAGCCTGTACCTGCGCCCCTTCATGATCGCCACGGACCCCTCGCTCGGCTTCACCCACCCGTCGCGGACCTTCCTGTTCTGCGTCGTCGCCTCGCCGGCCACCGCGTACTTCGGCGGGGGGACGCCCAGGCCCCTGTCGGTCTGGCTGTCGACGAACTACACGCGCGCGGTCCGCGGCGGCACGGGATACGCCAAGACCGGCGGCAACTACGCGGGCGCCTTCGCCGCAGGTCTCGAGGCAACGGCCCACGGGTGCGACCAGGTGGTCTGGCTGGACGCCGTGGAACACCGGTGGGCTGAGGAGATGGGGGGAATGAACCTCTTCTTCGTCCATGCGCAGCCCGGCGGACGACTGCGCCTGACGACCCCGCCGCTGACCGGCACGCTGCTGCCCGGCATCACGCGTGACTCGCTCCTCACCCTGGCGCCGAAACTGGGCTACGACGCGGTCGAGAGCCCCGTCTCCATCGACCAGTGGCGCGAGGAATGCGCGTCGGGTGAGCTCACCGAGGTGTTCGCCTGCGGAACGGCCGCAGTGATAGCACCGGTCGGCACCGTGAAATCGGAGAACGGGCAATGGACGGTCGCCGACGGTGAGCCGGGGCCGGTGACACTGCGGCTGCGCCGCGAGCTGTTGGGAATCCAGCACGGTTCGGCGCCCGACCCGGAGGGCTGGGTCCATCATGTCCGCTGAACTCGAGACCCGCGTGCACGAGCCGCGCTGCATCCACGAGATGGTCGTCGAGCAGGCCCGCCGTACACCGGACGCGATCGCCGTCAGCCACGGTGACCTGCGGATCACCTATGGCGAGCTGGACACGCGATCGGCGGTGCTGGCACGGCGCCTGCGGAGCGCCGGGGTGGCGCAAGGCGACATCGTCGTGGTGCTGCTGGACCGGTCGATCGACCTGATCGTGGCGTTGACGGCCGTGCTGCGCGCCGGCGGGGCCTATCTCTATCTGGATCCGGCCGAGCCCACCGGTCAGCGGGAGCGGATCCTGGCCGACACCCGCGCCCGACACGCCCTCACCAACGACGACTTCGCCCCTTGGATCGACCTGCCGGCCGTGGTGCGCATCGACGACGCCGAGCCCCAGGCATCCTCGTCCGTTCCGGCCGACGACGCCGTCGGAACTCCCGTCGACAGCCCGGCGTATGTCTGCTACACGTCCGGATCCACCGGGGACCCCAAGGGTGTGGTCGTCTCGCACCGGGCCGTGTTCCGGCTCGTCGACGACCCGTCCTGGATCGACGTCCGCGACGACGACGTGTTCTTCCAGCTCACCCGCGTCGGGTTCGACGTGTCCACCTTCGAGATCTGGATGCCCCTGGTGCGAGGCCTGAGGCTCGCCCTGGGACCGCCGCTGCACGCCAACCTCGATCTCGCCGACCTGGCCGGGATCATGCGCGCCGAGGGCGTCACCGTGCTGTGGCTGACGTCAGGTCTGTTCCACAAGATGGTGATGCATCACCTGGACGGCCTCGCCGGGATCCGGCATCTGCTCGCCGGTGGCGACGTGCTGTCCCCCGCACATGTGAACCGGGTCATGACCGCCTACCCCGGCATGCTCTTCACCAACGGCTACGGACCGACGGAGAACACCACCTTCAGCACCTGCTGGACCACGCGCGAGCCCGGCTCGGCACCCACGGTGCCCATCGGGGTTCCGATCGACGGCAGTTCCGCCGTGGTCCGCGGTGCCGACCTGCAGCCCGTGGCCGACGGAGAGATCGGCGAGCTGTGGGTGGGCGGCAGCGGGGTGGCGAACGGATACCTGCATCGAGGCGCGGAGACAGCGGCGCGCTTCGTCGCGGACCTCGACCCCGCGGCCGCACCGGGCAGCCGGATGTACCGAACCGGCGACCTGGCGCGGTGGCGCGACGACGGCACCCTCGAGTTCCTCGGCCGGGTGGACCGGCAGCTGAAGATCCGCGGCTACCGTGTCGAGCCGAGCATGGTGGAGTCGGAGATCCTTCGCCTCCCCGGAGTCGCGCAGGCCGCGGTGGTGCCCCGCACGTACGGGGCGAGCGACACGCGCCTGATCGCGTACGTCGCGGCCGGCGACCGCGACCCGTCGACCTGGGCGGCGTTCAGCGCCTCGCTGCGCGAGCAGCTGCAGGCGGTGCTGCCGGCCCACCTGGTCCCGTGGGCGATCGTCCTGCACCCCGAGCTGTCGCTCAACTTGAACGGGAAGGTCGACCGTTCCGCACTGCCGTCGGCGAAGATCCCGCGGAACGTGTGGAACGAGTACGTGGCGCCCAGGGACTCCGTCGAGGCCCGGCTGGCCGAGATCTGGAGCGAGGCGCTGGACATCGACCAGGTCGGCGTCGAGGACAACTTCTTCGACCTGGGCGGGCATTCGCTGCTCGCCGCCGAGCTGCTGGCCGCGCTGCCCGTGGAGTTCGACGCGACACTGCCCGCCCGCACGCTGTACCTGCGACCGACGATCGCCGAACTCGCGAAGGAGCTGCGCGGCGGCGCGGGGGAGTCGGAACCCGAGAGGAGTACGGATGCATCCGCTCCGTAAGAACGAGGCCGACTCGCCCGCCGCTCTGGCCGCGGGCTGTCCCGTCGGGGCGGCCGCCGCCGGTCTGGCGCACTCCGCGGCCTTCACCGAGCTGGGTTTCCGCGGGGTCTGGGCGCGGATGCGCGAGGAGGACCACCTGGAGTGGACGCAGGTGGACGACCACAACGGCTTCTGGTCGGTGGTGACCTACGACGACGTGGAGCGGGTGCTGCGTGATGCCGCCACCTTCACCTCGGAACGCGGCACCATGATCAACATTCTGGGTGTGGAGGACCCGGCCGGCGGGCGGCAGATCGCCGCGACCGATCCGCCGCGTCACACCGTCATGCGGGCGCGCCTGCAGAAGGCGCTCGCCATCAAGTCCATCGAGAAGCAGCAGAGCATGATCAGCCGCCTGGTTGACGAGGCGCTGGCACCGCTGGCCGCCGACGGCGGCTTCGACTTCGCGGAGGCGATGCTGGCCCTGCCGGTGGCCATCGGCGGCGAGTCCATGGGGCTGCCCCGGGCGGACTGGCCGCGGCTGGGAGAGCTCCTGGTCGCCTCGATCGCCGCCGACGATCCCGCCTACCAGAAGGACGGCGACACACAGGCGACCCTGGACGCCGCCCACCGCGAACTGTTCGCGTACTTCCAGGACATCTACCGTGAGCGGCGGCGCAACCTCGGCGACGACCTCATCAGCGTGCTGATCACCACCGAGGTGGACGGACGCACCATGACCCCCGGCGAGGTCATGTCGAACTGCTACAGCGTGCTGCTCGGAGCGGTCGTCACGACGCCGCACGCCCCCAACTACATGATGACCGAACACATCGCCGAGGGAACCCTCGACCGGTGGGCCGAGGACCTCACCGCCACCCCCACCGCGGTGGAGGAGGCGCTGCGACTGGGCTCACCGGTCAGCCACTTCATGCGGTACGCCGTCGACGACGTGGTACTCCACGGGACCCGGATACGGGCCGGCGACGCCGTGGTCAGCTGGCTCGGCGCGGCGAACAGGGACGGCACCGTGTTCCCGGATCCGGAACGCTTCGACCTGCGCCGGCGCCCGAACAAGCATCTGGCCTTCGGAATCGGCCCGCACTACTGCGTGGGGCACACCGTCGCGCGGGTCACCCTGCGCACCTTGTTCAACGAGCTGCTGACGCGGTTCACGGCCTTCGAGCCCGCCGGCGAGCCACAGCGACTGCGTTCCAACTTCGTCTCCGGTCACCGGAAGCTGCCGATCACCGCGTCGCCTGCCCACGCAGGCTGAGTCCGAACGTCGGAAAGGTTCCCCATGTCCTCGTCCCGACCTCCCCTGCGCAACCGCTGGCTGCCCCGTGAACCGTCGCGGACAGCGCGCGCACGGGTCTTCCTCATTCCCTATTCGGGGTGCGGCGCGAGCATGTACCGGCAGTGGCCCGCGGAGCGGGACGGCGTGGAGTTCCTGCCGGTCGAGCTTCCGGGGCACGAGTCACGGTTCGTCGAGCCCAACTTCACCTCCTACGCGGAGCTCGGCGAGCAGATGAGCGAAGGGCTCGCGCCGTACCTCGACGTGCCGTTCGGCTTCTTCGGCCACTGCGGGTCGGCGCTCGCGGCGTACGAGACCTCGGTGCAGCTGGTCACGAGGAACGTGGCCACTCCGTCCGCGCTGTTCGTCTCGTCCGAGGTCGCCCCCCAGGACGGCCCCGCCGGCAGGTTCCTCGCGATGGACGACCACGAGTTGGGCGCCGAGCTGGAGAAGCTGATCCGCGAACTGGGCGGCACGCCGTCCGCCGAACTGATCGAGCTGTACCTCGAGGTCCTGCGCGCCGACGTGGAGACCAACAAACGGTACGTCGTGCCCGAGCCCTTCCGGCTGCCGTGTCCGATCGTCGCCGTGGGCTGGACCGGGGACGAGGAGATTCCCTATTCCACCATGGGCGGCTGGCCGACGTGCGGGGAGACGAAGTCGGTGCTGCTCGAAGGCGGCCACCATCGGTTCATCGAGGCGCCGGACGACCTGCTCGATCTGATGGGTGCCGCACTCGGGGCCGCCTCATGAGCGGCGCCGCGGGTACACCGACGGAGCGGGAACGGCGGTTGCTCAAGCGGTTCCTCGCACCCGCGCCGACCGGGTCGACCACGCTGCTCTGCTTCCACTACGCCGGGGGAAGCGCAGGGCTCTTCCGTCACTGGCCCGCGTTGCTTCCGTCGGTGGACGTCATCGGCGTGCAGCTTCCGGGGCGGGCGGACCGGTTCCTGGAGGAACGCCATGTTCGGATGGAGCCGCTGGTGGAGGAGCTGATCACGGTGCTGGGGCCGTCCCTGGGCCGGCCGTTCGCCTGCTACGGATCGAGCATGGGCGCGCGGGTGGCGTGGGCGCTGGCGCATGCCCTGCGCGAGCGTGGACTGCCGGGACCCCGTGCGCTGTTCGTGGCCGCGAGCGGCGGGCCGGCCCTCGACGACGGGAGCTGGCTCTGGGAGGACCGCGACGACGGACTCGAAGGGTATGTACGGGAGATGGGGGGCACCCCGCCGTCCGTGCTCGCCGAGCCGGGCCTGCTGGCCGCCCTGCTGCCGGTACTGGAGGCGGACCTGTCGGTGCTGAGTACGCACGACTTTCACCCGGAGGTTCCGCTCGACATACCGATCCACGCCTTCGCCGCGGAGCACGACGAGGAGGCGGGTCCGGATCGGATGCGGGCCTGGCGGGACGAGACGACGGCGTCCTTCTCGATGGACGTTCTGCCGTGCGGGCATTTCTTCGACTCCGCGTCCGAGGCGAAGGTGATCGACTCCATCGGCCGCATGCTCACTGAGGTGCCGGTGCCCACGAACGAAGGAGTGGCGAAGTGAGGGACCTGGAAGCGCGCATCGCTGCACTGCCGCCGGAGCAGCGGGCCGTGTTCGAGGCCCGGCTGGCCGAGCGTGCGGCCGCTCGAGGGCAGAGCGCGGTGGGCAGGATCCTGCCCCGCGACCGATCCGCGTCCACTCCGCTGAGTGTCGCCCAGCACCGGGAGTGGGCGGTCGGGCAGATCCGCTCGGTCAACAACATCACCGGCGCGCTGCGGCTGGAAGGCAGCCTCGACCTGACCCTGCTGAGCAGCGTCCTCACCGGGATCGTCGAGCGCCATGAGGTGTTGCGCACGACGATCGAGCTCGACGGACACGGGACTCCGGTGCAGGTCGTCCAGGCGGTGACGCCGGTGCCGACGCCGGTGGTGGACCTGACGCACGTGGCGCCGTCACGGCAGACGGACGAGGTCACGCGGCTGGCCCGCCGCGACATGATGCGCCCGTTCGACCCCGCCGATCCGCAGCGCCTGCGGGTGACGCTGCTGAAGCTGGAGACGGAGGTGCATGTGGCGCTGTTCGCGGCCGACCATGCCGCCTCGGACGCCTGGTCGCTGGCGATCATCGTCGAGGAGCTGGCCGCGATGTTCCGCAGCCGCCTCGGCGACGCCCCTGCGGACCTTCCGCCGCTCGACATCCAGTTTGGGGACTTCGCCGCGTGGCAGCGCGCGGAGCGCACCGAGGAGAAGCAAGAGCTCGAAGTCCAGTACTGGCGACAGCAGTTGGCCGGCATGCCCGTCGATTCGGCACTGCCGGTCGACCGCCCCGGTCCGGCCCGCCCGACGTACGCCGGCGGCGTGTACGACATGCGCCTTCCCGAGGAACTGGCGGCGGGCGTCCAGCGGTTCGGCGAGAAGGAGGGCGCCTCGCTGTTCGGCGTGCTGCTGGCCGCCTGCTCAGTGCTGCTCAACCGGTACTCGGGCGAGGACGACGTGGTCGTCGGATCGCTCGTGTCGGGGCGCACCCGCGGGGAGACCCAGCGGCTCATCGGCAGCTTCGCCAATCCGCTGCCGCTGCGGGTCCGGATCCACGACGGACTGACGCTCCGTGACGTCGTGCGGGAGGCCCACGCGACGCTGGCCGGTGTGCTCGACCACCAGGACCTCCCGTTCGAGCGGGTCGCCGAGGGACTCGACCTCGGTCGTGAGTCGACCCGCACCTCGTTCAGCCGGGTCTGGATCAACGTGCTCACCGTGCCCGACATGACGCTGGAACTGCCGGGGCTGCGCATCACGCCGGTGTCGATCGCCCCGGCCAAGACCTCGGTCGACCTCACGCTCAACGTCACGCCGACCGCCGGGACGTTGCAGATCCAGTGGCACTTCATGTCCGAACTCTTCGACACTGCCACGGTCGCGTTGCTGGCCGAGCAGTTCCAGCGGGTGCTCCGCCGGCTCGTCGACGATCCGGACACCCCGGTCTGGGCCGTCGAACTCGACGCCGGTGCCGCGGAGAGCGAGCCGGCGGTCCCGACCGAGGTGAGCGGATTCGTCGAGCAGTTCCAGAACCGCGTGCGGCTCGCCCCCTACGCTCCGGCGGTGGTCCGGGACGGAGTCGCGACCAGTTACGCGGAACTCAACCGCCGTGCGAACCGGCTGGCCCGCCGGCTGCGCTCTGCGGGAGTGCGCCGGGACGCGCGCGTCGGCGTCCTGGTGGACCGGTCGCCGGCCCTGGCGGTGGCGATCCTGGGGGTGCTCAAGGCACACGGGGCGTACGTGCCCATCGACCCGACGTACCCGCCGGAACGAATGGCGTTCCTGCTCGCCGATGCGGATGTGCGCGTCCTGGTCACCGAGGAGCTGCTGGCGGACGTGCCGGGCTCCGGCGGGTGGGCCACCCTGCTCATGGACGGGGCCGACGAGGCTGGGGCGGACGAGGCCGGGGCGGACGAGGGAGACCTCGACCCGCCGGATCCGGCAGCGGCGGCGTACGTCGTCTACACCTCGGGATCGACCGGCCGTCCGAAGGGCGCCGTGATCGAGCACCGCTCGCTGGCGGTGTTCGCGCGCGACGTGGTGGACCGACTCGGCCTGGGCACCGGCGACCGGTTCCTGCAGTTCGCCTCGCCGGGCTTCGACGTACTCGCCGAAGAGCTGTTCCCGACCTGGCTCGCCGGCGGCGCCGTGGTCATGCCGACGAAACACCTGATCAGCGGTGAGGACGACCTCGCCGCGCTGGTCGAGCGGGAACATCTGACCGTGATGGAACTGCCCACGGCCTACTGGCACGAGTGGGTGCGTGAGATCGACCGTCGCGGCCTGGAACTCCCGCGGCACCTCCGCCTGGTGATCATCGGCGGCGAGCGGGTCCTGCCCGAGCGGATCGCCCTGTGGCGGCGTACGACCCGCGTTCCGCTCGCCCACGTGTACGGGCTCACCGAGACGACGGTCAGTTCCACCTTCTTCAGACTGGACCCGGACGACCCGGAGACGGAGTGGTCGAACCTGCCGATCGGCACCCCCCTCCCCTCGGCCGACCTGCGCATCCTCGATCGCCGGATGCAACCGGTCCCGGCCGGGGGCGTGGGCGAGCTCTACATCGGTGGTGTCAGCCTGGCCCGTGGCTACCTGGGGCGCCCGGGCCTCACCGCACAGCGCTTCGTCGCGGACCCGACCCGGCCGGGCGAGCGGGTCTACCGCACGGGCGACCTGGTGCGCCGCCGCACCGACGGCAACCTCGAGTTCCACTCCCGGGTGGACACGCAGGTCAAGATCCGCGGTTTCCGCGTCGAGCCCACCGAGGTCGAATCGGCTCTCCTCGACCATCCCGGGGTCGCCGAGGTCGTGGTGACGGTCCATGAGCCCGCTCCGGGAGACCGGCGGCTGGTGGCGCATGTGGTGCCGTCGGCGGGGATGGCCGGTGTGGCCGCCTCGCTGCGGGACTTCCTCCTCGACCGACTGCCCTCCTACCTCGTTCCCTCGGCGTTCGTCGAGATAGCGGAGCTGCCGCTCAACGCGAACGGCAAGATCGACCGCGCGCGCCTGCCCGCTCCCGGCCGTGCGGACGCGGCCGGCCAAGCAGGCTTCCGCGCGCCGGAGTCGGCGACGGAACAGACGTTGGCGGGGATCGTCGCCGGTGTGGTGGGTGTCACGCAGATCGGCGTCGACGACAACTTCTTCGAGGTCGGCGGCGACTCGATCCTCGCCATCCAGGTGGTCGCCCAGGCGCAGCAGGCGGGGCTGCGGCTGACTCCGTACGACCTCTTCGCGAACCCCTCGGTCGCCCAGCTCGCCGTGGTGGTCGAGGCCGGCCGCACCGTCGATGCCGAGCAGGCGGACGTCACGGGTCCGGCACCCCTCTCGCCGACCCAGCACGCTTTGTGCACGGCCGAGTTGACGGCACCCGCGCAGTGGAACCTGTCGGTGTTGCTGGACCTGGCCGTCGAGGTCGATCCCGAGGTGCTGCGCGCGGCCGTCGAGGCGGTGCTCGGGCACCATGACGGACTGCGCCAGAGGCTGCTGCTCGCGGGGGCCCGGACCCGGTCGCGCATCGCCCCGCGCGGGGACGAGACGCCGTTCGCGTGCTACGACGTCTCGTCCGGCCAGGACCCGGATCGGCGGACCGAGGAGGTCTGCGCCGAGTTGCAGCGCAGCCTCGATCCGGCGGTCGGGCCGCTGATCAGGGTGGCGCTGCTGCGACCAGGCCAGGGGCGGGCGGACCGACTGGCCGTGGTGGCCCACCGGCTGGTGGCCGACGAGGCGTCCATGAGGATCCTTCTCGCGGACCTGGAGACCGCGGTGGTACAACTGTCGGCCGGCGAGCCGCTGCGGTTCCTGCCGAAGACTACGTCGTGGCAGTCCTGGACGCGCCGGCTCGCCTCCTACGCGTCATCGGAGTCCGTACAGGGGCAACGCCCGTACTGGTCCGAGGTGGTGACCGGAGGTCCCGGCGGGGAGCAGCGCGGGCGGCTGCCCGACGATCACCCGGAAGAGCGAGGCGCCGATACCGAAGCCGGTACCCGGACTGCCCTCGCGCGTCTCGATCCTGCCGCGACCTCGGCGTTGCTCGCGGCGCCCGAGCGGCTGGCCTGCACGGTCGAGGAACTGCTGCTGGCGGCGCTGGCCCGCACACTCGAGGAGTGGACCGGTGCCGAGCGCCACCTCATCGATCTCGTCCGCCACGACAGGGCGCAGCTGTTCGACGACGTCGATGTGACGCGTACCGTCGGCTGGTTCAGTCCCACCCACCCGCTGCTCCTGCGTGCCGCCGGAGACGAGACGCTCCGCACCGTCAAGGAGACCCTGAGGGCCGTGCCCGCGGGCGGCACCGGCTGGCAGCTGCTCCGGCAGGGGCGCGAGCCGCTGGACGCGGCGCCGGTCAATCTCGCGTTCACTTACACGGGCAAGGCCATGGAGCCCGCGTCCGGGACCTTCTCCGTCGCGGCGGAGACCGTCGGCGGGGACCGCAGCCCCTTCGAGCTCCGGCCCTATCCCCTCGAGGTGCGCGCCGGTGTGCGCGCCGGTGAACTCGTCGTCGCCTGGCAGTACGGCGAGCGGCGGCACGACGCCGGGACCGTGGAACGTCTCTGCACGAGCCACC
Organism: Streptomyces sp. NPDC001401; assembly: GCF_042895385.1. Classification (NCBI taxonomy): domain Bacteria; kingdom Bacillati; phylum Actinomycetota; class Actinomycetes; order Kitasatosporales; family Streptomycetaceae; genus Streptomyces; species Streptomyces sp. NPDC001401. Next base: position 368,807 of record NZ_JBIAWI010000011.1, read on the forward strand.
TCTCCCACCTCCGCTCGCTGATCGGCGCGGCGGCCCCGGAGGGCGCGACGGCGGCCTTCCCGCTCGCGCGCGTCGACCGGGCCCAGCTCGACGGCCTGCTGGGCAGGCTCGCCGAGAGGCAGGCTGAATGAGCGCGGAGGACGTGGAGGACGTCTACGAGCTGTCACCGCTGCAGCAGGGCATGCTGCTGCACAGCCTCTACGGCGGAGACTCCGACACGTACCTGGCCCAGCACAGTTTCGCCGTCGACGGGCGACTCGACGCCCGCGCGCTGGAGACCGCCTGGCAGCAGACCGTCCGCGCCCACCCGTCACTGCGTACCTCCTTCCACTGGGAGGGCATGGACACGCCCCTGCAGGTCGTGCACCGCCATGTGACCGTCGACCTGCGCCGTCACGACTGGTCCGGCGTGGAGCCGGACGTCCAGGACGAGAAGGCGGAGCAGCTGCTCGCGGCCGAGCGGGCGGCAGGGTTTGACCCCGCACAGGCACCCCTGCTCCGCCTCGACCTGGTGCGCCTGGGCGCCGAGCGGCACCTCGTGGTGTGGACCCACCACATGCTGCCGATCGACGGCTGGTCCGTGCCGCTGGTCATCGGGGAGGTCGTCGGCCGCTACCTCAGCCTCACCGCGGGGACACCGCCTCCGGCACCCGCTCCGCCGTATCGCGACTACATCGCCTGGCTCCAGCAGCAGGACCTGGACGCGGCCCAGGAGTACTGGGCCGAAACCCTCGGGAACGGCGCCGGGTTCGACAAGCTGGCGCCTCTGCGGCCGGCCGCGCCGGACGGTCCGCCCACGGTCATCGACGAGCACAGCCTCGCACTGGGCGCGGAGTTGAGCGCCGCGTTGCGGCAGACCGCCGCCCGGCACGGCGTCACGCCGGGCACGCTGATGCTGGCCGCGTGGGCCCTCGTGACGGAGTGCTTCAGCGGAGGCCAGGACGTACGGTTCGGAGTCGCCTGTTCGGGCCGGCCCGCGGTGCTGCCGCAGGTGGAGCGGATGGTTGGCAGCTTCGTGAACAGCCTCCCGCTGCAGCTGACGGCTCCCATGGACCGCGGCGTGGGGGAGTGGCTGCGCGAGGTCCAGGCGCTGCATGCGGCGGCGCGCCGCTTCGAGTTCAGTCCGCTCGCCCGGATCAAGTCCTGGACGGGGGTCACGGCGACCGAGCCGCTGTTCGACACTCTGCTCGTTCTGGAGAACTACCCCGTCGACTTCGGCGAGAGCACCGACGTGGGGCAGCTGTCGCTGCGCGGACTGACCGATTTCGAGAAGACCAGTGAACCCCTGACCGTCTTCGTGACCGCGGCGTCCACGCTGCGCGCGCTCTATCACCGGGACCGGATCGGCTCCGGGGAGGTGGAGGAGATCCTCGGCGCCTTCCGGACGGCCCTGACGGGGCTGACGCGTGAGGCGAGGATCGGCGGTGTCGCCTCGGGTCTCGCGCGGGGCGGGCGGCCGGAGCCGGCGGCGTCCGGGAGCTTCGCGCGGTACGGCGACCGCGGGGCGTCCCTGCCCGAGCTGGTGCGGCGCCGGGTGGAGCGGACGCCGACCGCGCCCGCAGTGGTGGCGGAGGAGGACGTGCTCACCTTCGCCGAGCTTTGGGACCGGTCGTGCGCGGTGGCGGCGGCGCTGGCCGACGCGGGAGTACGTCGCGGATCGACGGTCGGGGTCTGTCTCGAACGCTCCGCCGACCTCGTGGTCGCGGTCCTCGGCACACAGCTGGCGGGCGCGGCGTACCTGCCGCTGGAGCCGTCGCTTCCCGAGGCCCGCCTGTCGTTCATGGTCGCCGACGCCGGGGCCGACGTGGTGATCGCACAGCCGGACCTGGCGCCCCTGGCACGACGGCTCGGCGTGGATCGGGTCGTCGGCCCCCGGCCTCCGCAGCAGGCCGGCACGAGCCGGACACCGATGCCGATGCCGATGCAGGGTTCCGACCTCGCGTACGTCATCTACACGTCCGGATCCACCGGACGCCCGAAGGGCGTCGCGATCACGCACGAAGCGATCCTCAACCGTCTGCTGTGGGCGCAGGACACCTTCGGGCTGACGCCGGACGACCGCGTGCTGCAGAAGACCCCGTTCGGGTTCGACGTCTCGGTGTGGGAGCTGTTCTGGCCACTGATCACGGGTGCGGTGATGGTGGTGGCCCGCCCGGGCGGGCACCAGGACGCCGCGTATCTGGCCGGGATCCTGGCGGACGAGAAGGTGACGACCGCTCACTTCGTGCCGTCTATGCTGGAACTGTTCGTGGACGACCCGGGCGCCGCCGAGCTGCCGGCACTGCGTCGGGTGCTGTGCAGCGGGGAGGCGTTGCCCCATGGCCTCGCCCGCAGGTTCGCCCAGCTCCTGCCGCAGGTGGAGCTGCACAACCTCTACGGCCCGACCGAGGCCGCGGTGGACGTGACCTGGTGGGACTGCGCCGGGACAGCCCCCGCGGGGGTGGTTCCCATCGGCCGGCCGGTGGCGAACGTACGGGCCCATGTCCTGGACGGCCGGCTCGCAGAGGTGCCCCGGTCGGTGCCGGGAGAGCTGTACCTGGGGGGAGTCCAGCTCGCGACCGGGTACGTGGGGCGGCCGGGACTCACCGCGGCGACGTTCGTCGCGCATCCGCTGGCGGGCCCCGGCGGACGGCTGTACCGCACGGGGGACAAGGTACGGAGGCTGGCGGACGGGTCACTGGAATTCCTCGGCCGCATCGACCACCAGGTGAAGATCAACGGGTACCGGATCGAACTCGGGGAGGTGGAGCACACTCTGACCGGCCATCGCGCGGTGCGCGAGAGCGCCGTCACGGTGCACACGCGCGGTGAGCACCGCGAGCTCGCGGCGTATGTGACCGCCGCCGACGGAGAGGCCGATCGGGAGGGGCTGCCGGCGCAGCTGAGGACCTACCTCGCCGACCGGCTGCCGCGCTACATGGTGCCGGCGACGGTCACCGTTCTCGATGCGATGCCGCTGAGCCCCAACGGGAAGCTCGACCGGAAGAAGCTGCCCGATCCGCGCAGAGAGCCGCGGGTGTCGGACGGCCGCCCGTGGAGGGGACCGGAGACTCCGGGCGAGAAGGCGGTCGCCGCCGCCTTCGAGGCCGTGCTCGGGGTGCGGTCCATCGAGCGCGACAGCGACTTCTTCCAGCTCGGCGGGACGTCCTTCGACGCCGTGCGCGCGATCCGGCGGATCGAGGGAGCCACCGTTCCGCTGATCACCACGCACCCGACCGTGCAGGGGCTGGCGGCCGCGCTGGAGTCGCCCGCCTCCGCCGCGGGCATGCTCCTGAACCTGGCACCGCGGACACAGCCCGCGACGCAGCTGGTGTGCGTGCCGTTCGGCGGCGGCAGCGCCATCGCCTACCGGGCACTCGCCGGCCATCTGTCCCCTGATGTCTCGCTCCAGGCGGTGACGCTTCCGGGACACGAACCGGGCAGCGACCCTCAGTTGCGTTCCGTCGACGCCGTCGCCGCTGAGTGCGCCGCCGCCGTACTGGCGCTGCCGCCGGGCCCGGTCGCCGTCTACGGGCACTGCGTGGGCGTCGCGCCGGCCGTCGAGGTCGTCCGCCGGGTCGAGGCGGCGGGGCGCCCCGTCGAGCGGCTGTTCCTGGGCGCCTCCTTCCCCTTCTACGAGCCGCGTCGCATCGGGCGTGCGATGCAGCGGGTGTTGGCGGCCCTGGTGCAGCGCGGGTGGCTCCGGGTGGGCGCACGGACGGTGGGGACGACCCGGGGGAGTGTGCCCGAGGCCGATGAGGCGGAGGTGCGCTATCTGCGTTCCATCGGCGGCTTCGGCAGTGAGGTCGACGACGAGACCATCGCGTTCGTGATGCGCGCCTTCCGCCACGACGTCACCGAAGGCGGCCGCTACTTCGCCGAGGTGTGGACGCGCGGGACCGAGCCGTGGCTGAGCGAGCCAGCGGAGCCGCCCACGCCGCTCTCGACACCGATCACGTTCATCGCGGGCACCGCCGACCCGATGACCTCCGGATACAGTCGTGGAGTGCGGCTGTGGGACCGGTTCAGCAGCAGCGTCGACCTGGCCGTGATCCCCGAGGGGAGCCACTACTTCCTCCAGGACCAGGCCGAGGCGCTGGCCGGGGTGATCGAGAGGTCCCTGGACGCTCACTGCGGCCGCTGCGGGGCGGCGACCGTGGCCGGTTGAGCGGGCCGCTGCCGTCGGCTGCCGGCAGCGGCCGATGTCAGTGGGCCCGTGCGGTGCGCCAGGTGACCTCGCACGGGAGAGCGGCGAAACCGCGCTGGTGCGGGGTGTGGACGCGGCGAGCGCGGTCGAGGTCGATCTCGTACGCGGACACGACGGCACCGATCTCCTCCAGTGCGATGCGCATCTCGAGTTTGGCGAGGACCGAGCCGAGGCAATGATGCGGTCCGTGCCCGAAGCTGATCATCCTGCCGGTGTCGCGATCCAGGTCGAAGCGCTCGGGGTTGGGGAAGACCCGCGGATCGCGGTTGGCGCACGCGGGCAGGACGGCGATCCGGGCACCCGCGGGCAACGGGACGCCGTGCAGAACGATGTCCTCGGTGAGGCGACGGGCGACCATCTGGCTCGCCGAGTCGTAGCGCAGCGTCTCGCTCGCCCAGTCGTCGGCCCGCCCGTTCAGCCCGGCCTGCTGTATCCCGCGATCGAGATGCCCGTGGTACCAGGCGTTGCCGATGGTCTTTCCGGTGGATTCATTGCCCGCGCCGACCATGACGAAGAGGAATCCGACGATCTCCGAATCGGTCAGTCGTCGGCCGTCGACCTCTGCCCCGATCAGGGTGGAGGTCAGGTCCTGGCCGGGGTTCTTGCGGAGGTCGGTGACGAGTCCGACGAAGTACTGGGCCATGCGCAGCGCTGCCGCCGTCGCCGTCGGTCCCCGCTCGTCGGACATGTCCTCGCGTACGTTGAGCGCATCCGTGTCCGCGCGGATCAGGTCCCAGTCCCACTCGGGTATGCCGAGCATCTCGCACAGGACGTCGTTGGGCAGGGCGGCGGCGTAGTCGGTGGCGAAGTCGAAGCGCTGCTGACCGCGCAGGGCCTCGAGCCGGTCGCGGGTGATCTCGCGGATCCGCGCCTCCATCGCGGCCACGTGGCGCGGGGTGAAGGCGCTGGAGATCAACGCGCGGTAGGTGCCGTGGTCGGGTGGGTCCATGGCGAGGAAGAAGCTGGTCTTGGGGGCATGCGGACCCCATAGTTCCGGCTCCAGTGAGATGCCGAACCGGTTGGAGAACCGCCGCGGTCTGCGCAGTGCGTCGACGACGTCGGCGTGGCGGGACAGGGCCCAGAAGTCCCGTTCCTCGTTGCGGTACACGGGAGCGTGCTCCCGCATCCAGGCGTAGAACGGATAGGGGTCCTCGTGGATCCGGAAGTCGAAGGGGTCGTAGCCGTGGGGGAACAGATCGGCGAGGGCGTCTGCTCCGCCGGTGGCGACCGGGTCGTGGTCCATGCCGGGTTCCTCCTGGTCGGTGGTGGTCATGGGCGGGCGGCCGGTTCATGGCCTGAGGAGGAGCCTGCGGCGTCGGCCTGCGGCTTCGGTGCCGCTTTCGCGGCTGCCGGGGCGGTCAGCGGCACGTCGTCGCGCAGGGCGCGCAGGTCGCGTGAGAAGTAGGCGAGCCGTGCGACGATCAGGACGGCGACCCCGAGCAGCAGGATGAGGAAGGCCGAGCCGCGTCCGGAACCGACGCCGATCACCTGGCCGACGGTGTCGGCCAGGGCGCCGTCCGGACGCAGCAGCGGTTCGAAGATCCGCTCGGAGACGGGCCCGGCGAGCATGTAGCCGGTGAACAGCACCGTGTTGGTGATCATGTTGAAGGCGGCGAAGGCGCGGCCCTGCATGCCGGGCTCCACCTCGGTCTGCAGCACACTCCGGCTGGTGCCGTCGATGATCATCGAGCAGAACTGGAAGCCGAAGGCGGCGACGGCGACCAGGGCGATGTTCGGGCGCAGGGCGCCCAGGCAGAGGAAGAACCCGAGCGGCACGGCCAGCCCGGCGATGCCATGGATCCGTTTCGGCGGCCCTCCCCACGCGGCCATGGCGGCGCCGCCGAGGAACATGCCGACGCCGCCCGCCGTCAGCACCGCACCGAGCGCCGTCACCGAGGCCATGCCGATCACCAGCGGCGTGAAGAGGACGTCGACGAAACCGACCGCCAGATTGAGCGCGGCGTAGAAGCAGAGCAGCGGGACGAGACCGCGCCGGGTGGCGAGGTGGTGCCAGCCCTTGCGGATCTCCCCGAAGATGCCGGCCGTTCCGTCCTCCGACGCGGCGGGCCGGGGTATGCGGATCCGCAGGAGGACGGCGATGTTGAGCAGGAACGTCGCGCAGTCGATGGCGAGGATTCCGGGGAGACCGATCGCGACGATGAGCAGCCCACCGAGCGCCGGAGCCACGGTCTGGCTCACCGCGGTCGCGGTCATCACCATGCCGTTGGCGCGGCCCAGTTGGTTGCGCGGGGCGAGCTGCGTCACGCTCGCGTTCAGCGCCGGTACGAGGAACGCTCCCAGCGCCGAGCGGACGGTGATGGTGACGAAGATGTGCCAGGGCTGAAGAACGTCCAGGCCGGCGAGCAGGGCCAGGGAGAGGCTCGTGCACACCCCGACCATGTCGCCGGCGAGCATCACCGTGCGCCGGTCCCAGCGGTCGACCAGCGCTCCGGCGAAGGGGGACATCGCGATCGCGGGCAGCAGTGACAGGATGAAACCGACGGCGAACTGAATCGTCGAGCCGGTTTCCAGATAGATCCAGACGGTGAGCGCGAACGAGGTCAGCGCCGTGCCCGTCATGCTGACGATGTAGCCCCCGCAGAGCACCGTGAACCTTCGCACCGGTCGACCGTCCGATCCCTGCCCTGTCGGCGTGTAGAGGGCTTGTGTGGACACGTACTGACGCCCATGGTCGGGGAGGTCGCGGCGGGAGTGCATCCCCCGAATTCTGGGACAGCGCGATCCGCCCCGGCGTACGGGGGGGTGCCCCTATGACTTTGGTCAAGGGGCAACGGGGGCTGGTGGTTGGTAGAAGGTGTCGTCGCGGAGCATCGCGAAGAGGACGTCGGCTCGGCGTCGGGCGAGGCAGAGGATGGCCTGGGTGTGGTGCTTGCCCTGGGTGATCTTCTTGTCGTAGTAGGTGCGGGAAGCCGGGTCGGCCAGCGGCGAACGCGGAGAGGAAGAAGGCCCGCTTGAGCTGCTTGTTTCCTCTCCGTGAGGGCTGTTCACCGCGGATGGACGACCCAGAGGTCCGGGTCGCCGGGGCGAGACCGGCGTAGGCGGCGAGGTGGGCAGCGGACGGGAACGCCGTGCCGTCACCGACGTTGATGAGGATGCGGGCGCCGGTCCTGATGCCGATGCCCGGCATGGACATCAGGACCTTGGAAAGAGCGCCGCCGTACCACGCGCTTTCACGCGCTGTGCGCAGCCGTCGCATGACCCAGACAACATCACCAGCAGAGTCACGGAGTTGATACGTGATGGCCGCACCACCCCAACGGCACGCAGGACGGGCACTGAGAGAGGGGCAGGACGAGGAGATCTTCCGGCTGCTGATCGCGGGCCTCACCGAGCGCGAGATAGCCGCCCAAGTCGGCCTGGGCAAGTCGACCGTCCACACCCGGATCACGAAGATCCTGGACGAGCGGCGCAGTGCCCTTCCGGTCGACGAACTGATCACCATGCGCGCGGCGCGGCTGGACGATCTCTGGCGGCGGGCGTACACAACCCGGGTCGGCTCCCCGCGCGGCTCGAAGGAGTGGGCCGCAGCGTGGGACCGCTGTCTGCGGGCGGAGGAGTCGCTGCGGAAGCTCAAGGGTCTCGACGCCCCCGATGCGATCGACGTCGTCCTTGAGCGCCGGGCCGAGGTCGAGGCAGACGCCGTCACCTCCGCCGTCGAGGCCGTGACCGCCGTGCTCGGTCTCGACGCTCCGCGCCGTCTGCTCGTCCTCGAGGCCGCAGCCGCGAAGCTGAACGGTGATCCGCTGCCCGAGCCGCCGGAGCCGGACGCCGACGAGAGGGCCGACCGCGCGCCGTGGCCGGTCGTGATCGGCGGGGTGGAATGCATCTGGGACCCGCGCCGGGGCTGCTACCGCGAGATGGGTCCGGAGCGCCGACCGGCCGATGAGCCGTTCGTGGACGGCGAGGTCGTGGACGAGTACGACGAGGCCGCAGACGGCTCCGAGGCGACCGGTGGAGCGATGCGCCGGGTGGCTATTCGACGGCCCGGAGGCGGGCAATCATGGCCGCCGCGCGGGCCGCCCTGGACCAGGAGGACGACGGTGAGGACAAAGAAGACGATCAGGGCTGAACTCGCCACCGCCGTGGCCGAGCCGGAGCCCGACCTCGACAAGATCGAGTCGCTCACTGCGGAGCTGCGTACCCGTGGGGGCCGTCCCCGGCTCCGTCGTAGCAAAACCTCGGGCGAGGTTTCCACCGACCCCGAGCACAGGAGCCGTCCTGACGAAGTCGATCAGGAAGCGGTGCAGCCGTGGCGCCCCCTGGTCGCCGACATGATCAGCGGACGCCGTCCCGGCGGATCTCCCTATGGCCGGATCATCGACTGACAGCTCCGGCGCTGGTCGCCCTGGCGCTGACCTGCGCATTCGCGGCGTGCCGTCGATCCGTAGGCGCTTCCGCCCATCTTCCATGGAATCGCGGCCCGATGGCCTGCCTTCGATCAAGTCCATCCAAGATCAATGTATGGCTATACAGCTCGTTGACCTGCGCGAATGCGCTCAACGTGCGCCTAAGAATCGAAGGCCGAAGGTGACGTCTTGTCCACGGTCATGATGACGGTCCGCGCTGCGTCGGACGCCTGTGCCATACGTCTCCCACCCCGAGTGGTCGGACTGACGGCCGGCGAGCCCTGTCGCAAAGGCAGTCACCACGCCGGCTCCCGCCCATCGTATGTTCGATCGTCCCGCTTCGCTCCGGTATACGGCGGGCCACCGCTCAGCCGTGCCTCGACGACAGCACGCAGAACTCGTTCCCCTCCGGATCCGCCAGCGTCACCCATGGCACCTGGCCCTGCCCGACGTCCGCGTGCCGAGCGCCAGCAGCCGGGCCACCTCGGCGTCCCGGTCGTCCGGGCGGAAGTCGAGGTGGAGACGGTTCTTGACGGTCTTGGCCTCCGGTACCGGAGCGAAGATCAGGCCCGGCAGGCGGTCCTTCTCGGGCCGGATCTCGTACTCGTCGGCCGCGTCGTTCACCACGACCCAGCCGAGCGCCTCGGCCCACCACTGCCCCAGCGCGACGGGGTCGGCCGCGTCGACGGTCACCTGCTCCCATTCCAAGGCCATGGCAGGAGCGTAGTGAAGACTGGGCGGGAGTGACCTGACCACGAGACTGGGAGGCAGCCGCATGACCCGCCCGATCACCGCAGGCGTCGACGGAACCGAGGAGAGCATCGCGGCTCTGGACTGGGCGGCCAGGGAGGCGGTCCGCCGGGGGCTCACGCTGCGCGTGCTGCAGGCCTGGCGCTTCCAGCCGTACGAGGCGATCGACGCGGCGGACCCGGACACGCAGGCCGGATGGGTGCGGGACGCGCTGGCCGAGGCCGTCCGGGGTGTCACGGCACGGCATCCGGACCTGGACGTCACCACTGACGTCGTGGCGGGGGAGACGGTCGACACGCTGGTCGCCGCTGCCGCGGAGTCCGAGCTGCTGGTGCTCGGCTCACGCGGGCACGGGCCCGTCGTCGGGTTCCTGCTCGGCTCGGTCGGCCAACAGGTGATCGCCGAGGCCACGCGGCCGGTGGTGCTGGTGCGCGCCGATGACCGGCCGACGGCGGAGGCCGCCGGCCGTGAGGTCGTCGTCGGCCAGCAGGGCGAGCCGGACGACAGCGCCGACACGCTGCGGTTCGCGTTCGAGACGGCGGCCGCCCGCGGCGCCACCGTGCGCGCGGTGCGGGCCTGGACGCTGCCGCCGGTGTTCGCGTACAGCCCGGGCTCGATGCACCTCCTCGAGGAGGCCGGCGGCCTGGAACCGTTCGAGACGAAGGCACTCTCCGCCGCACTGCAGCCCTGGCGGGAGCGCTTCCCCGACGTTCCCGTGATCGAGCACGTGGAGATCGGCAGCGCGGGCCAGGTGCTGCTGTCGGTGGCTGCGCGGGCCCAGCTGATGGTCGTCGGCCGGCGCGCGCACCGTACGGCCGTGGGCGCGCGCATCGGGTCCGTGGCGCACGGGGTCCTGCACCACGCGAACTGCCCGGTGGCCGTGGTCCCGCACGCCTGAGTCACTCCGGGGTGACGGGCTCCAGGGTCTCCCGCGCCCTGGGCAGCACATTCTCGATGTAGTCCTCGACGGCCGTGTCCAGCCCTATGTCGTGCTGTGCCTGCTCGGACAGATACCAGCGGTGCTCGAGCAGCTCGTGGTAGATCTCCGCCGGGTCCATCGCGCCACGCAGTTCGAGGGGCACGGCGCGCACGGTGGGCCGGAAGACGTCCCGTACCCACCGATGGGCCAGCACCTCGGGGCGGGCCGCGAGGGGGTCGCCGGGTGCGTAGTCGTCCTGGGTGGCCATCCAGCTCTCCAGGTCGTTCAGCAGCCGCCGCGCCTGGTTCTCCTCCGCGTCCAGGCCGGTCAGACGCAGCAGCTGGCGCTGGTGGTGGCCGGCGTCGACGACCTTGGGCACGAAGGTGACCGTGTCTCCGTTGGAGGAGTGCTGGATCTGCATCTCGGCCACGTCGAAACCGAGGTCGTTGAGGCGGCGGATCCGGCGCTCGATGTAGTGGTACTTGCCCGCCGGGTACACGGACGTGCGGGTCAGCTCCTGCCACAGGTCCCCGTAGCGCGCGCAGATCTCCATGCCGAACTCGACCGGATCCACGGACGGGTGCAGCGCCCCCGACGCCTCCAGGTCGAGGAGTTCACCGCTGATGTTCACGCGGGCGAGGTCGAGGTCGTAGTCGCGCTGCCCCGCGCTGAGTTGGGGATGCAGGTCGCCGGTCTCGGCGTCCACGAGGTAGGCGGCGTAGGCGCCCGCGTCGCGCCGGAAGAGGGTGTTGGACAGTGAGCAGTCGCCCCACGCGAACCCGGCGAGGTGCAGGCGCACCAGCAGTACGGCCAGCGCGTCCATGAGGCGGTGCATGGTGGCCGGGCGCATGGTCGTCTCGAACATCGAGCGGTACGGCTGCGAGCCGCGCAGATGCCGGGTGATCAGCACCGGTTCCAGCGGGTCGCCCTCCTGGTCGGTGCGCCCGGTGACCACGGCCAGCGGGTCCACCGCGGGGATGCCGAGCCGGTCCAGGTCGCGCAGCAGCTCGTACTCGCGCAGGGCGGGCCGTTCGGCGAGCTCCTTGACGGCGATCACCTCGTCGCCGGCCCGGGCGTAGCGCACGACGTGGCGGGATATGCCGCGCGGCAGCGGGACGAGGTATTCGTCGGGCCACTCCTCCAGGGGCAGGTGCCAGGGCAGGGCCAGCAGGAGCGCGGGGTGCTCCGGGTTCGTCGCGCTGATCTGCAGTGCCATGGCTTGCGTGTCCTTGCCTCGCGGGTGATCGTCACCTCACCTTAGAGGGCGCGCTCCTTGGCCTGAAGTGCCGCTTCACGTACTGGACCACGGTGCACCGGGCCGTGTCCGGGCAGCAGCAGATCGCCGTCGAGTGCGGCCAGGATGTCCAGCGAGGCGACGGCACGGGCACGCTCGTGGTGGAACATGGCGGGCAGCAGTTGCGGCCCCTGGATCCGCGAGGTGGGGTGAGCGCTGACCAGGGCGTCGCCCGAGATCAGCACCCCGGCGTGCGGCAGGTGGAAGGCCGCGTGCCCGTCGGTGTGGCCGGGCGTGTGCACCGGCACGGGGCGGCCCGGCAGGTCCAGTGCGCCCGCCGCCGGGAACGGCTCCGGGGCGGCGACCGGCACATGGGCCGTGCCGCCGGAACGGACGGCGTGCACCGACCAGGGCAGGACACCGGGCCGCCAGCTGTTCCTCAGGACCTGTCCGACGGTCACCTGGTGCAGGAACTCCCGGCGCGCGTGCGGCACTTCTGCCTCGTGGAGGTACACGGGCGTGCCGTAGGTGCAGCGCAGATACTCGGCGCAGCCCAGATGGTCGTTGTGCGCGTGGGTGATCAGCACCGCCGCGACCGCCTCCGGTGCCCCGCCCACCGCCACCAGGGACGCGAGCACCTGCTCCCGGTCACCGGGGTAGCCGGTGTCCACCAGGGTCATCTCGTCGCCCTCCGTGAGGATCACCCAGTTGGTGTTGCTGCCGTGTACCAAGTGAACGCCGTCGGCGACTTGCCGCACGTCTGCCTGCATGATTGCCCCGCGGTGTGAGGTCCCTGCCCGACAGCACCAGCAAAGCAGAACCGACCCGCACCGGAAGCGGCAGGTCCGCGCCAATCTGCGAGCTCAGGGGTGCGATGCGAAGCGGGGGCCAAGAGGACGGCAGCTGCGGAAGTAGCGGAAGGGCTGCCTCCGGCACCGTCCGCCGGAGGCAGCCCCCTGCGTGCAGCCGAAGCGGCCGCCTCTCCGCCTCACTGCACGCCGTGCGGGCGGAACTGAATGCTGATGCGCGGTCCCGCGGCGCGTGTGGTCTTCGGGATGGAGTGCTCCCATGTCCGCTGGCAGGAGCCGCCCATCACGATGAGATCGCCGTGCCCCAGCGGGCGCCGGACGCTGTCGCCGCCGCGCATCGGACGCAGCAGCAGATCGCGGGGCGCGCCCACGGAGAGGATGGCGACCATGGTGTCCTCCCGGGCGCCCCGCCCGATCCGGTCGCCGTGCCAGGCGACACTGTCCCGCCCGTCGCGGTAGTAGCAGAGCCCGGCCGTGGTGAACGACTCGCCCAACTCGTCGGCATAGTGCGCGGACAAGGCGTCGCGCGCCTCGTTCAGCACCGGGTGCGGAAGGGCGTCGTCGGCCCCGTAGAACGCGAGCAGCCGGGGTACGTCGACGACCTGGTCGTACATCTTGCGTCGCTCCGCACGCCAGGGCGCCTCGGCGGCCAGCCGTTCGAACAGGATGTCCGAGCCGTCGAGCCATCCGGGCAGGACGTCGATCCAGGCGCCGAGGCCGAGATGCGTCCGACGGATCCCGTGGAGGGAGCCGAGACGCAACTCGTCGGTCTGGTCGAAGAGCGAGCCCTGGAGGTGCGTGGTCACAGATTCAGGGTACCTCAGATTCGAAAATCTGTTCCTATTTTGGCTCGGTGGAATCGAGCAGGGCCGGGATTGCGCCGGCCGTTGCCCCTGGAGTCACCCGGCCGTAAACGGGCCGTGCGACGGTGCGGCGATGGACATGACGGCACTGGCCCGCACCCTGCTGGAGCCGATCCCGGCGCATCGCACGGCCGGAATCGAGGTGCTCCGGGCCGCCGACGGCGCGGCCGAGGTGGTGTTGGAGACACCGCAGGAGCTGACGAACGTGATCGGCTCACTGCACTCCAGCGGGCTCATGGCCCTGGTGGACGCGGCCGGACTGGGGGCGATCATCGCCTGCGGCACCCGCACAGGTGACCTCGACGGGATCGTGCCCCTGGGGACCGTCGCCAAGCTCGAGTTCCTCGCCCCGGCCCGCGGAAGGCTGGTCGCCGCATGCCGCCTCACCGACGAGGCGCGGCACGCCCTGCAGCCACTGCTGGCGGGCGAGAGCGAAAAGGCCCGGCTCTCCACGCAGGCAGAGGTGACCGACGCGGCGGGAACACCGGTGTGCCGGGGCAGCTTCGACTGGAGCGTGCGGCGGATGCGCGAGTGAGGCTGTTGGCGCGGGTCACAGCCCGCGGCTCTTGCGGGCGCCCTCGGAGAACAACGCCAGGGCTTCGGCGTCGCCCGGCGGGCCGTGCAGGACGTTCTCCTCGACGAACGCCTCCGCGTCCGGCCACGTACTGGCGCGCAGGCGCCGGGCGGCGGCCCGAGCGTCATAGGGCGTGCGGCGCAGGCTCACCCCGGGCCCGAGCAGGGCCCAGTAGGCCGCGGCACCGCGCGGTCCGTACGGCATGCCGACGCTTCCGGGGTTGACGTAGCGCCGCCCGTCGGCGAGCCGGTCGAAGGGCATGTGCGTGTGACCGAACACCACGGTCTGCTCCGTGACGCCGGCGAACGCCTCCCGGTACCACTCCACCGGGCTGTCCACCAGGACGATCTCCTCGTCGTCCCGGGCGGTCGCGTGACAGAACAGCACAGGACCGAGACCGTCCACCGTGAGGCGGGCCGTCATCGGCAGCGCCGCGAGCCGGTCGCGCCACGCCGGGGTGAGCTGCCGTCCGGCCCAGATCGTGCCCGCCTCGTGCGCCGCACCCGTGGGCCGGAACGTGCCGTCGGCCACCTCGACGACGGCACGTTCGCAGTTGCCCCGCACCCACACGGCCCGCTCGCCCAGCGACGCCAGCACCTCGAGCGTCTCCTGCTGCAGCGGGCCCTCCGTCATGTCTCCCGCCAGCACGATCGCATCCGCGCCGGACGCCTCCACCTCCGGCAGCACCGCTTCGAGGGCCGGCAGGTTGCCATGGATGTCACACAGCACCGCAACTCGCATGACGGCAAACTACGGCGCCGACGCCGCGCCGCCGACCGGCTCTGCTGTCAGCAGGGTCAGGCCCGCGCCGGGCGCGGACCGTGCTACGAGGACAGCGACCTCAGCCTTCCGATACATCGATGTATCGGATACATTTCTGTATCGAACGGAGGTCGGAGATGACGACGGAGGGAACGGCCCCACGCGTGACCAGGCGCCGGGTCCGCACGCGCGCCAACCTCCTCGACGCCGCCTTCGCCGTGTTCGCCGCCAAGGGCTTCGGACGGGTCTCCATCGAGGAGGTCTGCGAGGCCGGCGGCTACAGCAGGGGCGCCTTCTACTCCAACTTCGACAGCCTGGACGAGCTGTTCTTCGCCCTCTACCGGCAGCGCGCCGACCTGATCGCGGACCAGGTCTCCGGGGCCCTCGCCCTGGACGGACCGGACCTGGACGTGCCCGCCGCCGTCGACCGCGTCACCGAGGTGCTGCTCCTCGACCTGGACTGGCTCCTGGTGAAGACGGACTTCCTGGTGCATGCAGCCCGCGATCCGCAGGTCGCCGAGACCCTGCTGGAACACCGGGCGCGGCTGCGCCGGGCGATCGCCGACCGGCTCGCCCGCGCGCGGGGCTTCGCCCAGCCGCCCGCCGTGCTCGGCGACATCGACGGCGCGGCGCACGCCGTGGTCGCCGCGTACGACGGCGTCACCACCCAACTGCTGCTGGACAAGGACGTCGAGAGCGCCCGCGTCTGGCTCAAACAACTGCTCACCGCGCTGCTGACCGACGGCAGCGGCACCTCCCGATGAGATCTCCAACGAGCCCTCTCAACCAGACCCCCCAACGAGAAAAGGAACCCTCGCCATGGATGCGGACGTCATCGTCGTCGGAGCGGGCCTCGCGGGCCTGGTCGCCGCGCATGAACTCACCAGCAGGGGAAGGCGAGTTGCCCTGGTCGACCAGGAGAACGCCGCCAACCTCGGCGGCCAGGCGTTCTGGTCCTTCGGCGGACTGTTCCTCGTCGACTCCCCGGAGCAGCGGCGCCTGGGCATCAAGGACTCCTTCGACCTGGCCTGGAACGACTGGCAGGGCAGCGCCCAGTTCGACCGGGTCGACGACGAGGACTCCTGGGCGGTGCGCTGGGCGCGCGCCTACGTCGAGTGGGCGGCGGGGGAGAAGCGGTCCTGGCTGGACGGGCACGGCATCAAGCTGCTGCCGACGGTCGGCTGGGCCGAGCGGGGTGACCTGCGGGCGGACGGACACGGCAACTCCGTGCCCCGCTTCCATGTCACCTGGGGCACCGGCACCGGCGTGGTGGAGCCGTTCGTCGACCACGCCAAGCAGGCGTCGCGCGACGGGCTGCTCACCTTCTACCACCGCCACCAGGTGGACGAGCTGGTGATCGAGGACGGTGCCGCGCGCGGGGTGCGCGGCACGGTGCTCGCCGAAGACCGCTCGCCCCGGGGCGTCTCCTCCAACCGCGACCGCGTCGGCGACTTCGAACTCACCGCCCAGGCCGTCGTCGTCACCACCGGCGGCATCGGCGCCAACCACGACATCGTCCGCCGCTACTGGCCCGAGCGCCTCGGCACCCCGCCCACCGACATGGTCACCGGCGTGCCCGCGTATGTCGACGGCCGCATGCTCGACATCAGCGCCGAGGCTGGCGTCCGCCTGGTCAACCGCGACCGCATGTGGCACTACACCGAGGGCCTGCAGAACTGGGACCCGATCTGGCCCGGCCACGGCATCCGCATCCTGCCCGGCCCGTCCTCCCTCTGGTTCGACGCCCTCGGCCGCCGCCTGCCCGACCCCTGCCTGCCCGGCTACGACACCCTGGGCACCCTGAAACACCTGCGTACGACCGAGGACATCGCCGGCTACGACCACTCCTGGTTCATCCTCACCCAGAAGATCATCGAGAAGGAGTTCGCGCTGTCGGGCTCCGAGCAGAACCCCGACATCACCGCCAAGGACAAGGGTGCGGTGCTGAAGAACCGCCTGGGCAAGGGCGCTCCGGCCCCGGTCGACGCGTTCCTGCGCAAGGGCGCCGACTTCGTGACCGCGCCCACCCTTGAGCAACTCGTCACGAAAATGAACGAGTTGACGGACAAGCCGCTGCTCGACGCGGACGACCTGCGCCGCCAGATCGAGGCACGCGACCTGCAGATCGCCAACCCCTACAGCAAGGACTCCCAGATCCAGGGCATCCGCAACGCCCGCCGCTACATCGGCGACCGCCTCGGCCGCGTCGCCACCCCGCACCGCATTCTCGACCCTGCGGCCGGCCCGCTCATCGGCGTCAAACTCCACGTCCTGACCCGCAAGACCCTCGGCGGCATCCAGACCGACCTCGACTCCCGTGCCCTGGGCGCCGACGGCAACCCCATCGACGGTCTCTACGCCGCCGGCGAGGTGGCGGGCTTCGGCGGCGGAGGCGTCCACGGCTACAACGCCCTGGAGGGAACCTTCCTCGGCGGCTGCCTCTTCTCCGGGCGGGCGGCGGGACGGGCGGCGGCGAAGCAGACCGCCTGACCGAGCGATCGACGCACGCGCCGCAGGGGCGGCCGGGGACGAACCCGGCCGCCCCTGCGGCACTTCCGCGTGAACAACTGGCAGCCGCAAGGGGATTGACCGGCGCTCGCACCCGCTGGTTCAGTGGCTCAGCCACTCATCCACCTCTTCCGTACAAGGAGGCATCCGTGGAGGCACTGCCCCGCGAGACGATCGTGGACGTCCTCGAGGCCCGGCTGCGCGAGGACATCCTGGCCGGACGCCACCCGGCGGGCAGCTATCTGCCCCCGGAGCGCCAACTGGCCGACGGATACGGCGTCACCCGCACCACCCTCAAACACGCCTTCGGCCGCCTGGTCCAGGCCGGCCTCCTGGAGACCCGGCACGGCGTCGGCACCAAGGTCCGCGACTACGCCCGGCTCGGCGGCGCGGACCTCCTGCCGATGCTCGTGCGGCACGACGCGAAATGGGTCCGCGAGATCTTCGAAGTACGGCGGTCCGTGGGTGCGTTGATAGCCGAGCGGGCCGCGGCCCGGGCCACCCGGGCGCACCACGTCGAACTGCGCCGCCTCCTTGAGTCCGTACGGACAGCGGACGCCACGGACGCCGTGCAACTGGCCGACGTCGAGGTGCACCGCGCCCTCGCCCGCGCGACCGGCAACCGGGTCTACGTCCTGCTGACCAACACCCTCTTCAACGCCTACCTCCCCGTCCGCGCCGCCCTGCGCGGGCCGTTCACCGACGCCGAAGCCGCCCACCGGCGCCTCGCCCCGGTAGTGGAGGCCGTGACCTCCGGCGACAGCCGCCGGGCCCACACGGCCGCCGACGCCTATCTGCGCGACACCGAACGCCTCATGCTGGAGGGACTGGCGTGAGGGGCACCTCGTTCACGGAGACCATGCTCGGCACGGTCCGGCTCGACAGCCGGGACCCGGTCCGCCGCATCCGCCTCGACCTGCGGGCCGAGGCCGACGAAATCCTGCGCCCGCACCGCACCACCCGGGCCCGGATCGGCGGCCGCATACGCATCACCGGACTGGCCGACGACCCGGACGCCACAGGCGAGTTGGAGATCTCGCCACTCGCCCGCCGCCGCATCCGCTACCGGTTGACGTTCACCGCCGACGACCGCGTCCTCACCCTGGACGGCTGGAAGTCGGTGACCCCCCGCCGTCCGGTGAAGTCGATGACGGTCCTGCCGTTCACGCTGTACGAGGACGGCGCGCCGGTCGGCCGGGGCACCTTGCGCTTCCCCGTCACCACCGGCCTGGCGCCCTTCCTCCTGAGCTTCCGCTTTCCCCGGCGGGAGGACCCCGCCCAGTACCTCGCACCGCGTTGGGACGGCAGTCCCGGCCGCACCGAGGTCTGGTACACCACCCTGACCGACCCCGCCACCGGCACCGGCATCTGGCTCCACCACGAACTGGTCTCGCCCACCGACGGGTCCGCACCGCACGCCCACGGCTGGGCCGCCGCCTTCCCACCCGACGGAGAGGTCCGCCACATCCGCTTCGGGCCCACCCCCTGGAACAACCCCGCGCACGGATTCACAGCCGACGGCGTCTCGGCCGCCCCGGGGCAACTGACTGGAAACGTCGGCGACTTCCACTGGGATCTTGCCGAACGGCCCCTGGCCGAGCCCTTGTTCACCTTTCCCCGCTGGTCCTGGCGGCGTCCCCTGCTCCCCGCCGCCCACATGCTTCCGGCGGCCCGGGCCACGTACGACGGAACGTTCAGCGACGGAAAACAGACGCTGGCCCTGCGCGACGCCCCAGGCGCCTCCGCCCGCATCCACGGTCACGGCAACGCCCGCCGCTGGGCCTGGCTCCACGCGGAACTGGGCGACGGCGACGTACTCGAGGTGATCGCCGCGGTGTCGACGCAGCCCCTGCTGCGGCGGCTGCCGCCACTCGTCTTCCTGCGCCTCAGGCACCGCAACCGCACCTGGCCGCGCCGGGCGGAGCGCTCCGCGGTCGGCCTGTTCGGCATCGGACGCTTCCGCGCCCGTATCGGACTGCCCGTGTGGACGGTGACCGGCCGTACGCTGCTGCGCCGCATCCGCGTCGAAGTCATCCAGCCGGCCGAGCGCACCCTCGCCCTGGACTACCGCGACCCGGACGGCGCCCCGGCGGTGTGCCGCAACAGCGAGAACGCCGACGCGACGATCCTGCTGGAGCGCTGGTGGGGCCACTGGCGCACCGAAGCCACATGGACGCTGCAGGGCACCGCACACGCCGAGGTGGGGGACCGGTGACCGGGCGGGGACTGGTCGCCGCGCTGCTGGCCGACACCGGGGGCGGGGAGTGGCTCGCGCGCGTACCCGGCAGGCTCGACACGTTCCTGTCCGCACTGCCCGGGCCCGTACGGGCCGCCGTGCATGCCGCCGCCACCGCCGTGGACGCATACGCCGTCCTGCACAGCGGGCGTCGCCTGGCCGCCCTCACCCCGGACGAGCGCGAAACGGTGCTCAACTCCCTTGCCGCGCGCCCCGGACTCCTGCCGGCGCTCGATCTCCTCAAGGTCCCCGTGCTGCTCGCCGCGGCCACCGAGCGCACGCCGGCCCCAGCGGCACCGGCAGCCCCCGACGACCCGCCCCTGGACTGCACCCCGGCCCAGGAGTGGCCCGCCCGGGCCACCGCCGACGCCGTCGTGGTGGGATCCGGCGCCGGAGGAGCCGTGGCCGCCCGCACTCTCGCGCGCGCCGGGCTCGACGTCGTGGTGCTGGAGGAGGGCGAGCACCACACCACGGCCTCCTTCGGCCGCCGTGCTCCGCTGGACCGCTTCACCGACCTGTACCGGGACGGCGGAGCGACCGCCGCCCTGGGCAATCCGCCCCTCCTGCTGCCGGTCGGACGGGCCGTCGGCGGCACCACCGTCGTCAACTCCGGCACCTGCTACCGCACTCCGGCCCATGTCCTCGACCGCTGGAGCAGCCGCCACGGCTTCCACCTCGCCGACGGACTCCCCGCACGGCTGGACGAGATCGAACGCACCCTGCGCGTCGCCACCCAGCCGCTCGACGTCCTCGGCAGGAACGGCCTGCTCGCCCTGGCCGGCGCCGGACAACTCGGCTGGCGGGCCGGCCCGCTGCGCCGCAACGCACCGGGCTGCAAGGGATCCTGCCAGTGCGTGGTGGGCTGCCCCACCGGCGCCAAGCAGAGCGTGCAGCTGTCCGTCCTGCCCGACGCATGCGCCCACGGGGCGCGCATCGTCACCGGCGCACGCGTGCAGCGGATCCTGCTCGACCACGACCGCCCGGGCCCGCCACACGCGGCCGGCATCCTGGCGCGCCGGGCGGACGGCAGCGAACTGGAGATCCTCAGCCCCCTCGTCGTCACGGCCGCGGGCGCCCTGCAGACCCCACCGCTGCTGCGCCGCTCCGGCCTCGGCGGACATCCCCGCCTGGGCCGCAACCTCAGCGTGCACCCGGCCACCAGCGTCGCCGGCCGCTTCACCGACCCGGTCACCTCCTGGGAAGGTGTCCTGCAGAGCACCGGCATCGAGGAACTGCACGACCGCGGGATCCTGATCGAGGCGACCGCGAGCCCGCCCGGCATGAGCAGCTTCGTCCTCCCCGGCCTCGGGCGCTCCCTGCGCCGTGAACTGGAGGGAGCCGACCGCCTCGCGATCCTCGGCGCCATGATCGCCGACCGGCCCGCGGGCCGGGTCCTGGGCCGCGACCGCACAATCGTCCACTACCGCCTGGACCCCCGCGACGGCGACCGGCTGATGACGGCCGTACGAGCCATGGGCCGCATCCTCTTCGCCGCCGGGGCCCACGAGGTGCTCACCGGCGTCCCACGCGCACCGCGCGCCCGCACCCTCGCCGAACTCGACGCGCTGCTCACCGGGATCACCCCGCGCGATCTGCACCTGTCGGCCTTCCACCCGACCGGCACGGTCGCCGCGGGCAGCGATCCGCGGCGGGCACCGGCCGATGCCGAGGGCAGGCTGCGAGGCGTCCACGGCGTCCTCGTCACCGATGCCTCCGTCCTGCCGGGCTGCCCGGAGGTGAACCCCCAACTGAGCATCATGGCGGCCGCCCTGGCCGTCACCGAGAACTACCTCGAAGGCGCATCCAGCAACCGGACCAGCACGGCGGCGTGACTCTGCCCGGGGTCCTTGGCGGCGGTCAGCAGCGTCACGGGCCCCTTGGCCGCCAACTCCCGGACACGGCCGAGGAGTTCGGCCGCCTCCGGGGCGTCCAGCTCCGCCTCGTAACGGCCCGCGAACTCCTCGTACGACCCCTCACCCGCGTGATACCAGCGGCGCAGCTCCGTCGACGGGGTCAGGGCCTTGGGCCACTCGTCCACGCGCGCCGCATCCTTGGACAGGCCGCGCGGCCACAGCCTGTCGACCAGGACGCGTACGCCGTCGTCCGGCTCGGGCGGTTCGTAGACGCGACGCACGCGAACGCTCACGATCGGGCCTCTCTGCGGTGGCGGGTGACGTCGAGCGTAGTGCGGGAGCGGCGGGTGACGCCGTGTGACTTGACCCAATCGAGGAGGAAACCGGGACGGGCGGCCCATACCCTGGTGCCCGTGTGATCATCGGCCACCCCCCAGGAGTGCATGTGAGGCAATCCCGCCGACAGGCCGTCAGACCCGCCACCGTCCTGCGCCGCGAGGTTCTGACCGCGACGGTCCCCGTCGCCCTCGCGGCTCTGCTCGCCGCCGCCGGACCCGCCTCCGCGAGCACGGGCGGCGCATCCGGTGCCGGGGATCCGTACTTCCCGCTCGCCGGCAACGGCGGCTACCACGTCCACCACTACGACCTGACCCTCCGTTACGACCCGACGAGTGGCCACCTCGACGGAACCGCCGTCCTCACCGCCCGCGCCACCCAGGACCTGAGCCGCTTCGACCTCGACTTCAAGGGGCTGAAGGTCACCGGCCTGACCGTCGACCACGCCCCGGCGCAACACCGCCGCGACGGCCAGGAACTCGTCGTGACCCCGGCCCGCCCCCTGTACAGGGGCGAGGAGTTCCGCGTCACCGTCACCTACAGCGGCACCCCCAAGCCGGTCACCGACCCCGACGGTTCGCTCGACGGCTGGATACCCACCGACGACGGCGCCTTCGTCGCCGGGGAGCCGCAGGGCGCCATGACCTGGTTCCCGGCGAACAACCACCCCAAGGACAAGTCGTCGTACGACATCACGGTCACCGTCCCCGAGAACCGCACCGCCGTGGCCAACGGTGTCCTGATCGGGCGGCGGACCGCGCACGGGCACACCACGTTCCACTGGCGCCAGCGCGAACCCATGGCCGCCTACCTCGCCACCGCGACGGTCGGGAAGTTCGAGGTCGAGCAGTACACCACCCGTGACGGCATCCGCGTCTACAACGCCGTCGACCCGCGCGAGGCGTCCGAGGCGGCACCCGTACTGAAGAAGCTGCCGTCCGTCCTGGAGTGGGAGAGCAAGCTCTTCGGGCCCTACCCGTTCCGCAACGCCGGGTCGATCGTGGACCGCGCGCCGGACGTCGGGTACGCGCTGGAGACCCAGTCGCGTCCCCTGTACGACTCGGCGCCGGACCTGAGCACCCTCGTCCACGAGAACGCCCACCAGTGGTTCGGCGACTCCGTGTCGCTGACCTCCTGGAAGGACATCTGGCTCAACGAGGGCTTCGCGACCTACGCCGAGTGGCTCTACAGCGAGCAGCACGGCGGCGACAGCGCCCAGGAGACCTTCGACAAGCTCTACGCCCGCCCGGCGAGCGACGACCTGTGGGAGTTCCCGCCCGGCGACCCCGGCAGCGGCGAGAACATCTTCGCCACCCCGGTCTACGCCCGCGGCGCGATGGCCCTGCACGAACTGCGCAAGGCCGTCGGCGACCGCACGTTCTTCCGCATCCTGCGGGCCTGGGCGACCGAACACCGAGGCGGACACGGCACCACGGCGAAGTTCGTGAACCTCGCCGAACGAGAGTCGGGCAAGGACCTGAACAGCCTGTTCCAGTCCTGGCTCTATCAGGACGGCAAGCCGAACACGGCCTAGATCCTGACCAGTTCCTTACATGTCTGCGTCAGTATGCGTTCATGATCACGCGCAGACCACGTCCCGCCCTGCTCGCCGCGTCCCTGTTGTTCCTGACGGGATGCGGCGGCGGGGCGGTGGCGTTGCCGGGCCATCCCTCCGGCGGCGACGCGGCAGCAGCGAGCACCCCCGCGGCCGTACCGATCCCCACGCCGACGGCCGGGGCGAGAGCCGAGTCCGCCCCGCTGCAACTGCCCGGCCTGGGACCGAGGACGCTCGCCAAGATGCCCGCCGACGCCCGCCAGGCCGTCGTCGTCACCGGCAAGGACAAGAACTCCCCGCTGTCCACGCTCGTCCTGTACGAGCGCACCGCCACCGGCTGGCGGCCCGGCGCGAGCTGGCCCGCGCACAACGCCCTCAAGGGCTGGACGGGCCACCACATGGCCGGAGACCTGCGCTCGCCCATCGGCGTCTACGGCCTCACCGACGCGGGCGGGCTGCTGACCGACCCCGGCGCCAAGCTGCCGTACCACCACTCCTACGGCTTCACCTCACCCGGCACCGGCTTCGAGGGGGAGCCCCTCGCGGGCGCCTTCGACTACGTCGTCGCCATCAACTACAACCGCAGGCCGGGGACTTCACCTCTCGACTGGACCCGCCCGCTCGGGGCGAAGCGCGGCGGCGGCGTCTGGATCCACGTGGACCACGGCGGCCCCACCCACGGCTGCGTCAGCATCGCGGAGAAGCACATGAAGGAGTTGCTCCGCGTGCTCGACCCGGATCTGCATCCCGTCATCGTCATGGGTGACGCCGTGTCCCTGGCCCGCTGACCGCTTAGGATCCGCCGCGTGTGCGCACATGTGCTGGTCGCCGAGGACGACGAGATGCAGGCCGAACTCATACGCCGGTCCCTGCTGGCCGAGGGCCATACGGCCACCGTCGTCCATGACGGGGCGGCCGCGCTGGCCGCCGCCCGTTCCCTCAGACCCGACCTTGTCGTCCTCGACCTGATGCTCCCCGTGGTCGACGGCTTCGGGGTGTGCCGGGTCCTGCGGGGCGCCGACGAGGAGATCCCGGTGCTGATGCTGACCGCACGGTCCGAGGAGGACGACGTCCTGCTCGGTCTGGAGCTGGGCGCCGACGACTACATGACCAAGCCGTACAGTCCGCGGGAGCTGATGGCCCGCATCCGTACGGTGCTGCGGCGCAGCGGCCGGACGGTCGGCGTGCGGGAGGATCCCGTCGTACGGACGGCCGGGCTCGCCGTCGATCCGGATCGGCACGAGGTGCACTGCGACGGCACACCGGTGGAGTGCACACCGGCCGAGTTCCAGATCCTGCTGGCCATGGCGGCGGAGCCCGAACGGGTATTCACCCGGCGGCAGTTGCTGCAGTGCACCCGCGGCATCGACCGGGCCTCGACCGAGCGGGCCGTCGACGTCCACATCATGAACCTGCGCAAGAAGATCGAGGCCGATCCGCGCCGGCCGGTGCGGCTGCTGACCGTGTTCGGGGTCGGCTACAAACTCAGCGGCGGCCGTCCGTGAAGCGCCGCATCCCGCTGCGCAAACGGCTGCTGGTGCGGCTGCTGATCGCGTCGGTGGTCATCGCGGTGTGCTCCGTGGCGGCGACGGCCTGGCTGGCGGTGGAGACCACCACCCGTGCCCTGCGGGAGGAACAGGGCCAGGACCTCGCCGACGACATGAAGATCCTCGCCGAACTCAGCGGCTACGCCGCAACCCACCCCGACTGGAAGGGCGTCGAGGCCACCGTCCGCACCCTGGCCGCGACCTCGGGCCGGCGCATCGCCCTGACCACGGCCGACCGCACCCTCATCGCCGACTCGGCGAGGAAAGGAACTGCCCTGCCGCTCGGCGCCGCCGCCACCGTCGACCCGCTGCACACCGACACCTACACCGAGGCCGGCGCACAGCTGAGCGGGATCGACCCCCGTGCCGTGGGCCCCTACCGGCTCACGGGGAACGAGCGCTCCCGACTGGAGGCGATCGCCGCCAAGGAACAGGCTTGCTACCACCGGTTCGGCGTCGAGACCAAGGTCGAAAAGAGCCCGAGCGGTCGTCCCGTGATCGTCAACTCCGATGGCAGCCCGGCCTCCGACTACGTGACGGAGGACTGCGGTTACGGGCTGCTCGCCAACCCCACGCGCACCGAAAAGAACGCACTCGACGACCTGACCGAGGGCGCCCGCGTCTGCCTGCAACATCACGGCCTGGACCCGGGCGTAGGGCCCTACCTCATGCTCGATCCCACGGGCAAGGCGACCGCGAGCCGGTTCGTCATCGCCAAGTACGCCAAGATGGACGATGCGCAGGCCATGAAGGCGGCGCAGACCTGCACGGACGACGCCCTGCGCACCCAACTCACCCCATACGTCGCCCCGGTGGCCGAGCTGTACCTCGGTGGGGACGACCCCACCACCCCGCCCCGCTTCGACATGTCCCCGGCCAACAAGGCGAAGATCGTCGGCGCCGCCGGTCTCGTGCTGGCCGTGACCCTCGCCGTCACCGCCGTGGTCGCCACCCGGCTCGTCAGGCCGCTCCGCGCGCTGACCGAGGCGGCACAGCAGCCGCCGGACATGCATGTGCGGGTGCCGGTGACCACACGGGACGAGACCGGCATCCTGGCGGAGGCCTTCAACGACCTCACCGAGCGGCGCGAACGCCTGGAGTCCCAGCGCAAGGCCATGGTCAGCGACATCGCGCACGAACTGCGCAGCCCCCTCACCAACATCCGCGGCTGGCTGGAGGTCACCCGGGACGGCGTCGTCGCCCCGGATCCCGCGCTGCTCGGCTCCCTGCACGAGGAGGCACTGGTGCTCCAGCGCATCATCGACGACCTCCAGGACCTCGCGGCCGCCGACGCGGGCACCCTGCGCCTGCACCGCGAACCCGTCCGCGCCGACGAGCTGCTGGACCAGGTCGCCGCCGCCCACCGCGTCGCCGCCGACGCGGCCGGCGTTACCGTACGCACCGAGGACGACGGCAGCCCATGGCTCGACGCCGACCCGGTGCGCATGCGGCAGGCTCTCGGCAACCTGGTCTCCAACGCACTGCGGCACACACCCGCCGACGGCACCGTCACCCTGGCGGCCCGTCGCGACGGCGACGAGGTCGTCTTCACCGTGACCGACACCGGCACGGGCATCGCGCCGGAGGACCTGCCGCACGTCTTCGACCGCTTCTGGCGCGCCGAGAAGTCCCGCAGCCGCCGCACAGGAGGCAGCGGCCTGGGCCTGCCGATAGTCCGTCACTTGGTCGCCGCACACGGGGGAACAGTGGATGCGACAAGCCAACCCGGCGCGGGAAGCACCTTCACTTTGAAACTGCCGACCAGTGCAACGCCCTGAAGGGGCGCGGGACTGTATCGATATGCGGCTCCGCCGCGTGGGCGCGACCGGCCACAACGTCGCAGCAGACGCCCAACAACCCATCGCGGCACTACCCGCGGCGCGAAGTGGCTCGCTCCCGCCGCAGGGCACGCCGCTCCGTCTCACTCATACCGCCCCAGATACCCAGGCACTCCGTGGTGTCCAGCGCCCAGCGCAGACACCGCTCCCGGACAAGGCAACGCCGGCACACCGCCTTGGCCTGTTCCGCCTGCATCAGCGAAGCGCCCGTGGTGCCGATCGGGAAGAAGAGGTCGGGGTCCTCGTGTCGGCACGCGGCCTGGTCTCGCCAGTCGTCCATCAAAGTCACCTGCGATCGAAGTCGTACGTGCCCTCGCGGATGGCTTACTCGATTACGGGTCACCTGTCGATGCGTGAGTGAAACAACGGAGTGCTGAGAACCGAGGTTCACTGCTCGCGCATGCCCCACGGGGAGCCGTACGCGGTCAGCAGATCCAGGAACGGGCGGGCCGGGAACGCCTCCGGGCCGAGCACGCCCGATCCGGACCAGGCGCCGGTGGCGAGGAGTTCGAGCGCGACGACCGGATTGACGGCGGTCTGCCACACCACCGCCTGGCTGCCGTACTCCGTCATGGACCACTGGTTGTCGACCACGTGGTACAGGTACACCTCCCGCGGTGCACCGTCCTTGACGCCGCGCACCCAGGTGCCCGCACAGGTCTTGCCGTGCATCCGCTCGCCCAGCGTCGCCGGGTCGGGCAGACACGCGGCGACGACGTCCCGGGGCGAGACCGCCACCGGCCCCGCGGGGCTCGGCACGGTCACCGGCTCGGTGCTGTCCAGGCCCAGCAGGTGCAGCGTCTTCAACGTCTCGATGAACTCCCGGCCCAGCCCGTACTTGAAGGTGACCCGGCGCGCGTCCACCCAGCGCGGGACGAGCAGCACCTCCTCGTGCTCCACGTTCACACACTCGACGGGGCCGATGCCCTCCGGGAAGTCGAACACCTCCGGCTCGCTGAACGGCTCGGTGGTGAACCAGCCGCGGCCGGCCTCGTAGACCACCGGCGGATTGAGGCACTCCTCGATGGTGGTCCAGATGCTGAAGGACGGGGCGAAGTCATAGCCGTCGACGGTGAGGTTCGCGCCGTCGCGGACGCCGATCTCCTCGATCTCGTCGAAGAGTTCGTCGGCGGCATACCGGGCGAAGACGTCCGACAGACCGGGCTCCACGCCCATGCCGACCAGGGCCAGCGCGCCCGCCTTCTGCCACTCCTCGGCCTGCGCGAACTGGTCGTCGCCGAGCTTGACCCCGCACTCCGCGTACGGCCGCTCGGGGTGCGGGTGCGACAGCGACATCGCCATGTCCAGATAGGTGGCGTCGGCGGTGCGCGCCGCGCGGAACAGCGGCATCACGAAGCGCGGGTCGGTGGCGTTGAGGAGCACGTCGCAGCCGTGCCGGCGCAGCAGCTCCGCCACGGCCGCCTCGTCGCTCGCGTCGACGCGCTCGGCGCTGAACCGGCCGTCGTCGAGGGCCGCGACCGCTGCCTCGGCCCGCGCCGGGTCGTAGTCGGCCACCACCATCGCCTCGAAGAACGGGCGCCGGGCGGCGATGCGGGTGATGGCGGTGCCGACACCGCCGGCGCCCACGAGCAGTACACGCATGACAGATCTCCCTGTCCGGAGGGTTGATGACGAGGGGCCCCGCCGGAGATACAACGCCGCCGGTTCACGTAAGGTCAATGGCGTTGGCATAAGGCCTCGGGAGGTTGTCATGCCCAAACCGGTGGTGCCCGAGGAGAGGCGCCGCAGACGCAGGCCCACCAAGAGGGGCACGGTGCTGTCCGAGCGGCTGATCGTCGAGACCGCGCTGCGGATGCTGCGCGAACACGGCAGCGCGGGCCTCACCGCCCGCCGCCTGGGCCTGGCCCTGGACGCCGACCCGAGCACGCTCTACCGCTACTTCCGCGGGATGGACGAGCTCACCCTTGCCATCGGCGACGCGCTCATCGGCCAGGCCCTCGACGGCTGGCGCCCGAGGGGGGAGTGGCGGGCGGACCTGCGCGCCGTCGGGCTGCGCATCCACGCCGCCTACGTCGCCCACCCGCAGGCGGCCCTGCTGACCACGAGCCGGGTCACCGGCCGGGCCAACGAACTGGCCGCCGACGAGGCCGTATTGGACGTCCTGCGCACCGCCGGTTTCCCGCTGCCGGACACGGTGCGCATCTACCACGCCTTCATCGACCAGAGCCTGGCCTTCGCCGCCCTCGACGCCGCCTCCCTCGCCCTGCCGAGCGCCGCCCTCCGCGCCGACGAGGACATGTGGCGCTCGACGTACACCCGGCTGCCCCGCACCACCCACCCGCGCATCGCCGAGGCGGCACCCCTGCTGGCGGCCCGCATGGCCGACAGCGCCTATCCGACGGCACTGGAGATGCTCCTCGACAGCGCCGCGGCGCAGCTGGCGGCACTGGGTTCCTGACGGCATCCGCCCACTCGATTGCTTGATGCAAGTCACGTCTCTATAGTCGGTTGAGTCGATTGCATCAAGCAATCCACCGCCCGGTGCCGGAGGCGGAACATGGAGCGTCGCTGGAAGGTCCTCGTCGTCACCTCGGCCGTGGTCTTCATGGCCCTGCTGGACGTCACCATCGTGAACATCGCGTTCACCGACCTCGGGCGGTCGTTCCCGCACGACTCCCTTGCAGACCTGTCGTGGGTGCTGAACGGGTACAGCGTGGTCTTCGCCGCCGCCCTCGTACCGGCGGGCCGCCTGGCCGACCGGTACGGACGCCGCCGGCTCTTCCTGGCCGGCCTGCTGCTGTTCCTTGTCGCGTCCGCGGCGAGCGGCCTGGCTCCTTCCGTGCCCGTCCTCATCGCGGCGCGCGTCGTGCAGGCACTGGGCGCCGCGACCGTGCTGCCGACCTCGCTGAGCCTGACCCTGCCGGAGTTCCCGCCCGAGCGGCGCGGCACAGCGATCGCGCTCTCGACGGCCGCGGGCGCGGTCGCCGCCGGCGTCGGACCGTCGCTCGGCGGACTGCTGGTGGACTGGCAGGGCTGGCGTGCCGTGTTCTTCGTGAACCTCGTCATCGGTCTGCCCGCGCTCGTGGCGGCCTCACGGCTGCTGCGCGAGAGCCGCGACGAGCGGGCGAAGGGCGTTCCCGACGTCCTCGGCGCGCTGCTGCTGGTCGGCGCCGTGGGCGGTCTGGCGCTGGGGATCGTCAAGGGCGCGGACTGGGGCTGGAGTTCGGGCGGAGTGCTCACCGCGTTCGGGACCGCCGCCGTCCTGCTGCCGCTGTTCGTGCTGAGGTCCGTTGCACACCCGGCACCAGTGGCCGACCTCGGCCTGTTCCGCCTTCGCTCCTTCACTGTGGCCACCATCGGCACGTTCGTCTTCGGCGCCGGATTCTTCGCGTCGCTGCTGTGCAACGTGCTGTTCCTGACCACGGTGTGGGACTGGCCGGTCCTGCGCGCCGGAGCCGCGGTGACACCGGGACCCGTGCTGGCCGCGCTGACCGCCCCGCTGGCCGGCCGGCTCACGGACCGTTACGGGCCGCGCGTCGCCGCCCTGCCGGGCAACCTTCTGTTCGGCACCGGCCCGCTCCTCCTGGCCCTGACCGCCACGACCGAACCGCACTACTGGTCGGCCCTGTTCCCGGCGGCGGCGCTCACCGGCGCGGGCGTCGGTCTGTCCCTGCCCGCGCTCGGCAGCGCGGCCGTCCTGGAACTGCCGCCGCCGAGCCTGGCCACCGGCATCGGCATGACATCGGCCCTGCGCCAACTGGGCGCCGTCGTCGGCGTCGCGGCCCTGGTGGCCCTCCTCGGCACGCCCGGACCCCAGGCCCTCGGCGGCTTCCGCCACGCCTGGCTCATGGTCACCGGCGCCGGCTGGCTCGCCGCCGTCATCTCGCTCGCCCTGGGCCGCGTCCGTGCACCGCGACCGGAACCCGACAAGGCCGCCCGACAGCGGCCCACGCCACTGAAGGAAGCCCCATGACGTCGATGAAGGAGACACCATGAAGGAGACCGACGCCCTGCGCCGTGCCGTGCGCTGGCCCGGCATCCCCGACCGGGTGACCGCCGTACTCGCCCAGCAGATGCTCGCGACCCGCCAATTCCGCGAAGGCCACGACTACTTCACCGCCCTCAGCGCCGAACGCCCCGAATCGGCCCTGGCCGAAAGCCTGGCGGGAGTCTTCCAGGCCCGCCTCGACGGGCCGGACGACAAGGCGATCGCCCGGCTCGACGCGGCCGCGGAACGCGGTCTCGGGCTGCCGCAGTACTTCCGGGGAACCGTCCTCGCGGGCTTCCCGGACTGCGCCGGCCGGGCCGACACGGTGATCGCCGACCTGGAGTTCGTGCTCGCCGTGCGGGACCAGTTCCCGACCGGGTTCCTGCACTCCGTGCACGCCGCCCTGGCCCGCGCCTACGCATGCCAGGGCCGTACGGAGGAAGCCCGGGCCGCGCGCGACCGCCTCGGACACGCACCCGGCCTGTCACTCGTCACGGACTACCTCGTCAGCGCCGAGGACGGCCTGCGCATGACCGCGCCCCGGCTGGTGGAAATGGCCCCGGGCGTGCACGTCGCCCAGGGCTACGACTTCGCCGACTTCGCGTTCGTCGTCACGGACGACGGCATCGTGGCGATCGACGCGGCGAGCCACCCCCGGCACGTCGAGGCGGCCCTGCGCGACCTGCGGGCCGTCACCCGGGCACCGATCACCCAGGTGATCCTCACGCACGCACACTTCGACCACATCGGCGGCCTGGAGGCACTGGCCGGCCCCGGAACCCAAGTCGTCGCCCAGGCCGCCTTCGCCGACGAACTCGCGCTGCAGGCCGCGAGCCCGCCGCCCTTCCCCGCCCTGCTGCCGGACGGCGAGGAACGCCGCCCGCACATCGTGCCGGACCGGCTCGTCGAGCAGCCCGAGACCCTCACCGTCGGCAGTCGGAGGTTCACACTCATCCCCATCGCCGGAGGCGAGACCCGCGACGGCCTCCTCGTCCAACTGCCGGACGAGGGCGTGGTGTTCACCGGCGACATGTGCATGCCCTACGTCGGCGCGCCGTTCTTCGCCGAAGGATCGGCCGAGGGGCTGTTCGACGCACTGCGGACGGTCCAGGACCTGCAACCCCGGCTGCTGATTCACGGCCACCCGCCGCTCACCGAGAACTTCACCGTCGAGGCGTTCCCCGGCCTGCTCTCCGCCCTGCGAGACCTGCACGCCGTCGTCGCGGACGACATCGTCGCGGGCCGCTCACTGACCGACATGCTGGACCGCGACCACCTTCCCGAGGTCCTGCGCGGACATCCGGCCGCGATCCTCCCGTACCTGGTCATGCGCGAGGGCTTCGTGCAGCGCCTGTACCACCAGAGGACCGGCTACTGGAAGGCGGACGGGGACGGCGTGGACCCCGTCGGCCGGGCGCAGTGGGCCGCGGCGCTGGACCTGCTGGGCGGCGGCCGGGCAGCGGCGTTCGGTACGGCGGGTGAGGAACTGCTGGCGCGCGGGGAACCGGCCGTGGCGCTCAGGATCGTCGACTGCGCCCTGCTGAGCCACCCGGGCGACGCATCGCTGGTCGAGCTGCGCGGGCGGATCCTGCGCGCTCTCGTCGAACAGAATCAGCTCTTCAACCCGTTCAGGTTCGCCTATTACGCGGGGCTCGCGGGCCTGACCGTGTCACCGGCGGGCTGAGCGCCGGGCCCGGGCTCCATGTCGCAGTCGTACGGTCCCAGCGGCTTGCCGCAGGCGGAGCAGGTGAGCCCGGGCTGCAGCCGGCCGCCGCAGCCGCGGTGCAGGACCACCAGCGGCGGCCCCTCCGGCGCCCGGTGCCGGTCCCCCCACAGCAGCATGGACATGATCACCGGCCACAGGTCCAGGCCCGCCGGGGTCACCAGGTACTCGTACCGCTCCGGCCGGGTCTGATAAAGCCGCCGCTCCAGGATGCCCGCCTCGACGAGCTTGCCCAGTCGGTCGGACAGCACGTTGTGCGCGATGCCGAGGTTGACCCGGAAGTCCTCGAACCTCCGCGTGCCGCGCAGCGCATCACGGACGATGAGCAACGTCCAGCGCTCACCCACCACTTCGAGCGACCGGGCGATCGAGCAGACCTGACCTTCGTACGTACGAGGAAGCACGCCCCCATCGTACGTCGATTGCATCACGCAAGTCAGTGGCCAGGGGCGGCGCCGCGCAGCGCCACGGCGGCCGCTTCCTTCACTGCCTCGGCCACCGCCGCGAGCGCCGGGGAGTCCAGCTTCCACTGCTGCCAGTACAGCGGGACGTCGAGGGATTGAGCCGGCGCGAGGTGCACCAGACGCCCGGCCCGCAGCAGCGGCTCGGCCTGCACCTCGGGCACCAGACCCCAGCCCAGACCCGCCGCGACGGACTCGGCGAACCCCTCCGAGGTGGGCACGAAATGCCGTACCGGACTCGCGCCGCCCTTGCCGTCCCGCAGCCGTCGGACGAAGGCGTCCTGCAGGTCGTCGCTGCGGTCGAAGGCCACCGTGGGCGCCACCGCGAGCGCCTCCCGCAGTGGTCCGCCGAAGTGCTCCCGGGCGAAGTCCGGGCCGGCCACCGGGAGATAGCGCATCCGTCCCAGCGCGCGCACGCTGCAGCCCGTGACCGGCTGGGCGGACGACGTCACCGCCGCCATCACCAGCCCCTCCCGCAGCAGCGACGCCGTACGGGTCTCGTCCTCGCGGCGCAGCTCGAAACAGAGCCGGGGCTCGTGCCGGACCTGCGTGAGTGCCGGAAGGAGCCAGGTGGCCAGCGAGTCGGCGTTCACCGCGATCGACACCCGGGTCGGCTCCCCGGCCCCGCTCATGCCGAGCTCGGCACGCGCATCGCGCTCCAGCCGGGCCAGCTGACGGGCGAACCGCACGACGACCTCGCCCGACTCGGTCGGCCGCACCGGTTTCGTGCGCATCAGCAGCACCCGGCCGGTGCGCTGCTCCAGCGCCTTCACCCGCTGACTGACCGCCGACGGCGTCACATGCAGCGCCGCGGCCGCCGCGTCGAACGTGCCCTCGTCCACCACCGCGAGCAGCGTCCGCACCTGGTCCAGAGGCAATTCCGTCAGCTCCGTCTTCACGAACGCTAAGGATACGTAAGAATCTTTAGCTGTACGTCAAGACATCGCTTCCATAGCGTCAATGCCATGACCAACGCCCTGACCGCCGCGGCCGCAGGCTTCGGCACCGGCCTCTCGCTCATCGTCGCCATCGGCGCCCAGAACGCCTTCGTCCTGCGCCAGGGCATCCGCCGCGACGCGGTCCTCGCCGTCGTCGGCATCTGCGCCCTGTCCGACGCCGTCCTCATCGCGCTCGGCGTCGGCGGGGTCGGCGCCGTGGTGGTCGCGTGGCCGGGGGCGCTCACCGCGGTCGGCTGGATCGGCGGCGCCTTCCTGCTCTGCTACGGCGCCCTCGCCGCCCGCCGGGTACTGAGGCCGGGCGGCGCCCTGCGGACCGAGGGGGAGACGACGGTCTCGCGCAGGCGGGCCGTGCTGACCTGCCTCGCGCTGACGTGGCTCAACCCGCACGTCTACCTCGACACCGTGTTCCTGCTCGGCTCGATCGCAGCCGACCGCGGCCCATTGCGCTGGACGTTCGGCCTCGGCGCCGCCCTCGCCAGCCTCTGCTGGTTCGCCGCGCTCGGTTTCGGCGCCCGTGCGCTCAGCCGCTTCCTGGCCAAACCGGCCGCCTGGCGCGTCCTGGACGGACTGGTCGCCGCGACGATGATCACGCTCGGGGCCATGCTCGTCGCCAGGGCTTGAAGTCCACAACCTGAGATTGCGCGTCCCGAACTCTCTTGCGGTGCTGGGATAGTGAACCCTGGCCCCGAAAGATGTATCGAGCAACCAGGAAGCCCGTGGACACCAGCGAGAGCAGCACCGAACCGCAGACCCCGGAACCGGTCGCGGTCGACCCGCCCCGGCGCGGCTGGCGCCGCTGGGCCATGGACACCCGTCCCCTGCGCATCCCGGCCTACCGCCGGCTGTGGACCTCGACGATCGTCACGGCCGTCGGCAGCCAGCTCACCGCGGTCGCCGTGCCCAAGCAGATCTACGACATCACCGGCTCTTCCGCGTGGGTCGGCGCCGCGAGCCTCGCCGGCCTGCTGCCGCTGATCGTGTTCGCGCTGTGGGGCGGCGCGGTCGCCGACAGCATGGACCGCCGCAAACTGCTCCTGATCACCAACAGCGGCATCGCCGTCACCTCGCTGCTGTTCTGGCTCCAGGCCTTCACCGGGCTCGAGTCCGTGGCCGCGCTGATGGTGCTGCTCGCGATGCAGCAGGCGTTCTGGGGCCTGAACGCCCCTGCCCGCAATGCCTCCATAGCCCGCCTGGTCCCCGAGGGCCAACTGCCCGCAGCCAACGCCCTAGGCTCGACCGTCATGCAGACCGGACAGGTCGTCGGACCGCTGCTCGCCGGCGCCCTCATACCCGTGATCGGCCTGCCCGAGCTGTACCTGATCGACGCCCTCGCGCTGTGCGTGACGGTGTGGGCGGTCTACCAGCTGCCCTCCCTGCCGCCCCTCGCGGGCACGGCCGCGCGGCGCGCCGGAGTGCGCGAGATCGCGGCGGGCTTCCGCTACATCTCCATGCACAAGGTGCTGCTGCTGTCCTTCCTCGCCGACATCATCGCGATGGTCTTCGGCATGCCCCGCGCCCTGTTCCCGCAGCTCGCCCACCAGACCTTCGGCTCCTACGGCGAAGGGCTCGCGCTCGGCCTGCTGTTCGCGGCGATCCCCATCGGCGCGGTGCTCGGCGGTCTGTTCTCGGGCACGTTCTCCCGGGCTCGCCGGCACGGTTGGATGGTGATCGGCGCGGTCGTCGCCTGGGGTGCGGCGATCACCGGCTTCGGGCTGAGCGGCAATCTGTGGATCGCGGCCGGGTTCCTGGCGCTGGCCGGGGTCGCGGACATGGTCTCGATGGTCTTCCGCGGGGCGATCCTGCTGTCCGCCGCCACCGACGAGATGCGCGGCCGCATGCAGGGCGTCTTCACGGTCGTCGTCGCGGGCGGCCCGCGCCTGGCCGACGTCCTGCACGGCACCGCCGGTTCGGCCTTCGGCCCGCGCACGGCGGTCGCGGGCGGCGGCCTCCTCGTCGTCGCCGTGATGCTGACCCTGGCCGCCGCGGTCCCGTCACTGCGCCGCTACCGCATCTGAGCCCGGGGCCTACAGGACGCTGCGCCCGCGGCCCGCGTGCTGCTCCATGAGCTTGCCCCGCGTCATCTCCAGCCGGTGCGCGAGGATCTCCGCGACGCTGCGCACCAGCGCAAGTCCTAGCTGGGTGTCCTCCTCGCACAGCCGCAGCACTGCCGCCGCGTCGAACTCGTAGGCGCGGACGGGGCTGAAGGCCTCCGCGCCGAAGTCCCACTCGTGCGGCGGGAACAGCCAGGACCAGCCGAGCAGATCGCCCGAGCCGAGGCTCGCCACGGTCACCCGCTGCAGCGAGTTGACCCGCTGGTCGAGCGAGACCGCGCCCGAGCGGATGACCCAGAAGCGGTCGGCCCTGCCCCCCGCCTCGAAGATCCGGGTGTCCTCCGGGAAGGAGACCTCCTGCGCCAGCGTCATCAGGCTCTGCCGCTGGGGCGGGGGAAGTGCGGTCAGCAGTTTTATCGCTTTGGTCATGACGCGGGGCTCCTCGCCGGGGATCGGTTCCGGTGCTTTCCCTACGCCCATTTCAGCCGCTGCAGACGCCGCGAGCACCTCGGCGGACAGCAGTTCCGGCCGAGAACCCCGAAGACATGAAAAAGCCCTGGCTGGACGGGGGAGACCAGCCAGGGCCGTAAGCGGTGGCGTCAGAGGACGGTACGGTCGACTCCGTCACCACGTATGGATGAATCCTAAACCATCTGCGCGCGTTCTGCTCACTCTCAACCCGGTCACGTGACCGGTTTCACTCTATGGGGCGTTGCCCGGGGGTCAGGATCTCGTCCAGCACCCTGAGGACGCTCTCGTAGGACAGCATCCGTACGGCGGCGTCGCGCGCCGCCTCCGGATCGGTCGCCCGCAGGTCGTCGCCCCGTGCCCGCCACGCCCGCTCCTCCCGCTGAGCGCAGGCCCGAGCACGCCGGATGCGCCGCAGCAGCTCGTCTGAGTCCACGACATCGGTCATGACCTCCGCGTACCCCCATTGCGGGCTCTGATGGCCGTGGCACGTACTTTCGGCCGGGAGGTTTGGCCGAGCGCGCGCAGGTGAGCCGATGAGAAGTGGCCTGCGGTGCTCGCGCAGCGGGAGGCGGATCTGCTGCGAACGGGCGGGGGACAGCCGTGTCCGAGAGGCGCTTGCCCGGACTGCGGCGGCCGCGGGTGCGGCCGGGTCCGGCTTCCCCGCTCGAGGGAGCCGGTTGTACACCGATCAGGGAGCCAGGCGATGGGCGAGGAGCACGGGACCGAATCCGCGCTCGAACGACCGGGCGCACAGCGGACCGGACCGCCGCGACGGTGCAAACCCGCCGAGGCGCGCAGGGCGGTCGAGCGAGCGGTCACCGAACGCTGCATGGCCACCCACACACACTGCGACCCGGAGGTCCTGGGGGACGCCCTGCTCGTCGCCACCGAGCTGACGACCAACGCGATCCTGCACGGCGGCGGTGTCACGGACTTCCGCGTCGACGTCCTCGGAACGGGCGTGCGCGTCTCGGTGAGCGACCGCAGCGACCGACTGCCCATGACCAGGCAGCCTGCCGACCCGCGACGACGAGAGGGCGTCGGCGGCCACGGCTGGCCCATCGTCTGCCGGCTGTCCCGCGACGTGCGGGTGTCCGAACTGCCCGCCGGCGGCAAGTGCATCACCGCCGTGGTCGCCTTCCGCTGAACGCCGTCCCGGAGGTCGCCTGTCGCAGGCGCAGGGTCTGACCCGCGCCAGACGGGGAACACGGACTGGATGAGCGAATCCGAGTTTCCACCGGAGCACCGGCCTGTCGACCTCTACCTCGGCCTCCTGCGCACCCGGATGGACACGGAGGACTACAGGCAGCTGCTCGGCGTGGTCGAACCGGTCCTGCGGGCCCTCGACGAACAGCGCCTGCCCACGCTGGACTTCGCGCTCGGCGGCGACCACGGGGACGGGCTGTCCCAGGAGGTCCGCGACGAGGCCGCCCTGGTCATCGCGGCCGCCGTCACCGGCCGGCTGGACAACGAGGTCGTCGAGATCGACCTCGAGGAGACCGGCCCGGTCAGAGTGATCACCGACGCGGACACCGCCTCCGACCCGGCGCGGCTGGGCGAGATCGCCGACCTCATCCGGGAACGGCACCGGCAGGACGAGGAACTGCGCGGCATCGCCGAGGTGAGCGATCTGCCCACCGACTTCTGAGGACGGTCACCGCTGCGGCGCCGCCACCGGCACCTTCAACGGCCGGGCCAGGCCCACCACCGCCTCGTCGAGGCGCTGCAGATGCCGCAGCACCCGGTCGGTGATGCGGCCGTAGCGCGAGCCGCCGGGCAGGTCGGACTCCAGGAGGGAGGCGATGCTCGCCCCCGTTGCGACCTCGACGGCGGCCCGCCCGTCCGCGACACGCGCGCCGATCACCCCGATGTTGCCGAGGATGCGCTTCCCGGCCCGCCGCAGCCGCGGATCCGCCGCGATCGAGGGATGCGTGGGCAGGAGCTCGGCCATCGCCGCCAGCGAACGCGCGTGGTACGCGCAGGTCTCGAGCAGCGCGACGACATAACGGGCGGTGTTGCGCCGGGCCCGCAGCGGAGTGACCGGGTGGGTGAGCGGCTGGGTGGCGGTGCGCAGGTCGGCAAGGGCCTGGTCCAGGTCGCGCGCCTTGTCGAGGAGTTCGGCCGGGTCCCCGCCGCTGAGCTGGTCGACGGCGGCCTCGGTGACGTCGGCGAGCCGGTCCAGCACGGTGACGAGCAGGTCGTTGGTACGCCGGTCGGTGTGCACCGGCAGGACGAACGCCGCCGCGATGATCCCGCAGGCCGCGCCGAGCGCCGTCTCCTCCACCCGCAGCACCAGCACCGACAGGCTGTAGGTGTGCAGCAGGGTGTACAGCACGCCCAGCGCGGCGGTGACGAAGAAGGACATCAGCGTGTAGGACAGCGGGGCCGTGTAGAACATCGCGAACACACACAGCAGCACCAGCGCGAACGCCGTCCAGGTGTGGTGCCCGACCAGCCCCGCGAGCAGCAGGCCGGCCACCACACCGAGCACCGTGCCCACCAGCCGCCGGTAGCCCTTGACCAGGATCTCGCCGGTCGAGGCGGTGTTGATGAACACGATCCAGCAGGTCAGCACGGCCCAGTACCAGCGCTGGCTGGAGAGGAACTCACCGCCGACGATGGCCAGCGCCGATCCCACCGCGACCTGCACGGCAGCGCGCGTGGTGGGCCGCTCCAGCCCCGTCGGCACCTCCTCGGCGGCCTCCTCGCCCGCGTCGATCGCCGCGTCCTCCGCGTCCAGTTCCTCGCGTGAGCGGGCCGTCGACGGGGTGTCGTCCGCGTCGTCCTGCGGCCCGCCGAGCGCGATCCGCAGCCCGAGCACCGCGCGTGCGGCTTCGCCGACGCCCCGGAAGACGTCCTGGACGGCGGGGGAGGCCTTCGGCAGGTTCTCCTCGTCCCGGTAGCCGAGGAGCCGGTTGCGCAGGTGGGCCAGGCCGGTTCCCAGGTCCTCGGAGACGGGCCGCAGGACCAGCAGGCGCAGCGCCTCCAGGTCGCGGCGCAGGGCTGCGGTCGACTCGTCCTGTACGGGCAGAGGGCCGCCCGGCGGGACGGGCGCGCCCGGCAGGTGCAGGGTCAGCGTGTCGGCCCGCTCGGCGCTGCGGGCGGTCAGCAGGAGCAGTCCGAGGCGTTCGGCGGCGATCTCGGCATCCGCGATGCGGCGCTGTACGAGCCGCGCCACGGACTCGTCGGCGGTGCCCTCCTCGAGCCGGCCCTGGATCATCATGGCCGTCTCGTGCAGGCGCGCGGTGCCGTCGCGTACGTCCTGAAGCGCCTTGTCGGTCTCCTCCGGCCCGGCGTCGAGGAGAGCGAGCTGTGCGGTCACGAGCTGCGCGAGCCGGGCGCGGAAGGCCTCGCGCAGCCGCTGCAGGATCCCCGCGGGCGTCTCGGGTACGAGCGCGAAGCGCACCACGGCGCTGGACGTGACGGCGACGGCGACGACGCCCCACAACTGCGGCAGCCCCGACACGGTGGCGCCGACGAACAGGGACATGAAGTAGACCTGGAAGCCGATCAGCCCGAGCGAGGTGCCCCGGTCGCCGAAGCGGCGGGCGTAGACGACGCAGAAGATGAGGGCGACGAAGAAGAGATCACCGCCCACCACCCGGGAGTGCAGGACCGCACCCAGTGACACGGAGGCCAGCGCCACTACAAGGCCCAGCGCGAGCGTGACGGCCTGCCGGCTGCGCTGCTTCTCCCGGATGGCGAAGGTGGAGACCATCGCCGCGATGGCGCCCGCCACCAGATGGCGCACGTCGGCCCCCAGCAGGGAGAGCACGGCCAGCGTGAGGGCGATGGCGCCCACCGTTCTCAGGCCCGCGGCCAGGCGCAGCAGCCCGGGATCGGAGGCCGCGACGAGATCGCGAAGCCGTGCCCGGACCGACCCTCCCACTGCCCTCACGCCGCCGTACTCACTCCCGCTTCACGTCATGATCCGCCTCTCAGCATGGCACGCCGTGACCGGACCGTGCGCACCGGCTCATGACTCCTTCCGGTCCGTCCCCTCGACGTGCGCCCGCAACTGTTCCGGCGTCATGTAGGCGTCGGTGTACTCGAAGTCCTTGAGCTTGGCGGGTTTGCGCGCCTGGAAGCCGGTGCGGACGAAATCGTCTCCGGCGACGGCGTTGAGCGTCCAGTTCGTCGCCACGCGGACCTTGGCGACGTTGGTGCGCAGCGCCCACCAGTGGTAGCCGCGGGCGGCGAACTGGGCGGGCAGGCCGTGCAGTTCGATGCCGAGCGGCTTGGAGACGGCGTCCGTGCCGCCCAGGTCGACGACGAGGCCGAGGTCCTTGTGGACGTACGGGGTCAGCGGCTGGTTGCGCAGGGTCGCCACCACGTTGTCCGCGACGACCCTGCCCTGCCGCATCGCGTGCTGGGCCGTGGGCGGGCAGACGGCGTCCTCCTGGCCCTTGGCCTTGTCGGGCACGGCCGCGGAGTCGCCCAGCGCGAAGACACCGTCGTTGCCGGGCAGGTTCATCTCGGCGTTCACCGCGAGCCGGCCGCGGACCGTCTCCGCGCCGAGGGTGGCGATGAGCGGGCTGGCGACGACGCCGGCGGTCCAGATCAGGGTGCGGGTGGGGACCACCCGGCCGTCGGTGAAGGTGACCTCCTCGGCGCCCGCCTTCGCGATGGAGACGCCCAGTGAGACGTCGATGCCGCGCCGCTTCAGGATCTCCTGCGCGCTGCGGCCGAGCTTGTCGCCCAGCTCCGGCATCAGCTTCGGGGCGATGTCGATGAGATGCCACTTGATCAGCGCCGGGTCGATGCGCGGGTAGCGCTTGACCGCGGCGTGCGTCAGCTTCTGCAGACAGGCGGCCGTCTCGGTGCCGGCGTACCCGCCGCCGACCACCACGAACTGCAGGCGCGAGGCACGCTCCGCCGGATCGTCGCTGGCGTCGGCCAGGTCGAGCTGGGAGATGACGTGGTCGCGGATGTAGGCGGCCTCGGCAAGGGTCTTCATGCCGTACGCGTGCTCGGTGAGCCCCGGGATGTCGAAGGTGCGGGTGATGCTGCCGGGGGCCAGCACGATGTAGTCGTACGGCTCGTCGATGATCTGGTCGGTGATGGTGCGGATGACGCAGACCTTGGACTTGAGGTCCACGCCGATGGCCCCGCCCGGAATGATCCGGGTGCGGTACTTCTTGCTGCGCCGCAGCGAGACCGCGATCGACTGGGGCGTCAGCACGCCGGAGGCGACCTGGGGCAGCAGCGGCAGATAGAGCTGGTAGGCGAACGGCGTCACCAGGGTGACGTCCGCTTCGTCGGGCGCGAGTTTCCGCTCCAGCCGGCGTACGCACTCCACGCCGGCGAAACCTGCGCCAACCACCAGGATCCTGGGTCGTGTCACGGTGTTCATCCCTCTCTGCGGCTCCAGGCGGTCTGCATCCAACGCCCTTCGCATGCCCTGGATCGCTGCTTGCACCACATCGATCCCACCGTGCCCTCAGCCGTTCCGCCAGCTGGGTGCGGCAGGCAGACGAACGCGTCGAGCACCACCATGCCCGTCCGCGTGCCGAAACGCACCGGTCAGGAGTGAACGTTTTGGATCACGTGCTGCACGGGAAGTGGTGACAATGTGGTCAGCGTGTTCAGCGGAACACGTTGTCGGCCTCGTCCCAGCTCGACAGTTCGTCCGGCACGGTCTGCCGGGGAGCGCGCGTGCGTGCCTGGTACATCGCGTCGATCTCGAACGCGTAGTGCCGCACGATCGCGTCCCGGCGCAGCTTCATGGACGGCGTCATGAGCCCGTTGGACATGTCGAACTGGTCCGGCAGCACCCGGAAGACCCGGATCGACTCCGAGCGCGACACGGCACTGTTGGCCGCGGCCACGGCACGCCCGATCTCCTCCCGCAGCGCATTCTCCTCGCGGGCCTCCCGGCTCGGCATGTCGCTCTGCAGCGACAGGGAGCCGCGCCAGTACGCCAGGAACTTCGGATCCAGGGTGATCAGCGCCCCCACACAGGGGCGGTTGTCGCCGACGACGACCGCCTGGTGGATCAGCGGATGCATCCTGAGCCGCTGCTCCAGGGCGGACGGGGCGACGTTCTTTCCGCTGCTGGTGACGATGATGTCCTTCTTGCGGCCGGTGATCGTCAGATAGCCCTGCGAGTCGATCCGCCCGAGATCCCCGGTGGCCAGCCAGCCGCCGCGCAGGACGGCCTGCGTCGCCGCCTCGGCGTTGATGTAGCCATGGAACACCGAGGGCCCGCGGACCAGGATCTCCCCGTCCTCGGCCACCATGATGTCGTTGCCGGGCAGCGCCTGCCCGACGGTTCCCGACATCTCCCGGCCGAGCGGCTGCGCGGTGACGCCGCCGGCGGCCTCGGTGAGGCCGTACCCGTCGTTGACGTAGATTCCGATCCCCTCGTAGAAGAGGGAGAGTTCCCGGCTGAGGGACGAGCCGCCGGACGTCGCCCGGAGCACCCTGCCGCCGATCGCGGCGCGCAGCTTGCGGTACACCGTCCGCTCGAACAGGGCGTGTTGCAGCCGCAGATCGAAACCGGGGCCCGAACCGCCGCCCAGCCGTTGCCGCTCCAGCGCCGCGGCGAAGTCCCGTGCCGTGTCCGCGGCCCGCTCGAACAGTGCCCCGCGGCCCGCCTCCTGGGCGGTGCGCAGGAAGTTCTTGTAGATCTTCTCCAGGAGCGAGGGAACCGCGCAGAGATAGGTCGGGCGGAAAGAACACAGGGACGCCGAGAGCGCTTCCTCGCTCATGTCGGGCTCGTGTGCCATCACCATGCCGCCGCGAATGCACAGGGTCTGGACCAGAAGGCCGTAGACATGCGAGAAGGGCAGGAAGGCGAGCACCGATGCCTGCTGCTCGCCGGGGGGGATCACGGTGTGGCCCCAGCCCTCCAGCAGCGTGTCGCAG
Source organism: Streptomyces sp. NPDC001401 (assembly GCF_042895385.1). Classification (NCBI taxonomy): domain Bacteria; kingdom Bacillati; phylum Actinomycetota; class Actinomycetes; order Kitasatosporales; family Streptomycetaceae; genus Streptomyces; species Streptomyces sp. NPDC001401. The sequence goes on from NZ_JBIAWI010000011.1 coordinate 411,625, forward strand.
GCGCTCGCCAGGTTGCGGTGGCTGAGCGCACAGCCCAGCGCCCGGCCCGTGGTGCCGGAGGTGTAGCTGATGGCCGCCGCGGAGTCCGGCAGCACGATGCGGCGCAGCGACTCGACAGTGGCGAGCGGGATGAACCGCCCCCGCTCCAGCAGGTCGTTCAGCGCTCCCGCGTCCAACTGCCAGACGTGGCGCAGCAGCGGCAGCGACCCGCACACGGACCCGACCGTCATCACCGCCTGCTCGTCCTCCACCACCACGGCCACGCAGCCGGCGTCCCTGAGGACCCACTCCACCTGCTCGCGCGAGGAGGTGGGATAGAGCGGTACGACTTCGGCTCCGACCGTCCACAGGGCGTGGCTGAGCACCGTCCACTCGTACCGCGTGCGCGCCATGATCGCGACCCGGTGGCCCGGCGAAATCCCGGACGCGACCAGCCCCTTGGCCAGATCCACCACCTCGTCCCGCACCTCTACGGCGGTCATCTCCTCCCAGGTGGTGGCGGAGGGGGTGGGGCGGCGCGCGAGCATGGGCAGGGTCGGATTGAGGGCCGCCGTGTCGAAGATGCTGTCGGCCAGCCCGCCGGTCAGTGGCGAGACGGTGGGGGGAGCGAGGGCGAAGTCGCGCATGCGCTGCTCCTGAGCTGTACGGAGGGTGACCATGCCGACGAGTTCCGTTGTCGACGGTGGTCGAATCTAGCCCAGGTGAGTGCGGATGGTGACCGGAACCTGCGATGTTGCGGTTCCGTGATGATCAGCCCTGTGCCGGGCCCGTCCTGTTGACCTTTCAGAGCAACGGAGTCAGCCAGATCGTGGCGAGCGGCGGCAGGGTGAGCGTGATCCTTCCCTCCTCCACCTTGACGTCGTCGGGGTTGGTGACGTCGCAGCCGCCGTAGCGTGCGGCGTCGGTGTTGAGGACCTCCCGCCAGGCGGGCACGTCGTCGGGCGCCCAGAGGCGGTAGTCGTGACGCACGACGGGGGAGAAGTTGGAGACCGCGAGCAGCGGGCTGCCGTCGGTGGCGAACCGCAGGAACGCGAAGACGTTGTCCTCGGCGGCGTCCCCCATCACCCACTGGAAGCCGCGGGGTTGGGTGTCCTGCTGCCACAGCGCGGGCGTGCGGCGATAGACGGCGTTGAGGTCGCGCACCAGGTCCCTGACTCCGCGGTGATCGGGCTCGGCGCCGTAGCCGGGATCGACCAGCCACCAGTCCGGGCCGTGGGCCTGGGACCATTCGGAACCCTGGGCGAACTCCTGCCCCATGAACAGGAGCTGCTTGCCCGGGTGGGCCCACATGAACCCCAGATACGCCCGGTGGTTGGCGCGCTGCTGCCACCAGTCGCCCGGCATCTTCGACACCAGCGCCTGCTTGCCGTGCACCACTTCGTCGTGCGAGATGGGCAGGACGTAGTTCTCGCTGTAGGCGTACACCATCGAGAACGTCATCTCGTTGTGGTGGTACTTGCGGTGCACCGGCTCGTGCTCCATGTAGCCGAGGGAGTCGTGCATCCAGCCCATGTTCCACTTCAGGCCGAAGCCCAGGCCGCCGCTGTCGGTGGGGCGCGTGACCCCGTCCCATGCCGTCGACTCCTCCGCGATGGTCACGACGCCGGGCGCCCTCCGGTACACGGTCGCGTTCATCTCCTGCAGGAACGCCATCGCGTCCAGGTCCTCGCGCCCTCCGTGCACGTTCGGCGTCCACTGGCCCGAGTCGCGCGAGTAGTCCAGGTAGAGCATGGAGGCCACGGCGTCCACCCGCAGGCCGTCGATATGGAACTCTTCGCACCAGTAAACGGCGTTCGCCACAAGGAAGTTGCGCACTTCGATGCGCCCGAAGTCGAACTCGTAGGTTCCCCAGTCCGGATGCTCGGCCCGCCGCGAGTCTCCCGGTTCGTACAGCGGATCCCCGTCGAACCGCGCCAACGCCCAGTCGTCCTTGGGGAAGTGGGCAGGCACCCAGTCCATGATCACGCCGATGCCGGCCCGGTGCAGGGCGTCGATCAGATACCTGAGGTCGTCCGGGTCGCCGAGCCGCGAGGTCGGCGCGTAGTAGGAGGTGACCTGGTAACCCCAGGAAGGTCCGAAGGGATGCTCGGCCAGAGGCATCAGCTCGACATGGGTGAAACCGAGGCCCTTCACGTATTCGGGCAGCTGGTCGGCGAGTTGACGGTACGTCAGCCCGGGGCGCCAGGACGGCAGATGCACCTCGTACACCGAGAACGGCGCCTCGTGCACCGGCGTGTCCCCACGGTGCGCCATCCACTCCTGGTCGCCCCACTCGTAGTGCGAGGCCGTCACCACGGAGGCCGTCGCGGGCGGCACCTCCGTGCGGCGGGCCATCGGGTCGGCCTTGAGGAAACGGCCGCCGTACCGGGAGGTGATCTCGAACTTGTAGTGCGCGCCCTCGCCGATACCGGGCACGAACAGCTCCCACACCCCGGAGGACCCCAGGGACCGCATCGGCAGCGCCGTCCCGTCCCAGCACGTGAACTCCCCGGCGACCCGGACCCCCTGGGCGTTCGGCGCCCACACGGTGAACCGGGTCCCGGTCACACCTTCGTGCGTCATCGGCTCGGCGCCGAGCGCCTTCCACAGCTGCTCGTGCCGGCCCTCGTGGATCAGATGGAGGTCGAGCTCACCGAGCGCGGGCAGAAAACGGTACGGGTCGGCCGTCTCGTGCTCACCGTCCGCGTACCGCACCAGCAGCGTGTACTCGGGAATCGCGTCGAAGGACAGCACGCCGGTGAACAGGCCGTCGCCCTCCGAGGCCAGCAGGCGCCGCGCCCCGTCGACCACGACGCTCACCGCGCGGGCGTACGGCCGCAGCGCCCGGAAGACGATGCCGTCCGGGACCGGGTGTGCGCCCAGCAGCGCGTGCGGGTCGTGATGCCGGCCGGTGAGCAGACGTTCGCGTTCGCCGGGATCCAGGGGAGGCGCACTCGCGCATCCCGCGGTGAGCGGGCCGGACGGCTCGGGGAGCGAGGTGTCACGCAGGGCCACGGGTTCAGCCTCCTCTTACGGCGAGACGCTCGATCGCCGCCATCGGTACGGGGAGCCAGTCCGGCCGGTGCCGGGCTTCGTACAGGACCTCGTACACGGCTCGATCGGTCTCATAGGCGCGCAGCAGGCCGTGCTTCGCGCGCGGGTCCCAGCCGGCCCGCTCGGCATAGCCCGCGCAGTAGGCCTCGCGGCAGCGGCGCGCCCACTCCGGGCGCCAGGGGCGGCGCTGCCGGGCGGCGTAGTCGAAGGAGCGCAGCATGCCCGCGATGTCCCGCACCGGGGACTGGGTGCTGCACCGCTCGGCGAGCGGGCGGGACGGCTCGCCCTCGAAGTCGATGACGAACCAGTCCCGGCCGGCCCGCAGCACCTGGCCCAGGTGCAGATCGCCGTGGATGCGCTGGGCGGGCGGCCCCGGATCGCAGGCGACGAGCGCCCCGAAGGCGGTTCGCAGCCCGGGCACATACGGGCGCAGCGCCGGAACGCAGTTCGCCGCGGCGTCCAGACGCTCGGTCATGGCCGCCGCCGTCCGCGCGCTCTCGTCGTGGGCCCCGGCCGGGAAGGCGGCCGCCAGCGCGAGATGCACCTCCGCGGTGGCCCGGCCCAACTCGCGGGCCTGCACGGTGAAGTCGTCGCCGGCGGCAAGCGCCTGCAGGGCCAGCGCCCAGCCGTCGGAGGCATCGGGCAGGAACGGCTGCAGCACACCGAGCGTCGCCTCCTGCGGATGCGTCGTACGGAACCACGCCACCGGCGCCGGCACCCGGCCGCAGCCCTGGCCGGCCAGCGCACCCGGCACCTCGAGGTCGGGGTTGACCCCGGGCTGCACACGCCGGAAGACCTTCAGGATGAACTCGTCGCCGTACACCAGCGAGGAGTTGGACTGCTCGGCCTCCAGCACCCGTGGCACCAGCCCGGCCGGCACGTGCACGGACGGGTCGGCCTCGAAGCGCAGCGGGCCCGCCGCACCGGGGTGCCGCAGCCGCTCCAGGAGCAACTGCGCCGAACGGGGGTCCTGCAGCGCGTCGTACACCGTCAGACCGGCCAGCGGACCCTCCTCCGCCCTGCCGATCAGGGCCCGGCCGAGCCTCGGTGACAGGTGCCGGCGCACGCCGAGCAGCAGCTGGTAGCAGTCACCGGCCGGCGCGGCGCCGCTGGGCGCGGGCACCCCACTCTGACCGGTGTGCACCAGCACATGCAGACAGCCCGGGAACAGCTCCGTCATGGACAGCAGGCCGAGGTCCGTGACGGGCCGGTCCTTGCCCGCGAACCAGCGCTGCCCCGGCAGCCACTCGCGCAGCAGTCCGGCGAGCGAGGCCATGGGCCCGGCGGCCACGCCGGGTCTGGGGCGGAGCGAAGCGGTCTTCTGCATGGTGACGCGTCCTTTCCTCGCCTCACGCTCAAGGTCGGCGGCCGATGCGGGATGCGACTCGGGTGAGCCGGAACCAGTAGAAGCCGTGGCCGGCGAGGGTCAGCAGGTACGGCAACTCACCGATGGCCGGGAAACGCACCCCGCCGATCAGCTCCACGGGGTGGCGTCCGTCGTAGGTCCGCAGGTCGAGCTCGGTGGGCTGCGCGAACCGGGAGAAGTTGTTCACGCACAGCACCAGGTCGTCCCCGTATTCCCGCAGGAAGGCCAGCACCGCCGGGTTGGAGGACTGGAGCTCCGTGTAGGACCCGAGGCCGAAGGCCGGGTTCTGCTTGCGGATCTCGATCATCCGGCGGGTCCAGTGCAGCAGCGAGGACGGGTCGGACATCGACGCCTCGACATTGGTGACCTGGTAGCCGTAGACGGGGTCCATGATGGTCGGCAGGAACAGCCGCCCCGGGTCGCAGGACGAGAAGCCCGAATTGCGATCCGGTGTCCACTGCATCGGGGTGCGTACGGCGTCGCGGTCGCCGAGCCAGATGTTGTCGCCCATGCCGATCTCGTCGCCGTAGTAGAGGATCGGCGAGCCCGGGAGCGACAGCAGCAGGGCGGTGAACAGTTCGATCTGGTTCTCGTCGTTGTCGAGGAGCGGGGCGAGGCGGCGGCGGATGCCGATGTTGGCCCGCATGCGGGGGTCCTTGGCGTATTCCGCCCACATGTAGTCGCGTTCCTCGTCGGTGACCATTTCCAGGGTCAGCTCGTCGTGGTTGCGCAGGAAGATGCCCCATTGGCAGTTCGAGGGAATGGCGGGGGTCTTGGCAAGGATTTCCGAGACCGGGTAGCGCGATTCCCTGCGCACCGCCATGAAGATCCGTGGCATGACCGGGAAGTGGAATGCCATGTGGCATTCGTCGCCGCCGCTCTGATAGTCGCCGAAGTAGTCGACGACGTCCTCCGGCCACTGGTTGGCCTCCGCCAGCAGCACCGTGTCCGGATACATCGCGTCGATCTCGCGGCGGAGGCGCCTGAGGAATGCGTGGGTGGCGGGCAGGTTTTCGCAGTTGGTGCCCTCGGCCGCGTACAGATAGGGCACGGCGTCGAGGCGGAAGCCGTCGATGCCCAGGTCCAGCCAGAAGCGCAGGGCGGCCAGGATCTCCTCCTGCACCGCCGGGTTCTCGTAGTTGAGGTCCGGCTGGTGGGAGAAGAAGCGGTGGAAGAAGTACTGCCCCCGCACGGGGTCGAAGGTCCAGTTGGAGGCCTCGGTGTCGACGAAGATGATCCGCGCGTCGGCATACTGCTTGTCGTCGTCGGCCCACATGTAGTAGTCGCCGTAGGGCCCGTCGGGGTCTTTCCTCGATTCCTGGAACCACGGGTGCTGGTCGCTGGTGTGGTTCATGACGAAGTCGATGATGA
>NZ_JBIAWI010000012.1:0-142818 GCF_042895385.1 Streptomyces sp. NPDC001401
GGTGAAGGCTGTCCGGCGGGCTGGTCAATGCCGGGCGAACCGGACGCCCGTCGGCTGCGCGACGTCCGGCTGCACGGCGGCGCCGTCGACGGTCAGCCGCTCCCCGTAGATGTCGGTGATCCTGACACCGGTCCCGCTCCCGGGGGGGACGGCACGCCAGCACCCGACGACCAGCAGCGCCAAGGGAATGCCCGTGACCAGTCCGCGCCTATCGGCCGTGCTGCTGCGACTGGCACCATTTCGGCGTCACGAACGCGTTCGCCATGCTGCGTCTGCTGGCGATGAGCGACAGGGACAAGGACGTCGAGATCCTCGTCCTGCGCCATCAGATCACCGTCCTGGACCGCCGACTCGGCAAGAAGAGGGTGCGGTTCCACCCGGGTGATCGGGCATTCGTGGCGGCGCCGCTGCACCAGCTCCCGAAGGACGTGCCGCCCAGGCTGCGGTTGCTGATGCGTCCGGACACGGTGCTGCGGTGGCACCGCGACCTGCTCGCGCGCCGCCACGCCGCCGCCTCCCAGCCGCCTCATGGGGCTTGTCGGGTCGTGAGTGAGACTCGATGAGTGGCCGCCAGCCGGCCGACTGAACGAGCATGCCGGTGGCGATGAGGGGTTTGCGGCCGATCCGGTCGGCGAGGTGGCCGGTGGGGCCTGTCCGGTGCCTCCACGAGATCGGGTAGAGGCCCTGTGGAAGGGAACCGGCGTCAGCACCTTGGCCGGGAGATACGGGGCCAGGTCGCGTTCCGCGAAGTGGCGCCGATCCGCGTCTGGCGGGTTGTGCTCAGGCGGGCCGGGTGGAGGCCCGTAGTTCGATCTCGTATCCGCCCTGTGGGGTGGGTTCGGCGGTGAGGGTGCCGTTGAGCAGTTCGGCGCGTTCTCTCAGGCCGATCAGGCCGTGCCGGGCGCTGGGCAGGGCGACGGACGGGCGGGTGGGGGCGGTGTTGGTGACGGTGACGCCGAAGTGCTGCGCGTCGTGCCACAGGCGCACCTCGGCGCGGGCGCCGGGGGCGTGCTTGCGTACGTTCGTGAGGGCTTCTTGGACCGTGCGGTAAATGGTGCGTTGGGCGGTGGTGCTGATGCCGGGCGGGAGCCCGCCGGTCAGGGTGGTCTCGATGCCGCTGTTGGCGATCAGCTGTTGGAGGTCGGCGAGGGTGGGCTGGGGGGTGAGTTCGGTTTCCTTGCCGCTGGAGGCGCGCAGCAGGGTGACCATGTGGCGGAGTTCGTCGAGGGTGTTCACGCTCAGGGTGCGGATGGTGCGGGCGGCGTCGCGGGCGTCGGGGTCCTTGGCGGCGACCTGCAGGGCTCCGGCCTGTACGGCGATGAGGCTGACCTGGTGGGAGACGACGTCGTGCATCTCGCGGGCCAGTTGGGCGCGTTCGCGGGCGAGGACGGTCTGGGCGTACAGGGCGCGTTCGTGTTCGCGGGCCACTTCGACCTCGACGAGCTGGCGGGCCACGTCGTGTCCGGCCTGCACGAGCTGGCCGCACAGGATCGGGGCGAAGGCCGTGGCCAGCGTGTAGACGAACTGGATGAGCGTCCAGGTGCGGTCGCCGGGAAACGTGTCGCCGGAAAACGTGTCGGACAGGGGCCAGGCGAGGGTGCTCGCCGCCGCGTTCAGCAGGGCGCAGCCAGCCAGCAGGGGGCGGTTGCGGGTGCGCGTGGCCAGCGTGTACAGGGCGGCGATCGGCGCGACCGCCACGTCCATGAACAGGGTCATGGGCAGGGTCAACAGGAAGACGGTCAGTGGAAAGCGCCTGCGCAGGAGCAGTCCGGCGCAGCCGAGGGCGGCGCAGGCCCATATGAACGGTGTCGCCTCGCCGTAGAGGTTGATCCAGGCGTCGAGGGCGGCCAGCACGACGAGGCCCGCGTCGACGGCCCAGGGCGGCACCCGCCGCCACCGTTCCTGAGCCGTGCTCATCATCCGTTGCTCCCTGCCTTGTTGGCGCCGTCGTCGCCGAGCAGTCCGGCCCGCTCCGCGAGGAGCGCCGCCTGGACGCGGCTGGAGACCCGGAGCTTGGTCAGGATCGAGCTGACGTGGTCCTTGACGGTGCCCGCGCTCAGATGGATGCGGGTGCCGATGTCGGCGTTGGACAGTCCTTCCGCGATCAGGACGAGGACGTCACGTTCGCGGTCGGTGAGCAGGTTCACGCGCGCCACGTCCTCCGCGACCTGGGGCGCGTCCGCCCCAGGATGGCCGCGCAGCAGAGCCCGCGAGGCTTTCGGGGACATCACCACGCCACCGGCGGCCAGGGTGCGTACGAGGTGGGCGAGTTGTTCGGGCTCGGTGTCCTTGAGCAGGAAGCCCGCGGCTCCCGAGCGCAGCGCGGTCAGGATGTACTCGTCGGTGTCGAAGGTGGTCAGCATGGCCACCGTCGGCGGCTCGGGCAGCGTCCGGATCTCCCTCAGGACGGTCAGGCCGTCCACATCCGGCATGCGGATGTCGAGGAGCACGACGTCCGGGTGCTCGCGCCGGATCACGTCGGCGGCCTGCGCTCCTTCCGCGGTCGCCACGACCTGGATGCCGTCGGAGGCGTTCAGGATCAGCTCGAACCCGGACCGCACCAGCGCCTCGTCGTCCACCACCACTACCCGGATCACCGGCGTTCCGCCTCACACTCGCCTGCTCTGTCCAGCTTCTCGGCGACCAGTACACCCCGCATCGGGGCGTCCACGTTCCCGCACGGTGATCGCCTGCCGTCGACACTACGTCCGGCACGGCGCGCGGCGGTGCGGCTGCTGTGGACACCCGCCACCCGGCAGGCCGGTTCCAGCCGGTCGGGGGGAAAGCTCCGGCCCGTCGGCGGGCGGGTGGGCGAGGCTCGGCGGATGGTGTCCGTGGTTGTCGTCCGGTGGGATCGGTCCGTGGGCCCGCCCGAGTCCGCGGGCCGCAGTCGATTTCCGTACCGTCAGAGGATCACCCAGCCATGCCCCGCCTGTACCTGCGTCAGCCTGTCCGTGCTCTGCGCCGCTGTGCGGCGCGGCCCCATGTGCTGTTCGGGGGCGTGTACGGGGCGGTACTGGCCAGCTCCATGGTGGCCGCCCTGACGGAGCAGGGTGAGACGGCGCCCGCCGACCGGTTCAGCAGCGCCGAGTGGCTCCTGGTCACGGCCGTCGCATCGGCCTTGGCGCACGGTTACGCACATCTGATCGCCCTGCGCGGCGACCGGACCCATCACGGTGTGCGCGCCGGGGTGCGGCTGTTGCTGTCCGAGTGGCCCTTGGTGGTGGCGACGGTGCCGACACTGGTCCTGCTGCTCGGCGCGGCCTGGGGGTGGTGGCCCTCGGCGGGCATCGAGTACGTGGCCTTCGCCGTGAACGTGGTGCTGCTGTTCGCCTGGGGCCTGCTCGCGGCCCGCGCCGCAGGTCGCACGTGGGGCTCCGCCTTGAAGATCGGCACAGTGGACGCGCTGCTCGGGCTGGCGGTCGTGGTGGCCAACGCCCTCATCAAGTAGGGCAGTTGGCCGTCCGGGGCCCGCCGAACGGCCGACGCGGCGCTGTTCCGCCGGTCGGAGGGGCAGACCCGGCCGGTCGGCGGGGGTGCTACCGAAGCCTGCCGGATGGTCCGCCTCCTGACGGCACCGAAGGATTTTCCGTATGACACAGATACAGCCGCCCCAGGAGACACCGGCTCCGCAGGAGAGCGCGCCTCCACGGTCCCGAACCTCGCCCGACTCCGCCGGGCAGACCCCCGGCGGTCCCTCGATGGGACGCCTGGTCGGGGTGGACCTGGCCCGCGCGCTGGCGGTGTTCGGCATGTACGTCGTGCACATCGGCCCGCCGCTGTCGGCCACACACGGCGTCGGCAGCTGGGTCCGGTACATCGCGGACGGCCACTCGTCGGTCCTGTTCGCCACCCTCGCCGGGTTCTCGCTGATGCTGATCGCGGGCCGCTTCGAGCCGAAGACCGGCCTGGCGGGCCGACAGGCGAAGGCCCGGATCGCGATCCGCGCCGTGATCCTCCTGGCGCTGGGCACCGTGATGGCGATGGAGTACGGGGGCGTGATCATCCTCGGCTTCTACGGCGTCTACTTCCTCCTCGCCCTGCCCCTGGTGCGACTGAGCGCGGGGACCCTCGCGATGATCGCGGCGGGGCTCGCGCTCGTCATGCCGCAGCTGGCGTTCGTCCTGACCATGGGGCTGAGCGAATCCGTCCAGCAGAGCATCAACGCCTACGACCCGCTCCGCCACCTCAGCGAGGTGGGAGTGCTCGATCTGCTGCTCACCGGTTTCTACCCGGCGCTCACCTGGATGCCGTTCGTGATCGCCGGCATGGCGCTCGGTCGCATGGACCTGTCGGCGGCCGCCGTCCAGCGGCGCCTGGCGGCGCTCGGCGCTTGCCTCGTCGTGGGGGCTTACGGCTTGTCCCTGCTGCTGGCGGGCAAGAACGCGTTGCGGAGCACGGCTGAGGACATGTCGTCGTCCAGTGGCTCCGGGGCGGCGTCCATGGGCAGCGGGTTCATGGAGCCCCAGCGGTCGTTCTCGGAACTGATGGCCGCCGGGCCGCACAGCGGCACCACGTTCGACATCATCGGCAGCGTGGGCGTCGCAATCCTCGTGATCGTGGGCGCGACGGTGGTGATGGACCGCCTGCCGCGTCTGCGCCGCCTGGCGAAGCCGGTCATCGCCGTGGGCACCATGTCCCTGACCGCCTACGTCGGCCACTTTGTCGCGCAGTCCGTGCTGTCCACACCCGCCGGGACAGGGACCCAGCAGTCCTGGGTGCCGCTGCTCATGTACGTCCTCGGGGCGATCGTGTTCGCCACCGTCTGGTCCCGCTTCTTCCGCCGCGGCCCTCTGGAGCACCTGCTCAACACCGCCACCAAGCCCGCCAAGTACGTCCGGTGAGGTCCGGCCGGGGTGGCTCGCCTTCCTGCCCCATCCCGGCCTGAACGGTCTGCCGAAGCCCGCAGGGGGATCGCCCTTGCGGGCTTCGGCTGTTGTTCTTGGCCGACTGATGTCGGGGACATGCGTGGGCAGGGTGCCGGCGCGGCCCGGGGGCGATCGTCAGTACTGGCAGGCGTGCAGGGAGCGTTGATCACGACGTGGCGTACGTGTGCGTCGGCTCGCGCCTGGCGCACGGTGCACCGCGCGCACGATCCCCGCACCACTCGGCGCCGCAGGCAGTCTCCAAGGTGCTGCCGTCGAGGGAGCTGACGGAGAAGAGGGTGTGATCCACGTGGGGAGGCAGCCGGGACAGGCAGGCGAAGAGCGACTCGGTGTCCCCTTCGCCCGAGGGTGTACTCCACCCTGAGGCCGGCGATGTGCTCGACGGGCTCGTCCGGGTCGCGGGGCTGTCGGCGAGCAGAACGTCGAGGAACCGGCCGTGGCGGTACAGCACGGCGTATCCGGCGGATGTCCGACGCCACCATCCCGCCACCCGGTACGGCCGGCGGCACCGGCGAGCCCATGGTCAAGCTGCCGCCAGCCTGGAGGCCCGGACCCTTTGGCAACCAAAACCGGCGAAGGAGGGAGGCAGGGGCGGCGGAGCCGGAGCCAGGCCCGCGGCTTCATCGAGATCAAGGACGGCACCGCCGCCTGAGGTGACCGCGGAGACGCCCACACCGGAGAGATCTGCGATCGCCGGCTCAGTGGACCAGTGACGCCGCCCGCGTGGCGAAGATGTGCACCCCTGCCTCGTAGAACTCAGGACGGACGACGAACAGGACACCCGCGCCCGCCACCAGCGTCAGGCCGAGAAGTTCCAGCAACCCGCCCCTGCCAGAAGTGACGTCACGGCCCGGCACGTCGATGCCGGCCGACGTCCCGAGGGTGGTTTCGGGCTCCTTGTCACGAACGCGCTGTGTCATGCCTCCAGCCTGGACGCCCAGCCGATCTCCGCACATCCGGCGACTGTCGGGTCCACCCCCGCCGAGTGGCTGGAGAAGACCGGCCTGCGGTGGTAGCGGCACATCAACTCTGCATGGCGACGACCGGTGCGTCAGGCTTGTCGGTCCCCGGGGAGCCGGGGCCGCCGACAGCCGACGGGGGCGGGCCGGTCAGGGACCGGGCGATGACCGCCGATCCGCCGCCGTGGAGCAGAACGCTGCCGAGCACCGTCAGGGTCATGGCGTACAGGGCGGTGTCGGCGTACCGCCCGTCCGGCAGAGCGTTGAACGCGAGCAGGCCGAACACGATGGAGGTGGTGCCGCGTGGTCCGAGCGCGCCGACAGGCCGGCGTCGGCCCGGGCGGAGCGCCGTCAGAGGCGCCGGGCCCCGCGCAGCCCCTGGGCGTAGTAGCCGTCGCCGTCGAGCCGTGAGGTGCCGCCCTTGTCACCCATGGTGGGGCCGCCCGCGTTCTTCCGGCTGGAGATGAAGCGCGGGTGGTCGGCGGTGTCCAGGCCGAGGTAGACACCGATGTGGCCGATCCGTTTGCCGGGCAGCTCCCGTGTTCTGAAGAAGACCAGGTCGCCGGGCTGGAGCTGCTGGATGACAGCGGGGCGGCGGTCGGTGAGAGGGATCACGGGCACGCCGAGCCGCCCGTGGGCGATCGCGTCGGGGGTCCGCTGCAGCCCGCTGCCCGCCGCGCCGTCCCGGCTGCCCAGCGGGAACTTGGCGCGGTATCCGTACACCAGCCGGACATAGCCGGAGCTGTCGACGGAGCGCGCGCGGTCCTTCTCGGGGCGGCGGGTGACCGTGTCGGGGAAGGTCCAGGGGATGCCCAGGTAGTCGTAGAAGTCCGAACCCGTGCGCGGGTTCGGCTTCCCTTGCCCGGCACGCTTGGAGTCACCGGCGGTGCCCGGTGTGTAGCGGGCGGCACCGCTGTATTTGACTCCCGCTGCCGTCGTCCGGACCGGGGCACCGGCGACGTAGTCGAAGGCCGTGGCGAGGATGTCGGGGTCGCGGCTGCCGAGCCGGGACCTGAGCCAGGTCCTGAACCAGCCGCTCCGCTCCGCGCCACGGGCCCATGCCTTGGGCAGCAGCCGCACCCAGCTCTTGGTGACGACCTTGGCATCCGTCGTACGCGGCTCCGCGAACGTCCTGCTGGGCCCTGTCAGTACGGCTGTACGGGCGCCGTCGGTGAACGTGGCGACGACGGTGCCGTGCCGGTCGCGGGCGACCGTGCGGGCGGGGTTGCCGATCCGCTCGAAGTGCAGCGGGCCGCTCCTGACCCGGATCCCGGAGCCCAGTGATGCCCGTGACATCTGGGATGCCCAGGATGCCGGTGGTGCCGGCGATGCCGCCGGGCTGTCGGTACGGTGCCTGAGCTGCAGGGTCAGCCCGCAGCTCGCCGCGAGCAGAACGGCTGTCACCAGGAACAGGACCGTGTTCCTGGTCAGGGAGAACCTACGGATTCTGGGCAGGAGGCGTTTCACTGGTCAACTCCGATGGGGGGAAGGGGAGATGGCGTCGCAGGTCGGTGCGGGGGCGGCTCATTTCGTGGGCAGGGCGCCCAGCAGCAGCCCGGAAACCAAGATCACGTAGGTGGCGAAGGTGACCGCGCCGGTGGAGAGGACCGTCGCTGTCTTGGGCTGCCTCTCGAGCTGGTAGGCGATGAGACCGGGGACGATGAACCCGAGGGCCTGATGGGCGAACAGCAGCGGGAACTGTTGCTGGAGCAACAGGGAGAGCCCGGCCTGGAGCAGGACACCGGTGAGCACGACGGCGGCGAACAGCCGCTTGCCGTAGAGGATGACGAAGCGCTGCAGCAGCTTGGTCAGCAGGTAGGTCAGGGCCGCCACGGCCGCGACCATGGCGGCGCGCCGCAGATCGCCGACGAGGGTGAGGGCGAGCCAGCCGGGGGTGATCATGCCGCCCGGTGAGAGGTTCGTGGTCAGGTAGCACAGGAGGGAGAACACCAGACCGAGTGCGATGCCGATGGCGGCGATCTGCGGGGTGACTACTGCGGGGATCAACGGGACGCTCCATGGGAGGAGTTGTGGGGGGCGACGAGTGATGTGTGGGCGTCGCTCGGGTCAGCCGGGTCGGCGGCGTCGGGGTGTTCGGGCGCGAGTGCCGTGAGCCGCTCCAGGAAGAGTTCGCCCTGGCCGTGGATGTTGCCGATGGCGACGAGCGAGGAGTCCGGCCCCAGGTGAGCCAGCAGCTCCGTGGTGAGCCGGTCGGGGTCGCGGCGGTCGCCGCCGAGATCGACGACGTTCCCGGTCCAGTGGGCGGGTATGGCGTCGGCGGCCGACTTGGTGGGGTGGCCGATGAGGAACACCGTCTCCGGGTCGAGCTGGGGGATGAGCGCGCCCATCTGGCCGTTGCGCTCCACACGGTCGGGACGGCAGTTGATGACGACGTGCAACGGGCGGTGGATCGCGCCCAGTTCGAGCAGCTGCTTGATGTTCATCAGCGTCGACTCGGGGTCGTTGGCGGCGAAGACGTTCGCGAATCGCAGCCGCTTTGCGTCAGGGGTGCGGTACCGCTCGACGGACAGCACACCCGGGTCCGGCGGCGCCTCGTGCATTCCCTTCAGCGCGGTCTCCCGGTCGACGCCGAGCAGTTCGGCGACCGCGATGGCGATGGCGACGTTCTCCTTGAAGGTGAACCAGCTGAAGCCGCGCAGTTCCTCGTCGGTGACGGTTTCCGGGTCGGCGTGGACCAGCTTGCAGTTCCGGGCGTCGGCCTCCTCCTGGAGGATGTGGAAGCGCTCCTTCTCGGCGGTGACACAGACGCCGCCCTCCGGCATCGAGCGACACAGGGAGCGGGCCACGTCGTCCAGCGTCGGGCCCATCTCGGCGAGATGGTCCTCGCGGACGTTGCAGAGCACGCCGATGGTGGAGCGGATCAGCTTGGACTGGTTGATCTCCTGGAGTGCGGGCATGACGGCCATGCACTCCATGACCAGGACATCGGGCCGGTAGCCGGCGGCCCGCCGGACGATGCCGATCTGCTCCACGACGTTGGCGATGCCGAACTTGCGGTAGACCGGCTCCTCGGTGGCATCGGGGTGGATGAACCGGGCCGCGGTGCCCGTGGTCTTGGCGACGGTCACCAGGCCGCTGCCGCGCAGCGCGCCCGCGCACAGCCGGGTGATGGAGGACTTGCCGCGAATGCCGTTGACCAGCACTCGGGTGGGTATGGCGGCGAGATTCGCGTCATGGCGGCGTTGTTCGACGATGCCTGCGAGGAGCAGGCCGGCGCAGCACGCCGCGAGGACGCAGTACAGGAAGAGCATGGCAGGTCAGCTCCTGGGACCGGGGCCTGACGGGGAAGTGGAGGAGGTGGACGCCCCGTCCGGGGAACCGGGCGCGGGCGGTGCGTCGGTGCGGAGGAGTCGCTGTCTGATCAGTTCGAGGCTGCGGGCGACGGATCCCACCTCGTCGTGGTAGCGCGGGTAGAGCACCGTTCTGCGGTCCCCGGCTGCCAACGCCTCGGCGCCCTGCGCGAGTTCACGTAGCGGCCGTACGACGACGAGGTACAGCCAGCCGAGGCAGAGGGCGCCCGTGGTCACCCCCAGCAGACCGACGAGCATGATCCGCCGCTGTGCCTCGTACTCGGGCAGACCGATCCAGAACACCGGCCTGATCGAGGCGACCTTCCAGCCGAGTGCGCTCGCGACGCCCAGCCTGTCGTTGAACGGCGCCACTGCGGCAACCGCCGGATCCCTCCAGCCGAGCAGCAGCTCGGCGGAGCCCTTGGTCGTGCGGACGGCCTTCATCTGGGCTCGCAGCCGGCCGTCGGAGACCCGCCCGAAGGCCACGAACCCCTTGTTGGACGCGATGACGCGATCCGCGGAGTCCACCAGCCATACCGAGCCGAGACCGGGGCGGTTGAGGATGCCGGTCAGGTACTGGACCTTGAACTCACCCACGACATAGTGGCGTCCGGACCTCGCCGGCGCGCCCTTGACCGGCTGAGCGGCCACGGCGGCGAGCACCGGTTCCGTGCCGGAGGTGTTCGTCTGCCTGACCCCGGGCCTGATGCGGACCTTCTTCGGGGTACGGGGTTCGTCGCCGGCCCGGAGGAGGATCTTGCCGGCGCCGTCGACGACGTACAGGGACCGATATCGGCCGTGCTGCTCCAGGGATCTGTCGAGGACCTTGCCCGCCTCCTCCGACCGGGAAGCGTCGATCACGGTGGCGAGATGGGTGAGATCCGCGTATCCGTCGTTGATCCCCCTGCGCACGCGATCAGCCGTCGTCTCGGTGCGTTGCCGCTGGTCGTCGGAGATCAGCCGCGGTACGACCGCAGCCGGGTGCGGCCAGGTGCTGCCGAGCGTCAGCAGCATCGACGCGGGCCAGGCCAGCAGAGCGAACGCGCACACCACAAGGACGGTGCGCAGCTCGAGCCGGCGCCGCCCCTTGCCCGTCCCGCGCGGAACACGCATCTCGGCCGGTGACTGCGCGACCGTCTCCTGCGACGGCCCGCCCCTGCCCCGGAGTTGCCCGCGCAGCGCCTCCAGCGCGGCGCCGACCCGGGCAGGTTCCCCGAAGTGGGGCATGTGGACGGGAGCCGTGAGGTCACCCGAGCCGAGCCTCTGCGCTTCGCGACGCAACCGCAGCAGAGGCCGCTGCACCACCATGTGCAGGGCGGCGGTGACCCCGGCCGCGAGGGCCAGTAGCACGGCCGCGGCGAGGAGGGCGAGACGAAGGTCACCGGTCCCGGCCCCATGGCGCTCGGTTTGCACCGTCGTGACGACCGTCAGTCCGAGTGCGCTGCTCGGACTCTCTTTCGTGGCAAGCCCCCGGGCCACTCCGGCGTACCCGACGGCGGTACGGGTGTTGCCGTCCGCCGCCCCGACGAGACTGCCGCTCGGACCGTCGAAGCCGCCGGCGGCGGCGGTGTCCGACGGTCCCTTGCTCTGCGCCTGGCGGGCTGCGGTGCCGGCCAGCGCCTTGGACCGGGCGGTGCCGGATCCCGGCCCGGCCGAGGTGAGAGTGGCCCCGTCACGGTCCACGACGGTGAGCGTGTGCTTCTTGCCGACGGAGATGCCCGGCGGCTTCAGGCTCTGGGAGGCGACGAGCAACTCCTGCCTGCCGCCTTGCGACAGCGTCGCAAAGGCCAGCAGCCGGGTGACGCCCGAGTCGTCCCGCACCAGTCTCGGTGGTGGGTTCGCCGGCAGTCCACGAAGGTTCACCTTCCCGAGCGGTACGGCCTCGCCCTGCGAGGCGAGCAGCCGACCGGTGGACTGGTCGACGACGGCGGTACCGCGCCACTTGGGGTAGGTCCGGTTGAGGCGGCTCAGCACTCCGTCCGCCGGTACGGACTCGGAGCCCGCGAAGTCCGCGGCCGCTGTCCGCAGATCGGTGACGCTCTGGTCGACGGATCCCTGCAGCGCGACCGCCCCGTCCTCGGCGATGTGCTGCTGGGAGCCGAGGACGGCCTCGGGAACGCCGCGTTCGGCATCGCTCCCGACGGCGAACACCGTCAGGCCCGCGACGAGCGCCAACAGAACCGGCAGGGCCGCCAGTGGCGGCCGCACACCTCCTAACACCGCCATGTCCGCGCGACGCCGAGCGGAGCGCAATTTGGATATCGGGGATCGGGTGGTGGTCAAGAAGAATCCTTTCCAGGAAAGAAGTTCTCGACCTGTCTGACGACGGGAATGCTTCGCCGGTTTATCGGGGAGGTGTGACGGTGCTCACCGAAAGAATGTAACAGCCGCCATGACATGCTGGTTTGCATACCCGCGACCATGGTGAATTTAGGCTTCACGAAATGCAAACAATTGCGATGG
This sequence comes from Streptomyces sp. NPDC001401, assembly GCF_042895385.1. Classification (NCBI taxonomy): domain Bacteria; kingdom Bacillati; phylum Actinomycetota; class Actinomycetes; order Kitasatosporales; family Streptomycetaceae; genus Streptomyces; species Streptomyces sp. NPDC001401. Next base: position 11,620 of record NZ_JBIAWI010000012.1, read on the forward strand.
ACCAACCCGCGAACGGGACGACAATTACCCGCAAGGATTATTTTGCATTTCTTCTTCCTCCGCCATCCCGCAGTCGGCTGTTTCACCCCCGCCGATCGGCGGGGGTGCGGCAGTCGTAGAGGCCGAAGCTGCCCCTCGTGCGCCAGCCGTAGGCCCCGGAGCGGACGCGCTTGCAGTGGGTCTTCACCCAAGTCGTGGCGGGGGTGGTGGGTCGCAGGTGGGTGAGCAGCACGTAGCGGAGTTGGTGGGTGGCGATCAGGTTGCCGAGCTGCGGGGCGCTGGGGAAGGGGGTCTTCCCGGTGAACCCGCCCATGACGAGCACGGGTTGGGACTGAGCGCGCAGCAGACGTTCCGCGGGGTAGGCGGCCTGGGTCGCGAGCAGGTACTTCTCGCCCTTGCGGTGGGCGATGAGGTAGTCCAGCAGCGCGGCGTCGCGGGCGCTGGGCCGGCCGAGCTCGGCCCGGCGGAGAGCGGACGGGTCGTGAAGGGCCGTGTGGTGGACTGCAGGTGCTCGCGGACCGGGTCCGGCTCGGTCAAGGGCCGCTGATCTGCCAGGAGATGGCCGCCGTGTTCGGCATGGACGTGGTGTCGGCGCGGGTGGAGGCACTGCGGTCGTAGGCGAGACGCCTGGTCGCGCGGGGCTGGCTGGCCGAGCAGCAGCCGGGCCGGTTCACGCTCGCGCAGGATGTGGCTGATGAGGATCTCGGAAAACAGCCAAGGCTACTCGTTGCCCCACTTGGTCCGGCGTTCAGCAGAGTGGGTAGCTTCAGCGAGCGTCGCGCACGTTGTCGGCCGGGACCGCCCACCCGTCGACTGTGCGGGCCGAGCCGGCCGGTCAGGGACGCGGGGCTTGAGCAGTATCCGATCGGCCAGTGGTGTCAGCGCCCCGCCGGAGTTCGGGCTCCGTGCCACTGGCCGGTCGAATGCGGGCGGCGCGGTCGAACCTCGCCTTCTCAACGAGGACTTGCACAGTCTCGACGAGGGCGACCACGGTCGGTACCGGGTCGAGCACATGTCTGATCGCGGCGGCCGGCGGGCCAGCGGCAGCTTCTAGGATCTGCGGCATGGCAACACGACTTGTGCAGATCAATATGAAGGCCCAGGACGACTCCGTGCTCGGCCGGTTCTGGGCGGAGGCACTCGGCTGGGGTGTCGACAGCGAGGGACCCGGTGTGACGAACCTCGAACCCGTGGGGTTCGCCTACCCCGACCCCACGGCCGTCTGCATCGACATCATCGCCCGCCCGGAACCCAAAACGGTCAAGAACCGGGTGCACGTTGATCTGGCCACCACCTCGACCGCCCATCAGGCGGAGTTGGTCGCACGCCTGAAGGATCTCGGCGCGACGCTCGCCGACGTGGGTCAGGGCAACGTCCCCTGGACGGTCATGGCCGACCCGGAGGGCAACGAGTTCTGCGTCCTGGAGCCCCGCCCGATCTACCGGGACACCGGGCCGATCGCCGCGGTGGTGGTCGACTGCACCGACCCACGAGAGATGGCCCGGTTCTGGGGCGAGGCGATGGACTGGACGCTGCACGAGGTCGCCGACGACCACGCGACCATGCGCTCCGCCAAGGGCGTCGGCCCCTACCTGGAGTTCCTCCGCACCCCCGACACCAAGAGCGTGTGGAACCGCGTCCACCTCGACGTCTGCCCCTACCCCGGTGACGACCTGGCAGCAGAGGCAGCCCGACTGCGCGCCCTGGGAGCCACTGACCCGGGTATCGACCAGTCCGCCATCTCCTGGACGGTTCTGGCCGACCCGGAGGGCAACGAGTTCTGCCTCCTCACCCCTCGCTGACGGCACCACCCGCCGGCCCTCGGCCACCATGGACACTCCGCCCGCCCCCGGAACGGGCTGTCCATCGGGCGGCCGCGCCTGTGACGCCCGGTCAGGTCAGGCATGGCTGGGGAGGTCCATCGAGGATGTGGGGTAACTCCCGATCAGGGGTGGCCGTATTCAAGGTTCAGGCAAGATTCTTGCGGAGCGTGACGGAGCGTCACCTTCCTGGCATCGTCACCTATGTGTGATGAACGTCTTGGACGTCGTGTTTCCGCATCTGAAGTCGGGTTGGTGGAGCGGGTGTTCGTGGAGGGCGGCACGGTACACGTCACCGCGCGTACTCCGGAGGACCGCGTGGTGGACTGCCCCCGGTTGCGGCATGGCCGCGCATCGTGTCCATGGCCGGTATCAGCGGCACCTCGCCGATACCGCTGTCGCCGGTCGTCCGGTAGTCGTCCACTTGTTGGGTGCGCCGTCTCATCTGCGATCAGCCAACATGCCTGCGCCGTACGTTCGTTGAGCAGGTCTGTCATCAGCACCGTGGCTGCCTGAAGAAGCATGCCGAGCGCGGGCGCGACCAGCCGGTGCAGATGCCCGTCCGTGGCGTCCTGCCCCCGACGCTGATCGTCCGGCGCGTCCTGGACCGGCATGTGGAGATCAACCGCATGCTCGCTGTCGGCTACCCGATCAGCGAGATCGCCCGCCGCCCGGGTCCCTCCACGGTTCCGTCATCTCCACAGACTCGCGTCGAGCCACGCGAGGGCCTACGGCATGATCACGACAGGTTCGGGGTCACCAGGGGATGACGCCGTCGTCCTCGAAGAACGAACCGGTCGGGCCGCCTTCGGGCAGCGTGGCGAGCCGGATCGCTGTGGCTGCGCCCTGCTCGGGAGTGCGGGGTCCGTGGAAGCCGTTGAAGTCGGTCGCGACGAGGCCCGGGCAGGCGGCGTTGATCAGGATGTTCGTGCCGGTGAACTGCCGGGCGTACTGGACGGTGACAGCGTTGAGGAACGACTTCGACGGCGAGTAGGCCGCCATGACGGGGCCGATCTCGATGTCCGGGTCCGCCTGCCGGGTCAGGGAGCCGACGGAACTGGAGACGTTGACGATGCGCGGCGACGTCGAGCGCCGCAGCAGTGGCAGCATCGCGTTGGTCACCCGGATGACACCGATGACGTTGGTCTCCACCACCCTGCGGACCACGTCGAGGTCGAGCGTGGTCGGGTCCTGCACCCACCCCGGGCCCATCTCTCCTGAGATACCGGCGTTGTTGACCAGGACGTCCAGGCGCCCGGCCTGTCGTTCGATCAGTTCCGCGGCGTCGGCGACGCTCTGGTCTCCGGTCACGTCCAGCGGTACCCCGAAGGCGTCCACCCCGGTGGCGCGCAGCTTCTCGACGGCGGTCTCGCGCCGGGCCTCGTCGCGGGCCCCCACGCCCACGCGGTATCCGAGGGCGCCCAGCCCGGTCGCGATTTCGTACCCGATTCCCTTGTTCGCACCGGTCACCAGTGCGATCTTCGTCTCGCTCATGCCGTTGATGCTCGCTCGTGGGCGAGCGGTGCATCAAACACCGATACGGTGCCCTGTCATACCCGGTAGGTATCACTGAGCTAGTCTGTGGCCGTGGACACCTTGGAGACCCGCGAGTTGAGGTACTTCGTGGCCGTCGCCGAGGAACTGCACTTCGGCCGCGCAGCCGAGCGCCTCGGCATGGCTCAACCACCACTGTCCCGAGCGATTCAGCAGCTCGAACGGCGCCTCGGCGTCTCCCTGTTGCAACGCAACCGCCGCGGCGTCTCCCTGACCGGCGCCGGAGAGGTGCTGCTGCACGAGGGCCGCGCCGCCCTCGACGCGACCAGTGCCGCCGCCCGCCGCACCCGTCGCGCCGGTGGCGCGGACAGTCCGGGTGGCCCCCGCAATCGCCTGGTGCTGGCGGTGAAGGCCGCCGCGGCTCACGAACTGCTGCAGAAGCTTCTTTACGCCTACGCGGCCGAGCCCGATGCCGCCGAGATCGAGGTGCTGCCGTGCGGCTTCTGCGAGCAGGAAGAGCTGCTGCGCGACGGCCGCGCCGATGTGGCGCTCATGCACGCGCCGTTCAACTCCCTCGCCGGGTTCGACAGCGAGGTACTGATGACCGAGGGGCAGATCGCCGTCCTGCCCGCCGGGCACCCCCTCGCCGCGCGCAGGACTCTGTCCCTGGCCGACGTCAGCGACATCCCCGATCTTCCGCTCGCCCGCTGGCCCCGCCACGGCACGTACCCACCCGGCCCGGGCCCCGAGATCCGGGACCAGACGCAGCTGGCCCAGCTGATCGCCCTCGGACGCACCATGGCCGTCTTCCCCGACTCCGCCCGCGCCTGGCTGTGGGCCGAGCACACCGCCGTCCCCCTGACCGACGCGCCCCCCGTCGTCACCCACATCGCCTGGCCCGCGCACAGCCGCTCCCTGGCCCTCGCCGGGCTGATCCGCACGGCCGCACAACTATGACCCTCTCTTGCCTTCCCTCACCGGCGTACGAGCGCCGCGCCTTCTTCCCCGGTCAGGCGGCTACCGCCGCGCCCTTCCGAGCGCACTGAAGTCGACGTCGAGCTGGGCGTCGTAGTCGTCCGGGGTGATGCCGAGCTCGTAGGTGGAGTTCTCGCCGAAGCGCATGATGTGCTCGGTCAAGTACGGGAAGACATCGGCGCATGCGAGCCGACGTGATCCTCAACCAACGCTGGTCGGCGATGAGTTGTGCGCGCGGCGGGCCGCTCGTCGGTTGTCAGTCGGGCCGTTGGGTGCGGTTCTCGTGGGCGAGGCCGTCCGGGTGGGCAGCCATGCGCTCCCCGAGGGGAAGGACCAGGGCCCGCAGCAGCACAGGGGCCGACCGCCGTACGACCGTGGGATCCGACGGTCGACGGATCGCTCCGATGTCCTGCCATCCCCACGACAGGAAGGCGTCGCAGGCCAGGGCGTCGGCTTGGTCGACCAGGGTCGCCCCGAGCGAGGCGTGGTGGTCGGCGAGCAGGCGTTGCTGGAGTCGGCGGGCGAGGTCCTGGTCGTCCGTGTGGGGATGCACCACGATCTCGGTGATTGCGAAGACGTGTCCGGACACGGTGAGCTGTTCGACGCTCTGTGGCAAGGTCCCGTCGAACCCTCTCCACCATGTCCCGTCGCGCGGTACGGGGAATCCGTAGGCACACCCGGCGAAGGCCGTGTCCTCCGCGATCAGCAGGGCGAATCCGGCCCGCCGGATGTCGCCGGTGAGCCGCCGCAGAAACGCTTCCCGGCCGCGGTACTCCTGGCCTGCCTGCGCGCGGGAGGACTCCACGTACAGATCGGCCAGGTCCTCCCGCAGGGTCTCGGCCTGCCAGCGGTTCAGCCGGCGCAGACGTACCGCGTGGGCGGGAGTCGTTGTGCTTCGCTCACTCCGCGGCGGCTCGCGGCGGAGCGGGGCCGTCACGGCGCACCGTCCGCGGCAGCGGGAACACGACGTGATGGTGCTCGAACGGCGTGGAGGTCGTGGAGCAGGAAGCCGGAGCCGGTGATCTCGATGATGCGGGCCATGGTCGGTGGCGGACAGTGCAGCTGGAGGGTGGTTCCGGCATCGGTGGCCGTCCGGTGTGCCGCGAGGAAGGCGTTGAGTCCGCCGGCGTCGCAGAAGGGGACCGCCGTGAGATCGACGTCGACGATGCGGATGCCGTCGCGCATGCATGCGGCCAGGGCGGCGCTCACAAGCGGGGCGGTGGCCAGGTCGATCTCTCCTGCGAGGGTGATCAGGGTGCGGGTGGTGTGGTCGTGCCGGTGGACGTTCAGCTGGGGAAGGGGCATGGCTCCTCGGTTCGGGGTGTGGGAGCGGACGGCACTGTCGGAAGCCTGGTCGGCGGACCGGTCCGGGGTGGGGTGGAGATCAGCCGCCCGGCAGGCGGCCAGCTGCGGGCGGACGGCTCATCGGGCTCCTGGGCTCTGTGCCGTCCCCCCGCTCCATGACGTCCCCGATCCCGGGCAGTCCTGGCTCGGGGGAACAGGACACGGAAAGACCCCGGCCTGTCCTGTGCGATGCTGCGGCCGGGGTCCTGGGCTGCGGGCTGTTCGGTCAGTTCGGCCCGTTCGGTGACGGGCCGGGAGGGCCTGCCGGAAGGGCGAGGCTCACCCGGCTCCCTTACGGGTGCGGCGCCGGGGACGCAGCCGCCCGCGTCCGCCGTCGCGATGGTCGCGGCGGCCGGTTCTGCTCGCCCCGGCCCAGCCGTGAGCCTTCCGCGGAGCCGACGGAGCCGGTCCCGCGACAGGCATTCCGGAGCGGCCGTAGTGGAAGGCGGCGATGTGGTCGCTGTCCCGCGTGTTGAGCAGATGGATGAGGACCACCCCGAGAGCGATCATCGCAAGAATCACGAGCACCGTCACGAACGTCTCCACGGCCCTCACCTCCCCATCGGCTGATGCAGCAGCGCAGCGGTCACGGCCGGGATCCGTGGACGTGCGGCCGGATCGCGGACCGCATGTCCTCCTTCGGAGTCCCAGACCGCCTCCACGGCCCGGTCGGTCTCGGACACCGTCCGCAGGCGCGCCGCCTCCTCCATCAGCCGGCTCGCGGTCGACGTGCCCAGTGGGTCGCTCGCGGCGGACATCAACCAGGAGGCCGAGACGGGAGTCGTCTGCGGCGGGACCACGAGGAGGTTCCAGCGGCCCATGCGGTAGGAGAGCAACAGCAGTTCATGCGGGTCCTGCTCGGCCAGGAACCAGCCCACCTTCACCACATGCCCGGCGACGGGCACCTTGCGCGGGACGACCGGCCAGTGGGTGGGATTCACCGTGACCCGGGTGATCCGCCCCCACAGGGGATCCAGCACGTCGGTCAGAGAGGGGAGTTCCGCCACCAGATCGCGGGAGCGGGGCCACCAGGCGCCGTCCAGCAGAGCCGGTGCGGGACCGACGGGAGCCAGGGACAGGCGGAGGGAGGACGAGGAGGAACGGTCTTCGGCTTCGGCTGTCGGCGGGAGGGAAATGGTCGCAGTCATGACGCGAGCCCTGCCCCGGGCCGGTCGCAGCCGGCCCGGCATCTTCGATCGCCGAAAACGTCACAAGCATGGAAGCCCGTGCGCGAAATATCCTCGGTAGTTTCAGCGTACTCCTCGGGCAGGCCCAACGGACCGTTCGGTCGGCGGAGGAACCCGGTGCGCAGCTGCGCCCTCGGACGCCGTACTGCCCGTAGAAGCACCCAATGACGGCAGGGTGTTTCGGTCATACGATGACAAGTGGGTCGGGCCTCGTTGTACCACCGGCGGAGCGCGCAGACAGGGAGCAGGGCATGATCCGAGCAGCCGACATCCGTGAGTGGCGCAACCATGACGTGGTCGACCCGAACCAGCGCAGGATCGGCATGCTCGAAGCGGTCTACGTGGACACGGCCACCGACGAACCGGCCATGGCCACCGTCCGGACCGGGCTGCCCACCCGCCACCGCCTGGTCTTCGTCCCCCTCGACGGCGCGGTCCTCGGACCCGGCTACGTCAAGGTCTCCTACGACAGGAGGCAGGTACGGAAGGCCCCGTCGATCGGGACTGACGACGTGCTGCCGGCCGAGCAGGAGGAAGAGATCTTCCGGCACTACGACATGACGTACCGGCCGGGAGCAGGGGGCGAACGTCAGCTCGCACGCCGCTGACATGGCCTTCTTCGCGGTGCGGCTGTCCCGGCGCGCCAGACGGCGTCCTGTCCGCTGACGGCCGCCATGACTGGAGGGCGGCATGGTGGAGGGTGCGGGAGGTGAAGGGCGGTCGTGGCCGGCGGCCGGGCCGGGTTTCTGGCCGCGGGTCGTCGAGCAGCTGGGCACCGCCCTGATGGTGGTGGATCCGGTCGGACGGATCCTCGCCGTCAACCCGGCCGCCGAACGGCTGCTGGGCCGCGCCGCCCGCGCGATGCGCGGGATGGACGCGCACGAGCTGCTGCACCGGGATGCGGACGGCAGCACGCTTCTGCGGAAGCAGTGCCCGCTGCTCCAGTCGCTGGCCGAGGGGGCCGCCGCGCGCGGGGAGGGCGACAGTTATCTGCGCGGTGACGGTCGCCTGGTCACGATCTCCTGGTCCGCTTCTCCCCTGGCGGACGACGGCTCCTTCCAAGGCATGGCCGTGCTCTTCACCGACATCACGGGCGACCACGGCGCGCGCCGTGAACGTGCGGCCTATACGAGTGCGCTGGAGGACCTCAACGAGCGGCTGACGCTGGTCGCGGAGATCACCGACGTACTGGGCCAGACCCTGGAGACCGACGAAGCCCTCGCCCGGCTGGGCCGTCTGCTGGTTCCGCGCCTCGCCGACTGGGCGGCGGTGGACCTACGGGCCGGTTCCGGGCAGGTCCACCGGGTGACGGTGACCGGTCCCGCGGGCCGGGACGCCGGACTGGAGGGCGGGCGCGAGCACCTTCCCGAGGCCGTGGAAGGTGACCACTCGCCTCTTGTCCAGGTGCTGAACGGCGGTTCCCCCGTTCTGCGGCACGAGCAGCACGACACGGACACGCACGACACGGGGACGGCGGCAGCCCCGCCCGGCTCTCCCCTGTCCGCCGCCCACAGCGACTTCCTGCGGACGGTGCACGCGACGTCCGTCATCACGGTGCCGCTGGGCTCCAGACGGCAGATCACCGGCGCGCTGACGCTGGTGCGCACCGACCCGGCGCACCCCTTCGACACCGCCGATCTGGACGTGGTGAGCGACATCGGCCGCCGGGTCGGCCTGGTCATCGACAACGCCCGCCGGTACGGCCGCCAGCGCGCCGTCGCCGAGGCCATGCAGCGCAACCTGCTCGCCCCGCTGCCCCAGCCGGGCCGCCTGCGGCTGGCCGCCCGCTACCAGCCCGCTCCGGTCGGCTCCCAGGTCGGCGGCGACTGGTACGACGCGTTCGAGCTGAAGGACGGCGCGCTCGCGCTGGTCATCGGGGACGTCGTGGGCCACGATCTGACCGCGGCGGCCGGGATGGCCCAACTGCACGGCATCCTGCGATCCCTGGCCTGGGACCACACCGAACCGCCCGGCGCGGTCGTCGACCGCCTCGACGACGCCATGCCCGCCATCACCACCGTCCCGATGGCCACCCTCGTCCTCGCCCGGGTCGAAGGCCACCCGGACACCGGCCCATGGACACTGCGGTGGACCAGCGCCGGACATCCGCCGCCTCTCCTCCTGGCCCCCGGCGGACAGGCGCAGTACCTCGAAGCGGGACAGGGACTCGTCCTCGGCGCTCCCCCGGCCAGCGGCGCGAGCAGGCCCAACGCCACGCTGCCCCTGCCGCCGGCCTCCACCCTCCTGCTCTACACCGACGGCCTGATCGAGATCCCCGGCAGTGACCTGGACACCGGCCTGGGCCGGCTGCGCCGCCACGCCCTCGCGCTCGCCCACGCACCGCTGGACACGCTGTGCGACGAGCTGCTCGCCCGGATGCCGCCCGGCAGCACCGACGACGTGGCCCTCCTCGCCCTGCGGCTGCCGACGCCGTGACAGGGGGCGAGCTGCCCGGGCCCCGAGGACGGGCGAAAGCCGTCATCGTCGGAGCGTTGATGTCCGCGGGTTTCCGCCAGAAGACGGCGGGGCGGTGGCGCTGTTCAGCCGAGCGCGGACTTCACCAAGGAGGCCGCGGCCTTCATGCCGGCCTCGTTCGGGTGGTACGTGGTCCGTCCCGAGGCCGGCTTGTACTTCTCCACCCACGGGTCGGCCGCGCAGGCGTCGTGGCCGTGGCTGGCGGTGGCGAAGCGGACCAGGGTCGCGCCTGTGCGGTTCGCCGTGTCGATGTAGGCCTGCGCCAGGCGGGTGGCGACGGTGCGCTCGAAGATCCGCTGGTCGGCGGTGAGCGGTACGCCGGTGCAGCCGCCGGTGTCGGGCAGGAGGGTGGAGTAGCTCACCAGGAGGATGCGTGCCTGTGGGGCCCTGGCCTTGACGGCGTTCACGACATTCTCGATCTTCTGGCCCACCGTGCCGAGGGCCGTGTTGATCGCGCCCTGGTCCACGGTGCCGCAGTTCGTGCCGCCGCTGTTCTGGCAGGAGTACGTGACCATGCTGCCCAGGTAGTTGACGTCGTTGCCGCCGATGGTGATCGTGACCAGGTCGGTACCGCTGTTCACGGCATTGATCTGCGGCGGCTGCGAACCCTGGTTGGTGGTGAGGATGTTCGCCGTCGTGGCGCCGCTGCAGGTGACGTCCGTCAGGTTCGCCCCGATGTCGCGGGCCACGATGCTCGCGTAGTTGTTGGCCGACCGGCTGCACGCCGCCGCCCCGCTGCTCGACTGCAGCGGCGGGATGCTCGGTCCGGCGGCGAAGGAACTGCCCATCGCGACGTAGTCGACACCGGCCGCCGTGTTGGAGGCGGTCCCCGCCTGAGCGGTCTTCGTGGTGACCGAGTCGGCGGTCAGGGCCAGTTGGGCCTTCGACTGCTGGACCTTCGACTGCCGGCCGGCGCCGTCCGCTGTGGCGCTGCCGCCGCAAGCCGTGAGGGTGAGGGCACCGACGACCAGGGCCGCACAGGCCATCAGGGCGTTTCGTCGGCGTGTGTCCGTTGCCACAAGCTGCTCCTGTCTTCATGGTTCATGGGGTGTGGCCCGCTCCGGTTCTGCCAGAGGAGAGCACGCAGTGCCGCATGCTCAACTCACGGTCGGGCATGGAGAGTTCAGACGGCGTGGCCGCGGCGGAGGACCCCTGCCTCCTCCGCCAGGCGGCCCGTGCTGCCCATGACGATGACCTGGAAGGCCGCGCCGAAGTAGGCGGTTACGGCGGTTACGAAGCGGGAGATCCTGCGGGTGCTGCTACGCATGGTGGGTTGCCTGCCTTCCGGGTCCGTGAGGTGCTGTACGTCGAACGGGCGCTCAGGTGGTGGCGTCGCTCATCGACTGCTGCCAGTACGTGACCTTGATCGAGTCGTCGATGTAGGCGCCCTTGGCGGGCAGCGACGGGTGGGCGGCGGTGCCGACGTTCCCGCTCATGGAGCGACCGTAGAAGTAGACGGTCAGGGACTTCGCGGTGCGGCCGTTCGTGCTGCTGCCGTCGGTGGCGGACAGGCTGATGGCCGCGTAACCGGACTGGCCCGGCTCGAGCGTGACGACTGCCTGCGGCTGCGAGTCCTCGATGACCGGGGGCTCGGACTGGGCATCGGTGAACTGGACGCTCGGGTAGCCGTAGAGGAAGCAGGCTTTGCTGCCGGTGTTGGTCACCGTGAGCAGCATGTGGTTCACGGGGCGGGTCAGCGGGGCCGCGACCGTCTTGGTGTTGGACCCCTCACAGGTGACCGGCTTGCCTGACGAGCCGGGCGCCTTCGACGCGGAGGCGCCGGCGGCGGGCTTCGAGCCGGCGGTGGTGGACCTGCCGCCGGAGGAGCCCGTCGAACCCGTGGAGCCGGTCGAACCCGTGGAGTTGGAGTCCGCGCCCGAGGAGGCCGCACCGGACGAAGGGCTCGTGGAGGTGCTCGCCGCTGCGCCCTCGTCGTGGGCGCCCGCTCCGTCGTTGCAGGCGGTCAGGGAGAGCGCGGCGAGAACGGCGGTCACGGCGGCGGCTGCGAGACGGGTGCGGGAGGTGCGGAGATCGGACATGTTGCTGTGCCCCTTCGGTGCTCGGGTGGCGGTGGTGATCGGATGACCGAAGCTTGTGAGGTGATCCGTCCCAACCGCCACGCCCAGCCGGGTGTTGGGGACGCTGGAACGCCGAAATGCACTTTGACCAGCGAGAACACAGTCACCCTGGAACGGGTGAATGGGATGCGGGGACTGCGGGGAACAGGTTGAGCAGCTCACCACGAACGCCCCGGGGGACGGGTCAGGGGTTCCAGTGGACGCTGGTGAACGCGCGGTCGAAGCGTCGCGCGGCCAAGTCCTCGCGCTGGATCACCCAGTGGACGGTGGCGCTCTCCCAGCCCTGCACGTCCATGCCGGCCACCCAGTCGGCCAGGAGTACCCAGTCCGAGACGTCACCCGAAACCGGTCCGTCCCCCCAGCCTGCTTCCGCGGCTTTCACCGCACTGTCCACGGCGTGAGCGACCGGGTCGTTGTCGATGGCCTCCTCATCGGCGTATCCCCCGATCTGCAGCGGCCCCTCGGGGGCGATGTCCGCACGGGTGCTCTCCCAGACCGCGACGAGTTCCTCGGAGCGGGGATGCCCGGGATGCGGCCCGCCCCACGGCATACCGGGCTGTACGACCGACTTGTGGCAGGGCAGCGACACATTGGCCGTCGCCCGCAGCGGGCCCTGCGGGAACTGCGCGAACATCGCCTCGTCGTCATCCCAGTCGGAGGAGTTCCAGGCGTGCTTGTCCCGTTCGGCCACGGCCGTGCCGACGGGGACGTACACCACGCTGCCCATGGTTTCGTCATCGCCCTCGGTCTCGGGGAAGGCGAAGAGCAGCAGTTGGCCGTCGGGAGGCAGAGGCAGGTCCGTCGCATCGGCGGGCAGGGCCGCGAGGTCGATGGAGGCGACGAAGGGATGGGCGAGGTCCGGGGCATCGGCCGGAAGCAGGAGCGGACCGCCGAATCGGCCCACGACCGGCCCGTCCCCGCCCCGCGTCAGCGTCGCACAGGGGCGGGCGGTGGCCAGCCATCGCTCCGCGTCGTCGGCCGGTATGCCCCGCTCAACTGCCTTGTCACGGAAGGGACTTAACCGGTCCCACATCTCAGGAGTCATGGGCACACCGTAAGGGGAGGCCCTGACACAGCCGCTTCGAAGCCGCGGCGGGCAGCCGAGGAGCCGCACCTGATTTCATGCGGCCGGCGTCTCGCCTGCCCGGTCCGCGACCCCGACATCCAGCAGCGCCTCGTCCGCCGAACCCAGGAAGTCGAGTGACTTCTTGTCGAAGACCCAGACCGAGCGGCCGTCGCGCTCCTTGAAACTCAGGCCGATGCCGGAGCGGCCGGTGTAGTCCTTGGCGTCGGTGACGACCGAGACGCCCGGGATCTTCGCGGCCGCGCGGTAGAGCGCGGCGTCCAGTTCGGGCAGGAGCGTGGCGTCGGGCAGCATGTCGCCGATCTTCTCCAGGGCCGCGCTCTGCCTGGTCCGCCCCTCCCCCTTCGTACCGGCGTAGATCTTCTCCAGCAGCGCATCGGGGTCGGTGGGCAGCGCCTGAAGCTCACGGAACGTGGTGACGTTCGGGTCGCGGCTCAGCCTCATGTCGTGAGTGCCCTTCGAGTACGAGGAGAACGGGTCCCGGGGCCGGAACGGCGGACCCACCAGCACCGTGACCCGGCGCAGTCCTGAGCGCTTGCCGTCGACGGCGGTCCAGCTCGCTTCGCGCAGGATCCGGATGTCGTTGTCCGAGAACTTCATGGAGCCCTGAGTGCGGACATAGATGTACTGGTCGTCCCTGACGGGCACGGTCTTCTTCGCGGCGGCGACCTCGGCGATGCGATCGAGCAGGTCGACCGCGTCCGCATCGGTCGTGGCGGTCCTGGACCCGACGGCGCCGGCAAGGACCGCGGCGACGACCGCTGCCGCCGTGGCGAGGGGTACGGCGATGACGGCGAATCGGCGGCGGGGGGCGCGCGCTCGTCGGCCGGGTGCAGGTGCCGTCGCGACGTCCAGGAATTCCGGGGCGGCCGGCTCGGCGATGTCTCTGAACTCCCTGAACTCGGTGAGCTCTCTCATCAGATGGTCCTTCAGCAGGTCGTGGCGGTCGCTCGTCAGGACCGGCTCACCCGGGCTCGGCAGCAGCCTGGCCAGTTCCTCGTGCTCTTCGGGGTTCATCGGTGCTTCTCCTGTGTCGAGCGGGCCGTTTCGGGACGGCCACCCGGTACCTGTCCGGTGCGCGGGCCGAGTCCCGGCCTTTCCTGCTGGGGTGGAACACCCGGTGTCGCGGCGGCACTTGGCTCCACCGGGTACTCGGCCGGCCGCCCGGCGGACGTGCGCCGGGCCAACTCCGCCTCCGACAAGGTCCGTAGACGCTGCCTTGCGCGGCAGCGAGCCGCTCGGCTTTCTCCATACGGCCGACGAGGTCGTCGGCGAAGTCGGGCAGGGTGTCACGGTCCGCCGGGCGGTTGGGGAGCCGGGCGAGCGCGGCGCTGTGCCGGCGGGCGGCGCGGCGCGTGTTGCGCAGAACGTTGGTGGCGATGCCGTACAGCCAGGGGCGCAGTCCGTCGCCGTCGGGCAGGTCGGCGTCTTCGTCCAGGGTCGCGGCTTCGGGTCTCAGCTTCTCCCTGAGCCGCCAGGCTTCCAGGAAGGTCAGGGACACCACGTCCTCCGCAGTGCCCCGGTCTGCCGACAGCCGGGCGGCATGACCGTAGACGGCCCGGGCATGCGCGGCGAACAGTTCGGCGAAGGCTTCCGGATCACCGGCGCGTATCCGGTCACGCAGGGAAAGTTCCACAACCAGCCCTGTCCGCTCGGCACTCGTCGTCTCTGTGGCGACGATCACACCACGAGCGGATCCTCGAACTAGCCCCGTGTGCGAACGCAAGAACAACCGGCCCGGCCGACACCCGCCCTCAAGAGCGGTCGGCCAAGGTCAACAGCGGTGCGATACCGCACTCCCGACCGCTACGCCAGAGCACATACGGTCAGGTCAGAGGCTATCTGACCTCGAAAGCGCCGTCACTTCCCAAGCTGAGAGTGCGAGTTCGATTCTCGTCACCCGCTCTTATTGAAGCCTTAGGCCAGCGGCCCGGGGCTTGCGTGTTGGTGCGCCGTTCCGGCATTTCACTGACGGCCCTGCACACAAAGGGGGGCCGGAGTCCGCAGTTCGTGCACTCCGCGGGAGCCCGCCGCGAGCGCGAGGTCGAACTCGGCCCGCAGTGCCTCTTCCCACGGCACCGTGGTGATGCCCAGGCTCCGCAGGAACTCGGTGACCCCGCTGCCGAAGGCATGTAGTGCGACCGTGAAGACCAGCTGAATGCGCAGGTCGGTCTCCAGCAGCTCGAAAACCTCGCGCAGTCGTTGGGCGAAGGTCACTGTGTGCACGACCACCAGGACCCTCTTGCAGTCCCGTACCGTCAGCCAGTGTCCCTGCTCGATCAGTGCTGGTTTCGTCGTTTGGACAGACACTCGATCCCCCCGTCGCTCGTCGCTGCGTACAACAGACGACAGAGGGGTTCCCCATACGCACGGCGCTTTCCTTGCATGCCTCTTGCAACACCCTTGCCCTGGTGTGCGGCGCATGGCAGGGAGTTGTCGGGCTTGCGGGCGCACGGTCGAGGGCGGAGGCGAGGCGGTTACGGTCGTAGCCCGGCACCGGGGCGATCCCATTCAGGACCATCCGTCGTCCAGCCATTTCTGTCCCCGCAAGGGCACATGCAGCGGCGCTCGCACGAACTCCCACTCAGAGTCCGACAGCTCATGGTGACGTATCACCGGACCATGACCCATCAGCCAAGTTCTTTCGCCGCCAGACCCTGGGCGGACGCCGGCACGAAGACCGTCTGCGAGGTGGCCGACCGGAAGTTGTTGTCAGCGTCGAAGACGGCCCGGTAGTAGCCGGCACCGCTCTGGTCCAGGTCGGCGGCGAAATCGTTGCCGCTGCCGCTCCAGGAAGCCTCGACCGTGGTGAGCGTCGACCAGTTCGCGCCGTCGGGCGAGTACTGGATGTGGACGTTGATCGTGGCGGGCGTCCAGCCGTCGGGGAAGTCGATGAGCCCCTCGGCGTGGACCTGTCCCGTGTCGGAGCGGGCGGCCGTGAAGGCCGTGAACTTCGACGCCCGGTGCACGTGGACGACGTCGCTCGTACCGGTGCCGGCCTGGAGGAACGGGTCGTCCGAGGTGTCCAGGGCGAGCTGGAAGTAGCCGCCCTGCCACGGCGTGTAGTCCATCGTGAAGGTGCCGTCGTCAGCGGTGGTGAAGCGGCCCACGAGGTCGGTCTGCGCGTCGTCGGGGCCGAACAGGACGCCCCCGGAGTACCCGGCCAGCGGCACCCAGCCGTCCGCGGTCTTCTGCTCGACCTTGACGCTCAACGTGACTGGCTTGCCGAAGTCGACGTCGGTGGAACTCACCGTGGACGTGAAACGGGTGGGAATCTGGTCGACACCGATCTGAACCGGCTCCGACTCCCCGTACAGCACCGTCGGCGTGCCACCGTCCATGCTGAACACGGCCTGGACGGGCGCGGCGGCGTCGAGCCGCACCGAGGCTGTGAAGTGCCCCTGGTCGTCGGTGGTCACCGTGGCATGCGTCGAGTAGTCGACGTTGATCTCGACCTGGCGTGCCGCAAGCGGCTTCACCTGACGGGTCGGCCAGCGCCCGTACAGCGTCCCCTCGACCTGCACGTCACGGTGTTCCCGGTCTATGGCGGTGCGGTCGACGGTGAGCGCGCCGAATTTCGCTGCGACGTAGTAGGCGAAATCGCCCGCGGACTGGCTCAGCACATGACCGCCGGCGGCATCCGTCACGTCCACGTCGATGCGGTAGGAGCCGAACTCCGGCAGCTTCATAGGCTTCTTGGTACGCCAGTTGCCGTCCTGACGGGTGCCGGAGAAGAGCCGGAAGTCCTTGGTCCCGATCTCGGCGACTTCGGTGTGCGAGGTGTACGAGACCAGGCGCGCCGTGATGCCCGTGATGTCGGCCCCGGACCGGGCACTGATCTGCAGGGTCCCGAGGTCGTCCGACACGCTCCCCGCGTAGGTGACCTCCGGCTGGTCCGCGGCGTGCGCGGCTGTCACGCCTCCCATGCCGAGCGCGACGGCCGCGACGGCCGCCGTGACCCATCTGCGTATCCTCCACAGCAACACTCTCGATCCCCACCCTCTGACGCGTTCGAGACGGCGGGGGCCCTCTCCGGAACGCCCGCCCGACCGTCCGTCTTTATATCGACCGCTCAGCACGGACGCGCGGCAATTAGCAGCAGGCGCAGGACTTCGACGCAGCCAAGTGCACCTGGACAGTGAGAACTCCCGGGTGCGCGCATCCGTCGGCCGCCGCGGCGGTACGGTGTGCGGCAGTCGATCGTCCGTTCTGCGATCGCTGACCAATGAGGGGGATCCATGAAGCACCGCCGCCCGCGCCACCGTCGCAGAGTGATCGCCAGAGCGGTCGGTACGGCCAGTGCGCTGGCCGCCGCCCTGGGTGCGGGGATGACGCCGGCGATGGCCGCCGGGAAGACGACCGACAAGCCTGCGGCCACCGGGTTCTCGCCCGACCAGCCCGACCAGCCCGACGCGAACACTCCCTGGGCGCCCGAGAACGACGCGGCACCGCTGAACTCCAAGGCCGTGCACCCTGATGCCTTCGCGTCCGGCCGCACGGGCGCGTCCGCACTCCAGCTCACCATGCCCGCGCCGACCGGCCGATACAGCGTGGGCATGGTCGGCCTGCACCTCGTCGACAAGTCCCGTATCGACCCGTACGTGCCCGGCAACAAGCCGCGCGAGGTCATGGTGTCGCTCTGGTACCCGACCGTCGCCCCGTCCGGGCACTATCAGGCGCCGTGGATGCCGTCGATCTCCGGCTCCCACTTCCTCGCCACGCGCGGACTGAGCCCGCAGCAGGTGACCCTGCCGAGGACCGCGGGCCATGTCCTCGCCCCGGTGGACACCGCGCTGGGCAAGCTGCCCGTCCTGCTGTACTCGACCGGGCTGCACTCGGACCGCGCGATGGGCACGGCGCTCGCGCAGGATCTCGCCAGCCGCGGCTACCTCGTCGTCACCGTCGACCACACCCACGACGCCAACGAGGTGCAGTTCCCGGGGAACCGGCTCGAGGTCAACGCCATGGCGCCGGGCACCCACTCCTCCGACACCCTCAAGGTGCGCGCGGCCGACATCCGCTTCGTCATCAACCAGCTCGGCACGATCAGCAGAGGCGGCAACCCGGACCCCGGCCACCCCACGCTCCCCAAAGGGCTGTCGGGCGCCGTGGACATGTCCCGCATCGGGATGTTCGGCTGGTCGCTGGGCGGCGCGGCGGTCGACACCGCCATGCAGCTCGACCACCGTATCGCCGCAGGTGCCAACCTGGACGGCCAGTTCTTCGGGACGGCGCCG
The DNA here is from genome assembly GCF_042895385.1 of Streptomyces sp. NPDC001401. Lineage (NCBI taxonomy): Bacteria > Bacillati > Actinomycetota > Actinomycetes > Kitasatosporales > Streptomycetaceae > Streptomyces > Streptomyces sp. NPDC001401. The sequence goes on from NZ_JBIAWI010000012.1 coordinate 29,314, forward strand.
AGCAAGGACCTGGACCGTCCTTTCATGCTCTTCAGCTCCGGCGGCCACAACCGCAACAACGACGGGTCGTGGCGGACCCTGTGGTCGCATCTGAAGGGATACCGGGTCGACGTCCAGCTTCATGGCGCGGCGCACCTGTCGTTCAGCGACAACGAGTGGCTTGTGCCACAGGTGGCGCCCCTGCTCGGGCTCTCCCAGGCCCAGGTCCAGCAGCAGTACGGCACGATCGACCCGAACCGCGCGATCCAGATCCAGCGCGTCTACCTCGCCGCCTTCTTCGACCAGGAGCTGCGCCACCAGCACCGCACCGTGCTCGACGGGCCCGACAGGAACTACCCGGAAATCTCCTTCGTCCGCTGACCGGGCACCCCGAAGGGCGGGCCCTGTCTGCGGGCCCGCCCTTCGTCGTGCCGGGAGTGGTGACACAGGGACGAAAGTGTGATGTTTATGTGAGTGCCTGAGGCTAGAGTGTTCGTTTGGTCGAACGTTAGAGCGCTCGGCGCCAGTTGAGAGAGGATCCGCTGCCCTGCCCACCGCCCCCCGGGCGCCGCGCCGACACCGCATCCGCCGCCGCGCCGATATGCCACTTCTCGGCGGGGTGCGCCCGCCGATCGCCTCGCTCGTCCTCCTGCTGCTGGTGGTCGCCGCCCTGACCGTCGTCGGCCTCGGCGACGTCCACGCCGAGCGGGTGCCACAGGCCGTGCAGAACGGTGAGCAGCAGATCGCCGCGGACACCGCGCTGTCGGTGCGCACCACGATCGACGTCGAGGCGAGCACGGTGCGCCGTACGGCCGCCGCGTACCCGGCGACGAGCACATCGACCCCCGCGACCACGCTCAAGGCGCTGACCTCTGCCAGGAAGGCCGTCCTCGGCAGTGCACTGCTCGACTCCCACACCGGCAAACTGCTGGCAGCCGGCGGCAGGCCGGTGCCACTGGCCGGAGTGGACGCCGCCAGGCTGACGTCCGGGCACGGCGCGATCCCGCCCCGGCTGGTGACCTCGAGCGGCACGCGGCAACTGCTGTACTTCGCCAAGGTCACGCTGCCCGCGCAGCAGGAGGACGCCAACCAGGACCAGACGGCCCCGAGCCGCGCCGAGCGGCAGTGGCTGCTGGCGGTCTCCGAGGCGCTCCCGGCCCTCACGGCGTACGGCGACGGGCGCACCGCCGAAGTGCTGGACGCGAGCGGCACGGCGCTCGCCACCACGGCCCACGGCACGACGTCGCCGGCCGCGGCGGACAGCGGTCTGCCCACGGCGGCGGCCCGCGCGGCGCACGGGTCGGGTCAGGACAACGACGCCTCGGGCAGCCTGCTGGGCGCCACCACGGGCAGCCGGCGCACGGTGGCCGGCTGGGCCCAGGTCGCCTCGGCCACCGGCCCGGGCGACACCGACGGCCTCGGGCTGGTGGTGCTCACCTCCTCGGCGGTTCCCATGGCGACCGCCGCCGCCGACTACTCGCGCTTCGCGCTGCAGGCCGCAGGGGCGCTGGCCGGGATCGCACTGCTGCTCGGGCTGGCGCTGCACTACTCCGTGCAGCGGCCGCTGCTGCGGCTGTATCTGTCCGCCGACCGCCTGGCCCGGGGTGCGACCGAGGGCGGGCCCGCCGCGTGGCAGGAGCTCGCCCGGCCGGTTCCGGTGCATGGCTTCGGGGAACTGGCCCGGATCGGGCGGGCACTGGAGTCGCTGCGCCGGCAACTGCTCGGCGAGAGCGGCCCGCAGGAGTTCCCGGCACGGCGGGGGCCGGGCTACAGGGCGCTGGCCGCGGCCTGCGCGGTGCTGGTGGCCGGCTGGGCGGTACCGATGATCTTCCTGCTGAACCGGGCGGACACCGCGACCGCGGTTCCGGCTGCGGTCGTCGCCGAACAGCAGGCGCGCACCGAGATCGCGACGAACCGGATCCGGCAGTCCTTCGACCAGTCGTACACCGACCTGAGCGAGGTGGCCGCGAGCCTGCCGGGCCGGAGCCGGGACGCCCAGACCGAGGTTCTGAAGCGCACTCTCGCCGACCACAGGCGCTTCCGCTCGCTGTATCTGCTCGACCGCTCCGGCGACATCGCGCTGCGGGTGGGCGACACTCCGCTGCGCACCCTCGTCCATGTGCCCGGCGGCAGCGGGATCACCACGGTCAACACCTCGGGCCGGATCCCGGCGATCGCCGCCTACGCCCAGGTCCGGGCCGTGAAGGGCAAGGCACGGGCGGCCGGCGTGGTCCTTTTCGGCGAGATCGACGTGAACACGCTCAACGCCGGCCTGGCCAGGCCGAAGCTGGGCAGCGTCTGGGTGACGGACGGCAATGACAGGGTGCTGGCGGCGAGCGTGGGCTACCGCGCCTTCCAGGCGCTGCCCGACTCCGGCCTGACCCGACTCGCCCGCGCCACCCAGGGCGCCCCGGGTACCGCGGGCACCGCGACCTCGGCGGTGCTCTCCTCGTCCTCCGGCCCGTCGGTCGACGCCGCCGCGCCGCTGGCGCAGAGCGGTCCGACGGCCCGCCTGCGCTGGCACGTGGTGACCGCAGAGCCCGCGGCGGCGCTTCAACTGCCCGCGGTGCAGGCCGAGCAGCGCACCATGCTCGCCGGGATCCTGGCCTTCACGCTGGGCGTGGTCTGCCTGGGCTGGCTGCACGTCGTGGTGGTCCGGCCGCTGCGCAGCGTCGCCCTGCTCGTCGAGCGGCTCGCCGGCGGGGACCGCCGCACCGTGCTGCACCCGGTCAACCATGACGAGGTCGGCTCGGTCACCCGCAGCCTGGAACTGATGCGCCAGGCCCTGGCGGAACGCGGCCGGGCGGGCAGATCCGGCCACGCCGGATCCGGCCACGCCGCCGGCCCCGCCGGGCCCCGGCGTGAGTACACATCTCAGCGGTAGAAGGACGGAATCGGCGTGCTCTTCCTCTATGTCATAGTCCTGCTGTGCTGCGCCGCGCTGTGGGCCGCCGGAATCCTGGAGCAGAAGCGGCACTTCGACTCGCTGGACCAGATACCGACGCGGGTGCTGGTCAACGGCATCCGCGGCAAGAGTTCGATCACCCGGCTGTGCGCGGGCGCGCTGCGCGGCGGCAGCCTCGTCACGGTGGCCAAGACCACCGGCACCGCGGCCCGGTTCATCCATCCGGATGCCACCGAGGAGCCGATCTACCGCAAGTTCGGAATCTCCAACATCGTCGAGCAGATCGGCATCGTGCGGCGGGCGGCGACCTACCGGCCGGACGCGCTGGTGATCGAGTGCATGGCGGTGATGCCCGCGCTGCAGGAGATCAACCAGGAGAAGCTGATCCGCTCCACCATCGGCGTGCTGTGCAACGTCCGCGAGGACCATCTGGAGGAGATGGGGCCGACGCTGGACGATGTCGCCCGCTCGCTCTCCCGCTCGATGCCGGTGGGCGGGGTGTGCGTGACGGCGGAGAAGGACCGGCTGCACATCCTCCAGGAGGAGGCCGACAAGCGGAACTGCCGCCTGATCCCGGTCGATCCGGAGACGGTGACCGACGCCGAGCTGCGCGGCTTCAGCTGGTTCACCTTCAAGGAGAACGTGGCGATCGCGCTCGCAGTCGCCGAACTGCTCGGCGTGGACCGGCAGACCGCGATGCAGGGCATGTGGGACGCGCCGCCCGACCCGGGTGTGCTGTCGGTCGAGCGCTACCTCACACCCGACGGCAAGAAGCTGCGCTTCGCCAACGTCTTCGCGGCCAACGATCCCGAGTCGACGCTGATGAACGTCAAACAGCTGGAGGATCTGGGCGCGATCAGGCGGCCGCTCAACGTGGTCATCAACTGCCGCCCGGACCGGGTGGAGCGCAACGGCCAGATGGGCGCGATCGTCCCCGACCTCGGCGCCGAGACGGTGTTCCTGATCGGCCATCCGACCAAGAGCGCCCGCGATGCCATTCCGGCCGGCTTCACCGGGCGGGTGGTGGATCTCGGCGGTGACCGCCGGGACCCCGACGAGCTGACCGCGGCGATGCTCGCGGAACTCGGCCCGGCCTCCTCGCTGGTGGCGATCGGCAACATCCACGGCCAGGGCGAGCTGTTCCTGGAATGCCTCGCCGAGCTGCCGCTGGACGAATCCGAGGAGCAGCTCGACGCCATCCCCGGCGGCGACGGACTGGACCAGGAGACCATGCAGATCGCGCTGGCCCGGCCGCGGGTCGCGACGGCCCGGCCACCCGAGCCGGAGCCGTATCGCTGGGTGGCGCCGCTGGAGACACCGGCACACGGCTTCCACGTCCCGCGGCAGCGCGAGCCCGCCCGCGAGTTCGCCGCCCGCCCCGGCCAACCCGACGGCGGAAGCGCCGAAGACGACCCGCGCCACCCCTACGATCCCCACCAGCCCTCGAGGAACCGCAAGTGATCCCCGCCACCCTCACCCCACAGACCGCCGCGCTCGGGATCGCCCTGGGGCTGGTCTTCTCGCTCGTCTGCTATCTGACGACCAACCTCTCCCCCGGGGGAATGATCACCCCGGGCTGGATCGCCCTCACACTCGTCACCGACGTCGAGATGGCCGGGCTGATGGTCGGCGTCGCGGCGCTCACGTACTTCGCGACGAAGCTGCTCCAGCGCACGGTGATTCTCTACGGCAAGCGGCTGTTCGCCGCCGTGGTGCTGTGCGCGGTGCTGATGCAGACCACCGTGATGCTCGCCCTCAGCCACGAGTTTCCGCTGCTGTACACGTCACAGACGCTCGGCTTCATCGTCCCCGGCCTGGTCTCCTACCAGATGACCCGCCAGCCGCTGGCGGCCACGGTCATCTCGACCACGGCGGTGACGCTGGTCACGTACGTGGTGCTGGTCTCCGGACTGTTGCTCGGGGCCCTGCCCACCGGCTGACCTGCCCATCACCCTCTCCACCCGGACTTCCAGGAGGACCGGCCATGCACTCCGCAAACGTCGGCAGACGCAGAGACAACCGCCCAACCCGCCGCGCCGTGCTCGGGACGATCGCGGGCGTGGCGACCGCCGGGGCGGTGGGCGGGTACGCCTGGGCACACCGCGGGCACGGCAGCGACGACGGCACCGGTACGGTCGCCGACGGTACGGGCACCGGCCCGAGCGCCCGGCCCACCGGGGCGCACTCCTTCGAGCGGCTGTCCGCACCCGGCCGCACCGTGGCCCGCGCCGCCGACGGCGGCACGCTCGCCACCTTCACCGACGGCGCCCGTACCGCCGTACTCGCCGGGCCCACCCGTCACTTCAGCGAGTCGCGGACCACCACCGCCAAGGTGACCACGGACGCCTGGGTGCGGGTGCTCCCGCACGAGTGGCAGCGGGGCATGGAGAAGTCCGCCTGGTTCAAGGGCTGGTTCGCCAAGGCGCTCGGCGACACCAGCCCGGACGTCTTCGCGGTGGCCTTCCAGTACAGCAGCGCCGGGGCGCCCGACAAGCACAACGCCGCCGGCGTGCGCTACGCGGGCACCGCGCACTTCGGCCCGCGCAATGCCGGGGTCAGCAACCCCCTGGACTTCGCCTACTACGACGAGAAGTCCGACTTCTACGACTATCTCGGCATTCCCTGGACGTTCCCGGACGGTACGCGCATGCAGCCGGAGAAGGCACGCTACGGCGACGTCGACTGCTCGGGCTTCCAGCGTCTGGTGTGGGGCTACCGCATGGGCATCCCCCTGCACAACACCAACACCCGGGGCGCCGGCCTGCCGCGCCGCGCCTTCGCCATCGCCGCCCACGGTCCCGGCCGTCTGCTGATCCCGAGCACCGGCGAACCGCCCACCGACTTCAGCATCCTGCAACCCGGCGATCTGGTCTTCTTCGCCATCATCAAGGACCAGCCGAACCTGATCGACCACGTCGGCATCTACATGGGTATCGACGACCAAGGCCGCCACCGCTTCTACTCCAGCCGCTCCGCCGCCAACGGCCCGACCATGGGCGACCTGTCGGGCCACGCGCTGCTGGACGGCACCGACTTCTACGCCCGCGGCTTCCGGGCAGCCCGCCGCCTGTGACCCCGCGGCCCGTGCGCCGCCGCCTCACCTGACCTGCTGATCCGAGGACCACCACAATGACCGCCATCCCCGCCGCCCGGCCCACCGGCACACACCGAGGCCGCCGGGCGGCGAACCGCTTCCCCGGCCGGCCGGAAGACGCTCCGCGCTGGGAGCGCCCGGCGCTTGCCGCGGTGCTGGTCGTCGCCGCGGTGCTGTACTCCTGGGGAATCGGGCACGCCGCGATCCACCCCTTCTACGGCGCGGCGATACGGTCGATGGCCGCCGGCTGGCGCTCCTTCTTCTTCGGCGGGCTCGACGCCGGCGGTGCGATCAGCATCGACAAGCTGCCCGGCGCCTTCTGGCCCGATGCCATATCCGTCTGGATCTTCGGCCCGCACACCTGGGCGGCCGCGCTTCCGCAGGTCGTCGAGGGCGTTGTCACCGTATGGCTGCTGCACCGGATCGTACGGGCCTGGGCCGGGCCGTTCGCCGCGCTGGTCGCCGCGCTGACGCTCACCCTCACCCCGGTCACCGTGGTCCTCACCCGGGCCACCATCCCGGACACCGCGCTCACTCTGCTCCTGGTGGCGGCGGCCGGAGCGCTGCAGAAGGCGGTGCGCACCGAGCGGCTGCTGCCACTGATCACCTGCGGGGTCTGGGTCGGGCTCGCCTTCCAGGCGAAGATGCTGCAGGCGTGGCTGGTACTGCCGGTCTTCGCCGCGGTGTACCAACTCGCCGCTCCCGGCACGCCGTTGAAGCGGGGTCTGCGCTTCCTCGCGGGCAGTGCGGTCGCGCTGGCGGTCTCCTGCTTCTGGGTGTTCCTGGCCTGGGCGACACCGGCCGCCGACCGCCCGTACCTCGACGGAACGTCCCACAACAATCCGTTCGCCCTGGTCTTCGGCTACAACGGTCTGAGCCGCTTCAGCAGCGATTCCACCGCGTTCGGCGCGGTCGCAGGCACCGCGGCCAGCCGCACCACCGGCAACACCGGCTGGGGGATGCTGGTCAACAACACGGTCGGCCCGCAGGTCGCCTGGCTCCTGCCGCTCGCCGTGCTCGCCGCGGTACTGGGCTTCGTCTGGCGCGCCGGGCAACCGCGAACCGACCTGCTGCGCGCGGGATTTCTGCTCTGGGGCGGCTGGCTGGCCGTGCACACCGTGGTGTTCAGCGCCTCCAACGGCAACCACGCCTACTACACCGCCGCCATCGCCCCCGCAATCGCCGCACTGACCGGCGGCGGGCTCGCGCTCTTCCGGTCCGAGTACGAGGCGCAGTACGAAGCGGAGTACGAGGCAGACGGCCGGCGGCATATGGCACTGCCGGCGGCGATCGCGCTGACGGCGGCGTGGGCGCTGGTGCTCGACTGGCCGACCCGATTCGTCTCCTGGCTGCTGCCGATCGCCGTGATGCTGGCGCTGTGCGCCGTGGTGGGCCTGTGGACCCGCGGGCCGCGCACCTCCCCGCGGATGGTCCACGGCGCCCTCGCCGCCGGGATCGCGGCCACCCTCGTCGTGCCGGCCGGCTGGGCCGTCTCCAGTCTCGACCCGTTCTACGCGGGCGCCGCCACCTCGCCGATGGCCGGTCCGGTCGGCAAGGCGTACTACGACGCCGTCCGTCGCCACCACGCTCTGCGGAGGGTGGGGCTCGACCGGCCCAGAGCCCGCGACACCGCGCTGCTCGACTACCTCACCACGCACCGCCACGGCGAGAAGTACCTGCTCGCCACCCAGGCCGCCTACACCGCCGAGCCCCTGCTGCGCGCGAAGTCCGAGCCCATCCTCGTCATGGGCGGCTTCACCGGCAGCACCCCCTTCCCCACGGCCGGGCAGCTCGACACCCTCGTCATCACCCACCAGCTGCGCTATGCGCTGCTCACCACCCAGCGCCCCACCACTCCCGCCACGACCTGGGTGAAGTCCCACTGCAGCCGCATCCGGCCCACCGCCTACGGCCGCCGCACCGACGGCAGCTTCGCCCTCTACGACTGCCGCCCCGGGGTGTGAGGCGACAGGCAACCTCACCTCGTCCGAACCGCTATTGCACAGCTGTGACGGTGAGCGCACAGCTCCGTCACGCCCCGTGGGAAGACTCCTCTCATCGCGAAGGCCGGCAGCCGAGCGGACCGGACCGGGTCCCGGGGACGGCTGGTGGCTTCCGCGAAACTCTCGTCGCAGCGTGATTCACATCCCTGGGGGAACCTCGATGTCCGCTCGTAACCGCCGGAGCACCGCAGCAGTCGTCACCGCGGGGGCCGCCGCACTGCTCACCCTGTGCGGCTCGGCCGCCTCGGCGATGGCCGCTCCGTCCTCCGGCAGCGGTGCCAAGGGCAGCGCCGCGATGGTCGCCGCCGCCGCGTCCGCCCAGACCCTCACCGTGCCCAGGGGACTCACCATCAGCGACGGCACCCGCCGCGTCGTGGTGGGCGGCAAGTCGATCGACTTCGGCGGCGTCGTCCGTGACCTGGCCTGGAACCCCAGCGGCAGCAAGGCCGCCTTCGTCGACGGGCAGGGCAACCTGGTCGTCTCCAACCCCGACGGCAGCCACCGTGTGACCGTCGCGGCCAACCCCGGCGGGCAGACCTGGTCCCACCCCACCTGGCAGGTCACCGCGGCCGACAGGGCGAACGGCATCCCCGCGAAGAACAACATCATCTTCACCGCCAAGATCCACGGCAGCACCGTTCTGGAAAGCGTCAAGGCCACCAGTGACCACGGCAGGCCGGCCCGCATCAGCCTGAACAGCGACCCGGACAGCGGCGCCCTCCCGAAGACCGGCAACGCCTGGCCCAACGTCGGCGGGACCTACGGCACCTCCGTCTACGAGAACACGCACACCGGCGAGGTCTACATCCGTGACGACTACCTGCGTCAGCAGGGCGGTGCGCTGACCAAGGGTTCCGAGCCCGCGCTCTCCCCCGATGTGGAGGAGGTCGTCTTCGTTCGCTCCGTCCACGGGCACGACCACCTCTTCGTGGACGAGTTCGGCGACGGCACCAACGTCATCAAGGACATCACCCCCGGCGCCACCACCGACTACACCGAGCCCGCCTGGTCGCCCGACGGCAAGACCATCGCCTTCCGCGCTCCCACCGGCACGTACACCATGACCAAGACCGCCCACGGGTTCGGCAGGCCCGTCAAGGTCACCAGCCACACCGGCCTGCCGGCCTACCGCGGCTGACCGCCGCCCAACCGGCCGCCCCAGCGGGCGAGTTCGGCCCGTAGCTCCTCCAAGTGCTGGTCGGCCGTGTCATGCGGCAGGTACTCGACCACATCGAGAAAGCGGAACAGGACCTGGGCCGAGGTGACGGCGAACTCGTAGTCGCCGAACCCCACCACGGCACCCAGCTCACCACGAACGGCGCCCCGGACGACATGCGCGGTCATGTCGTCCGGGCTTTGTGCTGTCAGCCCCCGCCGCGCATTGGGGCGGGCCAGATACGGGCAGACCATCGAGGCGTAGAGCATGCATGCGCGGTGCCCCGGAGCTTCCAGTGTCGCCGCCAGGTTGCGGTAGGGCCGCCCGGCAGCAAGCGCCTCACGGATCGCGGCACTCTCCGCGGCGCCGACCACCCGCCACACCGGGCCCTTGGCCATCAGGGTGTTGCAGACGGAACACAGACGCTGCCGTGCGCACTCGGCGCTGCGCCCGTAGTCGGTGAGCGCGAACTGGGGCTCGTCGCCCTCCCACGGCGTGATGGCGGGGACGGGATAGCCACGGCTGTCACGAGGTCTGGCCTCGACGGTCGCCGGCATGGGTACGGAATCGAATCGCACACCTCATGTTCAACCACATGACCGACCCACCGCGACGGTTGTCGGGCATGCACCGGATCTGACGGCGTGTCAATTAGGTGGGGCACCGCACCAGGCTCCCTCATGCAGCAGCGAGCACACCGTGTCCTGCGTTACAAAAACCGCCCAAGTTGCCCAGGTCACAGCGCAAATGTCCATTTGGCGTCCATGCTCGACCCGAAAACAGACGCCCGAAGTGGAGCGCATTGTCACTGACTTGGATGCGCCGTGCCGAAGTGACCCATGACACAGCGTTCGTGACGTTCTGCCTCGTTCCCCGTAGAAACCTGTAGAAAGGTGCCAATCATGGCCGCTTACCTGTGCCCGCCTGCCGTGATACACGGCGAGCACACCGTGCAGACCAGCGAGATCGTGGCGGAAGTGCGCGATCGTCACCCGCACGCGGCGTGGGCGCCGCGGATCGACGGCATCGCGGCCAGTACGGGCATCGAAAACCGCGGGTGGATGCTGCCGTTGGAGGCCGCCGTCGCGCCCGGCAACGGGAGCGGCCTGCCGGCTGCCGGCATCGGGCCGGCCCGGGAGGCGCTGGCCGGCGACGGGTTCGCCGAACAGGACGTGGATCGCGTGATAGCCGCCCTCGAGGCGATACCCGCGCCGCAGACCGTCCAGGAGCGCACCGCACCGGCCTGGGCGGCCGTGCAGTCCTGCGGGGAGCGTGCGGCGCGCGGTGCCCTGCAGATCGCCGGGCTGGACACCGCGGACGTCGACTGCCTGATCACCAGTAACTCCACCACCCCGGCGCTGCCGGGCCTGGACGTCGCCCTGGCCAACAAGCTCCCGCTCCGGGGCGATGTACTGCTGCTGCCGGCCACGCAGTGGGCCTGCATCGCCGGGACCCGCTCCCTGGCGCTGGCGGCGGATCTCGTGGCCGCGGACCCCGACCGGGTGGTCCTGGTCGTGATCGCGGAGGCACTGAGCACGACCTATCAGCCCGCGGACGACACCCTGGAGTCCCTGATCGTCCGGTTGCTGTTCGCGGACACCGCGGTCGCCGCGGTGGTCACGGGCCGCCCCAGGCCCGAGTCGGTGCTGCGGCTGGACGCCGCCTGGAACCACACGCTGCCCGGCACCCAGGACCTGCACCGCCTGGAGACACGGGAGGACGGCACCCACTTCGTGATGGACCGGCGCGGGCCGCGCGCCGTGCAGGAGACGGTCACCGCGATGTGGGAGTGGCTGCGCCTGCGCTACCAGGACGATCCCGACGCCTGGCACCCCGACGTCCTGCTCGCGCACCCCGGCGGGACCCGCGTGCTGGAGTACATGGAGCAGACGATGCCCGACGGGTGGCCGTCGGGGCTGCTGGACTACAGCCGGGACAGCTACACCAGCGGCAACCGCGGAGGCGCCGCCGTGTTCGACATCATGCGGAGGGCGTACGACGCCGGGCAGGAACGGGGCAGTCGTGCCGTCCTGTACGCGGCGGCCCCGGGCCTCACGGCCACCGCCCTGGAAGGGGAGTGGCTCTAGGGCCTGTCCGCGTCACCTCGCGACCGACGCCCAGACCACCTTGCCGGTGTCCGTCCACCGCACCCCCCACCGGGTGGTGAGTCCATGCACGACGTGCAGGCCACGGCCGCCGTCGTCGAGGAGCCCACCCTGGCCCAGTCGCGGGCGGCCGTTGCCGGTGTCGCCGACCTCGCACAGCAGCCCGTCACCGGTCCTGATCAGCCGTACCGTGATGGGTCCCTCGGCGAAGCGGACCGCGTTGGCGACCAGTTCGTCGACCACCAGCAGCACGCTGTCCCGGGTGAGGTCCCTGATGCGCCATTGCTCCAGCAGCGCGGCGACCAGCGTGCGGGCCCGGGCGGCCGCGTCGCCGCGGGCGGGCAGCCGCCAGGTCGCGGTGTCCCCCTTGCGGTAGCCGATCATGCGCGCGAGCAGCAGGGTCACGTCGTCGCGCCGGTGCACGGGCGCCAGCGTGGAGACCAGGCGCCGCGCGGCCTGCGGCAGGGCATCCCAGGGGTGGACCGTGGACACGGCGTCGGTCAGCCTGTCGATGCCCTCGTCGATCGAGAGGGCCTTGTCCTCCACCAGGCCGTCGGTGTAGAGGGCGAGGAGCGAGCCCGGGGGTGCGGCGAAGGCGTGCACGTCGAACGGCTCCCGCAGCGCGAACTCGGCGCCAAGACCGGGGTGGGGGCGAATCGCGACCGGGCCGGCGGGCCCGTCCGGGGGCACCAGGACCGGGGGGAGGTGGCCGGCGCTGGACAGCGTCACGCGGTGGCTGACCGGGTCGTAGACGGCGATGCAGCAGGTCGACCCGAGGGCGCTGTAACCGGCCGCCAGCCCGGACTCCGCGTCGTCGAGCAGCGCCACGGTCTCGTCCAGGTGCTCCAGCACCTCGTCGGGCGCCAGCCCCGCGGACAGCAGCGCGCGGGCCTCCATGCTCAGCTGCCCCATGGTCGCCGCGGCTCCCAGGCCGTGTCCGACGACGTCACCGACCACCAGCGCGGTACGGCCGTCCGGCAGCGGGAAGCTGTTCACCCAGTCACCGCCGACGCCCGCGCTGTCGGGGGTGGCGGGCTGGTAGACGCTGGCGGTCTCGATGGTGTCGCCGCCCGACCGGGGCAGCAGCCGGCGCTGCAACGCCAGCACCTGCGTGTGCTCGCGCTGGTGCTGACGGGCCAGGTCGACGTGATGGGAGGTCCTGGCCACCAGCTCCTGCAGGTCGAACAGCTCGCTGTCCTCGAAGGGGCGGCCCGCCCGCCGCCAGACCTCCGCCACCCCCAGCACGACGGGCGGCGCGCCGTCCAGGACGAGCGGTATGCACGCCACAGCCGCCGCCTGGTCACCGGGCACGAGGGCACGTACCAGCCGCGGACTGCCCAGTACCCGCTCGATCGCCTCCCGGTCGGGTATGACGATGGCCTGCGCGGCGTCGTCACGCCGTCTCGCCTGCGACAGCAGGCGACTCGCATCGCCGGGAAGATCGTCGCCCGGAGTCACGTAGCCGTCGGGCCAGGCCCGGTCCGGGACCAGTGCCGCCCGCCGGAGATGGATGCGCCCCTGCGGCTGCTCGGTGAGCATCTCACCCGTCCACACGGCGAAGTCGAGGTCGATGGCGGTCACGTCTCCCCAGGCCAGCAGGGACTCCGCCAGCGACTGGGCGGTCTCGCCGATGTCCAACGAGGTGCCGATCGCGGTCTCCGCGGCATACAGGTGCAGCCTCCTGGCCATGGCGATCAGCGAGACGGTCAGGCCCTCCTGAGGCGCCGCGGCGGCCAGGATGCTCATCGAGACCACCAGCTCCGACCCGTCGCCGCGCCGCAGTCGCTGGACCCGGGCGACATGCGGCTCACCGGTCTCGAGGACCTGCCGCAACCGCCGGGTGACCGTCGGTACGTCCCAGGGAGGCAGAAGATCGACGAAAGGGCTCCCCGTCACGGCCTCCACCCCCGCGAAAACCGGGGCGTCCAGATTGCAGCGGCTGATTCTCAGATCCCGGTCCAGGTTGACCGCGCCGAGGATCTGCTCCTGGCTGTCGGGGGTCGGATCGGCGGGTACGCGTCGGCGGGCGGCGCTGTCGCCCTGCGGGTCGGCGGAACCGGCGGCCGCTGCCGCTCCCTCTCGTGGCATGTACTGCCCCAAAGCGCTGCTGACCATGTCGAACGGCGACGCGGACGAGGAGGAAGGGGTGGAGTCCATGCGGCTCTCTCAGCTCGCTCGCCAACCCCGGCACAGCGCCGGGGCCGTACCAGAACCCGGGCGACGGGGTCCCGAAATTCCTGACCGCATACCTCATTCAATAACACCCGGGGCCGCTTCGCCCACCACGAGCACCGTACGGCCAAACCGATGCGAACAGGGCATGTCCGTCGGCTCCCCGACATGGTGCAATCGGTCGGACGGCCGACAGTGAGTGGGTACGTATGGAGCACGCCGCCGGAGAGGGGCCGAGACCGGGCGCCCCGGGGCCGGACCCCCGCGGGGCTGCCGGGCTCCGGGTCGGTGTCCTCGGTGAACTGACCGTGACGCACGACGGGCGGGTCCTGAGCCTCGGCGGGCCCCGGCCGCGTGCGGTGTTCGCGCTGCTGGTGCTGGCGCGGGGCGCCGTGGTCACCGGCGACCGGCTGATCGACGTCGTGTGGGGCGAGGAGCCGCCGCCGAGTGCGGTCGGTGCGCTGCAGGCGTACGTCTCGCGGCTGCGGCGGGTACTGGAACCGGCCCGGACGGCCGGTGCCCGCAGCAGTGTCATCGTGCGGGAAGGCGCCGGTTACGCGCTCCGTCTCGACCCGGACGAGGTCGACGCCTGGCGCTTCGAAGCGCTGCTCAAGCAGGCCGGACAGTCCGGGCACTCCGGACGGTCCGTGCCGCCGGCGGCGGAGAGGGCGGCTCTGCTCACCGAGGCGCTCGCCCTCTGGCGGGGTCCCGCCTTCGCCGGGTTCACGGACGGGCCGTGGGCACGGACGGAGGCGGCGCGCCTGGGCGAACTGCGTGAGGTGGTACGGGAACAGCTGCTGGCCGCCCGCCTGGAGTGCGGGGAACACACCGAGGCACTGCTCGCCGAGGCCGAGGACCTCGTCGCCGGACAACCCCTGCGCGAGGAGCGCTGGTCCCTGCTGGCCCTCGCCCACTACCGCGCCCATGGCCAGGCCGACGCCCTCTCCGCACTCCGCCGCGCCCGCCGCACCCTCGCCGACCGGCTGGGCATCGACCCCGGCCCAGCCCTGCGCGGCATCGAGGCCGAGGTCCTGTCCCACGCACCGCGTCTCGCCGCACCCCTGACGTCTGCTCCGCCCACATCCGCGCCGGTGTCCGCACCCGCCTTCGTGTTCGGCCAACTCGTCGAGCGGGAAAGGGAGTTGGCCGAGCTGCGGCAATGCCTGTCGGACGCGGTCGCGGGCCGCGGCGGGCTGGTGTGCGTTCAGGGCCCTGCCGGGATCGGCCGGAGCGCACTGCTGGCGGAGGCGGGGCGGCTGGGCAGGGAGTGGGGCGTACGGGTGCTGGACGTCCGTGACGGTCGCCCGGACGCCCTCGCGGAGGCGGAGGCTTCCCCGGGAATCCGCTCGTACGATCCCCAGGACCTGGTACGCCGGTTGCTCGACGCAATGACCGACGGACAGGCCCCCGACGGACCCGACGGCTTCGACGTCCTGCACGGGCTCTACCGGATCGTCGAGCAACTGGTCACCGACGGCCACCCTGAACGGCAGCCGCTGCTCCTCCTCGTGGACGACCTTCAGTCGTGCGACACGGCGTCCCTGCGCTTCCTGGCCCATCTGCTGCCGCGCATCCAGACCCTGCCGGTCCTCGTCGTCACCGCACTGCGCGCCGGGGAGCCCCCCGCCCGGCGCGAGAACGAGCAGGTGCTGGCCGACATCGTGCAGGACCCGACGGTGGTGCACATCCGGCCCGAGCCGTTGAGCGCGGCGGGTGTCGCCCAGTTGGTACGCCGACTGCTCGGCACCGTAGTGGCCGACGAGGTCGAACGTGCCTGTCAGCGGGTGTCGGCCGGGCTGCCGCTCCTGCTGACACACGTACTCGGGGCGCTGGAGACCGCGGGGACGGATCCGCGCGCCGTGGAGGAGGCAGGCGTCCGTGCCGTCTCCGACCTCGTGCTCACCGTGCTGGACCGGCTGCCGTCCGCCGCCACGGCCGTCGTACGGGCGGTCGCGGTTCTCGACGGCGGCAGCGGCGACGGCGGGGCCTCGCTGCCGACCGTCGCCGCCTTCACGGCACTGTCCGAGCAGGACGTGGCCGCGGCGACGGCGGCTCTCGTACGGGTCGAAGTGGTCCGTGACCGGTACCCGTTGGCCTTCGTCCATCCCCTGGCCGGCGAGGCCGTGCTGCGGACGGTGTCGCCGCGGGAGCGTCCGGCCCTGCACGAGAGGGCGGCACGGCTCCTCGACCGTGCCGGTGCGGCTGAGGAGCGGACCGCCGCGCATCTGCTCCTGGTCCCCTACCGGGGCGACCCCTGGGTGGTCGGCGTCCTGCGTACCGCCGCGGCTCGCGCGACCGCCCGCGGCGCGAACGACGCGGCCGCCACCCTGCTCACCCGCGCGCTGCTCGAACCGCCCGCCCGGGACGTCCGGCCCGAGGTGCTGCTGGAACTGGGGCGGGTCGAAGCACTCGTGGACGGGCCTGCGGCGGCCCGTCACCTGCGGGAGGCGTACGAGACGTCACCCTTGGGAGCCGGCGCCGCGCGCCTGCTCGCGCAGACGCTGATCTACACCGGCAGGCCCGGCGAGGCGGCCGAGTTCGCGGCCCGGGCGGCGGCGGAGCTGCCCACCGGGCAGACCGCCGCGGACGATACGGCCGACATGGCCGACGAGCGGCAGGGGCTGCTGGCCCTGGCGCGATTCGGCGCCTTCGCGCACGGGCTGTACACCGTGGGCACCAGCGGCCCGGATGCCCCGGCGCCACCCCCCGTCGGGGACGGGCCCGGCGCCCGCATGCTCGCCGCCGAGGCGGCGAGGGACGCCGCCGTGTGGGGCCTCGACCGCGCGGCGGCCGTCGCCTCGGCCCGGTTCGCGCTGACGGACCGGGTACTGCTGCGCAGCGGAAAGGTGCTGTCCTGGTGCACGGCGGGCGTCGTGCTGCACCTGGCCGACGAGGACGTCAGGCTGCTGTGGGAGGAGACCCTGACGTACGCCGGGCAGCGGGGGTCGCTGATCGGGACGCTCTCGGCACACCTGTGGAACGGGTTCACGCAGTGGCGGCACGGCGAGCTGCACCAGGCCCGCCGGTCGCTCGAAACCGCGCTCGAACAGTTCGGGGCGTGGGGGGTCACGCCCGGTGCGCCACAGTGCCGCGCTTTTCTGACCGGGGTGCTGCTGGACCTCGGGGACATCGCCGGCGCACGTGCCTGTCTGGAGCGGATGGAGCGGATGAGAGCGCGGGCCGGGGGCGCCGAGGGGGCGCGGCTGCGCGGGGAGAGCGAGGCGCGAGTGCTGATCGCCGAGGGCCGGTGCGCTCAGGCGCTGGCCGTGCTCGACGGCGTACGGCATCTCCAGCCGGCCGTGGTGAACCCGGTGTGGTGGGACGGGGAACTGCTGCGGGTACGGGCGCTGACCGGGCTGGGTGAGCGGGAGCGGGCCGAGGGGCTGGCACGGGAACAGCTGCTGATGGCCCGCAAGTGGGGCGCGCCCGGCACCGTCGGCCGGGTGCTGCGGCTGCTCGGCGAGGCACGCGGGCCCGACGGCGGACCCGAACTCCGGGAGGCGCTCGCCCTGCTGGCCGACGGCCAGGCCCGCCTCGAGCAGGCCCGCGCCCAGCAGTCCCTGCACGCCTTGACCTGCGGTGACACCGCCCAGGAGGCCGTCGGACGCCGATTCCCCCCAGCGTGACCGGCGTACGACGGGCCGTCGGGACGAGCATCCGGCGGCCGACTTGCGATCGGCTTGCAAGCGGTTCGCAAGACCGGTGGCGCATCATCCAGGACGCAACCGAATCAGGCGTACCACGCGTCAGACACACCACGCAGAACGAACGGGGGCGGCCCGGGGGACGGGTCGGGGGGCGAAGGACATGAGCAAAGCGATACGCGACGGGGACCAGGACCAGTGGGCGGTCCCCGGCTACACACGGATCAAGGAGCTGGGTTCCGGGGCCAGCGGCCGGGTGGTCCTGGCCACGCACGACACGACCGGCACCCACGTGGCGATCAAGTACCTGGCCGAGAAGCTCCGCGACGATCCCGCCTTCCGCGAGGTCTTCCGCGCCGAGGCCCGGCTGCTGGGCGAGCTCCGCTCCCCCCATGTCGTGGAGCTGTACGAGTACGTCGAGAGCCCGCGCGGCGCCGCCATCGTCATGGAGCTCGTGGACGGCGTACCGCTGCGCAAGCTGCTGCGTGAGCACGGCGCCACGACCCCCGAGGCCGCGCTCGTCGTCCTCAAGGGTTCACTGCTCGGCCTCGCGGCCGCCCATGCGGCGGGGGTCGTGCACCGCGACTACAAGCCGGACAACGTCCTGGTCGACGGCGACGGTTCCTCCAAGCTCGTGGACTTCGGCATCGCCGTGCCGAGCGGGGTGGCGGCCAACGCCTCCGGCACCCCGATCTACATGGCGCCCGAGCAGTGGACCGGCGGTGCGGCCGGACCGGCGACGGACGTGTATGCGGCGACGGCGACCTTCTTCGAGTGCCTGACCGGTATGAAGCCCTACGCGGGCGAGACGCTGGCCGAGCTGGCGATCCAGCACATCGAGGCGCCGATCCCGGACGAACTGGCCCCAGAGCCGGTGCGCCCGCTGATCCGCAGGGGCCTGGCCAAGACGCCCGAGGAGCGCCCGGCGAGCGCGGCGGCGTTCGTCGAGGAGCTGGAAGCCGTCGCGACGGCCGCGTACGGCGAGGACTGGGAGGAGCGCGGCCGACGCGAACTCGCCGCGCTCGCCGCCCTGTTGCTCCTCCTCTTCCCGCTGGCCGACGGTACGGCCTCGGGTACGACGGCCCTGGCCACGACCACCCTCGGGCCGGGCACCCGGCGGCTGCCCGGCCGGAGGGGGAAGCTGCTGGCCGGACTGGCGGCGGGGGTCGTGCTGGTGGTCGGCGGGGTCGCGGTGACGGCGGTCGCCACGGGCGCGGTCGGCGGAGACCGCAGGACGAACGCCTCAGGGTCCGGTCCCGGGTCGGACGGATCCGCCGACGGAACCGGTCCGAGCGGGTCGGCCGACTCCCCCGACGGGACCCCTTCGGCATCGGACGTTTCCTCGTCGCCCTCGGGAACCGGGTCGCCCTCCGCATCGGCGTCCGGGAACGACGGCGCCTCGCCCTCGGGGGACGGACCGTCCGGCGGGTCCGCTTCCGGCGGGACGGGCGGCACGGGCGGCGGATCGTCCGGCGCAGGGGGTACGACCACGACGGGCGGCGGTACGAGCACCACGGGCGGCGGCACGGGAACCACCGGCGGCAGCACCTCCGGTGGCGGCACGACGACGAGCGGCGGCGGTACGACGACGAGCGGCGGCACCACGTCTCCACCCGCGCCCACCCTCGACGTGAAGTCCGTGCAGATCAACGCGGTAGGCCCGATGTCGGCCGCCTGCACCATCGTGGCCTCCGTCAGCGTCACGACCGACGGCGCCGCCGACGGCACGCTCTACCTCAGCTGGTTCGTCAGCGACTCGGCCGGCGCGGTCGGGACCGTCGTGGCCACCGACTCGGTTGCGCTGCCCAAGGGGAAGACGCAGATCTCGAACCGCTACACCCACTCCTTCGCCATCCCGACGCGCTACGACTACCTCGGTGTCAAGGTCACCACCGACCCGGCCGCCGACTCGGGCAACGGCTCCTTCCAGTCCACCGCCGCACCCGTCGATTGCGACCCGCCCCGATGAGCACACCTTCCGAGGACCCCCGGCTGCGGTTCGCCCGTACCGATCCGGCGGCCCGCCCCGACGACCCCGATCTCGCCGCCACCCTCCCCCCGGCGGACCCGGCCGCGACCCTTCACTTCCCGTCTTCGGAAGCTGCCGAGGGGGAGACCCGTTTCGGACCCGGGGTGCCGGGTGCGACGGGCACGGCCGATGACCGCGCGACGGGCATCTGGCGGGGCACGATCACCCCGGATGGGCCGTCCGAGGTGAGCGCCCGGCGCCGTCGGCCGTGGTGGCGGCGCGAACTGCGCTCCCTGCTGGTGCTGGTCGCCGTCGTCGTGGCCGTGCTGTTGGGCCTTCGCTCCTGCTCGGCCTCCGATCCCCTGCACGTGCTGGACGCCACGGTCACCGCGCCCGAGGTCGGCCGCTGTGCGAAGACGGTCCTCGTCACCGGCGTCCTGAAGACCGACGGCCACCCCGGCACCGTCGACTACCGCTGGAAGCGCAGCGACGGCACGGCCTCCGAAGTCCTCCACCAGAAGGTCGGCAGGAGCGTCGAGCGCTCCGAGGTCGTCCTGCGCTGGAGCTTCGACGGCCGCGGCACGATGAAGGCCACCGCCACCCTCGAAGTGCTCTCGCCGAACCGGCTGACGGCCTCGGCCAGTTTCACGTACGACTGCTCCTGACCACCGGTTTCACGTACGCCGTTCCCCGTCCACGGCGGACATGGCGGCCACAAGCCCCGCCGCCCCGCACTCCCGCGCGATGGACCGCCCCCGGCTCAGCAAGGCGTCGGCCTCCTCCTGCGTCGCGTGCCCGGCGAGCGCGTAGAGCGCACGGGCGTACTCCAGGCGCGCCGGACCGGGCGCCAACAGGGCGACCGCCTCGCGCAGTTCGGGCTCGCCCTCGGGCCCGCGCAGCTCTCCGGCGATCCGGAGCACCCGCCCCAGCGTGCTGGGCGCTCCCCAGCCCTGGGCGACCTTCAGCTGCTCCTCGGCCAGGGTCAGCGCCTCGGTCCGCCGCCCGGCGCCCGCGAGTGCCTGCACCCGCAGCAGCGACCACGGCCACCACGCCGGGTTGGCCACGGCGGGCTGGAGGTGCCGTACGTCGTCGAGGGCTGCGAGCGCCTCCTCGTACCGTCCCTCCGCGTTCAGCACCCGGGCCTCGCTCTCCCCGAGCAGTCGCCGGCCCTCCGCGCCCCGGATCCAGCCGCGCATCCGCTCCAGGCAGGCGCGGGCCCCTGCGGTGTCGCCCAGGTCCAGCAGGACGGCGGTCAGGAAGGTGCGGCCCTGTGGGGCGCCCGGTGCGAGACCCCAGATCTCCGACTGCCCGACCGCGGTCTCCAGTGAGCGCCGTGCCGCGTCCAGGGCCCCGTGGTTCCACTGGGTGAAGCCGCGCCACAGATGCGTGGCGAGGACGGAGAAGAGCGAGCCGCGTTCCACGGCGCGGGCCACCGCGGCGTCCCAGAGCTCGCCCACCTCCTCGTCGGCGAGGTGCAGCACGATGCCGGCGGTGTACCAGAGCATCTCCTCCCCGGCGGCCTGGAGTACCCCGTCGGCGACGGCGAAGCGGGCCAGCTCGACGGCCCGGGTCCGGTCGCTGCCGTCCGACGCCGCCTCCCGGGCGAGGTTGGCGGCGAGCATCCGGGCGCCGGGGCCTTCGCCCTCGACGACCGGGTCCTCGACGGTCCGCCACAGCTTCGGGTCCAGGCCGTGCATGAACCCGCTGATGCGCTCCAGCGCCAGCAGCCCCTGCCGTTCGTCGCTCAGCTCGGCGGGCAGTTCCGCCGCCGCCCGGCGGGCGAACTCGGTCGCCTGGCCGTGGCCGCCGGCGAAGACCAGGATCCGGGCGAGCAGCAGGGCGGCCGCGGCCCTGCGGCCCGGGTCGGCGAGCGTGTCGTACGCCTGGCGCAGGTGTTCCACGGCGGCCGGACCGTTGCCGAGCGTCTCGGCACGGCCGAGGCCGAGCAGTACCTCGGGGCGGAGTTCGGGAGCGGGCGGTTCGTCGAGCGCGCGGGTGAGGTACGTGGCGGCGGCGTCGGGGGCGCCCCGGCCCGCGGCCTCCCGCGCCGCCGCGCAGAGGATGTCCACGACTCCCGCATCGCCCCGGTGCGGGGCCAGCAGCAGCTGAGCCGCCGTCCGCTCGGGCGGCGCGTCGGCGGCCGACAGCGCAGCGGCCGCCCGCTCGTGGCACAACTGCCGTTCCCCGGGAGGCAGTTCGCGGTAGATGGCCTCCCCGACGAGGGGGTGCACAAAGGCGTATGGGTGGCCCTCGCACAGGATCTCGGCCTGTACGAGCGGCACGATCGCCTGTGCCGCCTCCGCCTCCGGCCGCTCCATGAGCGCCGCCACCTCGGCGAGCGTAGCCGCCCCGTCCCCCAGCACGGCCACCGCCCGCGCCGCGGCACGCGCCCCCTCGGGCAGCCGCGCGATACGGCCCAGGACCAGCCCGGACACCGCCCGCGCCCCGGTTTCCGCGACCTCCCCGCTGTGCGCGGCATCGGGCCGTGTCCCGCGCGAGTGCAGCGCCCGCAACAACTGCCGTAGCAGCAGCGGGTTCCCGGCCGTGGCGCGATGGCAGGCCGCGGTGAACTCCTCGTCCGGTTCCTCGCCGAGCGTCTGCCTTACGAGACCGGCGACCCCGGCCGCCGTCAGCGGCGTGGGCCTGATCCGCAGCACCGAGGGGTCCGTCGTCAACGTCCCGGGCAACTCCTCGCCCTGCTGGGGCTCCCCCGTCCGCAGCGTGGCGGCGATGAGCACCGGCAGCCCTTCCAGCCGGCCTGCCAGATACGCCAGGAACCGCACCGAGCCGCTGTCGCACCACTGCAGGTCGTCCACGGCCAGCACCAGCGGCCCCGCCGCTCGCACCAGCTTCCGCGTCAGCTCGTACAGCCCGTTCAGCACCGCGAAACTCTGCGGCTGCGGCCCGCGCACCGCTCCGAAGACCGCCCCCGCAGCGACGGCGGCCCCGTCGAGGAGCGACTCGTCTCCGTCGCCCACCACCCGCTCGAACAACTGGCGTACGGCCCCGTAGCCGTAGTCCTTCTCCCGCTGGCTGCCCCTCGCGGTCAGGGTCAGTACCCCTTGCCCGGCCGCCGCCTCGGACGTCTCGCTGAGCAGGCGGCTCTTGCCGATGCCGGCCGGACCCTCGATGAGCACCACGTGGGGTCTGCCGTCCAGAGCCGAGCGCAGGCTGTCGTGCAGTTCGGCGATCTGGAGGGCCCGGTCGACGAGCACGTCGGTCCGCGGGGCGGGGGAGGGCAGCGATCCCGCCGGGCCTGCTACGGATACGGCTGACGCGGCGGCGGTGTCCGGCACCCGGCGGGCAGAAGCGTCCAGGTCGGGCGACTGCGCCAGGATCCCCGCCTCCAGGTCGCGCAGGGCGGCCCCCGGGGTGGTACCGGGTCCGGCGGGCAGCAGCCGTCTCGCGCGGCGGAGCGCGTCGAGGGCGTCGGCCTGGCGGTGCGCGCGGTAGAGGGCGAGGGCGAGAAGACGCCAGCGTTCCTCACGGAGGGGGTCCTGGGAGACCAGGGCTTCGAGTTCCGGCACGAGGACGGCGTCCTCGCCCCGGGCGAGGCGGGCGGCGAGCAGCCGTTCGCGGGCCAGCTCGCGCAGTTCGGCGAGGCGGGCGGACTCCAGACCTGCCCAGGGCTCGTCGGCGTACTCCACGTAGGCCGGGCCGCGCCACAGCGCGAGCCCGGACTCCAGGACGGACACGGCCTCCGACGGCCTGCCCTCGTCGCTGTGCACGGCCGCGGACCGCAGCGCCTCCTCGAACCGCCAGGCGTCCACCGCGTCGTCCGGCAGCCGCAGCGCGTACCCCGCCTGCTCGCTGACGATGACGCCCCCGCGCGCCCTCGCCTCCTGCTCCGGCTCCAGACAGCGCCGCAGATGGGAGACATGGGCCTGCAGCGAGGCGGCGGCGCGCACCGGCGGCCGGCCACCCCATACCCCTTCGACCAGCCGGTCCCGGGTGACCACCGAGCCCCGGGCGACGATCAGCAGGGCGAGGACGGCACGCTGCCGTCGCCCGCCCAGCTCCAGCGGGCGGTCCCGGAACGAGGCCCCGACCGCACCGAGCACCGTCATGCGCAGTTCGTGCATCGACACACAGCGCATCAAACCAGAACATCGATTCGACCGTGCCACACGTGCTGCACGGACTGCGTGCGGCACGACCGAGCCAGGCCCGATTGAAACCGTTCAATCCCCTCGCGCACGCCCCGCACACCGGCAGCATTCGGAGCGATCACGAACCGGCCGTGTCACGAAAACAATTGCACGACGATTGACCCCGGCCCCACTCGGCTCTACGTTACCCACGCCCCCCATGAATGAATCGATTCATTCCATCCGTACGAGTGAGGAGTCGTAGTGATCAGCAGGAGGAGCATTCTCGCGGGCGCAGTCGCCACGGTCGTGGCGGCAACCGTCGACGGCATACCGGCGGTGGCCGCACCGGCATCCAGACCGTTGCGCGTCACCGCGCCGACCGTGGAGTACGTCCGCCACCCCCTGGGGCTCGATACGCAACGCCCCCGGCTGAGCTGGCCGTTGGCCTCCGACAAGGCGGGCATGCGCCAGAGCGCCTATCAGGTCCGTGTCGCCACCAGCGCGTCGGGACTGTCCCGTCCGGACGTCTGGGACAGCGGGAAGGTCATGTCCGGCGAGTCCGTCCTCGTGCCCTACGCCGGTCCTGCACTCAAGCCCCGGACGCGCTACCACTGGTCCGTACGCCTGTGGGACGCCGAGGGGCAGGTCTCCGACTGGAGCACACCCTCGTGGTGGGAGACCGGGCTGATGGATGCCGGGCAGTGGACCGCCGACTGGATCTCCGCACCGGCGAGCCTCACGGACGCGCCGTCCTTCGAAGGCGGCTCCTGGATCTGGTTCCCCGAGGGCGATCCGACGAGCAGCGTTCCGGCGGCCACCCGTTGGTTCCGCCGCACCGCCCAACTGCCCGACGGGATCACGGCGGCGACGCTCGCCATCACCGCGGACAACGTGTACGCCGTCTCCGTGAACGGAGTCGAGGTGGCCCACACCGACCTCGACACGGACAACGAGGACTGGCGCCGCCCGGCCGTGATCGACGTACTGGACCGTGTGCGCAGCGGTGACAACGTTATCGCCGTCTCCGCCACCAACGCGACCGTGGGCCCGGCGGGGCTCGTCGCCGTCCTTGTCGTCCGTACCGCGTCCGGTGAGCAGAAGGTGTTCACGGACGCCTCCTGGAAGACCACGGATCAGGAACCCGCCGATGGATGGCGGCAGTTGGGCTTCGACGACGGGAGCTGGCCGGCGGCCCGGGTGGCGGCGGCCTGGGGCGGCGGACCGTGGGGGCGGGTCGTCCCGGTGTCGTACGCCGTCACACAGGTCCGACGCGAATTCCGGCTCCCGCGCCGGAAGATCTCACGCGCGCGCCTCTACTCCACGGCACTCGGCCTGTACGAGGCCCATCTGAACGGCAGCCGCGTCGGCACCGATCAGCTCGCTCCCGGCTGGACGGACTACCGCACGCGCGTCCAGTACCAGACGTACGACGTCACCGAGCTGCTGCGGCCCGGTACCAACGCCATCGGAGCGTACCTGGCACCCGGCTGGTACGCGGGCAACGTCGGCATGTTCGGACCCGGCCAGTACGGCCAAGTCCCGGCGCTCCTAGCGCAGTTGGAGGTCGAGTACGCGGACGGGACGAGCGAGCGCATCGCCTCGGGCACCGACTGGCGGGCCGCCGCCGGGCCGATCGTCGCCGCCGACCTGCTGAACGGCGAGACGTACGACGCGCGCAAGGAGACCCCCGGCTGGACCTCGACCGGCTTCGACGACACGGGCTGGCTCGGCGTACGCGGTGCCGGTGACGTCGCTCCCGGTCTGATCGTCGCGCAGGTGGACGGCCCGGTGCGCGTGGAGCGGGAGCTGACGCCGAAGGCCGTGACGCAGCCCAAGCCCGGCGTCTTCGTGTTCGACCTGGGGCAGAACATGGTCGGCTCGGTACGGCTGCGGGTGTCGGGCGACGCGGGCACGACCGTCCGGCTCAGACATGCCGAGGTGCTCGACCCCGACGGCACCGTTTACACCGCGAACCTGCGGAGCGCGGCGGCGACCGACACGTACACCCTCAAGGGGCAGGGGAAGGAGGAGATCTACGAGCCCCGCTTCACCTTCCACGGGTTCCGGTACGTCGAGGTGACGGGCTTCCCCGGCACGCCCTCCGCGCAGGCGGTCACCGGGCGCGTCATGCACACGTCCGCCCCCTTCACTCTCGACTTCGAGACCGACGTACCGATGCTCAACCAGCTGCACCACAACATCACTTGGGGCCAGCGCGGCAACTTCCTCTCCGTACCGACCGACACGCCCGCGCGCGACGAGCGGCTGGGCTGGACGGGAGACATCAACGTCTTCGCGCCCACGGCCGCTTACACGATGGAGTCGGCCCGGTTTCTCGGCAAATGGCTTGTCGACCTGCGGGACTCCCGGACCGCGGAGGGCGCGTTCACGGACGTGGCTCCGGTCGTCGGCACGCTCGGGAGCGGCACGGCAGGCTGGGGCGACGCGGGGGTCACGGTCCCGTGGGCCCTCTACCAGGCATACGGCGACCGCCAGGTCCTGCAGGACGCCTGGCCCTCCGTACAAAACTGGCTGACGTACCTGGAGAAGAACAGCGACCAACTGCTGCGCCCGGCGCAGGGATACGGCGACTGGCTGAACGTCGACGACGAGACACCCAAGGACGTCATCGCCACGGCGTACTTCGCGCACGGCGCCGATCTCGCGGCGCGGATGGCCGGCGAACTCGGCGCGGACGTCGCCCCGTACCGCGATCTCTTCCAACGGATACGGGCGGCCTTCCAGAAGGCCTACGTCACCTCGGACGGCCGGGTGAAGGGCGACACGCAGACGGCGTACGTCCTCGCCCTGTCGATGGACCTGCTGCCGGACGCACTGCGGAAGGCCGCGGCCGACCGGCTCGTCGCTCTGATCGAAGCCAGGGACTGGCACCTGTCCACGGGCTTCCTCGGCACGCCTCGACTGCTCCCCGTCCTGACGGACACGGGGCACACCGACGTCGCCTACCGCCTCCTGCAACAGCGCTCCTTCCCCAGCTGGGGCTACCAGATCGACCGGGGCTCCACGACGATGTGGGAACGCTGGGACTCGATCCGGCCCGACGGCAGCTTCCAGGACGCGGGCATGAACTCCTTCAACCACTACGCCTACGGCTCGGTGGGGGAATGGATGTACGCGAACATCGCCGGCATCGCGGCGGGCCGGCCCGGCTACCGCGAGATCGTCATCCGCCCGCGGCCC
This sequence comes from Streptomyces sp. NPDC001401, assembly GCF_042895385.1. NCBI lineage: Bacteria > Bacillati > Actinomycetota > Actinomycetes > Kitasatosporales > Streptomycetaceae > Streptomyces > Streptomyces sp. NPDC001401. The sequence continues at coordinate 55,633 of NZ_JBIAWI010000012.1, forward strand.
GGTGGAGACGTCAACTCAGCTCGTGCCACGTTCACTTCGGTCTACGGCCCCGTCTCCACCCGTTGGCGGCAGCAGGCCGGCCGCTTCAGCCTGACCTGCACGGTGCCGCCCAACACGACCGCCGAGGTGTGGATCCCCGCGTCCACGCCGAAGTCGGTGACTCACACGCACGGGACGTTCCTCCGCCTGGAGGACGGCTGCGCGGTCTATCAAGTCGGCTCCGGAACGCACCAGTTCACTGCTTGACGACTGCGGGTCAGTGGGCCGCCGCGGGCGGGGTCTTCTTGCGGGCCCGGTACGCGGCTGCCTTGATCTTGTTGCCGCAGGACTCCATCCCGCACCACTGCCGGCGCATGCCGCGCGAGCGGTCGATGTAGGTGCGGGTGCACTCCGGGTTGCCGCACTCCTTGAGCAGCGGCACGTCCGGCCCGCTCAGGAGCTCGACGGCGTGGCGTGCGACGAGGGAGAGGGCTTCTTCCGGCGCGGCCTGCGTCCACCGCCCCGACGGGGTCAGCTGCGGCACCGCCGGCGGTTTGCGCGCCGCGTTGTTGACCACGGTCAGCGCCGCCCCGTCGTACTCCTCCCCGAGGCGGCGGGCGGTGACCAGCCGGTAGACGGCCTCTCGCACGGTCTTCGCCTGCTCGACGTCGGCCTCCTGACCGGGCGAGACCGCGTCCACGACACCGGACTCCACGTACCATGCGCTGAGCCTGTCGGGCGTCACGAACATCTCGAAGCGTGCCGTACGGCGTGCTCGGAGCGTGGCGGCGAAGTCGAGCGCCGGGTTTCCGCAGACGAAGACATGGTCGAGGTTCACATCACCATTCTGGCAGGTGACTCCTGCGCCGGGCAAGGCGTGTCACCCCGGGCCCTCCGACTCACAGGCCCAGGTCGGCGGCGAGGCAGGAGAAGGACGTCCACGATCGCTCGGGGTCGTAGGCATACCGCGCCGGGTCGCTCGGCGCCGCCACCTTTTCCTCGACCAGGTCCTCGTAGCGGACACGCTCGGGCAACTTGCCGAACCGCGCTCGGCGGGCCGCCGCAGCGCTGTCCTTGGCACTCTGGTTTTCCATGGTCGTACTCCGTTCGGTCTCTGGAGGGGCGGGAAAGTCACCTGTCGGGAAGGTGACCGATGGCCGGGATCAGAAACGGTCCACGTCGATGACGGCCTGGGCGAAGGCGGTGGGCGCCTCCTGGGGCACGTTGTGGCCGATCCCCGTGAGGGTCCGGTGCTCGTACTTGCCCGTGAACCTGTCCCGGTACGAGGTGCCGTTGCCCGGAGCGGTGAAGGGATCCCGCTCGGGGTCGAGGGTGATGGTGGGCACCTCGATGAACGGCCGTTCGGCGAGCCGCTGCTCGAGTCCGTCGTAGCGGCGTTCCCCGTCGGCGAGGCTGAGCCGCCAGCGGTAGTTGTGGATGACGACGGCCGCGTAGTCGGGGTTGTCGAAGGCCGCCGCGGTGCGCTCGAACGTGGCGTCGTCGAAGTCCCACGTCGGGGAGACGGTGTCCCAGACGAGCCTGGTCAGGTCGTGGCGCAGATCCTTGCGCTCCATGGCGAGGCGGCCCCGCTCGGTGGCGAAGTAGTACTGGTACCACCAGGTGTGCTCGGCCTGCGGCGCGATCGGCTCGAGGTTGGCCTTCCGGTTGGTGATGAGGTATCCGCTCACCGAGACCAGAGCCCTGCAGCGCTCGGGCCAGAGCGCGGCGATGATGTCCGCGGTGCGTGAGCCCCAGTCGAAGCCGGCCAGCACGGCCCTCTCGATCTTCAGGGCGTCCATCAGGGCGATGATGTCGAGGGCGATGGCCGACTGCTGGGCATTGCGGAACGTCCGGTCGGAGAGGAAGCGCGTCGTGCCGTGGCCGCGCAGATACGGGACGATCACCCGGTAGCCCTCCTCGGCCAGCAGCGGGGCGACGTCGACATAGCTGTGGATGTCGTACGGCCAGCCGTGCAGACAGATGACCGCGGGGCCACGGGCGGGGCCCAGCTCGGCGTAGCCGACGTCCAGCAGACCGGCCCTGACCTGCTTCAGCTGCGGAAAGTCGGTGCGCGCTGCACTCCGGGTGGCGGCGTGGGCGGTCTGCCCACCCGGCAGACCGGTCATCGAAACAGCGGCCGCGCCCGCGCCCAGCCCCAGCACCTTGCCGAAACCACGCCTGTCGATCATGTGGATCCCTCCGTGCGGTCAGGTTTGCCGGCCTGTGCGATGACTGACTGTGGCACGAAGGTCGTCACCGGTCAAGCCGGTGACAATCCTGGGACATGCGTAAGCTGACAAGATTGCGTCACCATCCAGGATGGTGACGCAAGACGAAATGAAGGGACAGCCCGTCGTCACGCCCCCAGCACCGACCGGCCCGTGCCGGTGTCGATGAGGATCTGTCCGGCCTGTGTGACGTTGTCGGCGCGTACGGCTTCGGCCATCGCGGCGCGTGCCGCGTCGGGTGCAGCGTGCGGTGGGACCACGAGGAGGGAGAAGTGGTCCTGGTCGCCCCGGGTGACGAGGACGGTGTCGTCGCCGACAGCGAAGGAGTCGATGCGGACGACGCGGTCGCCGATGGTCATCCTTGTCGGCAGCTCTTCCCAGGCCCCGGCGTCCAGGCCGACGCGCGTGATCGGCCCGAGGTGCTCGGTGAGCGCGGTGATCAGCGCGGGCAGTTCGGCTGCGATGTTCCGGGAACGCGGCCACCACGCCCCGTCGAGAACACCCTGACGATCGTGCGTCGTCTCCAGCCGTACGACGGCTGTTCCGGGCTTGATGGCACGGTGGACCGCGTCCGGCAGGAGTCGGGGTGCACGCGGGGAGCCGGAGTCGGACATCGCACTCGCCTGCCTGCCCTGCGAGAGATGGGGGTGACTTCCTCGTCCCACCGTACTCCGCGGCTCACAGCGGCCGGGAAGTCCGCTGGTCACACCGGGACCACGGATCACACGGGCGTAGGGTGAAGGAAGCGGCGGACAGCTGATCCGTGCCCGAGGGGAACGACGAGGTCGCCATGCAGCCCAAGGAAACACCCTCGGACGGACACGCCGACGTACGCATCGTCGCCGCATCCCCCGAAGTCGCCCGTCGCGTCGCGGAGGTTCTCCGCCGTTGCTTCGCGGCCACCGAGCAGCGCAGCTTTCCCGCGGGCGCCGGCGGAGGAACGCGGCTCGAGCTCACCGTGGACACGACTCGGGCGGCGGAACCGGCGCGGTCCTGGCTGGAGACCAGTCGCTCCCCCGAGGAGGACCGCCTGCGGAAGTGAGGCGATGGGCGGGAGTCCGCTCTCACGGCGGCGGGGATGCGACGGGTCAGACCTGACCGCCCGCGGCGGCCGCCATGAGCGGTACCGCAGCTTGCTCGGTCGTATCCGGGGGCACGACCAGCAGGTCCCAGCGCCCCCGGCCGGGGGCGAGCAGGACGACGGTGTGCGGGGCGGACGCCGTCAGGGTCCTGCGCAGTCGTACGACCTGGTTGGAGACGAGCATCCGGCCGGGCACCGCGGACCACATCGCACCGTTGACGGTGACGCTGGTGATGTGGCCCCATGCGCGCGGCAACCCGGCGAGCAGTCGCGGAAGTTCGGCGAGCAGATCGTACGAACGCGGCCACCACGCGCCGTCGATGGCCCGGGGCAGAGCCCCGTGGGGTGCCAGGCGCAGGCGCAGCACGGGCTGGGAGGGGAGCGGGGGCTGCAGCGCGGTGGTCATGATGGCTCCTGCCAACTACCTTGCACGAATGGATGGTTGACGTCAGGCGCGACGGTCCGCGACCCGCTCCGGCGTGGCGGGCGTGCTGGGGCCGGTTGGCATGGAGGGGGCTCCTTGACCTGGGTGAAGGCCGCTGGGACGAGGTGCGGCCGGGGTCACGGGCTGCCCCTGAAGAATGGGTGGCGTGCTGAAGCGAACCTGTCAGGTGGGCACGACGCACCCTCGTGGTCCCCACCGTACTCCCGCGCGGACGGAAGCGTCGGGTGTCCCTGACCGGAGCCTCGGACAGGGTGCGCCCAGGTCGGCACCGCGTTGACACCGAACGCCGCCGGACGTTGACTGGCAGCACGGCGCGGGGCAGGCCGTGAAGGGCAGGGCCGACCGGGTTTGAGGAAGCCTGCAGCAGGCCGTCGAGAAGGCCGAAGGCGCCTTCGGGCGGTGACCCCTCATCGCAACGAAACGGTGCATACGACGATGTACGACCAGACACGCGCCCGGCAAGGCGCGGACCAGCCCCCGGTCCCCTCCGGGCGCCACACCCCGGGCCCGGAACCACTGCTCCCGTCAGCCGAACGGGACAAGATCGTCCGGCACCTCGGACACGCCGTCAACGTCTTCGCGGACGCCCCGGGCCAGGCCCTGGAGGAGGCCGAGAGCGCCTTCGACGAAGCCACCGACGCGCTGGTGAACGCCCTCAAGGAGCGGCGACGCGTCCTGCGCGCAAGCTGGCAGGACCAGGACCCCGAGACGCAGTCCACCGAACTCCGGTTCGCGCTGCGGGAGTACCGGGAGATCACCGGGCGGCTGCTCCGCGCATAAACGGTCACGGGTCCGACGGCGGAGGCGCCTTCCGACGGCCGCCGCCGGTCGTCCGATCCCCGGCGACGGCCGCCCGAGGCTCCCGGGCGGCCGATTCCCCCCGGCCTCGGCGCGCGTTCGGGAGCCGTGTGCCCCACATCGGACCGTGCGACGGCAAGCGGGAGATCACCGAGCCGGTCTCGCGACGAGGGGAAGCAGGACTGGGCAGGCACAGGAGCCGGCCACGACGGGCAACGAGAGCCGGCTGCTCTGCAGGGACTGCGAATCGGTCCTTGCCCGGGGGCTCGGGGCACAGGCAGCCGACGGGCTGCCGAACGGTGTGCGTTCCGACTGCAAACCTGTGCACGGCGGAATACCGCAAGCCTAGGCGGACTCTCCCCGGGTGAGAAGCCGTGAGGACCCTTGAGAATCCTGCGGACCGCACACCTGTCGACGCACCGGGCCGGAGTAGCGTGGAGCGAACCGGGAGTTGCCCGTACGCCGGCTCCGCGTCGGCGTCGTTCTCGGCGCACCACGACACCGGTCCGTCGCACGGCGGCCCGGAGACAGGGATCGCGACATGAACGCGCCCACCGGTCAACGCGCCTCGCCCGACCGGAAGCAACCCTCCTCACTTCGCCCCGCCCGGCTCACCCTGCGCCCGCCGAGCTTCCCGCCCGGCCCCGTGAGCGGCGCCTGGTGGCCCCGCTCCGACGACCTGCCGGCCGAACTGCCCGCTCTCATCGAGGCGTTCGACGCGTCGTGGGGACGTGTGACGCGCCTGGCCGCACACCGCAGCGCCTGGCCCCAGGCGCCGTGCGACCTGCCCGTCGCCGGCCACACGGTGCGCGCCGCGTGGTACACGTCCGGGTTCGACCCGCACGCCATCCGGCTCTTCGCGTACGGCGTCGGGCGCCGGGACCTGCTGGTCGTCCCGCCCGGGATCGAGGAGGCCACGGCAGAGCGCCTGATGACGGCCGCGGCCGATCCCGCGCTCCATCTCACCGCGACCGCGCTCCTGGCCGACGCGAGCGAAAGTCCCGGGGCGGGAGACATCTGACCGCCATGCCTCGGCACCGTGCCGCGCCGCCCCGCCAATGCCCGGCTCGCCGCATCCGGTTGGCGATCACCCGCACGGGGCATCAGGGATGGGCAGGCCCGGCCGGGCAGGACATGCCGCGGCCCGGCGAGCGGCCACGGCCAGGGCGGTCGGGTGGCCCAGGAGGGGAAGTGATCCGCCATGCGTACGCATCGGCGTACCCATCGGCGTTCCGTACGAGTCGAGTACCTGCTGTCCGACGAGGCCGAATCGGCGGGCAGGGCACGTAAGTTGACCTGGCAGTTCCTCGCCCGGCCCGACCGCCGGGCGGTGGGGCTGGACGCCGAGCACATCGGCGACGCGACACTCATCGTCTCCGAACTGGTCACCAACGCCACGCGGCACGGCGGCGCCTGCCGCCTGCGCCTGCACGTGTCCGACACACGGGTGACCGTCGAGGTCTACGACGGCAGCCCCGGCCGGCCCCGCGTGCGACCGCTGACGACCTGGGGCGAGAGCGGACGGGGCCTCGCCATGGTGCGGTGCCTGGCACAGCGCTTCGACATCGACCCGGTCAGCGGGGGCGGCAACAGGGTGCGCGCGGTCCTGGCCCTGTGACGGCCCGGGCATCATCCGCCGACGCGCCGTAGGGGGCAGAGGTCGTCGTCGCTGTACGACGGCCTGGCGGGGAACGCTTACGGCAGCGCGTGGCGCAGGACGCGGCCCCACATCGACGCGTACTGCCGACCCAGAGGTCCTGTGACGTACGGCTGTCCGTAGCGGGCGCAGATCTCCCGCACCCGGGGTGCGATCTCGGCGTAGCGGTTGCTGGGCAGGTCGGGGAAGACGTGGTGCTCGATCTGGTGGCTGAGGTTGCCGCTGAGGATGTGCAGCAGCCGACCGCCCTCGATGTTCGCCGAGCCCTGGATCTGCCGGAGATACCACTCACCCCGGGTCTCGCCCTCGATCTCGTCCTCCGTGAACGTCCGTACGTCACCGGGGAAATGGCCGCAGAAGATGACGGTGTGGGCCCAGATGTTGCGCAGGGCGTTCGCCGTGAGGTTGCCGAGGAGGCAGGGCACGGCGGAGGGGCCGGAGAGAAGAGGGAAAAGGAGATAGTCCTTGGCGAACTGGGCCGCCGTCTTGCGGGCCAGGCCGAAGAGGTCGCCGAGGAGGGCCCGCACGCTCTTGCGGCCGGCCGGCACCGCCTCCGCCTCCAGGTCGTACAGGGCGATGCCCCATTCGAAGACCGGCGCGAGCAGGGCGGCGTACAGCGGCTGGAACAGGTACACCGGGTGCCAGGGCTGGTCGGGGCTCATCCGCAGGATGGTGTAGCCGAGGTCGCGGTCGCGTCCGACGACGTTGGTGTACGTGTGGTGGAGGTGGTTGTGGGTGCGTTTCCAGGCGTCGGCGGGGGTGGCGAAGTCCCACTCCCAGGTGGTCGAGTGGATTGCCGGGTCGCCCATCCAGTCCCACTGGCCGTGCAGGATGTTGTGGCCCAGCTCCATGTTCTCCAGGGTCTTGGCGACCGTGAGCATCGCGGTGCCGGCCAGCCAGGCGGGCGGGAGGAGGGACACGGCGAGCGCGAGGCGGCCGCCGGTCTCCAGGGAGCGCTGCACGGCGAGGACCGTGTGGATGTAGCGGGCGTCGGTCGCGCCTCGTGCCGCGACGACCTCGGACCGGATGCGGTCGAGTTCGCGGCCCAGTTCGTCGCTCTGATCAGCTTGCCCGGTGGTCATGGCAGTTGCTGCGGTCATGGAGGGGCCTCCTCGGGAGGTCCTAGACGTCGAGGACGAGCGGACCCGCGGCTCCGTTGACGCAGGTCTGGATCAACTCGCCTGGTTCTCCGTGCAGTTCACCGGTGCGCAGATCGCGGATGCGGCCGTCGAGGAGCGGGACGAGGCAGCTGTGGCAGACACCCATGCGGCAGCCGTACGGCATCGGCACGCCCGCCTGCTCACCGGTCACCAGCAGCGGGCCTGACGCGGGCACGTCGGCCTCGACGCCGCTGCGGTCGAACCGCACCCGGCCGCCGGTGGCGCCGACGGCCTGCGGCAGCGGCGGGGTCAGCCGGAAGCGCTCCATGCGCAGCCGCCCGCGCAAGTCGGCGGCACGCCAGTGGTGTTCGGCCGCGTCCAGCAGTCCCGCCGGGCCGCACACCCACGCGTCCCGCCGCTGCCAGTCGGGGCAGAGCGCGGCGATGCGCTCCGGGGTTAGCCGGCCGGCCGTGCGTGTGTACGTCAGTCCGAGCCCGAGCCATGGCGACCGGGCTGCCAGATCGGTCAACTCGGCCCGGAAAAGGCACTGTTCGGGATCGGGTGCACTGTGCAGGAGTACGACGGCGTCCCGGCCGCCGACCGGTCGGCGGCGGTCGGCAAGGGTGCGCAGGATGCCCATGACGGGCGTGATCCCGCTGCCCGCCGTCACGAACAGCATCCGCTCCGGCAGCGGCTCGGGCAGCACGAACTCCCCCTGGGCCGGGCCGAGTCGCAGCACAGTGCCGGGCGGGGTGCGGTGCACGAGGTGCGGGGAGACACGGCCGCGGGGGTCCGCCTTCACGGTGATGGTGAGCGCGTGGTCGTCGGGCCGCGCGGTGATCGAGTACGTGCGCCAGTGCCGTACGCCGTCGATCTCCACCCCCACCGGCAGATACTGCCCGGCACGGTGCCCGGCCCAGCCGCGCCCCGGCCGGATCGTCAGCGTGGCCGCTGCGGGGCCCTCGGTGCGCACGGCGACGACCCGGCCCGCGGGGTGCCGGGCGGACAGCAGCGGGTCGAGCAGGGCGAGGTAGTCGTCGGGGGTGGAGGGGCTGGTCAACGGGCCGGCCAGCCAGGACGCGGCCGTCAGGATGCGGCCTCCGGTGCGGCCGGACCACCATCCGGTGAGCGGGTCCACGACGGGGGACGGCGGCTGGGACCTGGGCACAGGCATGCGGGTTCCCCTTCTCCTGGGCGTGGTCCTGGATTCGCTCTCCGGTGCGTGTCAGGGCTCGCTTCCCGGCGGGGTCTGCGGGATGCGCAGCGGCGGCCGTGGGATCCGTCGGTCGCGTACGCCCACGGCGTACCGGCGCTTCGGCCGGTTGCCCGGACCGAGCGAAGCACACCGGACGGCCGGCGGCAGGGCGGACGCGGACTTTCAGCCACAGGTCGCACCGCGCCCGTCGGCGGTGACGCGGCGCCCGCCCGACGCGGGTGCGGTGACCTGCACGGGCGGGCGGCACACAGAGGGGCCGCCGCGTGCCGGAACGGCCGGATCGCGGCGGGCGTACGGGGGTGTCAGCCGAGCAGACGGTCGACAGAGCCGTACGACAGATCGGGGGCGGGTACGGGCTGGGCAGGCGCGGTCCGGCAGGTGAAGCCGAGTCGGACCAGCGCCCGGACCATCTCCGCGGCGGTGAAGTCACGGGGGTCCTGGCGGGTGATGACCACTCCCACCTGCTTGACGGGATACACCCGGTCCCCGATGACGGCACAAGCACCCGTCACGGGCTCGGGCTGCACATTCTCCATCGACATCTCCACCCCGGCCTTGGACAGGTCGAAGGGGAAACGGGCAATCACACAGCGCATGGTGCCTCACCAGGGTCGGAGCGGATCCGGGGCGGGTGGAACGGAAACGGGAACGGAGAGGGGCCCGCACCCAAGGTGCGGGCCCCTGTTTCGCCGTATGCGCGTAAAGAGCGTGTGTGCTGGGACGCGGGTCCGGAGGGTCAGGCGGGGACGATGTTCTCCGCCTGCGGGCCCTTCTGGCCCTGCACGACGTCGAAGGTCACCTTCTGGCCTTCCTGCAGCTCGCGGAAGCCCTGGGTGGCGATGTTCGAGTAGTGGGCGAAGACGTCCGGGCCGCCGCCCTCCTGCTCGATGAAGCCGAAGCCCTTTTCCGCGTTGAACCACTTCACAGTGCCGGTGGCCATGTGTTTTCTCCTGTAGGCAGTGCTGGAACCCGCACCTCGCGGACTCCTTCATCGCTGTGATGATCACCTGCCCCGGAAACCCGGTAAGAATGGCAACCACAACTGCAACTGAGATTCAGCCTAGCACGGAACAAATCGACGACAAGAAAAGGACAGAAGGCGGAAAAGAAAACGGCGGGCACCTCGGAAAACGCTTTTCGGAGCCGGTCGAATTTCTGTTCCGGCGCCGTCAGATTTTCACTCGCCGCGGCGCAGTTCCTCGTTGGCACGCAGGGCGTCGGCCAGCTGGTCCTCGAGGCCGATGATCCGGCAGGCCGCCTCGATCGGAGTGCCCTGGTCGACCACGTCGCGGGCCCGCGCGGCCAGGCGCAGCTGGTGGCGCGAGTAGCGGCGGTGCCCGCCCTCGGACCGCTTCGGCGTGATCAACCCGGCCTCTCCGAGGGCCCGCAGGAACCCGGGGGTGACACCGATCATTTCCGCGGCGCGGCCCATGGTGTACGCGGGGTGGTGGTCGTCGTCGAGCCGGGCGACGGCGTGCGACCGGTCTTCCGTTGGCATGCCTGCCTTCCCGCGGACCGCCGAGCGTCACGGCCCGCAACAAGGAGCTGGTTCCCGTACCAGAACTCTAGTCGCCCCTGCGGAAATCCTCCCGCGGCGGGCGCAGAATGCCCGCCGCCTTCAGCGGAGCACCAGGAGGCGGCGCGGAGCGAAACGCGATGCTCCGCGGCCCTCGGCGGGGAGGCTGCGCCAGCCCCAGGACAGCAGTGCCTTGTAGGCGTCCACGTCGTCGCGGTCGACGACCGTGACGCCGAGGGTCGCGGTGTGATCGCTGAGCAGCCGCTTCTGCAGGCGCCGGGCGAGGTTCCACTCGCGGCTCTGGTCCTGGGTGCGCACCCGTCGCTCCACGAGGATGTCGGCGATCGCGAAGAGCCTGCCGAGGGCGGCGAGGCGGAACAGGTTCTCCGGGAGATACTCGTCGAGATCCTGCCACCAGGGCCCGTCACCGCGCACGAAGAAGCCGTACGCACATCCCGTGAGCACCGTGGCGCCCGCGGGAGAGGCGTTCTCCGCCACGAGCAGCTCGAACCCCGGCCGCCGCACATGGCCTGCGAGCCGTCGCCGGAAGGCGGCGCGCCGGTCCGGGTCCGACGGGTCCGAGTCCTCCGGCTCGCTCGACAAGGTGTGCGAGTACAGCTCGCCGAGCTCCGGCATGCGGTCGGCGATCTGGCGCCGGGTCAGCGGACGGACGAGCTCACCCGCCTCGGGCGACGGTCCCTGCCGGTGCCGGACCGGTTCCCTGGCGTGGGCAGTCGCCGGGCGGGCCGGCGTGTTCGCAGTCATGGGGCGAACCCTGCTCCGAGCCCGGACGGGTCCGGCCCGGCGTCGTCGTTCGCCGAGAACGGCGCCGGCGCGTGAGCCGGCACACGAAGAACCCTCGGTGCTTTCGAGCCTACGCCCGCCGCCGTGGCAGGCTTCGCCTGAGGACTGTGCTCCGGCGAAGCCGTCGCTCGTCCGGGCGGGCGGTGTGGTGCCGTCGTACGCGATACGCGCAGGTCTTGTGGTGGTCGGGGCAGGGGGACGGAGGCGCTATAGGCTCCCCGCGTGCCGATCATGAGCGAGTTGTCCACGGATGCAAATCAGCAACTTCGTTTCGCTCTGCTCGGGCCGCTCCAGGCCTGGCGGGGTGATGAGTGTCTGGAGCTCGGGCCGGTGCGCGAACAGGCCCTGCTGGCCTGTCTGTTGCTACGGCCGGGCAGGACGGTAAGTCGGCAGCAACTGCTCGGCGGGGTGTGGGGTCCGGAGCCTCCCGGCACCGGCGACAAGGTGATTCCGGTCTATGTGCATCGGTTACGCCGGCGTCTCGATGCACCCGTCATCGAGACAATTCCCGGTGGCTATCGTTTCGCCCCCGCGAGCGCGGCAGTGGACGTGGCGCGGTGCGAGGAGATCGCTGCCGAAGGGCGTTCCGCGCGGGAGGCCGGGGATCTCGGCGCCGCGGCGGAGGCGTGGTCCAGGGCACTGGAGCTGTTTCGCGGTGAGCCCTTGGCCGGGGTTCCCGGACCCTTCGCGGAGGGGGAGCGGTTGCGGCTGGCGGAGCGGCGGCTGGTGCTGGTGCAGGAGAAAGTGGACTGCCAGCTGCGGGTGGGGCAGCACGCCGACGCCGTGGGTGAGTTGTACTCCCTCACCACCGCCCACCCCTACAACGAGGCGCTCGCCGCCGTGCTCATGCGCGCCCTGCATGCCGGGAACCGGCAGGCCGACGCGCTGGACGTCTACGCCGCGGTGCGCCGCCGGCTGGTGGACGAGCAGGGGGTGGAGCCCGGCGCGGAACTGCGGCGGGTGCACGAGGCGGTTCTCCGCGGTGACGACGCGTTCCTGCTCGGCACCACCACCGCCGCCGTACCGATCGGGCCAAGCCGTCACAAGCGCCCTCCACGCCATGAACTGCCTGTTGAAATCGGCAACTTCACGGGGCGGGAGCGAGAGCTCGGGCTTCTCGCCACGCCCGCCGACGCACGAGTGGTCAGCGTCCGGGCGGTGGACGGCATGGCCGGGGTCGGGAAGACCGCCCTGGTGGTGCGGGCGGCCCGGGCGCTGCGGGACCGGTATCCGGACGGCTGTCTGTTCGTGGAGCTGCACGGGCACCGCGAGGACCGTGAGGCGGCGGGGCGGCAGCGGGTGCTGCGGCGGTTGCTGAGGGCGGTGGGTGCCGGTGAGGGACAGGACTCCGAGGACCTGGACGAGCTGGCCGCGTCGTGGCGGGCGGCGACCGCCTCCCTGCGCCTGCTCGTCGTGCTCGACGACGCCGCCCGCGCCGAGCAGGTGCGCCCGCTGCTGCCCGCCGGTCCCGGCAGCATGGTGCTGGTGACCAGCCGCCGGCGCCTGACCGGGCTGGACGCGGACCGCAGGATCTCGCTCTCCCCCCTCGGCATCGACGAGGCGGCGGGGCTGCTGACCCGCATCGTCGGCGGCGACGGCTCCGACCGCGAGCGTGCTGCCGTACGCGAACTGGCCACGCTGTGCGACCGGCTCCCGCTGGCGCTGCGCATCGTCGGGGCACGGATACAGGACCGTCCGTTATGGGCGGTGGAGGACCTGGTGGCACGGCTGGCCGACGGCGAGCGCCGGCTCGACGAGCTCGCCGTGGAGGACCGCAGCGTCGAAGCCGCGTTCCGGATCTCCTACGACCAGCTGCCGGCCCCCGAGCAGCGTGCCTTCCGCGCCCTGGGCCTGTCCCCCACCGTGCGGCTGGACCGGCTGACGCTGGCCGCCCTGCTCGACGGGACTCCCCCCGAGGCCGGGCGCCGCCTGGAGAGCCTGGCCGACGCGAGTCTGGTGCAGCGGGTGACCGCCGACCGCTACCGGCTGCACGACCTGGTGGCGGCCTACGCCCGACGCGTCGCCGTCGCCTCGCCCGACGAGGACGCGGCGGGCCGCAGCGGTGTGTTCCGGCTGTATGCGGCCGCCGCCCGCTGCGCCAGCGACTGGGGCACCTCCTCCCCGACCGGCCCTCGCGGCACCGGGCCCTTCGCGGACTGGGAGGAGGCCACGGTCTGGCTGGACGCTGCGGGCGGCGAACTGGTCGACGTGATCGGCCGCGCGGCGGCCACGGACCATCTGGACGAGGCCTGCTGGATCGCCGAGGGCGTGGTCGACTACCTCACCCGGCAGGGCCGCTTCCACGAGTGCCGCACCGCACTGGAGATGCTGCTGCCGCTGGCCGGCCGGGCCGCCGACCGGCGGATGGTCTCCGCACTGCGCACCGGCCTGGGCATGATGTACGGGCTGCAGGGCCGCTACGAGCAGGCGCGCGCCTGCTTCACCGAGGCCCTGGACATCAGCCGCCGGGCCGGTGACCCGCGGGAGCAGGCCATGGCCGCGGCCGGTCTCGGGACGTTTGCGAATTTGGCGGGACGGATAGCGGAGTCCATGACCCACTTCGCCGAAGTCGCCCGCTTGGTGGGCGAGTTGGCGGACGACGACTGGCTCACGGGGTCGGTCATGACCCGCGTCGGCGACATCCACCACCAACTCGGCGAGTACGACAAGGCGTACGACCGCTATCTGGATGCCATCGCCGTCGCCGAGAAGACGGGCAGTCCCAGGCTGCACGGCAAGACACTGCTCCGCCTGGGCGGTCTCCAACTCGACCTCGGCCGGCCCGCCGAGGCAGTGGGCACGCTCGGGAAGGCCGAGGATCTGGCCAGGCGGCTCGGGGACGTCCCCCTGTACTCCGCCGTCCTCGGCAGGCTGGCCACGGCCGAGGCGAACCTGGGCAACCTGCAGGCGGCGAGCGAACTCCGCAACCGGTCGCGCGCGATGCTGGACGAACAGACCGGCACGGCATCGGAGATCGCGATACGCCACCGGCTGATCTGGCACGGCGCCGTGGCCGAGGACCTGGCGGGGGCGCGGGACTTCTTCGAGCGGGGCACGGCGCTTCCGGATGCCGACGCCAATCGGGCAAGGATCTCGCGGGTGTTGGACGACATCGGGCGTCGGCGTGGGGGCCGGTAACTCCTCGGCCAGCCCGTCGGACGGATGCGGCCCGGCCGAATTGTGGTCGGCCGGGCCGCTCCCCCGTCCCCCGGTTCCCTGTCCCCCGTCCCCCGTTCCCCCTTCCGCCAGGAGCCCTACACGGGGCTCCCGTCGGCGTTCCTCCACTGGACCCCGTCCTTGCCGTGGTCGGCGAGGGTCTGGGGGATGACGAACTGCGGGTACTTCGGGTGCAGGTCGAAGTAGTGGGGAGCGTTCAGCGGGGACCTCAGGTCGCACACCGGGTCGGCGGTGATGCAGTACCGCGTGACCGGAATGCCGTTGAACTCCGCCGGGCCGGCGCCGGGCAGGGTGGCCACGCCGGGGATGCCCAACCCCTTGGGGAAATGCGCCCCGAGGCCGGTGTCGGGCTGCATCGGGTCGGCGTAGAGCATGCCGTCGACCTGGGAGAGCGGAATGCCGGAGCTGCCGCTCGCGATCGTCTGGAGCACCCGGTCCGCGGCCTGTGCGCCCTGGGAGTAGCCGGTGATCGTGAGCGTGGCGTCCGGGTGCAGGCGGTGGGTCTCCCGTGCCGCCTCCAGCCCCTTCTCGTAGCCGATCTGCACGCTGGCGTCGTAGGTCGGTGCGGTGAGGGCGTCGGGGTTCGGTGTCGTGCCGTCGATGAGCGGGCCGTGGGGGCCGATGATCGGGCCGGCGGTGGCCGGGTAGCACACCTTGATCGCGGAGCCGGCGGGGAGAGTCCCGTTCACGAAGTCGTAGGACCTTGTGGTGGTCGCGCAACCGTCCTTGTTGTCCGTGGCGCCGGTACCGCCGATCTCTATGTAGTAGTGCTCCGCGTCGGCCGCGTGCGCGGCGGCGGGGAACGCCACGGCGGTGCCGGCAGCCAGCGCCGCCGTCATGACCGCGGCGCGAACAACCCGTGCCATCCTGCTCGTTTGCGACATTGCCTGATCTCCCCCTGAGGTCGTGGACGTGCTCGGAAACGAACACTCCAGACGCTAGGAACGGGTGATCACATCGCAATGACATGTCGATGACTGCGCAGGTGGCAGCCGCCCGGACAGGTGTTCACGGCCCGGGCGCCGCGTCCTTCCACACGGTGTGGAAGGCCAGCCGCAGGCAGCCCGCGAGCGCCGGGTGCTCGATGAAGAGCGTGGTGGTGGAACCGGCGCCGGCCACCGGGTCGGGCATGTCGCACAGGACGAGGGAGGCGTCGGCTATGACGAGTTTCAGCGGCAGTTCGGGAGCGAAGCGGGCTTCCTCCCCGGCGGCGGCGAAGCGCCGTACGTGCTCGACCGTCTCGGGGTCGTCCAGGGCGTCGTCGAGGTAGATCGCCCGGACGGTGCCGCCCGCCCGGTGGATCCGGTCGACCACCGCCAGGCCCTCCGTGTTCTCGGCGGGGGCGACGAACGGCGGTTTGCAGAAGGTGAGAAGTTCGTGCCGCGCCTGCCGCTGGATGTCGGCGAAGCGCTCGGCGATCGCCTTCGGGTCGCGCAGGATCTCGATGTAGTCCAGCGGATCGGTCTGCTCCCGCCCCTGGGACCACAGCGGCTGCAGGACACCGGCCAGCCCCTGCGAGACCCGCTCCAAGCGGTCGACGGACTCGCGTTGCAGCGCCATCAGCCGGGCGAGGGCCAGCTCGGGCGTGACGGCGGAGTACGTGGCCACGCGACCGGGGTGCGAGGTGGCCAACTGCCGCCGTACCAGCGCATCCAGCACGTCGTAGACGCGTTGGCGCGGCACGTCGGCCTCCCGGGCTACCTCGGCGGCCGTGTAGGAACCACGCCTGACGAGTGCCAGGTAGACCCGAGCCTCGTACCGGGCCAGGCCCAGGGACATCAGGTCGTTGATGGTTCCGTCTTCAAGCTCCATGGCTGCACAAGGTACCTGTCGGCGTCGAGGAGTTGGGAGGCAAGGTTTTACCAACTCGCGCTGTTCTCTTCGGCAAACGGTCAATAACCTCGTCTACAGCCACCACTGACCGGGGTGGCAACACCAACAGGATGCCCGAACAACCGGCTTCACCCGGCACCCCCAATGGAAACCGCTTGTCATGCACGTGACATCGCTTCCAGCCGCCGTCGTGGAGCCACCCATCCCCCCACGGAGGGCAGTTCATTGAGTTCCCATCGCAGAAGGAAACTGATACGCCGCGGTGCCCCGGCACTGCTGTCGGCAGCGGCTCTGATAACCGGCGGCCTGGCCGTCGCCGCGCAGTCCTCGGCCTTCGCGACGACGTCCACCACGGCGTCTTCCCCGGCCTCCACGGTGCACACGCACCGGCTCTGTTCGCAGCCGAGCAAGCCCGGCTACATGGCATGTCAGGCAGAGGTCCGCACCGACCTCAAGTCGCAGAAGTCCCTCGGCCGCCAGGACACCCCCAAGGGCTTCGGCCCGGCCGACCTGCAGGCCGCCTACAACCTGCCCAAGGACGGCGGCAAGGACGCCACCGTCGCGATCGTCGACGCCAACGACGACCCGAACGCCGAGAAGGACCTGGCGGCCTACCGCTCCCAGTACGGCCTGCCGGAGTGCTCCACCGCCAACGGCTGCTTCAAGAAGATCGACCAAGACGGCGGCACCAACTACCCGGCCCCCGACGCCGGTTGGGCCGGGGAGATCTCCCTCGACGTCGACATGGTCAGCGCGGCCTGCCCGCAGTGCAAGATCCTGCTCGTCGAGGCCAAGTCCGCCAACATGGACGACCTCGGCGCGGCCGTGAACCAGGCCGTCAAGCAGGGCGCCAAGTACGTCTCCAACAGCTACGGCGGCGGCGAGGAAGCCGCGGACACGACCTCGGACGACCAGTACTTCAAGCACCCCGGCGTCGCCATCACCGTCAGCTCCGGCGACAGCGGCTACGGCGTCGAGTACCCGGCCGCCTCGCAGTACGTCACCGCTGTCGGCGGCACCTCGCTCAAGAAGGACAGCAGCACCCGCGGCTACTCCGAGTCCGTCTGGGGCAAGGCCGCCGGCGGCGACGGAGCGGGCTCGGGCTGCTCGGCGTATGACGCCAAGCCGTCCTGGCAGAAGGACAGCGGCTGCGCCAAGCGCGCCGTCGCCGACGTCGCAGCCGTGGCCGACCCGGCCACCGGTCTCGCTGTCTACGACACCTACCAGGCCAGCGGCTGGAACGTGTACGGCGGCACCAGCGCCTCCTCGCCGTTCATCGCCGGCGTGTACGCCCTCGCGGGCACCCCGGGCTCGGGTGACGTTCCGGCCTCGTACCCCTACGCCCACGCGGACAAGCTGAACGACGTCACCGACGGCGCCAACGGGTCCTGCAGCGACTACCTGTGCAAGGCGGGCAAGGGTTACGACGGCCCGACGGGCCTGGGTACCCCGAACGGTGTCGCGGCCTTCACCAAGTAGCCGGGCAGCCAAGTAGTCCCAACAGAACAGCAGTTGCTTCGCCCCGTCGGTCGATCCGGCGGGGCGAAGTGCTGCGCGCACTCCTGTCGCGTCACCAGTTGACGGCGTCGTCCATCGACTGCTGCCAGTACGTCACCTTGAGCGAGTCGTCGACGTAGACGCCCTTCGCGGGCAGTGACGGGTGGGCGCCCTTGCCGACGCTCCCGCTCATGGAGCGGCCGTAGAAGTAGACGCTCAGGGACTTCGAGGTGTAGCCGTCCGATCCGCTGCCGTCGGTGGCGGACAGGCTGATGGCCGCGTATCCGGACTGGCCCGGCTCGAGCGTGACGACCGCCTGCGGCTGCGAGTCCTCGATGACCGGAGGCACGGACTGGGCCTGGCCGAACTGGACGGCCGGGTAGCCGTAGAGGAAGCAGGTCCTGGAACCGGTGTTGGTCACCGTGAGCAGCATGTGGTTCACGGGGCGGGTCAGCGGGGCAGCGACCGTCTTGGTGTTGGAACCCTCGCAGGTGACCGGCTTGCTGGAGGAGGTGCTCCCGCCGGACGCCTTCGACGCGGAGATGTGCGTGGCCCCGGTGGCCTTCGGGGCGGAGGAGCCGGAGCCCGCAGCGGACGACGAAGAAGAAGAGGAAGAAGAAGAGGGAGAAGCGGACGCCGAAGGGGTGGACGAAGAGGAGTTCGCGGTCGGCGTGGTGGCCGCCGAGGCTCCCTCGGCCTTGACGCCCGTGCCGTTGTTGCACGCGGTCAGGGAGAGCGCGGCGAGAACGACGGTCGCGGCGGCGCCGACGAGCCGGGTGCGGGAGGTGCGGAGGTTGGACATGTTGCTGTGCCCCTTCGGTGTTCGGGTGGCGGTGGTGATTGGATGACCGAAGCTTGTGAGGTGATCCGTCCCAACCGCCACGGACAGCGGGGAGTTGGGGACGCTGGAACACCGAAACGCGTTCTGACCAGGGGGAACGAAGTGGTCCTGGAACGCGGGACTGGAACACGAGGGGATGGGGAAACGGGTGCCAGGGGCAACAGGGGCCGACGGAACGGAGCCGTTCGCGCAGCTGCTGCGGGAGCTCAAGGACCGCTCCGGACTGAGCTACGGGACGCTCGCCAAGCGGCTGCACATGAGCACGTCGACGCTGCACCGCTACTGCAACGGCACCGCGGTGCCCGTCGAGTACGCACCGGTGGAGCGCCTGGCGAGGGTCTGCCGGGCGACGCCGGAGGAGCTGGTGGAGCTGCACCGGCGCTGGATCCTGGCGGACGCGGCACGCGGGAGCCGGGCGGAACAGGTCACGGTGGATCCGGGCCCGTCGGCAACGCCCGCACCGGACGCGGGCGATGACGACGAGGGGACCGATGAGCCCGAGCGGACCGATGAGCCCGTCGTCGTCGACATGCCGCGCCAGGCCGCGCCGCCCCGCCGTCGCCGTACCGTCCTGATCGCCGCCGTCGCGGTGGCCGCCGTGCTGGGAGCCGTCGCGCTCACCGTGCCGTTCAACGGCGGGCACGACACGGGTGGCGATCGGGCAGCCGGTGACACCGCTCTCGCCACCGGTACGCCGGACACCGCGAGCCCGTCCGACTCCCCGTCCCCGAGCGCGACGGGACACAAGCCGTCCGCACCGGCCTCCGCGGGCGCCACCGGGTCCCCGGCCGCTTCACAGAGCGGCGGCAAGCGCAGCGGGGGCGGGCAGGCCGACGGCGGCGCCTCCGGCGCCGTCCCGCTCACCGTCGGCACCCGTCCCTACGTCTACGACCAGCCGTGCAGCCAGCACTTCCTCGTCGACAGCGGACCCGATCAGGTCGGCCCGCCGGCGAGCGAGCCGGACGCCCCGCGCTGGGCCGCCGCCTACGGGGCGGTGTCCTCGGGCCAGCAGGAGGTCGCCCTCACCGTCCAGGGCACCGGCGCGGAGACCGTCGTCCTGGAGGCGCTGCACGTACGCGTCCTCTCCGTGAGCGCGCCGCCCGCCTGGAACAACTACGCGATGGGCAGCGGCTGCGGCGGTGGCGTCGAGACCAAGTCGTTCGACGTCGACCTCGACCAGGGCAGTCCCGCGGTCACCGTCAAGGGAGGCCAGCGCGACTTCCCGTACAAGGTGAGCGAGTCCGACCCGGAGGTCTTCTACGTCGTCGCCCACACCAAGGCCCATGACATCCGCTGGGACCTCACCCTGGACTGGTCCAGCGGCAGCCGCCGGGGCACGGTCCACATCGACAACGCCGGCACCCCGTTCCGCACCAGCTCCAACGTGGGCCGCCCGTCCTACGTCTACCCGCTGGGCGGCAGCGAGTGGATCAAAGAGGAAAGCTGACCTCAATCGGGAGGTAAAGGGTTCGGCATCGTCCCTTCAATGACCTTGAACTGTGCATGACTCATTCGATGAGATGCGCGAAGACCATTTCGAGATCACTTCGTGAGACCGAGACCACTTCGCGAACCCGTCGCGAATCCTCTTCGTGAGACTCCGAACCCAGGGGGATCCATGCACATAGCCCGAATCGGGCTGGGCGTCGCGGCTGCCACGTCCGTCGCCGCCCTCGCGGTCACCGCACTGGCGACCGCCGCGCCCGCCGCCGTACCGCACACCCTGGCGGTACCGGCCGTCGCCGGGCACAACCTGGTCCACGGTGTGAGCAGCCCGCTGACCAGCGAGCAGTGCCAGGCCAAGTGGCACATCAACTGCTACACCCCGCTCCAGTACCGCAAGGCGTACGACCTCAACCCGCTGTACAAGAAGGGCATTACGGGCAAGGGGCGCACGATCGTCATCGTCGACTCGTACGGTTCTCCGACCGTGCAGCACGACCTCGACGTCTACAGCAGGCAGTTCGGTCTGCCCAGCACCAAGGTGAAGGTCGTCAAGTGGGGGCACGTCCCCGCCTTCGACCCCAAGAACTCCGACATGACCGGCTGGGCGGGCGAGACCACCCTGGACGTCGAGATGGCGCACGCGGTGGCACCCGCCGCCAAGATCGTCGTGGTGGAGACGGCGGTCTCCGAGACCGAGGGCACCACCGGTCTGCCGGAGATGATGGACGCCGAGAAGTACCTGATCGACCACAACGTCGGCGACGTCATCAGCCAGAGCTTCGGCGCCACGGAGAACACGTTCCCCGGTTTCAGCAGGGGCGACTTCTCCAGCATCAAGAAGCTGCGGTACGCCTTCCAGGACGCGAACCGCAAGAAGGTGACCGTGCTGGCCGCCTCCGGTGACGGCGGCGCGACCGACCTCAAGCTGGACGGCAAGACGTACTACAAGAAGCGCGTCAACTCCTGGCCGTCCTCGGACCCGCTGGTCACCTCGATCGGCGGCACCCAGCTGCACCTCGACGACAAGGGCGACCGCGTCAAGCCGGACAGCGTCTACAACGACTACGGCTCCGGCGGTGGCGGCCAGTCCCACGTCTTCACCCGCCCGTCCTTCCAGGACGGCGTGAAGAGCAAGGTCGGCACCCGTCGCGGCACCCCGGACATCTCGATGACCGCTGCGGTCAACGGCGGCGCCTGGGTCTACTCCAGCTACGACCCGACGGCCGTCGGCTGGGACGTCAGCGGCGGCACCAGCGAGGCCACCCCGCTGTTCTCGGGCATCGTCGCGCTCGCCGACCAGGCGGCCGGCCACCGGGTGGGCAACATCCAGAAGGCCCTGTACGGCCTCTACGCCCACAACGCCAAGGCCAACGGCGTCGTCGACGTCAACGACGGCACCAACAACAGCTACCAGGGCGTGACCGGCTACAAGGCCGTCAACGGCTACGACCTCGCCACCGGCGTCGGCACGGTGGACGCCCTCAAGTTCGTCCCGGCCCTGGCAAAGGCCAGCCGCGGCTGACACCTCCGGCACGACACGGACGGCCCGGGTTCCGCACCCGGGCCGTTCGCGTTTCAGCCGGGGGCCGTCCGGCGCTCACGCCACCCCGAGAAAGTGCAGCACCGCAAGGACCCGGCGGTGGTCCGCGTCCGCCTTCGGCAGGTCGAGCTTGGCGAAGATGTTGTTGATGTGCTTGGCCACCGCGCTCTCGCTGACTACGAGTTGTTCGGCTATGCCGGCGTTGGACCGGCCGCCCGCCATCAGTTCCAGGACCTCGCGCTCGCGGGGGGTGAGGCGGTCCAGCGGGTCGCTGTGCCGGCGTACCAGCAGCTGGGAGACGACCTGCGGGTCCAGGGCGGTGCCGCCCTCGGCGACCCGGCGCAGGGTGGCCGCGAACTCCTCGACGTCCGCGACCCGTTGCTTGAGCAGGTAGCCGATGCCCGAGGTGTTGGCCGACAGCAGATCGGTCGCGTAGCGCTCCTCCACGTACTGGGAGAGGAGCAGTACGCCGGTCTTCGGCCACTGGCGTTTGACGACCAGCGCGGCCCGTACGCCCTCGTCCGTGAAGCCGGGGGGCATGCGGACGTCCACCACCGCGATGTCCGGGCGGTGCTCCTCCACTGCCGTCAACAGCGCCTCCGCGTCGCCCACTTCGGCGGCCACCTCGAAGCCGGCCATCTCCAGGACCCTGACCACGCCGATCCGGAGCAGTACGGAATCCTCGGCGATCACGGCACGCACGGCAGCTCCACGGTGATGACGGTCGGTCCCCCTGCGGGGCTGTCGACCGACAGCGTGCCATCGACCGAGGCGACCCGCTTGGCCAGCCCCGAAAGTCCGCTGCCGCCGCCGGGTCGGGCGCCGCCCACGCCGTCGTCACGGATGACGACCAGCAGGGTCGTCCCGGCGCGCTCCACCGTGACCTCGGCCTCGGACGCCTCCGCGTGCTTCACCACGTTCGTGAGCGCCTCGGAGACGACGAAGTAGGCGACGGACTCGATCGTGGGCGACAGCCGCCCCGCCAGGTCCACCGTCACCCGGACCGGTACGGGCGCCCGGGCGGCGAGGCCGGAGAGCGCGGCGTCGAGGCCGCGGTCCTCCAGGACGGCCGGGTGCAGCCCCCGTACCAGACTGCTCAGTTCCTCGATCGCCTCCTTCGCCTCCCGGTGTGCCTCGTCGAGCACGCGGCGGGCGTTCTCGGGCAGGTCGCCGAGGGTGGCCCTGGCGATCCCGAGGTTCACGGCCAGGGAGACCAGCCGCTGCTGGGCGCCGTCGTGCAAGTCCCGCTCGATACGCCGCCGTTCGGCGTCGACCGCGTCCACCAGACCCGACCGGCTCTCGGTCAGCACCTCGACCCGGCGCTCCAGCTCCTCGGCACGGCTGGGTCCGAGCAGGACGGTCGCGACACGGGTGTCCAGCCGGGTGAGGACCCCGGACAGCCAGGCCGTCAGGTCCAACAGGCCGATTCCGGCAACCGTGAGGTACGCCGCCCAGGTCGAATACCCGAGGTGCGCCATGCGCCAGTCCAGCGGTACGGCCCAGATCCACACGTAGACCGAGGCGGCGGCGGTCGCGGCGGCCCAGGTCAGCAGCACGCAGAGCTCCGCAAGGGCCAGGAGCGGCCCGTCCACCAGGTGGTACAGGAGCTGCCGCCGCCCCACCGGGGACCGCAGCCACGCGGGCAGCCGGGGCCGCCGTCCCACATACGGCGAAGGGATGTCCACGCCGAGCCGCATGCGGAAGCGGGCACGCTGCACCTCGGTCAGGAGCGGCCCGGCAAGTGCGACAGCGGGCAGCGGCGCGACCAGCGCGAGCAGGACGGCCCCCGCCGATTCCGGGTGGAAGAAGATCCACGGCAGGGCCATGACGACCAGGACACCGAACTGGATCAGCAGACCCGAGGCGAAGAAGGCGGCCTGGTGTCCGGTCCCTCGGAACGGCCGTAGGAGCAGCCCCTGTAAACGGGTGACGGTGCGCATTGGGGAAACGCTACGTGCCCTGGTCAGGGGCGGTCCATGGTGCGAGTGCCCGGCTCGGGGTGCAACTAGTACCACCCCCGGAACGGACAGCTGCGTTACTGACTGTGACCGCCGATCGGCGAAGGCTTGAGGCCGTGGAGGAGAGCCCGAAACGCGAGGAGTCCGAACCGATGAGCATGCTGATGATCCGTCAGGAACAGGTCGCCCGTCAGGAGCAGAGGGCCACCCCCCGTGCGGCCGTGTCGCGGCTCCGCCGCCGGTGCCGCACGGAACACGTCCTCGTCGGCTGCGGGCTGGCCCTGCTGCCCTGGCTGGTCGTGCTGGCGAAGGGCCTGCCCGGTACCGCGGTCGCCGCGCACTGGAACACCGCCTGGGTCGGCCTGGACACCCTGGAGGCGCTGGGCCTGATCGCCACGGGGCTGCTGGCCGCCCGCGGCCACCACCTGCACGCCCTCACGGCCTCCGCCACCGCGACGCTGCTGGTGGTCGACGCCTGGTTCGACACGGTGACGGCGGCCCCGGGCGGGGATCAACTCTCGGCGCTGGCAATGGCGTTCGGCGCGGAGCTGCCGCTGGCGACGGTGTGCGCGGTGCTGGCCGTACGGGGGCTCGCCCGCCGCGCGGCCTGACCGGCACGATGCAACCGCTGCCGTACTCAGGCCATGGCGTCGCTGCGGACGTCCGTACGCGAGACCGCCAGGTAGCCGACGAAGCCGAGGATGGCGACCGTCCAGGACAGGGTGACCGGGCCCAGCCCCAGCTCAAGGCCGCCCCGCTGGTGACTCACGGCCATCCAGTCGGCGACGGAGGCCCCGAGCGGGCGGGTGATGACGTACGCCGACCAGAAGGCGGCCACCGCGTTCAGGCTGCCCCAGCGGTGGGCGACGGCCGGGACGGCGATGGCGGCGGCGTACACGACGGCCGAACCGAGGTAGCCGAGGCCGATCGTGGCGGTGAGGTCGCCTGCGGCGGTGCCGAGCGCGAAAGTGGCGAGGACGGCCGCCCAGTAGAAGGCCTCGCGGCGCCGGGTGTGGATGCTGTGGATGGAGAGGGTGCCCTCGCTGCGGTACCAGAGGACGAAGACGGCGGCCAGCGCGACCATGAAGACCGGGGTCGAGACCAGGTACGGCACCCCGAGGCCGACGTGCAGCACATCGGCGGCCATCGTGCCGAACACGCTGACCACCACGATCGCCGTCCAGTAGATCCAGGCGACGTACCGGCGCACGGCGAACTGCACCGCCAGAGCGGCCACGAAGCCGAGGCCGCCGAGGCCGACCGCGGGGATCGGGCCGAGCAGATGGGCCAGCCAGTCGGAGGCCGTCTCACCCATGCCGGTGGTCAGCACCTTGATGATCCAGAAGTAGACGGTCACCTCCGGCACCTTGCTCGCGGCATGCCGTATGTGGCTCGCGTGCTGCGCGGGCCGGTTGGGGGTGAGGTGATCTGTCGTCATGGCAGGCACGATGACACGGTGGAGGGCCGCCGCCACAGGCCCCTTTGCCAGAGTTTTGGCGCTTGTAGTGCTTGAGTTGCCCGAGCCGCGTCCGGGCCTGAAAGCAACCTGAACATGAGGGCAGATCTGCTGGTCAGGGGCGTACGGCGAGTGATATCGGGGACCGATACCGGGGACCCTGCGGCGGTCGTCAGCCGGCGTCCGGCGCGTCCTCCAGTCCCGTCGCCCGGCCCTCCTCGTCCCACCGGACGACCAGGACGCGCTCCACCGCCCCGCGGTCGAGAGGCCCGAACACATGCGGGAACAGGGTGCCCTCGGCGACGCCCGGCGGCGGCGCGGGATCCGCCGCCTCCCATACGCACTCCGCGGTCAGCCGTGCCTCGTCGAGCAGCAGCGCGAGCAGCGGCCGGGGAGCGCTGCCGTAGAACGTGTTCACGATTTTGAGCGTGGTCGCCTCGTCGGGGGAGCAGTGGACGAAACCGTCCCCGGCCAGGGAGGCAGGGGCGTAGGGCCGGTCCGGACTTGCGTTCCACTCGGCGCTCGGCACGACGTGATAGATCATGGCTCCGGTTATACCTCAGCGGCGCGCCCCGACCTGTGCTACCGTGATAAAAGTGGCAGTTTTGGTTACCAGAGGCTTTTGAGTGCTCTTCGACCTTCCGTCGACGAGCACTCTTTTTTGTGTCCGACCTGGGTAAATCGTTGCTGCGACGCCGGGACCGCAAGGTGCGGACCCGGGCACTGCCCTCAAGGGAGATTCAATATGGCATCTGGCACCGTGAAGTGGTTC
This sequence comes from Streptomyces sp. NPDC001401, assembly GCF_042895385.1. Classification (NCBI taxonomy): domain Bacteria; kingdom Bacillati; phylum Actinomycetota; class Actinomycetes; order Kitasatosporales; family Streptomycetaceae; genus Streptomyces; species Streptomyces sp. NPDC001401. The sequence continues at coordinate 80,977 of NZ_JBIAWI010000012.1, forward strand.
AACGCGGAAAAGGGCTTCGGCTTCATCGAGCAGGACGGTGGCGGCGCCGACGTTTTCGCGCACTACTCGAACATCGCCACCTCGGGCTTCCGCGAGCTTCAGGAGGGCCAGAAGGTGACCTTCGACGTGACGCAGGGCCAGAAGGGCCCGCAGGCCGAGAACATCGTTCCCGCCTGACGCTGACGCGTACGTACCACGTGGCTGGGGCCCGCACTCTTTGGGTGCGGGCCCCGGCTCGTTGCGTTTCCCGGTACTCCGGCCAAATCGTCACCTCATCGTTCGCTCCACCTTTCGTTTCATCCTCCGTTTCAAACCTTCGCTCCATCCTTCACTTCGATTTCTTCTTCCGTTCCTTCGCATTCTCCGGCTCCTTCTTGCGAATCCTCATACGGCCCGGCCGCTGGGAGGCATTCCTCGATACGTGCCGCATCGAGGAGGGTTCCGTATGAACCGCATGAACCGCACAGCTCGCCCGAGCAAGAGACCCACTCGTCCCCGTACGGGCCGGGGCCGCCCCGCCGCGACCGGCGGCGAGTTCGCACTGCCGGTCACCGTCACCCCGGCACTGCCGCCCGTCGAGGATTTCGCCGAACTCGACATGCCCGAGCGGCTGTTGGCCACGCTCGGCGCCGAAGGCGTGAGTGCCCCCTTCCCCATCCAGGCCGCGACGCTGCCGAACTCCCTGGCAGGCAGGGACGTCCTGGGCCGCGGTCGCACCGGCTCGGGCAAGACCCTTGCCTTCGGCCTCGCCCTGCTGGCCCGGACCGCAGGACAGCGGGCCGAGCCCCGGCAGCCGCTGGCCCTCGTCCTCGTACCCACCAGGGAACTGGCCCAGCAGGTCACCGACGCGCTCACGCCGTACGCCCGCGCGCTGCGGCTGCGGCTCGCCACCGTGGTCGGCGGGCTGTCGATCGGCCGCCAGGCGAGCGCCCTGCGAGGAGGAGCCGAGGTCGTCGTGGCGACACCCGGCCGGCTCAAGGACCTCATAGACCGGGGCGACTGCCGCCTGGACCAGGTCTCCATCACCGTCCTGGACGAGGCCGACCAGATGGCCGACATGGGCTTCATGCCGCAGGTCACCGCCCTGCTGGACCAGGTGCGCCCCGGCGGTCAACGACTGCTGTTCTCAGCGACGTTGGACCGTAATGTCGACCGTCTGGTCCGCACCTACCTGCACGACCCCGTCGTCCACTCCGTGGACCCGTCCGCGGGCGCCGTCACCACCATGGACCACCACGTGCTGCACGTGGAGGACGAGGACAAGCACGCCACCACCACCGAGATCGCCGCCCGTGACGGGCGGGTGATCATGTTCCTGGACACCAAGCACGCGGCGGACCGGCTGGCCAAGAAGCTGCTGGCCGTCGGGGTGCGCGCGGCGGCCCTGCACGGCGGCAAGTCGCAGAACCAGCGCACCCGGACCCTGGCCCAGTTCAAGGACGGCCATGTCAGCGTGCTGGTGGCCACGAACGTGGCGGCCCGCGGAATCCACGTGGACAACCTCGACCTCGTCGTCAACGTCGACCCGCCCGGTGACCACAAGGACTACCTGCACCGGGGCGGCCGTACGGCACGCGCCGGCGAGTCCGGCACCGTCGTCACGCTGGTCCTGCCCCATCAGCGCCGCGAGGTGTCCCGTCTGATGGCCGACGCCGGGATCTCCCCGCGGACCACCCGGGTCCGCTCGGGCGAGGCCGAACTGAGCCGGATCACCGGCGCCCAGGCCCCGTCGGGCGTGCCCGTCGTGCTCACTCCGCCGGCCACGGAGAACCGCCCGGCAGCCGACGGCCGCCCGGCGCGTACGGGTTCCGCCCCGCGGGCACGGCGCGGCCGCCCCGCCCAGCAGGGCCGCCGCCGCTCCCCGGCCAAGGGCGCCAAGGGGAACGGCCGCTGAGACCGGCGGCGCCCGGGACGCTCCTGCGTCCCGGGCGGTGTGGCGCTACTTCAGACCGATGGCCGCACAGTCCGCCGCGTACTTCGCGGTGCAGATGTCCTTGACGGTGTAGACACCGTCCTTGATCACCGTGGACTTGATGTTGTTCTTCGTGAGGGCGACCACGGGGACCAGCATCGCCGGGATGGCCTTCTGGGTGGGGCTGTCGACCGAGTCCTGGGTCAGCGCGTCGAACTCGAGGCTCTTGCCCTTCACCTTGTCCACCGCCATCTCCGCGGCGTTGGCCGCCTCCAGCAGGAACGACTTGTACACGGTCATCTGCTGCTCGCCCGAGACGATCCGCTGCACGGCGTCCAGGTTGGCGTCCTGCCCGGTGACCGGCGGCATCTTGGTGACGCCCGCCGACTTCAGCGCGTCGATGATGGCACCCGCCATACCGTCGTTCGCCGAGTAGACGGCGGCTATGTTGCTCAGCCCCACGGACTGGATGGCCCTCCGCATGTTCGCCTTGGCGGCCGAGGGCAGCCACTTGTCGGTGTCGTACGACTTGGCGATGACGACCCGGCCCTTCAGCTCGCTGAGCGCGCCCTCCTTGAAGCGTTCCGTGTTCGGGTCGCCGGGATCGCCGTTCATCATGACGATCTTGCTGGTGGCGGCCTTGCTGCCGAGCGCGTCGGTGATGGCCCGGCCCTGCACCTCGCCGACGAGCTCGTTGTCGTGCGAGACGTACGCGTCGATCGGCCCCTGGGCGAGCCGGTCGTACGCGATGACGGGAATCCCGGCGTCCTTGGCCTTCTGCACATCCGGCGCGATCGCCTTGGAGTCCACCGCGTCCACCAGGATGATGTCCACCTTGGCGTCGATCATCTCCGCGAACTGCGTGCTCTGCTTGGCCACGCTCGCACCGGCGTTGGCGTAGCGGACCTTGCCCTTGTCGTGCGTGAGGGAGGCAACCCGCGCCTTGATGAGCGGGTAGTCGAACTTCTCGAACCGCGCCGTGTCCTTGTCGGGCAGCAGCAGCCCCACCGTGATGTCGTCCCCCTTCTTCGGACTCGCGGAACTACTGCTCCCGCTGACGCTGTCGATGACACCGCACGAGGAGAGGAGGAGCGCCGAGGCGCAGGCAAGAACGGGGACGACGGCGAAACGACGCGCGCCGGTTCTGCGGGGGGTCTGAACGATCACTTGCAGGTGCCTTCCGGGCAGTGGAGGAGCGGGCCACCGGATGAAGGAGAAGCCAACGGGCTCGTGGAGACGACGTCAAGACATCCGGTTGTCATCCTTTCAACTTCATACTGAATCTCCCCATCCGGCGCGTGTACCGCGCGCGCTCTGGCCCTGCCGGACGCTTCGATGTCCCGACGACAGCAGTGACAGCTGCGGCACCCGGCAGGCGCATTGGGGTTGGAGAAGGTCCGCCGGGTCGGGGGTCGTGATCCACTGCCCGCTGCGCCGGCAGGTCCGTGAGAAGAAAGGTCCGTGAGAAAAGAAAGGTCCGTGAGAAGAAAGGCCGATTGGCCGACCCCAGCACGGTGGTGCACGACAGTTATCGGGTGGCCCCTGTCAGCCCCTGAACTGCGTCGATCACGCCGTCCACCACCTCGGTCACCGGCTGGGATGCATCGATGATCGTCGCGCCCTGACTTTCGTAGATCGCTCGCATCCGAGGATTCCACATCAGGGCAGCTGCGAGTTCTTCGGGATGCTGACCGAACGTGTTCGTAGTGCGGGTCGCGAGCCGGTGGCGAAGGATGTCCTCGTCGATCACCAGGCACACGATGAGGTCGAAAAGATCGCGGACATCTGCCTCGTTCTCCGCCGACCCACACAAGAACGCGATTCGGAAACGAGACTCCTCGACGAGGGCCTCAACGCGCTCACGGACGATCGCCCACCCGTATCGGTCGAGCCAGCCCCCAGGGACCGGATCCGGAGGATCCACCACAACCTCGCCCTGATCCCGGTCGATCCAGCAACTGAACCCGTCCTCGTCGGCATCGACCGCAACGTAGCCACGCGCTCGCAACACCCCGCAGACCGTGGACTTACCAGTCCCTGAATTCCCCGTCACCCACACCAACGTCACGCCGCCAGCGTAGACAGCCCTCGGATGCGTTGGCTCCGAGCCGAGGGCACAATGTCGCCGGGGCTCCCGCGACCGGCGGTCGCCGCCTGCTTGTCCAGGCGGCCCCTTCTACGGGAGCTCAGCAATCGAGTGGAGCCAGAGCCGACGGCCCGCTTTGGGTCGATGCTGCTCCTTGCCGCTTGGGGCCGCCAGGGGCTTAGCCACCTCGCCAGACCGGGCAGGCCACCGGCCAAACCCGCTTCACCGACCGCTCGATGCCTCCACGCCCGCACCGGCTCTCTGCCCCGCATCCTGGCCAGCCTCTCCGGATGGCACAGCATCGTCGCCGCCCACTACCAGTACCGCGACCATCCCAATTAAGCCCTACAGCTCCCCTTCTCACATCATGAGCACGCATCCACCCAGGCTGCATTGTGGATTTGACGAGTTCATGGCAGACTGCCCGGACATAGCGATCAACAACTTGATTCGGCTCGCAAATAGAGCGGCCGATAAATGGGGGGATAATGTTTAATTCCAAGCTCACCCGCACGGCGGCGGGGGCCGTAGGCGCCGCCGCAATGATTGTCGCGACAGCGAGTCCCGCCTTTGCCGCAAACAAGACCGTAGACATAGGCCACGGCTACATGACCTTCATTGACGACGGAGACGTCTTCAAGATCTGCGACACCGAGGCGGACGGCAAGGGCGTATATGGCGCGGTTTTCTATAATTCATATTTCACCACTTCCGGCTACGAAAGAGTAATGACGGTTTCCGACGGCGGCGACAGCGGATGCGACAGTAAGGGTTACAATATCGGAAACTCTGGCAGCTATACGTTCGTCATCTGCTGGGGGAAGTACCCGACTAGTGCATTCATGGACCCCACCATGGGTGAACCGTGTAACGACAGTGGCGAGTTCAACGAATAATCGCCGGCTGGTTCACCCGGGTAACCAGCTCGGTCTTTCGTGAGGGGTCGTCGGCTTGCTGACGGCCCCTATTCGTTTTGATTGTGCATGCGGTCACCAGCGGCTCGTGCCACGTGACGCTCGAACGGGCCGTCGCCGAGGGACACGCCGCCCCAGCAGTCGGCGTATTCCTGTACGAGGTACAGGCCGCGCCCCCCGTCGGCATCCAGCGGGGCGAGTGGGACGTGGTCGTGGGGCGGTTGCCCGAAGGGTGCGGGAATGCGGGGGTGGCTGTCCCAGACCCCGACGCGCAGACGCCCGTCGGCGAGCGCGGTCAGGCGGAGGGACGCGGGGCCCTTGGTGTGCAGGTAGCTACTTGCAAAAGTACGTTCGCGGTTCGTGGCAGAGGGCCTCTCTACCTGCGGATTTGCACTCCCCGCTCCCACAGTTCCTAGGCGCGCTCCGCGAAGCGTGACCACATCCCCCCATCGCTCTGTCGACGCAGGTGCAGAAGCGGGGAATCGTGGCCGACGAGTCGGGCGAGGTGCGAAGTCACCAAGGCATCATGATCGAAACGGAAGAAGGCCGCACGCGTACGCCGCTCCTGACCGTCTGCAAGGTGACGCTGTGCAGGGCCCCTGGCCCACCATGTGTCGCCGGGCGCGGAGTTTCCGATCTGCACGGCCATCCTGCGGCCGGGGTACCGCATGCGACCGGCGGTGGTGAAGGTGACGGGGCCGCTGCCCGGACCCCAACCGCCTGGCGCGGCGCCGTTGCCCGAGGGCCAACTGCCGTAGAACCAAAGGACACTGCCCTTCGGGGCACTGCCCGAAGAGACAATTCCGTCCCATCACGCCCCCTCATACGCTCCATGGCGTCTACATGGACAACCCATGCGAAGAGGGGATTCCCGCGTGACCATCAGGACCGCGATACGCAGGACCACAACGCTTGCTCTGTTCAGCTCTGTCTTCCTCGGCAGCCTCGCCGGAACCGGCGTCGCCGCCCCGGCCGCCCCGGCCGCCTCCGTCCCCCAGTGCAAGGGCGAGTTCAAGCACGCCGTCTCCAACGTGAAGTTCTCCCGCATGCCCAACGGCCGGCTCACCTGGAGCTTCAAGCTGACCGCTGCGACGAAGAGGAACCTCGGCTCCCTGGTCAACGTCTCGATGCCGCAGGCCTTCGTCTCCGGCCACGAGATCAACCCGCCCTACGGCCCCCACACCCGCTCGAGCAGCTACGACTTCCACTCGAGCATCAAGAGCTACCAACGCAAGGGCAGCGGCCGCAACTTCACCATCAAGACCAACGACGAGATCAGCTTCTTCTGGCTGATCAAGAGCATCAGCCACCCGAGGTCCGGTGCCTACCGCACGATCACGTGCAAGGTACCCTCGGCCTGATCCCGCACACGGGGGCATAAGGGGAGATTAGCCGGATGAAGAACGTTCCCGTTCTGGGCGGACGCCACGAGCTGACCATCGCGGGCTTCGCCGCCACCACCGAACACATGGAGCTGCGCTACCGCCTCACTCCTCCTCTTCCCCAGAGCGAACCCGACGAGGAGAACGAGGTCGGCAACCACGAGCCGTACGTCTTCCTCGCCCTGGAAGCGCTCGACGACGTCGGCAACGAATACCTCGATTCGGGAGGAGCCTTCGGCCTCTCACCCGATGGCAGCGCCACCGAGGGTTCCCTCTCGGTGCAGCCCGGACCGTACGCGGACGCCCGTTCGGTCACCCTGCACCTCATCCTGTTCGACGGCACACGCGAGGAAACCCACGCCTTCACGTTCCCGCTCGAAGCCGCCGCCGGATAACGCACGAGCACCCGCGGCTCAGCGGCCCTCCCGCCGGGGAAGGCCGCTGAGCCGCGCAGGGCCGTCGGTCACGCGGCGGACAGCAGCGGTGGGTCCTCGGCCGCCGTCGCCGCGTGCCAGCATGCGCAGCGCGTGTCGGTGCACAGCACGTGGTGAACGAGTACGGAGAGCACCGCGGCCTGCAACCGCGTCTGCTGATCCAGCTTTTCCACGATCCGCGCGATGTGGGCCTTCACGGTCCGTTCCGCGATGCGCAGCTCCCGGGCCAGTTGCCGGTTGCCCAGGCCCGTGCCCAGCAGAAGAAGTACTTCCTTCTCCCGCTCCGTCAGACGATCCAGTCCGGAGATCCCCCGCACCGGATCGGCCCCCGTACGGCGATAGGCGCAAGTCGACCTGTTGGTCATGGCAGGTCCTTCCTGATACCGCCGTCCAAGCAGAGCCCCGTGCCCCCGGTGCGGCGGTGGTCGTGATCAACCTAGCGCCAGCCACTGACAAAGGCATACCGTCTCCCGGCGGCTGGGGTTCGCCGCTCACCGAGCCCGCGTGCAGCCACACGCCGCGGGCGCTCCCGGCAATCTGACGTACGGGCAGTCACAGCAGCCGTGTCAGCAACCGGGAGTCTGAGTGACGGAAGGGAGACGAGCCGCAGGCTCGCCCCCCTCGCCACTGTCGCGGGCTCTCAGGCCGACGGATTCACAACCACCTTCGCCGAGTTGTTCTTGCTGTTCGGGTCGAAGTTGACGGATGTGTCTGAGTGCGGGTGAACAACAACCCGCCCCGTCGCGTCCGGCACCACCCGGTCAATGCGCAGTTGGAACGGGAAGCTGACCTTCAGGTCCGGCTTCGCCCACAGCGGCAGGGTGCAGGCGTAGTGGCCGATGGTCGGGTCGTCGCCGGACGTTGAGGCAGTGTGGCAGGTGTCCGGTACGGACGTGGCCGTGGTGCCCTCCGGAAGGTAGAAGTCGATCACGGCGACCGGGTCGCCCGAGCTGACGTTGCCGACCCAGGCCGGGCCGCGGTTGACGAAGCGGAAGGCGGCGGTGACGGTGTCGCCGGCCGCGCCGCTCACCTCGGTGCCGTGCACGGCGAAGTCGGCGGTGTTGTCGGCGTTGATGTGCCAGGAGCGGCCGTTGTCCGAGGTGTCGAGGTCGGTGGTGTCGCCGGCGGGCTGGACCTCGTAGTCGAAGCGCTCGTACAGCGCGTGGTCGGTGACGGCGAGCTGTAGCGGCTGCGGCAGTTGCACGGTGGCACCGGGCGTGACTTCGGTGTCGAAGGTGCAGGTCGCGTATGTCATGGGCGTGTAGTCGCCGCTGTCGTCCGGGCCCGTGTAGGTGCACTGCGGGTAGCGGGTGACGACGTCGAGGCCGTACGTCGCCCACATCTTCACGGTGAAGCCGTGGGCGGTCTCGTTGCCGGTGTTGGTGATGGAGAACGGGACGGTGAGGCTGGTGCCCAGCGCTACGTCGTTGACGTCCTGCGGGGCAGTGACGCCGAGGTCCGGGCCGGAGCCGACGGTCACGAAGGTTTCCGCTGAGCCCTCCGGGGCGGTGAGCGTGCCGTCGGGCCCGCCTGTGGCCGTGGCGGAGTACTCGATCGCGCCCTGCGCTCCCACTGCCGCGCCCGCAGCGGCCCGCACCTTCAGCTGCACCTGCGCGCTGTAGCGGGTCGGCACGTTGCCGGTGTCGCACACGGCGACCGTACCGGCGTCGTTCGGCGTGCAGTTGTCGGGCCAGGACACGTCCGCTACACCGGCGAGCCCCGAGACGTCCACGGTCAGCCGGCCATCGGTCACCGTGAAGGTGTCGTTGTCGTGGTACAGGCCGAGCGCCAGCGAGCGGTACTGCGCCGCGCCCCCGTCCGGAGCGACGGTGACCGACTGCTCGTACGGCGCCTGGATCCACAGCTGATCGCTCTGCGCCTCGTCGGCGGAGGCGACCCCGCTCCCGAGACCGGCGACCGCCAACGCTCCCACGGCTGCGGCACAGGCCCCTCGGCGCAGCACACGCCCGGCCGGGACAGAACTCATGACATCCCCCAGAAACCGACGGAAGAGACCCCGGCGCAGTCGTCAGCACCGGGCGGCGAGTTGGACGACCTGCCGGGACAGAAGGTTGTAGGGGCGTCTCGTGTACGGCAGTTCACACACCGTCCGCCCGAAGAGTCCGAAGAACCCCAAGAACCCGAAGGGTCAGATAACTGTAAAGAACCTTGACAGACAAATGGTCTAGTCCAAAGATGGTCGCCGTTCGCCCCCACCCCCCTTTCATCTCCGTCCTCGTGCCCCATGGGAGCGTCAATGAGACGACCGCGTTCTCTTCGTGCGTTGCTGTCCTGCATCACCGTGACCGGCCTGTCGGCCGGGCTGGTCGCGCTCGGGGGAGGCGGGGCCTTCGGAGCGGAAGCCGGGTCCTCGCTGCCCGCGGCGCCCATGCCCGCCCATGTCGCCGCGCCGTACTTCGAGGCGTGGACCGGGGAGAGCCCGGCCGCGCTCGCCGCCGCCTCCGGCAACAAGTACCTGACCATGGCGTTTCTGCAGACGGACGCGGCCGGTTCGTGCACCGCGTACTGGAACGGCGACACCACCCAGCCCATCTCCAAGTCCGCCCCGTCGTCCTTCGGCAAGGACATCGCGGCGATCCAGGCCCGCGGCGGCAACGTCGTCCCGTCCTTCGGCGGCTACGGCGCCGACACCACCGGCACCGAACTCGCCGACAGCTGCACCAGCGTCGACGCCATCGCCAAGGTGTACGAGAGCCTGGTGACCACGTATGGGATCGAGCGGATCGATCTCGACATCGAGGCCGACTCCATCAACAACTCCGCCGGAATCGACCGACGCAACAAGGCCATCGCCCAGGTGCAGCGGTGGGCCGAACGGACCGGGCGGCGCGTGCAGTTCTCGTACACCCTGCCCACGACCACCACCGGTCTCGCGCCGAACGGCGTGGCTCTCCTCAAGAACGCCGTCGACAACCACGCGCGCGTGGACGTCGTCAACATCATGACGTTCGACTACTGGGACGGCGCCACCCACGACATGGCCGCCGACACCGAGACGGCCGCGGCCGGGCTGCACGGCCAACTCGCCGCGCTCTACCCGCACAAGAGCCCTGCGAAGCTGTGGCACATGATCGGCGTCACCGAGATGCCCGGCATCGACGACTTCGGCCCCGAGGAGACCTTCACCACCCAGGACGCGGCGAAGGTCGAGAAGTGGGCCGAAGCCGCGGGCATCAACACCCTTTCCTTCTGGGCTCTCCAGCGTGACAACGGCGGGTGCGTGGGCACCGCCGGCGCCAACTCCTGCTCCGGGATCGCGCAGGACACCTGGTACTTCAGCCACACCTTCGAGCCGTTCACGCGCCGCTAGCGGCGCCGGGCCGGGTCAGCACGGGGAAACCGCGCCCGAGGCCGAAGCCGCCGCCGTGCTGCTCGTCGGCGGTCTCGGCGGTCGGACTGTGATCAGAGCCACGGATTCGCACATCACGTGAGAGTTCCGGCGCTGACCTGGGAGTTCGACCGCCGAGTGCAAGGTGTGCAGAGAATCCGCGCAGGAGAAGCACACACGCCTCACACAGTCTTTCGAAACCCTCGTTACCGTTGCAGGCCGTTCGATCTCCCATGCATCCCCCGTGCGAAGGGTCAGGAAAACTGCGGATGGACTACTGCTCCTCATGCCGCCGGCACCTCAACGGCGCCCTGGTGTGCCCCGGTTGCGGTGCCTACGCCCCCGACATCGCACCGGTGACCTCGCACGGCCGTACCACCGCGGCGCCCGCCGCCATGGGGCTCTGGCCGGAGTCGGCCGGGATACCCGACACCGATGCATACGAGGGCTACGACGACCTGCAGGCCGCCGGGGGTGACGCCGAGAGCCCGGCGTCCGCCTCGACGGGGCTGGGCCGGGCGGCCCGGCGTCGGCAGCGGGCCCGCTGGAAGAAGAACCAGCGCAAGGCCGTGGTCGCGACCGCCGTCGCTCTCGTCGGCGGCGGCCTGACCGTTGCCTCGATGGACCGCGGCCCCGGCCACGGCAACCAGGCGTCGGCGGCCACGGACCTGTCGAGCATGGGTTCCGGGGAGCAGTCGGTGGACACGTCGGCAGATCTCCCGTCGACCACTCCGGGCACGGGGAAGCACCGCAAGCCCCGGGCCGACGAGGCGTCCACCACCGGCAGCGCGCGGCAGCGCTCCACCACCGCCACCGCGCCCCACACCGACTCGGCGAAGACCCAGCAGTACACGGCCCCGACACCGAGCTCGACGCCGACGACGGCGGCCCAGCAGGCGACCAAGACCGTCGAGGACACCACCTCGAAGGCCGCCGACACCGCCACGAAGACGACTCAGTCCCCGTCCTCGACGTCCACCGCCGGCACGAGCTCGAGCTCCGGATCGTCGAACACGTCGTCCGGCTCGTCCTCGAACACGTCCGGCTCTTCGGACACGTCCCAGTCCAGCTCCGACACGGCGTCGACGTCCCCGTCGGGGATCTGCGTGCTCGGGCTGCTGTGCGTGAGCTGACCGTCCGCTGACCTCGCCCCTGACCCTGGCCTTCTTCATCGGCCAGGGTCAACTGGGGTTGTTCTAAAGCGAGTTCAGATACCGCTCTCGAGATACCGCTCCTGTACGGCGGTGACGGCACGGACGACGAAGATGCCGGCCACGGCCGCGCCGACGGCCGCCGCGTCGGACGCCAGCAGCTGCCATACGTCCGTGTAGGCGCGGGCGATGATCTCGTCGGTGGAGTCGGAGTACGTGAGGCCGACTCCACTGAGCATGCCGATCAGCCACAGACCCCACCACACGTTCAGCGAGCGGGGCAGCCGCTCGCCGGGGGCGCTGGAGCGGTAGGCGTCCGCGATGATGCCGCGGGGGAACCACAGGTTGACGATGGGCACCACCCAGCCGAGGTAGACCCACAGGCCGGCGTAGCGCGGGCTGGTCCCGGACAGGTCGCGCGCGTTGTCCCGGATACGGCCCAGCCACACCACGAACGCGATCGCGCAGACCAGCGCGGCAAAGCCCGACACCGCGCTGACGAGGTGGTACGAGTCCTCCAGTGAGGTCAGCGTGCGGTGGTTCCCGCCGCCCTGGTCCGGCGGCCCGGAGGCCGGCTCCCCCGCCGCCGCGAGTCGGACGTGCCACACGGCCCGAGCCGCCCATCCGACGCCGGCGAGGGCGAGGGTGACCCTCGTGACGAGGCCTGCCGCACGGACCGGGCGCAGGGCGGGGACGGCGGGGGCGGGAGTAGCAGTGGGGGGTCCTATGTGGTCGTTCACCGGGGCATCCTCGCCGACGACGAGCGACGACCGCCACCCCGACATGCCCGGCGGCGGCCCTTCACTCCTCTTTCACTTGAACGTTCTCGCTGCCTGCAACGTATGAGTCACTGCGAGTGGTGCCGTGCCACCACCGTTGGGTCGGCTACGCGTCGTCACACGACACCGAGAGGCAGGGCGGAGCAATTTTATTAGAATCGAGTCGCCCCTACAGCAGTGATTCCGAGGTGGCCGTCCTGGAGCCGCAGGTGGACAGGGCTGCTGAAGTGAATGGTGTCAGCCATGTGATGGGCCTTGACGGGCTCCGTGGTCTGGCCGCGCTGTACGTCGTGCTTTTTCACTGCCGGCTGCTGGCCGTCCCAGGATTTCCCGAGAATTCGGGGCCCTTCTGGCTGGGCTGGCTGATGTACGGGCGTCTCGCCGTCGTCTTCTTTCTCGTGCTGTCCGGTTTCTCGCTGGCCATCTCTCCGGCACGCAACGGCTGGCGTCAGGGCAGCATTCCCCGGTTCCTGCGGCGACGCGCCTGGCGCATCCTTCCGCCGTACTGGGCGGCACTGGCACTGAGCCTGCTGGTCGCCCTCTTCGTGGTGCCTGCCTCGCATCATGGGCCGCCGACCGACAGATCGGTCGTCGTGTACGGCTTTCTGCTTCAGGACCTGTTCACGGCGCGCACGCCGAACGGTGCGTTCTGGTCGATCGCCGTGGAGGCGGAGCTCTATCTGCTCTTCCCGATCCTGCTCTTCGTCAGGCGTCGGCTGGGGGCGACGTTCCTGGTCGTGGGCGTGACCCTGCTCGCGGTCGCGCGCGGCCTGTCGGCGGAGAACGGCTCCCCGGTCGAGGGCGACAACTGGCTGACGCCGAATCTCGCCCCCGTATTCGTGGCCGGTCTGGTCGGCGCGGGAATCCTGGTCGGACGAGAGAGGATCCGGCGCCTGCCCTGGCATTGGCTCGCCGCCCTCGCCGTGATTCCGGTGGCGTCACTCATCGCCGTCAAGGGATCGGCATGGACGGTGAATCACTACTTCTGGGTGGATCTCGCCGTCGCGCCGGCCATGACGATGTTCATCGCAGCGGTCGCCACCGGGCGCCCCGCCCTTCTGATGCGGCTCCTGGCCACACGCCCCATGCGCAGCCTCGGCAACTTCTCGTACAGCCTGTATCTCATTCACCTGCCGATCGTCATGGTCGTCGTACGGAAAATCGCCCCGGAGTTCGTATCGGCCGGAATGCCCACATTCTGGTTCACGTTGATTGTGGGACTGCCCGCTTCGGTCCTGGCGGCATGGCTGTTCGCCGAGATCTTCGAGATGCCCTTCAAGCGATACCGGTCCTGGAAGTCCGTGCTCGCAGCAGGACGTGCACGCGTTTCCGGCGGGTGCGAAGAAACGCCGGGTGGTGGCGTGAGCCACCGACCCGGCGTTCCTCAAGTGCCCGTAGGCGTCGGTCAGTTGGAGAAGTAGATGTACTTCCAGTCCGAGTACGTCGTCGAGTTGACCGTGTCCCCCGACGAACCGTTGATGTACGCCGCCCGCACCCGGGCCTTGATCCCGGACTCGCCCGCGGCGCCCAGGCTCACGGCCGACTTGCCGTTCGCGGCGAGGGCGAAGTAGGCGGGGCTGCCGTCGACCTCGTACCACTTGCCGGCGTAGTAGACCTCAAGCTCCAGGCTCTGCTTACGGCCCGGGTAGTAGGTCATGGTCGTGGTGACGACCGGGGACGTGTTCTTGTGGAACCAGTAGTACGTGTGCGAGCCGATCGCGGCCTTCTTGTAGTTCTTGGTGACGGCCGTGGAGACCTTCACCTTGGCGTAGGCCGTGACCTTGACCGTCTTCGGCTGGTAGCGGGCGTCGCCCTTGAAGACCGCCGTGACGTCGGTGTCGCGGGTCATGTCGACCGTCGCGGAGATGTTGCCGCTGGAGTTGACCGTGGCGGTCCTGATCAGCTTGTTGGGCTTGTCGCCGCCGAAGGGGTTGGCCCAGATCTCGACCGTGCGGTTCTTGTACGTCGTACCGAGGTGCGCCGTGAACTTCACGTCGGCGCCGTACGAGTAGAGCTTGCCGTTGTTGTTCAGGCTCAGCGTCGTCGCGTTGCGGGAGACCTCTACCGCGTCGGAGCCGGAGGCCGCCGTGTGGGTCGTGTCGCCCGCGAAGGACACCTTGTAGGTGACCTTGCCGCCGGCCGGCGGGATGTCCGTGAAGGAGAAGCTGCCGTCCGCCTTGGTCTTGACGGCGGGCAGGGCCTTGCCGCTCGGCGAGTCGAGGTCCGTACGCGTCACGGAGAGGCTCGTGCCGGCCGGGAGGGCCGTCTTCGTCGAGGTGAGCTTGCCGGTGACGGTGAGCTTCTTGGCCAGGTCCGCCTTCGTGGGCGCCGCCACCGTGAGGGTGGGCAGTTCCTTGGCGGGGTCGGTCAGCGCGCGCAGGGTGTAGACGCCACCGTCGTTCTGGGAGACGGCGAAGATCCGGCTGCTGTCCGGTGCCCAGGCCAGCGCGCCGTCGACGAGGGTGTCGCCGCCGCTGCTGTTGCCGGTGTTGGGAAACTCGAACTCCCGCACCGGCTTCGGGTCGCCGGGCCGGAAGATGTGCACGTCGGGCCAGTACCAGGAGGAGCTGCCGCCCGCGACGGAGCCGTCCGGCGCGATCCGTACGGCGTTCGGGTACGGGTCGGTCGGGTAGTTCGACTGCTGGGCGAGGTCGGTGGCCGAGTAGGCGCCGACGCCGTAACCGCCGCCCTCGGCCCACGAGGTGAGGACCTGCTTGCCGTCGGGCGTCAGGTCGATCTGCTTGGCGAAGGAGTCCTTGGAGCCCTTGGTCCGCAGCGTGGCCCCGTCGGCCGTGACGTCGTACACGGCGAGTCTGCCGCCGTCGGCCGCAGCCAGGACGCCCGGCACGGACGGGTCGGCGGCCAGGACCGTCCCGGAGCCGGTGAACCCGGCGTCGCCGCGCTGGTCGAGGTGGATGACGGGCTCGGCGCCGGAGATGTCGAGCGAGCCGAAGTCGTCGCCGTAGGAGAACCAGATCCGGCCGTCCACGACCTCCAGGTCGCTCGGAGCGACGTCCGTGCCCAGCGGGTAGCTCACGGTCGGCGTCGCCGTCTGCGTGTCCACCGTGACGATCCGGTTGTCGCCCTTGACCGCCGCGTACAACTGGCTGGAGTCGGCCGACAGCGCCAGGCCGGTCACCCCGGGCTCGTCGGCCAGGGTCGTCCTGACGGTGCCCGAGTAGTCGGTGACGATGATCTTTCCGCTGGTCGGATCGGAGACGTAGACCAGCTGGTGGACGCCGTCCACGACCATGTCGCCGACCGACTTCACCGGCAGGATCCTGGCGGAGTCGGCCGTGGCCGGTCCCGCCGCGCCCACGGCGAGCGCCGCCGAGCCGAAGAGGACCGCGAGTGCCGTCGCGGTCGAGATGCTGCGCCTGCGCACAGTACTGATACCCCCACGAGAAAACCCGGTCTGTGACCGGGCGGTCGAAAGCGCCGCGCGGCACCCGGACATGACCGCTCGATCGCGGTGACGCACGGGGCGCGGCTGCTGTCCGCAGCGTATGTCATGCCTGTGACAGTTGAGGAATTGATTTGGCGTGTGCGGAGATTGCGTGAGGGATTCCGTGGCCGGGCGGGTCAGCCCTCGCCGTCCTCGTCCCGCGGCAGCACCGTCACCCGGTGGAAGTTGCACACGGCCGGCGCCGGGCCTCCCTGGTGGGCGGAGTGTGCCTTGAGGGCGACGCTGACCAGGCTGAGCAGCAGGTCGACGTCGGCGTCGCAGTCGAGATGGACGGTGACCCAGCGGGAGCCCGGCACCAGGCGGATGGCGGTCGACTCCGCGAAGTCGTAGTGGAGCCGCTGGATCGCGCGGGTGGTGAGGTGCAGGTCCACGTCCCGGTCGGAGTGGAAGTGCACGATCTCGTCGCGCGCGGAACGCAGTGCGGAGCCCGTGCCGCAGCCGGCCTCGCACGGGCTGAGGTCGGGCCAGGTCGCCAGCTGGCTCATGGCTTTCTGGGCCGGTGTCATGTGCCCATGGTGCGGTGCTTACCGCGCCGACACCAGGGCTTGAGCGATCCGTAACCCGCAGGAGACTCAGCTCACTTCGTCCCCTTCTCCCACACGGGCTCCGGCGGCAGTCCGAATTCCGCCCGGGCCCGGTCGGTCAGCTCCTGCACCAGCGCCGTCTTCGCACGCGAGTAGTCCCGCGCCGGGGTGCCGGCCGCCACGATGGCCCGCTTGAGTTCGGCGTACCGGGCCGCCTCCTCGGGGTGGGCGCGCAGGTAGTCCCTGAGGATGCGCTGGTTGCGGGTGGGCCAGCTGTCGTACGTCACCACATGCAGGATGTGGCTGCGGGTGCCGCCGTCGGCGCGGACGTACAGCAGCCGGTCGGTCATTCCGTTGTCGTGCGGGCGGAAGCCGAGTGCGGCGAGCGCCGGCTGGTGCGGGCCGACGTCGGCGAGGTCCGGTACCGCGCCCTCCCCCACTCTCGACTTCGCTCGAGCGGGGGGACCCCCATGGTCGATGACGGGCTTGGCCGCGAGGCCCGGGACGGCGGTGGAGCCGATGTGCTCCAGCGCGACGAACAGCCCGGGTGCCGCGGTGCGCAGGGCGTCCGCCGCGGCGGCGGCCAGGCGGGGCCAGTCCGGGTCGTAGTCGACCACGTGCATCCATGTACCCCCTCGGTCGGGGCCCTGACCTGCGCAAATACCGAAGGCTCCCCAATCGCCGCCTTTCGGCGATAATTGGGTCATGAGTACTGCGACGTTTGTTGTTGCGGCCACGTCGAGTGAGGTACTCAACGTGATCGCCGCCTTTGTCGGTGGCCTGATCATCGCTGGTGCACTGATCTGGGCCGTGCAGTTCGGTATGAACGTGCGGGACCGCGAACTGCCGCGGCCCCACCCGGACGAACAGCCCCACCTTCCCGACGGCGGTCCCGTCCGGGAGATGCGCGAGATGCGGGAACCCGACGAGGTACCGCACGCGGAGGGCAAGGAACGACTCATGCCCTACGAGCTCCACAAATCCAGCACCAAGACAGGAAAGGACCAGCACCGCCGGCGCTGGCTGCCCGGCTCCAGCGGCTCCTTCGGCAGTGGCGGCGTGGGGCACGTCTGACGCGCGGTACCTGCTTCTAGGCCATCCAGAAGAACACTGCCGTCATCCGCTTCTCCTCCAGCGTCTTGCCGGAGTATCCCGTCGCGCTGTGCACCAGGTTGGCGTTGTAGAGCAGCAGACGGTTGTACTTGTGCGGGACCCGTACGTCCTCCTCGAAGTGGTCCCCCGGGACGAACCGCGTACCGAGGGCCTCGACGAGGTTGTTGTGCGGGGCCTGCACGATGTTGCCGCCGAGCCGGCCGCCGGGCAGGGACTGGCGGTAGAAGGCGGTTCCGCAGTCCTTGGGGACGTCGGGGTTGAGGTACAGCACCGCCGCGTAGCGGCACAGCGCCCGTGAGTCGGTGTGCGGGCGCGGCTCGCTCTCGCCCTCGCCGACGACCTGGATGCAGTTGTGGTTGAGGGTGCCGCCGCCGGGGGCCTCCTGCACCCACAGTTCCTTCGCGCCGGTGGACTTCTTCACCAGGCGTTCCACCCGGGCGAGTTCGGCGGGCTCCAGGCCCGGCATGGTGCGCAGGCCCGGCCAGGTCTCCGAGGTGTACGGGTATCCCTTGACCCAGTCGTCCTTGGCGAGGCAGCGCTCCCGTACGGCGTCGACGTCGGGCAGGACGTCGTCGATGACCCAGTAGTCGCGGCCCTTGGTGGGCTTGCGGTAAGGGAGGACGGGCAGCGCCGTCGGGGCGTTCCGAGGGTGCGGTGGGGCTTTCCGGGGCTGTGGGGGCATGGGTCGAATCTAGGTCGGGGTTTCGTCTCGGCTCTCCCGTGAAATGGTCAACATTCCGTCAACCACGCGGGGCCCACCGGCCGTTACCTGCCTCACACCTCCCGGTTTTTACCAAACCAAAAGGTTCCGCGCCGCGGCCGGATCCGTACTCCCCTCCGTCCGACCCCCGCCATCCACCGGCGGGACCGCCGACCGGGCAGGAGGCACGGTGCGTTTTTCGCGGAATGCGACGGGAACTCTCTTCGTGGGCGGGGCGCTGAGCCTGACCCTGGCCGCACTCGCCTATCCCGCGATGCTCGGAGTCAACACCGTGTCGAGCTCGGGAGACCGCATCGTCGCGCAGACCCAGTGGGGTCCTCTGACGGAGTCGGACCGGGACTTCGTGGTCAAGGTGCGCGCGGCGGGGCTGTGGGAGTACCCCGTCGGGCAGATGGGCCTGAAGAAGGGGCAGAGCAAGGCGGTCCTCACCGCGAGCAAGCACCTGATCGACGGGCACGCGGCGCTGGACGCCAGCTGCCGCAAGATCTCGACGATGCTCAACATCACGATCCCCAACCTGCCCAGCCCCCAGCAGCAGGGTTTCATCAACACGCTCAACGCGGACAGCGGCAAGCAGTTCGACACGGACTTCGCCAACATCCTGCGTGTGACGCACGGTTCGATCTTCAACACGATCGCGAAGATCCGCTCGACGACCAAGAACACCGTGGTGCGCGCTCTGGCCGACCAGGCCAATGCGACGGTCCTGGACCACATCACGGTCATGGAGCAGACCGGTCTGGTCAACTTCGACCAGGTCCTCTTCCAGGAGACGACCCCGCCGAAGCTGCCCTCCAACGACCTGACGCCGCCGCCCCCGGCCGCGGGCCAGCCGCAGGTGGTGCTCACCCCGCCGGTGGACAGCACCACCCAGCCACCGATCCTGCCGGGCGAGTCGTCCACTCAGGGCGCCGTCAGCCCGAGCCCGACCGTAAGGTGAAATCCGGGACCGTGAAGTGAGATCCGGGCGGCTCCGCGGTAGTGGAGCCGCCCGTTCCATCTGTGGCGAAATTGTAATGGAAGATTGAACTACCCAGCGGTTACCGCCGGTTGACAGCGTTCCGCCAGGAGATCCACGATGTGATCGCACTGTGGCGCATGTGACCAATGGGCCCGGTGTTCCTCAGACCACTCACCCCCGGTGCGGCCGGGCGCGGCATGCTGCCCTGCGCCGCCGCGCCGGGAACTGCACACGCCGAGATGGGGACCTGCATGTCCATAGCGAGACGGGGCACCGCGCGACGCGTCCTGGTGACGGGCGCCGTGTCGCTCGCCCTCTGCGCCGCCACCGTCGCTGCCGCCTCGGGCGCCTGGGCCACCGGCACGCCCGGTGGTGACGGCTGGAAGCACGCCGACGGCTACCGGCCCGGCACCGGTGCCGGCACCAAGACGGAGACGGACCGCTGCCAGTTCTCGCTGGACGGCACCGACTTCTACGACTCGGTCAAGGTCGACGACCAGACCCTGAGGCCCACGGACGACGGCAAGATCCACGTCAAGGTCCGCACGGCGGGCGACGCCACGACCTGCACGGCCTCCCTGGCCTCCTACCTCGCCCACGGCCCGTCCTTCGCCACCTCCGGCGAGCAGGTCTTCGTCGACTTCGACTCGGTGACGGTCAAGCAGGGCCAGACCGACTCCCTCGACATCGCGGTGCCGGACGCGGGCTGCTTCGCGCAGATCGACCTCTACCGGGGCGCCGTCAAGTTCGACGGCAAACTGGACGCCAAGGACGGTTTCGAGCACGGCGATCTGCCCAAGGGCCCCGACCACCCGGTCATCAAGGACAAGCTGATCGCGTCCTGGAACGGCGGCACGAAGGACTGCACGACCACCGAGTCGCAGCCCCCGACCACCCCGCCCGCCTCCACGCCGGCGTCCGCGACCCCGTCGACCCCGGCCGAGGAGAGCTCCACCCCGACGCCGAGCGCCTCTGAGCCGACGTCCACCGACACCCCGGTCGCATCGGCCTCGACCTCCGTCCCCGCCGCCACGCCCAGCAGCGGCGGCGGCCTCGCGCAGACCGGCGGCGGCAGCGACTCCGGCGTCATCGCCGGCGGCGCCGCGGCACTCCTGGCCGCCGGTGGGGCGATCGTCGTCATGACGAAGCGCCGCCGTACGGCCCGCTCCTGATCCACGCCCGAGTTTCCTGATCCACCCCCGAATACGAACGCCCCGGAGACCCCCGCTCCGGGGCGTTCGTGCTGTCGTGACCCCGATGGCCGTCTCCGGTCCCGCTAGTCGCCTTCGACGGTGGAGAGGTACAGCTTCACGAAGCGTTCCACGTCGACGTCCAACGCCACGTCCACGAGGGCCTGTTGGCGGGCGCCCTCGTGGATCTCGGACTCTCCGGGACGCGGGCGGCGGTCGACGACCGTCTGACCGCGGCCCGGGCCGGGGGCGAGCGAGACCTCGACGGGGAGCAGGCCGGTGGTGATGCCGGCCGGGTCGACGACCGTGCAGACCGCGCCCGCGTCGCCGAGGCCGCCGGCCGGGTCGTCGCCGTCGGGGTCGGGCGCGGCCGGACGGTGGCCGAGCAGCTGTCCGGCCAGCCGGGCGCCCGGTTCCGCGCTCGCCTGCAGCCGTCGTACGTCCGCGCCCGGTACGACGACCCGCTGGAACACGTCGAGGCCGTACATCGTGATCGGCACTCCGGCGGTGAGCAGCACCGCGGCCGCCTCCGGGTCGTGCCAGACGTTGAACTCGGCGACGGGCGTGGCGTTGCCGGTGGCCACCGCGCCGCCCATGAAGACGATCCGCTCGATGTTGCGGGTGACTTCGGGATGGGTG
Source organism: Streptomyces sp. NPDC001401 (assembly GCF_042895385.1). Taxonomy (NCBI): domain Bacteria; kingdom Bacillati; phylum Actinomycetota; class Actinomycetes; order Kitasatosporales; family Streptomycetaceae; genus Streptomyces; species Streptomyces sp. NPDC001401. Next base: position 101,598 of record NZ_JBIAWI010000012.1, read on the forward strand.
CGCAGCAGCAGCGCGATGTTCGTCAGGGGCGCGGTGGGGATCAGCGTGACCGGGCGCGGGGAGGCGAGGATCTCGCGGCGCAGCAGGGTGACCGCGTCGACGTCGGCGGGGGTGCGGGTGGGTGCGGGCAGACCGAGGTCGCCCATGCCGTCGGCACCGTGCACATGCCGCGCCGAGCGCGCCGGTTCGATCAGCGGGCGCTCGGCTCCCCGGCCGACCGGGATGTCCCCGGCGCCCGCCGTCTCCAGCACGGTCAGGGTGTTGCGGACGACGCCGTCGACGTCCGTGTTCCCGGCCACGCACGTCACCGCACGCAGGTCCAGTCCCGGGTGCCGTACGGCGAACAGCAGGGCCAGGGCGTCGTCGACACCCGTGTCGCAGTCGATGATCACGGGGATGGGCTGACCGGTCACGGCGGGCTCCTCTCACGGGTGTTCAGGTGCGACCTTACGCAGCCGCGCAGGCTTCGGCGGCACACACCTCGCCCGGGCCGCGCGGCCGTCCGGATCCCGGCCGCGGCACCGGGTCCCGGGCGCACCGCTGCCCGGACCGTGCCCCGCACACTCTGCTCGGCCGTGGCGTCATGCATCCACCCAGAGTTGGGCGCCACGTGCGGCGACCCGGGCCGCGATGCGGTCGAGCAACTCCGCGGCCGGTACGGGTTCCGGGCGGCGCCCGTCCCGCAGCCGTACGGCAGCGAGGTCGCCCTCGGCCTCCCGCTCGCCGATCACCGCCTGGTACGGCACCAGGCGCGCCGCCCGGATGCGGGCTCCGAGGCTGCCCTGCTCGGGCCCCGACACCTGCGCACGCAGGCCGCGTGCCACGGCCCGCCGTACGACGTCGTACGCCTGCTCCTCCTGGGCCTGCGACACCGGCAGCACGACCAGCTGGACGGGTGCGAGCCACGCCGGGAAGGCCCCGCCGTGCTCCTCGATCAGCTGCGCCACCGCGCGCTCCACGCTGCCGATGATGCTGCGGTGGACCATGACGGGCCGGTGTTTCGCGCCGTCGGCGCCGATGTAGTGCAGGTCGAAGCGTTCGGGCTGGTGGAAGTCGATCTGGACGGTGGAGAGGGTGGCCTCGCGGCCGGCCGGGTCGACGACCTGGACGTCGATCTTGGGCCCGTAGAAGGCGGCCTCGCCCGCCACCGCGTCGTACTCGACACCTGCCCCCGCCAGCACCTCCTCCAGCAGCCCGGTGGCCCGCTCCCACAGCGCCGGGTCGGCGACGTACTTGCCGCCCTCCCCCGGCAGGGACAGGCGGTACCGGGCCGCGCGGATGCCGAGGTCGGCGTAGGCGCGGCCGATCAGCTCGAGGGCGCTGCGTGCCTCGTCCACCGCCTGCTCCAGGGTGCAGAAGATGTGGGCGTCGTTGAGCTGAATGGACCGTACGCGGGTCAGCCCGCCCAGTACCCCGGACGGCTCGGACCGGTACATGCCGCCCAACTCGGCGATACGGAGCGGCAGTTCGCGGTAGCTGTGCGACCGGGACCGGTAGATGAGGGCGTGATGGGGACAGAGGCTGGGCCGCATGACGACCTGCTCGCCGCCCAGCTCCATCGGCGGGAACATGTCCTCGCTGTAGTGGGACCAGTGGCCCGAGATCTCGTACAGCTCGCGCTTGCCGAGGACGGGCGAGTACACATGCCGGTAGCCGGCCGCGCGTTCCTGGTCCCGGATGTACTCCTCCAGGGCGTGCCGCACGATCGCGCCGTCGGGCAGCCAGTACGGCAGCCCCGCGCCCATCAGCGGATCGGTGTCGAACAACTCGAGCTCGCGGCCGAGCCGGCGGTGGTCGTGCATGGTCTCGCTCATGTTCTTGCTCATGTTCTTGCTCATCGGTCTCTCTCCTCGCGGTGACGGGCGAGCGACCCATGACGAAGCCCCGGGGCACTCGCCCCGGGGCTTCGGACATGCCGTGCATGGATCAGCGCGCCGGGACACTCTCCGGCGTCGTCGTGAGGAACGAGTGGGCGCGCTTCATGGGGGGACGGTAACGCGGCGGCGGGGTGGGCGCGACTGGTTTTGCGGCCGACCCACCCCGAGTCACCGGCCTCTTGCCAGGAAATACGTAACTACGTAATCTCTGACCATGGATCTCGAACAGCGCGTCGTCGATCTGGAGCGTCGGCTTGCCGCGCTGGAGCAGGCGGCCGACCGACCGCGCTCCGCGCCCTCGCCGGAGCGGGAACGCGGTGACGACCTGTGGGCGCTGCACGGCCTCAAGGACCAGCTGGCCGAGCTGGGCGCCGACAACGGCGGGGTGCTGTTCACCGGTGCCGTCAGGACGCCGACCGGAAAGCGCTACGAATGGCAGTACGGCCTGGCCACGGACACCGTGCTGGACGGTGACTGGACGGACGCGGCCGAGTCGTTCGCGGCGCTCGGCCAGCCCGTACGGCTGCGGCTGCTGCGCGAGATCCTCGGTGGCCGCTGCACCGCCGCCGAACTCACCGAGCTCGACGGCACGGGCACCACCGGCCAGATCTACCACCACCTGCGGCAGCTGACCGCCGCCGGCTGGCTGCACACGGCCGCCCGCGGCCGCTACGAGGTGCCGGCCGACCGCGTCGTACCGCTGCTGGTGATGCTGACCGCCGCCGGGCGCTGACCCCGCCCGGCCGACTCAAGGGGGAATGGAATGCGCAAGGTATTCAACTGGGCTGCTCGCGTCTGCCTGTTGATCTACCTGGTGATGGTCGTCGCGGGCTTCTTCGTCGACGTGCCGTACGGGTGGACGTGGCTCCCGCTCGGCCTGTGGGTGCTGATCGGGTTCGGTGTGAACCGCCGGGCGGCAGGTGTGCAGGAGCACCCGGTGACCGTCTCCGACGCCGAAGCCGTGGAGGTCGCCGCGCCGGTCACCGGCCGGTGGAGGGCGCTGAACAGCCCGGCGAGCAGGGTCCCCAGCCATGGCACCCGGGCGTACGGGCAGACGTACGCCATCGACATCGTCGCGGAGCCGGCGGAGGGCGGCCGGCCCGGTTTCGGCTGGTGGCCCCTGGTCCGGCGCAGTGAGGCCTTTCCGGCCTTCGGCGCGGACCTGCTCGCCGTCGCCGATGCCACCGTCGTGCGCGCCGACGACCGGCAGCGCGACCACCTCAGCCGCACGTCCTGGCTCGCGCTCGTGTATTTCTTCACCGTCGAGGCCGTCGTCCGCTCGCTCGGGGGTGCCCGCCGGGTGATCGGCAACCATGTCGTGCTCGACCTGGGCGACGGTACGTATGCGCTCTACGCCCATCTGAAGCGAGGTTCGCTCGCCGTCCGCCCGGGTGACCGGGTGCGCACCGGGCAGCTCCTCGGCCGGTGCGGCAACTCGGGCAACAGCACCGAGCCGCATGTCCACTTCCAACTCATGGACAGCGCCGACCTGAACTGCGCACACGGCACCCCCTTCACCTGGCGGGGCGTCGGTGTCCCGTGCAACGGCAGGACGTTCGAGGCCGCGGGGACGGCGGTGACGGCGCCCGGCGCGTAACCCGGACGGCCCGGCGCGCTGGTGAGGCGTCGAGTGCGGTGGTCCCTTGGAGACGTAACCGAGCTTGAGGTGGCCAGGAGGCGTCCGATGACCCGCACCCCGTCCCGTGTCCTCGTCTTCGCCGTGCTGTCCGCGGGGGCCCTGGTGAGCGCGAGTGCGTGCGGCCTCATCGTGGGCGTGGGCCCGGACCCGGAGACGGGGGCGAGGCAAGGGCGGACACCCGCCGCCTCGCCCAGTGCCGAGCACAGTGCGAAGCCGTCCGTGGCCGCCCCGGCCTCGCCCCAGCCCCTCACCGAGGCACAGGCTCAGGGCGCGCTGCTGACCCAGGCGGATCTGGGTGCGCCGTGGGCGCCGACGCAGGGGGCCGCGACCTGGCGGGACGGGGTGCTCAAGGCACACGCCGACGTACCGGAATGCCGAAAGCTTCTCGACGCGCTGTACACGGACGATCTGTTCGGTGCGGACGCGGCCGGGACCCGGGCCGTGACCGGGCTCGACGATGCCATGGACCAGGCGCAGTTGCGGTATCAGGTGCTCTCGTTGAAGCCCGCCGACGTGGACCGGACGCTGGCCTGGATGAAGACCTTGCCGCAGACCTGCGCCAAGTTCACGGCGGTGACCGGGCGCGGCACTGTCCAGGGCGTCCGGGTCGACGAGACCGTACTGCCGGTCGTCGGAGATGCCCGGCAGGGGCTGCGGGTCACGTTCACCGGCCCGACGGCAGACGGCCAGAAGACCGTGCTCACGCTCGACGTCGCCGTGGTCCGCGTCGGCGACGACACGATCGCCCTCACCCACGGCGGCACGGGCGACGTGTCCGCCGACGCCACGAAGGCCTTCGTACAGGTGGGCGCGCAGCGGCTGGCCGACGTCAGGAAGCAGGCGCGGCTCAGGGTCTGACCGCCTCCTAACCGAGCTTCTCCACAGCCTCCTTGGCCTCCTTCAGGCCCGCCCCCGTCGCCTCCCGGTACACCTTGATCGCCTGGATCTTCTTGCCGTCCCGCACCAGTGCGTTCACCTCGTCCGACCACGGTTCCGGCTCGGTCAGCCCCAAGTGGCCCAGGACGAGGTCGAGTTTGTGCTCGATCCGGGCAACTCGCTTGTCCGCGCGGGAGATCCGGTTCTCGATGCTGCCGATGCCGAAGAGCACGAGCAGGGTGATCACGGTGAACCCAAATATGTCCATGGCGCGATCATAGATATCCGAAGATCGCTCAGCCGCCGTCCAGTCTCTCCCGGTGCGAGACCACGTCGTGCGCCACCTCGAGGGCGGTACGGCTCTGCGCGAAGGCGTGGGCGCGCAGCCGGGCCAGCGCGTCTTCGGCGTCGATGCCGAGCTGCGCCATGATCATGCCGATGGCCTGGTGGACCTCGTCGTGCTCGGGGGCCAGACCGCCCAGCCAGGGCTCCTCCCCGCCGCTGCCGTTCTCCTCCCGCGGCAGGGACGTGAGGGCCAGCGTCATGACGGCGGCCACGAGCAGCGCCCGGCGCAGCTCCTGCTCGGTCAGCTCGCCCGGGGTGTCGCGGTAGAGGTCGAGCGTGCCCACGGTCACGCCGTCGTCGCCCAGCGGCACCGAGTACACGGCCTGGACGCCGACGGCCGTCACCTGCTGGGCGAACACCGGCCAGCGGCCCACGTCCCGGCCGGCCGTCAGATCGCAGGCGAGCACGGGGGCACCGGCCTGGGAGGCGGACAGACACGGCCCGTCACCGAGGGTGGCCTGCACCTCCGCGAGATACGAGGCCTCCGCGCTGCTCGCGCCGAGCCGGATGGGCATCCCGTTGCAGCGCAGCGACACGCTCGCCCCGACGACCGGCAGCAGCTTCACCGCCACCGCGCACAACCGGGCAGGGATCTCCCCGGGTCGGGCATCACGCACCACCTCGGCGATCACGTCGATGGCCCTGACTGCATCCACGGCCACCGCCTCCTTCGATCGCAGCGAGGCCTGCATCTGGGAGCGCTGCCCGACTACCCCTGCCCTCAGGGGCGAAACGCGGTCCGGCTGGACAGTGACACTGCCGAGAAGGACTGCCGACACTGACTACGAAGCAGGGCTACGGAGCAGGGCTACCGCTTCTCGTAGGGATCAGCGGGCTGCCGTACCCGCCGGGCCGACGTCGCGTCGAGGACCGGCGGCCAGGCCGCGTCCGTGCCCAGCCTGCCCCCGGGCTGCCAGGTGCCGGTGACGGTCATCCAGGTGTCGGCGGGCGGCGGCCCGTCGGATGCGGCGCCGCGGATCTCCACCTTGCTGGTGGTGGCGTCGGCGGCACAGCAGGAGACCAGGAGCCGGGTGAGGTACCAGGTGCCGTCGTCGCCGTGCGTGACGAAGCCCGTCATCCGGACCGTACGGCCCTTCAGCGACCGCCCGGTGTCGTACATCGCCCGGGAGCCGAACTGGGCGAGGGTGAGGTCGACCGGGTTTCCGGCAGGGAGGGCGGGGAAGATGCCGACGCCCTGCGCCGCCCGCTGGGCCGCCTCCCGCTCGGCGCTGTAGGAGCCGAGGGCGGGCGGCGGGAAGAGGAGCAGGGCGAGGGCGGGCAGGACGAGGAGCCAGGAGACGCGGGGGCCGGCGACGCCGTGACCGTGGCCGTGATCCTCGACGTGGTCGCGGCTTCTGAGGACGGCCGTCGTCAGGCCCAGCAGGATCAGTGCCACGCCGGAGACGATCAGGCAGGGCCGCAGGGCCGGCTGCACGTACCTCAGGTACAGGTCGCTGAAGAGCGTGATGCGCAGGACCGCGCCGCCCGTCAGCAGGAGCAGTGCCCCGGATCCGTAGCGCCTCACAGCAGCCACCACCCCGTCAGCACACTGCTCGTCACGGCCACCGCCCAGGTCACGGAGGTGAACCGCACGGCGAAGGCCCGCCCGAACGTCCCCGCCTGCAGCGCGATCAGCTTCAGGTCGACCATCGGGCCCACCACCATGAACGCCAGCCGCGCGGTCGGCGAGAAGCCGCTGAGCGAGGCCGCGACGAACGCGTCCGCCTCGCTGCACACGCACAGCACGACCGCGAGGGCGGCGAGCAGCAGCACCGACAGCCAGGCCGAGCCGGTGAAGACGTCCAGGACGGAGCGGGGGACGACGAGGTTGAAGGTCGCCGCGGCTGCCGCACCGAGCACGAGGAAGCCGCCGGCGTGCAGGAAGTCGTGCTGGAGCCCGGCGCCGAAGGCGCGCAGACCCGAGGAGGCCGGTGTGTGCCGTTTCGGCAGCCGGAGCCACTCGTCCCGCCCGAACCTCGCCCACAGCCAGCCCATCACCACCGCCGTCGCCAGCGAGGCGACCAGCCGGCCGAGCACCATCGTCGGCCGGCCGGGGAAGGCGATCGAAGTGGCCACCAGAACCACGGGGTTGATCGCGGGGGCCGACAGCAGAAAGGCGAGGGCGGCGGCGGGCGCGACCCCGCGCCGCATCAGACTCCCGGCCACCGGCACGGACGCGCACTCGCACCCGGGCAGGACGACTCCCGCCGCCCCCGCCACCGGCACCGCGAGCACCGGGTTGCTCGGCAGCAGCCGGCTGAAGACCCGCTCCGGCACGAAGGCGCCGATGGCCGCCGACACGACCGTACCGAGCAGCAGAAAAGGCACCCCCTGCACAACGATCGCCGTGAACACGGTCCACCAGGCGGCCACCGGCGGCGTGTAGAGGTCGAGCACGAGCATCGGCCCGAGAACGGACACGACCGTCGCGACGGCGATCAGCGCGGCGCCCCCGACGACGGCGTACACGAGCGCACGCACGACGAGACACAGCCAGTCGGCCACCGTCCGTCGCTCTTCCACGTGCCCGTCCCGGTCGTCCTGCTGATGCCCCGGCGAGCCAACAGCCCGAGCCTGTGCACAACTCCGGAACAACCCCGGAGAAGGCTGTGGGCAGCCACCCTCACAGGGGCGCGGGGCTGTATCAATATGCGGCTCCGCCGCGTGGGCGCGACCAGCCACGACGGCCCCGCAGTCGCCGACGGCGAATCCGCCCCTATTGGCATGGCGTCACAGCGGCGGCTGCGCCGGGGCCGGCCCCAACGTCGTCGTACCGGGCGCCGTACGGTGCCCCAGCCCCGTCCGGTACGCATCCAACGCCGCCTCCACCCGCCCAGTGCGCCGCAACAGATCGCCGAGCAGACGGCACAGATCCGCCAGGTCCCCCACCGCCCCCGCCCGCTCCAGCAGACTCAGCGCACGGACGTAGTGCTCCTCGGCGGCCTCCGTGTCCCCGGCGTCCTCGGCGATGATGCCGAGCAGGCGGTGGGCGGCGGCGGAGTGCAGGGCGCCGCGTTCGGGGCCGATGTCGCTGAGCACGTCGTGCAGGAGGGCCGCGGCCTCGTCGGACTTGCCGCGCCGGTGCAGTACGTCGGCGAGCTCTACCGCGACCTGGCTGCTGTAGAGGGCGGCGCGCCCCGCGGAGAGCATGTCGAGGGCCTGCCTCAACTCGGCCTCCGCGCGGTCGAGTTCGCCGTTCTGAGCGTAGACGTAGCCGCGCATCCAGTGGCAGTTGGCGAGTTCGGTGCGGATCTGGAGGGTGCGGTAGAGCTCGACGGCCTTGGCGAGCGAGGCGTCGGCCTCGGCGAGGCGGCCCTCGGCGAGCAGGGTGCGGGCCACCGAGCGGTGCATACGGGCCACGAGTGCGGGGTCGCCGGACTGCGGGGCGAGGGCGAGCGCGAACTCGGCGGCCTGGGCGGCGCGGGCGTGGGCGCCCATGTCCATGTAGGGGCCGATGATGCTGGCGTAGAGCAGGAGCAGGGCGTCCGGGTCGTGCAGTCCGCCGCGGTTGAGCTCGTCGAGGGTGGACTCCAACAGGTAGACGGCGTAGCGGAGTTCACCGGCGAGGTAGTGGGAGACGGCGCGACCTCGGAGGGCGGGGACGCGGGCGGGCAGCGGTACGTCGGTGAGTGCGCGCTCGGAGCGCTCGAAGTACTCCCGGGCGGCCTCCAACTCTCCCGTGTCCAGGGCGCATTCGCCGAGCCCGAGCAGCGCGACCGCCTGGACGTCGACGAGTTCGTGGCCCTCCGCCTCGGCGAGCAGCGCGGTGTACTGCTCCGCCGCCTGCTCGGCCTGCCCGCTCGCGAGGGTGCGCTGGGCCTCGGTCAGCCTGAGGCGCAGGTCGGTGGCGAGGCGGGCCGGACGCCCGGTGACCAGCTCGTCGTAGGCGATCCCGAGGCGCTCGGCAATGTGCCGTAACGCCTCGTCGGAGGGGCGGACCCGGCCGGCCTCCAGGGTGGAGATGTAGGCGGGGGTGTAGGCGGGCTCCGCCAACTGCCGCTGGGTGAGCCCGCGTTCGGACCGCAATTGCTGGACTCTTCGACCGATGGTTACCGGATCGTCACGGTCCGACACGACAACTCCCCCTGTACCTCTTGCCGTTGGCCCCTGCCGACCTCTACGTTAAACGGCGTCTTAAGCGCGTTTAATACAACACTGTTGAGACGTTGTTGAGAGGTTGCCGTGCTCCGACACATCTCCGAGCGTTACGCCCGAGGATTCGCAGCAGCCATCGTCGCAGTCGCCGCCCTGGTACTTGCCGCCAACGCGGGCCCGGCGCGGGCGGCGGACGCGACGCCTGTCGGTCAGGTGCAGCAGGTCAGCCACGGGGGCTGACGAAACGAGGCTCAGAACTCCGCCGTGTCCAGCTCGAAGCCGAGGGGGGCGGGGAGGGGGACGGCGAGGCCGAGCTTGTACTTGGGGTTCTGGGTGTAGTCGTCACCGGAAGGCTCGGAGTAGACGGTGATCTCCGCTTCTTCACGGTCGATCAGCAGGTAGACAGGGATGCCGGCGCGGGCGTAGCCGTGGATCTTCTTGTCGCGGTCGCGGTCGGCGGTGCTTTTGGAGGTGACCTCGGCGACGAGGAGGACACCCGTCGGGTCGTGCCATTGCTCCTGGTCGTCGAAAGTTCCATTCGGAGCGATCACCAGGTCCGGCTCGACATGACCGGTGTCCGACGAGCCGGGGACGTTCAAGCCGATGCCGAAGTAGTTGAGCAGGGAGTCATCCGGCACCTGCCGGATGACCTGGCGATTGACCTTCGCCAGAATCTCCTCGTGCTCCCCGTTGGCCGGTGGCGTCACGCAGATCTCTCCTTCGATCAGCTCCACGCGCCAGCCCATGGGAGCTGCCGCACTGATGCGTTCGAAGGCCGCCTCTACGCTCGTGTCCGAGTAGTCGGGCACGCCGTTGTCCGCGTCACTGTCGCCGTCAGGGTCGTCGTAAGGACCGTGAATGGCCTCGCCCTGATACCCAGGCATGATAATCGGCTCCGCCGTCGCCATGACAGACCTCCTTCGCTCGACGCGACCCTCCCAGGGTAGACGGGAGGGCCGCCGTCGTAATGCGGAGCCGTTCACTCGAACGAGTGTGCTGTTACGTTTCCGCAGCCAACCCGGCGGTCAGCACTTCCAGGTCGCCCAGTACCACTTCCCCTTCATCGAGCCGTCCGAGTTCATCACCGGCGTGTTGATCTGCACACCCGTGGAGCCCTGGCCCGGGTAGTACCAGAAGTAGTGGCCGTGGTTCCGCTTGCCGTAGTGGACCTCGAGCCAGCCCTGGGACTTGCGCCAGTACGGCGCGAACCAGTAGCCGCCCGCCTCATGGGGCTGGATGGTGCCCCTGAGGGTGGTGCCGGCGCTGACCGTCTGGCCCACCTCCCACTTCTCGGTCTGCGACGAGCTCGCGGACATGCCCCCTTCCAGCACGTCCGAGAAGCCGGACGTGACCTCCACCTTCGTCTCCTGCTGGAACGAGTACGACGAGGTGCGGTCGGTCCTGAACGTGACGTCGAAGCCCAGGGGGGAGCTGCCCGCGCAGTTGTACACCGGGTTGCCGACCTGACGCCGCTTGCCCAGCACGGTCCACGCCTTGACCTCGTGGTACTGGCACGAGTCGGCCTTGCCGTGGTTGCAGTCCCAGATCACGTCGGGCTTGTCGTCGCCCCAACCGGGGCTGGTGTTGGCGTTGGCCGTCCCCGTGGAGAAGGGGATCAGCGCGAGGGCGAAGGCGGGCGCCAGAAGGGCCAGTCTGCGGCGGCCGGGCTGCTTGAGCTTCATGGGTGTGGTCTCCCGTCGAAAGGAACGCAGCGACAGGACGATCGTCGAAGCCGAGGAATTGTTCGGACACCCCTCCCATCAGGGCAATCAACCCGAATCAATCCCCGCACACCGTCCGGTAGGCCATCCCCGGCAGATACGTCTTCCACTGCGCGCGCGTCAGACCGCCGCCCGTCCGCGCACACACCGTCTTCACCGCTCGCGTCGGATCGATCCCGTACCGCTGCAGTGGTACGTGCGCGCTGCCCGCGTACACCGTGGTGCCGTCGGCGCTGAAGGCGACGGTGTCGATCTCCTCGCCGGACGTCGTGAGGGGGGAGCCGAGCGGCTGCTGGGTGGCGATGTCCCACAGCTGGAGGCTGCCCGACTCGCCGCCGACCGCGAGGGTCCTGCCGTCGGGGCTGATCGCGAGGGCGCTGACCGCCTCCGAGGTGTCGCCGAAGACCGCATCGCCGATGCCGTCCGGGAGGGCGGCGAAGACGTTGTGCAGGATGCCGACGCGTTGTCGCAGCTTCCCGTCCCACAGCGCGACCCGGCCCGTCTGGTCGCCCGCGGCGAACAGCGAGCCGTCCGCGGCGAAGGCGAGGGCGCCGATCTCGTCGCCCTGGACCAGGTCGCGGGCGGTGACCCGGCGCGCCGGCAGAGCGGCGACGCGGTTGTCGCCGGCCAGGACGCCGCCGTCGCGGTCGACGGCGAGGTGGGTGCTCGACAGGGACTTGAGAACGGCCGTCCGGCGGTGGTGCGCGAGGTCCCAGATCTCGTCGCCGTAGGTGCCGATGGCGGTTGTGCGGGCGGCGTAGAGCGTGCGGCCGTCCCGGCCCAGGGCGATGGTGACCACCGCGCCGGTCGAGGTACCGGTCACGAGGTCGAGCGTCGTACGGACCCGGCGCTCGGTGACGTCCCAGACCGTGACGCGCTGTGCGGACACCTCGCTGCCGGGGGCCGCGACGGTGTACGCCAGCGTCCTGCTGTCGGGGGAGAAGGCCAGGAGAGCGGATGTGTACGCCGGGACCACCGGGGAGGAGGGGTCGCGGGAGACGGGGACGGGCAGGGAGGGAAGGGTGTGCAGCAGCCGGCCGTCGCGGGTGTCGCGAAGGCGGACCGTGTAGTGGTCGCCGGTGCGCAGGGCGGTGGCGAGGGTGCGGCCGTCGGGGCTGAGCAGCACCTGGTCCTGCGGGGTGTCCTGCCAGTCGGAGGTGACGGCGGCCGGGATCTGCAGCGAGTGCACGGTGCCGCCCTCCAGGTAGCGCAGCACGGAATGCTCGTCGTCCCAGACCAGAGGGCCGTACAGGTGCTGGTTGTTCAGGGAGTGCCGGAAGAGCGGGGCATCGGCCTCCGGCCGCCACACCCTGACCTCCCGCGCGTCGACGGTCGCCAGGAGGCTGCCGTCCTTGCTGAAGGCGAGGGACTTCACCTCCGTGTCCGCGAGGTCGGCCAGCCGTTTCCCGGACCGCAGGTCCCAGACCCGTACCCCGGTCGAGGTCACCGCGGCGAGCCGCTGCCCGGCGCCCAGGACCAAGGCGGACCGGTCCGCGCCGCAGACTCCGCCCTCCTTCTCCCAGTGCCCGGGCACGATGCGCCCGCTGCTCAGGTCCCGTACCTGCAGTGCTTTACCGCCGACGGGGCAGACCGCGACCAGCCGGCCGTCGGCGCCGACCGCGACCACGTTCGAGCTCTCCGCCTGCGTCCGGTACCGCAGGCTGCCGTCCGCGGCCGAGCGCACCTGTGCCGTGGAGTCGTCCGGGTCGGTCACGACGTAACTGCTGCCGCTGAAGTCCACCAGGGCGTTCGCCGCCAGTGGGTCGGCGCGCCACCGCCCGGTGGCCGTGTCCCACAGCCGTACACCGTGGTCCCCGCGGACCGCCAGCAGCCGCCCGTCGGGGCTCGCCGCCTGCGCGGTGCCGCCCGCCGGCAGCCGCCCGGAGGCGATGCGCCGGTGGTGTGCCACGTCCCAGGTCCGCCAGTCGCGGCCGTCGACGCTGAGCAGCGTACGGCCGGAATCCGTCAGGTAGCGCACGGGCCCGTCGCCCGGCGTCGGGTCGCTGAAAGTGTCCACCTCCGGCCGGCCGAGTGCGCCCAGCAGCGCCCCGCGGGTCTCCGGCAGCCGGGCCATGCGCCAGGCGGCGACGCCGAGCAGCTGGGCGGTGCGCGGGTCGGTCGTGCGCAGACCGTCCGACACGGAGGCGATACGGCGGGCCGCGTCCTCGGTGCGCCGGCGCTCGTTGTCACGGCTCTGCGTCCAGGCGGACAGGCCCGCGACCAGGGCCACCGCGAGGACGGCCGACAGCACGCCGACCGCGGTGCGGGCCCGGCGCGTGGAGCGGGCGGCGGCCCGGCGTTCCGCGTCGCGGGCCGCGAACGCCGCGATCAGGAAGTCCCGCTCCGTCGCGGTCAGCGCCGGCTCCTGCCCGGGATCCGGGAAGTGCTCCTCGGCCCGGTCGAGCCGGGTGCCCCGGTACAGGGCACCGGGGTCGCGGTCGTGCTCCAGCCAGGTGCGGGCGGCCTCGGTCAGGGCCCGGTGCCCGCGCAGCCGCTCGCGGTCCTCCTCGATCCAGCCCTGCAGCCGCGGCCAGCAGGTGATCAGCGCCTCGTGGGCGAGGTGGACGCCCTCCTCGTCGGCGGTCAGCAGCCGCGCACCGGCCAGCCGCTCCACCACCACCGGGACCTCGGGGTCGGCCCACTCGTCCAGTTCGGCGCGGGTGAGGGGGCGGCGGGTGTCGGCGGTGCCCCGGCCCGGCTCGATCATGCGCAGCAGCAGGCGGCGGGCGGCGCTCCGCTGCGAGGCGGTCAGCTGCCCGTACACCTTCTCGGCGCTGGCCGCGATCGCGCCGCGCACCCCGCCGGCCGCCTCGTACGCGGCCAGCGTCAGCATCCGGCCCTTGCGCCGGCGCCAGGTCTCCAGCAGGGCGTGCGAGAGCATCGGCAGGCCGCCGGGCTGGTCCAGGACCTCCTCGACGATCTTCGCGGTCAGCTCCCGCTCCACCAGGTGCCCGACCGCCTGCGCCGGTCTGACCACCGCCTCGCGCAGTTCGTCGGCGGCCATCGGGCCGACCAGGAGTCCGGCGCCGGACAGGGCGTCGGCCAGGTCGCGGTGCTCGGCGCAGCGGGCGTAGAAATCGGCCCGTACGGCGATGAGGACCTTCAGCCGGCGGTCCGGGTCGCGGGCGGCGAGCAGCAGATCCATGAACCGCGCACGCTCGGCGCGGTCCCGGCAGAGGGTGAAGACCTCCTCGAACTGGTCGACCACCACCCAGCTCTCGGGCTCCCCCTCGGCGGGCGCGAGCAGATGGCCGTAGGTCTGCGCGGGCCGGTCGCCGGGGGTGAGGACGCGCAGCACCGCCGGCCGGCCGCGGGTCGCGATCTCGTCCCTGAGCCGCGGGATGAGACCGGCCCTGAGCAGTGACGACTTTCCGCTGCCCGAAGCGCCGAACAACACCGCGAAACGGTGGTCGCACACCAGCCGGTTCAGCTGCTCGACCAGCCGGTCCCGGCCGAAGAAGAGCCGCCGGTCGTGCGGCTCGAACCGGGTGAGGCCCCGGTACGGCGGCGGCACGTCCTCGTCCTCCTCGCGCGCCGTCCCCGCCGTGTCGGCCTCCTTCCAGTGGGCCTCCCACTCGGCGGGATCCGCTCCGCACGCGGACGCGTATCCGAGGACGACGGCGAGCGACGGCAAGCGCTCTCCGGCCGCGGCCTGTGACAGCGTTGTCGCGGAGAACCCGGCGGTCTGGGCCATCGCCCGGTACGAGGGGCTGCCGGCGGCCTTGCGCAGCTCGCGCAGTTGATGTGCGAGGCGCTGTACGGGACCGGCCTCGGGATCCACGGGTCTTTCGGGTCGGCCCACGGCGCGCTCCCCCTCTGTACCACTGGCGGCTTTCGTACGGCTTTCGTACTCGCCCGGAGAGACGACAACCTAACGTCCGGACAAATAACGCGGAACCGGTTCACTGCAATTGATTGCTGTGACAAAAGCGACGTGCCAATCAACGTTCCGGTTGCAAGCCTCGGTCGAGACGTCATCACCGAGGAGAACAGCACCCGTGTACGCCAGCATCCTTCGCCATCTCGGCCTGTCGGCGTTCGTCTCGTCCGCCCTGGTCGCAGTGATCGCGGTGTCCGCGCTGTCATCCCCGTCGTCCGCCACCGGGCCCGTCGTACGGCTTCGTCCGGAACCTCCCGTTCCGTCGGTCACCGCACCCTGCCCGACGTTGATCAGTTCGGTGAAAATGCGCCTCGAGTTTGATGGAAAGCCCTTCCATTGATCTCTCGACTTGCACCAGTCTTCGTCCCGCACCCGGATGTCATGTCCGGGACGAGTCACGAGTGGACCGTCGACTGGAGCCCCCCATGTCCCCAGCAGTCAGCAGCACCAGGCCTCACCGCCTCGCCAGGGCCGCCGCCGTGGCCGGCAGCGCCGCAGTTCTCGCCCTCGCCATGGCGGGCACCGCCTCCGCCGGTGTGCTGCAGAACCTGCCCGAGAACGCGACCTCGTTCGAGAAGAACTTCGAGCCGGTCTACGACTACGACTCGGACAGCTGCTACCCGGCCGCCGCGATCGACCCGAGCGGCAACCTCAACGGCGGCCTGAAGCCGACCGGTTCGATCACCGGCGAGTGCCGCTCCGGCCACCTCGGCCACGCCAACACCTACTCGCGGTCGAAGTGCAACAACGGCTGGTGCGGGATCATCTACGCCAGCTACTTCGAGAAGGACGAGGCCTCCCCGGGCATCGGCCACCGCCACGACTGGGAGTGCATGGTCGTCTGGGTCAAGGACGGCGCGTCCACCCCGGCGTACCTGTCCGCCTCCGCGCACGGCGGCTTCAGCACCCACCCGATCGCCGACGTCCCGATGGACGGCCGGCGCGTCGAGGCCGTCTACCACAAGGACGGCGCGTCCACCCACGCCTTCCGCTTCGCCAAGTGGGGCGAGACGCCGGAGAACGACACCGGTGCCTGGCACCAGGAGAACCTGATCAGCTGGGACAACATGGCGTCCAACCTGCGGAACATCATGAACGCCTCCGACTGGGGCAGCGCCAACTTCCCGCTCCAGGACTCGAAGTTCGCCGACCACCTGAACAAGGCCAAGCCGAGCGACATCACATTCGACCCGTACGCCTGACCGGCAGGCGGCGGATCCACGGAATTGATTGCCCCCATGAACAGGGATGCCGATCAACTCTCCGCCTGCCAGGCTCCTGTACTGCGCCACCCCCAACCGCGGCCGCCGACGCACACTCCCCCCTGTCGCGTCGGCGGCCGCTTCGCGTTCGCCGACGGTTGATCTACCTGGCAAGCCGGTTGATTCACCTGGCAAAAGGGACATGCCAATCAACATTCCGGTTGCGAACGTCGATGGGGCAAGGACGGCTCCCGGCACTCCGCACCCCAGGAGAACAGCGCATGTCCCACACAGACGTGATGCCGGCGCCCCGGCACCGCACCCGCAGGATCACCGTCGGATCGATCGTCGCCGCCGTCGTGCTGTCGGTCTTCGCCACGCTCCTCGGACCGCTCGGCGCGGTCCAGAGCGCGGACGCCGCAAGCAACCCCAGATGGAAGATCGGACACCGCGACAGCTACCTCAACTTCATCGGCGCCATCCGCTGGGCCGTGAACAGCGGCCACGACGAATCCGTGCCGGGCACCGGCTACCGCATCATGCACACGGACCCGGCCGCCAACCGGAGGTACATCAACGTCGACGTCGAGATCCAGCACAACCAGCGCTTCGTGACGCTGCGGCTGCACGCCTCGGACCTGTACCTCATGGGCTGGTGGGGCGGCGCCAACGGCGAGCAGAGGTACTACTACCTGGACCCCGACCAGGACATGCCGAGCAACAGCGAGGCCGCGGGCTTCGGCGAGAACTACAACGACCTCCAGAACGCGGCCAACACCAATCGCTACGACCTGGAGTACAACCCGCACAACCTGGACCAGGCGGTGTACACCCTGATCAGGGGTGGCAGCCGCCAGGCGAGGGCGCACGCGGTGCTGATGATGACCCAGGCCGTCTCGGGGGCGACTCGATTCCGCCCCATCATGAACTACTTCGGCCTCCTGAACGACGAGAACCTGAGGCCCACCCGTCTGTCCGCCCACTACGTGGACATGCAGAACACCTGGGGCCAGGGCAGCAACCGGTACAACGAACTGCTGCGCGAGCACCGCAGCGACTCGCCGGACCGGGCCTACAGGATCTGGACGTTCAACAAGAACACCCGGGAGTGGATCCAGACGAGCCTGGTCAGCGCAGCCCTGTACGCGATCTACTACCTGCAGGTCGCCAAGGGGAAGTAGCGGCGGCCGTCGCGACAGGCGGCGCCCGGTCCCGTCGGGGCCGGGCGCCGCCTACGCTGCCCCCATGTCGTCTGCCGCCGCCCGCACCGCGCTGGACCTGACCGCCGACCTCCCGGTCACCGACCTCGAGAACTTCTACCGGGACCTGCACCGCCACCCCGAGCTGTCGCTCCAGGAGCACCGCACGGCCGCCAAGCTGGCCGAGCGGCTCACCAAAGCGGGCTTCGAGACCGCCGAGGGCATCGGCGGCACCGGAGTCGCGGGCGTCCTGCGCAACGGCGACGGCCCGACCGTACTGCTGCGTGCCGACATGGACGCGCTGCCGGTGCACGAGGAGACGGGCCTGCCGTACGCCTCCGCCACCCCCGGGGTGATGCACGCCTGCGGGCACGACCTGCACGTGACCTGGCTGGCGGGCGCGGCCGAGGCGCTCGCCGCCGGACGCGACACCTGGTCCGGCACCCTGCTGGTGGTGGGACAGCCCGCCGAGGAGACCGGACAGGGCGCGCAGGGGATGATCACGGACGGCCTGTACGAGCGCTTCCCGCGCCCGGACGTACTGCTCGGCCAGCACGCGGCGCCCGGCCCCGTCGGCTTCTACGCCCACTCCCCGGGCCTGATCATGTCGGCGTCGACCGACGTCGACATCGTCGTCCACGGCCGCGGCGGACACGGATCTCGGCCCGAGACGACCGTCGATCCGGTCGTCACGGCGGCGTATCTCGTCACCCGCCTCCAGACGGTCGTCTCCCGGGAGATCGCCGCCCGCGAGTCCGCCGTGCTGACCGTCGGCCGGATCGAGGCGGGCACCCGGCACAACATCATCCCGTCCGAGGCGCGCATCGCCCTCAACCTGCGCACCCAGTCCGACGAGGTGCGCGAGCGGATGATCACCGCGATCCGGCGCATCGCGGCGGGCGAGGCCCTGGCAGCCGGCTGCCCGCGGGAGCCCGAGGTGAGCGTGGGCGCGACCTTCCCCGTGACCACGAACGACGCCGACACCGACCGCCGGACCGCCGCCGTGCACGAGGAGGTGCTCGGGGCCGGGACGGTACTGGACTTCGGCCCGGTGATGGGCAGCGAGGACTTCCCGCACCTGGCACAGGGCGGGATCCCGTACTCCTACTGGTTCGTCACGACGACCCCGGCCGACGTGTGGGACGCGGCACCCGGCACCGACCTGATGGAGAAGTTCCTGGCGGTCCCGAGCAACCACAGCCCGCACTTCGCGCCGGATCTGTCGACGGTGGGGGCGGGGGTGCGGACGTTGGTTTCGGGGGCGCTGGCCTTTTTCGTCTAGTACCCCGCACTGGAGCCGCCTATGGACACCACGGCAGGGCTGACCTGCTACTTGACGACTGTTCAAGTGCTTGCCTAGCATTCAAGTCGTGGATGTTAGTGACTCTCTCAACGCTGTCAGTGAAGCCCGCAACGCGATGGTGCGTGGACGTCGTGATCCGGTGTGGCGCGTGGTCGTCCCGCCGGTGCTCTTCACCGTCGCTCTCGGCAGCACCTTCGCCCCGGATGTGTTCCACGTCGAGCGCTCCGCCGCCTACACGGCGGTGGGCATCGTGGCGGCCGTCGGCATGTTCGCGTTCTTCGCCCTCGCCTCGCGGCTGGACGCCAAGCGCACCGGAGTGGCGATCCTGCCGAACCGGGACATCAGCGAACGGTCGAGGAACACGCTGATGAAGGTGGATGTGGTCCTGGGCGCCGTCTGCGCCGCGTTCGCCGCCGCCTACGGCATGGCCGGCTTCGTGGTCGCTCTGACCGTCTTCGCATGGATTCACGGAGGGATGGCGGCATGGATGCGACGCAAGTGAACGGCAACGGCCCGATGTTGGTGGAAGCGTTTCTCCAGCCGACACGGCTGAGAATCGCCGCCGCTCTGTCGGTGTGCTGCTCCGCGGCCTTCCCTCAGGTGCGCGAGCGCCTGGATATTTCCGACTCGCTGCTGTCCAAGCACGTGGCCATCCTGCGCAAGCAGGGGCTGGTCACCGTCTCCAAGGCCATGAACGGCACCATGCCGCGCACGACACTGGCCCTGACCCGCGAAGGGCGCCAGGCGTTCACCAACCACCTGGCTATGCTGACGAAGATGGCCGACGAGGCGAAGATGGCCGACGACACAGCCGGCTCGACAGAAGAAATGGCGGACGAGGCCGCCGTCCCGGCCGAGGATTCGCCGAGCCTGATTCAGTAAAGCCCCGTGCCGGGGTGCCCGTCTTCTCCACGGGCACCCCGGCACGGTTTGTCACGGTTATGCGGATGTCAGCAGCCGTGGCCGAACGTCGCATTGGAGATGACGGCCGAGGCGATACCCGAGCAGACACCGCTGGAGGTGGTCACGGTGATCGTCGGGGAGGTCGCCGGGGCCTCGGCCTCAGCCGAAGCGCCGAGGTGGTCGGCGGTGGTGTAAGCGACGTAGCCGGAGATCAGAGTCTCAGTCATGGCACCTGATTCCTTTCTTTTTGAATGCGTTGAACGAGGGGCGCTGAACGAGGGTCAGCAGCTGAAGTGACCGGTAGCCGCCGAAATGGCGCTTTCCAGCGCGGAGGCGGCCATGGCGGAGCACTCGGGCGACGAAACCGTCGTGACGGTCAGCGGCGACGTGGCCGGGGCCTCACCCATGGCGGAGGCGCCCAGGCGGTCAGCGGTGGTGTAGGCGATGTAGCCGGAGATCAGAGACTCGGTCATGATGTCGTTCCTTTCGTGTAATGGCGGCGGCTCATGACCGCCTGCCAGTTCGTGGATCATGTTTAGCATCGGCGGAGGCCACTACAGAAAATCGTTACTTTCCCCAGAAGCGGCCATCGTGCTCGATGCCTGTCGCAGACAACTGGGACCGCAGCTTGAACAGCTCCAAATAGATCTCTCCGAGAGCGATCTTCAACTGGGTCAGCCGGTCGTCTTCTTCGCCAACATTGGGTTTTTTTCGGACCACCTCTCCCTCGAGGCCCATTTTCCCCGCCTCAATGAACTTGCGGCGCCACATCCATACCGTCTGCACCGCCACTCCCGCTCGTGCGGCAGCCTGCGGGACCGTCTCTTGTCCGGTCAGCACGCTCAAGACCACATCGGCTTTCTCCGGAATGGGCACCAGATGAGGTCGCCCACGCCGCTTGCCTTCCTGCGAAGCGGCCACGGCCTAGACCATGGACAGCTCGGGAAGCGGCGGAGACGACAGATTCCGCGCCGGATTCGCAGGATCGATCCCGTTGTCGATGAACGCCTCGTAGACAGCCTGGTCGGCGTCGCCGCTCTCACCGGGAGAGGCATGCTGGACCAGCGCGGTGGCGATGATGTTCATGCGGTGCTGGCCGAAACTCAGGCGCTGCATGTGCGGACGTGGGTCGTCCGGCTCCCAGGCCGCAGACATTCCCGGTGCCAGCGGGTGCGTGATCGGCGAGACCTGCTCGTCCAGGTCCAGGTCCGGGACGAGGGCCGCCAGCGCCTTGGCGTGCTGCCACGACTGAGGCGGCAGGTAGACCACGATCGAGTCCCGGCGGGGGTAGGAGGTCGTGGACGACAGCATCTTCGCCCGGTACACCGCCCCGTTGTCCTCCAGGTACGTCAACACCGTCTGCCACGCCGCCAGGGCCTGGGGCAGAGCTCGGCAGTGCAGATACAGCCGCAGGAGGCCGGGGCTCGTCTTGTGCTCCTGGGACGAGGTCACCAGGTAGAAGCCGGTCGACAGCGCCGGGCGGTGCGCGGGGAAGACGATCCTGGCAACCTGCCCGTTCCGTTCGAGAACCGAATGGGCGGGCACCCGGACCCGCACCGCGTCGATCTGCACCACCTGTGTGGAGTCGACCGGCTCTCCGACCACGGCCGCGGTGAGGACCGTCTCCTTGTGCGGGGTGTGCAGAGCGATCTTTTCCTCGGTCAGCGGCTCACGCACCGTGCGCGCGGCAAGGCCCTGTTCGTCCTTCGGCACCCCCGCGTGCAGTCGTGTGTACAGCAAGGTGCCCAGAGCACCCGAGAGTGCGGCCGTCGAACCGGCCGTCACCTCCTCCCCGTCGACGGTGGCGGTCAGCGTCGCGGCGTCCACGCTCGTACGGCGGATGATGTCCGATACGACGGAGGGGATCATCACACGTCCAATCCAATGGTCTTGGTGAACTTCTCAGGGGCCAGCAGGGCGGTCCGTCCGATACCGGCCGCCGCGCGGGAGATCGCGGGAAGGCGTGAGGACTGCTCCGAGAGCGCGAGCATGCGGTCGAACATGTGCCATCCGGCCCACCGCACTGCCCGCACCGCCAGGTCTTCGTCCGCGCTCGCGTCAACGCTGCGGTAGCCACGCCAGAACGCCTCGGTGACCGGGCGCAGCCGGTCCAGTTCAGCCGTACCGGCCGCTATCACCTCGGCGTCGGTGGGCTGGTGGTCGGCCTGTCCGGGATGGTCCTTGCCGACCTTCTCCGGGATGCCGTTGACGGCCCGGTAAAGCCACTCGCCGGCGAACGCCCCGACGTCGCGGGCCGGGTCGCCGAGGCGGAACTCCTCCCAGTCGATGAGGTACAGCCGCTCGCCGTCCCAGAGGATCTGGTCGATGCGCAGATCGCCGTGGACGGGCCGGTGGAACGCCGCGGCCTCGCCGACGAGATCCACGATGGCCCGCGCCACCTCCGTGTCGGTGTGCAGGATCGACCACGCCTCGATCGACCCGGCCGACGAGCCGGCGTACACCGATCCCGGTATCGCCTCCAGCCCCTTGACCGGTGGCAGCGGACCGGTGCCACTGTCGGCATGGCTCCTGCCGGCGCCGAGGGTGTGTACCTCCGCCAGGGCCTTGCCCGCCAGCGCGGCCAGTTCACCGGTGAACGCGTCGTCCGCCGCCAGCTCGGCGGCCGAGACCGTCCCGTGCAGGTACTCGTGGACGACGAGCTGATGGTTCAGGTCGTAGCCGAGAAGCCTCGGCGTCGACAGGTGCTCCAGCTCGTGGTGAGCGGCCAGCCGGTCGAAGGCGGCCATGTGGTGGATACGCTGCTGGATGTCGGCGGGCTGGCCCACGATCTGCTTGACGAACACCGCATGGCCGCTCGTGGTCGTGCCCGACCAGTTGTCGTTGCGGCCCCGGTAGGAGCTCACCTCGTCCTCGGACAGTTCGCCCAGTTCCAGGCGCGACAGCAGCCCGTTGACGTGGGTCACCGAACTGAGCGCGACCGGTTGCACGCGTATGCGGGTCCTGGTCTCTTCGGACATCGGCCAACACCCCTTTCTTGTCTGTTAGTTGGCGGCAAGTGATGTGGTGATGTCGGACAGGTCACGGATCGCGGTGCCCAGCCCGTGAGCGGCGATCGACGACATGGGGTTGAGAACGACCTCGGCGACGCCGCACCGGCGGTATTCCTCCAGCAGATCGGCGATCTGCCGGGGACTGCCGTGCACAAAGGTGCCGCTGTCGACCAGGGCCCTGGCTCCCGCCCGCGGGTCGTCGGCGTGCGCCGCCACCCCGGCGCGCCGGAGCATGTCCGTGTAGTGCGGCATGGAGAGGTGGACGCCCGCCGCTTTCTGCGCCACCTCGTACACGTCCTTGCCGTACCGGTCGGGGTACACATGGACGACCGTCGCCACCTCCGGAATCGGCCTCGCGGCGGCCGTGGCACCCTCGGTCAGCGCAGGAATGATGTGGTCACGGACATAGGCGGGGGGTGTCATCCAGGTGATGGCCAGATCCGCACAGCCGGCGACGCGCCGCGCCATGCCGGGGCGCAGTACGCCGGCGGCCCAGTGGACCGGCGGATGCGGCAGTGGTTCGAGCTGGAAGTCGACTCGGTGGAGGTCACCGCGGTGAGTGACGGCCTCGCCCGCGGTGAAGCGCCGGGCGAGGGTCAGGAACTCCACGGTCGCCGACGCCGGCTTGGCCAGCTTCTCCCCCAGGGCCGCGGCCTGGAAGCCGGCGGATCCGGGGCCGTACCCGGCCACGTAGGAGTGACCGCTCAGCATGGCCACGCCACGGGCCTGGGCCGCCGCGTCGATCGGATGCCGCAGCGGGAACAGCGTCACCGCCGAGCCCATGGGCATGCGGATGCCCGCCCCGCACAGGTAGGAGAAGATCTGGTGCGTCTCCGCCCGCAGGGACTGGCCGGTCCACAGCCGGTGCACCCCGAGGCTCTGCGCGGTCCTGGCGAACGGCAGCAGCACGGCCGGGTTGGACACCTGTGCCGGATACAGCCACGAAACGCGCATCACATGCCTCCGGCCATGGCGGTCTGCCGCCGGCCGGCCAGCTTCGAGCCGGATTCCTTGCGGGCGGCGCGGTGGAGCATCTTCGGCGCCAGCCACATCCCGGCCACGGTCCACGCCACCAGGACGAGCGCGACCCAGGGCAGCTGCCAGGAATGCGAGGTCTCGGCGACGAGCATCTGGTCGGGGAGCATGGCCGAACGGATTCCCTGGGCCATCCACTTGACCGGAAAGACCTCCAGCACCCACTGCACATAGCGGGGCATGGCGGCGAAGGGAACGAAGACTCCCGACAGCATGACGAGCGCGTAGACCGGCAACTGCAGCAGTGCGGAGGCACGCTGGGAGTCCAGCAGTGCTCCCAGGGTCGCGCCCAGCGGTACGGTCGCCAGGATGCCCAGGACCAGGACCCAGACCAGCGTGGCCCACTTCAGGGGTGTCGACGGGAGCGGCATCGCGAACGCCAGATGCGCGGCGACGAGCATGACGACCGCGGCCGCGGCCGCGCGGACACAGATGTGCAGCATCCTCCCGACCAGATAGGCGGGCATGCCGTCCGGGGTTCCGCGCAGCCGGAGCATGGTGCCGTCGTGCCGGTCCATGCTGATCATGCTTGCGGTCGAGGAGAGCCCTTCGATGGCCGCGACCATGGCCACACCGCCGGTCACCATCAGCAGCGACTGCTTGATGTGGGACCCGGCGACGAACCCGGAGCGCTGCGAGGCCATGAACAGGAAGATCCCCGGGGTGAGCAGCAGACCCACGATCTCCATCTTCGAGGTCACAGCCGACTTGATCAGTACGCGGGCGCGGTCCCACCCGGTAGCGGCGATCCTCTGAGCGCGCGTGCTCACATCTCCCCCTGTTCACGCAGGAACGACAGGTAGGTGTCCTCCAGCGTGGGGCGGACCACCTCGATCCCGGGTATGGGCCCTTGGAATGACTGGGTGAGTTCGTAGACCAGCTTTTCCGGGCCGGCGGTGTGCTCGACCTGCTTGCTGCCGTCCGCTGCCGTCCAACGGACGACGGACTGCTCCGAGACCTGCCGGGCCAGCGAGTCCAGGGAACCGGAGATGCGCACACGCCCTCCGACCAGAATGCTGACGGTGTCGGCCAGTCGCTCGGCCTCGGCCAGGTCATGGGTGGTCAGCACCACCGTCACGCCGGTGGAGTCGCGCATGCCCAGGATCAGGTCGTGGAATTCCCGGCGCGCCTGAGGGTCGAACCCGGCAGTGGGTTCGTCGAGAAACAGCACCTCCGGGCGGCCGATGATCCCCAGGGCGACATCCACCCGCCGGCGCTGGCCGCCGGAGAGGGTCTGCAGCTCCTGGTCGGCCCGGCCGGTCAGGCCCGTCATGGCCAGCAGGTCGGTGGTGGCGTAGGGGTGGTCGTAATAGCGGGCGAAGTGGCCGAGCACATCCCGTACGGTCCATGCCGCGTGGTCACGCCAGGACTGCTGCACGATGCCGACCTTGTTGCGCCATGCGGCACCGGCGTGTTCGGGGTCGGTGCCCAGCACGCTCACCTGTCCGCCGGACCGCTGCCGGAACCCTTCCAGGATCTCGATGGTGGTGGACTTCCCCGCCCCGTTTGGGCCGAGCACACAGGCAACCTCACCCTTGCCGATGGTCAGGTCGACGCCCTTGAGAACCTCCGTGGGCCCATAGGCCATGGTGATGCAGCTTGCTTCGATGACAGATAGTGATGACATGTCTTCCATTGGTTGATTGACTGCCGGCGAGATTAATGGCCACGGAAGGCCTGATCGGCTTGCGAAAGAATGGGTTTCTTGGTCCCGTATCCGCGCTGACCTGCACGAAGGCACTTCCCCCGGAATGCGGGGTTCCTTTTCTGCGGCGCGACCGCCCTAGGCTGGCCGCCTGTCCGCAATTCCGCAAAGAAACAGGGGCTTTACCATGGCGGGTCTCGAAATGTTCGGGTTCGGCAACCGGAAGGTACCGGTCATCTCCGACATCGACGCGGCGCTACGGATCGTGCGTGACGAGTTGGAGCAGGCCGGCCCCGAGGACGCCCCGGGACTGCGCCGGGCCCTTGCCGCCCTGGAGAACTACGCCGACCACTCCGATCCCGTGGTGCACTGGGCCTGCGATCTGCTCGACAAGGCGGGCATCGACCCGCACGCCCACCCTGTGGCGGCCATCAAGCGGGTGCGTGAGGAACTGCCGGGGGTGGGCCTGGCGTCCGCCAAGAAGATCGTGGACGGGGCCGTCACCGCGACACGGGGGCGGTGACGGCGCATGCGCCTTCGCTGTCCACCAGTTCGGCGAGGAGCGGGACGTACGAGGGCATGAGACGGGACCAGCCCATGTAGGCGGCGAAGTCGTGGGAATGGATCAGCACCCGCAGCGCGGTGGCGATCCGCACGGTGGGCAGGTCGACCGGCCGGTCGTACGACGACAGGAACGCTTGTCGCAACTCGTCGACGTAGGCGGGGTCATGCCCGTTGAGATGCTCGTTCTCGTACAGCTCGCCGAGCATCCAGCCGATGTCGAACTCCGGGAGCGAGGCGGCTTCTTCGGTTCCGCACAACACCGCGGCCCGCAGGATGTTTCCCGTATCGGGAGCGATCATCCCGGTTCCCATCGCCCCGTGCACGACGAACCGCCCCTTTGGCCGGGCGAACAGCTCGCACCAGTGGCGCAGCGTGTTCCACCGGGGCGTCCCGAGCCCTTGGCCGGCGACGGTGTGCCAGGCGGCGGCCGCCTTCGGCCCTTGCCCGTCGACCAGCCACGACATCACCCGGTCGATGCCGCCCGGTGTACGTGCGCGGGCGCTGTCCGGCAGCGGAGTGTGGAACCGCGCGAGGCAGCGTGCCACGCACGACAGGAGCCCGGCGGCGTCGGCCGGGTTCTCCTTGGACAGGAACATCGAGGCCAGGGACCTGGCACCCGGGGTGCGATAGGTCAGCGCCGTTCCCCCGTCCGCGCGGACCTCGGACGTGGGCGTGACAAAGCGCACCTCATCGTGTGCGGCGCGCTCCGCCGCCAGGAACAAGAGCCGCGATGGCGTGGTCAGTGGGCGGGGCCGGTCGGTTCCGCCACTGTGGGTCCATGCGTACGACGAGTCGTCGCAGGTGATGACGGTGGACAGGTAGCCCGTCTCGTAACGGTCCATCAGCTCAGGCATCGGCCTGCGCCTTCATGCCGTACCGGAGTTTCTCCAACATCGCCATGACAGCCGGTAGTTGGGCGGGAGTGTGGGTGTCGCGTTCGCCCGTGGTGGCGGATATCCCCCGGACGCCGGGCACCACGGTGAGGTTCGGCCACTGAGCCAGCTCCTTCATGTGCCGGGCGTACGAGTGCCCCTCGGCGGCACCGGGCGGCAGAGCCGGGGCAACAGCGATGGGCGCCCTCGTGCACTGCAGGGCCAGCATCGCCGGGGTGTCCGCCATCCCCTGGGCCAGGCGGCCGATGAAGGAGAACGTGGCCGGGTAGACGATGACGCTGTCCGCCCAGTGCGACAACTCCACATGCAACGCCGACAGCGGAGACTCGGGCCAGGCGTCCTCGACGATGTCGGTCTTCGCCATCAGCGACAGCGCCGAGACGCCGGTGAAGTTCTGCGCCGACTGGGTGAGCACGATCTTCAACTCGACCTCGGGATAGGCCGTGCGGAGCCAGTTGGCCCACATCGGGGCCCACATCGCCGAGACCGACCCTGTGACCACGTACAGAAGCCGCTGCCCGGTGAAGACCGGAACACCGGCCGTCGGGATTGTCTCGTTCACCTGGTTTCCTCTGTGTCCGCGCCGGTGTCCGCGACGATCACTCCGCCGAATCGGTCCGGGGCGTAGAACTCGGCGGCGGCCTGCCGAACCTGGCACGCCGGGACACCGGCCAGCCGCTCCAGTACAAGGGGGATGTTCTCCGGGTCCTCACCGGCGACCAGACTGGCGTCGAACGTCGCGGCGAGACCGGCCTGGGAGGACATGGAGATCAGCATGGTGCCGGTCATGTAGCGGCGGGCCTGGTCCACCTCCTGTTCCGTGATGGGCGAGGAGGTCAACTGCCGCAGATACCAGTCGATGCGCCCGACGGTGTGCGAGGTCCGGTCGGGTGCGGTGTCCGCCTCGACGAGGATCACGTGCCGGTCGAGGTGCTCGCCCAGGACGGCCTGGACCCGGTAGGCGAGTCCTTCCCGCTCCCTGAGCCCCAGGACGAGGCGCGAGGAGAAGTAGCCGCCGAAAACCGCGTTGGCCAGCGACAGAGCGAGATGGGCAGGGTCCTGACGGGGTATGGCGGGGGCGGCGAGTCGTATGTGGGACTGGTGCCGTCCGGGGCGGTCCAGCACGACTGTCCGGCCCGTGTCCGGCGCGGGGCACCGCGCGCGCCGCTCCCCGGTGTCGGCGACGTCGGCGAAGTAGCGCTCGCACCAGGCAGCCGTGACCTCGGGGTCATGGTCGCTCACCACGACCAGGTGGCCGCCTCGCGCACTGATCATGCGGCTCTGGTGACGGGCCAGGACCTCGGCGGTGGCGCCGGCGACCAGGGTGGTGTCGGCCACCGGTTGCATGGCCGCCGGGACGGGCTGGTACAGGTGCCGGAGGAACGCGACCGCCGAGTCGAGGTGGGGCTGGCCGGCCGCCAGCACTGTCCGGGAGGTCACCTGTCGTACCGCCCACGCGGTGACAGCGGCATCGGCGCAGGGGGAGGCGACGACACGGGAGAGGTGTTCGAGAACCTGCTCGAGGGACTGTGACGGGGCGTGGACCGAGATACCGAGCCACTGTCCCTGACGGTGCACGGTGACCGACGCTCCTGTGGCGGCCAGCGCGTCGGAGAGGGTCTTGTCCAACGCCGCGGCCAGCACCTCGCTCCGGGCGTGGCTGACGGCGTCATCGGGTGCGCAGGAGAGCGACAGGCGCACCATGGCCATGGGGGCCAGGGCGTAGCGGCTTGCCATGATGGTCATGCCCGACGCCGTGGCGGCCCGCACGATGGGAGGAACCACCACCTCGGGCAGTGCGGCAAGTGCTGGCAGCACCGTTGGTCCTTTCACGATCTCACCAGGTGGACGACGGCCGGATACTGGCCGCACAGTGAGGCGGCGGCCTCCGCCACCGAGGCTTTGCCGACCCGTTCCACGCATGTCACCAGGTCCGCAGCGATATGCGGATTGCCGAAGAGGATCTGCCCGGTCCCGGCCAGGCCGGCCCGTGAGAGCAGTGAGTCCTGTCTGCGGTACAAGGACGCCAGGGCGCTCCGGACAGCCGCTGCCACCTCTGCCTCGTCAACCCCGCCACTGGCCACGCGGTGCACCACGCGGCCGATGCGTTCGGCCACCGGTCCGTGCTGCCCCTCATCGTGGGTGGCGACGATCAGGAACGTTTCCGGAGCAGCACACTTGAGGGGACCGAACAAGCCGCATCCGGAGGAGATATCGCCGGTCACCTGCTTGGCAAGCCCGTGGTGCCCGCCGGTGAGCAGCGCCGACAACACCAGGTGGGCCGCGTAGTCGTCCAAACTGTCCGCCGGCCCTGGCATGCGGTATCCCAAGGCCGTGGCCGGCTTGGGCGCCATCGGGTCCTTGTGCCGTAGGACGTTCTGTTTCATGGGCCACGGTTCATGCAGATCAGCCGGGGCCGGTACGGCGCGCGGCGGGACATCGTCGAAATACTCGCGTACGAGGGTTTCCGCTTCCGCATGGTCAATGTTTCCGCACAGGGAGATGACCGCGTTGGACGGCGAATAGTACGACTCGAAGAAGTCAGTGCAGTCGTCGAGGGTGGCGCGACTGATGTCCTCCAGGTCGCCGTATCCGTTATGAGTGTTCTCCCACTTGGTAAAAAGCGCCTGCGGCAGGATGGTCCAGGGAAATCCTCCGTATGGCTTGTTCAAGACGTTGGAGCGTATCTCCTCCTTCACCACATCTATCTGTGTTCCGAGGTTTTCCTCGGTGATGTCGAGGGCCCGCATGCGGTCGGCCTCGGCGAACAGAACACGGTCCAGAGTGGTTGACGGAACAACTTGGTGGTACTCGGTGTGATCTTGGTAAGTGTTTCCGTTGGCTACGCCCCCGCAGGCCTGGACCAGGGAGAAGTGGCCCTGGCCAGGGACGTTCTTGCTCCCCTGGAACATCATGTGTTCGAAGAGGTGGGCGAAGCCACTGCGGTGGCGAGGCTCGTTACGAAACCCGATTCCATACTGTACGGATACGGCTACCGTAGGTGGCCCTTTTGTTTTCTGGGTCACAACACGTACCCCATTCTCCAGGACGAGATTTCGCATCGACGGCTGCATGGCCGCAACCGTAGACGTCGACGGCCGTAAAAGTAACGTATTTCTTTGGAGGGAAAGGTTCCGGTTTGCCCGATTCTTGTAGTTAAGCGCTTTCCTGGCTGAGAAGTGCTGGCCGGGCTATGATCGACGCGCGTGAACCATAAGGGGGAAGTGTGTCTGCATCGGAACGCGCTTGTATAGCGCAGGGCATCCTGACCAATGCCCGTCGGATCCTCATGACGGATTACTTCATATTTCATAGATCTTGGCTCTGCGGGGAAAATGGAGACCGGTGCCCGGTGTCATAGATGTCAAGGCCACCCGTAATACCCCCGGACGAGAAAACAAAGATCGTTCTCGCTTTGCTGTCGGGGCAGGCGACCGTAGCTGAGGCCGCAGAACTCGCCAACGTCTCAGAACAGGCGATACGCAACTGGAAGCGGCAATTCATCGAAGGGGGTGCGCGCAACATGAGGGGTGAATCCGTGTGCGGGCACGTCCTGAAAGAGGTAGAAATGTCCCAGGAAATAGTTGACCTCAAGGCCGCGATCGCCGACCTGTACATGCAGCTGAAGCCCCACCGGGCCAGACCTCGGGCACTACCCGAGAGGCTCCGCGTCAATGGCTTGGCCTAGGAGGTCTGCATCCCGGTCCCTTGCTGAAAAGTCAGCAAGGGACCGGGGTGCATCAGCCCCGGGGGAGAGGGTTCCCACCGGGACGTCAGCCCTGAGTCTGCAACTGCCGCAACTGCCGCTGCACATGGTCCAGTGCACCCTGCTTGCGCCCCGGCACCCGCGAGCGCAACTCGGCGAGCGACGCCCCGAGTTCGCGCGCCGCAGCCGCGTCCCGGACCTGCCCCCACTGGTGATGCGCCCGGTCCACGGCCGCCTCGACGGCCGACGCGTCCGGCGCCTGCCCCGCCGCCAGCCGCGCCGCGGCCACCCCTAGCCAGGTCCGGCAGCTGCGCACCGGATCCCCGGCCAACATCGCCAGATCCGCCCGCACTTCGGCCCAGTGGAACGCCGCTTCGGACCCGGGCCCGTGCGCGCGTACGGCGAGTTGCTCCTGGTGGGCGGCGAGGGCGTCGGCGTCGGGGTGACGGCCGGACTGGACGGCGGCGGAGATGAGGGAGTGCGGGTCGGCGCCACTGTTGTCGGCCTTACTGCTGTCGGCCTGTCGGCTCTGCTGCCGGTCAGCAATATCCAGCCCGTCTGGGGGTGCCCCCTCTGGGGGAGTTTGAGGACGAGGCCGTTCAGGCCGATACGGGGGTCTGGGGGCGAAGCCCCCAGGGACGGGGCCCCCGACACCCGGCACCGCCAGCACGAGGTCCGCATGACCCTCGACGCCGACACGGCCCAACGCCAGCTGATGCAGCTCCGCCGGTGCAGGCCGCCGGCCACTGCGCAGAATCGTCGCGACGGCCTTCATGTACGTCGGCACGGCAACCGCGCGACGGGACGGCGGCGGCGCAATGCGGCCGTAAACCGCGTTATTGCGCCCGCAGTCCAGCGGAGCGCCCCGCAACCACTCCCACGTCTCGGCATCCGCATGCAGGTCCAGAAAGAGGGTGGTGGAACCAACCGCCCGCAGCCGCAGTTCCTCCCGTATCCAGTGCCAGGGCAGCCCGGTGTAGCGCACCGTCGCGGGCGTCGTACGGGCCAGTGCCAGGTGCGGCAGCCGCTGGCGCCGGTCGAGCTGCAGCTGCCCGGTGAGGAAGACGGTGAGCGGCCCCGGGGCCCCCGCGGCCGCCCGCAGCCGGGTGAGCACGGCCTGCGGCTCCAGCGGGTCGGCGAGCTCGACGACGTTCGCCGTGTCCGTGCCGGACAGGACGGCGGGCGGGACTGCCGCGAGGACGGGAAGGACGGACGCCGCGTCCACCAAGCAGCCCTTGCCCGCCGGGGATGCGGCGAGCAACAGCACGGTTCCGGGCATCGTTCCCTCCCCATCCCCCGTCGATCACTTACCGCAGCACCGTAACCGCTGCGGCTGCAAAGGTGGGTGTCAGGACCGAAATCGTGCGGTGCGCCTCAGGACTCCAGGTACCTGCGCACGTCGCCCACTTCGTCCCGCCTGCCGATCGCGAGCGCGACCCAGGAGCCGTCCGGGAAGGCGAGGTCCACACGGTTGCGGTGGCGGGCCGGGTGCGGCTCGCTGCGCAGGGCGAGCACATGCCGCGGATACTCCCCGAAGAGCTCGGGGGGCTCGCGCTCCGACAACCCTGGAGCGCTGAGCAGCAGCACTCTGCGGTCGGTGAACGTCAGCAGGAACCTGTTGTTCTCGTACTCTCCGCGTCGGTCGCCCGCACGCACAGCGATCACGAATCGCCCCGCGTCGCTGTCCCAACCGCCCTGCCACACCCGGCCGCGCACCAGCCGCCGGATGCCGAAGCCCCGAAACAACCACTCCTCCAACTTGTTGGCCAGTGCCTCCACCGGGGCCGCCAGCACAGCGATCGCCCCCCGCGCTTGCGGCGGACGACAACGGCGCGGAATCCGCTCCGGCGCCAGCGGATCCAGCCCGGCCGCGAAGGCACGGTAGAGCTGCTCACCGCTCGGGAGGCAGCGGGCGACGTACTCCTCACGTCGCACGTCCCGTTCAGTCGTCATCAGCCGAAGTCCTCTTCAATACTGCGCTTGTTCACCCGGTAGGGCTGGTCGTGGGCGAGCTGCTGGTCCCGCGCCAGGGCCTCCTTGGTGGTGTCGCTGTGGAGTGCCTCTTTGACGGGCCCCGCCGGGTCTCCGGTGAGCCCGGGGGCCTCCCCGAAGAGGGGCTTGAAGACATGTTCCTTGAGCTGCTTCATCCCTTCGTGGTGGGCGGCCCACACAAGGCCCTTGTGCGTCCCCTCACCACCCATGCCGCGCCAGCCGGACATCTTGCGGACACCCTTGGCGGCCTTGACCACGTCCTTGAACTTGGCTTCCCCGGCCCGCATGTCCTTCACGGCCTTCATCAGGTCCCGCAGGGCCGTACCGAGCTTGGAGGAGACCTGTTCCACCCGCTCGACGTAGATGGCGATCTCGGCGTCCACCGCCAGCGCGTCGACGGCCGTGGCCAGGCCGGCCGTCAGCAGGTCGGTGATGAGTCCCGCGGCCACCGTCATGGCGATCATTTCGATCGCCTCGCGGATGATGGCGACGACGGTGTCCTCGGCGAGCTTGCACTCCTTCGCGGCGCTGTTGAGGATCTCCGCGGTCCGGCCCATGTCCTCCGCGGTCCGGTCGATGGCGTCGACGAACTCGCCCATGCCGCGGCCGAAGGACGCCGAAGCCTCCCCCTCCCAGTGCTCGGGGAGCTTCGCGGCACCCATGCGCAAGGTGTCGGCCAGCGACTGGAGTGCCTTCGCCTGGCCGTACCAGCTGTGCGCGGCGGCACTCAGCTGCCCCGGCATGCCGGTGACCTTCTCCAGCTCGTCCAGCATGCCGGTCGCATCCAGGACACCCCGGACGAGGTCGTCGATGCCGGCGTCCAGGCCGTGTTCCTGGCTGGGCTGCACGTCCTCCAGCGGCGGGAGCGGCGCGGGTTCCTTCTTCGTCCAGGCGTAGGCGGCTGCTGTGTCGCTCATACGTCGATCGCGCCGCCGATGCCGTCCAGCCCCTGGCCCAGGTCGTACTCGTTGCGGAGATACTCGCCGGCGACGTCCCGGAGCCCCTGGGCCACGTCCGCCAGGACGGAGACGAGGTCCTGGACGTTGTGTTCGGCGGCACCGGCGTGGTCCCGGTAGGCGGAGTGCAGCTCGTCGGAGTCCGGAAGCTTGCCGAACGCACCGTCCGGCACGGTGATGTGGGCGAGCGCGGAAGCCACCCGCGGAATGTCGTCGAGGTGCTGCTCGGCTTGTCCTGCGTACTTGAGCAGCACGTCCGGGTCGGCGTGGAAGCCGTCTCCCATGAGTCCCCCATGCGTTGCGTGCGCGTTTGTTGCGTGCGCCGCCCATCGGGCGGATGCGCGCATCCGGCGAGTCTAGGAACGCCCGGTAGCGGCGCCGCCAAGCCGTGGAAAAGGGAAGTCCAATGCCGGTCAAGATCACGCAAAGATGTCGCGCGCTTCCTCCCCGCCCGCCGGACCGCCCGTCGGACCGCAACCCCGGAACTGCCTCCGTCCGCCGACTTGCCAGGCCCTCCCCCCAGGTGTGCTCTGGTAGGCGGGGGCGAGGAGAGAGAGGAGTGCTCTCATGGCTCAAGCGGCACCCACGTCCGGCGGGATGATGGGCAAGGTCAGGCTGAACCGCGCGGCTCGGCCCACCCGCACACCCGACCTCTTCGACGAGCGGGTCCACACGGTGGGACGGTACGGGATCCCCGTCGTCCTCGGACTCGTCTACGGCTTCTGGTGCGCGGCCAACCGGCGCGGCGGCGGCGAGATCACCGGCTGGAACATCCTGTTCGGCTTCGTCACGGCGGCCGTGTTCATCGTGCTGTGCATCGCTGTCGCGACGTTCGCGCCGCTGCTGAAGCGCGAACTGCACTCGCTGGTGAAGTCCGGCTTCGCGGGCGCCGCGGTCGGCTTCCTCTACGCCCAGACCGGCGAGTCGATCTACCGGGCCGTGGCCCTCGGCGTGATCGTCACGGCGGGCGTCTTCCTGGTGTTCTTCTACCGCTACTACACGCGGGAGGACGCCGAAGGGCACCGCATCCGCTGACCTCCACGAGGGCGCAACGCACCCAAATGGAGTCATACCGCTCGCGCACCCCGCCCCCGGGCCGTTGCCTGGAGAGGTGGTCCCTCGTCCTGCGCGTCTGCGCAGCGCCCTGTCGGCGGCACTGATCGCCCTCGCCTGTCTGCTCGCGCCGTGCGGCACGCTCGCGGCCTGGGCGGCGTACGACCTCACCGACACGAGCCGCTACGTGACGACGATGGCGCCGCTGGCCGCGGATCCCGCCGTACGGAACGCGGTCGCGGACACCGTCGGCAACGGGATCATGGAACAGGTCGACGACAGGGCGGACGTACGGCCGCTGCCGGGCACCGTGCGCCCCTTCGTGCACGACGCAGTGCACTCCTTCACCGGTACCGAGGCCTTCCGCCTGGCCTGGGACTCCGGGAACCGGGCCGTCCACGACGCCGTGCTGCGCGCCCTGCACGACGAGAGCGACCGCGACGTCACCGTCGACCTCGCCCCGGTCACCGCCCAGGTCAAGCGTCAACTCGCCGTGGACCACGTCGCGTTGGCGAACCGCATCCCGGTCGAGCACACCGAGGTCTCGGTCCTCCCGGCCCAGGAGCTGGACCGGCTCCGGAAAGGATTCCATGTGCTGGAAGTCGCCGGTTTCTGGCTGCCCGTCCTGGCCGTCGTCTTCGCCGTCGCCGGGATCGCGGTCGCCGCCTGCCGCCGCCGTGCGGTCACCGCGACCGGGCTCGGCACGGCGCTGGGCGGCGCGCTGCTCGCCCTCGCCGTCACGATCGGCCGCCGTCTCACCCTGGCCGACCTGCCCGAGGAGGCCCACCAGCCGGCCGCGGGCGCCGTCTACGACGCCCTCACCGCAACCCTGCGCCAGGTGTCCTGGCTGCTGGTCGTCCTGGGCCTGACGGTCGCGCTGACGGCCTGGCTCACGGGACGCTTCCGGCATCCGGGCGGCCGCGGAGGAGTCCGCGGTTCGGCAGCACCCCAAAGGGGCGCGGGACAGCGCCGAGCTGCGGCTCCGCCGCGGGGCGCGACCAGCCACAACGCACCCGCAGACGAATCCCCGGGCCTACAGCGGAGCCCTTGATGCCACGCCGGCGAGCGCCCGCAGCGCCCGCTCCAGATCAGGCACAGCAGCCGACGCGAGCCCGAGCCTGACGGCGTCCGGGGTGCGTCTGGGGTCGACGGCGAAGGCGGTCCCCGGCGTGACGGCGATGCCGCGCGCGGCCGCCGCGGCCGTGAAGGTGTCCGCACGCCACGGCGCGGGCAGCTCCCACCAGGCGAAATAGGCCCGCGGATCGCTCCGCACCCGAAACCCCCGGAGGTGCTCGGCGACCAGCTCCTGCCGCCGCGCCGCGTCCTCCCGCTTGGCCGCCACCAGCCGCCCCACCGTCCCGTCCCCGATCCACCGCACCGCCGCCTCCAGCGCGAACCGTCCGGCACTCCACCCCCCGGACCGAACGGCCGCCGCCACCGCCTCCACCCGATGCGGCGGTACGACGAGAAAGCCGACGGTGAGCCCGGGCGCGACCCGCTTGGAGAGGCCGTCTACGACATACGTGAGATCGGGCGCGTGGGCGGCGAAGGGGTCGCCGCCCACCTCGTCGAGGAAGGACCAGATGCGGTCCTCCACAACCGGGATGCCCAAGTCGGCCACGACTTCGGCGAGTTGGCGCCTCCGTGCCTGCCCCGTCGTCACGGACGTGGGGTTGTGCAGGGTCGGCTGGAGGTAGAGGGCGGACAGGGGAGCGGCCCGGTGGGCGGCCGCGACCGCCTCCGGACACAGCCCGCCCTCGTCCATGGCCAGCGGGACCAGCCGGACGCCCAGCCTGCCCGCGATCTCCTTGACCAGCGGATACGTCAGCTCCTCGACACCCACGCGGCCGCCCGGCCGGACCAGGGAGGCGAGAGCGGCGGCGATGGCCTGGCGGGCGTTGCCGGTGAAGAGGAGCTGGTCGGGGGCCGGGCGCCGGCCGGGGGTGGCGAGCAGCGCCGCCACCGCCTCGCGGGCCGCCGCGGTACCGGCGGCGGGGGCCGGGCGCAGAGCCTCGGCGAGGACGTCGGGGCGCAGCATCGGCGCGAGGGCGGGGGCGAGCAGCTCCGACTGGCCGGGTGCGGAAGGGTAGTTGAGCTCCATGTTCACCGGCGCGGCGGTCGCCGGTTCGGTGAGCGCCCGCCCGGCAGGTCCCGTCGGGGCGGCCCGCACGAAGGTGCCGCGGCCGACCTCGCCGACGACCAGCCCCCGCCGTACCAGCTCTCCGTACGCCCGCTCCGCCGTCGAGGCGGCGATCCCGTGCCGTCTGGCGAACTGCCGCTGCGGAGGCAGCCGTTCGCCCGGCCGGAGCCGCCCACCGGCGATGTCGGCGGCTATCCGGTCGGCGATACGCCGATACGCGTCCATGAACCGATCCCCCTGCTTGCCATTGCACCGAGGGCAAAGATCTTATTGCACCGAGGAATTGGCCCGCCCTAGGGTCGAACCCATGCCAGTCCCAGTCCCCCTCGTCCTCGTCCACGGCCACCCCTTCGACCACACCATGTGGAGCCCGCAGGTCGAGGCCTTCTCCCCGGCCCGTCGCGTCATAGCCCCCGACCTACGCGGCTACGGCGCCTCCGCCGAGACCCCGCCCGTCATGGCCTTCGAGCAGTTCGCGCAGGACGTCGTGACCGTGCTGGACGGCCTCGGGGTGGAGACCTTCGTCCTCGCGGGCCTCTCCATGGGCGGCCAGATCGCGATGGACTGCTACCGGCAGTTCCCGGACCGCATCCGCGGCCTGGTCCTCGCCGACACCTTCCCTGCGGCCGAGACCCCGGAGGGCGTCCGCACCCGCCACGCCATGGCGGAGCGCCTGCTGCGGGAGGGCATGCGCGGATACGCCGACGAGGTGCTGGAGAAGATGGTCGCGCCGTCCGCCTCCGCAGAGGTCAAAGCCCACGTCCACCGCATGATGACGGCCACCCGACCCGAGTCCGCCGCCGCGGCCCTGCGCGCCCGCGCCGCCCGCCCCGACTACCGCGAACTGCTGACCCGGGTCACGGTCCCCGCGCTGGTCGTCGTCGGCGCGGATGACACGTACACCCCGGTCTCCGACGCGGAGGCGATGCACGCGGCACTCCCCGACTCGACCCTCCACATCATCGAGGGCACGGCCCACATGCCGAACCTGGAGCGACCGAAGGAGTTCAACGGGACGCTGGACAGTTTCCTGGCGCGGATCGACTCCTCCGGGGGATGATTCGGGCATCCCACTCGTGAGCGGAGGGCCCGGCCTTGGACACTGCGGCTGCCGAGTGGACCGTTGCGAGCGAGGACGAGCCGGTACGGCGGGCCGGCCGGCGTTTCGCCGCCTGGTGCGCGGGCCTGCTGCTGGCCGGGGTGAGCGTGGTCGTCGGCTGCCGCGTCGCCGACAGCGACGGCGTCACCCCGATCCCCCAGGTCCTCGCCTTCCTGCCCTGGCTGCTCGCCCCCGCCGGGCTGGCCCTTCTCCTCGCGCTGCTCGGGCGCTGGCGGCTGGGGATGGTGTGGTCGCTCGTCGTCCTCGCCCTGCTGGCGTGGTACATGGAGCCGTACGGGAAGACGGACGAGCCCGGCGGCACTCCCGTCGCCGAGTTCAAGGTGCTGACCTCGAACGTCGAGTTCGGGCGCGGGACAGGCTCCCTCGTCCCCGAGATCCGGCGCCACAAGCCCGACATCGTGTTCGCGGAGGAGTGCGAGTACACCTGCCAGGCGCGGCTGAAGCGGGAGTTCGGCGCCGACTATCCCTACCGTCAGGCCGTGGCGGCCGGCGGCTCCGAGGGGTCGATCATCCTCAGCCGTTTCCCGCTCAAGGGCACAGGTGGCGTGGCCGGGATCATGGGCATGCCCGGTGCCGTCGCCGATGTGCGCGGGCATGCCGTACGGCTTCAGCTGGCGCACCCCATGCCGCCGCTGCCCGGCCAGGTCGGCCTCTGGCGCCGCGAACTCGGCCGGTTGCGGGACGCTGCCGCCGCCACCCGCACGCCGATGATCCTGGCCGGCGACTTCAACGCCTCCCAGGACCACGCCGCGTTCCGCCGCATCCTCGACGCCGGTATGCGCGACGCCGCCGGGCTCGCGGGCCACGCCCGCACGCCCAGCTGGCCCGCCCGCACCGCACCGACGTTCGGCGCCCAGATCGACCACGTGCTCGTCTCCCGGGACTTCTCGGCGGGCAGCGCCCGTTTCCTGGACCTGGCCGACACCGACCACCGCGCGCTGCTCGTGGACATCACGCTCCACGGGCACGGATGACCTGCTGCTCATCGAAGCCGCCGAGGAACAACTGCTGGAGGAGCCATACGGCCTCGCCGTGGCCTGAGACGCCTTCCGGGGAAGGCGTCTCACCTACGGACACAGGCGGGTGCGGCCGCCCCGTGCAGGAGGGCGGCCGCACCGTGTGGGGGGTGACTAACGCGTGCTCTTGTGCAGGGACTTGTCGCTCAGGGCCTTGTCCAGCGCCGCCTGGAAGCCGTTGGCCCAGAGCTGGTCGACCTTGGCGCGCTCATTGGCGTCCGGGTTGGGGTTCGTGCAGGACGGTCCGGGACCGCCGCCCGACATCAGCTCACTGCACGGACCCTCGTAGTGGTCGGGCAGGCCGAGGACGTGGCCCGTCTCGTGGGCGGTCACACGGGTCGAGTCGTACTCCTTGTTCTGCGCGTAGTCGAGGAAGACATAGCCGCCGCCGTGACCGTCGGTCGAGGCGTACGAGCCGCGGGAGTCGTTGCCCTCGCGGTAGCTGAAGTCGGCGCCCGACGAGCCCGACTGGAGCTTCACGTTCGACACCGAGCTGTTCCAGATCTCGGCGCTGCGAGCTATCTCGCCGCTGAACGTGGGCGCCGCGGAGGCGTCGTAGGTGACCGTGACGGCGGCCGCACTGCTGGGGTGGGCGGCCCGCTTCTCGGCGACGGACTTGAGGACCGCCTGGAAGAAGGCCTTGTTGGCCTTGGCCTCGGCGGACGAGCCGTTGTAGCCGGCGTACGACGGGGCGGAAGCCGGGGCCGCGGCGGCCGGAACCGCCGTACCCAGGCCGAAGACCGCGAGGCTGAGGCCGACGGCCGCAGCCGCCCGTATGGACGCGGGCATGACAGACACAGAGGTGCGCTTGCGCATCGATGACTCCTAGGTGGGGGGTGAGTCGTCGATGCTGAGTTTCGGCCCCTGTGGGATGGCTGTGATGATGGCAACCGGCGATAGCACAGCCGTATCACCACCCGCCGAAGCGCCCAATTCACATACATCGGGCGTGATTTGTGTGGCTGGTGAAACCTTGGGTTCCGCTTTACGCTCCGAGGGCATGGAGCTAGAGGTGAGACACCTCCGCGCGCTGTGCGCCATAGCCGACACCGGCAGTCTGCACCGCGCCGCCCGCCAACTGGGCGTCGCCCAGCCGTCGTTGAGCACACAACTGCGCCGCATCGAGCAGGAGCTGGGCGGCGCACTGTTCGTCCGCGCCCGCACCGGCTGCCGGCCCACCCCGCTGGGCAGCCTGGTGCTGAGCCGCGCCCGCCCGCTGGTGGCCGAAATGCGCTCCCTGGTCAGCGAGGCGAGAGCCGCGGCCACCGGGGGCCCCGAACTGCGCGTCGGCTCCACCTCCAGCAAGGCCCTGGCGGGCTGGCTGCGCCGCCTGCGCACCCGCGGCCAGGACCCCACCCTGCACATGAACGTCTCCCCGAACGCCCTGCTGCGCATGGTCGCCGACGGCCAGCTGGACGTCGCCTTCGTGCACGAGGTCGAGGGCAACCCGCTGCGTATCCCCGAAGGCCTGCGCCTGCGCACCCTGATCGAACGCGAACCGCAGTTCGTGTACCTCTCGGCAGACCACCCCGCAGCGGCGAACCCCGTGGTCCGCCTCTGCGACCTGGCCGAGGACCGCTGGATGATCGATCCCACCGTGGATGGCGAATGGGACGCGGTCCAGCGCATGTTCCGCACGGCGGGCATCAACCCGCACGTCCTGCACGGCGACTACCACACGGCCGCCGCCCTGGTCGCGACCGGCGAGGTGGTCACCGTCTGCCAGCCGACCGCGATCTCCCACCCCGACATGGCCGTACGCCGCCTCCAGGGCGACCCACTCGGCGTACGCCTCCTGCTGGCGGCCCGAACGGAAACCGACCTGGACGGCGCCCTGCCCGCACTGGAGGAGGCGTACTGGGAGTCGGCACGACGGGCACCGGCGTATCGGGAGTGGCTGGAACGCGAGGGACAGCATCCTGCGTTGACGTGTGGTTGACACGCGTGGCCGTACTGTCCCTTGCCCCTGCCCAAGATCGCCATCTGGGGCCGCTAACCTTACGTGTCCGTCCTGGCCAGGGATTGACGGGATCAACTCACGCGAAGGGTTGCGCACATGGGCATTCTCACTCTCCTGCGGAACGCGTTCGGCAGGTCACGCAAGGGGCGTGCCGCCGAAGCAGAGGGTGCGGACCTCACCCCTTCGCACACTCCGGAACCGACGGTCCCAGCACCGTCCCCCGAGCCGCAGCCGACGGCATCTGCGCAGGTCCCGGAACCTCGCTCCTCGTCCACGGCGGACCAGGACGAGCACGACCTGGTATCGGCAGCCTTCGACAACATCACGGTGCCGAGGCCGTCGGAGCCGGTGGACCAGCCGACTGCGAAGGCTGAGGAGACGGTGGCGGAGGCCGCCCCCGAGCCGGAAGAGCAGCCGGAACCGACCACGGAGGCCGAGCCCGAGCTGGCGGAGCGGCCGGAACCGGCCACTGAGGCTGCCCCGGAGCCGGAGCCGGAGGCTGCCGCGGAACCGATCGCGGAGGCTGCGCCGGAGGCGGAGGTCGCCCCCGAGCCGGAGCCGGAGCCCGAGCCCGTGATCGAGACCACCCCCGAGCCGGAGCCCGCGCCGGTCGCGGAGACCGAGCCCGAGCCCGAGACCACCCCCGAGCCGCAGCCCGCGCCGGTCGCGGAGACCGAGCCCGAGCCTGAGGAGCCGGAGCAGGCCCCTGAGCCGGTGGCCGCCGAGGAACCGGAGCCCACCACGGCACCGGAGGAGACCGCGGAGCCGGTCGCAGAAGTTGAGCCGGAGGCGAAGCCCGAGCCGGAGGCAGAGGCCGCCCCCGAGCCCGTGATCGAGACCACCCCCGAGCCGGTCGCGGAGACCGAGCCCGAGCCGGTCGCAGAGGCCGAGGAGCCGGAGCAGACCCCCGAGCCCGTGGCCGCCGCGGCCGAGGTGAACGAGCCCGCAGCCGCCGACGACGAGGAAGCCCCGCAGGAGCCACTCGCAGCCGCCGACGAAAGTGGTACGGGTGGTGCGGGTGGGAACACCCCCGCCGAAGGCGAAGCCGAGGCGGAGGCCGAACCTGCGGCCGAGGCGGAGCCGGAAGCCG
>NZ_JBIAWI010000012.1:142916-315383 GCF_042895385.1 Streptomyces sp. NPDC001401
CGAGGCGGAGGCCGAACCCGCGGCCGAGGCGGAGCCAGAAGCCGAGGCGGAGCCGGAAGCCGAGGCGGAGGCCGAACCCGCGGCCGAGGCGGAGCCAGAAGCCGAGGCGGAGCCGGAAGCCGAGGCGGAGGCCGAACCCGCGGCCGAGGCGGAGCCGGAAGCCGAGGCCGAACCCGCGGCCCAGGCGGAGCCGGACGCCCCCGCCACCGCCCTGGCAAAAGCAGGCCTCACCACCGCCCGCGCCAAGGTCTACCTCGTACTCGACCGCTCCGCGAGCATGCGCCCGTACTACAAGGACGGCTCCGCCCAGGCCCTCGCCGACCAGACCCTCGCCCTCGCCGAGCACCTGGACCCCGACGGCAGCGAGAAGGCCTCCGTGCACGTCGTCTTCTTCTCCACCGAGGTCGACGGCACCACCGACCTCACCCCGGCCTCCTCCGAGACCGCCATCGACGACGCACACGCCGGCCTCGGCCGTATGGGCCGTACCAGCTACCACGCCGCCGTGGAAGCCGTCCTCGCCCACTACGACAAGACGGCCGCCGCCCCCGACTCCCCGGCCCTCGTCATCTTCCAGACCGACGGCGCCCCCGACGCCAAGACCCCCGCCACCCAGTCCCTCACCGAGGCCGCGAAGACCCACCCCTCGGTGTTCTTCTCGTTCGTCGCGTTCGGCGACCACGACAACAAGGCCTTCGACTACCTCCGCAAACTGAAGACCGACAACACGGCCTTCTTCCACGCGGGCCCGACCCCCCTGGAACTCACGGACGCGGAGCTCTACGACGGCGTCCTGATCGACTGGCGCCCCTGACCCCGTACTCCCGCAGAACCCGCAGAACCCGAGGCCGCCCCTTCCCACCCCTTAAAACGGGAAGCGGGCGGCCCACCCATGTCGGCTACGATTTCAAGGTTCGCGAGAACGCAAGCAGGCAAGAACCACGCACCCCGAAATCCGACCTGGGAGCAGCCCCCGATGGCTCGACACCTCATCACCAGCGCCCTTCCGTACATCAACGGAATCAAGCACCTGGGCAACATGGTGGGGTCCATGCTCCCGGCGGACGTGTACTCCCGCTACCTCCGCCAGCGCGGCCACGACGTCCTGTACATCTGCGCGACGGACGAACACGGCACCCCCGCCGAACTGGCGGCGAAGGAGCAGGGCATCCCCGTAGACGAGTTCTGCGCGCAGGCACACGACGCGCAGAAGGCGGTCTACGACGGCTTCGCCCTCGCCTTCGACTACTTCGGCCGGAGCTCCAGCCCCCAGAACGTCGAGATCACCCAGCACTTCGCCCGCCGCCTCAACGAGAACGGCTTCATCGAGGAGCGGGCGATCCGCCAGGTCTACAGCCCCACCGACGGCCGCTTCCTCCCGGACCGCTACGTCGAGGGCACCTGCCCCCACTGCGGCTACGACAAGGCCCGCGGCGACCAGTGCGAGAACTGCACCCGCGTCCTGGACCCGACCGACCTGATCAACCCCCGCTCGGCGATCTCCGGCTCCACGGACCTGGAGGTCCGTGAGACGAAGCACCTCTTCCTCCTCCAGTCGAAGCTGGAGGGCGAGGTCCGCGAATGGGTGGCCCGCCACGACAAGGACTGGCCGCAGCTGGCCTCCTCCATCGCCCACAAGTGGCTGACCGAGGGCCTGCACGACCGCGCGATCACCCGCGACCTCGACTGGGGCGTCCCGGTCCCGGCCGACACCTGGCCGGAGCTGGCCGCGGAGGGCAAGGTCTTCTACGTCTGGTTCGACGCCCCGATCGAGTACATCGGCGCGACGAAGGAGTGGTCGGACCTCGACCCGGAGAACCGCGACTGGAAGTCGTGGTGGTACGACGTCGACAACGACGTCCGCTACACGGAGTTCATGGCGAAGGACAACGT
The DNA here is from genome assembly GCF_042895385.1 of Streptomyces sp. NPDC001401. Lineage (NCBI taxonomy): Bacteria > Bacillati > Actinomycetota > Actinomycetes > Kitasatosporales > Streptomycetaceae > Streptomyces > Streptomyces sp. NPDC001401. The sequence continues at coordinate 144,810 of NZ_JBIAWI010000012.1, forward strand.
CCCCTTCCACACCGTGATGTTCCCGGCCACCGAGCTCGGTGTCCGCGAGCCGTGGAAGAAGGTCGACTACGTCAAGGCCTTCAACTGGCTGACGTACTACGGCGGAAAGTTCTCCACGTCCCAGAAGCGCGGCGTCTTCACCGACCAGGCCCTGGACATCCTCCCGGCGGACTACTGGCGCTACTTCCTCATCGCCAACGCCCCCGAGTCGGACGACTCGTCCTTCACCTGGGAGCACTTCACGGCGACAGTGAACAAGGACCTGGCCGACACCCTCGGCAACTTCGTCAACCGCGTCCTGTCGTTCTCCAGGAAGCGCTTCGGCGACGACGTCCCCGCGGGCGGCGTGCCGGGCGAGGCGGAGACCAGGCTGGGCGAGCAGATCGCCGAGCTCCTCGCCGAGTACGAGGGCCATCTGGAGACCCTCCAGTTCCGCAAGGCCGCGGCAGCACTGCGCGCCCTGTGGTCCGCGGGCAACTCCTACCTCGAGGAGAAGGCCCCCTGGCTGGAGATCAAGACCGACAAGGACGGCGCGGCCCTCACGCTCCGTACGGCGATGAACCTGATCCACCTCTACGCGGTGGTCTCGGAGCCCTTCATCCCGACGACGTCGGCCGCCATGCGCCAGGCCTTCGCCCTCCCCGCCGACACCGCAACCTGGGTCACCCCGGACGAGGCGAAGTCCCTCACCTCGGTCCCCGCCGGCACCTCCTTCACCGTCCCGCCGGTCCTGTTCGCCAAGCTGACGGACGAGGACCTGGAGACGTACAAGGAGCGCTTCGGCGGCGAGTCGGCCTGACACCCCACGCCCCTGGGCCCGGAACCGAACGGTTCCGGGCCCTCTCTCATGTCTCCAAGCAGGCGAAGCAGAAAGGTAGTGTCCTCGCTTCCCGCCGACCCGGAGCCTGTGCCCAGGACGGCCGGCCCGCGGGATGTGGTCTCCGCGTGGGAATCGTGAGACCCGGGCAGGTGCCTCCACTGCCCCCTGGTCCTGCCCTACGAGTGTCGGCGAAACTGAACGCGGGCAGGAGGCAATCGCCTAGGCTGCTGGATCGAACAGGTGGGGGCGATGGCGGCACCGGGGGAGACCGGACCAGAAACAGCGTCGGTCCGGAATGAATTCGCGCTGGAACGGTACCGGTACATCCTCCAGCAGATCCACGCGGTGAACGAGAACGCGCACCGCTTCCTCGCCCTCTACCAGACGCTCGCCACCGCACTCGTCAGTGCTGCCCTCCTCCTCTTTGTCGGCTACCGAAAGTGGGACCTGGCGCCGACCACCGCGCGGGGTGGAGTTATCGGGTTACTGATCCTCGTCACCGTCGTCGCTGCCTTCACCAGCACGCTGATCGTGGTGGGGGCGATGACCTGGCTCGACTATCGCAACGAAGAGTGCGACATCACCGACGAGGTCGTCGGACCGGGGTTCCGAAAGCGCCCCCGGCCGGGCAACTTCCTGCGTTGGTACGAGACATACGTACTGCTCTTCGTCCTTGTCTCGGTGATCATCATGTGGTTGATCGCCGTGCTCTTCCTCCTGCCGGCAATGAGGTGATCGTCCCCGGTGTCCGAGCACGACTACACCAGCACGTCTCTGTGGCAGAGCACCCTTGCCGTGCAACCGGGTGACGACCCCCACTCCGAACAGCGCGAACGACTGCGTACGTCGTATCTCGAACTGAGGAAGAAAGCAGCCGTACTCCTTCAGGAGAATGCGCGCAGCATGCCCGAGTTCACGGTGCACGACATCACGCACGTGGACGCTCTGTGGGAAACAGCCGATCTCGTATGCGGAAACGAGGTGACACTCAATCCCGCAGAGGCCTACGTGCTGGGCTGTGCCTTCGTGCTCCACGATGCCGCGATGGGGGAGGCCGCATACGGGACGAGCGTGCCCGCGGCCCTGGGAGAGAAGCGGTGGCGCGATCTGCTGTCGGTGGCCTACTACCGCCAGGAGGGATGCTGGCCCGATCAGGACCAACTCGACTCCCCGCCTGCCGAGATCGCCGACGCATGCCGGGCCACTGCGATCCGCGAATCACACGCCGAGCAGGCACGCCGGCTGGTGGACCGGTCCTGGCGGTCCAGCACGGGCAACGAGATCCACCTCATCGAGGACGTCCCGTTGCGCGAGGCATACGGCCCGCTGATAGGCAATCTGGCAGTCAGCCACTGGTGGCCGGTCGACCGGCTGGCCGACGAGTTCCGCCGCGAGTGGGGCTCATGGCCGTGGCAACCGCGCGGCTGGACCATCGATCGGCTCAAGCTGGCGTGCATTCTGCGGTTGGCCGACGTGACCCAGATCGACAGCCGCCGTGCTCCGACACTGCTGTTCGCGCTGCGCAATCCGCAGGGTGTCTCCCGCGAGCACTGGCGCTTCCAGGAGCACGTCAGCCGCCCCGACCGGAGCGGCGACCGGGTCACCTACACCTCGCACCAGCCCTTTCTCCCCAAGGACGCCCCCTCCTGGTGGCTGGCCCTCGACTATCTGCGCGATATCGACCAGGAGTTGAAAGCGGTCGACGCCCTCCTGCACGACCTCGGCCGTAACCGGCTCGCGGCCCGCGCCGTTGCGGGGGTCGACTCCCCCGAACGCTTCGCCGAGCACTTCCGCGTGCAGGACTGGCGCCCCATCGACGGGGCGATCAAGGTCTCCGACGTCCCCGGTCTGGTCCGGAGCCTGGGCGGCGAGCAGTTGTACGGCGACAAGCCCGAAGTCGCGCTTCGGGAACTGATCCAGAACGCCCAGGACGCCGTGCTGGCCCGCCGGGCGCTGCAACCCGGCTTCCCCGACGGACGCATCGAGATCCGTCTGAGCGAGGCCGACGGCTCCTGGTGCCTGGAGGTCCGTGACAACGGCGTCGGCATGGACGAGGAGACGCTCATCCATGGGCTGCTCGACTTCGGCACCAGCGGCTGGAGTTCTCCCACCGTCCGCAACCTGCTGCCCGGACTGGCCAGCGAGGGCTTCGCGCCCAGCGGCCGGTTCGGCATCGGCTTCTTCTCCGTCTTCCTCCTCGGCGACCGGGTGGAGGTGATCACCCGCCGCTATGACGCCGCGAGCCGGGACGCCCGCCGCCTCACCTTCGACGGCCCCTCCCATCGCCCTCTGCTCACGCCTCTGCCCGAGCAGGGCTGGTTCGCCGAGGGCACGACAGTACGCGTCACCTTGAGCAAGGCTCCCAACGACGTCAAAGGCCTCTTCCACCGGACCGTCGACGAACGGCTCTCGCAGCTCGCCCAGCAGTTGGTCCTGGAAAGCACGGTGCCTATCCACACCTGGGAACCCGGCGCGACCGCACCCGAGATCCTCGCCCCGTTCTCCCTGGCCACAGGGGCGGCGGACGAGGTTTTCGACCGTCTGTATCCGCCACTGCCCCATGGTTGGCGCACCGGGGAGGAGAAACAACGCCTCCAATTTCGAGACGATTTCGTCAGACAGGCCACCGAAGTGCTCGACGACCGGGGACGGCGCATCGGTCTGGCTACGCTCGGGAACGACCTGTACTACGCGGGACGGCGTAATTACTCGGGAGTCGTCACAGTCAACGGACTCCTCGCCGACGAGTCGATCTCCTTCGCCGGGTACCTCGCCGGTCAGCCCAGTCGAGCCTCACGCGACCAAGCCACCCTCGCCGCCACCCCGGACCAGGTGCGCGACTGGATGCGCACGCAGGAACAACAACTCCGCAGCACCGGGAGCTTCGGGGATCCGGTCCAGCTGGAACAGGCTCACACCCTGTACGGCGCCTTCAACGGGCTCTCCGACGACGTCGCCTTCGCCCTCACGGCCCAGGGTCTGCTCCGTCCGACCGACGCGGCCGACTGGGTCGCACAGCGGAACGAGGTCTTCATGTGCTTCGGCCTTCCCCTGGCAGTGCATACCCGGCCTCCGGCGGTCTACCACTACCTGTCCGGGCAGAATGTGCAAGTGCCCGAGAACTGGGTTCTCACCTTCAGCAGGATTCCTGACGGGCCTCTGCGGGAGGCTTTTCCACAGGTGATGAACCGCGACGCTGATTACGAGTTCGCACGTCACCACCTCACGCTGACATGGCAGAAGGTGTGGTGGCGGATGTCCGGCACCCTCGACGGACTCTTCCTGCGCGCCCTGTGCGAGGCATGGTCGTGCACCCCCGAGTCCGTGCTGGCGCCGGTCGAGCGGCGCGGCTGGTCCGACATCCGCCCCCTGGACGACGAGAGCCTCGGTGCCGTTCCGGGCTACCTGTTCCACCGGCCATCGGGCCACTGAGTCTGAGTAGGAACCGTGAGAGACAGGGGCTCGGAAGGCAGAACGGCTTTCCGAGCCCCGTATTGTTCCGCCATGGCAGTGCCCGAAGTCGTCCCGATCGCCTACACGCCCAAGCACCGGACCGAGTCCATCGGCCGGTACGCGGATGGGCAGTTCCTGGCGTCGATCACCTATGCCTTCCCTCAGGGATTCCGCCTCGACCAGGGCTGGGAAGAGCACAAACGCCTCTACACGGTGCTGCACACCTTCGACGCCGAGGGCCGCTACCGCGACTCGGAGATCTGGTGTGCCGGCACCTGGGCGCAGCAGCTGCGCAACCCGGACGGAGACGGGTCGGTCCTGCAGAGCGCCCGTATCCACCTGGCAAAGCTCCTGCGCAGTCTGCCCCGCCGTTCCTACACGGACATCGCGATACGGCCGTTCCAAGTCACCGTAGAGGGTGTGCTGTTCGGCCTGGTGATCCGCGAGGACGAAGGCGAGAGCTGGGCCGAGCTCTACCCGGACCGTCTCGCCTTCGCCGAGCCCTGGGACGGCACGTACGACACCTGACCCCTGGGACTCTCTAGGACGGGTTGCTGAATGCGATGCCGACCGCCGTCGACGTCGTGAAGGACGCCAGCGCCACCAGTACGGAATCGGCGAGCTGCTGCATCGCGGGCCCGGCCCAGTGGCTCTCCGCGATCTGCGCCGTGCGCCGTTTCACCGCGGCCTGGTCGGCGTCCGGGAACGCCGAGGCGTGCAGCCCGCCGTGGTGCAGGAGCACGAGGAGGGCGGCGGTGCGCTCATCGGGGTCCCGGCCCGCCAGGACGACCTGGTCCAGCGTGCGGCGCAGGGCGGCCTCGACGCTGCCGTCGGCCTCGGGAAAGCGGCTGGTGCGGAACAGGCCGAGGACGCGCCGCTGCTCCTCCCGGATCAGCCCCTTGTCGAGCAGCCCCTGCCGTGCAGCCTCGTAGGCCTCCTTGCGCAGGCCGAAGACCCACTTCTGTGCGTCGCCCTTGTCGTCCTGCTGGTCCTGGCCGGCGATTCGCGCCAGCGGGGCGTCCAGCGCGGCCGCACCGAGCGGAGTCGCGTCCTGGAGGACGACCTTCCCGTCGCCGATCCGGATGCGGCCGGCCAGCGCGAGCTCGAGCAGGGCGGCGGCGGAGATCATGTACTCGGCCTGCGGCTGCTGCTCGGCCTTGCCCGTGGTGTCGTCGAGGGCTAGGAGCAGGATCTGCTCGCCCAGGGTGGTGGCGGTGCCGGCGGGCTCGGTGTCGCTCATGTCTGTCGTGCTCTCCCTGGTCGTGATCTGCGCAACGTTACGCGCGTCATGGCAACGGGTGCGGACCGGGGCAGCCCGGCCCGCGCACACGGAGCGGGTGACGGAGCCGGTGGGACACGGGTACGGCCGCCGGTTCGCGCTGCTGGACGAAACGGCGGCCGTACGGAGTGGGGGTGACGCCTATGAGTTGGTCAGGACCCCGGCGCCCGTGGTCGTCGCCAGCTCCGTCGGCAGGTTCTTCGCCGACGTCTCCAGCCCCGCCGTCAGCGTCGGCGTCCAGTTCACCGTCGTCTTGATCTTCTTCGACGAGGCGGCGTTGTACGCGGCGACCAGGTCGGTCGCGGTGCCGTTGACGAGGTTGCCGCTGCCGGCCACCGAGCCCGTGCCGTCGCCGCTGAGCAGCTTGGAGACCTTCTGGGAGGCGGAGGTCTTCCAGAAGTTGTTCTGCGCCACGACCTGGGCCTTGGCGCGGGAGTTGATGCTGTACAGCAGGTCGTAGCCGTTGAGGGCCGTGACGTCGTAGAAGTTGTTGTAGATGTGGATCTGGCCGATGCGGGACAGCGGCGCGCGCTGCACGATGCCCTTCCACACGTTGTGGTGGATGGAGACGCGCAGCTTGCCGGTGCTGTCGGTGTCGCTGCTGCCGATCAGCATCGTCTTGTCGTGGCTGGTGAACTGGTTTCGCTCGACGGTGACCAGGTCCGAGCCCTTGGTGATGTCGAGTTCGCCGTCGTGGATCTGGTACTGGCGTCCGTAGTACGTCGGATCGGCCGTGTCGAAGCCCGGCGCGTCCGTGAACGTGTTGTGGTCGGCCCAGACATGGGTCGCCCCGCGCAGGGTGACCGAGTCGTACTGCGAGTTCCAGTTGCCCTTGTCGCCGTCCGTCGGGTCCCACTGCGGGAAGCAGTCCTGGGTCGCGGAGAAGGTCAGGTTGCGGACGATGACGTTGTCCACCTTCTGGATCTGCAGCATGCCGCCGGTGATCCCCGCCTTGGTGCCGGGCACGCCCACGATGCTGGTGTTGGCCGGCACCTTGAAGACGATGTTCGCCGCCTGCTTCTTCTGTGCGGTGGCACGCGCCTTCTCCTGCGTGCCCGACGCCAGCTTGGAGCGGCCGTAGGTGGCCGGGTCGTACGCCTTCAGGTACGAGGAGAGCGAGTAGCCCGTGCCCGACGCGTAGTTCGCGCAGGTCCGCTTCTTGCCGCTGTCGTCCGTGTTGGCGTCGATGGTGCCCTTGACCCTGATGATCCGCGGGGTGGTGTCCGACACCGAGCCCAGCGCCTTCACCAGCTGCGCGCGCGTGGAGACGGTGAAGGTGTGCGCGGAGTCGGCCTTCGCGCCACCGGTCGTGCCGGAACCGGAGGACGCCCAGCCGTCCTTGGCAGCAAGCGTCTGGTGGTACAGGTCGACGGTCGTCGTCCCGGCGTTCGCGTTCATCACGAGAACACCGGCACCGACACCGGCTGCCACGACGGCGGCGGAGACGACGAGGGTGCGGCGCCCTCGGAGGGAGCGGCGGTGCGAGGCAGATGCCACGGGGATTCCTTACGCGGTTGTGGGACAGGTGCTGCTCGTGATGCTCCGGTGAAGGAGCTTCCGTCCCTAAGTGGCCGCCGGAATCAAGGGAGTTGCCGCGGGGGGCCGGAAATTTCTCCGACCGCCCCGCACCGCGTGAGGACTATGACGATGCCGACGCGCTCGGCTGGGTGTCCGTGCTGTCGTGCGTCTCGTCCGGCGCGACGCCCATGGTCAGGTGGGCGCGCACGCCCTTGGCGATGTGCTTCTTGTCGTACTTGAGGTAGAGCAGGCCGCCCTCGTGCCCGTTGTCCGGGTAGATCGTGTCCTCGTCGAGGGTGGTGCGGGTCGTGGTGTTCGTGGAGTACGGGGCGACCTTCGCCGAGGCCAGCACCGACTTCTCGTCGAAGAACAGCTGACCGGTGTGGCAGGTGTGGCCGCCCTCGTAACCGGCGTCCGTCCAGGTGCCGTCCACGTGCACCTTGACGTGGATGTGTACACAGCGGCCCTGGTACCAGCCCGGGAAGACCGTCTTGAAGGTGACGTAGCCGCGCTTGTCGGTCTTCCAGGTGCCGCGCAGATAGCGCTCGTCGTCGGTCGGCTCGGAGTGGCCGCCGCCCGTACCGCCGGAGGGGGCGCCGGACGGGGGCTCGCCCGTCGGGGTGCCGGAGGGTGCGTCGGTGGGTGTGCCGGTGGGTGTGCCGGACGGGGCGTCCGTCGGGGCGCCGCCCCCGCCGCCGCTGCCCATCGCCTCGTAACCGGAGTAGACGCCCAGCGCGGTGCAGTGCCAGATGTCGACGGCCGCGTTCTTCACGGGCTTGCAAGTCTCCGCGTCGATCACCTTGAGGGTGAGGGTCAGGGGGATGCCGTCCTGGTCCTCGGTGATGTCCTGGCGGATCTTGTCTGCGTCGATGTAGTACGGGCCCTCGGTGGTCTCCGACGTGAGCGTGTAACAGGTCTCCGCGGTGCTCGAGGCGCTCGGCGAGGCGTCGGTGGCCGACTCGTCCGCGGAGGCGGTCAGGGCGAGTCCGCCGCCCACGCCCACCGCTGCTACCGCGCCCGCGCCCACGACGACGACCTTGCGGCGCGTCAGGTCCTTCTTGTGTTTCGGCTCTTCGGCCGTCTGCTTTCCCGTCATGGTCCGCGAAGCTAGGGGGGCCGCCTGTCAGGAGCGTGGGAAAGCACTGTGGAACCCATGAATCCTTAAAGCCGGGCCGCAATCGGTTCTTGAAGGGCGTGCTCTTGAAGGGCGTGCTCTTGACGGGCCTGCCTTGCTTGTGGCGCCGGTTCGGGAGCGACGGAAGCCGGGTCCGCCGCCAGCCCCAGCGCCTCACGGGCCGCCTGGACGTGCCGGAGCCCTTCCTGCGCCGTCCGCGTCACCCGCTCGTACTCCGCCGTCGTACGGGCCTCGGCCAGCAGGGACCGGGCGGCGCGATGACACTCCGCGGCGTCGGTCAGCGCCTGCCCCGCCGTCTTCCCGTTGCTCGCCCAGCTGCTTGCACCGGGCGGCATCAGGCTGCCGCCCAGCCGTATCAGCCAGCGGTTGGCCTCGGCCTCCGCGTCCAGTTCGGTCGCGCCCGGCACCACCCGTGTCCGCCGCAGCGCGACGACCGCGCCCACCGTCCCGGCGATCAACAGCACCGAGAGCGCGATCGCGTACCCCATGACTCCTCCTCGGCCCGGCGGCCCGGAAGGCCGGCACCTGCGATGTCACTCCCTATGACACAACAGGCTTCTGTGCTGCCCCCTCGGGATTCCTGTGTGCCTCCGGTGAGGTTTCCAAGCAAGCGAAAGGGCTCGAAACCGACGGTCGGTTTCGAGCCCCTGTCACTTCAACTGGCCTACTTCGGCTGCGGCTTGCGCACCGTCAGGTGCAGCTCCTTCAGCCGGGTCTCCTCCAGCTCGGTCGGTGCGCCCATCATCAGGTCCTGGGCGTTGCCGTTGAGCGGGAAGGCGATGGTCTCGCGGATGTTCGGCTCGTCCGCGAGGAGCATGACGATGCGGTCGACGCCGGGGGCGATGCCGCCGTGCGGCGGGGCGCCGAAGCGGAAGGCGCGCAGCATGCCGGCGAACTTCTCCTCGACGGTCTCGCGGTCGTAGCCCGCGATCTCGAAGGCCTTGAGCATGATCTCCGGCTCGTGGTTCCGGATCGCGCCGGAGGACAGCTCGACGCCGTTGCAGACGATGTCGTACTGCCAGCCCAGGATGTCCAGCGGGTCCTGGGTCTCCAGGGCCTCGAGGCCGCCCTGCGGCATGGAGAAGGGGTTGTGCGAGAAGTCGATCGCGCCGGTGTCCTCGTCCTTCTCGTACATCGGGAAGTCGACGATCCAGCAGAACCGGAAGACGCCCTCCTCGAAGTGCCCGGCGCGCTTGGCGGCCTCGACGCGGACCGCGCCCATGATCTTCGAGACCTCGTCGAACTCGCCCGCGCCGAAGAACACCGCGTGACCGGCGGCCAGTTGGAGCCGCTTCGTCAGCTCGGCGACGTTCTCCTCGGTGAGGAACTTCGCGATCGGGCCGGTCAGCGAACCGTCCTCGGCGACGCGCACCCAGGCCAGGCCCTTGGCGCCCTGCGAGACCGCGAAGTCGCCGAGCTGGTCGAAGAACTTCCGGGGCTGGGCGGAGACGTCCGGCACCGGCAGCGCACGCACGTGCTTGCCTGCGAAGGCCTTGAACTCCGAGCCCTCGAAGATGTCGGTGATGTCGACGAGCTCCAGCTGGGCCCGCAGGTCCGGCTTGTCGGAGCCGTACTTCAGCATGGCCTCGCGGAACGGGATCCGCGGGAACGGGGAGGTGACGTGCCGGCCGTTGCCGAACTCCTCGAACAGCTCCGTCATCAGCTGCTCGATCGGGCGGAAGACGTCCTCCTGCTCGACGAAGCTCATCTCGACGTCGAGCTGGTAGAACTCGCCCGGCGAGCGGTCCGCACGCGCGTCCTCGTCGCGGAAGCAGGGCGCGATCTGGAAGTACCGGTCGAAGCCGGAGATCATCAGCAGCTGCTTGAACTGCTGCGGAGCCTGCGGCAGGGCGTAGAACTTGCCCGGGTTCAGACGGGACGGCACCACGAAGTCACGCGCGCCCTCGGGGGAGGTGGCGGACAGGATCGGCGTCGCCATCTCGTTGAAGCCCAGCGCCGTCATCTTGTGCCGGATCGCCGAGATGACCGCCGTGCGCAGCATGATGTTGCGGTGCATGCGCTCACGGCGCAGGTCCAGGAAGCGGTACTCCAGGCGCCGCTCCTCGTTGACCCCGTCCTCGGTGTTGATCGTGAAGGGGAGCGGGGCGGCCGCGCCGAGCAGCTCGACCTCGCCGACCTCGACCTCGATCTCACCGGTCGGCAGGTCCGGGTTGACGTTCTCGGTGCCCCGGGAGACGACCTTGCCGTCGACGCGGACCGTCGACTCCTTGGTCAGCTTGTCGAGGGCCTCGTAGGCCGGGGTGCCCGGACGGGCGACGAGCTGCGTGATGCCGTAGTGGTCACGCAGATCGATGAAGAGGATGCCGCCCAGGTCGCGCCGATTGTGCAGCCAGCCACTCAGCCGGACGTCGGTGCCGACGTCAGAGGAGCGGAGCTCGCCGCAGGTGTGGGACCTGTACCGATGCATCGTCGTTCATCCAGTCTTCGCGGATCGGGGTCTGTGTCACTCAGGGTGTTTCACGTGAAACAACCCCCAGGGTACCGGGCACCCCAAGATCGGCTCCCCACCATTAAGAGTGGGCAATCGGTGGCACTCCTCGATCACCTCTCCATAAAGTGGGGCAATGCGCACTGGTGAGCCTCTGCCCGCCGTGGGGGAGGTTCTCGCCGCCCTCGCGACCGGCCTGTGGCACTGGGACACCGCCACCGAACTCGTCACGGTCGACGCCGAAGCGGCTCGGCTGCTCGGGCTGCCTGCCGTGCAGACCACTCTCACGGAGGCCAAGGCCCGGGCCCGGCTCCATCCGGTCGACTGGAACGAGATCATCGCCGTCGTCGGACTGGCCGTCGCCGAGGGCACGCTGGCCGAGGTGCGGATCCGGATCATGGACGAGCACGGCCGGATCATCCGTGTCGTGCGCTCCCGCTCCAAGCCGTCGTTCGACGCCGGGAAGAAGTCCTTCCAGCTGATCGGCACGCTCCAGGAGGTCACCGAGCCGACCCCGGGCACGCCGGCCGGACGCAGCGCCGTCACCGGCGACTGGCGGCGTTCCAGGGAGGCGTTCCTGCTGGACGCGGGCCGGGCGCTGGCCGAGGCGCGGTCCACGGAGGAGGTGCTGCGGGTCGCGGCGGGCCTGTCGATGCCGGGGTTCTCGCCGGACGGGCTCGCCGTGTTCAGCGTGCAGGGCGACCGGCTGAGGATCATCGGCCACCACGGCCATCAGCCCGGCGACGAGGGTCCCTTCTCGCACATGTCGCTGGACACCGACTACCCGGCCGCCGAGGTGGTCCGCACGGGCCGCGCCGTCTATCTCACCACCCCCCAGCAGTACAAGTCCCGCTACCCGGTCACCTGGCCGCTCGCCTCGTCCTTCGGCCGCAGTTCCTGGGCGTTTCTGCCGCTGACCGTTGCGGGTCGCACGATGGGCGCCTGGATGGCGGCCTTCGCCTATCCGGTGACCTTCAATCCCGACGAGCGGTCCGTGCTGACAACGGTGGCCCGCATGCTCGCCCAGGCCCTGTCCCGGGCCGGCGCCGCCGAGACCGAGCGGGCGCTGACCGACGGCCTGCAGCGCTCGATGCTGCCCACCCTCGGCCCGCAGATACCGGGCATGAGCGTCGCGGCCCGCTACGTCCCCACCGGCGGCGGCCTCCAGGTCGGCGGCGACTGGTACGACATGATCCCGCTGCCCAACGGCCGTATCGCCCTGGTCATCGGCGACGTCCAGGGTCATGACGTGCGGGCGGCCGGCCTGATGGGCCAGCTCCGTATCGCCCTGCGCGCGTACGCCTCCGAGGGCCACCGCCCCGACGCGGTGCTCTCCCGCGCCTCCCGTTTCCTGCACGGCTTGTCGGACGGCGCCACCCAGCACGGCGCCCCCGAGGAGGACGCCCTCGCGGACCTGCGCTTCGCGACCTGTCTGTACGTCGAGGCCGACCCGGCGACCGGCACCCTCGACATCGCCCGCGCCGGGCACCCCGACCCGGCGATCCGGATGGCGGACGGCACGGTGCTGGCCCGCCCGACGGCGGGCGGTCTGCCGCTCGGCATCGACCCGGACGCCGACTACCCGACCACCCGGATCACCCTCGAATCCGGCGAGACCATGCTGATCTGCACCGACGGTCTGATCGAGACCGGCGGCCACGACCTGGAGAGCGGCTGGCAGCGGATCCGCACCATCCTTGAGGACCACAAGGGCGACGACCTGGAGGAGCTGGCCGACGCCCTGGTCCAGGGCGTGCACGGCCCCTCCTCCCACCACACCACCGGCCCGCTCGCCGACCGGCGCGAGGACGACATAGCCGTACTGCTGCTGTCCCGGCCGGTGGAGGGCCACGGCGAAGCGCTGTTCGTGCCGCCGCCGGTGCGCCGCACGATGCTGTCCGTCGCGCAGGCCGAGCCGGAGCGGGTGGCGGTGGCCCGTCAGCAGCTGCGCGAACTGCTCCACGACTGGCCCTCGCCGGACCAGGTCGACTCGGCGGTGCTGCTGGTCTCCGAGATGCTCACCAATGTCCTCGTGCACACCGACGCCGACGCGCTGCTGCTGGCGGAGGTGCGGGGCGAACACGGCAGCCGCCGGATGCGCATCGGGGTCACCGACAACAGCGACGCCCTCCCGCACAGGCGCAGCCCCGGCGAACTGGCCTCCTCCGGGCGGGGGTTGATGCTCATCGAGCTGCTCGCGGACGCGTGGGGCGTGGACCCGCAGGGCGAGGGCAAGAGCATCTGGTTCGAGCTCTACGAGTCCGACGGCTCGGCTTCCGGCTCCGGGTAGCGCGTCCGCAGTTCGTGCAGGACCCCGAAGGCGGCCGCGGTCAGCGGCACCGCCAGCAGCATGCCGAGGACCCCTGCGACGGACGCTCCCGCCGTGATCGCGACCATCACCACCGCCGGGTGCATCTGCACGGTCCGGCTCTGGATCATGGGCTGCAGCACATGCCCCTCCAGCACCTGGACCGCCAGCACCACCCCGAGCACCCACAGAGCGATCACGAAGCCCCGGTCGGCAAGCGCGACCAGCACGGCGACGGCGCCGGAGACGAAGGCGCCGAGGTAGGGGACGTAGGCACCGACGAAGACGAGCGCACCGAGCCCTACGGCCCCCGGGACGCGGAGGAACAACAGCCCCACGGTGATGCAGACGGCGTCGATGAGCGCGATGAGGGTGGTTCCCCGCATGAACCCCTCGACGGCCTCGAAGGCCCGCCGGGCCATGGCTTCGAGGGTGTCGCCGCTCTTCCCCGGAGCGATACCCCGGATCAGGTCGGCGGCCTTGTGCGAGTCCCGCAGGAAGAAGAAGACGAGGAACAGCGCCAGCACGGCCATGGCGATGCTCTCGCCGACGATGCTCACCCCGCTGATGACGTTGGACGCGGCCGTCCCGCCGAACTTGGTGAGCAGGTCCTTGGCGTTCGTGGCGAGGTCGTCCAGCGAGGTCCCCGCGGCCCCGAAGTGATCGGCGACGCCCTGAGCCGCGTCCTTGAGCGAGGCGACGATCTGGTCCCCGGTGTCGATGAGCGCGGCGACGACGATGTACACGGCCCCGCCGACGACGGCGACCACCGCAACACATGTGAGCCCGGCGGCGATCGACCGGTTGACCTTCGCCTTGACGAGCCGCCGGTGCAGGGGTCCGAGCAGCGCGGTCCCGAGCAGGGCGAGCAGCACCGGCGTGACGGCGGTCCGGAACTCCGAGCACAGCCGGACCCCGACGTAGACGACCCCTGAGACGAGCAGGACGACGGCACACCAGCCGGCCAGGCGGCGGGCGGCGTCGGGGAGGAGCTGCACGGCTCAAGGCGATCACGGGCGGCCTCGCCTGTCCTGCGCGGACAGGCCGCCCGGGTGACGGAACGTCAGAGCCTGTGAACAGGCTCTCGGCTCACGTGCGCGGGCCCGCCGGCACCTTCGGCGGCTCGGTCGGTGCCACGGACGGCTCGGCGGGCGCCGTGGTCGGCCGCTCCGCCGCTGCGGCCGGTGGACGCAGCACCAGCAGCACGCCGGCCGCAAGGATCCACACCCCCATGAGCAATGTGGTGATCCAGGCGGTGAACGGGCCCGCCAGGGACCCGAGTGCGATGACCAGCGCCGGCCAGCCCAGCCACTGCGGCAGGTCGTCGGTCGTCCGGGACACCCGCCACATCGCGAACAGCAGGACGGCCGCCGCGGCCATGGCTCCGATGAATGCGCCGTAGGCCAGGTCGATCAGCAGCATGGCCAGCAGGGCCGTCCCCGCGACCACCAGGAACGTGTCGTCGTACTTGGCCGAGATCGCGAAGATGCCGGAGATCAGTGCCGCGGCCATCATGAGCACGGCGAAGGCGATGCCGCCCGCCAGGACCAGCTGCGACCGCTTCCCGGCGATGCGGGTGAGGGGGCCCAGGAAGAACAGGAACAGCATGGACGAGGTGAGCAGCAGCAGGGTCGTGGTCTCGAGCAGGTCGAGGTTGCTGCTCTTGAGGTAGAAGGTGAGGGTCTTGGCCAGGCCCCTCTTTCCGGTGTCGTCCGGGATGTTGCTGTTCAGGATGATCACCGCGGTGAGCATGATCACCCCGGACCCCACCCCGGCGACACCGGGCCAGTACAGGCGCTTCGTCATCTCGGCCTCCTCGCGACGAAGTTCCGCGAGGGTCCCGATTCAGGACTCTTTTCCTATTCTGCCCCTCTTATCCCCTGTTTACCTTTCGATCTCAGAGCCCGCCCTCGGTCATCCCGTGCACCGCCGGGATGGTCCCCAGCCGCCCCTTCTGGAAGTCATCGAAGGCCTGCTGGAGCTCCTCGCGGGTGTTCATGACGAACGGGCCGTAGTGGGCCATGGGCTCACGGATCGGCTGCCCGCCCAGGAGCACGACCTCCAGGTCCGGCGTGTGGGAGTCCTGCTTCTCGTCCGCACGGACGGTCAGCGCGGAGCCCGCACCGAACACGGCGGTCTGGCCCAGCTGGATCGGGCGGCGCTCGGCACCGACCGCGCCCCGGCCGGCGAGGACGTACGCGAGGCCGTTGAAGTCCTCGCGCCACGGCAGGGTGATCTCCGCGCCCGGCGCCAGCGTCGCGTGGATCATCGTGATCGGCGTGTGCGTGATGCCGGGGCCCTGGTGGCCGTCGAGCTCACCGGCGATGACACGCAGCAGCGCACCGCCGTCCGGGGTCGTCAGCAGCTGCACGTTGCCGCCGCGGATGTCCTGGTAGCGCGGGGCCATCATCTTGTCCCTGGCCGGCAGGTTCACCCACAGCTGCAGGCCGTGGAAGAGGCCGCCGGACATGACGAGGGACTCCGGCGGAGCCTCGATGTGCAGCAGGCCCGAGCCCGCGGTCATCCACTGGGTGTCGCCGTTGGTGATGGTGCCGCCGCCACCGTTGGAGTCCTGGTGGTCGAAGATCCCATCAATGATGTACGTCACGGTCTCGAAGCCGCGGTGCGGGTGCCAGGGGGTGCCCTTGGGCTCGCCCGGCGCGTACTCCACCTCGCCCATCTGGTCCATCATGATGAACGGGTCGAGGTACTTGTAGTTGATCCCGGCGAACGCCCGGCGCACCGGGAAGCCCTCGCCCTCGAAACCGCTCGGCGCGGTCGTGACGGCGAGTACGGGACGCGCCACGGCGTCGGCCGGTGCGGCCACGCGGGGCAGGGTCAGCGGGTTCTCGACGGTCACTGCAGGCATGTCGGTACCTCCTTGTGCGGCCAGTTTAGTTGAGCATTGAACTTTCTGCCACCCGTAACACAGAAAGCCCGGAGGGCATTCCCTCCGGGCTCTCGTAGGGGGGTGTCAGCCGTACATCCTGCGCATCGCGAACTCGACCATCTGCTCCACGGCCTTCGCGTCGAAGACCATGCGGTGCTCACCCTCCATGTCGAGGACGAAGCCGTAGCCGGTGGGCAGCAGGTCGATGACCTCGGCCCCCGTGATCACGAAGTACTTGGACTCCTTGCCCGCGTACCGGCGCAGCTCCTTGAGCGAGGTGAACATCGGGATCACCGGCTGCTGGGTGTTGTGCAGGGCGAGGAAACCGGGGTTGTCGCCGCGCGGGCAGTAGACCTTCGAGGTCGCGAAGACCTGCTGGAAGTCCTCCGCGGACAGCTGTCCGGTGGTGAAGGCCCGTACCGCGTCCGCGAGCGACGGCGGGGACGGCTCGGGATACAGCGGTGACTGCTGCCCGTAACCGCCGGGGCCCTGCTGCGGCTGGGCGTACTGCTGCTGAGCACCCGCACCCACGTTCTGGTCGTAGCCGTACATGAGCGCAAGAGTACTGAGTCACAGATGACCCATTCGGGGTTGCTTCTTATTACCGGCGGGTAGCATCATCGTAGCTACTTGTTGGTACGTGAACTAGCGCGAGGATCCAGTGCCTCGCCGATCTCTCTAGACGGAGCAGTCGCCATGGGGCACTACAAGTCGAATCTCCGCGACATCGAGTTCAACCTCTTCGAAGTACTCGGGCGCGACAAGCTGTACGGCACCGGCCCGTTCGAGGAGATGGACGCCGAGACCGCCAAGAGCATCCTCGAGGAGCTGAGCCGCCTCGCGGAGAACGAGCTGGCGGAGTCCTTCGCGGATGCCGACCGCAACCCGCCGGTCTTCGACCCGGAGACGAACACCGCCCCGGTCCCGGCGTCGTTCAAGAAGAGCTACAAGGCCTTCATGGACTCGGAGTACTGGCGCCTGGGCCTGCCCGAGGAGATCGGCGGCACCACCTCCCCGCGCTCCCTGATCTGGGCCTACGCGGAGCTGCTGCTCGGCTCGAACCCGGCCGTGTGGATGTACGCCTCCGGCCCGGCGTTCGCCGGCATCCTCTTCGACGAGGGCAACGAGGTCCAGAAGCACATAGCGAAGATCGCCGTGGAGAAGACCTGGGGCTCCACCATGGTGCTCACCGAGCCCGACGCGGGCTCGGATGTCGGCGCCGGCCGTACCAAGGCGATCCAGCAGGAGGACGGCTCCTGGCACATCGAGGGCGTGAAGCGCTTCATCACGTCCGGTGAGCACGACATGGAGGAGAACATCCTCCACTACGTCCTCGCCCGCCCCGAGGGCCACGGCCCCGGCACCAAGGGCCTGTCCCTCTTCCTCGTCCCGAAGTACCTCTTCGACTTCGAGACCGGCGAGCTGGGCGAGCGCAACGGCGTGTACGCGACGAACGTCGAGCACAAGATGGGCCTCAAGGCCTCCAACACCTGCGAGATGACCTTCGGCGACCAGCACCCCGCCAAGGGCTGGCTGATCGGCGACAAGCACGACGGCATCCGCCAGATGTTCCGGATCATCGAGTTCGCGCGGATGATGGTCGGCACGAAGGCGATCTCCACGCTGTCGACGGGCTACCTGAACGCGCTGGAGTACGCCAAGGAGCGCGTCCAGGGCCCCGACCTGGCCAACTTCATGGACAAGACGGCGCCCAAGGTCACCATCACGCACCACCCGGACGTCCGCCGCTCGCTGATGACGCAGAAGGCGTACGCGGAGGGCATGCGCGCGCTGGTGCTCTACACGGCCTCCATCCAGGACGAGATCCAGATCAAGGAGGCGGCGGGCGAGGACTTCAAGGCGCTGGAGGCGCTGAACGACCTGCTCCTGCCGATCGTCAAGGGCTACGGCTCCGAGAAGGGCTACGAGCAGCTCGCCCAGTCGCTGCAGACCTTCGGCGGCTCCGGCTTCCTGCAGGAGTACCCGATCGAGCAGTACATCCGCGACGCCAAGATCGACACCCTGTACGAGGGCACCACCGCGATCCAGGGCCAGGACTTCTTCTTCCGGAAGATCGTCCGCAACCAGGGCGCGGCGCTGAACTCGCTGGCCGAGGACATCAAGAAGTTCCTGGCGCTCGGCGAGGGCGGCGAGGATCTGGCGGGCGCCCGCGAGCACCTCTCGAAGGCCGCCGTCGAGCTGGAGGCCATCGTCGGCCTGATGCTGACCGACCTCGCGGCCACCGAGCAGGACGTCAAGAACATCTACAAGGTGGGCCTGAACACCAGCCGCCTGCTGCTCGCCTCCGGTGACGTGGTCGTCGGATACCTGCTGCTCAAGGGCGCCGCGGTCGCCGCCGAGAAGCTGGAGACGGCCTCGGCGAAGGACAAGGCGTTCTACCAGGGCAAGATCGCGGCGGCGAAGTTCTTCGCGGCCAACGTGCTGCCGGGCGTCACAGGCGCCCGCAAGCTCGCCGAGAACGTCGAGCTGGGCCTGATGGAGCTGGACGAGGCCGCGTTCTAACCTCCCCGGTTCTGGGTAGCCAGAATTCCACATCGCCCTCACGAGGGCCCGCTCCCCATCACGAGGAGTGGGCCCTCGTACGTCGTTAAGGTGAACCCCATGAGCGAACCCCCCCGCTTCGACCGCGGCCACACCGACGACCTCATGTCCTTCCTGACGGCCAGCCCGTCGCCGTACCACGCGGTGGCGAGCGCCGCCGAGCGGCTGGAGAAGGCAGGGTTCAGGCAGGTCGCGGAGACGGACGCCTGGGACGGGACGAGCGGCGGCAGGTACGTACTGCGCGGTGGCGCGATCGTGGCCTGGTACGTCCCCGAGGGCGCGGCGCCCCACACGCCGTTCCGTATCGTCGGCGCGCACACCGACTCCCCGAACCTGAGGGTCAAGCCGCTGCCCGACACCGGAGCGCACGGCTGGCGCCAGGTGGCGGTGGAGATCTACGGCGGACCGCTGCTCAACTCCTGGCTCGACCGCGACCTGGGCCTGGCGGGCCGGCTGACCCTCAGGGACGGCTCGACGCGCCTGGTGAACGTGGACCGGCCGCTGCTGCGCGTCCCGCAGCTCGCCATCCACCTGGACCGTTCGGTGTCGGCGGAGGGCCTCAAGCTCGACAAGCAGCGCCATCTGACGCCCATTTGGGGTCTGGGCAACGATGTGCGGGACGGCGACCTGATCGCCTTCCTGGAGGAGACCGCGGGGCTGCCGGCCGGTGAGGTCACCGGCTGGGACCTGATGACGCACTCGGTGGAGCCGCCGGCGTACCTGGGCCGCGACAAGGAGCTGCTCGCCGGGCCTCGCATGGACAACCTGCTGTCCGTGCACGCGAGTGTGGCCGCGCTGACGGCGGTGGCCGGGGGCAAGCCGCCCTGCATCCCCGTACTGGCCGCCTTCGACCACGAGGAGAACGGCTCGCAGTCGGACACGGGTGCGGACGGTCCGCTGCTCGGCAGTGTCCTGGAGCGTTCGGTGTTCGCGCGCGGAGGCTCCTTCGAGGACCGGGCGAGAGCGTTCGCGGGCACGGTGTGCCTGTCCTCGGACACCGGTCACGCGGTCCACCCCAACTACGCGGAGCGCCACGACCCGACACACCACCCGCGCGTCAACGGCGGCCCCATCCTCAAGGTCAACGTCAACAACCGCTATGCGACGGACGGTTCGGGCCGTGCGGTCTTCGCCGCCGCCTGCGAGAAGGCGAACGTCCCCTTCCAGTCCTTCGTCTCCAACAACTCCATGCCCTGCGGCACGACGATCGGCCCGATCACGGCGGCCCGGCACGGCATCAAGACGGTCGACATCGGCGTCGCGATCCTGTCGATGCACAGCGCGCGGGAGCTGTGCGGCACGGACGACCCGTATCTGCTGGCGAACGCGCTGGTGGCGTTCTTGGAGGGCTGACGCCCGGCGCCGGTCCAGCTCCCCGAGGCCGCTTCGGGTGCCTCGGGGAGGCGGTCGGCGATGGCATGGACCGCGGTGAGAACGGTGGCGAAGCCGCTGCGCAGCTCAGCTTCGAAGGCGCCGACGCGCTCCGTCAGCCCTGGCGGATCACGTCCGTGCCGGGGCCGCCGGAGAGCGTGTCGCTGCCCGCGCCGCCGTACAGCCTGTCGTTGCCGCTGTTGCCGTACAGCTTGTCGTTGCCGCTGTTCCCGTACAGGACATCGTTGCCCTTGCCGCCGTACAGGGTGTCGTCGTACGTCCCGCCGGTGATCGTGTCGTTGCCGTCGTCGCCGGACAGGTACTGGGCGCCGGAGCCGCCGTGCAGCGTGTCGTTGCCCGCGCCGCCCTGGATGATGTTGTCGCCGCCGCTCGCGGTGATCGTGTCGCTGCCGTCACCGCCCCAGGCCAGGCCCTCCGCGCCCACGGTGATGGTGTCGTCGCCCGCGCCGCCCGAGACGTAGGCGCCGTCGAGGCGGCCCGAGTCGGTCGACTTGTCGTTGCCGGCGCCCAGGGAGATCTGGGCATAGGTGTACACCTGGTCGGTGTTGTTGGCGTACGCGAGCGTGTCGTTGCCGTCTCCGAGGTCCACGATCACGCCGGCGTACGGGTCCTGGCTGTCCACGGAGGTGACCGTGCAGGAGACCTTCGTGTGGTCCGAGCCGACGGGGTAGGCGCAGTCGTGGCCCGCGCTGACCGGGACGACGTCGTCGATCACGTAGGTGATGCCCGTGCGGTCCGCGGTGAGCGTCGCGGTGACGGTGGCCTTGTTGGTCTGGCCGGGGGCAGCCTTGTAGGTGAGCTGCCAGTCGTACTGGTTGACCGCGGCGGTGGCCGGCGTCGTCGCGGCGTCGGCGGTGCCGGCCACGGTGAGCGGGACGGCGAGGGCCGTACCGAGCACGACCGTCGCCGCCGAGACGGCGCGTATCATCCGGCGGCGGGCGGGACGAGAGAGCATGGTGGGACCTCCGAGAAGAACGTGCGGCGCGGTGCGCCTTGTGCAGGATCCGACTCGGAGGCCACCTGATTGGTTGGTCAACTTCCCTGTACGCGCGCGAAGTTCACCTGCGGGACACCTCTTTGCCCGGTGGAGTGCGAGGTCCGGTCAGGTGAGGGCGTGGCCGGTGGTCGCGTCCACGTGCGACGGGACGTCGTCATGGCGATCGCCGACCGTCGAGGTGCCGGTCGGTTCGAGGAGCAGGATCTCGGTGGGCACACGCGCGTACGGCTTGTGTTCGGTGCCGCGCGGGACCGTGAAGACCGAGCCCTTGGGGAGCGTCACCGTGCGCTCGCCGGCCGGCTCGCGCAGGGAGATGTGGAGTTCGCCCTCCAGGACCAGGAAGAACTCGTCGGTGTGGTCGTGCACGTGCCAGACGTGCTCGCCCTCGACCTTCGCGACGCGTACGTCGTAGTCGTTGACAGCCGTGACGATGCGCGGGCTCCACTGCTCGGTGAAGGAGGCGAGGGCCTGGTCCAGGGAGATGGGTTCGCTGCTCATGCACGTCATCGTCGGCGGTGGCCCGGCGACTGCACGAGTGCTAGAAATCGCACATGCCGCAAGGATCCTCGCACCGCTGCCCGCACAAGGTCGCCGTGATCGTCGACGAGGGCACCAACCCGTTCGAGGTCGGCGTCACGACCGAGCTCTTCGGGCTGCCGCGGCCCGAACTCGGGCTCCCCGGCCCGCTGTACGAGGTGACACTGTGCACGCCCACCCCCGAGGTGCGCATGAACCACGGCTTCTTCACGCTGACCGGGGTGCCCGGCCTGGACGCCGTGGACGACGCGGACACCCTCGTCGTGCCCGGCCGCCCCGACAACGTCGTGCCGCGCGGGGCCGCCGTACTGGACGCGATTCGCCGCACGCACGCGCGTGGCGCCCGCGTCATGAGCCTGTGCACCGGCAGCTTCGCGCTCGCCGAGGCCGGCCTGCTGGACGGCCGCCGGGCCACCACGCACTGGATGTGGGCCGACGTCTTCCGCAAGCTGCACCCGCAGGTCCGCCTGGAGCCGGACGTGCTCTTCGTCGACGAGGGCGGCATCCTGACCGCGGCCGGCAGCGCGGCAGCGCTCGACCTCGGCCTGCACGTCGTACGCACGGACCACGGCGCCGAGATCGCGAACGCCGTCTCGCGGCGGCTGGTGTTCGCCGCCCACCGGGACGGCGGGCAGCGGCAGTTCGTGGAGCGGCCGGTGCCTCAGGTGCCCGACGAGTCGCTCGGTCCGCTGCTGGCATGGGCGCAGGAGCGGCTGGGGGAGCCGCTGACGGTGGCGGGCCTCGCGGCTCGCGCGGCTGTCTCCCCCGCCACGCTCCACCGCCGCTTCCGGGCGCAGCTCGGTACGACGCCGCTGGCGTGGCTGACGGGGGAGCGGGTGGCGCTCGCCTGCCGGTTGATCGAGCGGGGGGAGGAGCGGCTGGACGTGGTGGCCGCCAGGAGCGGCCTGGGGACCGCGGCCAACCTACGCGCGCGCGTGCGGCGCGAGACCGGACTCAGCCCGTCGGCCTACCGGCGGCGTTTCGGACCGGCCGCCGGGGAAGCGGTGACGGTATGAGATTCCTCGTACGCGACCGGATCCTCGGCATCGGTGACGACTACTGGATCGAGGACGAACACGGCAGCAAGGTGTTCCTCGTCGACGGCAAGGCCATGCGCCTCAGGGACACCTTCGAGCTGAAGGACACGCACGGGCACGTCCTGATCGACATCCACCAGAAGATGTTCGCCCTGCGCGACACGATGGTGATCGAACGGGACGGCGACGCACTCGCGCGCATCAAGCGCAAACGCCTGTCCCTGCTGCGCAACCACTACCGGGTCTCCATGGTCGACGGCACGGAACTGGACGTCAGCGGCAAGATCCTCGACCGGGAGTTCGCCGTCGAGTACGACGGCGAACTGCTGGCCGTGATCTCGCGGCGCTGGCTCCACATCCGGGACACGTACGGCGTCGACGTCGTACGGGAGGACGCGGATCCGGCGCTGCTGATCGCGGTGGCGGTGTGCGTGATCCACCTGGCGGAGAAGGAGCGGGAGGACGACTGAGGGCCGTGGCGGTGCCAGGGCGGTCTACAGGACCCGGTCCTTCAGTGCCGGGAACTGCTCCCGCGTCGTCGCGACCTTCGCCGGATCGAACTCCACGGTGAGGATCTCCTCGTCCGCCCCCGCCTGAGCGAGTACCTCGCCCCACGGATCCACCACGATCGAGTGACCCGCCTGCGGAACTCCCGCATGTGTCCCGGCCGTTCCGCAGGCAAGCACGAACGCCTGGTTCTCGACCGCCCGCGCCTGGGCCAGCAGCGTCCAGTGCGCCCGGCGGCGCTCCGGCCAGCCCGCCGGGACGACCAAGGTCTCGGCGCCGGCGTCGACGAGGCCGCGGAAGAGTTCGGGGAAACGGAGGTCGTAGCAGGTGGCGACGCCGAGGGTCGTCTCGGGCAGGCGCACCGTCACCAGTTCCCGCCCCGCGCCCATCAGCACGGCCTCGCCCTTGTCGAAGCCGAAGCGGTGGATCTTGCGGTAGGCGGCGGCCAGATCACCGGAGGGGGAGAAGACGAGAGAGGTGTTGTAGAGGGGACCGTCAGGGTCACGTTCGGGGATCGAGCCCGCGTGCAGCCACACGCCCGCGTCGCTCGCTGCCTTCGCCATGGCCTCGTACGTCGGTCCCTCGAGCGGCTCGGCCTCGCGGCCGAACTCCTCGTAGGCGAAAGCGCCGGTCGTCCACAGCTCCGGCAGCACGACCAGATCGGCCCCGGCCTGCTCCCGTACCAGCGAGGTCACCCGCCGCCTACGCGATTCGACCGATTCGCCCTCGTCTACGGCGATCTGGATGAGAGAGGCGCGCACACTACCACCGTCCTGGCATTCGAGCCGTCCACACGGGCCTACGATCGTCACACGAAAGCACTGCCGGGGTGCCTCACAGCAGCGTAACTTAGCGTTTCAAGACACCCGCCGAGTGCAGCCACCTCCCGCTGGCAACGCTGCCACCAACCGCCCGTGTACCGACCGCCGAGGGGTCCCGTTCCGTGAGTCTGCATCCCACCCTCCAGCCCTACGCCGACGCCTGGACCCATTCGATCGAAGCGATATCCGAGCTGGTGGGGCCGCTTGTGGAGGGAGAGTGGAACCGGCGGACGCCGTGCCCGGGCTGGTCCGTCCGGGATGTCGTCTCCCATGTCATCGGGCTCGACTGCGAAATGCTCGGCGACCCGCGCCCCATCCACACGCTCCCGCGCGACCTCTTCCACGTCACCAACGACAGCCAGCGCTACATGGAGATGCAGGTCGACGTCCGCCGTCACCACACGGCGCCGGAGATGACCTCCGAGCTGGAGTACGTGATCATCCGCCGCAACCGCCAGCTGCGGAACGAGTCGCGCGACCCTGGCACCAAGGTGCGCGGCCCCCTCGGCACCGAGCTCACCCTCGAAGAGTCCATGCGTGCCCACGCGTTCAACGTGTGGGTGCACGAACAGGACCTCCGGGCGGCCCTCGGCCGCCCCGGCAACCTCGACTCCCCCGGCGCACACATCGCCCGTGACGTGCTGCTCGGCGCGCTCCCCGAGGTCGTCGCCGAAAAGGCGGACGCGCCGCGCAGTTCGGCGATCGTCTTCGACGTGCACGGCCCGGTCGAGTTCCTGCGCACCATCCGCGTCGACATCCAGGGCCGCGGCACCCTCGAGACCGCCCCCGCCCTCGGCCCCGCCGCCACCCTCACCCTCGACTGGGAGACATACGTACGCCTGGCCTGCGGCCGGGTGACACCGGAGGCGGTGGCGGACCGGGTGAAGGCGGAGGGGGCCCCGGAGCTGACGGCGGCGATCCTGCGGAACTTCACGGTGACGCCGTAGCGCCTTCGGATGCGGTGATCAGTGGTCCTCGGTGATCGTCGTGGCGACACCGCCGCTGATCACGACCTTCGCGGAGACGCCCTTCTTGGCGGCGCTCTCCAGCTGGTCCAGGGTGCAGCGCGTGGTCCCCGACGATCCCGCGGTGCCGCAGATGGTGCCCGCGCCATACACCTTGGTGTCGTCGGCGACGTAGAACGCCTGCTCGACGCCCTTCATGTCGGACACGGTGAACTTGCCCGGCGCGAGGTAGCCGACGTTGCCGAGCCAGGTGCCGTTCACGCCCTTCGCGCCGGTGCCGCTGCCGGCGCTCCGGCGTTCGCGTACGACGGTGGCGACGCCCTTCTTGATCGTCACATCGGCGGTGACGGCTGCCTTCTTGGTGGCCGTCTCCAGCTGGTCCAGGGTGCAGCGCGAGCCGCCGCAGATCTTGCCTGCGCCGTAGACCTGGGTGTCGTCGGCGACGAAGAAGGCCTGGTCGGTCTTTCCGGGCACGGACACGATGTACTTGCCCGGGGCAAGGTAGCCGACCGTGCCACCGGTGATCGTCGTGCTCACGCCCTGCTGGGACCTCGACGTGTTCCGGGCGGAGGTGCCCGACGAGCCGGAGTGCTTGGACGTCCCCGAGGTCTTCGACGTCCCCTGCGACTCGGCCGTCTTGGACGCCGATGCGTTCGGGGAGCTGCCGGTGCTCGTGGAACCGTTCTGGCAGGCCGTCATCAGCAAGCCGGCCGTGATCGCGGCGGTGACGAGGGTGGCCTTGCGCACGTGGCGGTTCATCGGGAGGTTCCCTTCGGAAGCGAGGACTGCGTTCGAGGCGTTCGATACGTTCGATGCGCTCGATGACTATGAGGGCCCGCCGGTCCCCCGGGTCACGCCCGTCCTCGCTTCACGACACCTCTGTCACACGCCTATGACAGAGCAACACCTGGGCTGTGAACGTCCATTGCGGTGAACCGCCCCACCTCACGCGGGCACATGCACCGTCTCCACCCGGCTCGCCACCAACCGCTCGCGCTCCCGCCGGGCGACCCGCCCCCGCAGCCGCATGATCTGGCTGACCCCGAGCGCCTGGAGCACGAACACCGCGGAGAACGCGACGGTGTAGTCGTCGCCGGTGGCGTCCAGCAGCACCCCGATCGCGAACAGGGTGGTCATCGACGCGACGAAGCCGCCCATGTTGGTGATCCCGGAAGCCGTTCCCTGCCGCTCCGCCGGGTTGGCCGGCCGCGCGAAGTCGAAGCCGATCATCGAAGCCGGACCGCACGAACCGAGCACCGTGCACAGCACGATCAGCAGCCACATCGGCGCCCGGTCGGCCGGGTAGGCCAGCGTCGCCGCCCACACCGTCGCCGTCGCCGCCACGGTCCCGAGCGCCAGCGGCAGTCGCGCCGCGTGGTGCCGGGCGATGATCTGGCCGTAGACGAGGCCCACGACCATGTTCGACAGGACGACCAGGGTGAGGAGTTCGCCGGCCGTGGCCCGGGACAGGCCCTGCGCCTGGACCAGGAACGGCAGGCCCCACAGCAGCAGGAACACCATCGCCGGGAACTGGGTGGTGAAGTGCACCCACAGCCCGAGCCGCGTCCCCGGCTCCCGCCAGGAGGCCGCGATCTGCCGCCGGACGTAAGCGGCACCCTGGTGCGGGAAGGGCTCGGGCTCGTGGCCCTCCGGGTGGTCCTTGAGGAACAGCAGCATCAGGACGAGGACCACGACACCCGCGAGCGCACTGCCCCCGAACGCCGCCGTCCACCCGACGCCGTGCAGCAGCCGGGCCAGCACCAGCGTGGAGACCAGGTTGCCCGCCATGCCGACCAGGCCCGCGAGCTGGGCGACCAGCGGCCCGCGCCGCGCCGGGAACCAACGGGTGCCCAGCCGCAGCACGCTGATGAACGTCATCGCGTCACCGCACCCGAGCAGCGCACGGGAGGCGAGGGCCATGCCGTACGAGGGCGAGAACGCGAACCCGAGCTGACCGGCCGTGAAGAGAACGACCCCGATGGTCAGCACCTTCTTGGTGCCGAGCCGGTCCACCAGCAGGCCGACGGGTATCTGCATTCCGGCGTAGACGAGGAGCTGCAGGATCGAGAAGGTCGACAGCGCCGAGGCGTTCACATGGAAGCGGTCGGCGGCGTCGAGGCCGGCGACCCCGAGGGACGTACGGAAGATGACGGCGACGAAGTAGACGGAGACGCCGATGCCCCAGACGGCCATCGCGCGCCGGCCGCCCGGCGGATCACCCGGCAGCGCGGTCACGGCGGCCGACGACCTCATCGGACCTCACCCCGGGCCAGGTGCGAGAACCAGCTGACGTGCCGGTGTACGACCCCGACCGCCTCCTCCGCGTCCCCGGAGCGCAGCGCCTGAAGGATCTCCTCGTGCTCGGCGAGGGTCTTGGCGATCCGGTCGGGGTGGGAGTGCAGGACGGCGACGCCCATCCGCAGCTGGCGGTCGCGGAGTTGGTCGTAGAGCCGGGAGAGGATCTCGTTGCCCCCGCTGCGGACGATCTCGGCGTGGAAGCAGCGGTCGGTGACGGCGGCCCCGGCGAGGTCGCCCGCGGCGGCCTGCGCCTTCTGCTTGGCCAGCAGCTCCTCGAGCCGCTCGACGAGCCCGGCGGGGGCGGGCACGGCCTTGCGCGCCGCATGCTCCTCGACCAGCAGCCTGGTCTCCACCACGTCCGCGATCTCCTGCGCGGACACGGGCAGGACCAGGGCTCCCTTTTTCGGGTAGAGCTTGATCAGCCCTTCCACCTCCAGCCGCAGCAGCGCCTCGCGCACCGGAGTGCGGGAGACCCCGACGGCCTCGGCGAGCTCGCCCTCGGTCAGGAGGGTCCCGCCCTCGTAGCGGCGCTCCAGGACGCCCTGCTTGACGTGGGCGTATACGCGGTCGGCGGCGGGTGGTTGCTTGACGGTCTGCTTGCTGGTCAGGGTCCCCGGGCTGCTCATGCGAACAGCATAGATACAACACGTACGCATGAGGACGCCCGTCCAGCATACGGAACACTCGCTGTCCGATTGCTGCCCGAAGGACCCCGCCTCAGCAACAGCACAACCATCTGTGCTACTTACGTGTCACACACGTGCGGCCCCACCTTCTTTGCACGCTCAACTGGGCCGCACGCCAGGGGCATTCAACATACATCGGGGTAAATCACTTGATTACCGGCATTCCGGGCAGCCGTGTCCGCAGAGCCGCCGCCGTCACCGTGACGGCGAGCGCCATGCTCGCGACCGCCGCCCTCACCGCTGCGCCCGCGCAGGCCGTCACCGTGCCCACGATCGTCGCCAAGGGCGGCTACGTGATGGACAACTCGAACGGCAAGACGCTGTACACGAAGGCAGCGGACACCAGGCGCTCCACCGGCTCCACCACCAAGATCATGACCGCCAAGGTCGTGCTCGCATCGGCGAACCTGAACCTCGACGCCAAGGTCACGATCCAGAAGGCGTACAGCGACTACGTCGTCGCCAACAACGCCTCCCAGGCCCACCTGATCGTCGGCGACAAGGTGACCGTCCGCCAGCTGCTCTACGGCCTGATGCTGCCGTCGGGCTGCGACGCCGCCTACGCGCTCGCCGACAAGTTCGGTTCGGGTACGACGCGGGCCGCGCGCGTGAAGTCGTTCATCGGGAAGATGAACACCGCCGCGAAGAACCTGAACCTGCCGAACACGCACTTCGACTCGTTCGACGGCATAGGGAGTGGCTCCAACTACTCGACGCCGCGCGACCTGACGAAGATCGCCAGCAGCGCGATGAAGAACTCCACGTTCCGCACGGTCGTGAAGACGAAGTCGTACACCGCGAAGACCATCACCAAGACGGGCAGCATCCGCACGATGCAGCCGTGGACCAACACCAACGGGCTGCTCAGCAGCTACAGCGGCACCATCGGCGTGAAGACGGGCTCCGGCCCCGAGGCCCAGTACTGCCTCGTCTTCGCCGCCACCCGCAACGGCAAGACGGTCTACGGCACCGTCCTCGCCTCCACCTCCATCGCCCAGCGCGAGGCGGACGCGAAGAAGCTGCTGAACTACGGGTTCGCGAAGCTCGGCTGACGCCGACGTAGGTGATTACGTGACTGGAGGGGTCTGCCGCCTGTGGGCGGTGGGCCCCTCGGTGTCTAGAGTCAGGGGGTGACCGAGCCCTCGCATCTCACTGCGATTCTCACTGCGATCCGGGAGTCGTACGACACCGTCGCCGCCGACTATGCCGAGCAGGTCAAGAGGCCTGGCGAACTGGACCCGTTGTCACGCGCGTTGCTGGCCGCGTTCGCGGAGTCCGTGCGGGAGGACGAGGAGGGGCGACCGGTCGCGGACCTGGGGTGCGGGCCGGGGTTCGTCACCGCACACTTGGCGGAGCTCGGGGTGCCCGCTTTCGGTGTCGACGTCTCGCCGAGGATGGTCGAGATCGCCCGACGGACCCATCCCGGGCTGACCTTCACGGTGGGGTCGATGACCGGACTGGAGATCGCCGACGGGACGCTCGGCGGCATCCTCGCCTTTTACTCCGTCCACCACACACCGCCGGAGGCGCTGCCGGTCGTGTTCGCCGAGTTCTACCGGACGCTGGGACCCGGTGGCCGCCTGATGCTGGCGGGCTGGGTGGGCGACGGCGAGCGGCTCCGCCCGGCGCAGGCGTACGGCGGCCATCCGGTGTCGTACGAGTCCCATCTGCTGCCGGCACAAAGGCTTGTGGAGCTGCTGGAGCAGGCAGGGCTGGTAGTGACGGCGAGGGTGGTGCAGGAGCCGGAGGAGGGGAGAAAGCGGAGGATCGCGACGCTGATGGCGCGGAAGGCGGTCTGAAGTGGTAAAGCGGGATGACGAATTGGCGGTGCTGCTGAAGCGGCTGGCACACCGGCACCGCGTCTACGTCCGCTCCGGGCTGCTACCGGCGACGACTGGCGGCGTGAGCGGCGTCCTGGCCGCCGTCGCCGCCGAACTAAACATCCTTCTCCGGCAGTTGCATCGGCGGGACTGGCAGGACTCTGCGGGCCCGGCGTCCGTCCAGGAGGTCGAGGAGGCCGAGGCCGTCGCTGGGCAGGTCGTGCAGCTGCTCGGGGCGGACGCGCGGTGGTGGTCCAACCGGGACGGCAGCAGCTGGACGGACGTCTCCGGCTGCACCTTCGACAGCCTTGTCGCGGGCACGGACGGGCGGCGCTTCGCGGTACTGATCCAGGTCGGCGAGGACTGATAGACGGGCGCACGCGCGTACAGGTGCCGATGGAGTCCCGTCGCGAAATCGGCCGTCTCTTCCCTCTTGATCGTGAACATCCTTGTGCGGGCTGGCATATTCGATTTTCTCCGTCCTAGCGTCCGCGGCGGAGGTGGTTCACATGATCGAACCCAGCAAGCACCAACCCCGCCCCGGGGCGCAGAAGGACGCGATCGACGTCAGCGACTTCGTGTACGCGGCCACGGGATCGCGCGTACGACGGCTGACCATGCCGGACGGGAAGCACTGGTTTCCGGCGGTGGACGTCTGCAAGGAGTTGGGATACACCACGCCACGCAAGGCCCTCCTCGACCATGTCCCAGAGAAGCACCGAGACTTTCTCGAGACAGTGACTGGAAGTCACTGTCTCAGCATCCCTGCAGGTCGCGAGTGGCGCCGAGACTTGCGCCTCATCGATCTGGAAGGGCTGATCCTTCTGGTCAACGGCTGCACCAAGGAGGAGTGCGCGCCCTTCAAGGAGTGGGCCGCAGAGGTGATCGCGACCGTCCAGCGAGAGGGTTCCTACACACTCGAAGAGGCTGAGGTACAGCCCGCAGACCCCGGTACCCCCATCGCCTACGCCATGCCCGAGCAGGTCGCCGAAGCCATCGTCCGGCTCGAAGAACGCAATCTCGAGGCCGACGAACGATTCGCCACCGCCCAGGACAGGGCACTCGCCCTGCAAGAAAAGATGCTGGAAATCCAGCTGACCATGGCCCAGGCCATGGAGCGCATCGCCAACCGGCTGGACGCCCTGGCTCTCGACCGGCCGACGCCCGCGGCCGAGTTCCCCGAGCGCCCCACGACCGAGACCGTCCTGGCCGACTGGCGGCGGCGATTGTCCGTGACTGAGGACGTCTGGACGGTGGCTGTGGTCATCGCGCCGGTTCTCGTCGAGGAGGGCGAGCTCCGGCAGCCGCTCGAGTCGATCGCGGCTCGGACGGGGCTGTCCGTGCACCGGGTCAATGAGTGCCTGCGCCTGTTGCGCAAGCACGCCTGCATCCGCTCGCAGGGTGCGACGGAGGACGGGGCGCCGGTCTACGTGCTCAGCCACGCCTGAGCTACCTCGTGAGTAACTGAAGGGGCGGCCGCAACGCGAATTTGCGGCCGTCCCTTCAGCGTTCAACCTATCGTGCCGGACCCGTCACGCCCAGGTGATCAACCTCTTCGGCTGCTCCAGAATCGCCGCCACATCAGCCAGCACCTTCGAGCCCAACTCCCCGTCCACCAGCCGGTGATCGAAGCTGAGCGCCAGGGTTGTCACCTGGCGCGGCTTCACCTTGCCCTTGTGGACCCACGGCTGGAGCTTGATCGCGCCGATTGCGAGGATCGCGGACTCACCGGGGTTGAGGATCGGCGTGCCCGTGTCGACGCCGAAGACGCCGACGTTGGTGATGGTCACCGTGCCGCCCTGCATGGCCGCCGGGGACGTCTTGCCCTCGCGAGCCGTCGACACCAACTCGCCCAGGGATTCGGCCAGTTGGGGAAGCGTCTTGGCGTGCGCATCCTTGATGTTCGGGACGATCAGGCCGCGCGGCGTCGCCGCGGCGATGCCCAGGTTGACGTAGTGCTTGAGCACGATCTCCTGGTTCGCCTCGTCCCAGGACGCGTTGATGTCCGGGTTGCGCTTGATGGCGACCAGCAGCGCCTTGGTGATCAGCAGCAAGGGGTTCACGCGCAGTCCCGCGAACTCCTTGTCCTGCTTGAGCTCCTCGACCAGCTTCATCGTGCGGGTCACGTCGATCGTCACGAACTCCGTGACGTGCGGCGCCGTGAACGCCGAGCCGATCATCGCGGCCGCCGTGGCCTTGCGGACGCCCTTGATCGGGATACGGGTCTCACGCGCCGTGTCGTACGTCGCGACCGGGGCCGGGGCCGGGGGCACGGAAACAGCCGGAGCCGTCACAGCCGTCACCGGCTCCGCGGCCGGCGGCGCCACCGCCGCGTGCACGTCCTCGCGCGTGATGATGCCGTCCGGGCCGGACGGGACCACGGTCGCGAGGTCGACGCCCAGGTCCTTCGCCAGCTTGCGCACCGGCGGCTTGGCGAGCGGGCGGGGCTTCTCGGCCGGTGCAGGTGCGGCCGGAGCCGGCCCGTGGCCGTTGAGCTCCTTCTGAACCGCCGTCGAGGCCTCGGAGACCACGACCTCGGGACCCTTGCGCGGGCGGCGCTTGGTGGAGGACGCGGCAACGCCGTAGCCGACGAGCACCGGCTGGCGTCCGGAGCCCTCCGGCTTCTTCTCCTCGGCGGGGGCAGCGGCGGGAGCAGCGGTCTCGGCCGGCGCCGGGGCGGGAGCAGCGGCGCCGCCCGACACGTCCACCGCGATGATCGGCGTGCCCACCTCCACCGTGGTGCCCTCGGGGAAGTGCAGGTCGCGGACCACCCCGTCGTACGGGATGGGCAGTTCCACCGCCGCCTTCGCGGTCTCGACCTCGCACACCACCTGGCCGTCGGTGACCTGGTCGCCGGGCTGGACGTACCACTTGAGGATCTCGGCCTCGGTGAGGCCCTCGCCGACGTCCGGCATTTTGAACTCGCGTACGGACGCTTCCGTCATCGTCGTCACGACCCTCTCCTCAGTACGCCAGGGCGCGGTCGACGGCGTCGAGCACCCGGTCCAGGCCCGGCAGGTACTCCTCCTCCAGGCGGGCCGGCGGGTACGGGGCGTGGTAGCCGCCGACCCTGAGGACCGGTGCCTCCAGGTGGTAGAAGCAGCGCTCCGTGATGCGGGCGGCGATCTCCGCGCCCGAGCCGAAGAACACCGGGGCCTCGTGGACCACCACCAGGCGGCGGGTCTTCTCCACCGACGCCTGGATGGCGTCGAAGTCCAGCGGGGACACCGAGCGCAGGTCCAGGACCTCCAGGTTCTTGCCCTCCTCGGCGGCCGCGTCGGCGACCTCCTGGCAGAGCTTCACCATCGGGCCGTAGGCGACGAGCGTGAGGTCGGTGCCCTCGCGGACCACCTGCGCCTTGTGCAGCGGGCCGGGGATGGCCTCGGTGTTGACCTCGCCCTTGTCCCAGTAGCGCCGCTTGGGCTCGAAGAAGATCACCGGGTCGTCGCTCTGGATGGCCTGCTGCATCATCCAGTACGCGTCCGACGCGTTGGCGGGGCTGACGATCTTCAGGCCCGCCACGTGCGCGAAGAGGGCCTCGGGGGACTCGGAGTGGTGCTCGACCGCGCCGATGCCGCCGCCGTAGGGGATGCGCACGACGACCGGGAGCTTGACCTTGCCCAGCGAGCGGGCGTGCATCTTCGCGAGCTGCGTGACGATCTGGTCGTAGGCCGGGAAGACGAAGCCGTCGAACTGGATCTCCACCACCGGGCGGTAGCCGCGCAGGGCCAGACCGATCGCGGTGCCGACGATGCCCGACTCGGCGAGGGGGGTGTCGATGACGCGGCTCTCGCCGAAGTCCTTCTGGAGGCCGTCCGTCACGCGGAACACGCCACCGAGCTTGCCCACGTCCTCACCCATGATGAGGACCTTGGGGTCGGAGTCCAGGGCACGGCGCAGCGACTCGTTGATCGCCTTGGCCAGGGCCAGCTTTTCGATTGCCATGATCAGACCCCCTCTTCCTCTGCGAACGACGCCTGGTAGGCGGCGAACTGGGCTCGCTCCTCGTCGACGAGCGCGTGCCCGTCCGCGTAGGCGTGCTCGAAGATGGCGAAGTGGTCCGGGTCCGGCATGGCGCGGACCGCCTCACGCACTCGTTTGCCCAACGCCTCGCTCTCGGCCTCGAGTTCCGCGAAGAATCCCTCGTCCGCGTGGTTTGAAGCCTCCAGGTACCGGCGAAGCCGCAGGATCGGGTCCTTCGCCTCCCAGGCCTCGCGCTCCTCGTCGGCCCGGTACTTCGTCGGGTCGTCGGAGGTGGTGTGGGCTCCCATGCGGTACGTGTACGCCTCGACGAGGGTGGGGCCCTCGCCGCTGCGGGCACGCTCCAGGGCCCACTTCGTCACCGCGAGGCAGGCCAGTACGTCGTTGCCGTCGACCCGGACGCCGGGGAAGCCGTAGCCCTGCGCACGCTGGTAGAGCGGTACGCGGGTCTGCTTCTCGGTGGGCTCGGAGATCGCCCACTGGTTGTTCTGGCAGAAGAACACCACGGGGGCGTTGTAGACCGCGGAGAAGGTGAAGGACTCGGCGACGTCGCCCTGGCTGCTCGCGCCGTCGCCGAAGTAGGCGATGACCGCGCTGTCCGCGCCGTCCTTGGCCACGCCCATCGCATAGCCCGTGGCGTGCAGCGTCTGGGAGCCGATGACGATCGTGTACAGGTGGAAGTTGTTGCTGTTGGGGTCCCAGCCGCCGTTGTTCACGCCGCGGAACATGCCCAGCAGGTTGGTCGGGTCGACCCCGCGGCACCAGGCGACGCCGTGCTCGCGGTAGGTCGGGAAGACGTAGTCGTCCTCGCGGGTGGCGCGCCCTGAGCCGATCTGGGCGGCCTCCTGGCCGAGCAGCGAGGCCCACAGGCCCAGCTCGCCCTGGCGCTGCAGGGAGGTGGCCTCGGCGTCGAAGCGGCGGGTGAGCACCATGTCGCGGTACAGGCCGCGGAGCTCATCGGGGGTGATGCCGGCGACGTACTTGTCGTATTCGGCGTTCTTCACGCGCTCGCCCTCGGGCGTCAGCAGCTGTACCAGCTCGGGCTCGGTGCCCGGCGTGTTCGTTGCGGTCGTGCGCTTGCCGGCCGTGCTCTTGGTTCCGGCGCTGCGTCGCGGCTTGCGCGGGGCAGTGCTCTCCACGGTCACGTGTGCTCCTCCGTCGGTCCGGCTACCCGGGTTCGCCGGGCGCCAGTGCGGCTCACCTGAACCCCTACGGGCGCACGGGGTGGGTGCGGCCCGGTCGGGAACAGGCGTGACAGGTGCCCCGGCGAGCGCCCTGCAAAAGGCACGTTACCCAGTGCTCCACATTTCTGTGAAACCCCTCCTGACCTGCGTTTTTGCTTGGATTTCCAAGTAAATCGCGAAAGTCGGGAACTCTTCCTGGTCACAGCCTTGCAGGGGGCCGGAACAACGGCACGTTATCCCGGTGACCCTCGTCACCGGAAGAGTTCACCTCGAGCAGGATCAGGATCAGGGACGAGGATCATGCAGGCCGGAATCGCCGGGTCAGCCGACGCCCGCCGTGCCGCCTGTCGCACCGCTGTCGGTGCCGCCGTCCGCCGGGTCCGTCGGGTTGGACGTCGGCGGGGTCGACGGGGTCGGATCGTCCGTCGGCTCCGCAGACGTCGGCGTGTCCGTCGGCTCGTCGGTGGGCTCGCTGCTGGCGGTCTGGGAGGGGGTGTACGACGGCGTGTACGACGGCGTGTAGGAGCCGGACCCCGAGCTCGTGCCGGTGCCGGTGTCCGTGGACGTGTCCGTCGGCTCGTCGGTGGTGGTGTCGGTGGGCGACTCGGTGGCGGTGTCCTTGCTGGTCGGCGAGGTGGTCGGCGACTGCGAGGTGCCGCTGCCACCGCCCCCGCCACCGCCGTGGTTCAGCGCAAACGCGACCCCCGCGGCGATGGCGATCACCGCGAGGACGGCGAGGATCCACAGCTTGCCGCGGCCGCTGCCCTTGTTGCCGTGCCCCTCGAAGCCGCCGTCGTCCCCGCCGCCGTAGCCGGTGGGCAGGATCGGCTGCGGAATCTGCGTCGTACCGGAGGAGACGCCGGGGTGCGGCAGCACCGTCGTGCTCGCGAAGCCCGACGCCGGGGTGTGCCGGCCCTCGTGCACGGCGACCGGGCCGGTGTTCCAGGTGCCGGTGTGGCCGCCCTGGTCGTACAGCATCTGCAGCCCGTACTGGACGAGCCCGCGCATCTCCTCGGCGGTCTGGAAGCGGTCGTCCGGCTCCTTCGCGAGCGAGCGCATGACGAGGCCGTCGAGCTCCGGCGGCACGGCGTCGGAGACCTCGGACGGCGGCGTCGGGATGTCCTGGACGTGCTGGTAGACCACCGACAGCGGGGTCTCACCCGTGAACGGGGGCCGCAGCGCGAGGAGTTCGTAGAGGAGGCAGCCCGTCGCATACAGGTCGGAGCGGTGATCGACGGCCTTGCCGAGGGCCTGCTCCGGGGAGAGGTACTGCGGCGTGCCCATGACCATGCCGGTCTGCGTCATCGTCGACTGCGCGCCGTGCAGGGCACGGGCGATGCCGAAGTCCATCACCTTCACCGCACCGGTGTGCGTGATGATCACGTTCGCGGGCTTGATGTCGCGGTGCACGATGCCGTGCTGGTGCGAGTAGGCGAGCGCCTCCAGCACGCCGGAGACGATGATCAGTGCCTGCTCCGGACCGGGCGCCTCGGCGTTGATCAGCAGATCGCGGATGGTGCGGCCCTCGACGATCTCCATCACGATGTACGGCACCGAGTGGGCGCCCCCCGTGGCGAAGCCGCCGGTGGACACCATGTCCTCGCCGGAGTCGTACACGGCGACGATCGCATGGTGATTGAGGCCGGCCACCGACTGGGCCTCGCGCGTGAAGCGGGCCTTGGAGACCGGGTCCTCGGCGAGGTCGGCACGGAGCAGCTTGACCGCGACGGTGCGCCCGAGGCGCACGTCCTCCGCGGCGAAAACCTCTGCCATGCCGCCCCGGCCGAGTCTGCGGGTCAGCCGGTACCGGCCGTCCCCGACCAGCCCGCCGTTACCCCACATTTCCGGCGCATCTGACATACCGCCGCCAGCCGCCTCGGGGTCGGACGGGCCCTGGGCGCGCTGCTGCTGTGCCATCAGTCCTCGCCGTCGTTTCTGCCCGCGGTGCGCGCGGTGTTGTTACGGTCTCCGTCGGCCACGCTACAGCCTCAACGCAAGCCGCCGGTCCGAGAAGGGGGCCGGAACCGGCACAGGACGGACCGGCCATCAAACCGTCACTTCGTCTGTGCGTGCAAGTTCTGTGTACCGCCCGTACAGCCTCTGTAACGCTCCCGCGACGCTTCTATCGCTAACGGTCACGGATCGGGCACCGCGCTTGACGTGTCAGTGCCCTGGGGCAGACTTGGCCGGGAATAGCACTTTGGATCATCGGCGGTCAACGGCGCCTCAAGGCCCACGGGGGAAGCGGAACATGAGCCAGGACGGCGCACAGGGCCGGTATCCGGGGCGGGCGCTCGCCGGCGGCCGCTATCAGCTGCGCGACCTCCTCGGCGAGGGCGGCATGGCCTCCGTGCACCTCGCGTACGACTCCGTGCTCGACCGCCAGGTCGCGATCAAGACGCTGCACACCGAACTCGGCCGGGAGCAGGCCTTCCGCGAGCGTTTCCGCCGCGAGGCCCAGGCCGTGGCCAAGCTCACGCACACCAATATCGTCTCGGTCTTCGACACCGGCGAGGACAGCCTCGACGGGATGACGACGCCGTACATCGTCATGGAGTACGTCGAGGGCCGCCCGCTGGGCTCGGTGCTCGACGAGGACGTACGGCAGTTCGGCGCGATGCCGGCCGACAAGGCGCTGAAGATCACCGCGGACGTTCTGGCGGCGCTGGAGATCAGCCACGAGATGGGCCTGGTCCACCGGGACATCAAGCCGGGCAACGTGATGGTCACCAAGCGCGGTGTCGTCAAGGTGATGGACTTCGGCATCGCGCGCGCCATGCAGTCCGGTGTGACGTCGATGACACAGACCGGCATGGTCGTCGGCACCCCGCAGTATCTGTCGCCGGAGCAGGCGCTGGGGCGGAGCGTGGACGCCCGGTCCGACCTCTACTCGGTCGGCATCATGCTGTTCCAACTGGTCACCGGGCGGCTGCCGTTCGAGGCGGACTCGCCGCTCGCGATCGCGTACGCGCATGTGCAGGAGGAGCCGGTGACTCCTTCGTCGGTCAACCGGGCGCTGCCGCCCGCGGTGGACGCGCTGGTTGCCCGCGCGCTGAAGAAGAACCCGAACGAGCGCTTCCCGAGCTCCGAGTCCATGCGTGGCGAGTGCCTGCGTGTGGCCGCGTCCTTCCAGGCCGCCCCGCCGAGCATCGTGCCGGGCGCGCGCACCCAGAGCGGCACCGGCGTCGGCGCCGCGGTGTTCCCGCCGGTCGGCCAGGCACCCCCGGCGCAGCCGGGCCCCGTACAGACGCCGTACCAGCCGCCCCAGCCGCCGACCCCCAACCCGTACAGCGCCCCGACGCCTCCTCCTTCCCCGGCGTACGGCTACCCGCAGCAGGGCGGCTACCGGACGCCGTCCCCGTACGCGCAGCCGCAGACCCCGCCGCCGTACAACATCACGCCCCAGCACAGGCCCTCCGCGCCCTCGGGCGGCGGCAGGAGCAACAAGTCGGTGGTCATCGGCACGATCGTCGTCTCGATCATCGCCGTCGGCGGCCTGATCGCGGCACTGGCGCTCAACGGGGGCAGCGGAGGCAACGAGGGCAAGGGCGGCGGCACCAGCAGCAGCGCGAGTGCTTCGGCGACCCATGCGGCGGACTGGCGCGGGCCGGACACGACGAAGGTGATCGACTCGACGGAGTGCACGGAGCCCCAGGAGTCGTACACCGACGAGAACAAGATCCGGGTTCCCGACTTCCGGTTCAAGTACATCGAGTCGGTCAGGGAGTGCGTGAAGGCCGCGGGCTGGTCGCTGGTCGTCAACGACTACAACGAGAACACGTATGGCGAGGGCGCGGTGATCGACCAGTCCCCCGAGGCCGGCTCGGACGTCGACCCGGACAAGGTCGTGATCAAGCTCGACGTCTCGACCGGCAACCCGTCCTGATCCCGGAGCGCGCATACGAAGGGCCCGGCGGTTTCGGCCGCCGGGCCCTTTCGCTTGCGTAGCTGGTCGCTTGCGTGGCTACAGGTACGGTCCGCCCGAGCGGCCGGCCGTGTGGCCGTCCTCGCCCATCTCGTGGCCGACGCCCGGCGGCAGCGCGCGCCGCATCTGCTCCAACTGGGCCCGCGCGGCCATCTGCTGGGCGAACAGCGTGGTCTGGATCCCGTGGAAGAGGCCCTCCAGCCAGCCCACCAACTGGGCCTGCGCGATGCGCAGTTCGGCGTCGCTGGGCGTGCCGTCGTCCGTGAAGGGCAGCGAGAGCCGCTCCAGTTCCTCGACCAGCTCCGGCGCCAGCCCGTCCTCCAGCTCCTTCACCGAGCTGCGGTGGATCTCCTTGAGCCGGACCCGGCTCGCCTCGTCCAGAGGAGCGACGCGCACCTCCTCCAGGAGCTGCTTGATCATGCTGCCGATCCGCATCACCTTGGCCGGCTGCTCGACCTGCTCCGTCACCGGAATCTCGCGAGAGTCGTCGTCTCCACCGCCGATTGCCATGCCGTCCTGGCCCACGACCAGGATCTGGGGGGTCTCCGGCGACCGTTCGTTCCTCGGCATCTCCATGCCGCCATTCTCTCGCACGCGTGCATCTCATCACCGTGGTGCCCCCTGTGGAGGGTGATCCACCGTTTACGGTGCGGGAGTTTCCGTCCTCAGCCGCAGCAGCCGGGCCTCGCAGTGGTCGAGCCAGCGGATCTCGGCCTCGGTGTGACAGATGAGCTGCTCCAGGACGAGCAGCCGCGCCAGCTCGTCCGGATGCCCGGGCCCCCGCGCGAGCGCCTGCGCCCGCTGCCGCACGTACTCGTGCAGCGCCTGAGCCACATGCCGGCGCTGCGCCTCGACGACCTTCCGTACGTCGACGCCGGGCGCCCCGACCGCCAGGACCAGCTTGATCGCCAGCTCGTCGCGCGGCGGAGCGGCCCGCTGAACGGGACGCGCGAACCAGGACCGCAGCTCGGCCCGGCCCGCCTCCGTCAGCGCGTACAGCACCCGCCCGGCCTGGTCCTCGCCGTCCTGGACGACCATCCCGTCCCGCTCCAGCCGGCCGAGGGTCGTATAGACCTGCCCGATGTTCAGCGGCCAGGTGCCGGCCGTGCGCGCCTCGAACTCCGTGCGCAGCCGTGAGCCGTAGCGGGGGCCGTGTTCGAGGAGCGCCAGCAGCCCATGACGAATCGACATACCCGGATTGTGCAGCGGGTTCGGATTTTTGGCGGAACCCGGAATGCCGGAAGTACGGGGCAATGTGACGCTTGGGGCGTGAATCCATGGCTGAGTGCTTTGAAGGGGGCTGGACTGGTGGTGGGGGTGGGGGCGGGCGTACTCGCGTTTACGTGCGGGAGTGGTTCGTCGTACGGGGCTGTTGCGTCGTACGGGGCTGTTGCGTCGTACGGGGCTGTTGCGTCGTACGGGGCCGTATCGACGCACGGGAGCTTTTCGACGCACGGGGCCGTATCGACGTATGACGCTGGGCGCACGCCCGCTGCCGGCGCCCCTGCGGCTGCTTCCCGATCTGCCTCTGCCTCCGCCTCCGCCTCCTCTGCCACCTCCCCCGAGCCGTCGCGTGCCGGGAGCCGGGCGGGTGAGGGGCGGGAGCGGCCCGGGCGGCGGGAGACGCCACCGGCGGAGTCCACGGGCGATTCCTCGGACGAGGGGGACCAGAGCCGGAACACGGCCCACCCAGCGGGGGAGGACACGGGCGCGGACGCCTCCGCGTCACCGCCCGCGGAGGCCGGACTGGTGCCCTCCAAGCCCCCGCAGCGCCCCGGACAGCAGGGCGCCACGCAGGCCGCGCAGCCCGCCGAGCCCGTTCTGCGGATCCTGCCGCTGGGCAGCGGACTGGTCCTGATCGGGCTCGGCCTGGGACTCGCCTTCATCGGCCTGCGGATGCGACGGGCATAGGGAACTCGGGCAATTCAGGGCACGACCAGCAGCACCTTGCCCACGTGTCCGCTCTCCTCCACGACCCGGTGGGCCGCCGCCGCGTCGTTCATCGGGATTTCGCGGTCGACGACCGGGCGGACGTGGCCGGCGTCGAGCAGGGGCCACACGTGCTCGCGTACGGCCGCGACGATCGCCGCCTTCTCGTCGAGCGGACGGGCGCGCAGCGAGGTCGCACTGACGGCGGCCCGCTTGTTCAGGAGCGCGGCGATGTTCAGTTCGCCCTTGATGCCGCCCTGCATGCCGATGATCGCGAGACGGCCGTTGACGGCGAGCGTCTGGACGTTTCGGTCCAGGTACTTCGCGCCCATGTTGTCGAGGATGACGTCGGCGCCCGCACCGTCCGTGGCCTTCTTGACCTCG
This sequence comes from Streptomyces sp. NPDC001401, assembly GCF_042895385.1. NCBI lineage: Bacteria > Bacillati > Actinomycetota > Actinomycetes > Kitasatosporales > Streptomycetaceae > Streptomyces > Streptomyces sp. NPDC001401. The sequence continues at coordinate 185,687 of NZ_JBIAWI010000012.1, forward strand.
GCGACGAAGTCCTGCTCCCGGTAGTTGATCAGGATGTCGGCGCCCAGTTCGGCGCACCGCTCCAGCTTCTCCTTGGTGCCCGCAGTGACGGCGACCTTGGCGCCGACGGCCTTGGCCAGCTGGATCGCCATGGTGCCGATGCCGCTGGAGCCACCGTGCACGAGCAGCGTCTCGCCGGGGCGCAGATGGGCGACCATGAAGACGTTGGACCAGACCGTGCAGACCACCTCGGGGAGCGCGGCCGCCTGCTTGAGGTCGACGCCCTTGGGGACGGGCAGCAGCTGGCCGGCCGGGATCGCGACCTTCTCGGCGTAGCCGCCGCCGGCGAGCAGGGCGCACACCTCGTCGCCGACGGCCCAGCCGGAGGCTCCGGGACCGAGCGCGGCCACCCGGCCGGAGCACTCCAGACCGGGGTAGCGGGACGCGCCGGGCGGCGGGTCGTAGAAGCCCTGCCGCTGCAGGATGTCGGCGCGGTTGACGGCGCCGGCCACCACCTCGACCAGGACCTCGCCCTCACCGGCCACCGGATCCGGGACCTCGTCCCACACCAGCGCCTCGGGCCCACCAGGTTCGGGAATCGTGATCGCATGCATGAAGGGGACGCTACTCCCTCCCCCTCGCTGTACCGGTAGGTGTCAGCCCTGTCGGAAGGGCCGGACGCCGGATGCGACCTGTGCGCCCGGCGACGCCCGCACGATCGTGATCAGCCGGTCCGTCAACTGCAGTGTCCCGACGGCCGGATCGTCGTATCCGAGCACCCGGTGCCCGCGTACGACGCTCACGACCAGGTCCTCGGTCTCTCGCGGTGTCTTGCCGACCTCGGCCTTTATGACCGTCCGCTCGATCATGTCGAGCCCGCTGCCCTGCTGGATGAGGTCCTCCATGACCATGCCGGCCGCGGGGCTGAGCACGGACAGGCCGAGCAGACGGCCGGCGGCGCCGGCGCTGGTGATGACCGCGTCGGCGCCGGACTGCTGGAGCAGCGGCACGTTCTCCTCCTCGCGCACCGCGGCCACGATCTTCGCCCCGCGGTTGAGCTGCCGAGCCGTCAGCGTGACGAGTACGGCGGTGTCGTCGCGCTGGGTGGCGATGATGATCTGCCGCGCCCGGTGCACCTCGGCCCGCTTGAGCACGTCGCTGCGCGTCGCGTCCCCCAGGACACCGGCGTAGCCGTCGGCCGTCGCGGCGTCGATGACCTCGGCGGCCGGGTCGACCACGACGACCTGCTCCTTCTTCAGCCCCGTCGCACACACGGTCCGGATCGCCGAGCGCCCCTTCGTCCCGAAGCCGACGACGACGGTGTGATCTCGCAACGTGGACCTCCAGCGGTTCAGGCGCCATTCCTCACGCGTGCGTTCGGTGAGGACCTCGAGCGTGGTGCCGACCAGGATGATCAGGAAGAGCACGCGCAGCGGCGTGATGACGAAGATGTTGGTGAGCCGTGCGCCGTCACTGACCGGTGTGATGTCGCCGTATCCCGTGGTGGAAAGGGTGACGGTCGCGTAGTAGAAGGCGTCGAGCAGGTCGACCGATCCGTCGGAGTTGTCGTTGTAGCCGTCGTGGTCGGCGTAGACGATCAGGGCGGTCGCGAGCAGGACCGCCAGGGCCAGTAACAGCCGTTTGGCGACCTGGCGGATCGGCCGCTCGACCACCTTCCTCGGCAGTTTCACCCGATGGGTCACGAGATGTTCGTCCGCTTGGCGGGCGATCGCGTCATGGCCCGGAAGTTTCACGTGAAACACACCCCGATTCCGGCGGACGCCCAGGGCAGGTCGAGGAGTTCCAGCTCCTGACCTGGGCGGGAGCCGCCCGGTGGTACGACGGCGAGGCCGTCGGCCGCCGCGATGCCGCGCAGCATGGCCGGACCGTTGTAGTGCAGCGGTACGGCGCTGTCGCCGCGCAGCACGACGGGGATGAGCCGGGTGTCGTGCGGGTGCCCGTGTGCCCCGTCCTGGAGCGGCAGGGTGTACGGCTCCGGGGCGGGACGTGCGGCGAGCGTGCGCAGCAGGGGTTCGGCGAGGGTGAGCAGACCGGAGACGGCGGCGAGGGGGTTGCCGGGCAGGCCGACGAGGTGCTGGTTCTCCTTGGTGCGGGCCAGCAGCATGGGGTGGCCGGGGCGCACCTTCACGCCGTCGACGAGGAGCTCGGCGCCGATCCGCTCCAGGATGGGGTGGACGTGGTCGACGGGGCCGGAGGCAGTGCCGCCGGTGGTGACGATCAGGTCGGCTTCGGAGCCTGTGATGGCCTTGCGCAGGGCCTTTGCGTCGTCGCCGAGCCTTCGTACGGACGTCACCTCGGCGCCCAGCGCCCGCAGCCAGGGCGGCAGCATCGGGCCGAGGGCGTCCCTGATCAGGCCGTCGTGCGGTCGCCCTTCGGTGAGCAACTCGTCGCCCAGGACGAGGACTTGGACGCGGGGGCGGGGGACGGCGGTGACGGTGTCGTAGCCGGCGGCCGCGGCGAGGCCGAGTACGGCCGGGGTCACGAGGGCGCCGACGGGGAGGAGCTGGTCGCCGGTGCGGCACTCCTGGCCGCGGGGGCGGATGTCCTGGCCGTGCTGCATGTCGCGGGTGGCGTGCAGGCGGCCCTTGTCGTCGGTGCGGCCGTGTTCGCTGCGGATCACGGCGGTGGTGTCGGGGGGGATGCGGGCGCCGGTGGCGATACGGACGGCCTCGCCGTCGGTGAGGGCTTCGGCCTCGGCGTGTCCGGCCAGGACGCCCTCGCCCCGTACGTCCCAGGGGCCGGGTCCCGCGACCGCCCATCCGTCCATCGCGGAGGTGTCGAAGGAGGGCAGGTCGGTGAGGGCCGTGAGGGGGGCGGCGAGGGTGAGGCCGAGGGAGGCCTCGAGGGGGACCGAGACGAGGGGGCGGCGGGCGCCGGACCGGGCGGCGCGTGCGGCGATCACCCGGGCTTCGGGCCAGGAGGTGGCCTTGTGGTGGGCGTCGGACTTGTGCGGCGCGGCGTGGTGGGCACCCTGCGGGGCGGGTACGGAGTCGCCGGGGGTGCGGTTGTCGGGGTCCTTCACCAGGGCGAGCACCTCCTCGACGTCGAGGTCTTCGATGTCCTCGCCGGTGGGGGTGGAGCGGGCGGTCATCCGGCGTCCGGGCGGGTGTAGGGGGTGGCGTCGGGGTCGGTACCGGGCTTGGCGCCGGCGGCCTCGTCCGCCTCGGCGGCCCAGCGCAGGGCGAGGGCCACGGCCTTGCGGGTGGCTTCGGCGACGGCTTCGGGGCCCCCTCCGGCCTGGGCGGCCGCGTAGCCGACGAGGAAGGTGGTCAGTGGTGCCGCGGGCCTGGCCACTCCGTGGGCGGCGTCGCGGGCGAGGTCGAGCAGGATGCCGGTGTCGACGTCTAGGTCGATGCCCAGCTCGTCCTTGGCTGCGGAAATCCATTCATCCAACACGTGCCCATGCTCCCTGATGCGTGCCCTGGCGGTGGCGATGTCGTCCCAGGTGTCGCAGTCGAAGGAGGCGACGGGGTCCGGGACGCGGGTGAGGTGGAGGGCGGCGGTCAGCCGGCGCAGCGGCAGCCCGGTGAGGCTGCCCTGCTCGGTGGAGAGGGCGGCCAGTTCGCGGCGCAGCGCCTGCGTGCGGTAGGCGGCCACGAGGGGCTGGTCACGGCCGTCGGCGTCGGTGAGCAGGACGCCTTCGGCGTCGCTCGCGCGCAGCGCGCTCAGCAGCCGCCGCACGGTGGCCGCCCCGAGGAACGGCAGGTCGGCGGAGAGGACGACGGTCTGCTCGGCCGTGGTGTGGTGCAGCCCGGCGCCGAGCGCCGCAAGGGGTCCGCCGCCGGGCGGGTCCTCGCGGGCCCACAGCACGGGCCGGGCGGTGGGCCGGGCGCCGGCGACGACGACGGTCGTACGGGCGTCGGCGCAGGCGGTCAGCACCCGGTCGAGCAGCGCTCGGCCGCCGACACGTACACCGGGCTTGTCAGCGCCGCCGAGCCGCCGGGCGGCGCCCCCGGCGAGCACGACGGCGTCGTACGCGTCGTACGGCGGGTCGGCGCCGCTGTCGCCGGAGGGCTCGTACGAGGTCATCCCCCGAGTATGCGTGCCGTCGCGATCACAGGGAACGTGTGGGCGTCATCGCGGGGAGGGTGTGGGCGCCCTCGCCGTCACAGCGTGCGCAGCAGGACCGCGGGCTGTTCCACGCAGTCCGCCACGTACCGCAGGAAGCCGCCCGCCGTGCCGCCGTCGCACACCCGGTGGTCGAAGGTGAGCGAGAGCTGGACGACCTGGCGCACGGCGAGCTCGCCCTCGTGCACCCACGGCTTGGGGACGATGCGGCCGACGCCGAGCATGGCGGCCTCGGGGTGGTTGATGATCGGCGTGGAGCCGTCGACACCGAAGACGCCGTAGTTGTTCAACGTGAAGGTGCCGCCGGTGAGTTCCCCTGGCGTGAGGCTGCCCGTGCGGGCCGCCTCGGTCAGGCGGGCGAACTCCGCGGTGAGCGCCTCGGCGTCGCGCGCGTGTGCGTCCCGTACGACCGGGACGACGAGGCCTCGCTCGGTCTGCGCGGCGAAGCCGATGTGGACGTGGTCGAGCTGGACGACCTCCCTGGCCTCCATGTCGACCGTGGAGTTGAGCTCGGGGAACCGGGCGAGGGCGGCCGTGCAGATGCGGGCCAGCAGGGCGAGGAGGGAGATCTTCGGCCCGCCGGCCGCATTCATGGCGGCACGCGCGCGCATGAGCTCGGTCGCGTCGGCGTCCACCCAGCAGGTCGCGTCCGGTATCTCGCGGCGGCTGCGGGAGAGCTTGTCGGCGACGGCGCCCCGGATGCCCTTGAGGGGGATGCGAAGGGCGGTACCGGGTGCTGTGATGGGGGTCGGCGGGGGCGCCTGGGGTTCGGCGGTCGGCTCCGCCGTCCGTCCCTGTGCCTCGGCGGCACGCAGCGCGTACTCGACGTCCGCGCGCAGGATCAGCCCGTCGGGGCCGGAGCCTGTCATCTCCTTGAGGTCCAGGCCGTTCTGCCGGGCGAGCCTGCGCACCAGCGGCGAGATCACGGGAACGGGTCCGTCCGCCGTCTCGCGTGCACCGGCGTTTCCGTTCGCCTCCCGGGGAGCCGCGGGTGCCGCCTGTCCCGGCCGTACCCTCCGGCGTCGCGCGGGTGCCTCCGAAGTGCCGTATCCCACCAGCACATTGCCCGAACCCTCGGTTTCGGCGCCGGAGGCCGCCGGTCCGACCGCGACCGTCAACAGCGGTGCCCCGACGGGCAGTTCCGTGCCCTCCTCGCCGAAGCGGGCGGTGACCACACCCCCGTAGGGGCAGGGGACATCGACCAACGCCTTGGCCGTCTCTACCTCGACGACCGGCTGGTCGACCGCGACGACGTCGCCGACCTCCACCAGCCAACGGACGATCTCCGCCTCGGTGAGCCCCTCCCCGAGGTCGGGGAGCTTGAATTCCAGCACCTGTGCCATCAGCTCTCGGCCTCCCACTGCAGACGCCCCACGGCATCCAGGATCCGGTCCACGCCGGGCAGGTGGTGGCGCTCCAGCATCGGCGGTGGGTAGGGGATGTCGAACCCTGCCACGCGCAGCACCGGTGCTTCCAGGTGGTGGAAGCAGCGCTCCGTGACACGGGCCGCGATCTCCCCGCCCGGGCCGCCGAACCCGCCCGACTCGTGTACGACGACCGCGCGCCCGGTCCGCCGTACCGAGGCGCAGACCGTCTCGTCGTCGAACGGCACCAGGGAGCGCAGATCGACGACTTCGAGGTCCCAGCCCTCGGCCCGCGCGGCCTCGGCGGCTTCGAGGCAGACGGGCAGGGACGGTCCGTAGGTGACGAGGGTGGCGCTCCGGCCCGAGCGCCGCACCACCGCGCGGCCTATCGGTTCAACGTCCGTCGGGTGCTCCGGGTTCCAGGAATCCTTGGACCAGTACAGGCGCTTGGGTTCGAGGAAGACGACCGGGTCGTCGGAGGCGATGGCGGCGCGCAGCAGGCCGTAGGCGTCGGCGACGGTGGCGGGCGTGACGACATGGAGCCCCGGAGTCGCCATGTAGTACGCCTCGGAGGAGTCGCTGTGGTGCTCGACGCCGCCGATGCCGCCGCCGTAGGGGACGCGGATGGTGAGCGGGAGCGGCATCGTGCCGCGGGTGCGGTTGCGCATGCGGGAGACGTGCGAGATCAGCTGCTCGAAGGCCGGGTAGGCGAACGCGTCGAACTGCATCTCCACGACCGGGCGCAGGCCGTACATCGCCATGCCGACCGCGGTGCCGAGGATGCCCGCCTCGGCCAGCGGGGTGTCCGTGCAGCGGTCCTCGCCGAACTCCTTGGCGAGGCCGTCGGTGACGCGGAAGACACCGCCGAGGGTGCCGACGTCCTCGCCCATGACGTGCACGGTGGGGTCGGCGGCCATGGCGTCGCGCAGCGCGCGCGTGAGCGCCTGCGCCATGGTGGCCGGCTTGAGGGCGACGGTGGTCATCAGTGGCCGCCTTCCTGTTCCGCGTGCAGCTCTGCCCGCAACTGGGCCTGCTGTTCGCGCAGTTGCCCGGTGGGCTCGGCGTACACGTGGGCGAACAGGTCCATCGGGTCGAGCACCGGGTCCTGGTTCATGCGCTCGCGCAGGTCGGCGGCCATGGTCTCGGCGGCGTCGCGGGCGGCCCGTATGCCGTCGTCGTCGAGCAGGCCGCGCTCGGTCAGTTCGTGCTCCAGGAGCGCGATGGGGTCGTGCGCGCGCCAGGCCTCGACCTCGGTGTCGCCGCGGTAGCGGGTCGCGTCGTCGGCGTTGGTGTGGGCGTCCACGCGGTACGTGATCGCCTCGATCAGGGTGGGTCCGCCGCCCTCGCGCGCGTGCCGCACGGCATCGGTGAGGACCTCGTGCACGGCGGCCGCGTCGTTGCCGTCGACCAGGCGGCCGGGCATGCCGTAGCCGACGGCCTTGTGGGCCAGCGACGGGGCCGCGGTCTGCTTGGCGAGCGGGACGGAGATCGCGAAGCCGTTGTTCTGGACGAGGAAGACGACCGGGGCCTGCCAGACGGCGGCGAAGTTCAGCGCCTCGTGGAAGTCGCCCTCGCTGGAGCCGCCGTCGCCGACCAGGGCGAGCGCGACCACGTCGTCGCCCTTGAGGCGGGCGGCGTGCGCGAGGCCGACGGCGTGCGGGAGCTGGGTGGCAAGCGGGGTGCACAGGGGGGCCACGCGGTGTTCGTGCGGGTCGTAGCCGGTGTGCCAGTCGCCCCGCAGAAGGGTGAGCGCCTGGACGGGGTCCAGGCCGCGGGCGACCGCGGCGAGAGTGTCGCGGTAGCTGGGGAAGAGCCAGTCCCGCTCGTGCAGGGCGAACGCGGCGGCGACCTGGCAGGCCTCCTGGCCGGTGCTGGACGGGTAGACGGCGAGGCGGCCCTGCTTGGTGAGGGCGGTCGCCTGCGCGTTGTACCTGCGCCCGCGGACCAGTTCGGCGTACAGGCGGCGCAGCAGGGCCGGGTCGGCCTTCGCGGCGGCCTCGGTGCCGAGGACGCGGTAGGGCTCCGCGTCGGGCAGCAGCGGCGCGGGGTCCGTGCGGGGCTGCCAGGCGGGGGGCGGCGATGGCCGATACCCGCCCCGCTGCTCCATGACCGTCATGACGGCACCTCCTCGTGGGAGCGGCTTCAGGCGCGCCACGGGTGTGATGCGCCTCACCTACCGATTGTTCGGTCGTCGGCACATTTTGGCTACAGGCACCTTCAGGCTGTGGACAAACGGTTCTCCACAACCTGAAATGAACGCAGTACGTCCATGGTAGGGAGGCGGGGGGACATGGCACCTGAACAAATGGCCGAGGGGCCGGAGGGCGGCGGTCCCCTGCCGCAGCCGCGGCCTCTCGACGCCATCGATCTGGACATCCTCCAGATGCTCCAGGCGGACGGCCGCGCGTCGATACGGTCGGTCGCGGAACGGGTGCATGTCTCACGCGCCAACGCCTACGCGCGTATCAACCGCCTCATCGAGGACGGCGTCATCCGCGGCTTCGGCGCCCGCGTCAACCACGAGCGCGCAGGTCAGGGCACCTCGGCGTACATCACCCTGAAGATCGTCCAGAACTCGTGGCGCACGGTGCGCGAGCAGCTCCGACAGCTGCCCGGGGCCTCCCACATCGCCCTGGTGGGCGGCGACTTCGACGTACTGCTGCTGGTGCACACGTCGGACAACAGGGCGCTGCGCGAGCTGGTGCTCACCCGTCTCCAGGCGATGCCCGAAGTGCTCAGCACACGCACGCTGCTGGTGTTCGAGGAAGAGGACCTGGAGCCGCAGGGCTGAGCGCTGCGCGGCCGCTCAGGCCTCCTTGCGGAGCCCTCCGAAGACCAACTGCACGACCGCATCGGCCACTTCGCGCTCGCTCACGCCCCGCCCGTCGGGCCGGTACCACTCGACGATCGAGTTGATCATCCCGAAGACGAGCCTTGTCGCGAGCCGCACCTCCACGTCCCCGCGTACCTCCCCGTCGGCGGCCGCCGCCTTCAGCAGCTCGGCCACCTGGTGGTCGAAGTCGCGGCGCCGCTCCAGGGCCCACCGCTCGGTGCCCGTGTTGCCGCGCACACGCAGCAGCAGCGTCACATACGGCAGTTCGCCGATCAGCACCTCGACCATGCGCCGCACGACGTACTCCAGGCGTTCGGCGGCACGCCCCACGCGCGCGTGCTCCTCGTCGAGGATCCCGAAGAGCCCGTCGAGCGCCCGGCTGACGGCCCGGCGCAGCAGCTCCTCCTTGCCGGCCACATGGTGGTAGATCGACGACTTGGAGATGCCGGCCGCCTTGGAGAGGTGCTCCATGGAGGTGCCGTCGTAGCCGCGGTCGTTGAAGACCTGGACGGCGACGGACAGCAGCGTCTCCGGCGTGTACGTGTCGCGCTTGGCGGTGGTCATGACGTGCTGCCCTCCCGCTTGTCGGAGGCGTACGCGTGCCGGTACAGCGCCAGGGACGGCGCGTAGCGCCCGGAGGGGTCGCGCAGGTGCAGGTCGTCGAGGAGGGCGTACGCCCAGTTGCGGCCGAGCCTGCGGCTCCACTCGAAGGGCCCGAGCGGGTAGTTGACGCCCAGGCGCATCGCGGTGTCGATGTCCTCCTCGGTGGCCACGCCCTTGGCGACGGCGTCGTGCGCGAGGTCGACGATCCGGGCGACCGTGCGGGCGACGATCATGCCCGGGACGTCGCCGATGACGCTGACGTCCTTGCCGAGCGCCTGGAAGAGGCCGGTGGCTTCGGCGAGGGTCTGCGGCGACGTGTCCTGGGAGGCCGACAGGGCGATGCGGGTGGCCCTGCGGTAGTCGAGCGCGAGGTCGAAGTAGACGACGTCCCGGAACTCGACCGAGGTCTGGCCGTCGGCGAGCGCCAGCTGGCCGCCGCTCGGCAGCACCAGGCGGGTGCCGTGGTCCTCTTCCTCCTCGCGCACGGCGATGCCCGCCTCGCGGATCAGCGCGAGCAGCTCGGAGGCGGGGCCCAGGTCGCCCTCGGCGACGACGTACGCGGGCTGCTGTGCGGGTTCCGCGGTGTGCGGCTCGGGGCGCTCGGCGTCGTCGCCGTAGTCGTACCAGCCCTGACCGCTCTTGCGGCCGAGCCGGCCCGACTCGACGAGGCGCTGCTGGGCGAGCGAAGGCGTGAAACGCACGTCCTGGAAGAAGGACCGCCATACGGAGTGGGTGACGGACTCGTTGACGTCCTGCCCGATGAGGTCGGTCAGTTCGAAGGCACCCATCTTGAAGCCGCCCGACTCGCGCAGGATCGCGTCGATGGTGGCGGGGTCGGCGCCCTGGGCCTCGTACACCGCGAAAGCCTCTGCGTAGAAGGGCCGGGCGATGCGGTTGACGATGAAGCCGGGGGTGTCGGCACAGGCGACCGGTGTCTTGCCCCAGGCGCGCGCCATCTCGTACGCGCGCGTGGCCGACGACACGTCGGTGGCGAACCCGGAGACGACCTCGACGAGGGGGAGCAGCGGTGCGGGGTTGAAGAAGTGCAGGCCGAGGAAGCGGCCGGGGTTGCGCAGGGCGCCGCCGATGGCGGTGACGGACAGGGAGGAGGTGTTGGTGGCGAGCAGACAGTCCTCGCCGACGATGTCCTCCAGCTCACGGAACAGGCCCTGCTTGGCGTCCAGCTGTTCCGGGACGGCCTCGACGACCAGGGAGCAGTCCGCAAGGTCGGCCAGGTTCTCGGCAGGCAGCAGACGGTCTCGTGCCGCGTCCCGGTCGGCGGCCGTGAGCCGGTCCTTCTCGACGAGCCGGTCGAGGCGGGCGCCGATCGCCGCGGCCGCTTCCCGGGCGCGCCCGGCAGCGGCGTCGTAGAGCCGTACGCGATGGCCTGCGACCAGTGCGACCTGGGCGATGCCCTGGCCCATGGTGCCGGTGCCGACGACGGCCACGGGGCTGCTGAGGTCGAGTGCTGTCATGTGCGCGATCCTCCCGCACGGGGTTTTCCACAGATGCGGCGGACCCCCTTGTCCCGACCGATCGTTCGGTTACTCTAACTCTGACCGGCTGTTCCTGCCCATGTTTCTGCCCAGGTCATGAGCTCGACGAAGAGTTCACAAGACGAGGAGTTGGTCCCGCATGGCCGCCGACCTGACCACGCACGAGCTGATCGCGAAGCACCGGCCCACCCTCGACCAGGCGCTGGAAGCGATCCGCACACGCGCGTACTGGTCCCCGCACCCCGAACATCCCAAGGCGTACGGCGAGAACGGCAGCCTGGACGCGGCGGCGGGCAAGGCCGCGTTCGACGCGCTCCTGGGCACCCGCCTCGACCTCGGCCAGCCCGGCACGGACGACTGGGTGGGCGCCGAGGTGTCGCCGTACGGCATCGAGCTGGGCGTGACCTACCCGCATGCGGACGTCGACGAGCTGCTGCCCGCCATGAAGGCCGGACAGCGCGCGTGGCGCGACGCCGGCGCGGAGGCGCGCGCGGTGGTGTGTCTGGAGATCCTCAAGCGGATCAGCGACCGGACGCACGAGTTCGCGCACGCGGTCATGCACACCTCCGGCCAGGCGTTCATGATGGCGTTCCAGGCGGGTGGCCCGCACGCACAGGACCGCGGCCTGGAGGCGGTGGCCTACTCGTACGTGGAGCAGGTCCGCACACCCGACACCGCGGAGTGGACCAAGCCCCAGGGCAAGCGCGACCCGCTCGCGCTGACCAAGCAGTTCACGGCGGTCCCGCGCGGGGTCGCACTGGTGATCGGCTGCAACACCTTCCCGACGTGGAACGGCTATCCCGGCCTGTTCGCGTCTCTCGCCACCGGCAACGCGGTCCTGGTGAAGCCCCACCCGCGCGCGGTGCTGCCGCTGGCACTCACCGTGCAGGTCGCGCGCCAGGTGCTCGCCGAGGCGGGCTTCGACCCGAACCTGGTGGCGCTGGCCGCCGAGCGCCCCGGCGAGGGCATCGCGAAGACGCTGGCCACCCGCCCGGAGATCCGGATCATCGACTACACGGGCTCGACGGCGTTCGGCGACTGGCTGGAGGCCAACGCCCGCCAGGCGCAGGTCTACACGGAGAAGGCCGGCGTCAACACGGTGCTCGTGGACTCCACCGCAAGCTACAAGGGCATGCTCTCCAACCTGGCCTTCTCCCTGTCCCTGTACAGCGGCCAGATGTGCACGACCCCGCAGAACCTGCTGATCCCCCGCGACGGCATCCGCACCGACGAGGGCCCCAAGACCTTCGACGAGGTGGTCGCCGACCTCGCCCGTTCCGTCGACGGCCTCCTCGGCGACGACACGCGCGCGAACGCCCTGCTCGGCGCGATCGTCAACCCGGACGTGAAGGCCCGCCTGGAGGCGGCGGCCGGTCTCGGTGAAGTCGCCCTGGCATCAAGGGAGATCAGCAACCCGGAGTTCCCGGACGCGGTCGTGCGCACGCCCGTGATCGTGAAACTGGACGGCGCCAAGCCCGACGACGAGGCCGCCTACATGAGCGAGTGCTTCGGCCCCGTCTCCTTCGCCGTCGCGGTCGACTCGGCGGCGGACGCCGCGGAGCTGCTGCGGCGCACGATCCGTGAGAAGGGCGCGATGACGGTCGGTGCGTACACGACCGACGAGGAGGTCGAGCAGACGGTCCAGGAGGTCTGCCTGGAGGAGGCCGCCCAGCTGTCGCTGAACCTCACGGGCGGGGTGTACGTCAACCAGACGGCCGCGTTCTCGGACTTCCACGGGTCCGGGGGCAACCCGGCGGCGAACGCCGCACTGTGCGACGGCGCATTTGTGGCGAACCGGTTCCGGGTTGTCGAGGTTCGCCGGGAGGCCTAGGCAGGGCCTAGGAGTTGATCGCGCCCCCGGTCGCGCTCCAGTGGTACAGCGTCATGGCCACACTGGTCGCGAGGTTGTAGCTGGAGACCTGGGGGCGCATCGGCAGCGACAGCAAGTGGTCGGTACGCACGCGTAGTTCGGCGGACAGGCCGCTGCGCTCGGAGCCGAAGGCGAGGACGGCGTCGTCCGGGAGCTTGACGCCCCGGATGTCGTCGCCCTCCGGGTCGAGGGCGAACAGCGGGCCCGCCGGCAGCTCGTCGACGGCTAGCCGTTCAACGGCGGTCGCGAAGTGCAGTCCCGCACCGCCGCGGACCACCGTCGGATGCCAGGGGTCGAGCGTGCCGGTGGTGACCACGCCGGTCGCACCGAACCCGGCGGCCAGGCGGATCACGGCACCCGCGTTGCCGAGATTGCGGGGGTTGTCCAGGACCACGACGGGGGCGGTGCGGGGGGTGTGCGCCAGCTTCTCGAGATTGGCCGCGCGAGGCGGTCGTACGGCCAAGGCGGCGACGGCGGTGGGATGCGGGCGGGGCACCAGGCCCTGATACGTCGGCTCCGGCACTTCGATGAGGAGTCCGGCCAGCGTGTCCCGCACATCGGGTGCCAGCTCGTCGGCGAGGGCGAGCGCCGCCTGTCGGTCGGCGGTGACCGCCACCGGGACCTCGGCTCCGAAGCGCACGGCGTGCTTGAGGGCATGGAAACCGTCGAGCAGCACGCAGGTACCGGCGAGCCGGCGCCAGGCGCTCACGGGGTCGGGGGTGGGGTCGGTCATGGCGTGCAGCCTACGTGCGCGTGGGACCTGGGCTCACGCCGTGGAGCACGCGTGCATGTGCTCGGGGCTCACGCCGTGGAGCTCACCTGCGTGGGCTCGGGGCTCTCCGGGGCACGCGGTCCGGACGGCGTCGTACGGCCGCCGCGGGCGAGGACGCGGCCACGCGCGCGTGCCGCCCAGCCGCCCAGCCTGAGCAGCAGCGACGTCGGCAGGAAGACCGCGTCCGTCGCGATCATCGCCAGCGAGAAGAACGGCAGGCCGAGGACCACGGCGATCACGGCGTGCTCGGTCATCATGGCCGCCAGCAGGACGTTCTTGACCCGCCGGTTGAACAGCGTGAACGGGAAGGCGACCTGCACGATGACGGTCCCGTACGTCACGAGCATCACCATCGTGCCGCTGGACGACAGCAGGTCGGCGAGCGCGGGCCAGGGCGAGAAGTAGTCGAGGTGGAGCGGGTAGTAGACCGCGGTGCCGTCCTGCCAGCGGGTGCCCTGGATCTTGTACCAGCCGGCCGTGGCGTAGATCAGACAGGCCTCGGTCATGATCACGAAGAGGGCGCCGTTGTGGACGATGTTGGCAACGACGTCCAGCAGGATCCCGGGCTCCCTGCTCTTCGCCCGGCGCCCGACCACCCACCACACGGCCTGCGCGAGCCAGGCGCCCCACAGGATCACGGGCACGGTCGGGTCGGCTCCGTCGAACCGGCCGCCGGCCGTCACCACGATCAGCGCGAACCCGAGGACAGCCCACAGAGCCGGGCCGACCCGGTCGGAAACGTGCTCTCCACGCGCGCGTGCCTCACGCGCGCGCTCTGCCCGCCGTGCGTCAAGCGACCAGACCTGCCCGCAGCGCGTGAACACGAGATAGACGGACATCAGGTGCAGGACGTTGTCGCCGCCGTCCCCCATGAAGACGCTGCGGTTCTGCAGCGAGAGCACACCGATCATGAACAGCACGGACATGGTGCGGGTGCGCCAGCCGAGCAGCAGCAGGACGCTCGAGAGGGCGGCGAGCGCGTACACGAACTCGAACCAGCCCCGGCCGTCCGACCACATCAGGGCCGTGAAGGCACTGTTGGACGCGATCAGCTGCTGGGCGAGGTCCCAGCTCCACGGGCCGCCGGGGCCGTACAGCTCCTCCCGGTGGGGGAACTCGCGCAGCAGGAACAGCAGCCAGGTCGCGCTGAAGCCGATGCGGATCACGGCGGTCTGGTAGGGGCCGAGCGCCGATTCCGTGATGCGGGCGATGGCGGCGGAGACCGACAGGGCGAAGCGGGTCACTGGGCGCCTCCGTCGGTGTCGGCGGCCGTGACCGGCCACCAGGGCAGCACGCGGTCCATGGGTTTGTCCGAGATCTTCTCGGTGCTCCACTTCGGCGGGGGCACGTTGGTGGTACGGGAACGGACCTGGACCTGCTCGATGACCCCGCCCTTCCCGGCTGCGTCGTCGCGGCCCAGGCGCAGCACCACTATGCGGCGCAGATACGTCTCGGACAGGGCGCCGCGCAGCCCCGCCGGACGGTTGGTGCTGTCGTGCGTGGCGACGAAGAAGTCCCAGGCCCGCCGCAGTTCGTTCTGCTCAGTGTGGCTGGGCAGCAGATTGCCCTCGATGGCCTGCCCGTCCTGGGCGGACAGGTCGTACCAGCCGGTGGTCCGCACCTCGCCGTTCTTCGCCTGCACCTCGGCGCGGACCTGGACGGCGATGTTCTGCTGCAGCGGGTTGGGCGCGAAGAGCTTCCAGTTCTGTTCGAACTCCGGATAGATCCAGTCGTCGATCGCCTTGCCGTGCGCCTTGGTCAGCGTGTTCGACGGCGCGACGTGCAGAAAGACCATGCCGACGTGGACACAGGCGACGACGGCGACGACCGCGAGCGCCAGCGCGGCGCCGATCTGGTAGCGCAGGGAGAGGGCGGCCACACCGGTGCGGGGTTCGGCGTACGGGCCGGCGGCAGGGACGGCCGAGAAAGCGGTAGCGCCGGGATCGAGTACGGCGGCGTCCGGTGCGGCACCGCGCGGATCGCCCGTCCGGTCCGGTCCGCCAGGCTCGGGCGGGCCGTCCGGCACAGGCGCCCTGTCCGGCCCGGGCGGGCCATCCGGCTCGGGCGCACCGCCCGGCCCGTCCGGCCCGTGCCGGGCGTCCGAGTCTGTGCCGTACGCGTCCATTCCGCCCCGTCTCCCGATCCCGGTCCGTCTTCCGGCCGCCCGGCCGCGGGGCGCCCTACCGCCTGTGCGCACCGCTCCACCGCACTCGCACGGGCACCGTACTCAGGCCCGCCCGCGCGGCACAGCCCCTGTCGGGCCGAGCTCGCCGCGGCGTACGCGAGGTCGCCCCGTTTGTCCACAGGACACGCCCGCAGGTTATCCACAGCGGTTGACACCTTACGGCGCCCGTCCCACCATGGAATCGCACGAACCGAACGATCGGTCGGGAGCGAGCTCCGGACAGAGCCCAGGTCGAGGGGGACCGCATGGCGACAGCAGCCGCGCACCAGACGCACGGCACCGCGCAGGACACCGCCGACACCGGTGCGTACGAGCGCGCCTTCGACGCCGCCGTGGCCGCCGACGAGCGCATCGAGCCGCGCGACTGGATGCCCGACGCCTATCGCGCGACGCTGGTCCGGCAGATGGCGCAGCACGCCCACTCCGAGATCATCGGCATGCAGCCGGAGGCCAACTGGATCACCCGCGCGCCGTCCCTGCGCCGCAAGGCGATCCTGATCGCCAAGGTGCAGGACGAGGCTGGACACGGGCTCTATCTGTACAGCGCGGCCGAGACCCTCGGCACCAGCCGCGACGAGCTGCTCGACAAGCTCCACTCCGGCCGCCAGAAGTACTCCTCGATCTTCAACTACCCGACGCTGACCTGGGCGGACGTCGGCGCGATCGGCTGGCTGGTGGACGGCGCCGCGATCACCAACCAGGTCCCGCTGTGCCGCTGCTCCTACGGCCCGTACGCGCGCGCGATGGTCCGCATCTGCAAGGAGGAGTCCTTCCACCAGCGCCAGGGGTACGAGCTGCTGCTGGCCCTCGGCCGCGGCACCCCGGAGCAGCAGGCGATGGCGCAGGACGCGGTGAATCGCTGGTGGTGGCCGTCCCTGATGATGTTCGGTCCGCCCGACGACGAGTCGGCGCACTCCGCGCAGTCGATGACGTGGAAGATCAAGCGGCATTCGAACGACGAGCTGCGCCAGCGCTTCGTGGACATCTGCGTCCCCCAGGCCGAGTCACTGGGCCTGACCCTCCCCGACCCGGACCTGCGGTGGAACGAGGAGCGGGGGCACTACGACTTCGGCCCGATCGACTGGACGGAGTTCCGGGAGGTCCTCAAGGGCAACGGGCCGTGCAACGAGCAGCGGATCACCCAGCGCAGGCGCGCGCACGAAGAAGGTGCATGGGTACGGGAGTCGGCCGCGGCCTACGCGGCCAAGCACACCGGCGAGACAGGCGAGACAGGCGAGACAGGAGCGACGCGAGCATGACGAACACCGACTGGCCTCTGTGGGAGGTCTTCGTGCGCTCACGCCGCGGCCTCTCGCACACCCACGCCGGCAGCCTGCACGCGCCGGACGCGGAGTTCGCCCTGCGCAACGCCCGCGACCTGTACACCCGCCGCGGCGAGGGCGTCTCGATCTGGGTCGTCGCGTCTTCCGCGATCACCGCGTCCTCCCCGGACGAGAAGGACCCGTTCTTCGAACCGGCCGCCGACAAGCCGTACCGGCACCCGACGTTCTACGAGATCCCGGAGGGGGTGAAGCACCTGTGACGACGACAGTTCCCGTGACCGCTGCCCTCGCCCTCGGCGACGACGCCCTGGTGCTCTCGCACCGCCTCGGAGAGTGGGCGGGCCATGCCCCCGTCCTGGAGGAGGAGGTCGCCCTCGCCAACATCGCCCTGGACCTGCTGGGTCAGGCCCGCGTGCTGCTGTCGACGGTGGGCGACGAGGACGAGCTGGCGTATCTGCGCGAGGAGCGCGCCTTCCGCAACCTCCAGCTGGTGGAACAGCCGAACGGCGACTTCGCCCACACCATCGCCCGTCAGCTCTACTTCTCCACCTACCAGCACCTGCTGTACGCCGAACTGGCCGCCGGGGACGGCCCCTTCGCCGGCCTCGCCGCAAAGGCCGTCAAGGAGGTCGCCTACCACCGCGACCATGCCGAGCAGTGGACCCTGCGGCTCGGCGACGGCACGGAGGCCGGCCACGAGCGCATGCAGCGCGCGTGCACGGCCCTGTGGCGGTTCACCGGCGAGATGTTCCAGCCGCTGGACGGCCTGGACATGGACCTGGCCGGGATGGAGACGGCCTGGCTGGAGTCCGTCCGGGCGGTGCTGCGCCGGGCGACCCTGACGGTCCCCGAGGGACCGCGTGCCGGGGCGTGGACGGCCGGCGCGGGCCGGCAGGGCGTGCACACCGAGCCCTTCGGCCGGATGCTCGCCGAGATGCAGCACCTGCACCGCAGCCACCCGGGGGCGTCATGGTGACGACGACCACCCCCCTGGAGGCCGAACTCCTCGAGATCGCCGGTTCGGTGCCCGACCCCGAACTGCCCGTGCTCACCCTCCGGGAGCTCGGCGTCCTGCGCGCAGTGCATGTCCGCGGCGCGGACTCGGTCGAGGTCGAGCTGACGCCGACGTACACGGGCTGCCCGGCCATCGAGGCGATGTCCCTGGACATAGAGCGGGTGCTGCACACACACGGCATACGGGACGTCACCGTCCGCACGGTGCTGCGGCCCGCCTGGTCGACGGACGACATCACGCCCGAAGGGCGGCGCAAGCTGCGGGAGTTCGGGATAGCGCCCCCGCGCGTGCGGGAGGTGTCCGGACCGGTCCCCGTATCGCTGGGCCCGACCCGCACGCTGGAGCCGGTGCGCTGCCCGCACTGCGGCAGCGCCGACACCGAGTTGCTCAGCCGCTTCTCCTCCACCGCCTGCAAGGCACTGCGGCGCTGCCTTGCCTGCCGTGAACCCTTCGACCACTTCAAGGAGCTGTGATGGCCCGCTTCCACACGCTCCCGGTGGCGGCGGTCGACCGGCTCACCGACGACTCGGTGGCCCTCACCCTCACCGTGCCCCCTCAGCTGCGCGAGGAGTACCGGCACGCCGCGGGCCAGCACCTCGCCCTGCGGCGCCTGGTCGACGGGGCGGAGATACGGCGCACGTACTCGATCTGCTCCCCGGCACCCGCCCCCGACGGCGCGGGGCCCAGCACCCTGCGGGTCGGCGTGCGGCTGGTCGAGGGCGGGGCCTTCTCGACGTACGCGCTCAAGGAGATCAATGTCGGAGACGAGCTGGAGGTGATGACCCCGGCCGGCCGTTTCACCCTCGATCCGGCGCCCGGCCTGTACGCGGCGATCGTCGGCGGCAGCGGCATCACTCCCGTGCTCTCGATCGTCTCGACGCTGCTCGAGCGCGAGCCGGGGGCCCGGTTCTGCCTCATACGCAGCGACCGGACGGCCGCCTCGACGATGTTCCTGGACGACGTCGCCGATCTGAAGGACCGGTACCCGGGGCGGCTGCAGTTGGTGACGGTGCTGTCCCGGGAGGAACAGCAGGCAGGGCTGCCGTCCGGGCGGCTCGACCAGCAGCGGCTGACCGGGTTGCTGCCGGCGCTGCTGCCGGTGGGCCAGGTGGCGGGATGGTTCCTGTGCGGGCCGTTCGGGCTGGTGCAAGGGGCCGAGCGGGCCCTGCGCGGACTCGGTGTGGCGCGCACGCGCATCCACGAGGAGATCTTCCACGTGGACGCCGCCGCCCCCACGCCGGCCGCGACCGCCCCCGCACACAGCACGGTGACCGCCCGGCTCGACGGCCGCGGCGGGACCTGGCCCGTGCAGGACGGCGAGTCCCTGCTGGAGACGGTCCTGCGCAACCGGCCCGACGCGCCCTACGCCTGCAAGGGCGGCGTATGCGGCACGTGCAGGGCCTTCCTGGTCACCGGCGAGGTGCGCATGGACCGCAACTTCGCGCTGGAACCGGAGGAGACGGGGGCGGGATATGTGCTGGCATGCCAGTCGCATCCGGTGACGGAGAAGGTGGAGCTGGACTTCGACCGCTGACCGGGACCGGGCGAGCTGACCGGGCCCGGACGACGGGGGCGGCCGCACCGTTCCCTTCTCCTAGAACCTGTTCTATCTTGACGGTCCGTCAGATCAGGCTGGGTGCCTGGTCGGTGAGCCGGCGTGCGCGTGGAAGGACAGGGACCGTGGACTTCACCTTCACCGAGGAGCAGCAGGCGGCGGCCGAAGCGGCGCGGGGGGTGTTCGCCGGGGTCGCGCCTGACGCGGTGCCTTCTCCCTCGCTCGTCGCGGGCGCCGTGGCCGAGGACTTCGACCGCGCGCTGTGGACCAGGCTCGCCGAGGCGGACCTGCTGAGCCTGCTGCTGGACGCGGAGTACGGCGGGGCGGGCCTGGACGCCATCGCGCTCTGCCTGGTGCTGCGGGAGTCGGCCAAGGTGCTGGCGCGCGTGCCACTGCTGGAGACCAGCGCGGCCGCCGCGGCCGTACAGGCATACGGCGGCAAGGAGTTGAAGTCGGCGCTGCTCACCCGCGCGGGGCGGGGGGAGGTGGTGCTGACCGCCGCCGCGAACGGCCGCACCGGCCACGACCCGGCCGAACTCGCCGTGACCGCACGGCAGGAGGGCGAGGAGTGGGTCCTGGACGGGGTGCAGACAGCGGTGCCATGGGCACACACCGCCGACTTCGTCGTCGTACCGGCCCGTACGAGCGCCGATCGCACCCTCCTCGCCGTGGTTCCCCGCATCCACCAAGGCGTCGGCCTCGGCGAGCAGATCTCCACCACCGGCGAGCGGCTCGGCGAACTGCGTCTGGAGTCCGCCCGGATCGCGGCCCGTGACGCCATCGACGCCGACGGCGCATGGGAGTGGCTGCGCGAACTGCTGACCACGGGGACGTGTGCGCTGGCGCTCGGCCTGGGCGAACGAGTCCTCGCGATGACCAGTGAATACACCGGCAAACGGGAGCAGTTCGGATACCCCGTCGCCACATTCCAGGCCGTCGCCGTGCAGGCCGCCGACCGTTACATCGACCTGCGCGCGATGGAAGCCACACTGTGGCAGGCCGCCTGGCGGATCGCCTCGGGGGCACCCGGCGTGCTGCCCGCCTCCGGTGACGTCGCCGTCGCCAAGATCTGGGCGTCGGAGGGCGTACGGCGGGTCGTGCAGACGGCGCAGCATCTGCACGGCGGGTTCGGGGCGGACGTCGAATACCCCCTGCACCGCTATCACGCCTGGGCCAAGCACCTGGAGCTGCAGCTCGGCCCGGCGGCAGCGCACGAG
The DNA here is from genome assembly GCF_042895385.1 of Streptomyces sp. NPDC001401. Lineage (NCBI taxonomy): Bacteria > Bacillati > Actinomycetota > Actinomycetes > Kitasatosporales > Streptomycetaceae > Streptomyces > Streptomyces sp. NPDC001401. The sequence goes on from NZ_JBIAWI010000012.1 coordinate 205,948, forward strand.
GAGGCCCTGGGCGACCTGCTGGCGGCACACCCGCTCGGCTGACCGCCGCAGCCGCCACGAGCTACAGGACGAACCCGGGCTGCCCCTCGTCCGTCACGACCGGGCGGCCCACGGCCGCCCACACCTGCATGCCTCCGTCGACGTTCACGGCGTCGATGCCCTGCTGCACGAGGTACATCGCGACCTGCGCCGAGCGTCCGCCGGAGCGGCAGATCACGTTGACGCGGCCGTCCTGCGGCGCGGCCTCGGTCAGTTCGCCGTAGCGGGCGACGAAATCACTGATGGGGATGTGCAGTGCCCCTTCGGCGTGACCTGCCTGCCACTCGTCGTCCTCGCGGACGTCCAGCAGGAAGTCGCCGTCCTTGAGGTCCCCGACCTCGACCGTGGGCACACCAGCTCCGAAATGCATGCCTGAGACGCTACCCGACGCGGCCGGGAACGGAACCGGCCGCCCGAGCGGCAACCGCCCCACCGCCACCACCGGCGCGCCCTACCCCAGCAGCTCGGCCAGCTCCGCCTCGCGCTGGGAGACATCGGCCAGGAGCTTCTCGGCGATCTCCTCCAGGAGCCGGTCGGGATCGTCCGGCGCCAGCCGGAGCATCGAGCCGATCGCGCTCTCCTCCAGTTCCTTGGCGACCAGCGAGAGCAGTTCCTTGCGCTGGGCGAGCCATTCGAGGCGGGCGTAGAGCTCCTCGCTGCGGCTCGGACCGCGCTCCGCCGGCGCCGGTCCCTTCGCCCACTCCTCGGCCAGCTCCCGCAGCAGGGGTGCGTCGCCGCGGGCATAGGCGGCGTTGACCCGGGTGATGAACTCCTCGCGCCGGGCCCGCTCGGTGTCGTCCTGGGCCAGGTCGGGGTGGGCCTTGCGGACCAGTTCGCGGTAGAGCTTGCGGGCCTCGTCGCTGGGGCGCACCCGCTGCGGGGGCCGCACGGGCTGGTCCGTGAGCATCGCCACGGCCTCCGGGAAGAGCCCCTCCCCGTCCATCCAGCCGTGGAACAGCTCCTCGACGCCGGGCATCGGCAGCACCCGGGCCCGTGCCTCGTCCGCCTTGCGACAGTCCTCGGGGTCGCCGGTGCGGGCGGCCCGGGCCTCGGCGATCTGCGCGTCCAGTTCGTCGAGGCGGGCGTACATCGGGCCGAGCTTCTGGTGGTGCAGCCGGGAGAAGTTCTCGACCTCCACCCGAAAGGTCTCGACAGCGATCTCGTACTCGATCAGCGCCTGCTCGGCGGCCCGCACGGCCCGCTCCAGCCGCTCCTCGGGACGCGGCGCACCGTCCTGGGGCGTCGCCTGCGCCTCGCCGGCGACACCACCCTGCTCAGCTTCCGGGCTCGTCACCCGCCCAGCGTAGGCCACGGCGGGGCCGGACCACTCCGGCGCACCGGCGCCGCCGGCCCGGCACTCCTACGCCCCGCTCGGCATCCCGGCTGCCCGCCCCGACGCACGGCCACCGCACTGCCCGCACAGGCACGGCACGATCCGCACCGGACGGTCGCCGACGGCACCCCGCAGGAAACCCCGCTACCTCCAGGGACACCCCGTCCCCGATGCCCACGGGCCCCGATGTCACCGGCCCTCGCCGCGAGCCTCGGGACAGTCCGCATCCACCCACTCCACCACCAGATCCCGGCACACCACGACCAGCGTTCCCGGCCGGCAGGCGATCTCATGGGTGCAGCCGTCGGCGTGCGGCAGCACCTCATCGAGGATCACCTCGCCCAGCGCGCTCACGTCGCACACGTCCAGGACGTCCACCTGGAAACGCGAGACGCCCGTGTACCGGACAAGGAGGTCCTCGCCGTGCTTGAAACAGTTGTGCCCGAAGCGGATCTCGATCTCGTCGTCGCCGGTCCGGCGTACGCCTTGCGGCTTGAGATCCTTCACACACCGCTTGGCGCAGAAGTCGTAGTGCCCCGGATCCGTGGCGAACGCCCTTGCCCCCGGCGGCAGTTGCGGTGCCAGCGCCGGCAGCCGCGCCAGGTAGGGCCGCGGGTCGATGATCCCCGTCACATCACCGTCCCGCCCGTCGAGGTCGACGTACTTCACGCCACGCTCCTCACCGGCCGCCTCCCGCAGACACTCCCCTCACACTCCCATTTCCGCCGGGATCCGCCCCGCCCGCACCGCCGCCACCAGATCGGCGTGGTCGGCCTCCGTGCGGTCGGCATAGGCGACGGCGAAGTCGGCGATCGCCTCGTCCAGTTCCTCGCTCTTGCCGCAGTACCCGGCGACCAGGCGCGGGTCGGCGCTGTGGGAGTGGGCGCGGGCCAGGAGGGCGCCGGTCATGCGGCCGTAGTCGTCTATCTGGTCGGCGGCCAGCGCCGCCGGGTCGACGCTGCCCTTGCGGTTGCGGAACTGCCGTACCTGGAAGGGCCGTCCGTCCACCGACGTCCATCCCAGCAGGATGTCGCTGACGACCTGCATGCGCTTCTGCCCGAGAACCACCCGGCGGCCCTCGTGCTCCACCTCCGGCGCCTCGAAGCCCGCGGCCACCAGGTGCGGCACGAGCGTCGAGGGGCGGGCCTCCTTCACTTGCAGGACGAGCGGCTGCCCCCGGTGGTCCAGGAGCAGCACGACGTACGACCGTGTGCCGACGCTGCCCGTGCCGACGACCCGGAAGGCGACGTCGTGCACCGCGTGGCGGGCCAGCAGCGGAAGCCGGTCCTCGGAGAGCGTCGTCACATACTGCTCGAGGGCCGCCGCCACCGCCGCGGCCTCCGCGTCCGGCACCCGCCGCAGCACCGGCAGCGCCTCGACGAAGCGGCGCCCGCCGTCCTCGGCCTGCTCCGTCGACTTCGCCGCGAAGCGCCCGCTCGTATTGGCCCGCGCCTTCTCCGAGACCCGCTCCAGCGTGCCGAGCAGGTCGTGGGCGTCGGTGTGGGAGACGAGTTCCTCGTCCGCGATGGCGTTCCACGCGTCCAGTACCGGCAGCTTGGCGAGCAGCCGCATGGTGCGGCGGTAGGCGCCGGTCGCGTCGTAGGCCGCCTTGCGGCAGTGGTCCTCGTCGGCGCCGGCCTCCCGGCCCGCGAGGACGAGCGAGGCGGCGAGCCGCTTGAGGTCCCACTCCCAGGGGCCGTGGACGGTCTCGTCGAAGTCGTTGAGGTCGATGACCAGGTCGCCGCGCGCATCGCCGTACAGGCCGAAGTTGGCGGCATGCGCATCTCCGCAGATCTGCGCGCGGATCCGGGTCATGGGTGTGCGCGCGAGGTCGTACGCCATGAGGCCGGCCGAGCCGCGCAGGAAGGCGAAGGGAGTGGCCGCCATCCGGCCCGCCCGTATCGGAGTGAGCTCGGCGATCCGGCCTCGGTGGGACTCCTCCACCGCGTCGGCCGCGTGCGGGCGGGAACCGTCCAGGTCGAGCGCGGAGTGCGCGCTGCGCGGCACCCGCTTGCGCAGCGCCTTGCCCTCGTCCTTGGGCGACCCCTCGGCGGGCCACTCGGCGAAGCCCCGCACCCGCGGCAGCCGCCGCACGCCCGACTCCACCGCCGCCGCCTCCGCTGCCTCTCCGATTTCGGTCACACCAACCGCCTCCCCCGCACGGGCACGAACATCAACTCGTGCCGACCGTACAGCCGGTGGCCGAAGTGCGTCAGACCCTGTGGACAACTCCGCACCTGTGGAAAACGCCGCCCGGGACCGGCCGGCGGGCCGTGTGATTGTCCTCACCGGGTAACACGCCTCACACCGCCCCGGACAACGCGAAAGCCCCCAGGTCAGAGACCTGGGGGCTTTCGGCTGGTGCGCGAGGGGGGAGTTGAACCCCCACGCCCTTGCGGGCACTGGAACCTGAATCCAGCGCGTCTGCCTATTCCGCCACCCGCGCATTGGGTGTGTCCTCCGGCTCCGGACCCTTGGGGCTGGCGCCTTCCGACACGCAGAACATTAGCACGCTGGCAGGGGTGGGTTCACATCCCTTATGCCTGGGCAGCCGCCCACCAGCACGGACGTGTCGTCCAGTCGGCGACCGGCCCACGACCTGCCGACCCACGCCGCTTCCCGCCACGCGACCCGCGACCGACCGGCCCACGGACGACCGACCCGCCGAGCCCCCCGCTCCGTATCAACACGTACCGGTTCACGTATCAACCTCGTACCGGTCCGGCTCGTCTCCCCTTGAGCCGGGCCGGGTCCACAGTCAGGTGCGGGACACTGGTCTGCGGCCACCTCTACGATCCTTGGCAGAAGGAGTGCGCGGGAGGAGTTCGAAGGGCAGCTTCGGAGGGAACTTCCGGAGGGAACTTCGTCCAGCGTCGACACCCGTCGACAAGGCCGACAGGGGGAACCAGCTGATTCACCCGCGCGTGGATACGATCAGTAAGCAGTACCAGGCAAGGCAGCGCCCGCCAGCCGGGACACTGGATGGAAGCGACATCGGAGGAGGTGCCTCATGGGAGTCCTGAAGAAGTTCGAGCAGCGTCTCGAAGGTCTGGTCAACGGCACCTTTGCCAAGGTGTTCAAGTCCGAGGTCCAGCCCGTGGAGATCGCCGGAGCGCTCCAGCGCGAGTGCGACAACAACGCGACCATCTGGAACCGCGACCGGACGGTCGTGCCCAACGACTTCATCGTTGAGCTGAGCACGCCGGACTTCGAGCGGCTCAGCCCCTACTCCGGCCAGCTCGGCGACGAGCTCGCCGGCATGGTGCGCGACTACGCCAAGCAGCAGCGCTACACCTTCATGGGACCCATCAAGGTCCACCTGGAGAAGGCGGACGACCTCGACACCGGCCTGTACCGGGTGCGCAGCCGTACGCTCGCCTCCTCCAGCAGCCAGCAGGCTCCCGGGCCCGCCGCTCCGGCGGCCGGGCCGGCAGGCCGCCCCGGCGGAGGGTACGGCTACCCGCCGGCCGCCGCACCTGCGGGCGCCCCGCCGATGCCTGCCGCGCCGCCCGGCGCGCGCCCCGGTGCCGCGCCCTACGGCCAGCGTCCTGGCGCGGCCGGCGGCCCGGTCGGCGCACCGCAGCCCGGCTCACGCACCCGCCACTGGATCGAGATCAACGGCACCCGCCATCAGATCTCCCGCCCGACGCTGGTGCTGGGCCGCAGCACCGAAGCCGACGTGCGGATCGACGACCCCGGCGTCTCCCGCCGGCACTGTGAGATCCGGACCGGAACGCCCTCGACGATCCAGGATCTCGGGTCCACCAACGGCATCGTGGTGGACGGGCAGCACACCACCCGCGCTACGCTCCGCGACGGCTCGCGGATCGTCGTGGGCAGCACCACCATCATTTACCGGCAAGCCGAAGGGTGAAGCGGGGGCAATGTCAGAGCTGACCCTCACGGTCATGCGGCTGGGTTTCCTGGCCGTACTGTGGCTGTTCGTGATCGTGGCCGTGCAGGTCATCCGCAGCGACCTGTTCGGTACGCGCGTCACCCAGCGCGGGTCCAGGCGCGAAGCCGCACGGCCACAGCAGGCCGCCCGGCAACAGGCCGCGCCGCCGCAGCAGCGTCAGCAGGCCGGCGGCGGCCGCCAGCGCCGTAACGCCCCCACCAAACTCGTCGTGTCCGAGGGCACCCTCACCGGCACGACCGTCGCGCTCCAGGGCCAGACCATCACCCTGGGCCGGGCGCACGACAGCACGATCGTGCTGGACGACGACTACGCCTCCAGCCGCCATGCCAGGATCTACCCGGACCGCGACGGCCAGTGGATCGTCGAGGACCTGGGCTCCACCAACGGCACGTACCTCGACCGGAGCCGGCTCACGACCCCCACGCCGATTCCCCTGGGCGCGCCGATCCGCATCGGCAAGACAGTCATCGAGCTGCGGAAGTAGTACGAAAATGAGCGAGCGGAGCGAGCACGCAGCGGCGGCCCCCACCACGGGCACCGGCGCGCTCCCGACCGGAGGGTGGGCACCGTGCGGATGTACCCGGAGCCGACGGGCGAGGTGCGCATGAGTCTGTCACTGCGCTTCGCCGCCGGATCGCACAAAGGCATGATCCGCGAGGGCAACGAGGACTCCGGATACGCCGGTCCGCGCCTGCTCGCGATCGCCGACGGCATGGGCGGCGCCGCCGCCGGAGAGGTCGCCTCCTCCGAGGCCATCTCCACCATCGTCGCCCTCGACGACGACGTGCCGGGCTCCGACATCCTCACCTCCCTCGGCACCGCCGTACAGCGCGCCAACGACCAGCTGCGCGCCATGGTGGAAGAGGACCCGCAGCTCGAGGGCATGGGCACCACGCTCACCGCCCTCCTGTGGACCGGCCAGCGGCTCGGCCTCGTGCACGTCGGCGACTCGCGCGCGTACCTGCTCCGCGACGGCGTCCTCACCCAGATCACCCAGGACCACACCTGGGTGCAGCGCCTGGTCGACGAGGGCCGTATCACCGAAGAGGAAGCCACCACCCACCCGCAGCGCTCCCTGCTGATGCGCGCGCTGGGCAGCGGCGAGCATGTCGAGCCGGACCTCTCGATCCGTGAAGTCCGCGCCGGCGACCGCTACTTGATCTGCTCCGACGGTCTGTCGGGCGTCGTCTCGCACCAGACGCTCGAGGACACCCTCGCCAGCTACCAGGGCCCGCAGGAGACCGTGCAGGAGCTGATCCAGCTCGCGCTGCGCGGCGGCGGCCCCGACAACATCACCGTCATCGTCGCCGACGTACTGGACCTGGACACCGGGGACACCCTCGCCGGGCAGCTCTCCGACACCCCGGTCGTGGTCGGCGCGGTCGCCGAGAACCAGAACCACCTGCACGACCCCGGCTTCATGGAGACCCCCGCAGGGCGCGCCTCCGGCCTCGGCCGCCAGGGTCACGGAGGGGGCGGCGGCGAGTTCGGCCCGCCCGGCTCCGGCGACACCACCGGCTACATCCCCGCGGGCAGCTTCGGCGACTACACCGACGACGACTTCGTCAAACCCGGCAAGGGCCGCAAGTGGGCGAAGAGATCCTTCTACATCGTGCTCGCCCTCGCCGTCGTCGGCGGCGGCCTCTACGGCGGCTGGCGCTGGACGCAGACCCAGTACTACGTCGGCACCAAGGCCGAGCACGTCGCGCTGTACCGGGGCATCAGCCAGGACCTGGCCTGGGTCTCCCTCTCGAAGGTGGAGAAGGACCACCCCGAGATCGAACTCAAGTACCTGCCGCCGTACCAGCAGAAGCAGGTCAAGACGACGATCGCCGAGGGCGGCCTGACCGACGCCCAGTCGAAGATCAACGAGCTTTCCGTGCAGGCCTCCGCGTGCAAGAAGGAGACCGAGCGTCAGCAGGCCGAGAGCGAGAAGAACTCGAAGACCGGCACGGGCCAGGCGGGCGGCACCACAGGAACCACCAAGACCTCCCTCACGTCCAAGGCATCACCGAGCCCGTCGACCTCACCGACCCCGTCCACATCAGCGACCGCACCCACCCCCAGCCCCGGCCCCACCCTCTCGGAGGATGAGCAGAAGGTCGTCTCGCTGTGCGGTAAGCAGTAGGCAAGCCGTGAGAGGCCCTGTCACACGATGAGCAGTACTACCAACACCCCGACGCACCATACGTCCACGATCGGCGCGATCGGCGCACCGAGCCGGCGCAACACCGAGCTCGCGCTCCTGCTGTTCGCCGTCGTCATCCCGGTCTTCGCCTACGCCAACGTGGGCCTGGCCATCGACGACAAGGTGCCGGCCGGGCTGCTGAGCTACGGCCTGGGACTCGGCCTGCTCGCGGGCGTCGGCCATCTCGCCGTACGGAAGTTCGCCCCGTACGCCGACCCGCTGCTGCTGCCCCTGGCCACGCTGCTGAACGGACTCGGGCTCGTCGCGATCTGGCGGCTCGACCAGTCGGCGCTGCTGCGGCAGATCGGCGTGGCCGGCGGCAAGGCCACCAACCAGCTGATCTACACGGCGCTCGGCATCACCCTGTTCGTCGTCGTCCTGATCTTCCTCAAGGACCACCGGGTCCTCCAGCGCTACACCTACATCTCCATGGTCGGCGCCCTGGTCCTGCTGCTGCTCCCGCTGGTCCCCGGCCTCGGCGCCAACATCACCTACGGCGCCAAGATCTGGATCCAGGTCGGCAGCTTCACCATCCAGCCCGGCGAGTTCGCCAAGATCGTCCTGGCGGTCTTCTTCGCCGGCTACCTGATGGTCAAGCGCGACGCGCTCGCCCTCGCCAGCCGCCGCTTCATGGGCCTGTACCTGCCGCGCGGCCGCGACCTCGGCCCGATCATCGTCGTCTGGATGATCTCGATCCTCATCCTGGTCTTCGAGACCGACCTCGGTACCTCGCTGCTGTTCTTCGGAATGTTCGTCATCATGCTGTACGTCGCCACCGAGCGGACCAGCTGGATCGTCTTCGGTCTGCTGATGTCCGCGGCCGGCGCCGTCGGCGTGGCCAGCTTCGAGCCGCACGTCCAAACGCGTGTCCAGGCCTGGCTCGACCCGATGCGCGAGTACACCCTCAGCCGCACCCCGAACGGCGACGGCCTGGTCCACTCCGAACAGGCCATGCAGGCCCTGTGGGCCTTCGGCTCCGGCGGCACCCTCGGCACCGGCTGGGGCCAGGGCCACTCCGAGCTGATCCGCTTCGCCGCCAACTCCGACTTCATCCTCGCCACCTTCGGCGAGGAGCTGGGTCTGGCCGGCATCATGGCGATCCTGCTGGTCTACGGCCTGATCGTGGAGCGCGGTGTGCGCACCGCCCTCGCCGCCCGCGACCCGTTCGGCAAGCTGCTCGCGATCGGCCTGTCCGGCGCCTTCGCGCTACAGGTCTTCGTGGTGGCCGGCGGTGTGATGGGCCTGATTCCGCTGACCGGTATGACGATGCCCTTCCTCGCCTACGGCGGCTCCTCCGTCATCGCCAACTGGGCCCTGATCGGCATCCTGATCAGAATCAGCGACACCGCACGCCGCCCGGCGCCCGCGCCCGCCGGCAACCCCGACGCCGAGATGACCCAGGTGGTCCGCCCCGGCACCGCCGGTCCCGTCGAGTGATCCTGATCACCCCACTCCATCAACATCATTTCCCCCAGGTCGCTCACTAGAATTACGAACGACCATTCGAATCCCGTTGTTCACGGGATGACCAGACACATTGGGGGATCTCATGCTTCGCATGGGCTCACGCGGCAAGCGCGTCGCGGTGGGGGCGGCCGCCGTGCTCGGCGCCGCACTGTTCACGGTGACCAGCACGACGAGCGCCCAGGCCGCTCCGCTGTACGGGGGCAACTGGAACGCGGACGACGTCAAGATCCGCAAGGGGCCGAGCACGGACCTGGCGATCGTCGACCGCGGCTACAAGGGCGACGGCGCCGCCGTGAAGTGCTGGGTCAAGGGCGAGGGCGTCTACGGCGACAACATCTGGTGGTACGTGAAGAACGTCAACTCCAGCAAGAACGTCTGGGGCTACACCTCCGACTACTACTTCAACGTGGCCAGCGGCAACCCGCCGAAGTGCTGACCAGGCCCTCGGCGCACTCCTGACGGACGGCTTCCGACCCCGGCACCCGCCGGGACCGGAAGCCGTCCGCGGTTTCCGGAACCCACCGCACCGCTGATGCGTCTCTTCACCAGTCGTTGTCCACAGCCCCGCCCGGGAGACACAGCCACTGCCCCTAGACTGTGGGCGGCCAAGATGAGTACCAGCGCCATCGGCACCGAGAGACTGAAGCAGCAGGCGCACCTGTTAGCTTGTGGAAAGGCCGGATGTGAACAAGCCACTGCGCCGAATTGCGATCTTCTGCGGACTTCTCGTCCTGGCGCTGTTGATCCGTGACAACTGGCTTCAGTACGTCCAGGCCGACAAGCTGCGCACCGATCCGGTCAACCGCCGCGTCGCCATCCAGCGGTACGCGAACCCGCGGGGCGACATCGTCGTCGACGGCGACCCCATAACCGGCTCGGTCGTGAACAAGCACGGTGACTTCAAGTACAAGCGCACGTACAAGAACGGGCCCATGTGGGCCCCGGTCACCGGCTACTCCTCCCAGGCCTTCGACGGCAGCTTCCTCGAGAAGGTCGACGACGGCATCCTCACCGGCACCGACGACCGGCTCTTCTTCCGCAACACCCTCGACATGATCACGGGCAAGCAGAAGTCGGGCGGCAACGTCGTCACCACCCTCAACGCCGCAGCGCAGAAGGCCGCGTACAACGGCCTCAAGGCCCAGGGCGGCAAGGGGGCCGTCGCCGCGCTGGACCCGTCCACCGGCAAGATCCTGGCGCTGGCCTCGTACCCCTCGTACGACCCCTCCGTGTTCGCCGGCAACACCAACGACGACGCGAAGGCCTGGAAGAACCTGCAGAAGAGCTCCAACCCCAACGACCCGATGCTGAACCGGGCGCTGCGCGAGACCTACCCGCCGGGCTCCACCTTCAAGGTGGTCACGGCCGCGGCCGCGCTGGAGAACGGGCTGTACACCTCCGCCGACCAGGCCACCGACTCGCCGCTGCCCTACATCATGAAGGGCACGACGACCCCGCTGAAGAACGAGGGGAACATCCCCTGCAAGAACGCGACGATGCGGGTGGCCCTGAAGGTGTCCTGCAACACCGTGTTCGGCAAGATCGGCTCCGACCTCGGCAGCGACAAGATGCTGACCGAGGCGAAGAAGTTCGGCTTCGACTCCGAGCAGTTCGTCCCGGTCCGCTCCAACGCCTCGGTGTTCTCCGAGGACATGAACCCCTCGCAGACCGCGCTGTCCTCGATCGGCCAGTACAACACCGCCGCGACCCCCCTGCAGATGGCCATGGTCGCCTCCGCGGTCGCCAACAACGGCAAGCTCATGAAGCCGTACATGGTCGACAAGCTCCAGTCGTCCAACCTCGACACCGTCGCGCAGACCGACCCGCAGGAGCTCAGCCAGCCCCTGTCGGCGAAGAACGCGCAGATCCTGCAGTCGATGATGGAGACGGTCGTCAAGGAGGGCACGGGTCAGAAGGCCCAGATCGGCGGCGGCGTCACCGTCGGCGGCAAGACCGGTACCGCGCAGCACGGTGTGGCCAACAGCAAGAACCCGTACGCCTGGTTCCTCTCCTACGCCAGGCTCAGCGACGGCAGCTCGCCGGTCGCCGTGGCCGTGGTGATCGAGGACGACAACGCCAACCGTGAGGACATCTCCGGCGGCGGCCTCGCCGCCCCGATCGCGAAGAGCGTGATGGAGGCGGTCATCAACTCCAAGAAGTGACCCCGCTCACGTCCCCTTCACAACGGTGCACGTTGCGATACCGGTCCTGTATCGGGTGACGCACTTGGCCAGGTCACACAAAGCTAGCCGGGTACCGTAGGCCCGGACGGCAGCCTCCGACCGCACACCCGTGCCGGTCGGGACCGACGGAGAGGGCTGGTAGGAGCTATGGAAGAGCCGCGTCGCCTCGGCGGCCGGTACGAACTGGGCCAGGTGCTCGGTCGTGGTGGCATGGCGGAGGTCTACCTCGCGCATGACACCCGCCTCGGGCGCCAAGTGGCGGTGAAGACGCTGCGAGCGGACCTCGCACGCGACCCGTCCTTCCAGGCCCGGTTCCGCCGGGAGGCCCAGTCGGCCGCCTCGCTCAACCATCCCGCGATCGTCGCGGTCTACGACACGGGCGAGGACTACATCGACGGGGTCTCGATCCCGTACATCGTCATGGAGTACGTCGACGGCTCCACGCTCCGTGAGCTGCTCCACTCCGGCCGCAAGCTCCTGCCCGAGCGCGCGATGGAAATGACCATCGGCATCCTCCAGGGCCTGGAGTACGCCCACCGCAGCGGCATCGTCCACCGCGACATCAAGCCGGCCAACGTCATGCTGACGCGCAACGGCCAGGTCAAGGTCATGGACTTCGGCATCGCCCGCGCCATGGGCGACTCCGGCATGACGATGACGCAGACGGCCGCCGTCATCGGCACCGCGCAGTACCTGTCGCCGGAGCAGGCGAAGGGCGAGCAGGTCGACGCACGGTCTGATCTTTATTCGACCGGCTGCCTGCTCTACGAACTCCTCACCGTACGCCCCCCGTTCGTAGGGGACTCCCCGGTCGCGGTCGCCTACCAGCACGTACGCGAGGAAGCCCAGGCCCCCTCCGTCTTCGACCCGGAAATCACGCCCGAAATGGACGCCATCGTCCTGAAGGCCCTGGTCAAGGACCCGAACTACCGCTACCAGTCCGCCGACGAGATGCGCGCCGACATCGAGGCCTGCCTCGACGGCCAGCCCGTCGCGGCCACAGCGGCCATGGGATCGGTCGGCTACGGCGGCTACCCCGACGACCAGCCGACCACGGCCCTGCGCGCCACGGACGCCGGCGCCACGTCGATGCTCCCCCCGATGAACCCGGACGACGGCGGCTACGGCTACGACGACCGCTCCCGCCGCCGCCAGAAGAAGTCCAACACGTCGACGATCCTGCTGGTCGTGGCGGGCATTCTGGTGCTGGTGGGCGCGATCCTGATCGGAAAGTATGCGTTCAGCGGGAACGGGGGGGTGGGGAACGACAAGGTCGCGGTGCCGAACCTCGTCAGCCAGTCCGAAGGCGACGCCAAGAATCTGCTGAACAACAGCGACCTCAAGGTCGGCAAGATCACGCGGCAGCCCTGCGACAAGCAGGCCAAGGGCAACGTCTGCTCTCAGGATCCCGGGAAGAACAGCAACGTCAAGAAGGGGTCCGCTGTCGACTTCGTGGTGTCGACGGGGGCACCGAAGGTGGCCGTCCCTGACGTCCGCGGTCTGACCTACGACAAGGCGAAGTCCCAGCTCGAGGGCAAGGGCTTCGTGGTCGAGCAGAAGACCCAAGAGTCCAGCCAGACCCCGGGCATCGTCCTCTCACAAGACCCGAAGGGCGACACGGAGAAGGAGAAGGGCACCACGATCACCCTCACCGTGGCCAAAGCCGCCGAGACCGTCGCGGTGCCCCCCGTCACCGGCCAGAGCTGCGACGACGCCAAGTCCGCACTGGAGGCCGTCGGCCTGACCGGCAACTGCGTCAACACGCCCACCAACGACGACAACCAGGTCGACAAGGTCATCTCGACCACGCCGGCGATCGGCAGCCCGGTCAAGAAGAACTCGGCGGTGCAGCTCAACATCGGCCAGAAGCAGCAGCAGACGGCCGTCCCGAGCGTCGTCGGGCAGAGCGTGAAGGACGCAAAGAAGACCCTTCAGCAGGCTGGCTTCAACAACATCCAGTTCGCCAACGGCAGCGACCAGAGCGACAACGCGATCGTGCTGCAGCAGGACCCGCAGGGCAACACCGGGGTCCAGGACCCGGGCAGCACGACGGTCACCCTCACGACCGTGGGCGGCGGCAACAACGGCGGTAACAACGGCGGCACCAACTTCTTCGGAGGCGTCACCGGAACCGCATACCGCACGGAGAACTGACAGTCCTCCCGACCGCTACGGAGCCCCGGCACCCTGTTCACACAGGGCACCGGGGCTCTTTCGTGCCCCCAAGGCCCCCGTACTGAACATCTGCTCCTACGTCGATCGTGTCTTCACATCTGACGACTTGGAGCGAACCGACGTCCTCGACAGAGTCAAGGCACTGTCGCTGCTGCCGGACGGGATGCATGTCACTACGGCGATGGTGGCGGCGTACTTCGGCGTGACAGTCGAGGTGATCCGGCAGCTCAAAGCACGGCATCACGAGGAGCTGTCGCTCAACGGAATGGTGACCCTGACGCCATGAACGGCCGCGCGTTCGAGCGCCACATCGCCAAACTGCTGATCCGCGACGGATACACCAACGTCGTAGTGCAGGGCGGTCAGTCGTCCAGTGCAAGAGGTTCGCGCCCTACCTCAACATCACCAGCCCCGACGTCCAGAAGTTCGTCCGATCGGCCAAGGTTCTGTACAGCGCAGAAGTGGCCCTCTATGTGGCCACATGCCCCTTCACTCGTGAGGCTCTCAGCATCGCCGCCGAAGCCGGGATTACCGCCGTACACCGTCGAGTGCTGGAGAGGTGGGCCGCAGGTGAGCCGCTGAAGATCCTGGCGTAGGCGCCGCCCAATCGAAAGAGGCCCGAAGCCGCAAGAGCAAGTTGCGGCTTCGGGCCTCCGACATGCTAGGGGACTGAGTTGCTGCGAGTAACTCAGTCAGCGCAGCTCTTCAGGTGGCGTCCGCTTACTGTCCACCTTGTCCACCCGCACCAACTCCCCCCACACCACATACCGATACCGGCTCGTGTACACAGGCGTACACGTAGTCAGCGTGATGTAGTGCCCAGCCTTCTTCTTCCCCGACTCCTTCGGGACCTGCGACAACACCTTCACGTTGAACTTCGAGGTTTCGTCGAGGACGTCGTACACCTTGTAGACGTACCACCTGTCCCTCGTCTCGAAGACGATCGCGTCGCCGACCTTCACCTTGTCGATGTTGTGGAACTTCGCGCCGTGGCCGTCCCGGTGGGCGGCCAGCGTGAAGTTGCCCTTCTTGCCCGTCGTCGGGAGGGTCGCCTTGACCGGGTCCGTGTAGTAGCCGGCCACGCCGTCGTTGAGGACCTTCGTCGAGGTGCCCTTCTCGACCAGGACCTCGCCGTTCTTCATGGCGGGGACGTGCAGGAAGCCGATGCCGTTCTTGGTGTCCAGCGCGCCGGGGCCCGTGTTCTGGTCCTGGTGGGCCCATGTGTCGCGGACCTTGTCGGCCTGCTTGTCCGCCTCGCGGTCGGCGACGACGTTCGTCCACCACAGGGAGTAGACGACGAACAGGCCGAGTATCAGGCCCGCCGTGATGAGGAGTTCACCGAAGACGCTCACCGCCGCCGCGATGCGGCCGTAGCCGCGGCGGCGGGCCGGTGGCGCCGCGGGCGCGTCCGTGTCCTCTTGAGTGTCGTCGGTGGTCGCTGCCACGTTCATCTGCCCCTACTCGACGAGCGCATCCGGCTTGCCCTTGCTGCGCGGCCGTTCCTCGACCATCTTGCCCCAGACGATCAACCGGTACTTGCTGGTGAACTCCGGAGTACAGGTCGTCAGCGTGATGTACCGGCCCGGCTTCGTGAAACCCGACTGGGGAGGCACGGGACCGATCACGCTGGTATTGCTCGGCGACGTCACCGGCAGCGTCGATGTGATCTTGTAGACGAAGTACTTGTCCTGCGTCTCGACGACGACCTCGTCGCCCTTCGTGAGCCTGTTGATGTACCGGAACGGCTCGCCGTGCGTGTTGCGGTGCCCCGCAAGCGCGAAATTGCCGGTCTTCGCGTCGGGCATCGCCGTCTTCAGCTTGCCCTCGCTGTAGTGGCCGACCATGCCCTTGTCGAGCACCTTCTTGTTGCTGACGCCCTCGGCGATCGGCACCACCACATCCAGCTTGGGGATGTCGAGAATCGCGAAGCCCTGGCCCGGCTCGAACTCACCCGGCGCACGCTTGCCGCTCGCCCAGTCGTTCTGGAGGGTGCTGGTCTCCTTGTCCGCCGCCGCATGCGCCCGCACGTTCGTCCACCACAGCTGGTAGGTCACGAACAGCAGCATCAGTACGCCGGTGGTGATGAACACCTCACCGATCGCCCGGCTCGCGACGACCGCCGGACTGGCCTTGCGCGCGCGGGCCTGCCGGCGGGCCTCCACGCGTGAAAGCGGCGCCTTGGGAGCATCGGCGGACGCCCCCTCGGCGCCTTCCGAGGCCTCCGAGGTCGCACGAACGCCCCCATGGCGCCCATGACGGCGCTTGGCGGCCTTCCTGCGGGCCGCTCGGCCGCCCGGAGTGGTTCCTGTGGCAGGCGTGGCTGTTGAGGCGTCAGACGGCAATATGGAACCGCCCGGCGGCGGCTCCGGTATCCGCAGAGCCACCGTCTCGTCGTCGACGGGCGGCAGATACGGCTCCGGCTCCTCTACGAGCGGCGGTACGTACGGCTCCTCCGCGGCCGCCGCATACGCCCCGTGCTGCCCCTGCTGCCCCGCCGGATCGCCGTTCCACTCCTCGAACGCACCGGACGTCTCATACGAACCGGGCGCCTCGAACGAACCGGACGCGTCGTACCCCTCGTACGACTCGTACCCCTCGTACGGCTCCTGCCCGTACGAGGCGCCGGACTCGCGCTCGGGGCGCAGCGCGGTCACGCCGTGGCCCTGCCCACCACCGGGGCGAGCCCCGCCGACCTCGCCACGGCACCCTGGTCGCCGCACTCCACCAGCCAGTTGGCCAGCATCCGGTGGCCGTGCTCGGTCAGCACCGACTCCGGGTGGAACTGCACGCCCTCGACCGGGAGTTCACGGTGCCTGAGGCCCATGATGATCCCGTCGTGCGTACGCGCGGTCACCTCCAGCTCGGCCGGCACCGTCTCCGGCTCCGCAGCCAGCGAGTGGTAGCGCGTCGCCGTGAACGGCGAGGGCAACCCGGCGAACACACCCCTGCCCTCGTGCTCGACCAGCGAGGTCTTGCCGTGCAGCAGCTCGGGCGCACGGTCCACCACACCGCCGTACGCCACCTGCATCGACTGCATACCCAGGCACACACCGAAGACCGGCACCCCGGTCGCCGCGCAGTGCCGCACCATCTCGATGCAGACGCCCGCCTCCTCCGGCGTACCCGGCCCGGGCGACAGCAGCACACCGTCGAAACCGTCCTGGGCGTGCGCCGTCGACACCTCGTCGTTGCGCAGCACCTCGCACTCGGCGCCCAGCTGGTACAGGTACTGCACCAGGTTGAAGACGAAGCTGTCGTAGTTGTCGACGACGAGAATCCGCGCACTCACTGGTTGTCCACCGTCACATCGTTGAAGGGCAGCAGCGGTTCGGCCCACGGGAAGACGTACTGGAAGAGGACATAGACCACGGCCAGGACCAGCAGGAGTGAGATCAGCGCCTTCACCCATGCGTTGCCCGGCAGATGCCGCCAGATCCAGCCGTACATGCCGTCCCTTCCGTTCCACCACGGCACCAGACTCACGCCGTACCCGCACCAGACTAACGGCGCAGCGCCTCTGGTTTCCCGGCCTCCACAGGCTGTGTGGAATCCAGGTGCGCCCACACGATCAGCCGGTGACTGTGCCCCCACTCCGGATCGCACGTGGTGAGCGTCAGATAACGGCCCTCCTGCGTGTACCCCGACTTACGTGGCACAGGATCGATCACCTCAACGTCCGTCGGTACAGTTTTGTAGGGCCCTTTGTCGATCCGATACGTGAACCAGGTGGTCCCGTCGGTCAGCACCACCGCGTCACCGGGCCGCAGCTTCGGGAAGTCCACGAACGGATCTCCGTACGTGCGCCGGTGCCCCGCGACCGCGAAGTTGCCCTCCTGGCCCAGCTGCGCGGTGTTCGCGTAGTGACCGAGCCCCTTCTTCAACGTGCTCACGTCGGTGTTCTCGAGCACGGGCTTGTTCCACGTGAAACCAAGCCGCGGGATGTACATGATCGCGAAGGGCTTGCCCGCAACATACGGCGCCGGCCTCTTGGGACCGGACGCAGTGCCGGCCCCGGCACTCGCCGTGGGATGCGCCGTGTGCTTCGCCCACTGCTCATGCAGAACATCGATCTGGTGGTTCATCGCGCCGTCAGCCCGCACACCGGTCCAGAACAGCACATAGACGACGAAGAGGACGATCAGGGTACCTACGGTGATACAGAGTTCACTGACGGTCCTGACGACGACGCGCACCGGCAGCTCCCGAAACGGCTCAGTTCACTCCACGGGCTGGGCGTAGTGCAGATCCACTGTGCCCGAGTAGCCGGGCAGAGTCACCGTCCCGTCCTCGGTGACTTTCCAGCCGAGGCCGTACACATTCACGTACACCATGTAGTTCTGGATCGCCGTGGAGGCGGACAGCGCCTTGTTCAGCTTGTCGGGGTCCCCGATCGCCGTGATCTTGTACGGCGGTGAGTAGACGCGCCCCTGAAGGATCAGGGTGTTGCCCACGCAGCGCACGGCGCTGGTGGAGATCAGCCGCTGGTCCATCACCTTGATGCCCTTGGCGCCGCCTTGCCACAGCGCGTTCACCACGGCCTGCAGATCCTGCTGGTGGATGACCAGGTAGTCGGGCTGCGGCTCGGGATAGCCGGGAAGCTTGGCGGTGGCGTCCGGCGGGGCGTCGTTGAGCGTGACGGTGATCGCCTCGCCCTTCAGCTTCTGCGTGCCCGCACCCTTCTCCAGGCCCGCGAGCTTCTCGTCCTCCGCCTTGGTACTGCCGTCGTCACGCTCGGCGAAGGACTCGACCTCGCGGCGCAGCGAGCCGTTGGACTGGTCCAGTCCGCCGTTCTTGCGGCTGCGCTCCTGGATCAGGTCCGAAAGCTTCAGCAAGGACGTGTCCGTGCGGATATTGGTGCCCTTGGCCGTATTGAAACTGGTGAAGAAAATGAGCCCTGCGAGGGCGAAGACGGCCACCGTGAGCACCCGCACCGGCCGGAAACGGCGTCCACGGGCAGGACTGGATCCGTCCTGGGGGGAGTCGGCAGAATTGCTCAACGTACCCTTATCTCCTTCGGCGCCGCGGAAGCACTACGCTAACGGACGCCCGGGGGAGCGCTAAGAGTCCCCTTGTACGCTGCTCCGGAGCCAGCCACAGTTCCCTGCGCGGCCACGCAGCGCATCGACAGGAGAGACCCTCGTGCCGAAGTCACGTATCCGCAAGAAGGCCGACTACACGCCGCCGCCGGCAAAGCAGGCGACCAGCATCAAGCTGAACAGCCGCGCCTGGGTCGCGCCCGTGATGCTGGCCATGTTCCTCATCGGGCTCGCCTGGATCGTCGTCTTTTATGTGACGGACGGTTCCCTGCCCATCGACGCTCTGGACAACTGGAACATCGTGGTGGGCTTCGGCTTCATCGCCGCCGGATTCGGCGTCTCCACGCAGTGGAAGTAGCGGTCGAAGCCACGACCACGGGCCGGTGAACTCAGCTCTGCCCAGGGCTATCCGCTTAGTTATCCACAGCCGGTTTCCACACGCTGGGGAAAAGAACGACCATCCAACGACCGGCTGTGGATAACCCATCGAGCGTTGACGCCGGTGTGACTGCCACACCGGCAACCGCAAGCCTGTTCGCCCCCTTCCTGACCTGCAGAAACACCGGTCAGTGACAGGGGGCACAGCTGTTCCCGCACGCTATGCACAAGATTCGACACACACTGTGGACAAGCCGGTACGTCAGGTGAGCTGAGCCGTCCTGAGCAGGGTCAGAACCACTACGACGACCAGGACGAGGGCGCAGGTGCCGTACTGGACGAGGGCTCGGTGCTCGCGCGGGGCGTGCACCATGGCGTAGCCGGTGATGACGCCGGCGACGAGGCCGCCGATGTGGGCCTGCCAGGCGATATTGCTCCAGCCGAAGGTGAAGATCAGGTTGATCACCAGCAGGGCGATGATCGGCCGCATGTCGTAGTTGAGGCGGCGCATCAGGACGGCGGTGGCGCCGAAGAGGCCGAAGATGGCGCCGGAGGCGCCGAGGGAGGCCTCGGTCGGTGAGGCCAGCAGGTAGGTGAGGGCGCCGCCGGCCAGGCCCGAGACGAAGTAGAGGGAGAGGTATCGGGCGCGCCCGAGGGCGGCTTCGAGTGGGCCTCCGAGCCACCACAGGCTGAGCATGTTGAAGCCGATGTGCCATACGGCTTCGTGGGTGAACATCGAGGTCACCAGCCGGTACCACTCGCCCTCGGCGACGCCCTGGGTGGGGTTGAACGGTGCCGGGGGCCATTCGCCGATGAGGACGAGGTGGTCCAGGAGCGAGGTCTGCACGTGCACGGCGATGAACACCGCCACGTTGATCCCGATGAGGATCTTGGTGAACAGGCGGGGGTCGGCGGTGATGGTGCCGCCGGCGATGGTCCGGGGTCGGGCCGCGGCTGGGCGGTGTCCGGTGCCGGAGTCGCCGCGGGCGCATTCGGGGCATTGGAAGCCGACCGAGGCGTTGACCATGCACTCGGGGCAGATGGGGCGTTCGCAGCGGGTGCAGCGGATACCGGTCTCACGGTCGGGGTGGCGGTAGCAGCCGGGCAGGCTCTGGGCATGCTGGGGTCCCTGGTCGTCCGGGCCCTGTGGGCTGCCTGGCGCCTGGTCCATGAGATCCCCTAGGTCGTCGTACGGGCGTCGTGCACAAATGCACCGCCCCGCCCATCTTTACGGATGGGCGGGGCGTTTGGTTCCTGCTGTGCGGGGACTCGACCTTTGCGGGTTCGGTCCTCGTGGATCTCAGCCCTCGCGGGTCTCGACGACGACGGACTCGATGACGACGTCGTTGACCGGGCGGTCGGTGCGGGGGTTGGTCTGAGCGGTGGCGATGGCGTCGATCACCTTCTGGCTGGCGGCATCGGTGACCTCGCCGAAGATGCTGTGCTTGCGGTTCAGCCACGTCGTGGGGGCGACGGTGATGAAGAACTGCGAGCCGTTGGTGCCCGGACCGGCGTTGGCCATGGCCAGCAGGTAGGGCTTGTTGAAGGAGAGGTCGGGGTGGAATTCGTCCTCGAACTGGTAGCCGGGACCACCGGTGCCGTTGCCCAGCGGGTCTCCGCCCTGGATCATGAATCCGCTGATCACCCGGTGGAAGACCGTGCCGTCGTAGAGCTTGTCCGTGGACTTCTGGCCCGTCTCGGGGTTGACCCACTCACGCTCGCCCGTGGCGAGCTCGACAAAGTTCCGGACCGTCTTGGGCGCGTGGTTCGGCAGGAGCCGGACTTCGATGTCGCCGTTGTTGGTCTTCAGGGTGGCGTAAAGCTGCTCAGCCACGATCTGCCTTCCGTTGTCTTCCTGTGACCCCCTGATCCTCGCACGGTCTGCGTCGTGCGTCGCCCGGCGCCCGGTTGTGGGTGCTTATCGGGGAATGTTGCTTGCAGAAAACCGGTCGAGTGCGTCCGGGCCGGGGGCGCTCGGCGACGATCCGTGGCATTGTCGACGACAAGCGCCTGTTGCCCCGTATTCATCCTCTATTGGACTCGATCGGCTCTTGATCAGCTCTTGATCGGAGATGGTCCGGAGTCGGTGTGCATGACCCGGATGCCCGCCCTCACATGCCCCGGTGTCTCTTGACAGGCATGATCCGTAAAAGGGTGGAAAGTCGAAATACCGTACGCCACCGAGGAGGAGGAACCCGTGACCCGCATCGACAGCGTGCGCGCCGCGACCGGTTCGGCGAAGGACAGCGTGCTGCACGCCGCGGAAGTGGTGGCGCCCTACGCCGACACGGCCAAGGACAGGGCCGCGCACTATGCACACGAGGCACGCGTACGGCTCGCGCCGAAGGTGTCCCAAGCCGCCGACCAGGCCCGCGTCCAGTACGACGTATATGTCGCGCCGCGCCTGGAACAGGCCCGTACGCATGTGCCGCCGAAGGTCGACCAGGCTGCCCATGAGGCTGCCGTCCGTACCCGGCAGGCGGCCCGGCAGGCCGCCGACTATTCCCGGCCGAGGCTGGAGCAGGCGGTGGCCGCGGCCGGGCCCGTCAAGGACGAGGCCGCCGCGCGCGGTGCCGCCGCGTTGGCTGCGCTGCGCGGTCAGGTCTCGCCGAAGGAGATTCAGAAACTGGCCCGTCGGCATGAGCGTCGGGCGAGGGCCGGCCGTGCCGCGAAGGTGCTGCTGGTGCTGGGCGCTCTCGCGGGCGGAGCTTTCGCTGCCTGGAAGTGGTGGGACAAGCAGGCCAATCCGGACTGGCTGGTCGAGCCGCCCGCTGCGACGGAGGTTCCGGAGTCGAGCCGGCTGTCGTCGGTGGACGGCAGCGGTCAGTCGTTGCTCGACCCGGAGGTGCAGGCGAAGGAGGCCGAGGAGGAGGCCGCGCGGCGCGACGACGGCCGGTGACATGCTGTGGGCCGAAGTGCGGTGTGGGGCGGGAGACTTGAGGGTCTTCCGCCCCACGGCTGTGTTTCACGTGAAACACGTCCGGCCGTGCAGTCCGCTCGGTCGTTGATCGTGGCGTGCGAGATGACGAAGCTGTGCGGCGGGCGCTCCGGGGTCAGGGGCCGTCGCTCGCAGCCGGCGTCCGCGGCGTCAGTGTCGCCCGGTACCACGCGGCTGCCTCGCTCAGCCTGATCCGGTGTCCCGGGCCGGGCGGGCAGTGGGCGCGGGACCAGAGCGGGGAGCGGTACCAGCGGTCCTCCGCGAGCTGTCTGGCCTGGTGTGCGCTGACCCTTCCGGGCGTCTCGCGCAGGCGGGCCAGGTAGTCGTCGAGGGCGAGGCCGTCCTGGGGGGCCGGCAGGCCGAGCGTGTCGCCGAGCAGGACGACGAGGTCGCGCAGGGTCGGTGCGTGCGGATGGGCGGCATGGTGCACGGTGCCGGGCGGGACGTGTTCGGGTGTCCGGGCGAGGGTGGCCAGCAGCCGGGCCAGGTCGTCGACCGCCACCAGCGACAGGCGGGCCCGGCCGTTTTCTGGCAACGCCGGTACGCGCTGCAGGAGTTCAGCGACGGAGGGGACGAACCACACGTCCCCGGCGCCGTACACGAGTGGCGGTCTGAGCACTGAGCCGCCGGCGGCGAGTACGGTCTGCTCGGCCTGTAGCCGGGTGCGGCTGGTGGCGGAGGCGGGTGCGGGCGTGCGTTCGTGTTCGGTGAGGTCGCGGTGCGGTCCGGCGCCGTAGACGGCGGTGGTGCTCACCAGGACGGTGCGGTGGACGTCGGCGCGTTCCGCCTCGGAGAGCAGGGCGCGGGTGCCGTCGACGTTGACGGCCCGGCACTTGTCTTCGTCGGCGCCGATGTGTGAGGCGCAGTGGAGCACGGTGTGTATGTCGTGGCACACGCCCCGTAGGGAGGCCGGGTCGGTGAGGTCGCCTGTGACGTACTCGACGCCGGGCACCGCTTCGGACGCCTCCGGTACCCGTCTGACCAGTGCCTTCACCTCGCCGGGTTTCGGTGTCCGGTCGCCGGCCAGTGCGCGCAGCGCTGCCGAACCGATGAACCCGGTGCCGCCGACGACCAGGATCTTCCCGGTCACCGTGTGGGGGCGGGGACGGGGTGGACGGGTGACTGGGGAGGGGCCGGGTGCAGTCCGTTGCAGGGGTCCATCCCCAGATGGAACGCCGACAGCCGCTGCCGCGCAAGCTTTCCGGCACCAGAAACCAGACCGCTGGGTCTCTTTTTCTTCTAGGAACTATGGCGCGATTCACGTGGCACACATCACCACCGCGTCGGGGTGGGCCGCTGAGGAAGGCGTCACTCCACCCGCCGAACCGTCGGAGACCTTTCGGAAACAGACCGGGTGGTTCGGTAGGCTGGGGGCAGCAGGCACGCCCCGAAGGGAAAGTAATGGCCAAGCAGGCTCGCGCGGTGCAGACCAGGCGCTCGATCGTGGAAGCCGCAGCGAGTGTGTTCGCCGAGTACGGCTACGAACGCGCGGCCACCTCGGAGATCCTGCGCCGGGCGAACGTCACCAAGGGCGCTATGTACTTCCACTTCCCGTCCAAGGAGTCGCTGGCCCAGGCAATCATGGACGAGCAGACCGGTCTGGTGAGCGTGGAGCCCCGGCTCTCGCCCTTGCAGTCGATCATCGACATCACTCATCAGTTCGCCCATGTGCTGCGCCACGACGCCCTCGCCAGGGCGGGAACGCGGCTGTCCATAGAGGGTGTCTTCTTCAACGGCACACACCCGTGGGGCGACTGGTTCGATCTCACCACTCGGCTGCTGACCGAGGGGCAGAAGCAGGGCGAGGTGCTCCCCCAGGTCGTGCCGAGGGAGACTGCGGAGTTCGTCGTCGCCACGTTCACCGGCGTCCAGTTGGTGTCCGAGGCCATCAACCGGCGAGCCGATCTGCATGGTCGCGTCGCCGTGATGTGGCGTCACATCCTGCCGTCCGTCGCCCATCCGGCCGCCATCTCGCACCTGCGCCCGGAGGGCGCCACCGACCCGGCGGCCGCGACGGCGCGGAACGAGGCCCGGTCCGAGGCCGACGTCGAGGTCGGGGCCGTCACCGGCTGACCGCAGCGCTCGGTCGTCCACCGCCCCGCCCTGCAACAAGCCCACCGCACTCCGATCCCGCCCAGGGCTCCGCCGGGCGGCCCAAGTGGTGTCGGTCGCCGTAACGAAAAATCCCCTCCGGCCTGCGTTTTCGCAGGTCGGAGGGGATCCACGGTGGAGCCTAGGGGAGTCGAACCCCTGACATCTGCCATGCAAAGACAGCGCTCTACCAACTGAGCTAAGGCCCCGGAAAAGGAGCATCCCCCGGAAGAACCGCGTACCGGTGGGCGCCGCAGACCAGAGTACCGGGTCACCCCCGGGATCTCGCAAAAAGATTGGGGGTCCCCGTGGACGACCACTCTCCGTAAGATGCTCGGCGTGGTTCGCTACAGCGAACCACAGTACTTGGGGAAGCGATGGGGAGACGCAATGGACGCCGCACAGCAGGAAGCGACCGCAAGAGCGCGGGAACTGCAGCGGAACTGGTACGGGGAGCCGTTGGGGGCGCTCTTCCGTAAGCTCATAGAAGATCTCGGTCTCAACCAGGCCCGTCTCGCGGGGGTGCTGGGTCTGTCCGCTCCGATGCTGTCACAGCTGATGAGCGGCCAGCGGGCGAAGATCGGCAACCCGGCTGTCGTGCAGCGGGTGCAGCTGTTGCAGGACCTGGCGGGGCAGGTCGCGGACGGCAGCGTGAGCGCGGCCGAGGCCACGGAGCGCATGGAAGAGATCAAGAAGTCGCAGGGGGGCTCGGTGCTCAGCAACACCACGACCACGACGAGCAGTTCGGGAGCGCCCACGGTCAAGCGGGTGGTCCGCGAGATCCAGTCGCTGCTGCGCTCGGTGGCGGCCGCGGGGGACATCATCGACGCCGCGGACACTCTCGCGCCCAGCCATCCGGAGCTGGCAGAGTTCCTCCGGGTGTACGGCGCCGGCCGCACCTCCGACGCTGTCACGCATTACCAGTCGCACCAGAGCTGAGCCCGTGGCCCGGTCGCCGAAGGGGGTTCGGCAGCCGGGCCGACGGCCGAGGAGAGGTGCGGGGGCTCGTATCACTCATCACGCTCGTCGAGGAATGGCGCTGGGGGGAGTCGTATCACCCGTCGAGGGGCAAGCAAGGGGGGGTAGCCGAAGGGGGAGGAGCGACGCACAGCCATGGGTGAGGTCTTCGCCGGCCGGTACGAACTGGTCGACCCGATCGGACGCGGAGGAGTCGGCGCCGTCTGGCGCGCCTGGGACCACCGCCGCCGCCGCTATGTGGCCGCCAAGGTGCTGCAGCAGCGCGACGCGCACTCTCTGCTGCGCTTCGTCCGCGAGCAGGCCCTGCGTATCGATCACCCTCATGTGCTTGCGCCCGCCAGCTGGGCCGCCGACGACGACAAGGTCCTGTTCACCATGGACCTCGTCGCCGGCGGCTCGCTGGTTCATCTGGTCGGGGACTACGGCCCCCTGCCCCCGGCCTTCGTCTGCACCTTGCTCGACCAGCTCCTGTCGGGGCTGTCCGCGGTGCACGCGGAGGGCGTCGTACACCGCGACATCAAGCCTGCCAATGTCCTCCTGGAAGCCACCGGCACGGGCCGGCCGCGGCTGCGGCTGTCCGACTTCGGCATCGCCATGCGGCTGGGTGAACCGCGTCTGACGGAGACCAATCTCGTGGTGGGGACGCCGGGTTATCTCGCGCCCGAGCAGATGATGGGCGCGGAACCGGACTTCCCCGCCGACCTGTTCGCGGTGGGACTGGTCGCGTTGTATCTGCTGGAGGGTGCCAAGCCGGACGCCAAGGCGCTCATCCAGTACTTCGCGGCGCACGGGACGCCGAGCGCGCCCAAGGGCATTCCCGAGCCGCTGTGGCAGGTTGTGGCCACGCTGCTGCAGCCCGACCCGCAGGCCCGGTTCCGCACGGCCACAGGGGCGCGCAAGGCGCTCGCCTCCGCCAGGGAGCTCCTGCCGGAACCCGGCCCCGACGACGAGCTGATCGAGATCTTCGACCAACTCGGCCAGCTCCCACCGGGGTTCGCCCCCACGGGACCTCTCAAACCCGCACCGGGGGTGGAGGCGAAGAGGGAGGCAGACACTCGTGGGACCGGTGCAAGTGAGGCTCCGTCGCGGCCCGTTGAGGCAGAGGCGTCTTCCCTGCCGTCCGCGTCGGACGCAAACGCCGTGGCGTCCACGGGCGTTACGCCGCTGCCCGATCCCCGTCAGGCCCCCGGACGCCGGCCGGAGCCGTCCGTCCCCACGCAGCCGCCCAGCATGTCGGACACCGGCAGCTTCCACCTGCCGCCCCCGCAGGCCACTGCCTCCTCCGCCCGAACTCCCGCTCCACAGACGCCAACGCCCCATGCACAGGCGCATCCCCACCAGGGCAGCCAGCACCAGCCCGCCTACGTCTCCCCCCATGACCCCACGCATGTACTGCCCTCCCCCCAGCCGCACACGCCGCTGCACCAGGCCCTGACGCCGACGCCGCACCAGCGTGCTGATGTCTCTACTGTTTCGTACACCGCCCAGGCTCCTCAGGTTCCGCCTTCCGCGCAGGGAATCTCGCAGGCGACGACGCGCCGCGGCCATCGCGCCCGCCCCGCACGCCGTCCCGGCCCGCCCGCCAAGGTGGCGATCCCACTCCTGCTTCTCGCGCTGACCTGCTACGCCGTCGGATTCTGGGCGCTCACGCGCATCTGAACCGTCCGCCGGCCCTCGACCCGCGGACCACAGGACCTCACCGGGCCTCTGCCCTTCGCCGGGCCGTAGGACTCACCAGGCCCGTGCCCTCCGCCGCGCCGCGACGGTCCACACCCCGAGCACGACGAGCACGACCGTGCCCGCTCCGATGCCACCCGCGGCGACCGCCTTCATCGTGGCGTCGGCGTCCGCGGGCCTGCCCTCCGCGGCTGCCTCCCGGTCCTGCGCGCTGACCTCGAAGACGTTCCGCGGCACGGACTGCCCCGCGTACCCGGGACCGTCCTGCGCCGCACCCTCGACCCCGACGCGCAGCGTCAGCCCGAACGGCCCGTCGCCGAACTTGTCGGCCACTCCTGCGGCGAGGTGCACCACCAGGTAGTACGAGCCGGCGAACCGCATTCCGTTCACTTGGTCGGGGACGGCGTAGCGGTTGGTGTAGTCGACGGCCGGCACCGCGCGGAGGGAGGCCGACTTCTGCTTGCCGTCGTAGCCGACGCTCGCGTCCGCCACGTCGGCGCGGACGGGGTTGTAGAGCGTGAGGGCCAGGGCGTCGATGGCGTAGCCGTGGCCGTCGCCGTTCGCGCTGCCCAGTTCGGCCGTGGCGGACGGCTGTTGGCCCCAGTCGACCGGGATCTTGTAGAAGAGCGTCTGCCCGGGCGAGATGGCGGCGCGCCAGACGCCCTGTCCCACGGAGGCCGCCCGGGAGAACCCCGCGCCGCCCTGACTGCGCTTGGCCACGCCCGAGACAGGGGTGGGCGAGGCGGAGTTCCAGGCCTTGGGCGTGCTCGTCGAACCGGCCTGCTTCAGACGCGGTTCGGTTGTGGCGGTGAGCTCCAGGTCCCAGGCGCCGGGCGAGGATTCCGCCGTACCGACACGCTCGACGACGACGTAGTAGGTGCCGGCGCCCCGGCACACAGGGTCGGCCGGGGAGGTCGTCCGTGCGCCCCAGGCCGTGATGGGGTGCGGACTCTTGGAGGCGCCGAAACGCGCGCGCTCGTTGGAGCAGAAGTGGTTGCCGGCGTCCTGCACCGACACCCTGATGCCGTCAGTGATGGAGAGCGTGGAGCCCGCGCGGGGGACGGCGGTGACGGAGACGTACGCGTTGGACGCGGCATCGAGGTCGAGACTGTAGTAGACCTTCGCGTCCCTGGGCAGGGAGCTCCGGTAGGTCTTGCCGGCCTCCAGGCGCTCGGCGTCCGTGGTCCCCTTCGCCCCGTCCACGACCCGGGCGTCCTCCGCAAAGGCATAGGAGGAGGCGGAGGAGACATCGGTGCTCGGGCTCGGGGTTCCGGCTGCCGCCGCGGTGGCGGTCGGCCAGGACACCGACGCCGCCGTGCACAGCACCGCTGCCACGGCTGCCACGCGCGCGCGTGCGGACCGACGCCCGCGCCATGCTCTCGCGCGCCACCACGCCGTACGCCGCCCCATCACGCGCCACCCCTCGTCGTCGTCCGGACCGCTGGACCGTGGCCCATCCTGCCCCGCGAGGCCGCGCCTCATCCGCGCAACACAAAACCCCGACCGCAAGGACGGCCGGGGTCTGTTCAGATTCCGTTGTCGATACTCACGAACCCGTGGGCACGGAGTCAGTCGCCTCCGTCCACAGATCCTGCTCGGCGCGATCCGCCTGGATCTGGCGGTACACGAGGAGCCCGCCGATGGCGGCCAGTGCGACCAGGAGAAGCTTCTTCACCGCGCGACCTCGTCTTTCCTTGACGTAGGGGACCTCTGGCGCCCGACTATACACACCGGCCGATACCGATCGGTGACCTGCGTGGGCCCTCAACTCCCCTCCGGCAAACCGCAGTAGAACCGGAGGTCACCGCTCCGATCTGAGGGTGATCACACCCCCACAGACGGTGACTTTGCCTGCCATTCTCCTATTTTCCAGCTGTTTTGACCCATCCGAGTGTTGTTCATCTGAACATCGCCGCGCCACGGGCGTCGGTCCACCACTTCGCGACCCCGATACACATAATGAGGAAAGTACGCAAATCGCCCGACCCGAAAGTGAGGGGCCATGGCCCAGAACCAGGTCATGAAGCTGTGGAACGCCATCGTCACCGCCTTCCTCGCGCTGTGCACGGCGCTCGGACTCATCACGACGACCGCCGCCGCGGCCGTACCGCAGACCGAGACGACCGGCAACTGCATCGCGCCCGTGACGATGCCGACGGCACCCCACTGGTCCTGGTCCTACGCCAGAGCCCTGCCCCCCACGATGAAGCAGCGCATCCGCGCCGAGGCCCACGGAAAGTCCCCCAGCTGCCGCCACAGCCCGCTCACGGAGACGGAGGAAGGCGCGGACACAGGCACCGCCGAGCCGGCCACTCCCCTCCAGCTGTGAGGCACCGCCTCTCCATCCCCGGCGTAACGGCGAACTTGCGTACCCGAACCGCCCAAGCAGAAGACCCCCAACCGGAACCGGTTGGGGGTCTTTTCGCTGGTGGGGCTAACAGGATTTGAACCTGTGGCCTCATCCTTATCAGGGATGCGCTCTAACCAACTGAGCTATAGCCCCGCCGCGCTCTGCGGTGTGTGTCCCGCGCGCTGACCCCTGAAGATTAGCGCACGACGTGGGCAGTCCCAAAATCGGTTGTCTCAGGACCGGTGGCAGAGGCAAGGACCGGTGGCAGAGGCCAAGACCCGGCAGAGGTCAGAACCAGGGGCAGAGGTCAGAACCGGTGGCAGAGGTCAGAACCGGTGGCAGGGGTTTGAAACGACGGTCACGGTTAATGTCACTCGTCCTCGGCGAGCGTCAGCTCGATGCCGCCGACGAAGCCCGCGGAGAGGTTGTAGATGAACGCGCCGAGGGTCGCGAGAGCCGTCGCGAGAACGACGTCGATGACCGCGATGATCGACGTGAACATCAGGACGTGCGGAAGCGACAGGAACGACTGCAGGTCAAAGCCGTTCGACTCGTTCGATCCGGTCGCCTCGGAGATCGTGCCGCCGACCGAGGAGAAGACGCCCATCGCGTCCATGACCATCCACAGCACCGCGGACGCGACGATCGTGCAGATGCCCAGCGCGATGGAGAGCAGGAAGCTCACCTTCATGACCGACCACGGATCGGCCTTCGCCACACGCAGACGTGCCTTGCGGATACGGGGCGTGGTGCGCGCGCCGGTGCGCGGCCGCCGTACCGCACCGCTCGGTGTGTGGGCGGGCGCCTGGGCCTGGTTCTGGTACGCCTGCGGCGGGTGGTAGGGCCCGGCGGGCTGCTGCGGCTGCCGCTCCCCGGGCAGCGGGGAAGCCGCCTGTGGCGGTGCGGGCTGGGCCGGAGGCTGCTGCGGCTGAGGCTGCGGCTGGGCTCCCGGTGCGGCCGGACCCGCCCCAGCCTTCTGCTGCTGGGTCTGCGGGCCTCGGGCTTCCGTCACAGTTCCCCCCTGGGATCCATGAGTCTCGGACGAGGGCGAGTCGGTCGCACCTGCGTCGATCTTGCGCAGTTGGGTCGTGTGCGAATCCGTCGCACGCGCGGCGGAGCCACGGCCGCCTCCGTCCGTTTCGGTACCCGTGGGGGTACCGGCCGATCCGGCGCCCGTGGCTCCGCTCACGATGACTCACTCCTCGTGCTACTCGGCCGAGGGCGCCTCACCCTCGTCCGTGCCGGTGGTCGCGGCACCTTCGGCGGTCTCGTCGACGGCCACATCGCCGTCGACCTCCTCCGCCTCGCGTCCCGCCTCGGCGTTACGAGCGATACCGACGACGGCATCGCGCTTGCCCAGGTTGATCAGTTGGACGCCCATGGTGTCACGGCCCGTCTCCCTGACCTCGTTGACTCGCGTACGAATCACACCGCCCGACAGCGTGATGGCGAGGATCTCGTCGGTCTCCTCGACCACCAGCGCGCCGACCAGCGAACCGCGGTCCTCCACGATCTTGGCGGCCTTGATACCGAGGCCGCCGCGACCCTGGACGCGGTACTCGTCGACGGCGGTCCGCTTCGCGTACCCGCCGTCCGTAGCAGTGAACACGAACGTACCGGGTCGAACAACATTCATCGACAGAAGTTCATCGCCCTCGCGGAAACTCATGCCCTTGACACCCGAGGTAGCACGGCCCATGGGCCGCAGGCTGTCATCCGTGGCGGTGAACCTGATCGACTGTGCCTTCTTGCTGATCAGAAGCAGATCGTCATCGGCCGAAACGAGCTCGGCTCCGATCAGTTCGTCGTCCGAACCGTCCTCCGTCTCCCGGAGGTTGATCGCGATCACGCCGCCGGAGCGGGGCGAATCGTAATCCTTCAACGACGTCTTCTTGACCAGGCCGCCCTTGGTGGCCAGGACCAGGTACGGCGCCGCCTCGTAGTCGCGGATCGCGAGGATCTCGGCGATCGCCTCGTCCGGCTGGAAGGCGAGCAGATTCGCGACGTGCTGGCCGCGCGCCTCACGGCCGGCGTCCGGAAGCTCGTACGCCTTCGCACGGTAGACGCGGCCCTTGTTGGTGAAGAAGAGCAGCCAGTGGTGCGTGGTCGACACGAAGAAGTGGTCGACGATGTCGTCCTGCTTCAGCTTTGTGCCGCGCACGCCCTTGCCGCCCCGCTTCTGCGAGCGGTAGTCCTCCGTCTTGGTGCGCTTGATGTAGCCGCCGCGCGTGATGGTGACGACGATGTCCTCTTCGGCGATCAGGTCCTCGATGGACATGTCGCCGTCGAAGGGCACCAGCATCGTCTTGCGGTCGTCGCCGTACTTCTCGACGATCGCGGCGAGTTCCTCGCTGACGATGCCACGCTGGCGGACCGGGGAGGCGAGGATCTCGTTGTACTCGGTGATCTTCGCCTGGAGTTCGTCGTGCTCCTGGATGATCTTCCGGCGCTCCAGGGCGGCCAGTCGGCGCAGCTGCATCTCGAGGATGGCGTTCGCCTGGATCTCGTCGATCTCCAGGAGGTCCATCAGACCCGCGCGCGCGATGTCGACGGTGTCACTGCGCCGGATCAGCGCGATGACCTCGTCGATCGCGTCCAGGGCCTTCAGCAGACCACGCAGGATGTGCGCCCGTTCCTCGGCCTTGCGCAGGCGGAAGCGCGTACGGCGGACGATGACCTCGATCTGGTGCGTCACCCAGTGGCGGATGAACGCGTCCAGGGAGAGCGTGCGCGGGACACCGTCGACGAGCGCCAGCATGTTGGCGCCGAAGTTCGTCTGCAGGTCCGTGTGCTTGTACAGGTTGTTCAGTACGACCTTGGCGACCGCGTCCCGCTTCAGCACGATGACCAGACGCTGGCCGGTACGGGAGCTGGTCTCGTCCCGGACGTCCGCGATGCCGCCGACCTTGCCGTCCTTCACCAGGTCGGCGATCTTCTGGGCGAGGTTGTCGGGGTTGACCTGGTACGGCAGCTCCGTGACCACCAGGCACTGGCGGTTCTGGATCTCCTCGACCTCGACGACCGCCCGCATGGTGATCGAGCCACGGCCCGTACGGTACGCCTCCTCGATGCCCTTGCGGCCCACCACGAGGGCGCCGGTCGGGAAGTCGGGGCCCTTGATGCGCTCGATCAGGGCGTCCAGGAGCTCCTCGTGCGAGGCCTCCGGGTTCTCCAGGTACCACTGGGCGCCGGACGCGACCTCGCGCAGGTTGTGCGGCGGGATGTTGGTGGCCATGCCGACCGCGATACCGGCCGAGCCGTTGATCAGCAGGTTCGGGAAGCGGGCCGGCAGGACGGTCGGCTCCTGGGAGCGGCCGTCGTAGTTGTCCGTGAAGTCGACGGTCTCCTCGTCGATGTCACGGACCATTTCCATCGACAGCGGCGCCATCTTGCACTCGGTGTAGCGCATGGCGGCCGCGGGGTCGTTGCCCGGAGAACCGAAGTTGCCGTTGGAGTCGACGAGCGGCATGCGCATCGACCACGGCTGCGCGAGGCGGACCAGCGCGTCGTAGATCGAGGAGTCGCCGTGCGGGTGGTAGTTGCCCATGACGTCGCCGACGACGCGGGCGCACTTGTAGAAGCCACGCTCGGGGCGGTAGCCGCCGTCGTACATGGCGTACAGGACGCGGCGGTGGACGGGCTTGAGACCGTCGCGGACGTCGGGCAGCGCACGGGACACGATGACGGACATCGCGTAGTCCAGGTACGAGCGCTGCATCTCCGTCTCGAGCCCGACGGGCTCGACACGCTGGGCGATGTCGCCGCCTTCTTCAGGCGTGAGGGGAGTGTTCTCGTCGGCCATTGCTGGTGAAGATCCTTCCTGGTGCGGTCAGCTGAGACCGACTCAGATGTCGAGGAACCGGACGTCCTTGGCGTTGCGCTGGATGAACTGGCGGCGCGCCTCGACGTCCTCGCCCATCAGGACCGAGAACAGGTCGTCGGCCTGCGCGGCGTCGTCCAGGGTGACCTGGCCGAGGACCCGGTGCTCCTGGTCCATCGTCGTGATGCGCAGCTCCTCGGCGTTCATCTCGCCGAGACCCTTGAA
Source organism: Streptomyces sp. NPDC001401 (assembly GCF_042895385.1). Taxonomy (NCBI): domain Bacteria; kingdom Bacillati; phylum Actinomycetota; class Actinomycetes; order Kitasatosporales; family Streptomycetaceae; genus Streptomyces; species Streptomyces sp. NPDC001401. Next base: position 238,742 of record NZ_JBIAWI010000012.1, read on the forward strand.
GCGCTGGATCGAGTCCTCGCGGACGCGCTTTCCACGCTGGCGGCCCAGCTCGAGCAGCGCGTCGCGCTCGCGGTCCGAGTAGGCGTACTCGGTGTCGTCCCGGCCCCACTTGAGCTTGTAGAGCGGGGGACGCGACAGGAACACGTGCCCGGCCTCGACCAGCGGCCGCATGAAGCGGAACAGGAAGGTCAGCAGCAGGGTGTTGATGTGCTGGCCGTCGACATCGGCGTCCGCCATCAGGATGATCTTGTGATAGCGAAGCTTCTCGATGTCGAAGTCCTCGTGCACACCCGTGCCGAAGGCCGAGATCAGCGCTTGGATCTCCTGGTTCTGCAGGATCTTGTCGATCCGCGCCTTCTCGACGTTGAGGATCTTGCCTCGGATCGGGAGGATCGCCTGGTACTGCGGGTTGCGGCCGGACTTGGCCGAGCCGCCGGCGGAGTCACCCTCGACGATGAAGATCTCGCACTTGGTGGGGTCGTTCGACTGGCAGTCGGAGAGCTTGCCCGGCAGGGACGCCGACTCCAGCAAGCCCTTGCGCCGGGTCAGATCGCGGGCCTTGCGGGCCGCCACGCGCGCGGTGGCCGCCTGGATGCCCTTGCGGATGATGTCCGCCGCCTCGTTCGGGTTGCGGTCCAGCCAGTCGTTGAGGTGCTCGTAGACCGCCTTCTGGACGAAGGTCTTCGCCTCCGTGTTGCCCAGCTTGGTCTTGGTCTGGCCCTCGAACTGCGGCTCGCTCAGCTTCACCGAGATGATCGCGGTCAGACCCTCGCGGATGTCGTCACCCGTGAGGTTGTCGTCCTTCTCGCGCAGCAGCTTCTTGTCGCGCGCGTACTTGTTGATCAGGTTGGTGAGCGCTGCGCGGAAGCCCTCTTCGTGCGTACCGCCCTCATGGGTGTGGATGATGTTGGCGAAGGAGTACACGCCCTCGCTGTAACCGCTGTTCCACTGCATCGCGACTTCGAGGGAGAGGCTCTTCTCCTTGTCCTCCGCCTCGAGGTCGATCACCGTCGGATGCACCACGTCTCCCTTGCGGGAGTTGAGGTACTTCACGAAGTCGACGATGCCGCCCTCGTAGTGGTACGTGACGGTCTTGACCTCGGCGGTCTCGTCCGCACCCGCCTCGTCCGCGCCGGAGGTGGCCTTCGCCGACTCGCGCTCATCAGTGAGTTTGATCGTCAAACCCTTGTTGAGGAACGCCATCTCCTGGAAGCGCCGCGAGAGCGTCTCGAAGGAGTAGTCGGTGGTCTCGAAGATGTCGCCGTCGGCCCAGAAGGTGACCGACGTGCCGGTCTCCTCGATGGCCTCGTGCTTGGCGAGCGGCGCCGTGGGGACGCCCATCTTGTAGTCCTGCGTCCAGCGGTGGCCGTCGGTCCTGACCTCGACGGCGACCTTCGCGGACAGCGCGTTCACGACCGAGACGCCCACGCCGTGCAGACCACCGGAGACCGCGTAGCCGCCGCCACCGAACTTGCCGCCCGCGTGCAGCACGGTCAGCACGACCTCGAGCGCCGGCTTGCCCTCGGAGGGCACGATGCCGACCGGGATGCCACGGCCGTTGTCGACCACGCGCACGCCGCCGTCGGCGAGGATCGTCACGTCGATGGTGTCCGCGTGGCCGGCCAGTGCCTCGTCGACGGAGTTGTCGACGACCTCGTACACGAGGTGGTGCAGCCCTCGCTCACCGGTCGAGCCGATGTACATACCAGGGCGCTTGCGGACCGCGTCCAGGCCCTCGAGGACGGTGATGGCGCTGGCGTCGTACGAGGCGGTGACCTCGCCGTTCGACGAGGTCACCGCACCGTTCTCGCCGGCGTCGGTGGACGGGATGTTCTCGTTGGGGTTGCCGGAATCGGCCACGAAGCGCCCTTTCTGGCACAGCACGAGCCAGGCTCGTCGGCGGGTTGCCGGAGCGGCTGCGGCATGTTGCGTTGGTAAGCCTTGTTCAGCGTTGCTCAGCTTTTCCCGGACGGTCCCCACGAATGGGGCGGGATTAGCTTCCAGTCTACCGGTAGCGCCGACAGTGATGGGGGTTTGCCGGTACCTGAGTCCTCATGTGGCGCCCTCAACCGGCGTCTGCCGGGTCCCCATATGCGGAGCAGGGCTCCAAGAGGCTCACAGCGGCACTCAGCGCTTCCGGCTGTCAACCCTTGGCTACTTGGGAGTCAGGTCGGGATTCGCGACCGCGTGCGGTGGTACGACACAGAGGCCGCCGGCACCACGACCAGACCGCCGGCAGCCTGCAGATGTGAGGTGTGTCACCCGTATGTATCGCCGGGCCCCGTGCTGCCAGGGGCGCGCAGGGGGCCGTAGCGACGGGCGGGACCGCCGGGGCCGTTCACCTTGATCATCTTCACCGCGCCGTGCCCGAGGTCCTCGTTGAGACGGGCCACCAGCGTCGGGGCGAGCAGGCGCAGATTCGTCGCCCAGGCCGTGGAATCACAGCGCACCACCAGGACGCGCTCGTCCTCGTCGTACTTCTCCGGCACACAGTGCTTGGCCACGTCCTCGCCCACGATCTGCGGCCAGCGGCCCATCACCCCGCCCACCGCCGCCGGGGTCTCCCAACCCCGTTCCGTGATGAGCCGGTTGATCGCAGCACCGAGCGCCATGGGATCGCGCCCGTCGGCGCGCGCGCCGGAGCGCAGGCCACCGCGCCGCGCCTGCTTCTTCTGCTGCGCCGCGTCCCCACGCGCGCGTGCCTGCTCCTTCGCCGCCCTCAGCGCCACGCGCGCGAGGTCGACGCCGGACGGCTCGGGAGTCTTCTTGGGCGCCGGCTCTTCGTCCGTCATGCGCGCTCCACCGTCCCGTCCGACACGGAGTACCGCGTCCCGGTCAGTACATGCGGTACGTCATCGTCGACCGCGGCGGTCACCAGCACCTGCTCACCGGGCGCGACCAGCTCCGCCAGGCGCTCCCGGCGGCGGGTGTCGAGCTCGGCGAAGACGTCGTCCAGCACCAGCACCGGCTCGTTGCCCTCGGCCCGCAGCAGGTCGTACGAGGCAAGGCGCAGCGCCAGCGCGTACGACCAGGACTCGCCGTGGGAGGCATACCCCTTGGCAGGCAGCTGACCGAGTTTGAGAAGCAAATCGTCTCGATGGGGTCCTACGAGGGTGACGCCCCGCTCGATCTCCTGCTTGCGCGCCTCGGCGAGCGCCCCCATCAGCTGCTCGTAGAGATCCTCGCGCGCATGAGCCTCACCGGGGGCGGACGGCTTGTACTCCAGGGCGACCGGGCCGCCCCCCGGCGCCAACTGCTCGTACGCCTTGTCGGCCAGCGGCTGGATCGTCGCGACCAGGTCCAGCCGCTGGGCGAGCAACTCGGCACCCACGCGCGCGAGATGCTGGTCCCACACGTCGAGCGTGGACAGGTCCATGGAGCGGCCGCCGTGACGGCGGGCCAGCGCGGCCGACTTGAGGAGCGTGTTGCGCTGCTTCAGAACCCGCTCGTAGTCGGAGCGCACGGCGGCCATGCGCGGGGAGCGGGCGGTGATCAGCTCGTCCAGGAAACGACGCCGCTCACCGGGATCGCCCTTGACAAGAGAAAGATCCTCGGGCGCGAACAGGACCGTCCGTACGATGCCCAGCACGTCACGCGGCCTGACCTGCGAGGACCTGTTGATACGAGCCCGGTTGGCCTTACCGGGGTTCAGCTCCAGCTCGACCAGCTGCTGCCGCTCGCCCTGCTTGACCTGCGCCCGGATGACCGCGCGGTCGGCGCCCATACGAACCAGGGGGGCGTCGGAGGCGACACGGTGGCTGCCGAGCGTGGCCAGATAGCCGACGGCCTCGACAAGGTTCGTCTTGCCCTGGCCGTTCGGGCCCACAAAAGCGGTGACACCCGGGTCGAGCGGAACTTCGACCCGGGCGTACGAGCGGAAGTCGGCAAGCGACAGATGCGTGACGTGCATGGTCGGTCGCCGACCTCCCCCAGGTTGTGGACTGTGGATGCAGCCCTGTGGATTACTTCTTCTCGACCGCGTGGCCGCCGAACTGGTTCCGCAGCGCAGCGATCATCTTCATCTGCGGAGAGTCCTCCTGGCGCGACGCGAACCGCGCGAAGAGCGAGGCCGTGATCGCGGGCAGCGGCACGGCGTTGTCGATGGCGGCTTCCACAGTCCAGCGTCCCTCGCCGGAGTCCTGTGCAAAACCTTTCAGCCTGTCCAGGTGCTCGTCCTCGTGGAGCGCGTTCACCGCGAGGTCCAGCAGCCAGGAACGGATCACCGTGCCCTCCTGCCAGGACCGGAAGACCTCGCGCACATCCGTGACCGAGTCGACCTTCTCCAGGAGCTCCCAGCCCTCGGCGTAGGCCTGCATCATCGCGTACTCGATGCCGTTGTGGACCATCTTCGCGAAGTGGCCCGCACCGACCTTGCCGGCGTGCACCGAGCCGAACTTCCCCTCGGGCTTGAGGGCGTCGAAGACCGGCTGCACCTTGGCCACGTTCTCCGCGTCGCCGCCGTACATCAGCGCATAGCCGTTCTCCAGCCCCCAGACGCCGCCGGAGACGCCGCAGTCGACGAAGCCGATGCCCTTGGCCGCCAGCTCCTCCGCGTGCTTCTCGTCGTCCGTCCAGCGGGAGTTGCCGCCGTCCACGACGACGTCTCCCGGCTCCAGGAGCTCGGCCAGCTCGTCGATCGTCGACTGGGTGGGGGCACCGGCCGGGACCATCACCCACACCACACGGGGCCCCGTGAGCTTGCCCACAAGCTCTTCCAGGCTGTGGACATCGGCGAGGTCCGGGTTGCGGTCGAATCCGATCACGGTGTGGCCTGCGCGGCGTATCCGCTCGCGCATGTTGCCGCCCATCTTGCCGAGGCCGACGAGACCGAGCTCCATCAGTTGTTCCTTAGGTTGCTGTGTGGCGTCTGGGGCACTTTCGTACCTGCGTCCGAGCCTAAACCCGGACGCTCGCGCACACCTGTGGGCATACCCGCTCAAACGTATGCCCCGACCTGCGGGTTCTCTGAGGAGAGCGATCAGCCGCTGAGCCGCACAGGCATGATCAGGTACTTGTAGGCCTCGTCCGCTTCCGCGTCCAGCGCAGGCTTGCCGCTGAGCAGCGCCGGCTTGGTGGACGTCGTGAACGACAGCTGGGCCACCGGGGAGTCGATGGCGCTCAGGCCGTCCAGCAGGAACGTCGGGTTGAAGGCGATGGAGATGTCGTCGCCCTCGAGCTGCGCATCCACCCTTTCCACAGCCTGTGCATCGTCGCTGGAGCCTGCCTCCAGGATCAGCACGCCCTGCTCGAAGCTGAGCCGGACCGGGGTGTTGCGCTCGGCGACCAGGGCCACACGCTTGACGGCCTCCACGAAGGGGGCGGTCTCGATGACGGCGACGGTGTTGAACTCCGTCGGGAACAGCGTGCGGTACTTCGGGAGGTCACCCTCGAGCAGACGCGTCGTCGTACGGCGGCCCGCACCCTCGAAACCGATCAGCCCCTCGCCCGCGCCCGAGCCGGACAGCGCCAGGATCACGCTGTCGCCACTCGTGAGGGCCTTGGCGGTGTCCAGGAGCGTCTTGGCGGGCACCAGGGCGACCGCGGAGGCGTCCGGGTTCTCCGGCTTCCACAGGAACTCGCGGACCGCGAAGCGGTAGCGGTCGGTGGAGGCCAGCGTGACCGTGTCGCCCTCGATCTCGATGCGCACACCGGTCAGCACGGGCAGCGTGTCGTCACGGCCGGCCGCGATGGCCACCTGGGCGGCCGCGGAGGCGAAGACCTCACCCGGGACGGTGCCCGTGGCGTTCGGCATCTGCGGCAGCGCCGGGTACTCCTCCACAGGCAGGGTGTGGAGTGTGAACCGCGAGGAACCGCAGACCACGGTCGCCCGTACACCGTCTGTGGAAATCTCCACCGGGCGGTTGGGGAGGGCGCGGGAGATGTCGGCGAGCAGCCGGCCTGAGACCAGGACGGTGCCCTCTTCCTCCACCTCCGCCTCCACGGACACGCGTGCCGAGACCTCGTAGTCGAAGCTGGAGAGGCTGAGAACGCCGTCCTCGGCCTTCAGCAGGAGGCCGGCGAGGACAGGCGCCGGCGGACGGGCCGGGAGGCTGCGCGCCGCCCAGGCCACTGCCTCCGCGAGTACGTCGCGTTCCACCCGGATCTTCACTGTTGCCGCCTCCTGCTGTTGCCGGCGCTTCTCGCCCTGCCTGGCTTCGTCGTCTGTCTCGGTGTCGTCGGTCCCTGCGGTGGGAAGGACACCGGGGAACAGTCTGACGCACGGCACTGACAGTAGGTGCCTCTCGGGGTCAAGTCGTGACGAGGGGCAGCCGGGAGCCGGACGGCGAGTTGTGCACAGGACCCCCTTCGAAACGAACTTCTCGCTCTCTCTAGTTGGGAGTAGTAGTAGGGGCTGTGGAAACCGTGGATAACCCTGTTTTCCCAGCTCAGAAGCGAGATTTTGTCCACGGGCCCTGTGGGCGGAGGCGGTGGACAACTCCGCAGGTCTGTGGAGAACGGAAAGTTCTGCACACGCCGTGCACAGCCCGAGGTGAGTTCTCCCCAGGGCCGTCCCCAGCTTTACCCACCTTGCCCACAGCCCAACCCGGCACCTTTGTGTGACGCCTTTCACTCGACGCGGTGATCAGGCGCGTCACGTTGCCGAACAGTGGACAGCGATGTGGAGAAGCCGATGATTACTGGGGACAACTGGGCTCCGCCTGTGGGTTGCCGGTGGACAACTTCGTGCACAGCTTGTGGATCACCTCGTCGTCCACAGTCTGTGGAGATCCTTCATCCACCGATCCACAGCCACTTGACCTGGCTGGATGGTTGATCAGCGGGTGGCCTGTGGATCGTGATCTGGACAACTCCACAGTCCCCAGCATGTGGACGGAAGAAAGTTGCCCAATCTGTGGAGAGTGGCCGTAACGCGGCAGTTAATCGAACAGCGGACAACGCCGACACAACGAAGGGCGCCCGCCGGATCTCCTCCGGGGGCGCCCTCGACGACGTGTCTGGCACGTGTCCGTGTGGCCGTCAGCCGTTCTTGATGCGGTTCGTCAGCTCGGTCACCTGGTTGTAGATGGAGCGCCGCTCGGCCATCAGATTGCGGATCTTGCGGTCGGCGTGCATGACGGTGGTGTGGTCGCGGCCGCCGAACAGAGCGCCGATCTTCGGCAGCGAGAGGTCCGTCAGTTCACGGCACAGGTACATGGCGATCTGGCGGGCCGTCACCAGGGCGCGGCCGCGCGAGGTGCCGCACAGGTCCTCGACCGTGAGGCCGAAGTAGTCGGCGGTCGCGCTCATGATGGCCGTGGACGTGATCTCGGGGGCCGAATCCTCGCCACCGGGGATCAGGTCCTTCAGGACGATCTCCGTCAGTCCCAGGTCCACCGGCTGCCGGTTGAGCGATGCGAACGCCGTCACCCGGATCAGCGCGCCCTCCAGCTCTCGGATGTTGCGCGAGATGCGGGAGGCGATGAACTCCAGTACCTCCGGCGGGGCGTTGAGCTGTTCCTGCACCGCCTTCTTGCGCAGGATCGCGATACGCGTCTCCAGCTCGGGCGGCTGGACGTCGGTGATCAGGCCCCACTCGAAACGGTTCCGCAGCCGGTCCTCCAGCGTCACCAGCTGCTTGGGCGGCCGGTCGCTGGAGAGCACGATCTGCTTGTTGGCGTTGTGGAGCGTGTTGAAGGTGTGGAAGAACTCCTCCTGCGTCGACTCCTTGTCCGCGAGGAACTGGATGTCGTCGACGAGCAGGATGTCCATCTCGCGGTAGCGCTTGCGGAAGCTGTCGCCCTTGCCGTCGCGGATGGAGTTGATGAACTCGTTGGTGAACTCCTCAGAGCTCACATAACGCACACGCGTGCCCGGGTAGAGGCTGCGCGCGTAGTGCCCGATGGCGTGCAGCAGGTGGGTCTTGCCGAGCCCCGACTCCCCGTAGATGAAAAGGGGGTTGTAGGCCTTGGCCGGTGCCTCGGCGACGGCGACTGCGGCGGCGTGTGCGAAGCGGTTGGAGGCGCCGATGACGAAGGTGTCGAACAGGTACTTCGGGTTCAGGCGCGCGGTGGGCTCACCGGGGCCGGTGGCCGGCGCGGGCTTCGCGGCCAGCGGGCCGGGGGCACCGCTGGAGGCGGGCAGCGAGGAGCCGACCGGGCCACCGCGGTGGACGTGTCCGGAGCCGGACGGCTGCTCGGGCAGCTCCCGGCGGGCGTCGCGCTGGTCGTAGTCGGAGCGCGGCGGCTGGTCGTAGTCGGAGCGCTGCGTCTCGTACGGGGGGCGCTCCATCGGCTGCGGACGGTAGTCCTGGGAGGGCGGGGCGTACGAGTCCTGTGCCGGGGGGCCGTACGAGTCCTGCGGCGGCGACGCGTACGGGTCCCGCTCGGGGAAGCCGAGGCGCTGCTGCTGCCAGCTGTACTCGTCCTGCGACGGGCGCGGCCAGGCGCCGGGTTCGGGGCGCTGGTACTCGGAGGGGTAGGCCGGGCGGGCGGTGGGGAGCTGGTCGCCCGGGTCGCCGGGGAGCTGCTCGGGGCGGTTCGCCCGGTGGCCGTCGGCGCGGTGGCGGCCGTAGCCGTCGTACTGTCCGGAGGGGAGCTCGGGTTCCTCGTAACGCGGCTGGTGGCGGGCCGGCGGTGCCGGCGGGGCGGGGGGTTCGCCCGCGGTGTCGTCGACGGTGATCGCGATGCGGATCGGGCGGCCGCACTCGCGGCTCAGGGTCTCGCTGACGATCGGGGCGAGGCGGCCTTCGAGCACGCCCTTCGCGAACTCGTTCGGTACGGCGAGCAGGGCGGTGTCGGCGACCAGCGCGAGTGGCTGGCAGCGCCGGATCCAGTGCTCGTCCTTCGTCTCTACACCCTGCCCGCGGCCCTCGCCGAGGAGTTGCTCCAATACTCGTGGCCACACTGCGGCAAGATCGGCAGGTACGTCAGCCACAGGGCACGCTCTCTCACGGGTCCCACGAACGTGTGATTGTGGGACGGGTCGGGATTCAAATGGGGTGGGGCAGGTACAAGGGAACGAATCGGAGTTCAGCCACGGTAGTCAGGGTGAAGGGTGCGGTTCAAGTTGTTGTCCCCAGGCTGTGGATAGTGTCTCCCAGTGACCGTTGGTTTGACCGGATGGCGTAGCCCCGCGTACCGTAACCAGGTCGAGTTGTCGATGGCTGCTGCCGCCTGCCTCCGATGGGCACAGATCACGTCAGGTGATCGGGAAGCGGTGCAATCGGGCGTAACTGCGAGCTACTCGTGGGCGCACGGTGACAGCCAGGACGGCACCCGCCACCACCGATTGATTTCTGGAGCCCCCGAGTGAGCAAGCGCACCTTCCAGCCGAACAACCGTCGTCGTGCCAAGACCCACGGCTTCCGCCTGCGGATGCGTACCCGTGCCGGCCGCGCGATTCTGGCGAACCGCCGCAGCAAGGGTCGCGCCAGCCTGTCCGCCTGATCTCGGTCAGGTCATGCCGTCGTGCTGCCCACCGAGAACCGGCTGAGGCGGCGCGAGGACTTCGCGACCGCGGTACGACGAGGGCGCCGGGCCGGACGCCCGTCCCTCGTCGTCCATCTTCGTAGCGGTGCCACGGACCCGCACGCGCCTGGGGAGAGCGCTCCCCCGACGCGTGCGGGTTTCGTCGTGAGCAAAGCTGTGGGTGGTGCGGTGGTACGCAACAAGGTCAAGCGCAGACTGCGCCACCTGATGCGCGACCGAGTCGCCCTGTTGCCCCCCGGTAGCCTGGTAGTCGTACGAGCGCTGCCCGGTGCGGGCGACGCCGACCATGCACAACTGGCCCGAGACCTGGATGCCGCCATCGAACGGCTGCTGGGAGGGGGCGCGCGATGAAGTACCCGCTGCTGGCTTTGATCAAGCTGTACCAGTGGACGATCAGTCCGCTGCTCGGGCCTGTGTGCAAGTACTACCCGTCGTGTTCCCACTACGGCTACACGGCCATCGACCGGCATGGTGCGATCAAGGGCACGGCGCTCACCGCCTGGCGCATCCTGCGGTGCAATCCGTGGTCGCTGGGCGGTGTGGACCATGTTCCGCCGCGTAAGCGTCCGCGGTGGCACGAAATGCTGCGTGGCGCCTGGCGTGCACGCAAGGGCGGGCCCTCCGCCGGCGAACCGGCCACCGAGGAGAATCTTCCTTTGAGCCCGGCCGCAGAGACCTCGTCCCATGCCCAAGGAGCATGATTAGTGGACACGATTGCCAGCCTCTTCAGCTTCATCACGACACCCGTTTCATGGGTCATCGTCCAGTTCCACTCGGTGTACGGGAAGGTCTTCGGTCCTGACACGGGCTGGGCCTGGGGCCTGTCCATCGTGTCCCTGGTGATCCTGATCCGCATCTGCCTGATCCCGCTTTTCGTGAAGCAGATCAAGGCGACCCGGGCGATGCAGACGCTCCAGCCCGAGATGAAGAAGATCCAGGAGCGCTACAAGAGCGACAAGCAGCGTCAGTCCGAAGAGATGATGAAGCTGTACAAGGAGACGGGTACCAACCCGCTCTCCTCGTGCCTTCCCATCCTGGCGCAGTCGCCGTTCTTCTTCGCCCTGTACCACGTGCTCAACGGCATCGCGACGGGTTCGACGATCGGCGTCATCAACGACTCGCTGCTCGCCAGTGCCCGTAAGGCGCACATCTTCGGTGCCCCGCTGGCGGCGAAGTTCACCGACAGCTCGGCGAAGGTGGAGTCGCTCGGCGCCTCCCTCACCGACGTCCGTGTCGTCACCGCGATCATGATCGTCCTGATGTCGGCGTCGCAGTTCTACACGCAGCGCCAGCTGATGACGAAGAACGTCGACACCACGGTGAAGACGCCGTTCATGCAGCAGCAGAAGATGCTGATGTATGTCTTCCCGGTCATGTTCGCCGTCTTCGGCATCAACTTCCCGGTCGGTGTCCTCGTCTACTGGCTGACCACCAACGTGTGGACCATGGGCCAGCAGATGTACGTCATCCACAACAACCCGACCCCGGGTTCCAAGGCTCAGGCCGCTTACCTGGAGCGCCTGACCAAGCACGTCACGCACCACGGCAAGACCCGCAAGCGGAGCGAGAAGACCATCGTCAAGGCGATCGTCGCCAAGGGCCGTGACCGTAACGAGTTCGAGCGCAAGTTCATCAACGCTCTGAACAAGGCGGGTCTCGCTGCCCAGACCGACGGCACCGTGATGCAGAGCGATAGCGCTGCCGCCGCCCAGTCCGAGGACGGTACGGCGACGACCGGCACCGCCGCCGCTCCCAAGCGCCAGCAGCCCAAGCGGCAGAGCAAGGCCCAGCGTCAGTCCGGCGGTGCGAAGGCGGCCGGCGACTCCGAGCCGAAGACGTCGCTGAGCAAGTCCGACGAGCCGGAGGACGCCAAGCCCTCCGCCGCTGCTCAGAAGGCCGAGCCGAAGCCCGGCAGCGGCGGTCGCAGCAAGGCCCAGTCCGGGCAGCGCAAGGGCCCGCAGCGCCCCAAGTCCCCGTCCAAGAAGTAAGAAGGAGCCCATCCCGTGACGGAAGGCACCACCTCCGCCGCTGCCGAGGGTGCAGACACCCTTACCCGCCTGGAGCAGGAGGGCGAGATCGCGGCGGACTACCTCGAGGGTCTGCTGGACATCGCCGATCTCGACGGCGACATCGACATGGACGTCGAGGCCGACCGCGCCGCTGTCTCGATCATCAGCGACTCCGGCGGCCGCGACCTGCAGAAGCTGGTCGGCCGCGACGGTGAGGTGCTGGAGGCGCTTCAGGAGCTCACGCGCCTGGCCGTGCACCGGGAGACCGGGGACCGCAGTCGGCTGATGCTGGATATCGGCGGCTACCGCGCCAAGAAGCGTGCCGAGCTTTCCGAGCTGGGTGCGAAGGCGGCCGCCGAGGTCAGGAACACCGGCGAGCCCGTGAAGATGAAGCCGATGACGCCGTTCGAGCGCAAGGTCGTGCATGACGCCGTCAAGGCCGCGGGCCTGCGCAGTGAGTCCGAGGGCGAGGAGCCGCAGCGCTTCGTCGTCGTGCTCCCGGCCTGATCGGTCCGTACGTTCCTCCGGCCCCGTCTGTAGCGCAGGCGGGGCCGAGTTTTGTCAGCCTGATAGTTCTGGTGGTCTCGGCGCTCGGTGCGCTGATGCGGTACGGAAGGACGGTCCCCCGTGACGGAGGCAGCGGAGCTTCCCCCTGCGCCCGAGCAGGCGCGCGAGGTGTTCGGCGATCGCTTCGCCGACGCGGTCCGCTATGCGGAGCTGCTTGCTGAGGCGGGTGTGCAGCGCGGTCTGATCGGCCCGCGTGAGGTGCCTCGTCTGTGGGAGCGGCACCTGCTGAACTGCGCGGTGCTTTCCGAGGTCGTGCCCGAGGGTGTGACCGTGTGCGACGTGGGCTCGGGTGCCGGCTTGCCGGGCATTCCCCTGGCGCTGGTCCGCGAGGACCTGAAGATCACGCTGCTGGAGCCTCTGCTTCGGCGTACGACCTTTCTCACCGAAGTCGTGGAGTTGCTGGGCCTGGACCATGTGACGGTTGTCCGTGGCCGTGCCGAGGAGGTCATGGGCAAGGTGCCGCCGGTGCATGTCGTGACGGCACGGGCCGTGGCCCCGCTGGACCGACTGGCCGCGTGGGGCATTCCGCTGCTGCGGCCGTACGGGGAGATGCTTGCGCTCAAGGGCGACACCGCCGAGGAGGAGCTCAAGAGTGCGGCCACGGCGCTCAGCAAGCTCGGTGCCGTGGAGACGTCCATCCTGCATGTGGGTGAAGGCGTGGTGGATCCTCTGTCCACGGTCGTGCGGGTCGTGGTCGGGGAGAGCCCAGGCGGTGTGCGCTTCGCGGCGAAGAAGGCCAAGGCTGCTCGGACGGGGCGGACACGTCGGCGCCGCTGATCCGCCTGACGACGAGACGTACTCCACACAAGCTGCCAAACCTACGCACGCCGGAGTGTCGCGACAGTTCGGCCACTGCTGCTGTGCATCGTGTTTCACGTGAAACGTCGCTCACTGCTGCACGGCATCATCAGCCGCGGTCGCGCCGCGGCCGAACCCCGCGACCGTAAGCCTCTCGGTTCACTCGGAGAGGCGCCCGTATCCGACGGCATTCGGTCCCCCGTGAGGGGGGCCGAGTTGTCCACAGAGGTGGATTTCTCCACAGAACAACAGGCCTCACTGGTTCACGACCCCGAAGACATGGGAGGCTCTGTTCATTGCGAGCCTGAAGTCGAGGAGAGTGAATCCTTGCGGTCCGACGCCAACATCGCGGGACCGATGACCGATCCGGTCCCCGGTCCCCGTACCGAGTCGATGGGGGAGGATGTTTCACGTGAAACACCGCCTCCGATGGACGACACTCCGATCGGTCGTGCTGCCCAACTGGCGGTGGAGGCTCTGGGCCGCGCCGGCGAGGGCCTGCCACGGCCTGAGCAGACACGCGTCATGGTGGTCGCCAACCAGAAGGGCGGTGTGGGCAAGACGACGACAACCGTCAATCTTGCCGCTTCCCTGGCCCTGCATGGCGGCCGTGTCCTGGTGATCGATCTCGACCCTCAGGGCAACGCATCCACTGCGCTGGGGATCGACCATCACGCCGAAGTCCCGTCCATCTACGACGTCCTGGTCGAAAGCAAGCCCCTCGCGGAGGTCGTCCAGCCGGTCCCCGATGTCGAGGGTCTCTTCTGCGCCCCCGCCACGATCGATCTCGCCGGTGCGGAGATCGAGTTGGTGTCCCTGGTGGCACGGGAGAGCCGGCTGCAGCGAGCCATCCAGGCCTATGAGCAGCCTCTGGATTACATCCTGATTGACTGTCCCCCGTCGCTCGGCCTGTTGACGGTCAATGCGCTGGTGGCCGGCGCGGAGGTCCTCATCCCGATCCAGTGCGAGTACTACGCGCTGGAGGGGCTGGGGCAGCTGCTGCGCAACGTCGACTTGGTGCGGGGCCATCTCAACCCTGCGCTGCATGTATCGACGATCCTGCTCACCATGTACGACGGTCGGACGCGTCTCGCGTCCCAGGTCGCGGACGAGGTGCGCAGCCACTTTGGCGACGAGGTGCTGCGGACGAGCATTCCCCGCTCGGTCCGCATCTCCGAGGCGCCGAGTTATGGGCAGACGGTGCTGACCTACGATCCGGGATCGAGTGGCGCCCTGTCTTATCTTGAGGCGGCACGAGAAATCGCGCTGAAGGGTGTCGGCGTGACATATGACGCGCCGCATGCCCACATTGGCGCCCAGAGTGATCCGAGCATGGTGGAGGGGATTCAGTGAGCGAGCGACGGAGGGGTTTGGGCCGTGGTCTCGGCGCACTGATCCCTGCTGCCCCGACGGAGAAGACACCGGCCCCGGCCGCGATGGGGGGCGCTGGTTCTGCGTCCCCGTCGGCGGTCCCGGTGCTGACCACCGACCGTGGGGTGGCAGCGGCGAAGGTGACAACACTGCCGCCTGTTTCACATGAAACCGAGGAGCCGTCGCTGAACGGCGTCGCGGAGGCGCCCGCGTCTCCCGTGGGTGCCCATTTCGCGGAGCTCCCTCTCGACTCCATCACGCCGAACCCGCGTCAGCCGCGTGAGGTCTTCGACGAGGACGCGCTGCAGGAACTCGTCACCTCCATCAAGGAGGTAGGTCTCCTCCAGCCGGTCGTCGTACGGCAGTTGGGCCCCTCCCGCTACGAGCTCATCATGGGCGAGCGGCGCTGGCGGGCCTGCCGTGAGGCGGGGCTCGAGGCCATCCCGGCGATCGTGCGGGCCACGGAGGACGAGAAGCTCCTTCTGGACGCCCTCCTGGAGAACCTGCATCGGGCGCAGCTGAACCCGCTGGAAGAGGCCGCCGCCTACGACCAGCTCCTGAAGGACTTCAACTGCACGCACGACCAGCTGGCCGACCGGATCGGTCGTTCCCGGCCCCAGGTCTCCAACACCCTGCGTCTGCTGAAGCTCTCGCCGGCGGTTCAGCGCCGGGTGGCCGCCGGGGTTCTCTCCGCCGGTCATGCGAGGGCACTGCTCTCCGTCGAGGACTCGGAGGAGCAGGACCGGCTGGCCCATCGGATCGTGGCCGAGGGACTGTCCGTGCGGGCCGTCGAGGAGATCGTGACCCTCATGGGCTCGCGGCCGCAGACGGCTCAGCGGTCCAAGGGCCCCCGGGCCGGGGCCCGGGTTTCCCCGGCGCTGACCGACCTCGCGACCCGTCTCTCGGACCGTTTCGAGACCCGGGTGAAGGTCGACCTGGGGCAGAAGAAGGGCAAGATCACCGTCGAGTTCGCCTCCATGGAGGACCTTGAGCGGATTCTCAGCAGCCTTGCGCCCGGAGAGGGACCGGTCCTGCAGAAGAGCCTTTTGGAGGACGATTCCGAGGACCTCGAGGCCTAGACATCCTGTGGCCGACTGGGCGGTTTCGCTCGGTAGGCCGAGAGAGTGGGTCGTGTCCGGTGTGTACCGGAACACGGCCCGCTCTTTGCTTTCAGGCGGTATCGATGGAATCGCTTCGTGGATACGATGCGTTCGGGTATGGCGCATCCACCTGGCAGTACCTCTGAGAGGAGGCAGGGGCCATGCGAACGATGAGCCGCACCGGACTGGTGAGCGCGGGCCTGGGACTGGGCGCGGTCGGCGGCTTCGTCGGCAGCCTGCTCAGGGAACGGAGCGCTCTGACAGCCGCCCGCGACGCTGCGGGCGAAGGAAGCGAGGAACAGCCTTCATGGGGCGTCGGCTCGTACCGCTCACGCTGGACAACCTTCAGGACCTTCCCAAACGCTGTCGCGCGTGTGTCTTCTGGGAGCTGGACCCAGTCAGCGGTGAGGCCGCGGTAAAGGCGGGCACGCCCGCCTTGGAGAAGGAAGCGTGGATCTCGGCGGTCCTGCTGGACTGGGGGTCCTGCGGCCGGGTCGTCTACGTCGACGATGTACCGGTGGGCTTCGTCCTGTACGCCCCTCCGGCCTACGTTCCGCGCTCTACCGCCTTTCCCACGAGCCCTGTCTCACCGGACGCGGTACAGCTGATGACCTCGTTCATCATGCCGGGCTATCAGGGGCAGGGTCTCGGGCGGGTCATGGTCCAGACGGTCGCCAAGGATCTGTTGCGACGGGGCTTCAAAGCAATCGAGGCCTTCGGGGACGCACGGTGGAAGGAACCCGCGTGTGTCTTGCCGGCCGACCATCTCCTGGCCGTGGGCTTCAAGACGGTCCGCCCTCACCCGACTTACCCCCGTCTGAGGCTGGAGCTGCGGACGACGCTCTCCTGGAAGGAAGACGTGGAGATGGCGCTCGACCGGCTGCTGGGGGCTGTACAGAAGGAGCCGGTGCTGAGGCCGCTGTGAAAAGCGTCCGGACAAGCGAATGGGCCAACCCCCTGCGGGGTTGGCCCATTCGTGTTTCACGTGAAACATGCGCCGTCGGCTCGACGGCTTCGCCGGCTACTCGGCGATGAAGTCCTCGAGGTCGCGGACGATCGCGGCCTTCGGCTTCGCCCCGACGATGGTCTTGGCGACCTCGCCACCCTGGTAGACGTTCAGCGTCGGGATGGACATGACGCCGTACTTGGCGGCCGTACCCGGGTTCTCGTCGATGTTGAGCTTGACGATCTCGATCTTGTCGCCGTACTCGGCGGCGATCGCCTCGAGGGACGGCGCGATCTGGCGGCACGGACCGCACCAGGCGGCCCAGAAGTCCACCAGTACGGGCTTGTCGCTCTTGAGGACGTCCTGCTCGAAGGAGTCGTCGGTCACATTCTTCAGGGTGCCGGCCACGGCGGGCTCCTTAACTGGTTGGTGCGTGGGGCGGATGGGGGTCAGACAGAGGTCTTCTCGGGCTCGGCCTGCTCCTCGTCCGCAAGGGCAGCGAGGAAGCGCTCGGCGTCGAGCGCGGAGGAGCAGCCGGTGCCGGCCGCGGTGATGGCCTGGCGGTAGGTGTGGTCGACCACGTCACCGGCGGCGAAGACTCCGGTGAGGTTGGTGCGGGTCGAGGGGGAGGCGACCTTGAGGTAGCCCTCCTCGTCGAGGTCGAGCTGGCCCTTGAAGAGTTCGGTGCGCGGGTCGTGGCCGATTGCGATGAACAGGCCGGTGACCGCCAGGTCCGAGAGTTCGCCGGTCTTCAGGTTGCGCAGCTTCAGACCCGAGAGCTTGGGGTCGCCCTGGATCTCGGCGACCTCGCTGTCCCACACGAACTTGATCTTCGGGTCGGCGAAGGCGCGCTCCTGCATCGCCTTGGAGGCGCGCAGGGTGTCCCGGCGGTGGACGATCGTCACGGACTTGGCGAAGCGGGAGAGGAAGGTGGCCTCCTCCATCGCGGTGTCGCCGCCGCCGATCACGGCGATGTCCTGGTCCTTGAAGAAGAAGCCGTCACAGGTGGCGCACCAGGAGACACCGCGGCCGGAGAGAGCGTCCTCGTTCGGCAGGCCGAGCTTGCGGTGCTGGGAGCCGGTGGTGACGATGACGGCCTTCGCCTTGTGCACGGTGCCGGCGGTGTCGGTGACGGTCTTGATCTCACCGGTCAGATCGACGGAGACGATGTCGTCCGGGACGAGCTCGGCACCGAAGCGCTCGGCCTGGGCACGCATGTTGTCCATGAGCTCGGGGCCCATGATGCCGTCCCGGAAGCCGGGGAAGTTCTCCACGTCGGTGGTGTTCATCAGCGCGCCACCGGCGGTGACGGCGCCCTCGAACACCAGCGGCTTCAGCGACGCGCGCGCGGTGTAGAGCGCCGCCGTGTAGCCGGCGGGCCCGGAGCCGATGATGATCACGTTTCGGACGTCGCTCACGGCTTGTTTCCTCGTCTCTGGACTGCGTCGTCGGACCGGGGGAGCCCCTCTCAGAACTCTCACCCCACCCAACGGATCCTAAGGGGCGCGCATTCCCACTGTGTCCGGGCACACGGAGACGCGACACGGTACGGGATACCACGCAGGACTGAGACGAAGAATGTGCGTTCAGGGACGTGTGTAGGAGTGCGTCAGGAGAACCTTCGCCTTGGCGGAGGACGCATGACTCACACAGCTCGCATCCACGATGTATGCGGTCACCTTGGTGCTGGCGGAGGCGTCGGACATGACCACGAGCAGGACGTCCGTCCTCTTGTAGGTGCCTTGCTTCGTCGCGAGCGCAGGGTCGGTGCGCCCGATGCCGTTGCGGACACAGTCCGGGACCGTGGGCGCCTTGAAGACCTTGGGCTGGTTGGTGCCGCCCTCCACACCGAGACTGTGCGGAGCATGGGAGCCGCTGCCCGAGCCCTGGCTCTTGAGGAGATCGGTGACCTGTCCCTCCAGCTTGGCCTCCGAGAAAGTGTCCGCGGCGCGGCCCTGGGCCTCGGAAGCGGGCGGTTTCCCGTCGTTCAGGGACGACAGCAGCACGGAACCGAAGCCCAGTGCGGCGACGGTGAAGACGGTACCCAGGATGGCGACCCTGCGGCGGCCACCCCTCTTGCGCTGCTTGCGACCCGGTCCTGTGGTGGAGGCACGGGAATGTCCCGCCGGGCGGTCTGCCGTTGCCGATGTTTCACGTGAAACACGCGCGCTGTTGCCGGTGTCGTCCATGGAACGGGCAACCTCGACGAGCGCCGGGGCGTCCGTGTCGTCGGGTGCCGTCGCGTTCAGCAGTGCCTCGGCCGCGAGGGCGGCATCAATCCGGCCTGCAACATCGGCGGGCATGCGTGTCGGGCCCGGCACCGAACCGAGCAGCCCTCGGATCTCCTCCAGCGATGCGTGCACATCCGCGCAGAGTTCGCACTCGTCCAGGTGCCGTCGTACGTCGGCGGTCCGGGACGGCGGAAGCAGCCCTTCGGTGAGGTCGGAGATTTCGGTGACGTCCGGGTGTCCGGCCATGTCCGTCGTGGATGTCACGCTCGCCCACCTCCGCCCTTCACAGCAGCTGAATCGCTTGGCCCCGTATCCGGCCCTGTACCGCGTGGACCGGCAGTCGGCGGTCCCGCTGCCGGTGGGACGGATGTCCCCTGAGTCCGGTTCCGCCCCTGGCCCTGTTCCTTGTCGCCACCGGCGTTTGCCGGCCGTAGATGGGTGAGGAGCGGCAGGAGTCTGGCTCTGCCGCGGGCGCAGCGGCTCTTCACGGTGCCGGTCGGGACATCGAGCACACGCGCGGCTTCGGCGACGGGGTATCCCTGCATGTCGACGAGGACGAGGGCGGCGCGCTGGTCGGGTGGCAGGGTGCCCAGCGCCTCCAACAGCTGCCGGTGCAGATCGTTGCGCTCCGCGGGAGCGGATGCCTCCTCGTGCGGCTCCAGCAGTTGCTCCAGCCGCTCGGTGTCGTCGACCGGGGACGTCTTGCGCGAGGCAGCCTTGCGGGCGCGGTCGAGGCAGGCGTTCACCGTGATCCGGTGCAGCCACGTCGTGACGGCCGACTGCCCCCGGAAGGTGTGGGCGGCCCGGTAGGCGGACACAAGAGCGTCCTGAACGGCGTCAGCGGCCTCCTCGCGGTCCCCCAGCGTTCGCAGGGCCACCGCCCACAGACGGTCACGATGACGCCGCACAAGCTCGCCGAAGGCGTCCGGGTCGCCTTCTACATGGCGGGCCAGGAGGTCCTGATCGCTTGCGTCGCCGTATGCGGTGTCATTTGCCATCGGACCCCCTCCCCTTGGATGCGGTGTTTTCTCAGCCGGTGAACTTCACTTCGGTGATGGCCTGCTTGTAGCCGGCGCCGGTGTAGGCACTCGGGTCCGAGCCCGAGTACGGCACGGCGGTGAGCCACACGAGGACGTACTGCGTCTTCACCGACTTGGAGATCTTCACCGTCGCGGTGGTTCCATTCGTCGTGATGCTGCCGACCTTCGTCATGTCACTCAGCGACGACGGTGTCAGTGAGTCGGCAGAGTACAGGTCGACGGTGGTGTGATTGCCGGCGTAGCGGAGCCCGATGGTTGCCGCGGTGAGCTTCTGGCTCGAGCCGAGGTCGTAGATGATTCCCACGCCAGGCTTGTACGGCGCGAGAGCCGGGCCCTCTATGAAGGTGTTGGTCTTCCAGTACGTGGACGTTTTGCCGTCGTACGTCTTCTCGACGTCATTGGGGTGCTGGGCATCGCCCTTGGCGACGAACTCCTGAGACCCGTGGATCCCAAGGGCTTTGGACGGCTTGGTGCTGTCGCCGTTCTTGTCGTGTCCGTCGTTCGTCTGTGTGTTGTTGGTGTCGTCGGACTTGCCGCCGCTGTCCATGAGCGCGTCCGCGAGTTGCCAGCTACCGAGGCCCAGGGCGGCGATGAGGAGGGCCGATACGGCCCACTTCAGAGCCTTGCCGGTGCGGCTCTGCAGCGGGGCCGGAGGAGCCGGCACCGGCTGGGTGGCGCCGGGGTGCGGTGCCGGGCGGCCGTATGTGCCCTGCTGATACGTGGTGCGCTGGTACTCCGGTGGTGCGGTGAACGCGGGCTCCGGCGGGCGGATGCGGGGCATCTCGCCGATCGCCTTCACCAGCTCCTCCGGCGTCGTGCACGGGGACTCGTGACGGGAGGCGGTCGCCCCGTCGTTGACGAGCGCCCGCATGGAGAGCTCGGACAGACCGCGGTGGACTCCGGCCCGCACCTGGTCGGGCGCGATCAGACCGACGTCCTTGGGCAGCCCCGACAGACCGTAGGCGTCGCTCTCGTACGGCCAGCGCTGGGTGAGCCCTGCGTACAGGAGCGCGCCGACGGACTCCGTGTCGGTGCGCTGCGGGGTGTCGGAACTGATGCCGCGCAGCGCGGCGTTCACAGCGAGGCCACGGATGCGCCACTGGCCGCTGGAGGTGCGCAGCACGGCGTTGGGGTTGAGCCGCAGATGGGCCAGACCCTCGCGGTGCGCCGCAGCCATCGCGGAGGCGATCTGACTGACCATCTGGTAGGCGTCGTGCGGCTCCAGCGGGCCGGAGGCGAGCAGCGCGGTCAACTCGACGGCGTCGGGCAGCCACTCATGGACGACGTAGACGAGGTCGTTCTCCTCGACGGCGTCCAGCACCTGGACGAAGCGGGGATCACCGAGCAGCGCCGAGGAACGGGCCGCTGCCAGCACCGAACGTGCCCGTGAATGGTCAGCGGGCAGGAGGTGGACGCCGACGGCGCGGCGAAGCTTTTCGTCCACGGCACGCCAACTGCTGAATCCGTCCAGACGGGTGACGCACTCCTCGAGCCGGTACCGTCTGGCGAGTTTGTGGCCGCTGTGCAGCTCCGGTGGTGAGGCCTTCCCGGGACCCTCGGTCCCGCCACTCCCCTGTGCCTCGTCGATCTCCGTGTCCCGCTCCCGGTTCTGGGCCACCCCGTCGGCCGTGGACTGGTCCGCCTCTGCGGTCAGCGGTTCGTCGCCGCTGTTGTCTGCCACGTCGACGGCAGCCGTGCTCCGTTCCGCCACCGTCGTTCCTGCCTCCCCATTCATTGCGCGCCGATCAACATCCGTGCGCGCCGTCCGACGCCGAAACCAATTGTGCCCACAGTCCGCCGCTATGCACGACACACGGTGGCGGACGATGGTTGTGCGCGTACCCCCGCGTCAGCGTCCCAGACGCCCGCGGACCATGCCGACCAGCGAGTTCAGCTCCTCGATACGCATCTTGCGGGCGGCCAAGAAGAAGATCCCGAGCAGGACCACGCCGCCGGCCAGCAGGGCCGCGAGGGATCCGACGACGCCCTGGCCGAGCGTGTGGCCGATCTCGTAGCAGGCAGCGCCGCTGAGGGCCGCCGCGGGCACCGAGGCGATGCAGAGCCTGGCGTACGTCCGCAGGACGCGGGCACCGTCCAGATCGCCGCCCAGCCGCTTGCGCAGCCGGTTCCAGGCGACGCCGACACCGATCGCGTAGGCGAGGCCGTACGAGGCGGCCATGCCGGCCACGGCCCAGCGGGGCGGCAGCACGACGTAACACAGGGCCGAGGCGCCCGCGTTGACCGCGGCCACGATCACCGTGTTGTAGAAGGGCGTGCGGGTGTCCTCGTAGGCGTAGAACGCGCGCAGGACGACGTACTGCACGGAGTACGGGATCAGGCCGAGGGCGAAGGCCATCAGCATGAAGCCCATGTTGGTGGCCTCGCTGATGCCCGAGGAGCCGAAGATCAGCGTGCACATCGGAATGCCCAGGGCGAGGAAACCGAAGGCGATCGGCACGATGGCGACGGCCGTGGTGCGCAGGCCCTGGGAGATGTCGTCACGGACGGCGCCGCCGTCGTCCTCCGCCGCCGAACGTGAGATGCGCGGCAGCAGGGCGGCCATCAAGGAGACGGTGATGATGGCCTGCGGCAGGCCCCAGATCAGCTGGGCGTTGGCGTAGGCGGCGAAGCCGGTGCCGTCGACGGGCGAGGCCTTGCCGGCCGAGGTGGACAGCTGCGAGACGACGATGGCGCCGGCCTGGTTGGCGAGAACGAACAGGACGGTCCACTTGGCGAGCGTCACGGCCTTGCCGAGTCCGTGGCCCCTCCAGTCGAACCGCAGCCGCAGCCGGAACCCGGTTTCGCGCAGGTACGGGATCATCGCCAGCGCCTGGACGACGAGGCCGAGCAGAACACCGATACCGAGGAGCCGCTGGCCCTCCGGCGGGATGTTCGTGACCTTCATGCCGGAGTCGGCCGCGGTGCCGTACACCCACATGAACATGCCGAGCGTCACGATGATGACGATGTTGTTCAGGACCGGGGTCCACATCATGGCGCCGAACTTCCCGCGGGCGTTGAGGATCTGCCCCATCACCACGTGGACGCCCATGAAGAAGATCGAGGGCAGGAAGTAGCGGACGAAGGTGATGCCGACCTCGTTGGCCGCCGGATCGCTGGCCACCGAGTCCGACAGCAGGCGGATCAGGAGCGGCGCGCCGAAGACTGCGAGGACCGTGAGCGCGCCCAGCGCCACCATGACCAGAGTCAGCAGACGGTTGGCGTAAGCCTCGCCACCGTCCTCGTCCTCCTTCATGGCGCGCACGAGCTGCGGCACGAACACCGAGTTGAGTCCGCCCCCGACGGTGAGGATGTAGATCATTGTGGGCAGCTGGTAGGCGACCTGGAAGGTGTCACCGAGCAGGCCGACGCCCAGGGCCGAGACGATCAGTGCGGAGCGGATGAAGCCGGTCAGGCGGGAGACCATCGTGCCCGCCGCCATCACGGCGCTCGACTTGAGCAGGCCCCCGCCGCGCCCGCCCTTCTTCGCCGGGGCCACAGAAGCTGCTGAGGGCGCCGGAGCCGCGGCAGGAGTGGCGCCGAGGTTCATGGTCTGGTCGGTCGCGGGCGTGGAAGCCGCCGCAGCCTGGTACGGCGGTGTCGGCGACGACGCGCCCGGGGCGGCTGCCGGGCCAGGCACCGAAGGGGGATCCGACGGCAGGTATCCGCCGTTCTGCTGCTGGTCCCGGAAGAGATGCGCGAAGGCGTCCGGCTCGTGGCGCTCCTCCCCGGCCCCGGTGACCAGGTCGTCGACGCCCACGTACTGGGTCGTGCGGGGATCGTCGCCGTACGGCAGGTACTGGCTCGGGCCGTCCGGCTCCGGCGCCGGCGTCTGGGCCCACACCTGAGGGTCGGGGGCGTACGGAGACTGAGGCGGCTGGCCGTACAGCGGTTGCTGCGGTGGGTAGGCGCCGGGGGGCGGCGGGGGGTGCGCGGCGCGGTCGTAGAGGGCCTCGGCGACCGGATCCTGTGCGGAGAGGTCCTGAGCCCGGTAGGGGTCCTGGTCGTAGGCGTCCTGGAGGTACATGTCGGCGGGGGGCTGCGGCGGGACCTGGCCGTGCTCGGGCGGCGGGCCCTCGGGGGGGCCCGAGCTGCCCGCGGCCTGGCCGCGGTCACCGTCGTACGGCGCGTTCATGGTTACCCCACCTCATCGTCCCGGGCCCACCGGCCACGACATCCTCAACGGTCCACTCTCTCACCCGTGCCGGACGGGTCGGCGCTTTCCGGTGCGGTGTCCGGTGTCGGGTCACTCGGCTGCTCAGGGTCGTCTGCCCGGGCGTCGGTGCCGGACTCCTCCTTGAGACGGTCTTCGGGGCCTTCGGGGTTCTTCGGCCCGTCGGCGGGCTCGCCCGCCTCGTCGGGACCGTCCTCCTCGGCCTCACGGGCAGCCGCCCGCTTGCGCTGCGTGTACATGCGGAAGCCGGCGAGGACGAGCAGGAGGAAGCCGCCGCCGATGACCAGCATCACGGTGGCCGTGAACTCGGTGACCTTGACGTCGAAGGTGACGGCGTTGCCGTACTCCTGGCCGTCCTCCGTGTACAGCTGGGCGACCACTGTCGCCTGGCCGTTGGCCTTGGCCGACGTGGTGAACTTCACCGTCTGGCTGTGCCCGCCGGAGACCGTGACGGGTTGCTCTTGGTAGGCGTGGCCGCCGATCTGGAGGCGAGTGGGGCTCGTCGAGGTGAGGCGCAGCGTCAGGTGCTGGACGCCCTGCACCAGATTGTTCTGGACGGTCACGGGGATTGTGGCGCTGCGTCCGGAGAGCTTGGTGTCGGACTTGTCGATCAGCTTGACCTGGCTGGTCAGATCGGTGAGGTGGTTGTCCACGTCGCTGCGGAAGTTCGCCGCTTCGGTGGCGCGGCCGCGCCACGACGTGGACATCCCGCGGTTCATGGCCCGCCCGAATGGGGTCACCACGCGGGACTCGTCGCTGAGGATCACCTTGAAGTTGTCGAGCTCGTCCTGTGTGGTCGCGATCTGCTCGAAGGCCGAGCGCGGCAGCTCCTCCTTGCGCAGCGAGGAGGGGTACGCCGATGTCGACGGCACCCTCGTCGTGGCACCCGGGTCCGGCTTGGCCTTGGCGGCCGACGTGAGCTTCTGGGCCTCGGACCAGTTGCCGCCCTGGAGGGCCGCCAGCGCGTCCGCCATGGCCTGGGCCTGGTGCGTCGTCGGCATCCGCTGTGGGGCGACGACGATGCTGCGCTGCTTGTTCGACTGGAGGTTGAGCGCCAGGCTCTGGGCGAGGAACTGCTGCACGGCGAGGATGCCGTCAGACGCCGTCGTGAGGTCGCCCTGGAACGCCTTCGACAGGCGGGCGTCCGCGACCACCGCCGTGGTGCCGCCGCCGATCGGGCGGGCTGCGGACGGGGTGTAGGGCAGGCCGCCGGTCTCCTGGAGGCTGTCGCTGCGTGCGATCACCTGGTCGGCGCCGGCGGAGGTGGCGACCTTCACGATCGACGGGTCGACGGCGCCGTCCACGGGCCAGGCGAAGTCTGTGCTCGGCTTCACGTGGAGGATCGGCTCCACCGTGTTGGCGACGACATCGGTGGCCTCCTTGAGGTGGCTCAGCGACCCGGTCACGCTTGTGCCGTTGTGGGCGAGGGAGGCCAGGTCCGGGTCGGCGAAGGGCAGCGCGACGACCTCCTTGTCGGCCACCGCCTTCTGCAGCTCGGCGAGCCATTGCTTGGCGACCGCCTGGTGGGTGCCCGCCGTGGTGGTGTTGTTGTCGGCCCGGACCCGATAGCTGCGGGTCATCGCGTCGACGGAGGCCAGCAGGTCCGGGTCGATCACCCACGTGACGTCGAGGTTCTCGCCCAGCGACAGCATCTCGTCCAGGCGGCCGCCAGGGGAGATCTCCTTGGCGAGATCGTCATTGAGGAAGACCGGCGTCTGCTGCTCGTTCGATCCCGTCTCCGCCGTCATGTGGACGGTGGAGACGAGCGGCCACAGGAACGTCGTCTTCGTCTTCGTGTCGGCCTCGTCGGGCTGCCACGGCAGGAAGGTCCGCTGGATGCCGAGGACCTGGTTCCACGGCTGCGCGGACGTCTGACCGGACAGCGAGACGGCGAACTGGTAGACCCCGTCGTCGCCGAGGTCCAGCTTGTCGACCGGCACGGAGATGCTGAAGTGCTCGGCGACCCCCGGAGTGAGCTTGGAGAACTTCTCGACGTACTTCCCGCCGACCTCCGAGCCGGTCGCGCCCCGGACGCTGTCACTTTCCCTGGCGATGTCCTCGACGGCCGAGCGAGTGTTCAGCTGCGGGCCTACGTGCAGTCCTACGTGGGCGCCGGTGACAGCCTGCTTGCCGTTGTTGGTCACGGTGCCCGACACGGTCAGTGTGTCCCCGTCCGTGGGGACGCCGGGGCTGAGCGAGTCGAGGGCGACGGCCACGCCCGAGCCAGAAGCGTCTTTCAGCGAGGTCTGACCAGCGGCGTCCGCCAAAGGGGCGGAGGGCAGCTGGAGAAGGCCGGCCAGTAGAGGCGCCCCCGCGAGCAGTGCTCCGGTGCGCCGCAGCCACCGGCGGGCAGGTGAGGGATTCGTCCCCTGGAAGTCTGCCGCCTCGGCCACGCGCTCGCCCGTCCCTCGTCGTCGTCAGTGGTCGTCGGAATGTGCGTCCACGCATGGTAACGATGCGCGCTGAGCGGAAGTGCCGCGGACTGCCGCACAAGATCGGGAGGCAGGACCGACCTGTCCCGTATGTGCACGTATAAAGAGAAGCGCCGCCTGTACGCCTCAGGGCAGCGCTTGTACGCGTATCTACGGAGGTGTCCCTGGATGCTTAATGGAGGCGCTTGCGGTGGCCCGGGCCACGTACCCTCTTCTGTTGTGCCGAACGCCAACGAAGCCAAACTCAGTGCCCTGAGCCAGGAGCCCCACCGCGTGCCGAGTGAACCGCTGCGGGTCGCCCCTGTCGCCGACGACCTCGCCCGCCGTTTTCAGGATGCCGGGTTCTCGCTCGCCCTGGTCGGCGGCTCGGTCCGGGACGCGCTGCTCGGCCGGCTCGGCAACGACCTCGACTTCACGACCGACGCCCGCCCCGAGGATGTCCTCAAGATCATCCGTCCGTGGGCGGATGCCGTGTGGGAGGTCGGCATCGCCTTCGGCACGGTCGGGGCCCAGAAGGACGGCTATCTGATCGAGGTGACGACCTACCGGTCGGAGGCCTACGACCGGACCTCGCGCAAGCCCGAGGTGTCGTACGGCGACTCCATCGAGGAAGACCTCGTCCGGCGTGACTTCACCGTCAACGCGATGGCCGTCGCGCTCCCGGAGAAGAAGTTCATCGACCCGCACGGCGGACGGGACGACCTCGCTGCCCGGGTACTGCGGACCCCGGGCACTCCTGAGGCGTCCTTCTCCGACGATCCGCTGCGGATGATGCGCGCGGCACGGTTTGCTGCGCAGCTCGACTTCGAGGTGGCTCCTGAGGTCGTGACGGCCATGAAGGAGATGGCCAGTCGCATCGAGATCGTCTCGGCCGAGCGGGTACGGGACGAGCTGAACAAGCTGATCCTTTCCGCGAACCCGCGCAAGGGCCTGACGCTGCTGGTCGACACCGGTCTCGCGGACCACGTGCTGCCCGAGCTCCCGGCCCTGCGGCTGGAGCGCGACGAGCACCATCGGCACAAGGACGTCTACGAGCACACGCTGATCGTCCTGGAACAGGCGATCGCGCTGGAGGAGAACGGCCCCGACCTGACTCTCCGCCTGGCCGCGCTGCTGCACGACATCGGCAAGCCGCGCACGCGACGGTTCGAGCAGGACGGTCGGGTCTCGTTCCACCACCACGAGGTGGTCGGCGCGAAGATGACCAAGAAGCGCATGACGGCGCTCAAGTACTCCAACGAGCTGGTGAAGGACGTCTCACGTCTGGTCGAACTCCACCTGCGCTTCCACGGCTACGGCATGGGCGAGTGGACGGACTCGGCGGTCCGCCGCTACGTCCGTGACGCCGGCCCACTCCTCGACCGCCTCCACAAGCTGACCCGCTCGGACTGCACGACGCGGAACAAGCGCAAGGCGGCGGCCTTGTCGCGGGCGTATGACGGTCTTGAGGAGCGCATCGCCCAACTCCAGGAGCAGGAGGAGCTGGACGCGATCCGCCCGGACCTCGACGGCAACCAGATCATGGAGATCCTCGGCATCGGCCCTGGCCCGGCCATCGGTCAGGCGTACAAGTTCTTGCTGGAGCTGCGGCTGGAGAACGGGCCGATGGAGCACGATGCGGCGGTGGCGGCGCTCAAGGAATGGTGGGCTGAGCAGAGCTGAGGCCGTGAAACGGGTCATGTTTCACGTGAAACATGACCCGGGGACGTACTGAGGGGCGGTGTTTCACGTGAAACACCGCCCCTGGCACGTGGGTGAAGCCCCTACTTGGCGGAGTACGGCGACAGGCAGAGGGTCAAGTCACTCCTGCCGGTCTGGGTGTACTCGGCGTATTTGGTGCGGTCGCAGCCGGAGTCGTCGCTCTTCTTCTGGGCGACCTTGTACTTGGCCTTCGAGCTGCTGCAGTCCACGACCTTGAGGCCCGGGTGGGTGCTGCTGTCCGGATTGCTGATGCTCATGCAGTCGCCGACCTTGGCGGTCTCGGGGTCGTGACGGCTCGCGAAATAGCCGACTCCGGCGGCTATGAGGGCGACAATGACGATCCCGATGCGCAGGTACTGCTTGACGCCGCGCTTCGGCCGCTGCGGAGGAACCGCCACGTACGGCGCCGCGCCTTGCGGCGGGAACCCGGGCTGCCCCGGCTGCTGCGGGTACCCACCCTGAGGCGGGTACGGTGCCTGGCCCTGGGGCTGGCCGTAGGGCTGCTGGCCCTGTGCGAACGGGTTCTGGCCGTGGGGCGGCGGAGTAGTCACTTGGGGGTCCCCCTAGAAGCAAGCGTGAGTGTGTGGCGCGTGTAAGGCGCGAGTAAGACGCACGTAAGTTATCGGGGCACACTGACATCTCTGTAGCCCATGGGGGCTCTGTGCCATTGATGTGACACTTACTGGCGCTCAAACCGGGCCATAGCCACTGCAACCACCCCGTAGATAACGGCGACTGTGACCACCAGCGGCACGGAACGGCCATCCGGCGGCAGCATCAACGCGGCCATCGCCGCGGCGCCGACGAAAGCGACGTTGAACAGGACGTCGTAGACGGAGAAGATCCGGCCCCGGAAGCCGTCGTCCACGGAGGACTGCACGACCGTGTCTGTCGCGATTTTCGCGCCCTGGGTGGTCAGGCCGAGGACGAACGTCGCCACCAGCATCGGAGTGGTGGCGAACGGGAGACCGAGGGCGGGTTCCAGGACGGCCGCCGCCGCGGCGCACACGACGATCCAGCGGCCCGGCCCGAGGCGTCCCGCAGCCCAGGGCGTCACCACGGCCGCCGCGAAGAAGCCGGCGGCGGAAGTCCCCAACGCCAGCCCCAGCAGGCGCAGTCCGCCGTCCGTGGTCGATGAGAAGGCGTACCGGCACAGCATCAACAACATGACCAGCAGCGCGCCGTAGCAGAACCGCATGAGGGTCATCGAGACGAGGGCCCAGGCGGCCTCTCGGCGCGGCGGTGCAGCGAGGTGACGGACACCCGCCGTCAGATCGCGGGCCGTGCCCGTGAGTGCCGTGGCCAGCCTCGGCTGTACCAACTCGGCTTCCGGCCCGAGCAGTTCCGGTGCCAGACGCAGCGACGCGAGCGCTGCACACAGGTAGAGGACAGCGCCCAGCAGCACCACAGCGGCGTCGGAGTCCGCCACCACCAGCCGTACGACGAAGGCGAGACCGCCGCCCGCGGTCGCGGCGAGCGTACCGGCCGTCGGGGAAAGGGAGTTGGCCATCACGAGCCGCTCGGCGTCGACGACGCGCGGCAGTGCGGCGGACAGACCCGCGAGGACGAAGCGGTTGACGGCGGTGACGCACAGCGCGGAGACGTAGAAGAGCCAGTCCGGGACGTGACTGAGGATCAGGACGGCCGTGGCCGACGCCATCACGGCGCGCAGCAGGTTGCCGTAGAGGAAAACCTGGCGGCGGCGCCAGCGGTCCAGGAGGACGCCTGCGAAGGGGCCCACCAGGGAGTACGGGAGGAGCAGGACTGCCATCGCGGAGGCGATCGCGGTGGCCGAGGTTTCTTTCTCCGGCGAGAAGACGACGTAGGCAGCGAGTGCGACCTGGTAGACGCCGTCGGCGCCCTGGGAGAGCAGGCGAACAGCGAGCAGGCGCCGGAAGTTTCCGAAGCGCAGGAGGGCGCGCAGGTCACGGACGACGGCCATGGGGCACAGCCTCACATACGGGGAAGGTCCCCAGGTCGTGCGACCCGGGGACCCTCAACGCCCTGGCAGGAGCAGTTTTTGTCGGCGACTAGCGCTCGACTTCACCCTTGATGAACTTCTCGACGTTCTCGCGGGCCTCGTCGTCGAAGTACTGGACCGGCGGGGACTTCATGAAGTAGCTGGAAGCCGACAGGATCGGGCCGCCGATGCCCCGGTCCTTGGCGATCTTCGCGGCGCGCAGGGCGTCGATGATGACACCCGCGGAGTTCGGGGAGTCCCAGACCTCGAGCTTGTACTCCAGATTCAGCGGGACGTCACCGAAGGCGCGGCCCTCGAGGCGGACGTACGCCCACTTGCGGTCGTCCAGCCAGGCGACGTAGTCGGACGGGCCGATGTGGACGTTCTTCTCGCCGAGGTCCCGGTCGGGGATCTGCGAGGTGACGGCCTGCGTCTTGGAGATCTTCTTGGACTCCAGGCGGTCACGCTCGAGCATGTTCTTGAAGTCCATGTTGCCGCCGACGTTCAGCTGCATCGTGCGGTCCAGGATGACGCCCCGGTCCTCGAACAGCTTCGCCATGACGCGGTGCGTGATGGTGGCGCCGACCTGGGACTTGATGTCGTCACCGACGATCGGGACGCCCGCCTCGGTGAACTTGTCCGCCCACTCCTTGGTGCCGGCGATGAAGACCGGGAGGGCGTTGACGAAGGCGACCTTGGCGTCGATGGCGCACTGGGCGTAGAACTTCGCCGCGTCCTCGGAGCCGACGGGCAGGTAGCAGACGAGGACGTCGACCTGCCTGTCCTTGAGGATCTGGACGACGTCGACCGGCTCCTCGGCGGACTCCTCGATGGTAAGGCGGTAGTACTTGCCGAGGCCGTCGAGGGTGTGGCCGCGCTGGACCGTGACGCCGGTGTTCGGCACGTCGGCGATCTTGATGGTGTTGTTCTCGGAGGCGCCGATGGCGTCCGCGAGGTCGAGGCCGACCTTCTTCGCGTCGACGTCGAACGCGGCGACGAACTCGACGTCACGGACGTGGTAGTCGCCGAACTGGACGTGCATCAGGCCGGGGACCTTGGACGCCGGGTCGGCGTCCTTGTAGTACTCGACTCCCTGAACCAGCGACGCGGCGCAGTTGCCCACGCCGACGATGGCTACGCGAACCGAACCCATTCCGGTTGCTCCCTGTGTGTACGAGTGAGGCCCTGACTGGGCTCTCACGTGGCGGTGTCGTCGGGCGTATCCGTCCCGGGGGTGTCCCCGGGACGGGGCAGGCCGCCCGTCGCTCCAGATGTGTTGTTCTGCTGAGCGGACCCCCCGGAGGCGGGACCCTTGAGATCCCGTCCGGCCCGCTCGCTCTCGATGAGCTCGTTCAGCCAGCGCACTTCGCGCTCCACGGACTCCATCCCGTGGCGCTGGAGCTCAAGCGTGTAGTCGTCGAGGCGCTCCCGTGTACGGGCGAAGGAGACGCGCATCTTCTCCAGACGCTCCTCCAGCCGGCTGCGGCGGCCTTCCAGCACGCGCACGCGCACGTCGCGCGATGTCTGCCCGAAGAAGGCGAAGCGGGCGGCGAAGTGCTCGTCCTCATACGCGTCCGGGCCCGTCTGCGAGAGCAGCTCCTCGAAGTGCTCCTTACCTTCCGCCGTCAACCGGTAGACGATCTTGGCGCGACGCCCTGCGAGTGGTGCGGCGAGGGCGTCCTCGGGGGTATGCCCCGGCTCCTCGATCAACCAGCCGTTGGCGACCAGCGTCTTGAGGCAGGGGTAGAGCGTTCCGTAGCTGAACGCACGGAACACACCCAGTGACGTATTGAGCCGTTTGCGCAGCTCATAGCCGTGCATCGGGGACTCGCGGAGCAGGCCGAGTACGGCGAACTCGAGGATCCCGGAACGCCGGCTCATCCGCTCGCCTCCTTGCCTTATCTCGCACCGATGTATCGACTCGATACATCACGACGATAGAACGGCCTTCCGGATGCGACAAGTGGGGAGACGGTGAACGGGATCACATCACTTATTCATCTGCGGCAAGTTGTCTGATTTGGGATGAACCTCGAGCCTCAGTGGGGTTTGACGGTGCGTAGTCTGTGCGCCATGCAAACCAGCGGGAGCCGAGTGACGCGAGGGGGCGTCATGGCTCCCGATGCAGTACGGGTGAATGCGGGATCGACCACATCCGTACTTCGGGGGGACCGGAAACCAGCCGCCGTCTCCAGGCGCGCAAGGGTGCGCCTGCCCGAGGAGTAGTCGTTCGATGAGCGAGCACCGTCGCAAACCGCCGCAGCCGCAGGGAGGCGGACGTGCCGCGGCCCGACGCGGCCAGTCCGGCTCGTCCTCCGGCCGCCGCGCGGCACCGCGGGGCGCCACCGGGTCCCCGGCCGATTACGGACTGGGCCAGGGGTCGACTGACGAGGAGCGGTCGTACGGCGGCCGCGCCGAGGCCCGCCGCGCGGCACAGAGAACTGGAGGCGGCCGCCGCAGAGCGGCCGAGCCCGGCCGCGGAGGTCGACGCGGCGCGCCCGGTGGCCCCGGCGGGCCCGGGCGGGGAAGAGGGCGCACAGCGCCCCCCGCGCGAAAGCGGTTCATCGACTATCCGCGTGCGGGCAAGTACGGCGCTGCGCGCTGGGTACCGTCGTGGAGGCTGGTGACCGGCCTCTTCATCGGGTTCTTCGGCAGCATGGTGGCTGTCGCAGGCATCGCCTACGCCATGGTGGGTGTTCCGGACCTCGCGAGGACCGCGAAGGCACAGAACAACGTCTTCTACTGGTCCGACGGCAGCGAGATGGTCGCCACGGGTGGGGAGACGAACCGCCAGATCGTCAACCTCGCGCAGATCCCCAAGAACATGCAATATGCCGTCATCTCGCAGGAGAACAAGACCTTCGAGACCGACAGCGGCATCGACCCCAAGGGCATCGCCCGCGCCGTCTTCAACATGGCCAGGGGCGGTGAGACACAGGGTGGCTCCACCATCACTCAGCAGTACGTGAAGAACGCCATGCTGAACGACCAGTCACAGACCGTCTCACGGAAGTTCAAGGAGATCTTCGTCTCGATAAAGGTGGGCGCCACCAAGTCGAAGGACGAGATCATGGCCGGTTACCTGAACTCGGCCTACTACGGACGCGGGGCCTACGGCATCCAGGCGGCGGCGCGTGCGTACTTCAACGAGGATGCCGTCGACCTGGACGCGGGGCAGTGTGCGTTCCTGGCGGCGATGCTGAAGGGCGCGACGTATTACGACCCGGCGGGTTCGACGTCCATCGACCAGGCCGCCACTCCTGAGGCCAACAGCCGGCGTGCCCTGGCTCAGATGCAGGACACGCTCAACAAGATGGTCGAGTACCACCACCTGGACGCCGGGACCCGGGCCAAGTACACCAAGCTCCCTGACGTGAAGAACCCGCGGTCGAACACCGCGCTCGGCGGCCAGGTCGGCTACCTCGTCGACCTCGCCAAGGCCTACCTGGTCAACAACACGAACATCTCCGCCACCAAACTGCAGCAGGGTGGCTACTCGATCTACACGACCTTCGACAAGAAGAAGGTCAAGGAGCTCGAGGCCTCGGTCAAGAACGTCCAGAAGAACAACATCAAGCCCAAGGAACGCCCGAAGACGGACACCCACGTCCAGTTCGGCGGCGCTTCCGTGGACCCGACGACCGGCGCCATCAAGGCCATCTACGGCGGCGAGGACGCGACCAAGCACTTCACCAACAACGCCGACCAGACCGGCGCCCAGGTCGGTTCGACCTTCAAACCGTTCGTGCTCGCAGCGGCGATGAAGTGGGGTGTGAGGGACAAGAGTCTCGGCCCGGAGCAGGCGCAGGACGAGCGCACGCAGGTATCCCCGAAGAGCCTGTACAGCGGTAAGAACAAGCTCAAGATCAAGGAATACGACAATACGGTCTGGAAGAACGACAAGGGCGAGGAGTGGCTGCAGACCAACGACGGAAACGAGTCGTACGGCAGTCCGCCCAAGTATCAGATCGACCTGCGTGAGGCGATGCGGGAGTCGGTGAACTCCGCCTACGTGCAGCTCGGCATGGACGTCGGGCTGGACAAGGTCAAGGAGGCGGCCATGGACGCCGGCCTCAAGAAGAACAGCCTGGCCGGCACCAGCTTCCCGTCCTTCTCCATCGGTATCTCCGACCCGAGCGCGATCCGTATGGCGGGTGCGTACGCCACCTTCGCGGCCAGCGGTAAGCGGCACGATCCATTCTCCGTCACAAAGGTGACGAGCGTGGACGGCACGGTCTTCACGCACGAGGACAAGCCCGTTGACGCATTCACCCCCAAGGTCGCCGACAACGTCACCGACGTGCTGAGGACTGTGGTCGAGAAGGGTACGGGTACCGCTGCCCAGCTGACCGGACGGCAGGTGGCCGGCAAGACCGGTACCACCGACGGCAACAAGTCGGCCTGGTTCGTGGGCTACACCCCGCAGCTGTCCACGTCGATCACGATGTTCCGGTACAACGACGACGAGTCGGAGAAGAACCGCACCTTCCTGGAGATGTATGGAACGGGTGGTCAGAAGAAGATCCACGGTGCCTCGTTCCCGGCCGAAATCTGGCACGACTACATGGCGGAAGCGCTGAAGAACGAGCCGCCGAAGAACTTCCCGACGCCGGAGCCCATCGGTGAAATCGTCAACGACGTGCCGAGTCCGACCCTGCCTCCGACGCCCAGCGCGACACTGACCAGCCCGACTCCGAGCCCGACCCCCAGTGAGACGCTCACCAGCCCGTCGCCCTCGGCCAGCGAGTCCTGCAAGTTCAGCTGGCAGTGCAGCACCACCGGCGGCACAGACACCGGTGGCACGGACGGGGGCGTTACCTCATCGCCGACGGCCACGGACACGTCCGGGACCGGCAACAGCAGAGGCAACGGCAACGGAGGCATCTTCGGAGGCCCGACCGGCTAGTCGTCAAAACACCCGGCACGGGTGTTTCACGTGAAACATGTCGACGTTTCACGTGAAACGGGGGCCGCCGCACCTGAGTGGTTGTGGCGGCCCTCGGCGTATTCCTAGACACGTACGGCAGGATGTGCGGCATGCCCAGCGCAGAATCGACGCAAGCGAGCGTGCACGAGCAGGATCCGGTGCGGCCGACCAAGGAGGACGAGGTCGCCGCGTCCGGCAGCGAGCTGATCGGCGGCCCTCTCGGGCGGCGCGCCCTGCTCGGGACGTCCTGGTGGACTCCCGTGCGGGTCGTCGTGCTCGTGGCGATCGGCATGTTCGCCCTCGGACTGATCCAGAAGGCACCCTGCTACAACGGCGCCTGGTTCTTCGGCGCCAGCTCGCAGTACACGAAGGCGTGCTACTCGGACATCCCGCATCTCTACCAGGGACGCGGTTTCGCCGACGGGCTTGTGCCGTACTTCGACAAGCTCTCCGGTGACATGCCGTACCTCGAATACCCGGTGCTGACCGGTGTGTTCATGGAGGTGGCCTCCTGGCTCACGCCGGGTAGCGGCAGCATCCAGGACCAGGAGCAGTGGTACTGGATGGTCAACGCCGGGATGCTGATGGTGTGCGCGGCCGTCATCGCGGTCTGTGTGGCCCGTACGCACGCCCGGCGCCCCTGGGACGGTCTGCTGGTCGCCCTGGCGCCCGCCTTCGCGCTGACCGCCACCATCAACTGGGACCTGCTGGCGGTCGCTCTGACGGCCGCGGCGATGCTGATGTGGTCCCGGGGCCGCTCACTCGCGTTCGGAGTCCTCCTGGGGCTCGCCACGGCCGCCAAGCTCTATCCCGTCTTTCTGCTGGGCCCGCTGCTCCTGCTGTGCTGGCGTGCGGGCAAGTGGCGGGACTTCGGCAAGGCCCTGGCAGGAACAGTCGTCGCCTGGCTCGCCGTGAACCTGCCGGTGATGTTCTTCGCCTGGGACGGCTGGTCGCAGTTCTACAAGTTCAGCCACGACCGGGGTGTGGACTTCGGGTCGTTCTGGCTGATCATGGCTCAGAATTCGACCGACCCGCTCAGCACCGACACCGTCAACAACCTGGCCACGGCGCTGGTGGTGCTGTGCTGTGTGGGTATTGCGGTGCTCACGATGACCGCTCCGCGCCGTCCGCGCTTCGCCCAGCTCGCTTTCCTGATCGTTGCGGCGTTCATCCTCACCAACAAGGTCTACTCCCCGCAGTACGTCCTGTGGCTGG
Organism: Streptomyces sp. NPDC001401; assembly: GCF_042895385.1. NCBI lineage: Bacteria > Bacillati > Actinomycetota > Actinomycetes > Kitasatosporales > Streptomycetaceae > Streptomyces > Streptomyces sp. NPDC001401. The sequence continues at coordinate 274,641 of NZ_JBIAWI010000012.1, forward strand.
TTCCGCTCGCCGTGCTGGCCCGGCCGAAGTGGCGGGACTTCCTGATCTGGCAGGCGTGCGAGGTCGCGTACTTCCTGGGCATCTGGCTGTATCTCGCGTACACGACCAGCGGGGACGCCCACAAGGGTCTGCCTCAGGACGGCTACCACTGGGCCATCGGCGTGCACCTGCTGGGGACGCTGTACCTGTGCGTCGTCGTCGTGCGCGACATCCTCATGCCGGAGCGGGATCCGGTGCGCCGAGCCGGTGACGATGACCCGTCAGGCGGTGTGCTGGACGGTGCGGAGGACGTCTTCGCCCTCGGCGCTGCGGCTCATCCGCCGCGGCACGCGGCCCACTTCGACGGGCCGCAGGTGGAGTGGGGCGGCCGTGGAACGCCGCCTTCCACGGGCGGTTCGCTCTGAGCGAACACGCCATTGGTGGCGATGGGCGACCCACGTAGCCGGCTCCACACCGACTCGCGCGAAAGGCCGTACACGGATCTCCGTGTACGGCCTTTCGGCTGACTGATGCGACGCTCAGCGGTCGACGATGCGGTCGAACTGCGTGGTGGTGTGCCGCAGATGGGCCACCAGCTCCTCGCCGACCTTCGGCTCGGGTGCGTCCACCGGCACGAACAGGATGGAGACCTGCATGTGCGGCGGCTCCGCGAACCAGCGCTGCTTGCCGCCCCAGACGAAGGGAGAAAGGTTCCGGTTCACCGTGGCGAGGCCGGCCCGGGCGACGCCCTTGGCGCGCGGCATGACGCCGTGCAGCGCCTTCGGGGCCTCCAGACCCACCCCGTGCGACGTGCCGCCCGCCACGACCACCAGGAAGCCGTCGGAGGCCGCCTTCTGCTGGCGGTAGCCGAAGCGGTCCCCCTTGGCGACCCGTGTGACGTCCAGGACCGCGCCACGGTACTCGGTGGCCTCGTGGTCCCCCAGCCAGAGCCTTGTGCCGATGCGGGCGCGGAAGCGCGTCTGCGGGAACTGCTGCTGCAACCGGTGGAGTTCGTCGGCCTTGAGGTGGCTGACAAACATCGTGTGCAGTGGCAGGCGCGCCGCACGCAGGTGGTCCATCCAGCCGATGACCTCCTCGACGGCGTCGGAGCCGTCCGTGCGGTCCAGCGGCAGGTGGATGGCGAAGCCCTCGAGGCGGACGTTCTCAATGGCGGCGTGCAGCTGCGGCAGGTCCTGTGCGCTGATGCCGTGCCGCTTCATCGAGGACATCACCTCGATGACCACGCGGGCGCCCACGAGGCCGTACACGCCGTCCACCGACGACACCGAGCGGATGACCCGGTCGGGCAGCGGTACGGGCTCCTCGCCGCGCCGGTAGGGCGTCAGCACCAGCAGGTCACCGCCGAAGAAGTCCTTGATGCGCGCGGCCTCGTACGTCGTGCCGACGGCGAGGATGTCCGAGCCCAACCGAGTGGCCTCCTCCGCCAGCCGCTCGTGCCCGAAGCCGTAGCCGTTGCCCTTGCAGACCGGGACGAGCCCCGGGAACTGCTCCTGCACGTGCTTGTGGTGCGCCCGCCAGCGCGCGGTGTCGACGTAGAGCGTGAGCGCCATGGCCGGACCTGGAACCTTTCTCGTGGCTGCGGTGTATCAGAGGTATGGAAGCGAACGAAGCTGTCGGGCTTATCGAAGCAAACGACCGGGGCCGGTGGGGCTCAGCGGCGCGACATGTAGATGTCGAGCGCCTTGTGGAGCAGCTTGTTGAGCGGGAAGTCCCACTCACCGAGGTACTCGGCCGCCTGGCCGCCCGTGCCCACCTTGAACTGGATCAGGCCGAAGAGGTGGTCGGTCTCGTCCAGCGAGTCGGAGATGCCGCGCAAGTCGTAGACGGTCGCGCCGAGTGCGTACGCGTCGCGCAGCATCCGCCACTGCATCGCGTTCGAGGGCCGGACCTCACGGCCGATGTTGTCGGAGGCGCCGTAGGAGTACCAGACGTGCCCGCCGACGATCAGCATCGTCGCCGCCGACAGGTTCACGCCGTTGTGCCGGGCGAAGTACAGCCGCATGCGGTTGGGGTCTTCGGTGTTGAGGGCCGTCCACATGCGCTGGAAGTACGACAGCGGACGGGGCCGGAAGTGGTCGCGCACGGCCGTGATCTCGTACAGCCGCTGCCATTCCTCGAGGTCCTGGTAACCGCCCTGGACGACCTCGACGCCGGCCTTCTCGGCCTTCTTGATGTTGCGGCGCCACAGCTGGTTGAAGTTCTTGTGGACCTCTTCCAGGGAGCGGTTGGCCAGCGGCACCTGGAAGACATAGCGGGGCTGTACGTCGCCGAAGCCGGCCCCGCCGTCCTCGCCCTGCTGCCAGCCCATACGACGCAGCTTGTCGGCGACCTCGAAGGCACGCGGCTCGATGAAGTCGGCCTCGATGTCGCGCAGCCGCTTCACGTCCGGGTTCTGGATGCCCTGCTTGATGGAGCCGGCCTCCCAACGCCGGATGATCACCGGCGGGCCCATCTTCACGGAGAAGGCACCCTGCTGCTTGAGATGGGCGAGCATCGGTTCCAGCCACTCGGTCAGATTCGGCGCGAACCAGTTGATGACCGGGCCTTCGGGCAGATAGGCCAAGTAGCGCTTGATCTTGGGCAGTTGGCGGTAGAGGACGAGGCCCGCGCCGACCATCTCGCCGGTGCGCTCGTCGAACCAGCCGAGGCTCTCGGATCGCCACTCCGCCTTGACATCGGCCCAGGCCGGAACCTGCATGTGGCTCGCCGAGGGCAGGCTCTGGATGTACGCCAGATGCTGCTCGCGGCTGATCGTCCTCAGGGTCAGGCTCATTCGGGGCGCTCCTCGGGCTGGTGTGTCCCCATGGGTACAGGGGCTCCGGCTCTCGCGCCGAAGCCTACTGCGCCTTGCGAGCACCCCGACTGGGCGTACGGAACCTGCACCCCGGCTTGTTGGCCGCTGAGGCGTTCAGTGGTGCTTTGTCTGGGGTTCGAGAGCCGGTGTCCCTGGCTTCAGCCGATGACCCCGCCGAAGAGGCCGCCGTGCGCCATGCCGAGGAAGAAGCCGACCGCCGAGGCGCCGAGACCCAGGATGAGTCCGAAGCGCTCGCGGGTCGTCTCCGAGATCCACTGGCCGTACGCGCCGCTGAGAATCCCCACCAGACCGGCCCAGGAGCTGAGCAGGTGCAGGCTGTGGAAGAAGCCCGTCACGAACGCCGTCACTCCGACAACCAGGGTCACTGCGAGCAGCGTGTCCTGGATGGGGTGGGGCTTTCCGTCCGTGGCGAAAAGGCCTCCGACGGTGTTGGGTCGCAATGCCTGTGCCATGGGGCACCTCCTGCGGAAGACGGCGCATCGTAGCGCCATGCACACCCGATGTGTACAGATTGACGGTCCTCACGGCCGGATTTCAACCGGAAGCAGGTGTGCGGGTACTCTGTACCCTCTGCACCGGTGTCTGCCCAGGCAGCGCCAGGGAACCGCCCAGGCCAGACGGGGGATGTCGCTTGCCGACCCCCGATTGTCAGTGGCGGCCGATACCGTTGCGTACGCATCACAACCCTCCTGCCACGGAACGACCGTGGCCGCTGAGTCCAAAGGAGGTGGGTTCCACATGCGTCACTACGAGGTGATGGTCATCCTCGACCCCGATCTGGAGGAGCGCGCTGTCGCCCCCCTGATCGAGAACTTCCTCTCCGTCGTCCGTGAGGGCAACGGCAAGGTCGAGAAGGTCGACACCTGGGGCCGTCGTCGTCTCTCGTACGAGATCAAGAAGAAGCCCGAGGGCATCTACTCGGTCATCGACCTGCAGGCCGAGCCTGCGGTCGTCAAGGAGCTCGACCGCCAGATGAACCTGAACGAGTCGGTCCTCCGGACCAAGGTCCTCCGCCCCGAGACTCACTGAGCTCTTCCGCTCAGCTCATCTCGGGATTCGAGTAGCAGCACAAGCAGCCAGCAGCAAACCCGCCGAGAGGTTCCCCCATGGCAGGCGAGACCGTCATCACGGTCGTCGGCAATCTTGTCGACGACCCCGAGCTGCGCTTCACCCCTTCCGGTGCGGCGGTCGCGAAGTTCCGTGTCGCGTCCACTCCCCGCACCTTCGACCGTCAGACGAACGAGTGGAAGGACGGCGAAAGCCTCTTCCTGACCTGCTCGGTCTGGCGTCAGGCGGCAGAGAACGTCGCCGAGTCGCTCCAGCGAGGCATGCGCGTCATCGTGCAAGGCCGGCTGAAGCAGCGGTCCTACGAGGACCGTGAGGGTGTCAAGCGCACGGTCTACGAACTGGACGTCGAGGAAGTCGGCGCCAGCCTGCGCAACGCCACGGCCAAGGTCACCAAGACCGCCGGCCGCGGAGGGCAGGGTCAGGGCGGTTACGGCGGCGGTGGCGGCCAGGGTGGCGGCGGCTGGGGCGGAAACTCCGGCGGCGGCCAGCAGGGCGGCGGCGGTGCTCCCGCCGACGACCCGTGGGCGACTGGCGCTCCCGCCGGTGGCAACCAGGGCAGCGGCGGTGGCGGCGGCTGGGGTGGAAACTCCGGCGGCGGCGGTGGCGGCGGCTACTCGGACGAGCCCCCCTTCTAGGCCTTTGGCCGGAGGGCGGGTCGTACCCAAACTTCTTGATCACACAGGAGAAACACCATGGCGAAGCCGCCTGTGCGCAAGCCGAAGAAGAAGGTCTGCGCTTTCTGTAAGGACAAGGTCACGTACGTGGACTACAAGGACACGAACATGCTGCGGAAGTTCATTTCCGACCGCGGCAAGATCCGTGCCCGTCGCGTGACCGGCAACTGCACGCAGCACCAGCGTGACGTCGCCACGGCCGTCAAGAACAGCCGTGAGATGGCGCTGCTGCCCTACACCTCCACCGCGCGATAAGGGAAGGGTGACCGAAACATGAAGATCATCCTCACCCACGAGGTCTCCGGCCTCGGTGCCGCGGGCGACGTCGTCGACGTCAAGGACGGTTACGCTCGCAACTACCTGATCCCGCGGAAGTTCGCTATCCGCTGGACCAAGGGTGGCGAGAAGGACGTCGAGCAGATCCGTCGTGCTCGCAAGATCCACGAGATCCAGACCATCGAGCAGGCCAACGCTGTGAAGGCCCAGCTCGAGGGCGTCAAGGTCCGTCTGGCCGTCCGCTCCGGCGACGCCGGTCGTCTTTTCGGTTCCGTCACCCCGGCCGACATCGCCTCGGCGATCAAGGCCTCCGGTGGCCCCGAGGTCGACAAGCGCCGCATCGAGCTGGGCGCGCCGATCAAGACGCTGGGCGCTCACGAGACGTCCGTGCGTCTGCACCCCGAGGTTGCCGCCAAGGTCAACATCGAGGTCGTCGCGGCCTGATTGCCGCGCTCGGCTTGAACAGCTGAGGGAAGGGGCGGCACCCATGTCGGGTGCGGCCCCTTCTTCGTGCTCCGGTCCAGTACCGGACCGCGCATGTTTCACGTGAAACGCCGGTTTCACGTGAAACAGTCAGCGGGTGGCGCCCGTGACGATCCAGCGGCCCGAACGGGTCCGCAGCCAAAGGGTCAGCATGCGCACCGCCATCATCAGCGTCATCGCTGCCCACAGCGCGGTGAGGCCGCCGCCGAGTGCTGGGACCAGCACCGCCAACGGGGCGAAGACAGCAAGGGTGACCACCATGGCCCAGGCCAGATAGGGACCGTCACCGGCTCCCATCAAGACGCCGTCCAGGACAAAGACGACGCCGCAGATCGGCTGGGAGAGAGCCACCACGAGCAGGGCGGGCAGCGCGGCGTGCTTCACCACGGTGTCGCCGGTGAACAGCGGCAGGAACATCGGCCGGGCGACCACTACCAATACACCGAGCACGACACCTACCGCGATTCCCCACTGCACCATGCGGCGGCAGGCGTCGCGGGCGCCCTGGCTGTCCTCGGCGCCGAGATACCGTCCGATGATGGCCTGACCGGCGATGGCGATGGCGTCAAGGGCGAAGGCGAGCAGGCTCCAGAGAGACAGGATGATCTGGTGTGCAGCGATGTCTGCGTCGCCGAGTCGGGCGGCGACGGCTGTGGCGATCAGCAGGATCGCTCGGAGTGAGAGTGTGCGGACCAGGAGGGGAACGCCGGCTTGTGCGGAGGCCCGTATCCCAGCTGTGTCGGGACGCAGCGAGGCGCCATATCTGCTGGCTCCGCGGACGACCACGGTGAGGTAGACCGCTGCCATGCCGCACTGCGCGATGACGGTGCCCCAGGCGGAGCCCGCGATGCCGAGGTCGGCGCCGTAGACGAGGCCGGCGTTGAGGGCGCCGTTGGCGACAAAGCCTGCGATGGCCACACGGAGTGGTGTCTTGGTGTCCTGCAAACCGCGCAGGACGCCGGTCGCGGCGAGTACGACGAGCATGGCCGGGATGCCGAGGGCCGAGATGCGCAGGTAGGTGGTCGCGTAGGGGGCCGCGCTGTCCGAGGCGCCGAAGAGTCCCACAAGGGCCGGCGCCGTGGGCAGCACGGCGGCGATGACGGCGGCGCCGAGCAGGAGCGCCAGCCAGATGCCGTCGACGCCTTGGCGGATGGCGGCCTGGAGGTCGCCGGCTCCGACCCGTCGGGCGACGGCCGCAGTGGTGGCATAGGCGAGGAAGACGAAGATGCTGACTGCTGTCGTGAGGAGGGCCGAGGCGACACCGAGGCCGGCGAGCTGTGCCGTACCGAGATGGCCGACGATCGCGCTGTCGGCCATGACGAAGAGGGGCTCGGCGACGAGTGCACCGAAGGCCGGGACGGCCAGCGCGACGATCTCTCGATCGTGCTGTCGCCGGGTGACCGTGGGGGTCGCGGGAGCCTGTGTCATGAGCACCAACCTAATCGTCCACAGGTAAGAGATGCAAAGCTTTTATGGCCCTTACTTCCCGTCTCGCCGCGTGGTCTTTCGTGCGCCGTTCGAAGCGATCTTGGCCCGACTGGGCAAGTTTTTCTTCTGCACAGCCGGTGGACGGGAAAAGTGCAGGTCAAGGGGGTCGTGGCGGAGGAGGTTGATGCTTGTTCACAGGGCTGTCCACCGTGTCGTGCACAGGTTTTGCGGAGTTCTCCACAGCATCCGGGCCGTCGTCCACATGGCCTGTGGATAACCAGATTGGCTGACGGTGCCCGCAGGCCTACCGTGGTCCGGCGCCCGCTCCGTTTCGTCGGCAGGGAAACCAGCACAAAACCGACGTGCACTAACCGGAGTTGGGCCTCTCATTTGTCAGTGCCGTGCCGTAGAAAAGAGGGCATGGCTAGGTCCGCTCGACGGCGGACGGGAGGAGGTGGCTCGGTGAGTATTTCCGAGCCCTTGGACGATCCGTGGGCCGACAGCGGTCCAAGCGATCGTCTGCCTGCTTCCCGCCGACGCGGCGAGGGGGGCCGGGGCCGCGACGAGCAGCACGACCGTGGCCGGGACAACGGCGAATGGGATGGCGGAGGCACGTCCTTCGAGCGAGTGCCGCCGCAGGACCTCGATGCCGAGCAGTCCGTCCTCGGCGGCATGCTCCTGTCCAAGGACGCCATCGCAGACGTCGTGGAGATCCTCAAGGGCCACGACTTCTACAAGCCCGCGCACGAGACGATCTTCCAGGCCATCCTGGACGTCTACGCCAAGGGAGAGCCGGCCGACCCCATCACGATCGCCGCCGAGCTCACCAAGCGCGGCGAGATCAACAAGGTCGGTGGCGCATCGTATCTGCACACCCTCGTGCAGACCGTGCCGACCGCAGCCAACGCCGAGTACTACGCGGAGATCGTCCACGAGCGGGCGGTCCTGCGCCGCCTGGTCGAGGCAGGCACCCGCATCACCCAGATGGGATATGCGGCCGACGACGACGTCGACGAGATCGTCAACCGCGCCCAGGCCGAGATCTATGCAGTCACCGAGCAGCGCACCAGCGAGGACTATCTGCCGCTCGGCGACATCATGGAGGGCGCACTCGACGAGATCGAGGCGATCGGCTCCCGCAGCGGCGAGATGACCGGTGTGCCCACGGGCTTCACTGATTTCGACTCGCTCACCAATGGCCTGCACCCGGGCCAGATGATCGTTATCGCCGCCCGCCCCGCGATGGGTAAGTCCACGCTCGCGCTGGACTTCGCCAGGGCTGCGTCGATCAAGCACAACCTTCCGAGCGTCATCTTCTCGCTCGAAATGGGGCGCAACGAGATCGCGATGCGTCTGTTGTCCGCCGAGGCCCGTGTCGCCCTGCACCACATGCGCTCCGGCACGATGACCGACGAGGACTGGACGCGGCTGGCCCGCCGGATGCCGGACGTCTCGGCCGCACCGCTGTTCATCGACGACTCTCCGAACCTGTCGATGATGGAGATCCGCGCCAAGTGCCGCCGTCTGAAACAGCGCAACGACATCAGGCTGGTCGTCATCGACTACCTCCAGCTGATGCAGTCCGGCGGCTCCAAGCGCGCCGAGAACCGCCAACAGGAGGTCTCGGACATGTCCCGTAATCTCAAGCTCCTCGCAAAGGAGCTGGAGGTCCCGGTCATCGCGCTGTCCCAGCTGAACCGTGGTCCCGAGCAGCGCACCGACAAGAAGCCGATGGTCTCCGACCTGCGTGAGTCCGGCTCCATCGAGCAGGACGCCGACATGGTCATCCTGCTGCACCGCGAGGACGCGTACGAGAAAGAGTCGCCACGTGCGGGCGAGGCCGACCTGATCGTGGCCAAGCACCGTAACGGCCCGACGGCGACGATCACGGTTGCCTTCCAGGGCCACTACTCGCGGTTCGTGGATATGGCGCAGACCTGATCCGACCGATCTGTAGGGCAAGGGCTTCAGTCGTTTGGGTGGCTCGGGCGGTAGTCCGGGTCACCCAGGGGGTGTCACCCGCGGAGCATATGGCCCGTGACTCCCGGACGGGCGCTCAGCGCCTCGTCTCGTACCTGGTCAGGATCACGCCGCCGGGAAACGTCCGCGTCTCCACCAGGTTCAGGTTCACCCAGTTGTCCAGCGCGGTGAAGAACGGCGTGCCGCCGCCCGCCAGGACCGGCGCGGTGGCCAGCACGTACTCGTCAATCAGCCCGGCCCGCATGGCCGCCCCGGCGAGGGTCGCGCCGCCGATGTCCATCGGGCCGCCGTCCTCGGCCTTGAGCCGGGTGATCTCGGCGACCGCGTCGCCGGTGACCAGGCGGGTGTTCCAGTCGACCTTGTCGATCGTCGAGGAGTACACCACCTTCGACATGTCCCGCCAGCGGCGCGCGAACTCGATCTCCGCCGGGGTGGCGCCCGGCTGCTGGTCGCCGGTCGGCCAGTGGGAGCTCATCGTCTGCCACAGCTTGCGCCCGTACAACGACAGGTCGGTCGCCTGCAACTGGTCGGACCAAAACTGGAACAGCTCGTCGCTCGGCACGCTCCAGCCGATGTCGTCGCCGGGCGCGGCGATATAGCCGTCCAGGGTCAGGTTCATGCCGTAGATCAGTTTCCGCATGGCGCCAGCCTTCCGTGAGTCGGTCTCACGCGTACAGACCGGCGCGGCGCGGGAAAGTCATCGGTGCGCGATCTGAGACTGATCTTGGCTGACATCGCGGTGAGACAACAGAGAACCAGCAGGTCACAGAAGATCGACATGTCATCGGCGGCGAGACCCTACAGGCCGATCCCCGTCCCGGACAAATGAACTCGACGGCCGAGTGTTCCGCGGGATGGACTGAGACCATGACGACACCTCAGGAAGAGCTGCTCCCCGGTACGCGTCGGGCACTGCTGCACCGGATCGCCGTGGCCCAGGCCGAAGGACGTGCGCCGTCGCTGGTCGCGGCGGTCGTGAGGGGCGGGCGGACCGTGTGGCACGGCGCGCGGACCTCGGTGGACGGGCATGGTCCGGACGAGACCGTGCAGTACCGCATCGGTTCGATCACCAAGACCTTCACCGCAGTTCTGGTGCTTCGGTTGCGGGACGAGGGCCTTCTCGACCTCGGTGACCCGCTGGAGAAGCATCTGCCGGGAACGGGTGCGGGGGAGGCCACCATCGTCGACCTGCTCGCGCATACGAGTGGGTTGGCGGCGGAGTCGCCCGCACCGTGGTGGGAACGCACTCCGGGATCCCTGCGCCCGGAACTCTCCGACGTCCTGGGAGAGCAGCCTTTCCTGCATCCGGTGGGACGCCGCTTCCACTACTCCAACCCCGGCTACACCCTGCTGGGGGCGCTGGTCGAGAAGCTGCGTGGGGCACCGTGGGAAGAGGTACTTCGGCGTGAAGTGCTCGAACCCCTGGGCCTCGACCGTACGAGTGGCCACCCGCAGGCGCCTCACGCGGGTGGGTGGGCGGTGCATCCCTGGGCCGATGTCCTGCTGCCCGAACCTGCCGAGGACCTGGGACGGATGGCGCCCGCCGGTCAACTCTGGTCCACCACGGGTGACTTGGCGCGCTTCGCTGTCTTCCTGGCGCGGGGCGACGACCGGGTACTGAGCGCTGAGACCGTGAGAGAGATGCGGACGCCTGCGGCGCCGGCCGAAGCCGCGGATGTCGTGGACGGAGTCACGTACGGGCTGGGGCTGCAGATCCAGCACCGGGACGGCCGACTGCTCGTGGGGCACTCCGGGTCGCTGCCGGGGTTTCTGGCGAACCTCACCATCAGTGTCGAGGACGATGTCGCGGCTGTGGTGCTGGCCAACTGCACGTCCGGACCTCTGCTGTCCACGGTCGGGGTCGATCTTGTGCGGATCCTCGCCGAGGCCGAGCCGCGCATTCCCGACCCGTGGCGGCCGCTGCCCGAAGTCGCCGCGTCCGTACTGGAGTTGGCTGGACCGTGGTACTGGGGAACGTATGCGTTCGCCCTGCGGCTGGCGGCAGACGGAGGTGTCTCGCTGGAGCCACTGTCCGGAAGCGGCCGCCGCTCGCGATTCAGGGCAAACGGCGACGGCACCTGGACCGGACTGGAGGGCTACTACGCCGGAGAGCCTCTGAGGGCCGTACGGCGCTCGGACGGGACCTTGAGTCATCTGGACCTCGGGTCGTTCGTGTTCACGCGTCAGCCGTACGGCGAGGAGGCTTCCGTGCCCGGTGGGGTGGACCCGGACGGGTGGCGGGGGATCGGCTAGACAGAGATGCCCGGCAGAAACCCTGTTTCACGTGAAACATGACCCTTCGCTTCATGGCCTCACAGCTGGAGCTTGAAGCCCAGGTGTGAGGCCGTGAAGCCGAGCCGCTCATAGAAGCGGTGGGCGTCGGTGCGGGTGTTGTCGGAGGTCAGCTGGACCAACTGGCAGCCCTGGCGCCGGGATTCGTCGATCGCCCACCCGATGAGCTGTGTGCCCAGGCCGCTGCCGCGTTCATCGGCATGGATACGGACGCCTTCGATGATCGATCTGACGGCGCCGCGTCGCGACAGACCGGGGATGATCGTGAGTTGAAGCGTCCCGACGACGCGGCCCTCACGGACGGCGACGACCAGGTGCTGGTTCGGGTCGGACGCAAGACGTTCCAACGCGGCCAGGTACGGGGTCAGGTCGTGCGGTGACTCGCGCTGGGCACCCAGAGGGTCGTCGGCGAGCATTGCGACGATCGCGGTCACGTCGTTCGCCGTGGCGGGCCGTATTTCAAGATCTCCCATGCCCCGCACCTTACGCACCGCTGTCCTCTGGGGGCAGAGCTCAGCCGGCAGCCACGGTCAGCGGAGCGAATCGCCTGGTCCAGTCGCCGGGCAGTTCCGGGATCCCGTACGTCATGACCGCGTTGAAAGCGACGGACGCCAGCCCCCGCTCCTTCGCCCACGCCAGCAGTTCTTCGTGTCGTACGTCGATGTCGGTGCGCAGGGGGCGGTCGGTGTGTGCGGCGAGAGAGGTGATGAGCGCCTTTGCCGTCTCCGTGTCCCTGGCAATCAGCGGGCCCACGACATGGGTGTCCATGTTGGGCCAGGCGGCCGCGTACCCGATGAGCCGGCGGTCCTCCTCGGCGACGCGCAGTCGGTCGGCGAAGGCGGGCAGCCGCGTGATGATGGGCGTGCGGTCGGCACCGAACACCTCTTCGTCGAGCCGGAGGATCGCGGGGAGGTCCTCGGCGGTGGCCGCACGTGTGACCACCTCGGGCTCCGGCCCGCCGGGCGTGAAATGCCCGCGCATCATCTCGGCCCGGCCGGTGACCTTGAAGCCGAGTTCCTCGTAGAGCGGGCGACCGTACGGGGTTGCATGGAGCGTCAGCGGGGTGGTGCCCATGGCCGAGACGACGTGCCGCATCAGGCGGCGTCCGATGCCTCGGCGGGCATGCCGTTTGGCGACCAGCACCATGCCGACGGCCCCGAGAGCGGGGTGGTCCTGCGGCCCGTACTCGGTGACGACGCAGGCGCTGACGAGGCCGCCGTCGGGGTCGTCGATGCCGTATCCCTTCCCGGCTGTGAGGAGGAGGCCCCACTTGTGCTCCTCGCGCGGCCACCCCCGGTCTTCGGACAAGTCGGCGCAGGCGGTGAGATCGCGAAGCGTCAGACGGCGGACGGCAAGAGAGGGGAGGGAAGGAGTCGACACGCAGGTCAGGCTGTCCGACGGGTCGCCTCGCCGTCCACCTCTTTCTGGCGAGAAGCAGGAGCTTTTGGCCATGTCATGGGCAAGTGCACAGGGCGCCGGCAGCAGTTGGGTGTTTCACGTGAAACACGGGCGAACGCCGAGCGTCAAGTGGTCTCACTGGAGGAGACGGCAACGGGTCCCGTTAGCCTCGGGGCCCATGGCAAGACTTCATCTCTTCGACCTCGACGGCACGCTGCTGCAGGGCACGTCGGCGCCTGTGGAGATCTCACGGCAGCTGGGGCTGGAAGCCGAGACGGTAGCGCTCGATCAGGCGATCTCGGAGGGGCTGATAGGCCCGCCGGAGTATGCGGCGCAGGTGTACGCGCTCTGGGCGGAGCTGACTGAGACGCATGTGTCGGCCGCCTTCGAAAGTGCCCCGTGGCTGGAACGCATCCGTGAGGTCTGGGAGGAGATCCGGCAGGTGGGCGACTACTGTGCCGTCGTGTCGCTCTCGCCCTCCTTCTTCGTGGAGCGGCTCATCGGGTGGGGCGCGCACGCGGCGTTCGGGTCTCGTTTTCCCGCTGTGCCGTTCACCGAGCCCGTTGATCCGGCCGGAGTTCTCAGTGCCGCGGCCAAGGTCGAGATCGCCGACCGGCTGTGCGGGGAGTTCGGTGTGGCCCGCGCCGACTGCATTGCCTATGGCGACTCGCTGTCGGACAGGGACCTGTTCGCTGCGGTGCCCATCTCGGTAGCGGTCAATGCGGACCGTCATCTGTCCGGTCTTGCGACACACTCGTACATGGGCGGGGATCTGTGGGAAGCCTATGAATTGGTGCGCCACGCCCGGTAATTGAAGGAATTGATGATTCGCCCCCTCTCCCATTCGTGGTGGAGGAAGGGGGGACTTGTGATCGGAGCGTCGGCCGGTATGGTCGACTCCGGTTCGCTGCGGGGCGAGACGTACACATCCTGTGCGGGCCGAGGGCAGGGCGATGCAGCCTAACGGGACGGAGAGATCGAAGACCCGCATTTGCGGTTATGCGGCCGGGGTGTCCATGCGCGATGGGATGCTGCGGTGAGAGCACTGCGGTCAATGTCACACTCTCGCCTTACTTGTCCGTACAGAACGTGAATCCGGGTTGAATGTGGCCGCATTGGCCGCGGCATGAAACGGGGAAAGCAAGCCGTCTGCGGGGGAAAAGGCACCTTCCGACCGAGGAAGTGCGCAGACCGACCGAAAGATGTTCGAGGCGAGGCACACCATGGACGCTCCGACCACCGCGTCGGCCGACAACGGCACTTCCGGCGGCGGGGGCGGCGGCTGGTTCACGCCGCGCAAGCAGCCGGTGACGACTCCGGACAGCGAGCGGGAAGCGGCCGAAGGCAGCCGCCTCGCAGCGATGCGCCCGATGGGCAGGACCACGTCGGACACCGACAAGGACCAGCCGGCGGAGGACGTCCCACAGGCGGCACCACCCGCCGAACCCGCTCGGGCGGCTACCGCCGCACAGCCCTCAGCTGCACAGCCCCCTGCGGCAGAGCCCACTGCCCGCGAGGCGCTCTCCGCCGACCTGCGAGTGCCCGCCCAGCGCTCCACCGCGCCCGCAGCGCAGCCGCAGGAGCCCCTCGTTCAAGTCCGGGCCGAGAGCGCGTCACCGGATGCCCTCCTCATCCGTCGGACCATGGCCGAGGTGGCGCCGATCGCGGACAAGGTCACCTCGTACTTCTACGCGCTGCTCTTCGTCCGACACCCCGATCTGCGGTCGCTCTTCCCGGCCGCGATGGACACCCAGCGGGACCGGCTGCTCAAGGCGCTGCTCACCGCGGCCGAGCACATCGACAACACCGAGGTCCTCGTCGCGTATCTCCAGAACCTCGGCCGTGGTCACCGCAAGTACGGCACCAGGGCCGAGCACTACCCTGCCGTCGGCGAGTGCCTCATCGGCGCGCTGAGCAAGTACGCCTCCGGCATCTGGGACCCGGAGATGGAGGCGGCCTGGGTCCGGGCGTACACGACGATCTCGCAGGTCATGATCGACGCAGCGGCCGCGGACGAACTGCGTGCCCCGGCCTGGTGGTACGCCGAGATCGTCGCGCACGATCTCAGGACCCCGGACGTAGCGGTCGTCACGGTCCGCCCCGACCAGCCCTACCCGTTCCTCGCCGGGCAGTACACGAGCCTGGAGACGCCGTGGTGGCCGCGGATCTGGCGGCACTACTCCTTCGCCTCGGCACCCCGCTCCGACGGTCTGCTGACGTTCCATGTGAAGGCCGTCCCGGCGGGCTGGGTCTCCAACGCCCTCGTGCACCGCGCCCGCCCCGGCGACATCATCCGCCTCGGCCCCCCGGCCGGTTCGATGACCGTCGACCACACCACCGACAGCGGACTGCTGTGCCTGGGCGGCGGCACCGGCATAGCGCCCATAAAGGCGCTGGTCGAGGATGTCGCCGAGCACGGCGAACGGCGGCCGGTCGAGGTGTTCTACGGCGCCCGCACCGACCACGACCTGTACGACATCGACACGATGCTCAGGCTCCAGCAGTCCCACCCCTGGCTCTCGGTCCGTGCGGTCATCGACCAGCAAGCCCATCTCCAGCTCCCGGATGCCATACGCGAGTACGGGCCGTGGAACGAGTTCGACGCCTATCTCTCGGGCCCGCCCGGAATGATCCGCAGCGGTGTGGACGCACTGAGGAACATCGGCATCCCGTCGGAGCGAATACGGCACGACTCGGTGGAGGAGCTCGTCGCCACCGGAGACTGATCCGGCGCCGGGTATCAGCCCAGGTCCGGGGCGTGCATGGCGCGTACGCCCTCGATGTTCCCGTCCAGGTAGTGCCGCAGGGACAGCGGTACGAGATGCACGGAGGCAATCCCGACGCGGGTGAACGGCACCCGCACGATCTCGTACTCGCCGGCGGGCTCGTCCACCTCGGGGCCGTGCCGCAGGGACGTGTCCATGGACTCCAGGCGGCAGACGAAGAAGTGCTGCACCTTCACGCCGGTCGCGCCGCCGTCCTCGCCGATGTGCTCCACGGTGTCCACGAAGCAGGGCACCACGTCGATGATCTTGGCGCCGAGTTCCTCGTACACCTCGCGGTGCAGGGCGTCGACGACGGTCGCATCCCCGGGCTCGACCCCGCCACCGGGAGTGACCCAGTAGGGATCGACACCGGGCTTGGTGCGCTTGATCAGAATCAGGTTGTCGCCGTCCAGCAGAACGGCACGAGCGGTGCGCTTGACCACGGGTCGGACGGTCATGGGAGAAATGTGGCCCGCTTGGTTCCACGTGAAACATCGCGGGATGTCACCGGTCGAGCTCGCCCCGTGACCGCCGGAAAAATGCTGGTCAGCACCAGTCGGCCGCCGCTCGCAGCAGCCATTCGTGAGCCCGCGCGATGTGCGGCATCGCGAGGGTGCCCGTGCGGACCACGAGGAAGTACGTCCGCAACGGAGGCACCGCGGGTTCGTGGAGGGCGACGATCTCGCCGCGCTCCAGGGCGTCGCCGCACAGATAGCGGGGCAGCACCGCGAGCCCCGCGCCCGCGACGGCGCAGGCCAGGACCGCACGCAGATCGGGAACGATGACGGTGCCCGGAGCCGCAGGACGGGAGTCGAAGACGGAGGCCCAGTAGCGGGAGACGAAAGGCAGCGACTCGTGCACCTCGATCACGGGGACGTCCTCCAGCGCGGGCGCTCCCTTGCGACGCGGCTTCCCAGGGCCTATCTCCTCGGCTCGGCCCGGGGTGGAGACCAGGACGTGCTCCTCGTCGCAGAGCGGAGTCGCCGTGAGCAGGGCGCCGCGCGGGCGGGCCGTACTGATGGCCAGATCGTGATGACCGGCGGCGAGTCCCTCCAGGGTTTCCTCGGCGTTCCCGAAGGAAGCGCGCAGCGCGAAGCCCTGGCCGTCCTCGCCGGTCAGCTCGGTGAGGGCGGGCAGCGCCCGTTCCGCCGTGAATTCAGGAGGACCGGCAAGATGCAGGGTCCGTAAGGAGGACTCGTCGTCGAGGCCGGTCTCGGCGATCTCCACCAGGGCGTCGAGATGCGGGGCGGCCTTGTGTGCGAGCTCGTCCCCGATAGTCGTAGGGGTCACTCCGCGGGCCTGCCGCAGGAACAGAGGGCGGCCGAGCTGCCGCTCCAGCGTGCGGATCTGCGAGGTCACGGCTGGCTGCGACAGGCCGAGCAGGGCGGCGGCGCGGGTGAAGGAGCCGGCCCGGTGCACGGTCACGAAAGTGCGCAGCAAGGCCAGATCCATGGTTTGCCCTCCCCAGTTCCCTGCCCTTCTCCCGGCCCCCAGGCAGGGCCCAACTATAAATAAGTCGATAGGTCTCTGTCGCTACTGTGATTGGACACTGACACAGAGTCAACTAGCCTTGTTCGCGCGGTTCTTCGCGCGGAACCGAGGACGGTCCGAGCCACGAGGGGGGAGGCTCGGACCGTCCGTTGTGCGTAGCCGGACATCGACCCAGTGCCCGTAAGTCGGTCGCTGAAGCCTTCATTCCGCCGACGCGTCCAGCGCGCGGAGCACATCCGCCACCAGGTCCTCGGGGTCCTCGGCACCGACCGAGAAGCGAATGAAGCCGTCCGACACGGCATCCCCGCCCCAGCGCCCGCGCCGCTCGGCCGTCGATCGCACGCCGCCGAAGCTCGTCGCGTCGTCCACGAGCCGCAGGGAATCGAGAAAACGGTCGGCACGGGCGCGCGTGGGCAGCGTGAAGGACACCACGCATCCGTAGCGGCGCATCTGCTGCGAGGCGATCTTGTGGGAGGGATCGTCGGGCAGCCCCGGGTAGCGCAGGCCGGTCACCTCGGGCCGCTCCCGAAGCGCCTGGGCGACGGTGAGGGCCGTCGCGCACTGCCGGTCGACGCGCAACTGGAGCGTGGCGATCGAACGGTGAGCGAGCCAGGCCTCCATGGGACCCGGAATCGCGCCGACGATCTTGCGCCAGCGGCGTACGGCGGCCATGGTCTCGGGGTCGCGGCCCACGACGTAGCCGAGCAGGACGTCCCCGTGCCCGGTGAGCTGCTTGGTGCCACTGGCCACGGCGAAGTCCGCGCCGAGCTCCAGTGGACGCTGCCCCAGCGGCGTGGCGAGGGTGTTGTCGACGGCGACGAGGGCTCCACGCGCGTGTGCCGCCTCGACCAGCCGCCGGACGTCGCACACGTCGAGCCCGGGGTTGGAGGGCGACTCGATCCACAGGAGCTTCGCGCCGTCGAGGACGTCGAGTTGGGCGTCGCCACCGGTCGGCGCCGTGCGCACCTCGATGCCGTACGCCTCCAACTGCTCGCGCACCACGGGCAGCACCTGGTAGCCGTCGCTGGGCAGGACGACCGTGTCCCCCGCGCGCAGTTGAGAGAAGATCACAGACGAGATGGCGGCCATCCCGGAGGCGAAGGTGAGCGTCTCGACGCCGTCCTGCCCGGGCGCCTCCAACTCGCCGATGGCCCGCTCCAGCAGGCTCCAGGTCGGGTTCTGGTCGCGGCCGTAGGTGTAGGGGCCGTCGACGTCACCCTGCAGGTGGTAATGAGCGGCGAACACCGGTCCGGGCAGGTGCGGCTGGTTCTTGACCGGCTCGGGCAGCCCGGCCCGCACCGCGCGGGTCCCGTCACCACTGCCCGTCGGCGTGCCCGTACCGGAATCGCTCATACCGCCCCTACCTCCACTTGCTCGCGTACCTCGGCGAGCAGACCCTCGCTCGCCGTCTCCACCATCTCAAGACACTCCTCGAAGCCGTCCCTGCCCCCGTAGTACGGGTCCGGCACGTCGAGGTCGTCGCCTGCCGCGGGGTCGTAGGAGCGAAGCAGCCGCACCTTCGCCGCGTCCTCCTGGGTGGGTGCGAGGCGGCGCAGGGCTTGTAGGTGGCCGGTGTCGAGGGCGATGACGAGGTCGAGGCGCGAGAACCACGACGGCTGGAACTGGCGGGCCGTATGGCCGCCGTCGTAGCCGCTCTCCTCCAGGACGGAGACGGTGCGCGGGTCGGCGGCGTCGCCCTCGTGCCAGCCGCCGGTGCCGGCGCTGTCGACCTCGACCAGGCCGTCGAGTCCGGCCTCCGCTATGCGGGCACGGAAGACGGACTCGGCCATCGGGGAGCGGCAGATGTTGCCGGTGCAGACGAAGCAGACTCGGTAGCTCATCGCGTGCTCAGTCGTTGTCGGGCAGGACGACGTGGAGCGCCCAGGACACGATGGAGATGATCAGGCCGCCCAGGACCGCCGTCCAGAAGCCCTCGACGTGGAAACTCAGGTCGAGCTTGTCGGCCAGCCACGAGGTGAGCAGCAGCATCAGTGCGTTGACCACCAGAGTGATCAGACCCAGCGTCAGGATGAACAGGGGGAAGGTCAGCAGCTTCACGATCGGCTTGACCAGGAAGTTCACCAGGCCGAAGATCAGCGCGACGATGATCAGGGTGCCGGCCTTCTTGCCCGTGCTGTCACCGGTCAGGGTGATCTTGTCGAGCAGCCAGACGGCGACCGCCAGGGCACCCGCGTTGGCGATCGTCTTGACTACGAAATTCTTCATGTGTCTGATCGTGGCAGACGAGATCGGTCACGAGCAGTGGGACGAGGGCGACAAGGGCGATGAAGGCATTCCGGCTGGACGAACTGGAGGCGGAACGTGCCGCCAATGAGGGTGCCTACCTGCAGTTTCTGCGTGAGCGGCACATGTCCGTCGGTCTGTATGCACTCAATGCCGGCGAACATGATCCACAGAAGCCACACAACCAGGACGAGGTCTACTTCGTCGTGAGCGGCCGCGCCTCGATCACCGTCGGCCTGGAGACCACCGAAGTCGCCCGCGGCAGCGTGGTGTACGTCCCGGCCGGCGTCGCCCACAAGTTCCACCACATCAGCGAGGACTTGCGGGTGCTCGTGGTGTTCTCTCCCCCGGAAAGCTGACCCGCCGTCTCGGGGTTCCCTAGGGGAACAGTCAGGGGAGGACAAGGGGTGCGAGGCCCCCGCCGGGGCCCCTGCCGGCCCTAGCATCGAGTGCAGGACATCAATGGGCCCCTGCACAGCAGTAGGGCGGAGAGGTAAGGACGAGGGCAATGGGTGAGATCTTCGGCGGACTGCCGTGGTGGGTGAAGTGGATCGCGGTGCCGGTCATCGCCCTCGTCGTGTTCGGCGGGCTGATAGCCAGCGTGGTCGGCTTCGTCATCGGGCTGCTGTTCAAGGTGCTGGTCTTCGTGGCACTGGTCGGTGGACTGATCTACGTCGTGCGGAAGTTCACGTCGAGCTCCTCGTCGCGCAGCGACTGGTGAGGCCCCTGGGACACCGGTGATCGGTAACAGGAATCACCGGTTCCCTCGCGCGAGGGAAGTTTTCCGGACAGGACGCCTCAAGGCGGCATCTGGCCATTAGAGTCCGGAATTCGACGCGGGGGCGACCCCGCGAGCGGCGTACACCCCCTCCCGTGTTCCCCACAGCACGGGCAGCCCCCTCGCGCTCGGGAGTGACCCTTGGCCACGGTAGACACCGCATCCACGGACCCCCACGTACCCCCCAGGCCGGCCCCGGGACGCCGCATCAGGCCGCCCGAACAGCCGGGCCCCTCGACGCAGGAACGCACGACGGCGCCGCCTGCACCGTCGCGCCTGACGGCACCACCGGTGCAGCCGTCCTCGGAGATCCCTCCGGCGCAATCGCAGTCCGCGACCCTCATCGGATCCGTCCAGCGCGCGATGCGCCTACTGGAATGCGTCGCCGAGCACGAGCACGGAGCCCCCGCCAAACAGCTGGCCCGCGAGACCGGCCTGGCGCTGCCGACGGCGTACCACCTGCTGCGCACCCTCGTCCACGAGGGCTATCTGCGGCGGGACAAGGGCCTGTTCTTCCTCGGTGACGCGGCCGTGCGACTGAGCAGCAGCGGAGCCCAGCAGAAACGTCGCAGCACGATCGTCGACGCTCTCGCCCGCTGGCGGGACGCGATCGGCGTGCCCGTGTATTACGCCGTGTACCGGGATGGCGAGATCGAAGTCATGTGCGTCTCCGACACCCCGGGCAATCCGGCCGTCGAGGAGTGGGCCGACTTCCGCGAGACCGCACACGCGCATGCGATCGGTCAGTGCCTGCTCTCCCAGCTGGATGACGAGGCCCGCCGCGACCACCTCGACCGTTACCCCGTGCAGTCCATCACTCCATACACCGTGCGTGACAACCACACCCTGCTCCGGCGGCTCGAGCGAACGCGGCGGCTGGAGCCGGTGACGGAGCGGCAGGAGTACGCGCTGGGGACGGTCTGCGCGGCGATTCCGATCACTGTGGGCACGACGGCGGCGACGATGGCCATTTCTCTGCCATCGCATCAGGCCGACCGGTTGATGTCCGCTGCCCAGCAACTGCAGCGCGAAATCGGACGGCTGATGGGGTCACTCGCGATCTCTATCAGTATCTGAAAACTCACTCCTTGTGATCTGTCGTGTACGTTCAGCAAGATTCCACCAGTGTCAGGGGATCACTCCCAGCCGGTCGGCTTCACATGACGGGGTAGGCGATGCGCGAGTCCGTACAGGCAGAGGTCATGATGAGCTTTCTCGTGTCCGAGGAGCTTTCCTTCCGCATCCCGGTGGAGCTGCGCTACGAGACCTGCGATCCCTATGCCGTGAGGCTGACCTTCCACCTTCCCGGTGATGCGCCGGTGACCTGGGCGTTCGGTCGTGAGCTGCTCATCGACGGGGTGGGCCGGCCGTGCGGGGAAGGTGATGTGCGCGTCTCACCCGCCGAACCGGACTCCCTGGCCGAGGTCCTGATCCGGCTTCAGGTGGGCCGCGACCAGGCGCTGTTCCGCGCGTCCACGGCGCCGCTCATCGTGTTCCTCGACCGCACCGACAAGCTGGTGCCACTCGGCCAGGAGGGTTCGCTCGAAGACTTCGACGCCCACCTCGACGAGGCGCTGGACCGCATCCTGGCGGAGGAGCAGAGCGCGGGCTGAGACGGGACGGTGGGGGCTGGCCGGAACGCTTCTGCGCGGGACGTGGAGGTCGCAGTAACGCTTCTCCACGGGCAGGGCGGGACGCGAGCCTGAAACTGCCCCGAACGTTCTGCTCACTCGTGCTGGAGTGGCCCTCGCCTCACCGCTTGCGGCGTCGGCCCCGCCCCGTGCGCGTCGGAGCAGGTGCTGCGCCGACCGTCCCCGTTGCCGGCTCCGGACCCGCGCGGTCGGCCGCGACCACCAGTGCCGCGAGCAGTGTCGTGACCGGCACCGAGGCGACCAGGCCGATCGAGCCCACCAGCGTCCGTACGATCTCCTCCGCCACCAGTTCACTGTTGGCGACCGCCCCCACACTGCTCTGCGCGATGGAGAAGAGCAGCAGCAACGGCAACGCGGCGCCCGCGTACGCGAGGACGAGGGTGTTGACGACGGACGCGATGTGGTCGCGGCCGATGCGGATGCCCGCCCGGTACAGCCCCCGCCAGCCCATCGACGGATTGGCCTCGTGCAGTTCCCAGACCGCCGACGTCTGTGTCACCGTCACGTCGTCGAGGACACCGAGCGAACCGATGATGACGCCCGCGAGCAGCAGGCCGCTCATGTCGATCGACGGATACAGGCCATGGATCAGACCGGTGTTGTCGTCCGTGTTGCCGGTCAGCGCGGCCCAGCCGATGAACCCGGAGCCGAGCAGGCCGATCAGCACGAGCGAGAGCAGCGTGCCCAGTACCGCCACGGACGTCCGGGCCGACAGACCATGGCACATGTAGAGCGCGATCAGCATGATGGCGCTCGACCCGATCACCGCCACGAGCAGCGGATTCGAACCCTGCAGGATCGCGGGCAGGATGAAGAAGGTCAGCACCATGAAGCTGACGGCCAGCGCGATCAGAGCCATGAGGCCGCGCATCCGGCCCACCACCACGACGGCGAGCGCGAAGATGCCGGCCAGCAGCGCCATGGGGAACCTGCGGTTCACATCGGTGACCGAGTACTGCAGGTCCTTCGGCGCGGAGGGCTCATAGGCGGCCACGACCTTCTCGCCCTCGTGCAGCTGCCGCGACTGGTCCGGCTGCACGATCTCGGTGAACGTACGGCCCTTGTCCTTGCCGCTGTCGACGCGGATCGTCGCCTTCTTGCAGGTGCCGCTCGCCTGCTGCTGGGCGGAGGAGCCCTCGGCGGTGGAGGTGTCCCCTGTCGGGGTCTCGCCCGAGGCGTTCACCGACTTGCAGCTCACGCTCACGACCTTGGTGACCGTCGCCTGCTGGGTCTGCCGGTCGAAACCCACGCCGGTGCGTTCGTGCGGCGGGGCGCCACCGGGCCACAGCACCACGAGCCCGACTGCCACGGCCGCGGTGAACGGGATGAGGATGGCGGCGATGACCTTGCGCAGGTGCTTGGAGACAGGGGCTGCCGGACCGTGGCTGTGGGAGTGACCGTGCCCGCCACCGGAACCGGGGGCATGCCCGTGACCGCCACCGGTTCCGGGCCCGTGATCGTGCCCTTCACCGGCTCCCAGCGCATGGTTGTGCCCGGCACCGGAACCGTGGCCGTCGCCGTGTCCGGAGCCGTGCCCGTAGGGCGGCTCCGGTGGTGGGTACGGGGCCTGATGTCTCGTGGTCACCGCCCGATCATCGCAAGAACGACAGGGGCCCTCTGTTCAGCGCGCCCGAATTGACGCTAGCGTGGAGGCACCTTTGCACACGCGGGAGCTCGGAGCACCGGGCTGAGAGGGCGCTGACCTCCGTCCCAGCGATGTTTCACGTGGAACATCACCGAAGTCGAGTGATGTTCCCCACGAAACGTCGACAGACGGAAATCGCTGCGTCGACCGCCGAACCTGTTACCGGGTAATGCCGGCGTAGGGAGTAGGTCTCATGACCAACAAGGACGCACGCACGCCTGCCTCCAGCCAGGACGAACAGCCCATTCAGGGCGAACAGTCCCAGGAGGCCGGGAAGTCCATCGGCTGGCACAAGGCGTATGTCGAGGGCTCGCGCCCCGATCTGCGGGTGCCGGTCCGACAGGTGCACCTCACCAACGGGCAGTCGGTCACGCTGTACGACACATCGGGCCCGTACACCGATCCGCTCATCGATACCGATGTCCGCAGGGGACTCGCCCCGCTGCGCGAGAACTGGATCATCGCTCGCGGTGACACCGAGGAGTACGCGGGCCGTCCCGCCCGTCCTGAGGACGACGGGATCAAGCACACCTCTCCGCGAGGCGGCCTGCGCAACCTCGACGCGGTCTTCCCGGGGCGGCCGCGTCAGCCGCGCCGTAGTCGTGATGGCAAGGCGGTCACGCAGCTCGCGTACGCCCGCCGCGGCGAGATCACACCGGAGATGGAGTACGTGGCCATCCGGGAGAACGTTTCGCCCGAGGTGGTCCGCGAGGAGATCGAGGCGGGCCGCGCGGTGCTGCCGGCCAACGTCAACCATCCAGAGATCGAGCCGATGATCATCGGCAAGCGGTTCCTGGTGAAGGTCAACGCCAACATCGGCAACTCCGCGGTCACCTCCTCCATCGAGGAGGAGGTCGAGAAGATGACCTGGGCGACCCGCTGGGGCGCCGACACGGTCATGGACCTCTCCACCGGCCGCAACATCCACACCACCCGCGAGTGGGTGCTGCGCAACTCCCCCGTCCCCATCGGCACGGTGCCGCTCTATCAGGCCCTAGAGAAGGTCGACGGCCGGGCCGAGGAGCTGACCTGGGAGATCTACAAGGACACCGTCATCGAGCAGGCCGAGCAGGGCGTGGACTACATGACGGTCCACGCGGGTGTCCGCCTGCCGTACGTCCCGCTCACCGCCAACCGCAAGACCGGCATCGTCTCGCGCGGCGGCTCCATCATGGCCGCGTGGTGCCTCGCGCACCACAAGGAGTCGTTCCTGTACGAGAACTTCGAGGAACTCTGCGAGATCCTCGCGGCGTACGACGTCACGTACTCCCTGGGCGATGGGCTGCGGCCGGGGTCGATCGCGGACGCCAACGACGAGGCGCAGTTCGCGGAGTTGCGCACGCTCGGGGAACTCAACCGGATCGCCAAGCGTTTCAACGTACAGACCATGATCGAGGGCCCGGGACACGTCCCGATGCACAAGATCAAGGAGAACATCGACCTTCAGCAGGAGATCTGTGATGAAGCTCCGTTCTATACGCTCGGCCCGCTGACGACGGACGTCGCGCCGGCGTACGACCACATCACCTCCGGCATCGGTGCCGCGATGATCGCCTGGTGGGGCACGGCCATGCTCTGCTACGTCACGCCCAAGGAACACCTGGGCCTGCCCAACCGTGACGACGTCAAGACCGGCGTCATCACCTACAAGATCGCCGCCCACGCAGCCGACCTCGCCAAGGGGCACCCCGGTGCGCAGGAATGGGACGACGCGCTGTCCGACGCCCGCTTCGAGTTCCGGTGGGAGGACCAGTTCAACCTCGCTCTCGACCCGGACACGGCACGGGAGTTCCACGACGAGACCCTCCCGGCGGAGCCGGCCAAGACCGCCCACTTCTGCTCGATGTGCGGGCCGAAGTTCTGCTCCATGAAGATCAGCCACAGCATCACAGAGCGGTTCGGTGGCGCGGCTGCTGAGGGGGCCTCGCCGGAGGAGGTCGCTGAGGGGATGCTCCAGAAGTCGAAGGAGTTCGCGGCGAGCGGGAACCGGGTGTATCTGCCGATCGCGGACTGACCCGGCGTCACTCGCGCCCCTCGTCAGGGTCCGGTGTTCTCCGGCCTGCGTCCTCGTCCGGGCAGGCCGGAGGCACCGGCCTGCGTGTGGGCGACAGTTCCCGTAACAGGCGTTCGCTAGTGACCCGCCGGCGAGACGAGATCGTGCGGCTTGGGCGTCAATATCGCCGTGATCACCGCGGACGGCATGCTCGTGCTGAACCAGCGCAGCGATCGCGTTAATTTGGCACTTGGCGTCTGCCGCTCGGTCGTCGATCGGGCTGAGGCACAGATCCTTCGACGCCTAACAGGCTCCACCTGCCGATCGCGGACTGACGTACGCCGGCGTGAGTGGCTCGTCCGACGTGGAAGACGGTCCCGCTCTTCGGCGTGAGTCGCCGTAGGGCGGAGCCGTCGGGGCGATCGGTGTTCGGCTTGCGCTCCCCCTGCGGGCCCTGGCAGGCCTTCTGGTGCGGAGGGCGCAAGCCGACGGTTACTCCGGCTGGTGTTCCGGGCCTCCGAAGTCCGGGCTGGTGTAGTCCGGGCTGGTGAAGCTCGGGCGCGGGCCGGGGGCCGGGCCGTCGTCCGGGCTGCTGAAGCCCGGACGGTCGTAGCCGAGGTGAGGCATGCGGCTGGTCGACGTCGGCGGTGTGGCGCTGTGCAGTGCCGCGGCGGTGCCGGGGTCGGCGAGTGCTTCCCGCAGGAACGGCATGATGCCGCGCTCCAGGAGTGCTTCGCGCCAGGCTTCCCTGGCCAGGGCCACTTCCCCGCTCAGTTCGCCGTACGGTCCCGACTCGAGCGAGGGCTGGTTGCGCAGGGCGGTGAGCAGCAGCCCGACAGCGGCGACAAGGATCGCGGCCGCGGTCATGGCGCCGAAGACCCAACCGGCGGTGATCATCGTCTTGCCGAACACCTGTTTGGGTTCGAGTGACCTGATGATGTACCCGACGAGCAGGAAGATCACCGCAGCTGTTCCGGCGAGGACGGGGGTGAGGACGGCGGCGATGGCGACGGCGCCCGCGCCGGCGCCCGCGCCGGCCGGCTCGGCGGCCTCGCCGAGGGTGGTGGCGAGCCCCACCGCCGCCGCGCCCGGCTCCGCAGAGCCGGATTCGCGGGCGGACGGCGGGGTGGACGACGCCGGCTGGCGCAGTTCCTCGCGAACCTTCACGTAGTGCTGGTACTCGGTCGCCGCGGCCACCGTGATGAGTGCGGTGGCGTTGAGCGCCATGGTGCGCAGCTGTTCGGGGTTGAGCCGCTTACCGACAGCGGCCAGTTCCGGGCGGTTTGGGGCGGAGCGCAGCGCCTCATCGAGGACCCGCTCGTACTCCTGGCGGTCCTCGCTCAGCAGGTGCTGCGGAACGCTGTTCATGTGCATCCCCCGATGCTCCGTAGGGCTTGGGGCTCGCATGCCAACGAGCCGTCGGGCAGAAACGGAGGGGAGCCTGCTACGGATAAGCCGATGGTAGAGCGGCGACGGCACACGGTGACAGGGGGTTTGAAGAAATTGGGCCCTGGCCTGCGCCGTTTATCGCGATTCCTCCGTGGGGGAACGCCTGCCCTGTGAACGTTCAGATATCCAGTGGCAGTTGTTGAACCAGCAGCTTTCCGGCCATGGTCACTCCGCCGTCCATCGCGATGGCCAGGCCCTCTGCGTAGACGTGCGGCCCTTCGACCACGGGCCCTGCGCTGTCCTCGCCCTCCTCGGAGCCGACCTCGCCCAGCAAATAGGGAATGGGGCTGTGACCGTGAACAATCCGAGTGCCGCCGTACGTATCCAGCAGGGAGCGTACGGCGTCTGCACCGCCCTCGTCGCGGAAGGAGAACCGCTTGGTGAACTTGCGGAACAGATCCCAGCATTCGTCCGCGTCGTTGCGCGTGAGCGTTTCGCGGACGGTGTCGTTGACCGCCTCGATCGAGTCGCCGTAGTCGAGGTAGGCGGTGGTGTCGGAGTGGACGAGCAGGTAGCCGTCGACCTCTTCGATCGCGTCGAGCCGGGCCATCCACTGCAGGTGGTGGTCCTGGAGCCGGTCCATGTCGGTCTTCTGGCCGCCGTTGAGCAGCCAGGCCGCCTGGAAGGTGGCGGTGCCCGCGCCGGAGTTGACGGGGGTGTCGCCGAACCGCTTGGCGCCGAGCAGCAGCAGCTCGTGGTTGCCCATGAGGGCCTTGCAGTAGCCGCCGGCCGCGGCCGCCTCGGCGGACAGCCGCATCACCAGGTCGATGACGCCGATGCCGTCGGGGCCGCGGTCGGTGAAGTCGCCGAGGAACCACAGCCGGGAGGTGCCCGCGCACCAGTTCCCCGCGGTGTCGATGAGGCTCTGCTCCTGGAGGGCGGCCATCAATTCGTCGAGATAGCCGTGCACATCACCGACGACGTACAGCGGGCCCGCGCCGTCCGTCTGCTGCGGGGCCGCGAGGGACGCGGGGTCGACGGTCACCTGAAGCGTGTCACCACGGTTGACGACCGGCAGGTCGCGCTGTGTCGGCGTGTACCCCTCCGGGTGGTCGGCCGACTCCTCGACGGGTCTGGCGACGTCGCCGGGGTGTGTGCTGTGGCCGTACGGACCGGTCTCGTGGACATATGCCGGTACCCGAAAGTCGCGCAACGTCGCCGTCCGCTCCACCTCGGGTCCCTGACCGGCCCCCTGAGTCATCAGACCCCTCCACCATCGCGCCGCATCTGCACCTCATCGGACTGCCTGGTCGCAGCGGCCCGCGGTGCCGTGGGCCCATCATAGGAATGCCGATCGCGCCATGTGATGACCCAGGGGTGGTGAATCGGAGTAAGAGTCCAGTTCACCGCGGCTTTCGCCCCGATTGGGCAGGGCTTCGACCGCCTGCTGACGGCCTCTGTTCTACTCCTCTTCGGGAGACCGCGGTGCGCTGACCGTCGTGCGCGGCGGACGTCGCTGGGACGAGGTACGCACGATCAGCTCCGTCGGTATCACCTGCTCGACCGGTTGGTCCGATTCGACCCCCTCGATGGCGTCGATGAGGAGCTGCACCACAGCCGTGCCGATGCGGCGCGGCTTCAGTGAGAGTGTGGTGATGGGCGGTTCGGTGTTGGCGTACACGGTGGATTCGCTGCAGCAGACCAGAAGCAGGTCGTCCGGTACGCGCAGGCCGTAGCGGCGGGCCGCCGCGAGCAGGTCGGTGCCGTTGGGGTCGAACAGACCGTAGACGGCGTCCGGCCGGTCGGGGCGGGCGAGCAGCCGGTCGGCGGCGACGGCGCCCGCGCACGGGTCGTGCGCCGGGTAGGCCTCGTACACCGGATCCTGGCCGACGCGTTCGCACCAGCGCAGATACGCCGTGGTCGACAGATGGGTGTACGTGTCGGTCGATGTCCCCGTCAGCAGTCCGATGCGGCGGGCGCCGGCGTCGGCCAGGTGGTCGAGGATGCCGAGTACGGCGGCCTCGTGGTCGTTGTCGACCCATGCGGTGACCGGGAGCGAGCCGGCCGGGCGGCCGTCGGAGACGACGGGCAGACCCTGCCGGACCAGTTCGCTGACGACCGGGTCCTGGTCGGAGGGGTCGATGACGACCGTGCCGTCCAGCGCGACGTTCGACCACACGTCGTGGCGGGAGGTCGCGGGCAGGATGACCAGGGCGTAACCGCGGGCGAGCGCGGCCGAGGTGGCGGCGCGCGCCATCTCGGCGAAGTATGCGAACTCGGTGAAGGTGAAAGGTTCATCCCCGTACGTCGTCACGGTCAGGCCGATGAGGCCCGACTTGCCGGTACGGAGGGTTCGGGCCGCTGCCGACGGGCGATAGCCCAGCCGGTCGGCGACCTCGCGGACATGGCGTCGGGTGGCGTCCGGGAGCCGGCCCTTGCCGTTGAGGGCGTCGGAGACGGTCGTGATGGAGACTCCGGCGGCGGCGGCAACGTCTCTGATGCCCGCCCGGCCCGGCCGGCTGCCTCGGCGTGAGGTTTCCGCGCGGCTCACCTGGTGCTTCCCTGCTGCTGTCATGGCGAGCCGATAGTAGGGCTCATGGAGTGGGGTAGGGCGGACGCATATGCACGCGTTGACAGGCACGTTTCTGCAAGGTCATATACCGTCAACTACCTTTGAAACAAAGTCAGTTGAACGATCCAATGGGACTACGTGACTTGTCGGCGCGCATGGGCCTGCCAAGTCCCCGATGTTTCGAAGAGGTCTCAACTCACCTTCATGGGCGATGCGCGCCACGGCGCGAGCCACCGGCGCGTAGATATATGTGACCGCGCCCCCCGGTTCGTCTGCCTACGGGTGGTGATGCCCCTGATGTGCGTGTGACGTATGAGGTCTGTCCTCAGCTGTACGCAGCGGCGCCGAATCCTCATAAGGTGAGCAGTATTGGAAGCCGGTGGTGGTCATGAGGAGGACTGCGGTGAGCGAGACGAGCCCCAAGCTGCGCGCCGAGCTGGAGGGTATCCCCACCTACAAGCCGGGCAAGCCTGCCGCGACCGGCGGTCCGGTGGCCTACAAGCTGTCCTCCAACGAGAACCCGTATCCGCCGCTGCCCGGCGTGATGGAGACGGTGACGGCCGCGGTCTCGTCCTTCAACCGCTACCCGGACATGGCCTGCACGGGCCTGATGAACGAGTTGTCCGACCGCTTCGGCGTCCCGATCTCCCACCTGGCCACCGGCACGGGTTCGGTCGGCGTCGCCCAGCAGCTGATCCAGGCGACCAGCGGCCCAGGCGACGAGGTCATCTACGCCTGGCGGTCTTTCGAGGCGTACCCGATCATCACGCAGATCAGCGGCGCCACCTCGGTAAAGGTGCCGCTGACGCCGGGTGATGTGCACGACCTGGACGCGATGGCCGACGCGATCACCGACCGGACGCGCCTCGTCTTCGTCTGCAACCCCAACAACCCGACCGGCACGGTGGTACGGCGTGCCGAGTTGGAGCGGTTCCTCGACCGGGTGCCCGGCGATGTGCTGGTTGTGCTGGACGAGGCGTACCGCGAGTTCATTCGCGACGCCGAGGTGCCGGACGGCGTGGAGCTGTACCGCGAGCGGCCGAACGTCTGTGTGCTGCGTACGTTCTCCAAGGCGTACGGTCTCGCGGGCCTGCGCGTCGGCTTCGCGATCGCCCATGAGCCGGTGGCGGCGGCGCTGCGCAAGACGGCGGTGCCGTTCGGTGTGAGCCAGCTTGCGCAGGAGGCG
The DNA here is from genome assembly GCF_042895385.1 of Streptomyces sp. NPDC001401. Lineage (NCBI taxonomy): Bacteria > Bacillati > Actinomycetota > Actinomycetes > Kitasatosporales > Streptomycetaceae > Streptomyces > Streptomyces sp. NPDC001401. Next base: position 304,770 of record NZ_JBIAWI010000012.1, read on the forward strand.
GCCATCGCCTCGCTCCGGGCCGAGGACGAACTGCTCGGCCGGGTCGGCTCCCTGGTCTGCGAGCGCAACCGCGTGGTCGACGGGCTGCGCGCCCAGGGCTGGACGGTGCCCGAGACCCAGGCGAACTTCGTCTGGCTGCGGCTGGGGGAGAGCACGGTCGCGTTCGCGGCGGCGTGCGAGCAGCACGGCGTGGTGGTCCGGCCGTTCCCGGGCGAGGGTGTGCGGGTGACGGTCGGCGAGACCGAGGCGAACGACATCTTCCTGAAGGTGGCGGAAGGGTTCCGCAAGGAGCTCTGAACCGGAGTTACTCGTCTACGAGTTCCACGCGCACCGGGTCGCCGTCGCGGACTGTGGCGAGGAGCCCGGGGTCGCCGTCGAGGCGGCCCAGGACATTGCACGGACTCGCGAGGCGGCATTCGTCGCCTCGCGAGATCGGAGTGGGGCCGTAGGGGAGTGCGAGGGCGTCGCCGTCGGTCCAGAAGGCGACCGTGCCGGGGTCCACGACCTGTTGGGCCGTTGTTTCACGTGGAACAGAGACGCCCGTGTCGAAGTAGACCTCCTCGCCCCAGGTGCGGGCGGCGGAGGCGAGCGGCAGTGCCTTGGCGAGGGCCTGGGCGGTCGGGGTGTCGTCGAGGGTCGCGGTGAGGTGGCCGGCGGGCCACGAGATCCGTATCTGCACGGCAGGCAATTCAACAATATGTTGAAGTCGTTGCCAAGAGGAGTGCCGAACGGCCCAAGCGGGACGCCCTTGCGGCCTATGTGGGACCCCCCTTCGAGCTTCGACAATCAGTGCGTCATAATTCCTTGTGAATGTGAACGCGTTCACAAGCGTGTCCCGGTTGCTCCGATGATGTGTGTGACATAAGGGGCAAACTGCCGCTGTACCACGGCGACCTAAGGAGACTGACGACGTGGACCTGGCTCTGGCGCCGGAGACATTGGCGCGCTGGCAGTTCGGCATCACCACCGTCTACCACTTTCTCTTCGTCCCCCTGACGATCTCGCTCGCTGCCCTCACGGCCGGCCTGCAGACCGCGTGGGTGCGCACGGAGAAGGAGAAGTACCTCAGAGCGACCAAGTTCTGGGGCAAGCTCTTCCTGATCAATATCGCGATGGGTGTGGTCACCGGCATCGTGCAGGAGTTCCAGTTCGGCATGAACTGGTCCGACTACTCGCGCTTCGTCGGTGACATCTTCGGCGCCCCACTCGCCTTCGAGGCCCTGATCGCGTTCTTCTTCGAGTCGACCTTCATCGGCCTGTGGATCTTCGGTTGGGACAAGCTGCCCAAGAAGATCCATCTGGCCTGCATCTGGATGGTCTCGATCGGCACGATCCTGTCGGCGTACTTCATCCTCGCGGCCAATTCCTGGATGCAGCACCCCGTCGGCTACCGAATCAACAAGGCGAAGGGGCGTGCCGAGCTCACCGACTTCTGGCACGTGCTGACCCAGAACACCGCGCTCGCCCAGGCGTTCCACACGCTCACCGCCTCCTTCCTGACCGGCGGCGCGTTCATGGTCGGCATCGCCGCCTTCCACCTGTTCCGCAAGAAGCACATCTCCGTGATGAAGACTTCGCTGCGGCTGGGTCTGGTCACCGTCGTCATCGCCGGCCTGCTCACGGCGATCAGCGGTGACACGCTCGGCAAGGTCATGTTCAAGCAGCAGCCGATGAAGATGGCTGCCGCCGAGGCCCTGTGGGACGGTGAGAACTCCGCGCCGTTCTCGGTCTTCGCCTACGGAGACGTCAGCAAGGGCCACAACACGGTCGAACTGTCGATCCCCGGAATACTGTCGTTCCTCGCCGACGACAACTTCAACTCGTACGTCCCCGGTATCAACGACACCAACAAGGCCGAGCAGGAGAAGTACGGTCCCGGCGACTACCGGCCCATCATTCCGGTCACCTTCTGGGCATTCCGCTGGATGATCGGCTTCGGCATGGCGTCCTTCGCCATCGGCCTGGTCGGACTCTGGCTGACCCGCAAGAAGTTCATGCTGCCGCAGCACCTGAGGGTCGGCGACGACGAGGTGCCGCATCTGGTCCTCTTCAGGAACAAGGCACTCAGTCCCAAGCTCAGCAGGCTGTACTGGCTGGTGGCGATCTGGACCCTGGGCTTCCCGCTGATCGCCAACTCCTGGGGCTGGATCTTCACCGAGATGGGCCGCCAGCCGTGGGTCGTCTACGGCGTCCTGCAGACCCGGCACGCGGTCTCCCCCGGTGTCTCCCAGGCCGAGGTCCTCACCTCGATGATCGTCTTCACCGCGCTCTACGCCATCCTCGCCGTCATCGAGGTCAAGCTGCTCGTGAAGTACGTCAAGGCGGGCCCGCCCGAGCTCACCGAGGCCGACCTCAACCCGCCCACGAAGATCGGCGGCGACACCCGTGACGCCGACAAGCCGATGGCCTTCTCGTACTAGGCCGAGGGAGATCGAGTCATGGAACTTCACGACGTCTGGTTCGTCCTGATCGCCGTCCTGTGGACCGGCTACTTCTTCCTGGAGGGCTTCGACTTCGGGGTGGGCATCCTCACGAAGCTGCTCGCCCGCAACCGGCCCGAGAAGCGGGTGCTGATCAACACGATCGGTCCCGTCTGGGACGGCAACGAGGTGTGGCTGCTCACGGCGGGCGGTGCGACCTTCGCTGCCTTCCCCGAGTGGTACGCCACCCTCTTCTCCGGCTTCTACCTGGCGCTGCTGATCATCCTGGTCTGCCTGATCGTGCGGGGTGTCGCGTTCGAGTACCGGGCGAAGCGCCCCGAGGAGAACTGGCAGCGCAACTGGGAGACCGCGATCTTCTGGACCTCGCTGATCCCGGCGTTCCTGTGGGGCGTCGCCTTCGGCAACATCGTGCGCGGCGTGAAGATCGACAAGAACTTCGAGTACGTCGGCAACTTCTGGGACCTGCTCAACCCGTACGCGCTGCTCGGCGGTCTGGTGACGCTGACGCTCTTCACCTTCCACGGGGCCGTGTTCACGGCGCTCAAGACGGTGGGAGACATCCGGGAGCGGGCGCGGAAGCTGGCGACGGTGGTCGGTCTCGTCACCGCCGTGGTGGCGCTGATCTTCCTGCTGTGGACGCAGGTCGACAGCGGTGACGGCAAGAGCCTGGTGGCGCTCGTCGTGGCCGTGGCCGCGCTGATTGCCGCCCTGGTTGCGAATCAGGCCGGGCGCGAGGGCTGGTCGTTCGCGCTGTCCGGGGTCACGATCGTGGCCGCCGTGGCGATGCTCTTCCTGTCTCTCTTCCCGAACGTCATGCCGTCGTCACTCAATGGGGACTGGAGCCTCACGGTCACCAATGCCTCGTCGAGTCCCTACACCCTGAAGATCATGACCTGGTGCGCGGCGATCGCCACGCCGATCGTCCTGCTCTACCAGGGGTGGACCTACTGGGTGTTCCGCAAGCGGATCGGTACGCAGCACATCGCAGACGCCGTGCACTGAGTCCGAGTTGGGGCATGTTTCACGTGAAACATGCCCCTTGAGAAGAGGGTGTGTTTCACGTGAAACCGATCGACCCGCGTCTGCTCCGCTACGCCCGTGCCACTCGCCTCTTCATGGTGGCGGTCGTCGGTCTGGGCGCCGCCGGAGCGGCGCTGGTCATCGCTCAGGCGATGCTGATCGCCGAGGTGGTGGTGGGGGCGTTCCAGCACGGCAAATCGGTTGCCGAACTCGGCACTCCCCTCCTGCTGTTGGCGGCCGTCGCCTGTGGTCGTGCCCTGGTCTCCTGGCTCACCGAACTCGCCGCGCACCGAGCGAGTGCGGCAGTGAAATCGGAGCTACGGGGCCGGTTGCTGGAGCGGTCTGTAGAGCTGGGCCCGGGATGGCTGAGCGGGCAGCGGACCGGGTCGCTCGTTGCCCTCGCCACCCGTGGAGTCGACGCCCTCGACGACTACTTCTCGCGTTATCTGCCGCAGTTGGGGCTTGCGGTGGTCGTGCCGGTGGCGGTGCTGGCCCGGATCGTCACCGAGGACTGGGTGTCGGCGGCGATCATCGTGGGGACCCTGCCACTCATCCCCGTCTTCATGATGCTGATCGGCTGGGCCACGCAGGCCCGGATGGACCGTCAGTGGCGGCTGCTGTCCCGGCTGTCCGGACACTTCCTGGATGTCGTCGCGGGGCTGCCGACCCTGAAGGTGTTCGGGCGGGCCAAGGCGCAGGCCGAGTCGATCAAGCGCATCACCGGTGAGTACCGGCAGGCGACCATGCGGACGCTGCGGATCGCCTTCATCTCGTCCTTTGCGCTGGAGTTGCTCTCCACGCTCTCCGTCGCGCTGGTCGCCGTGACGATCGGCATGCGGCTCGTACACGGCGAGATGGACCTGTACATCGGCCTGGTGATTCTCGTCCTCGCGCCCGAGGCCTACCTGCCGTTGCGTCAGGTGGGCGCCCAGTACCACGCGGCGGCGGAGGGGCTTGCGGCGGCCGAGGAGATCTTCGCCGTCCTGGAGACCCCTGTGCCGGCGTCGGGCGCGGGGGCCGTGCCGACAGGTGGCATTGCCTTCGAGGGGGTCACGGTTCGGTACCCCGGGCGGTCCGAGGACGCCGTGTCGGACGTGTCCTTCGCCGTCGAGCCCGGGGAGACCGTCGCGCTCGTCGGGCCGAGCGGGGCGGGCAAGTCGACGCTGCTGAACACGCTGTTGGGGTTTGTGCGCCCGAGTGAGGGGCGGGTGCGGGTCGGCGGAGCCGATCTCGCCGACGTCGATCTCGACCAGTGGCGGTCGCGGGTCGCCTGGGTGCCGCAGCGGCCGCACCTGTTCGCCGGGACGATCACCGAGAACGTACGGCTGGCCCGGCCCGACTCCGACGACACCGCCGTACGCCAAGCGTTGAGCGATGCCGGGGCGCTGGAGTTCGTGGATGCGCTGCCCCGGGGTGCCGAGACCGTGCTCGGGGAGGACGGAGCCGGGCTGTCCGCCGGGCAGCGGCAGCGGCTCGCGCTGGCCCGGGCGTTTCTCGCGGACCGTCCGGTGCTGCTGCTCGACGAGCCGACCGCCGCGCTGGACGGGGCCACCGAGGCCGAGGTCGTGGAGGCGGTACGGCGGCTGGCGGTGGGGCGGACGGTGTTGCTCGTGGTGCACCGGCCGGCGCTGCTGGCGGCTGCGGACCGGGTGGTACGGCTGGAGATGGCGGACACGGCGGTGCCGCTGGAGGGACCCGCATCCCCCGCCGCTTCCGTGGCGGCCGGTGCTGTGACATCCGAGGTGCGCCCGGCCGAGGCCGCCGCCCCCGCTCCGGAGGAGACCACGACGACCGGTCTCACGACGGGCACGCGCGCCGTTCTCGCACGCGTCCGTGCCATGTCCGGCCCCCGGCGCAGCCGTCTCGCCCTCGCCCTGCTGCTCGGCAGCCTCGCGCTCGGCAGCGCCGTCGGGCTCATGGCCACGTCCGGGTGGCTCATCTCGCGGGCCTCGCAGCAGCCGCCCGTGCTGTATCTGATGGTGGCCGTGACGGCGACGCGGGCCTTCGGTATCGGTCGGGCCGTCTTCCGGTATGCCGAGCGGCTCGTGTCGCACGACGCGGTACTGCGGATGCTCGCCGACACGAGGGTCGCCGTCTACCGGCGGCTGGAACGGCTGGCGCCCGCCGGGCTGCGCAGCACCCGCCGGGGCGACCTGCTCTCGCGGCTCGTCGCCGACGTGGACGCCCTGCAGGACTACTGGCTGCGCTGGCTGCTGCCCGCAGGTTCTGCCGCGATCGTGTCTGCCGCGTCCGTCGGCTTCACGGCCTGGCTGCTGCCCGAGGCCGGTATCGCGCTCGCCGCCGGGCTGGTGGCGGCCGGAGTCGGTGTCCCGCTGGTCACTGGTGCCGTGGCGCGCCGTGCCGAACGCAGGCTGGCCCCCGCCCGAGGGGTGCTCGCGACGCGCGTGACCGATCTGCTCACCGGCACCGCGGAGTTGACCGTCGCCGGCGCCCTGCATGCACGTACCGCCGAGGCACGGCGCGCCGACGGCGTGCTCACCCGGATCGCCTCGCGCGCCGCCACCGCCACCGCGCTCGGCGACGGACTCACCGCGCTGCTCTCCGGTCTGACGGTCACCGCCACCGCCCTCGTGGGCGCCCAGGCGGTCACCGACGGGCGGCTGGGCGGCGTGGCGATGGCTGTCGTCGTCCTGACCCCGCTGGCCGCCTTCGAGGCCGTCCTCGGGCTGCCGCTCGCCGTGCAGTACCGGCAACGGGTGCGCAGGAGCGCGGAGCGCGTGTATGAGGTGCTGGACGCGCCGGAGCCGGTACGGGAGCCGGAGCAGCCCCGGCAAGCCCCCGTCTCCCCCTTCCCGGTCGCCCTGAAGGGTCTGACCGCCCGGTACGAGGGGCAGGACCGGGATGCGCTTGCCGGTCTCGACCTCACCTTCGACCAGGGGCGCCGGATCGCGGTGGTCGGGCCGTCCGGCTCCGGCAAGACGACGCTGGCGCAGGTGCTGTTGCGCTTCCTGGACGCGGACGCTGGCTCGTACACGCTGGCCGGAGTGGACGCGTGCGCGCTCGACGGCGACGACGTACGACGGCTCGTCGGGCTGTGTGCCCAGGACGCGCACCTCTTCGACAGTTCGGTGCGCGAGAACCTGCTGCTGGCGAAGAAGGACGCCACCGAGGGCGACCTGCGCGACGCGCTCGCCAGGGCCCGGCTGCTGGACTGGGCCGACAGGCTGCCCGACGGGCTCGACACGCTGGTCGGCGAGCACGGGGCCCGGCTGTCGGGCGGGCAGCGGCAGCGGCTGGCGCTGGCCCGCGCACTGCTCGCAGACTTCCCCGTCCTGGTGCTCGACGAGCCCGCCGAACACCTCGACCTGCCGACGGCCGACGCCCTCACCGCCGACCTGCTGGCCGCCACCGAGGGCCGTACGACGCTGCTCATCACGCACCGGCTGGCGGGCCTGGACGCGGTCGACGAGGTCGTCGTACTGGACGAGGGGCAGGTGGTGCAGCGCGGGATGTACGCGGAACTGGCCGCCGTAGCAGGGCCGTTGCGGGAGATGGTGGAGCGGGAGGCGGAGACGGAGTTGCTGGTCGGAGCGTCGTAGGGCGAGCGCGGCCGCTGGCGGTGTGGCAGGCGCCATACCGACTCGTCGCGATCCGTCCCTACTGAGCCATCCGGGGTGCTGCTTCCCCCAGGCGAAGGACTTGAAGATGACCCGTCCCGGCGGGTCGGGTCACGATCGCTGACATGCGCTCACTCCGCCGTCATCCACTGCTCGTTCCGGCGTTGTTGTGTGCGCTCGTCATGCTTGTGGCCCGGCCCACCGAGGCGATGGGCGAGGGCGACGGCGATGGGCTCGGCAGCGGCTCCGGCGTCAGCGCCCAGGTCGCGCGCCTCTACGAGGATGCGGCACTGGCGACGCAGCAGTACGAAGCGGGTCGCCAGGAGGCCGAGGTGCGGCGGGCGCAGGCCGAGCGGGCCCAGGCGCTGCTGGACGGCGAGCGGCGGGAGATCGCAGGCCTGCACGATGACCTGGGCCGGATGGCGCGCGCCCAGTACCGCACCGGCGGTGGTCTACCGGTGGCCGCGCAGTTGATCCTCGCGGACAGCCCCGATGCGCTGATGCGCAGTCAGCATGTCCTGGCGCAGGCGAGTCTGGCCCTCGCCGGCTCCGTCGGCAGGAGCCGTCGGGCCGAGGCACGGTTCGCCGCCGACGAGGCGAAAGCCAAGGCGGCGTGGCAGGCGCTGGAGGAGCGGAACGCCGAGCTCGCCGCCGTGAAGGACACGATCGAGCGGAAACTCGAGGAGGCGCGTGGGCAGTTGCAGGGGCAGGCGGACGCCTCGGTCGCGGCCGGCAGCTGCCGCGGCTCCGTCCGGCTCGGCCAGCCGACGAGGAACCTCACGCAGCCGTGGGTAGCGCCCGTGCAGACGTACCGACTGTCCGCGGGGTTCGGCAGCGGCGGCGACCGGTGGGCGAACCGGCACACCGGGCAGGACTTCGCGGTACCGATCGGCACGCCGGTGCGGGCGGTCGGCGCGGGACGCGTGGTGAGCGTGTCGTGCGGCGGCGCCTTCGGCATCGAGATCGTGATCCAGCACCCGGGCGGCTACTACACGCAGTACGCCCATCTCGCCGCCGTCGCCGTCGACCAGGGCGAACGGGTGGACACCGGGCAGTGGATCGGTCAGTCGGGTACCACCGGCAACTCCACCGGCCCCCATCTGCACTTCGAGGTGCGGGTCACGCCGGAGATGGGCTCCGCGGTGGACCCGGTGCCGTGGCTGGCGGCTCGAGGCGTCCCCCTCGGATGACCAGGCCGACCGGGAATTCGAGGATGACCACGGGCGGCTAGCGCCGCTCTGCCAGCATTCGCTCGATGACGAGCGCCACCCCGTCGTCGTTGTTGGCGACCGTGCGGCCCGACGCCGCGGCGATGACGTCCGGATGTGCGTTGCCCATCGCGTAGGACTGGCCCGCCCAGGTGAGCATCTCGACGTCGTTGGGCATGTCCCCGAAGGCCACCACCTCCTCGTGCGAGATTCCGCGCTCGGCGCAGCACAGGGCGAGCGTGCTCGCCTTGGAGACGCCGGGGCCGCTGATCTCCAGCAGGGCGCTGGGGCTCGAACGGGTGACGTTGGCCCGGTCGCCGATGGCGAGACGGGCAGCGGTGAGGAAACCGTCCGGGTCGAGGGACGGGTGATAGGCGAGGATCTTCAGCACCGGCTCGGCGGCGCCGGGGCCGTCCGGCGCCAGCAGGTCCTCGGCCGGCATGAGGTTGTCCGGGATCTCCATGTGCAGCTTCGGGTAGTCCGGCTCCTGGTGGAAGCCGTACGTCTGCTCCACCGCGTACACCGTGCCCGGTGCCGCGTCGCGCAGCAGCCGGATGGCGTCCAGCGCGTTGTCCCGGGCCAGCTCCCGTACCTTCACGAAACGGTGGGCGCCCGGGCCGCCGTGCAGGTCGACCACGGCCGCGCCGTTGCCGCAGATCGCCAGGCCGTGGCCATGGACGTGGTCGCTGACGACGTCCATCCAGCGGGCCGGGCGGCCGGTGACGAAGAAGACCTCGATGCCCGCGTCCTCGGCGGCGGCGAGGGCGGCGACCGTGCGCGGGGAGACCGACTTGTCGTCCCGCAGGAGGGTGCCGTCGAGATCTGTGGCTATGAGCCGCGGCGCAGCGGCGGCGGCCGGGGTCTCGGGCTGTCGAGTCGCTGAGGTCACCCGGCCATTGTCCCGCATATGCCTGCACGGCCGTGCGGGAGTCCGCACATGTGAGTGGTTGCTGTCCTCATCGGCACCGTCACACCCCGTCCGCTCAGCCGAGCTGCGCCGCGGCCTCCATGGCGATCTGCTCGAAGACCTTCTCGTCGGCGGCGAAGTCGGAGTCGGGGATGGGCCAGTGGAGCACGATCTCGGTGAAGCCCAGCTCCCGGTGCCGGCCCGCGAAGTCCACGAACGCGTCGAGCGACTCCAGCGGCCGGCCACGGTCCGGGGTGAAGCCGGTGAGCAGGATCTTGTCGAGCCCGGCCATGTCCCGGCCGATCTCGGCGCAGGCGTCGGCCAGTTTTTCGACCTGGCCGCGAATGGCTTGAATCGACTGTTCGGAAGTGCCGTTCTCGTACAGCCTGGGGTCGCCCGTGGTCACCCATGCCTGCCCGTACCGTGCGGCGAGCCGCAGCCCGCGCGGCCCGGTCGCGGCCACCGCGAAGGGCAGCCGGGGGCGCTGCACACAGCCGGGTATGTTGCGCGCCTCGTGCGCCGAGTAGAAGTCGCCTTCGTACGACACTCCGTCCTTGCCGTCCTCGGTCAGCAGCCGGTCCAGGAGGTGGACGAACTCGGCGAACCGGTCGGCACGCTCCCGCGGGGTCCAGGGCTCCTGCCCCAGCACGGTGGCGTCGAAGCCGTTGCCACCCGCGCCGACGCCGAGGGTGAACCGGCCCGAGGAGATGTCGTCGAGGGAGAGCAGCTCCTTGGCGTACGGCACCGGGTGCCGGAAGTTCGGCGAGGTCACCAGCGTGCCCAGACGCATCCGCTCGGTGACGGCCGCCGCCGCGGTCAGGGTCGGTACGGCACCGAACCACGGGCCGTCCCGGAAGCTGCGCCAGGACAGGTGGTCGTAGGTGTACGCGGTGTGGAAGCCGAGCTGCTCCGCGCGCTGCCATGCCGAACGGCCGCCCTCGTGCCAGCGGCGGTACGGGAGGATCACAGTGCTCAGACGCAGACTCATGCCTCCGAGACTAAGCCGCCCCACTGACAACGGACGAAACGGTCACCATGCGCGGTCGTACGGCCACGCACCGCGGGGGCGGAGCCGGGGCTCAGTGCGGCTGAGGGAATCCGAGGTACTGAGGCGGCACGGCCTTGGTGAGCCACACCCCGTTCTCGCTGACGTGGAAGACGTGCCCGTCACGGTGCATGGCGGCCGCGTCCACCGGGAGCACGACGGGCCGGCCGCGGCGGGCGCCGACCCGGGTCGCGGTCTCGCGGTCCGGCGAGAGGTGCACGTCGTGCCGGTTCATGGGCCGCAACCCCTCGGCGCGGATCGCGTCCAGGTTGCGGGCCACGGTCCCGTGGTAGAGGTACGGCGGCGGGGTCGCCGGGGCGGAGCAATGCTCAAGACCTGTGGATCGGCCTCGGGGCTGCACGCGAAGGGCGTACCTTCCCGAGTGATCGATTGAAGGTCACCGAGTAGGCCGACG
>NZ_JBIAWI010000013.1:0-289912 GCF_042895385.1 Streptomyces sp. NPDC001401
GGAACGACGCGACGACATCCACGAAGCCTTCCTCGGCCTCGCCACCTGCCTCATCACCTACAGACACGTACGACGCCTTTGTTAGGGCCTCTAAGCGCCGCCTTGAGGGCCGCCTGCGCTGTCATGCGGCCACCTTGCCAGATTGAGATGATCACAACCACGAGCGAGCGATCTCGAGCGGAGAGAGAAGGGACTTAACGCCCTCTCAAAGATGCCCTTGAGCATCAACGCTGGTCCCAGGGCCTCGGCGTAGTCGCACGATGTCCGGTTAGCGGTCGTGCGACGATGTCGAAGCCCTGCCGCATGCGGGCTTGGACCGGCTGCCATTGATGAGTCGCATCGAGACCGGTACAAGTGACGAGTGACAGAACCTCTTGCCCCTCGCCCAGATGGCCGCGTCGCCTCGAAGACGGGGCGGTGGACCCAGCAGTCAGCGGGTGCGACGTTCGCCGCCATCGCAGCATTCCTCATCACGCGCGACGTCACGTTCGGGTTCTTCAGGCAGACGCTGCCCGACTGGGCGTTCACCGCTACGTTCCTCGCGGGACTTGCTGTGTCAGCTGTCGCCTACGGCCTTGCCGTGTTGTGGCTCAGGCGATTGCCGTAGCAGGGCGGCTCACGGCAGGCTTCAAGGTCATTGCTCGGGCATCCGGTCCGTGACAATCCGCCAGCTTGGCGGTCATCCGGGAAGTTGACAGACATGGGCTCCCAAGATCATGGAGTTCTCAACGCCCCGTGATCCGAGTGGAAGACCGTGTCTGCCGACGCATCATCGCCGATCCCACCTGCCCTTGACCAACTCTGCGATCAGTCACTGCTCGACCCCGCAGAAGTGCCGGGCCTGCTGGAGCGACTGGCCGAGGTACCCGACCCGCGTGATCCGCGCGGGGTACGGCACGCCCTGGTAGTCGTGCTCGCGCTCACCGCGTGCGCGGTCCTGGCCGGCGCAAGGTCGCTGCTGGCGGTCGGCGAATGGATCTCCGACGCCCCGCCGCAGGTACTCCAGGCCATCGGCGCATCTACCGATCCGCTGGTCCCCCAACGGATGCTGCCCGCGGAATCGACGGTGCGCCGGCTGCTGGCCCGGATCGACGGCGACGCCCTGGACCGGGCCGTGGGCCGCTGGCTCGCCGACCGCCGCCCTCACACCGTCGGCGGGTTGCGTGCACTGGCGGTCGACGGCAAGAGCCTGCGCGGAGCCGCCAGGGCCACGGGCCGGAAGATCCACCTGCTTGCCGCCCTCGACCACACCACCGGCCTGGTCCTGTCCCAGCTGGACGTACAGGAGAAGACGAACGAGATCACCTGCTTCCAGCCGCTGCTGGAAGGCATCCCCGAACTGTCCGACACCGTCGTCACCAGCGACGCGATGCACACCCAGCGCGAACACGCCACCTACCTCCTGGGCCGCAAAGCTCACTACATCGTGATCGTCAAGGGCAACCAGAAGAAGCTGCGCAGGCAACTGAAGTCCCTGCCCTGGCAACAGATCCCGCTCCAGGGACGCACTCGCAGCACCGGCCACGGACGCTCCGAGATCCGACGGATCAAGGCGTGCACCGTAAACAACCTGCTCTTCCCCGGCGCCCACCAAGCCCTCCAGATCAAGCAGCTTGTACGGCTTCGCCGCGAGCTGCCCATCCGGCGCCAGGTAGTAGCCCTCGCCGACCCGGATCGGGTCGATGCTGTCGAGCGGCACGAAGGCTTCGATCTCGATGGCCTTCGCGGTCGGCAGCGGGAGCTCCCGCAGATCCGCATCACTGATGGCGACGACCTGATCCTTGGCGTACTCGTACCCCTTGCCGATCTCCGACTGCGTGACTTCTCCGAACTACCGTTAGGGCCTACGGCGGGCGAAAAGAAACGCTTGCGAGGCTTTCGTATCCGGGTTGAGCAGCATCTGGGCCTCGACCTCGAATCCGGCGTCACGCAGCCAGGTTGCCACCTTGTCCGGCTGACGGCGGTGGACATGGACCTTCATCGGGTGACCGCCGTAGCCCTCTGTCTTCAACTGCGGCTCGTCTCCGACGTGAAACAGGAGCTGCAGCGATCCGCCTGGACGCAGTGCTCGGTGGAAGTGCCCGAGGGCAGTCGGCACCTCGTCGTCGGGGATGTGGATCAGCGACTGCCAGGCGAGCAGGCCGGCCACCGAGGCGGCCGGGAGGTCCAGGTCCGTCATTGAGCCCACCTCGAAGCGCAGGCCGGGGTGGTCGCGCCGGGCCGTGTCGATCATCCCGGGCGACAGGTCGATGCCGAAGGCGTCGAGACCGAGCTTGTTCAGGTGGGCGGTAACGTGTCCGGGACCGCAGCCGACATCAGCCACCGGCCCGCCGCCAGTGGCCCGCACGCTGTCGGTGAACAACGCCAAAGCTGCGCGAAGGTACTGATGTCCGGCGATGGCATCGCGCACTTGGTCGGCGTAGCTGACTGCGACCGTGTCGTATGAGGTACGGGTGTCGGTCAGCCAGTCGTCCGTGGTCATGAGCGGCACGCTAGTCCATGATCGAGGACTGCGGGTAAGTGATGAAGCATCAGGCGGATGTGAGGCACACCTGGTGCACCTCGGCTCAGGGCTCGCTCACGTCGCTGGTGCGGGCGATGATCTGATCGAGGGTAGGGATGCCCAGGAAAACCGGGGACCGCTGGCGCTCTTGCTGTGCGTCGAGTTGGGTGAGTTGCCTCTCGGCGGCGGCGAAACTGACGGAGAGTCCTTCGACTTCGCCGAGCCAGCCTTCGCGTTGGGCTTCGGCGATGCGGTCGGCGAGGTTGTCGCGGATCTCGACCAGTCGCGGCCTCTCCGCAGGGGAAATGATGAGGACGGGGCATCGAACACAGGCGTCCGCTGCTCCCTTCTTCGCCCCGATCCCGCCCAGCGCGGCCGTCTGGTCGAGATCCGCGACAACCTCATCGACCGCATTGCTGAGGCAGAGCAGCAAGGCTGGCTGGGCGAGATCGAAGGACTCCGCGTCAGCCTGACCGGCGCTGAGTCCAAGATCAGCCAGATTGACACGGCAGCCGGAGGCGGGCCCGTACTCCTCGGCATGCCAGCACAGCGATAGCCTCGCGGTCAGTTCCAATCTGGGGAGACTGCTGTGTTGTTCAGCCATCTGGGCAGGGGCTCAACGACCCTCGTGCTGACGGCGCACCCCGACGACGAGGTGTTCGCTCATGGTGCGGCGATCGCCATGCTGAGCCAGCAGGGAAGCCGAGTCGTCTTGTGTACCGCTTCGGGCGGGGAGGCCGCTGAGAATGACGTCACTTCCAGCGCTGAGACGCGTCGACGCCGTTCCGCTCGGCTGGATGCGGCATGCACCAGGCTCGGCGTAAGCGAGTGGAACTGGCTTGCCGAAGGACGATGGACGGATACCGCCGGGCGGCAGATGCCTGGCTCGCTGACCAGCGCGTCAGTCTCAGACTTGGCCGAGGTCATTGCTGCCCAGATCCACAAGATCATTCCTGACGTCGTGCTCACAGTGGGTCCGGACGGCCTGACTGGCCATCCGGACCACATTCTGATTCACCAGGCGGTGGCCAGCGCGGCAGCATCGTGCGAAGTCCCGGTCTTCGGTTCGTACCTTCTCCCGGCCGACATCGCACAGGGTCGTGATCTCCTGGCCAAGATCCTTCCTGGAGAACGCGTGAGATCAGGACGGATGACGGGCCGCGATGAACCATCGCCAGCCCCACTGGCGGCGCCTGCTTGCGTGGCGAGGCCAGGCGCGCGGCACTGGATGAGTATGCGAACGGACTGGGCACCTTGGCACTCACGGAAGTGGTCCACGTCTTTCCAGGCCGCGGTGACTCGCTCTTGCTCCGTGCGGTTCTGGATGTCATCGGGTGGCAGACCGAGCGTTATGTACGCCTCGTGGCTTGATCTGGGGCCTGACGAAGGTCTCGGCGAGTGTAGAAAGGCGCGTCAGAGCCGAGCTCAGCCAGGCACCGGATCTTCGGAGGCGGGCAGCGGTTCTGCGGTCTTCGGAGCCAGGGCGCGGATGGACGGGGTGGCAACCATGGCGAGGGTGGCGAGAAGGATGAGCGCGGCGGCCGCGTAGAGGGTGGCATGGAGGCCGAGGAGGAATACGGCGGGTCCGGCGGCGAACTGCGCGAGCGGGAGCGCGAGGTAGGAACCGAGGTCGTCGTAGGCGTAGACGCGGGCAAGGCGGTCCTCGGGAATCTGCTCGTTGAGGGTCGAGTACCAGGCGACGCCGGCCTGCTCAACGCCCACGCCCGCCACGAAATTGGCCACGACCAGCAGCCAGGTGTACGGGGCGAGCACGAGCAGCAGCGGGATCGTCGCCGTCAGGCCCATCAGTGCGCAGCCGACCAGGATCGCGCGCCGGGGCCGCCAGCGCAGCGACAGTATGCCGCCAGCGACCGCGCCGAGCGAGCCCGCGGCAAGGGCCATGCCCCAGCCGCTGCGGCCGATCCCAGTGGTGTCGGCGACGGCCGGGCCGAGGACGGTGAACGAGGCGGTGAGGCCGGCGTTGAGGAAGCAGAAGGCCACCACGATCACCCACACCCAGCTGCGGGAGGTGAACTCCCGCCAGCCGACGCGCAGTTCATGCACCACACCGGGGCTGGGCGCGGGCGGTGCGACCTGGACGCGGACCAGCGCGAAGGACGCGGCGGCGAGCGCGAAGCTGAGCGCGTCGACGGCCAGGCCCCAGCCGGGGCCGACCGCGGCGACCAGTACGCCGCCCAGCGAGGCGCCCACGATCGCCGCGCTGCTGCCGGCGATCCGGGAGAGCGCGAGAGCGGCGCGGCGGGAATCTGCCGGCACGGTCTGGGGCAGCAGGGCCTGGGCGGCGGGCTGATAGCAGGAACTTGACGCCCCGTTGACGGCGGCGAGCACCATGAGTAGGGGGATGGCGGCGTTGTGGGTGAGGACCAGGGCAGCGACCACCGCCTGGCTCGCCGCGCTGACCACGCTGCTGCCGACCAACAGCGGGCCGCGCGGCAGCCGGTCCGCCAACACCCCGCCGTACAGCAGGAAGAGGATGCCGGTGAGGGAGTGGGCGCCGACCACCACTCCGAGCGAGCCGACCGAGCCAGTGGCGTCGAGCACGGCGAAGGCGAGGGCGATCGGCGCCACCCCGTTGCCGAGCAGGTTGGCCGTCGTACCGATGAAGAGGTGACGGAACGGGCGGTGGCGCATAGGCGCCAGGGCGGCAGACATGCGCCTGATCGTCAAAGCCGGGCGGCGCGCCCGTCAACGGGTTTACAACCGGACCAGGTGTGCGGCTGCCCACTCATTGGCACCCTGGACGACGCCTACAGCGGCGCGGCAGGCGTGGCCCTGCGGATCGACGGCACCGAGGTCCAGGCCCCGCCGCCCGCGCGCGGACAAGCGGCCTAGTTCAGAGAAGTGGCCAGGCCGAACGAGATGGCTCCAGACCAGATCGTTCGGGGCATGGTAGACCTCCGCAGCTACCCCGAGCATGACCAGCCTGATGTTGCGGGTCAGGACGTTGGTGACGTGAGTTGTTGGCAGATCAGCTGGTGAGCAAGTTGTGCCGTCGCGAGCAGGTCCTCGCGGGCTGTGTCGACGTTGGACCGCACTGACAATCCGTGCCAGACGGATTGGATGAGCCCGGTCAGGACCGCTGCGTTGGTGCCCGCGGCTAGTTCCCCGTCCTGGATCGCTCGTTCGATGCGCACGAGGAGGGCCTGCTCGTTCGAGCTGTGCAGTTCGGCGACGTAGGCGCTGGTATCGAGCGTGCTCGTGCTGTCGGTCATCACGGCGCTGCTGATGAGACATCCGGGATGCCTGTCGCTTGGCTGGGTGAACTCGTGGACCGAGTCGGTGAGGATGCGGTCGATGACCGTCTGGATGTCTTTCTCGGCGACAGCTTGCTGGTAGATCTCGCGGTAACGCTCGGCGTAGGTCCGCACCGTTTCCTCGAACAGTCCGGCCTTGCTGCCGAAGGCGGCGTAGAGGCTAGAGGTGGAAAGCCCGAGGGCCGCGGTCAAGGTGCGGGTCGAGGTGCCGGAGTAGCCGCGTCGCCAGAAGAGGCGAGCGGCGTCAAGGACCGCACGGTCGCGGTCGAAGGCTCGTGGTCGTCCACGGTTGCGTTCGGTCACGCTTGCATTGTAGATCGTTCGCTCCATAATAGATTTATGGAGCGAACGATTCAGAAGAAGCTGTCGGTCGGCGGGGACAGCTGGGTCACGGTCGATGTGTACGGCGAGCCGGATGCCCCGAGCCTCGTCGTCGTCCCGGGCGTGATGAGCGATGCGCATACGTGGCGCCGTGTTGCGGGCGCCATCGACGCCTGGCCCTCAGTAGTAGTCGTAAACCGCCGGGGACGTACTTCCTCAGGGCCGTTGACCAACTCGTACTCACTGCGGACAGAGGTTGAGGACCTCGGCGTGGTCCTTGACGAGTTCGACAGCACGAGGGCACTCTTCGGCTGGAGCTACGGCGGCTTGATCACCTTGCTGACCGCCAACGATCGCCCGATACCCCAGGTGATCGCCTACGAGCCGGTGATGCAGCCATTCGGACGCCATGCACTGCCGGACCTGAAGAGCGCAGCGGAGACGGCGGACTGGGATCGCTGCGTCGAGATCGTCAATCGGCAGATCTCCGGCTTCTCCGCTGCGCACGTCGAGGATCTTCGGGCCGATCAGCACGGTTGGGCGATCTTGCGTCGCCTGAGCGGACCGCTGTACGCCGAACTCGGCGCGCTCAACGCGACGCTACCTCCGGATGTGATGGCGCGACAGGCAGATCAAGTCGACCTGATCATCGGACAGTGCAACCGCGGAACAGCCCCCTACGGAACGTCGTTCGACAACGTACGGCAGCACGTCGCTCACGCCGGAGTCCACGAACTCCCCGGCCAGGGCCACCTGGCCCACATGCAGGCGCCGGCAGAACTTGGCCACCTGCTCAACAACCTCGCCGCCATCTGATGGGTACCCACGCCAACGCACCTCTCTCGGGTCTGCTGCACGATCGGGTGACATCTGAACTGGCTTGCCCTGTAGGGTGGGTGGAAAGGATGTCGCTGTGCCGAAGCCTTATCCGGAAGAGTTCCGCCAGGACGTCGTGCGGGTCGCGAGGAACCGCGGCCCGGGTGTCACGGTCGAGCAGGTGGCCACCGACTTCGGGGTCCATCCCATGACGTTGTGGAAGTGGATGCGCCGGGCGGACATCGACGACGGGACCAAGCCCGGGGTGACCAGCCAAGAGAGCGCGGAACTACGGGAAGCACGCCGGCGGATCAAGCTGCTGGAGCAGGAGAACGAGGTCCTGCGCCGGGCCGCGGCCTATCTGCCGCAGGCGCACCTGCCGGGAAAAGGATCTACCCGCTCGTGAAGGAGCTGGCCGTGGACGGGGTGCCCGTCACGGTGGCGTGCCGGGTGCTCAAGCTCGCCAGACAGCCCTACTATCGCTGGCTGGGCAGGCCGGTTGCCGACGCCGTGCTGGGGGAGGCATATCGCGCGAACGCGTTGTTCGACGCCCACCGCGACGACCCGGAATTCGGCTACCGCTTCCTTGCCGATGAAGCGCGAGGCGCCGGGGCGGGCATGGCCGAGCGCACCGCCTGGCGGATCTGCCGGGACAACCGCTGGTGGAGTGTCCTCGGGAAGAAGCGCGGCCGGGGCAAGAAGGCCGGCCCGCCGGTGCACGACGATCTCGTGAGCCGCAACTTCACCGCGACCGGCCCGAACCGGCTGTGGCTCGCCGACATCACCGAACACGCCACCGGCCAAGGCAAGCTGTACCTCTGCGCGATCAAGGATGTCTTCAGCAACAGGATCGTGGGCTACTCCATCGATGCGCGGATGAAGTCCCGCCTCGCCGTAGCCGCCCTGGACAACGCCGTGGCCCGGCGTGAACACGTTGACGGGTGCATCCTGCACAGCGATTGCGGATCACAGTTCCGGTCCCGGAAGTTCGTCCGAGCCCTCGACCACCACCGGATGGCCGGATCGATAGGGAGAGTCGGGGCTGCCGGCGACAACGCGGCCGTGGAGTCTTTCTTCAGCCTGCTGCAGAAGAACGTCCTCGACCGCCGGACCTGGGCCACCCGTGAAGAACTGCGGATCGCGATCGTGTCCTGGATCGAGAGGACCTACCACCGGCGCCGCAGACAAGCCGCACTCGATCGGCTGACACCCGTCGAATTCGAGACCGTCATGACCACACCGGCCCTCAAGGCCGCGTGACCGAACCTGTCACCCGAACCTGCAGCAGACCCACCTGAAGCCGATACGCCCGCAGTGACCACTCGCCGTGACCTTCGAGTCGCGTCGCCTAGCAATACGCGACATGCCGATCATTCGCCAAAGTCGGGCCAGCACTGTGCCTTTGCTCACAGCCAAGGGGTGAGAAAGCAACAAGATGCGCTGCTGCAACGAGGCACAACCCGAGTCACCAACCGCTCTACAAAGCGACACAGCCAGCGGGGGACACGGTCTCCGCAGAAACAAACCTGCTGCGCGAACTGCACTGGAGCCCGACCGCCCTCGGGATCGTCATGGGCGCCGGCGGAATCGGCGGCATCCTCAAGGGGGTGTTGGCATGGACGAGGTCGGCGAGCCTGGATCCGTTTCACGGCCCCCCATGGCTGGGCAGACTGAGCTGCGCAAATTCAAAGCATCACGTTCGTCAGGGAGGTCGACGAGCGGCCCGCCTCCGGCACCGTCACCGACATTGAGGAGATCAACGCAGGGGTCATCCGTGTCAGTCGGGGAGTGACCGTACCGGCGCAGGGATGCGACACACCCGGGGACCCCACATCGAACGACCGTGTCGGCGGAGGGGTGCGGGCGTCGAGGCGGCGCATAGTGTCACTATCTGTGATGTCTCACAGAGGCGTTCGGGTCGGCAGACCCCGGCGAACAGGGAAGACAGGCGGTTCGTTGCGCCGGGTGGAGGGTGGGAATGCCATGCCATTCTCCCCAGATTCTCCCCAGCGTTGAAAAATACTCAAACTGCCAGGTCAGAGGCTCGGTCGCGGCAGGACGAGGAGATCACCCGCATCACTTCTCCCCAGGGGCTCCCCAGAGCCTGTCACGGCTCTTTCTCCGGAAGGTGCAAGAGCAATCAGTGCACACTGCTGGGGCGGCGTCAGTCGCCCTACAGCCAGCCCCGACTCTTGAAAATAAGGTACAAACTCACGCAAATCACCCCCATCGAGCCGATCGCGAAGGGGTATCCGAGGTCCCAGTGCAGCTCGGGCATGTGGGAGAAGTTCATGCCGTAAATGGTTCCAACGAGTGTCGGAGCAAAGAGAATTGCCGCCCACGACGAGATCCGCTTGAAGTTGTCTGCCGAGCGGTTCCGACCTGCGGCGATGCCGTCGCTACCCTCTCTGACCTGCACGGATGAGCCTTTCAGGGTGTTTCAGAATCGTGCCGCGTTACGCGGCTCATTCTCCCCAGGCGCTCCCCAGAGCGGCTCGTACTCCCCAGATTCTCCCCACGGACAGCCGTCATGCGACTGGCGCTGACTGTGATTTCGGCGGCGCGGCGGAACCGCTTGTCGGTCACATGATGTGATCGTTGGCAGGGTGAGGCATGCCAGTGAGCTACCGGGGAGCTTGTGGACGATGCCCACGACGCGGGCGCACTCGTGGTCAGGTGTCCCGGAATAGGGCAGGCGGCCCTGTGACCTGCCACGCTGGGCGATTGTGACTCGCAGCCAGGCGGTGTCATCCGTACCTCGGCATGACTCTACGATCCACTGCTTGCCCCCTCCACGACGCCGAACGCTGGACCAGCCGTTCTCAGGGGAGCTGGCCGTGAGCCCACAGCTGTTTCGGTTCGAAGAACGATCGGCCCGCCACCCGTAACGGCGTCGGCAAATCGTGAAACGAACTGTCAACGGCCAGTTGTAATCCCCGGTGGCGGCCAGATGTCCCTCGCACTCATGGCCGACTCGACGGGTTCTGATCAACATTTCGGGATCGCCCAGAGTGACGGCTCACGGGGTGAGCAGGATGCGGCGTCGGAGCAGGTCGAAGTTGGCTCGTCCGTAGCCCTGTCGCTTGAGGAATTTGACCCGGTTTACGTGTCCTTCGACGATGCCGCTGGAGTACGGCAGGGTGAGGCCGGCGGTCACGGCGTCGAGGTCCTTGGTGAGGTTGCGGGCGAAGTTGCGCAGGGGCGGCAGGTCGCTGCCCTCGGCGGCCTTGATCCAGCGGGGTAGGTGGTGGCCGTCGAGGTTTTTCATCATCGTGGCGAAGGACGCGATGTGCCGTCGCAGGTCGGCGAGTTCGGGGCAGCGGGCCATGATGTGCTTGAGACGGAGCTGCTGACCGGAGCTGAGGTTGTCGGGGTGGCGGGTGAGCCAGCCGGTGACCTGCCGGACGGTGGGCGCCTCGGATCGCTTCGGCGTCGGCGCTTCGGCCGACCGCAGAGGTTCGAGCCAGCGCCGGACACTGCGGCTGGTGCCGCGATAGCCGCGCTGCTGGATCTCGCGGAAGAGCCGTCCGCTGTCGGTACAGCCTTCCTGCCAGCGCATGTTGAGGTACTCGGCCCAGGGCTGCAGCATCCTGCGGCTCTGCCGGGGTGGCGCGAGCAGTTCCTCCACTGTGGTCGCGTGGGCGTACTTGCGGACCGTCTTGCGGTCCATCCGCAGGGTCTTCGAGATGACGTCGATGGCGACGCCCTTGTCGTACATCTCGTGCACCGCGGCGAAGTGACGCCGGGTGTTCGCCGCCCGCTTTCGCTCGATTGCCGGGGGCACGACGGAGGGTTCCACAACCGCGCCCTGGGCCTCGTCTTCCGGTGGCGTGAGGCAGTGTCGGTGGGCGAGAGCGCACTTCTCGACCATCTTGCACAGGTTGAGCCAGAGATGAAACCTGTCCGCGATCTGGACCGCGTCCGGCGCGGCCGTGCGGACCGCCTCCGCATACGCGCTGGCCCTGTCTCTACACACGATCTCTGCTCCGGGGTGCTCAAGGAGCCAGGCTATGAAGGTCTCGGCGGTGCGGTCCGGCAGCACGTCCACCGGGCGGCCGTTCTCGATGTCGATCAGCACGGTCCCGTAGACGTGACCGCGCTTGAGGGCGAAGTCGTCGACACCCAGCACCCTCGGGCTCCGATCCGGTGGCTCCGCCGGCAGGGTCCGGACACGGCTGAGCAGGGTGTTCGGGCTGACCCGGCAGTGCAGCATGGCCGCGAGGCGGGCCCCGGCCCGCCCGGCCAGGAACCGGCCGATCACCGCCAGCATCGCCTGCTGGAGCTGGCTGCGGCGCCCGTATCGGAAGGTCAGTCCCTCGACCTGCTCGGCGAAGGTCCGGCGCGGACACGACGACGCCTCGCACCGAAACCGGCGAACCGTCAGACAGATCGTCACCGGACGCCCTCCGATGGCGACATCGGCAAGCCTCCGCCGGTAACGGTCATGCACACGACGCGAGTTGGCCGCACAAGTCGGGCACGGCGCGGTCTCCGCGACCGTCGTAGCGGTGATCGTCAGTGTCGTGCCGACGAGTTGGAGGTCAGTCACGGCCACGGACGCCAGGTGCGGCAGCAGCAGGTCAAGTATCTGATCACATAACACGCGCCCCATGATCAATCTGATGCATGGTCACTCTGGGCGATCCCGAAATGTTGATCAGAACCGTATCCACAGGCCGCCGTCAAACGACCCGAGAGCATCCCCGAACGAAACCTGCTCGAACGGTTACTGACTTCCTCGGGTTGTTGTCGGTTGCTGAGTGAGGGGCAGTCTGGTGCCGGTGAGGCAGCCGTCGATGAGGTCGGGGCGGAGCTGGATATGGCGTAAGCCCCGACGGATGGTGCGTTCGAGGTGCTCGTCGTCGGTAAAGGCGGTGTTGGTCAGTGGGCCACGGCGTAACAGCGACCAGACGCCCTCGACCGGGTTCAAGTCCGGTGCATAGGAGGGCAGTTGGACGATGGTGAGCCAGTCGTGTGGGGCCGCGTACTCACGCATCCCGGCGGCCCGGTGGGTGTTGAGATTGTCCCAGATCAAGACGATGGGAGCCTGGAGTTGAATGTGGGCGCGGACGACCAGGTCGCGGTAGTCGCTCCAGGCGAAGGTGTCGCGTCCTTTGCCTCGGTGCTTGCGGTGGCGGCGCGGCCGGTAGATCAGCCGGGAAGTCTCGCCCGGCCGGTAGCAGCACATGGCGGCGATCGACCAGCGGCGCCAGGAGCGGCCCCGCACCCGAACCACGGGTGTCTGCCCGCGTCGGCCCCAGGCGCGGGCGCGCGGCGGGGTCATCGAGAAACCGGCCTCGTCCTCGAACACGATGTAGGCCCCCAGCGCCGCCGCGGTCATTCCACCTGCGGCCACACGTCCTTCTTCCATAAACCCACTGCCTGCTCGTCGCGTTCCAGCGCGCGGCGGGCCGGAGACTGCCAGGACCAGCCGTGCCGGTGCAGCAGCCGCCAGACGGCCGCCGAGGAGCAGTCGATGCCGAACTTCCAGGCGATCAGCGCTCTGACCCGTGCCAGAGTCCACCGCTGGTCCTCCCAGCCGTGCCCGGCAGGCCCGAGGGCCAACTCCTTCTCCAGCTCGGCGAACTGGCCGTCGGACACCTTGGGACGTTTCGCCGGCCCCGTGGAGGCGAGGGCGTCCATCCCGCCCTCCTGCCAGGCATGACGCCAGCGCTCCACCGACCGCTCACTCACCCGCAGATCCTTCGCGATAACCGCGGTCCTCTCACCGTGCGCGAACCGCTCACCGGCCTGGTACCGGATCCGCTCGCGAAAGCGCCGCCGCTCGGCGGTCAGCCCGCCGCCCTGCGCGTACCGAATGCCACCGGCCTACCGCAGGGATCAGCATCCGACAACAGTCCGAAGAGATCAGTAGACCGACTGAGCATCAGCATGGTGGGGGCAGGTGCTGACGATGCAGCCAGGGGTGGGGCGCCGACGGGGACTGACCGGCCGTGCCCCCGCTCGCCGCAGCGCCCCGCGCAGCACGACGATGTGACCGTGATCGGTTGCCCGGCGCTGGAGAAGTTCGGCGGCGAGGCGGCAACCGGCGCCGGCCTGGCTTTCCCCCGCAGCACGAAGGTGTCCTTCACGTATGCCGGGGGCAGCGGCCTACTGGTGGGCTCGCGTATTCAATTATCGGCAGTTCCCGGCCTTCGTGGGCCGGTTGGTGACCTTGTGTGATCTCTGGTGGCGTGCCGACTCCACGTTCCTCCGGTCCGAGTGGCCAGCTTCGTGGCGGTGACAATGCCCGGGGTGTGGATCAGTTAATGGCAGATGCGCGTTTGACATTGCGGCAGGCGCGGGCGGCCTCCAGAGGGTCGCCGTCCCGCATGTGCCGTGCCACCGGCCGCTGGGCGTCGGCCTGCCAGCTCGTGCCGCGGACCTGAACAGGCTCAGCGCGGGGGTGCGCCTGTGAACTCACCCTCCAGCTCCGGGCCCCGGCCTCGCAGCCGGTCCTCCGTCACGTCCCGCAGCAGTGCCAGCACCTGCCGTTCCTCGGCCGTGCGCCGGACGGTGTCATCGGCCGCACGGGAGATCTCCGCCAGGTCGCTCTCGCCGAGCGAGGCCACCGGGCGCAGCACCCGGGCCAGTGGGTGGTGGAAGTCGTGGACGACCAGGCTGTAGGTCCTGTCCGGGGTCAGGTACCGGATCACAAACCCCGCGGCAGGAGCAGTACCCGCGGCTGCCGCGATCTCCTGACGCCGACGGTGCACGTAGTCCCACACCGTCGAATAGGCGATCTCAGCCCCGAACTCCTGCTGAAGCCGGGTCAGAATCCGTTTCACCGTGTGCCGCTGCTTCGGCGGAGCCTCCAGGGCGTCGAGCAACCACCGGTCGATCGTCTTCTTGAACGGATCCAGCCTGGGTGAATGCCGCCGCGGAGCCGGCACCGGCGAGGACAGTGCCTCACGCACCAAGCGCCGGTGCACCCGGTACTTCCGCGCGAGCGCACGGACCGACAACCCTTCCCGCCAGGAGTCCCGACGGATCTGCAGGAACAGCTCTTCTTTCGAGGACACCACCCGGCATCGCCCCCTCGCGGAGACCTGCACCGAGCGTCCCAGCCCACCGCATACGGTGGGGCCAGCTCAAGCCGGAACAACCCCTGAACGCTCCCGTACGCCCCGCGACTGGAGCCAGCTCAGGCCGGAGAAGTGGGGCCGCCACAAGCCGTTAATGCCAAGCCGGCTCTGAGCCTGTCCCGGGCATCAAGGAACTTGGTCGTTCGGTCCCGTCAATGCTCCCATCTCGGAGATCAAGTTGTGGCAGGCATCGGTCCAAAGCCTTCGTGCGACGCCACGTGTCTTGCCCGCCACGTGAGGTGTGAGCAGGAGGTTGGATGTCACTCGCAAACGTGAATCGGCGGGAAGTGGCTCCTGCTCGAAAACATCGAGCGCGGCTGCCCGCAGGTTCCCGCTTTCCAGGTGATTGCACAGGGCTTCCTCGTCGACCAGGCAGCCCTGCGCCGTGTTTATGAGAAAGGCCCCGTGTCGCATCCTGGCCAGTTGCTCCTCCCCCAAGCGCCACGTGCCCTCCCGATCCCGGAGATGTAAGGAGAGCACGGTGGACTGCGCGAGCAGCTCGTCAAGTGTGACGTGGTCTCCGTAGCGGCCGTCGGTCTCCGCACAGCAGTTCTCCGGGAGACGCCTGGCGGTGTGGAGCAGCCGCGGGCGGTGAGGTGTCAGGAGGTTAGCCACTGCCTTGCCGATGCGTCCCAGGCCGATGAGGCCCACGGTCTCGTCACCGAGGCTGCCGCTGGCGTGGTTGACGAGCTCGATCGAGTCGGCACCTCCGTCACGCAGCGCCTGTTCCGCTCCTGCCACCTGGCGGATCAACATGAGCATCATGAGCACAGTGAACTCCGCCGTTTCGGTAGTTGAGCGGCCCGGCGTTCCGCCTCGCAGTGCAACGTCCCTCCGCTGGAGGGTGGCATACTCCGACGCGTAACTGGACGGCGTTCTGGTAACTCGCACCCATGCCTGGAGCTGCACGAGACTGCGCAGAATCTCAGGATCCGCCTCGGGTCCGTCAATAATGACCCCTCTCGCTGGACGCCTGACGTTCCGTGGCGCTGATGCCAGGTCGGGCCAGAAAGACACCTCTACCGGGTACGGCCGCAATGTTTCTGTGACCACCTCGTGAGCGGTTGCGCTCGGGGCCCCGATCACAAGTACATCAGACACGCGCGGACCCCCAGGACATCGGCTTGGCCTCCGGTGACGGTGCCGGGGTGCCTATCGGGAATGAGGTCATGGGTGCCAAGCCCCGTCGGCGGCGGGACATGCATTCGTGTGCGGCCGTCAGCAGCCGGATGGACAGTTCGTGGGTCTCCAGGGCCGCCGCGGCCCGACCGGCTCCGGTGATCCACCGCTGGAAGGTCTTGCGACGGCTGCGCTCGGTGAGTGAGTCGGTGCCCCCGCCCTGGGCGCTTGGATGCGGCGTCAGGACGTGCTCGGAGTATGGCTCCCCTCCGATCAATCTGCTGTTGCGGAGGACGCGTATGACGAATCGCGCCGGGGCGAGCCCCTGCGGATCGGCGTCGCGGGGCAGAGGACGGTAGTCCTCTATGTGCATGGTGAGGAGATGACCCATATGGACGGTAATCCTCTCCTGGGAGTGGCGGCCGTTGTCCTTGTACGTGTCCTCAGACAGGTTGCGCCAGGCTCGCGTACTCAGCGCCGTCTCCATCACCTGGATGCTGCCCATCGTGATCACGCGTTCGTCCCGTCTGGCTGAGAACGAGATGTTGACGTCGGTTTCCCCACACGACTGGGCGAAATACCGGCCCGCCTGGCTGAAGGGCGCCTGCATCTCCCGGCCAAGGCCGAAACGGTCGTACACGGCTTGTGGAATCTGCTCCAGGAAGTCGTCGGGCGTGGCGTGTTGGGTCAGCACCTCCATGCGGTCGGCCCAGTCGTCTTGCAGGGCCTCCTTGTTGACCGACAGCAGCCATGCGGCTAGGTCGACCACGTGGTACCCACCGTGCAGCAGTGCGCCGAAGCCGTACTTGTACGGATGGTTCTCACGGCTGCGGAACTCGTCCGGAAAGTTCCAATAGCCGTTCGCGTGGTAGGTGTTCAGGAAGGTGATGGGCACACCGAATTCTGCGGCCACGTCGTGCAGGATGCGGCGGGCCATGAGATAGCCATCGTGGGCGCGACGCGTCACCATGATGGTGGCGGAGGCGGTCGAGTGGGCAAAGAGATCCCGGATCGACTGGAAATCGTCTGTGAGTTTACGGGCAGCCTCGGGCGAGAAATCCATCGCGAGAGCGGACAGCGGCTTGTCGACGAGTACATCAACATCTTCTAGGGCTCCCCACGTCAGGTAGGGAAGATGGTTGCGGGGATCAGTCGAGACGATCAGCCCGTCGCACCCCTGCTCGGCTTTCAGCCTGCTCAGCCGCGTCAGCGCCTCGGCTTGGGCGAGTGGATCCACGGAACGCAGCCCTAGGAAATGAGCGGGAGCGAGTCCGGCCTCTCGCAGCGCTTTCTCTACATGCGGCCGTCGGTCTTCGATGTCCACCACGCCGACGAGTTGGGCCTCGTGCCGCCGCACGACGTCTCCCAGCAGGGGCAGGTAATGGTGACGCGCGTGGAAACCCAGTCCGACCAGGACTATCTTTTTCGGCATTTCAGGCTACTACCTTCCTGGACGAGACGGCCTGGTGCACGCATTCCGCGAACGCCTGTGGAGCGTCGTTCATCATCATGTGGCCGGCGCCGCGCACGGTCAGGACAGTGATCTCCGAAGCGTATGTACCGTCCGACGCCGGATCGGGACGGCTTCGTTCACCGATGAGGCAGGCTCGTGGCACCGGCATGTCCTCGAAAGCCTTGCGCAGGCCCGGTTCGGCACCGAGGACCAGACCGACGGAGGATCGGTGGACGGCGAGGGGTGACGCCGCTTCGAAGGCTGGCAACGCGTCCAGGTCCGCTTGATCGCGGCTGTTTCGGAGGCGAGCCAGTACCAGAGGATGTCCGCGGCGCACGTAGTCGTTCTCCGAGAGCGTGGCGATCCATCCGCTCAGTCTGCCCGCTCCAATGAGGGCCGGTTCGGCGAGAACGAGGCGCGAGATGAGATCCGGGCGTGCCCGTCCCAACGCCACCGCGACGGCACCTCCCATGCTGTGTCCTACGACCTCGCATTGGGTCAATTCCAGCGCGTCCAGAAGCTGCCCTACCACCCCGGCATGGCTCTCGATCGTGTAGTCGAACGTCTCGGGCCGGTCACTGAAGCCGAATCCGAGGAGATCAACGAGCAGGCTCCGTCGGCCGACGAGCAGTGGATGGGCCGCGGTGGGACAGAACTCGGCTGCGGTGGATCCCAGTCCATGCAGGTAGACCCGTGCGGGCGTCGAGCCGGGCAGGTCGATCCAGCGGATCCGTGCCCGGGGTTCTGGCAGCAGTAGTTGACGCACGGCTTGCTCTCCTTGGGCCAGAGATCAGTGGGTTCGCATTCCGGAGCAGACGAACAGCCCTCCGCGGCAGCTGATGGTGAAGTCGCCGTCACGCGTGATCACCTCGCGCACCAACTGTTCCAGCGCCGCGATCAGGCGTCGGGCCGTCTGCTCCGTCTGTCCCGGGAACGGCAGATACGAGGAGAAGTAGGCCAGCACTGGCGCAGGATCGGTGACGGCGATGATGGAGTCCAAATGGATGAGGTGGACGTCGTCGAAGTACTGAGGCAGCAGTGTCTGGGCGTCTTCGAGGGTGAACCGGGTGCTGAAGGACAGGCTGTCTGCGGGCACGAAAAGGTTCGCGACCTGGTGCGCTGCCTTCCACAGGGCCTGGATCTCGGCCTTGTCCGAGGCGGCGTTGGTGGCGACGATCACCTTGCCCCCGGGACGGAGGATTCTACGGAACTCCTCGATGCCGGCAGCCGGGTTGGGCAGGTGGTAGAGCATGTGCAGAGCCAGCACCGCGTCGGCCGACTCCGCCTGCAGCGGCAGGCGGCGCGCGTCGGCCACGGCCACCGGCGGTGTGACGTCCCTGAGCATGCCGGGGGAGAGATCGATCCCCAGAATGGTCCTGTCCGGCCGTGCGGCCCGCAGCCTTTCGAGGTACTTTCCGTTGCCACAGCCCACGTCCACGATCAGACCGGAACGATCGTAGACCGCGTCCAGGACCAGGCTGGGCAGGTCGTACCGTGGACGCTGCCATTGGTAGAGTGCCTGTCGCGCGGCGAAGCGCCGCGGGTCTGCGTAGGCCGCGGACGTGAGGATCAAGGGGTCCGTGAGCCCTGGGCGTGCCTCACCGGGACGCGACATAACGGCTGAGCACCTCCGGCAGACCCGGCGGGTAGACGGGCAGATGGCAGGTCCGCAGTTGGTCCGTGGTGAACCAGCGCAGCGGGTGAACATCGCCGTTGGACTCCCGCATGTGGGAACCGATCCGAGAGTCCGGCGGAAGCGGGGCAGCGAAAATGTGCACGGTTTCCCGGCACCTCTCACCGCGGAAGGTGAATTCGTCCATCTGGACGCCCAGGGAGTCCCAGGCAGGAACGTGGCAGCCCAGCTCCTCCTGTGCCTCCCGGGTGGCGGCGTCACCGGGTTTCTCCCCGGACTCGATCATCCCTCCTGGAGGGATGAAGAACGTCGTCTCGGGTGGCTCCCCGTCGTGCCGGACGGTGAACAGGAACGCGTCCGCGCGGCGGATGCAGCACACTGCCTTCTGGCGAATCTTCACTGGATGCGGGTCCTTTGGTCACGGTGCTCGTACGTCTAGTGTCGATCCGTCCGACCGCAGCATCACTTCTTCCATGCCGTCGGGCCACTGATCGTGTGCGACCTGTGCGAGGAAGGGGACTGTCCGCCGAGCCATGAACGCATGCGCCAGATGGTTACGGAATCCGGGCCCTGTGCCCGGGTTGCCGGGGTCCTCCAGCACAACGGCGGCCGGCCGGTTAGAGCGCTGTGTCCCGGACTTCCACAACCAGGCGAGCGCGAAAGCGTCGAGTGTACGCCGGGCACACCGGCGCACGAGGAGGACCTGGCCGTGTACGTCGGAGAGGACCTCGCGGGCGGCATCCGGACCCCGCGGGATCTGGCGCAGGTCAAGCACACGCCCAGTAACCTCGCCCACCGAGTGGAACGCCCCAGCCATGCTGCCTGCGAGCTCTCGCGCCTGGACGACGAACAATTCGCCGTCGAGACCGACACCGAACTCCACCTCAACGACGCCCGTGGTGCCGCACCTGTACTTCCAGATCTCGCGGCACGCCCTCAGCAGCTTCCCGTAGGGGACCAGTCCGGGCACGTCTCGGTGGTCACCTACCAGATGCGGATCGAGCACGCGCTGGATCCGGCGGGGCGGCCGCTTCACGTCGACCTCGACGGTCAGCTTGTCGGCCTCGACGTAGGCTGCGCCGATGCACGAGAAGGGCACTGCCTCCATGAACACGATGCCCGCTTCTCGGTTCCTCCAGGAGTGGCCGTCGTCGCTGTCCCAGGTGGTGTACGCCTTGTAGAGCGCTGCGATCAGCTCCGGTACGGCGGGCGTGTATGGGAACGCGCTCGCTTGATCGGCGTCCAGCAGGGCCGTGGCGTTGATGCCGTAACCGGTTCCGGTGTCCCCGGCGGAGCGTACGAGACTCGTACGCAGCATGGCTGGCCTCTCGAGTCGGGCCAGACAGGCGCTGATCGGTGCGCGGGCGAACGCGGGGAACGCCAGCAGCCGTGCGAGCACGTCGGGCGGGATTCCGTGCGGCTGGGGCAGCGGCTCGTAGTCGAGTCGGGTGGTCCACTCCTCCCGTCGGTAGAAGTGGCGCAGAACAGAAGCGGGCAGGACGCAGAACCGCGGGACGCGGAAGCCAGCGCACTGCGACAGCTCGTAAAGGTCCAGCAGTTGTGCGGCTTTCTCCCCCACCAGTGCTGGGTCCGCTCGGCCGGTGGTGTCGCAGTCGACGATCAGGTGGGTACCGAGGTCAGCCAGCACTGGGCACCCCCACGTCCGGTGACGCCAGCAGCGCTTCCACATCGACATGATGCTTCAGACGTGCCGCCCAACCCTCTATGGCAGTGTCGGTGTACAACTCGTCGTATCCGAGTCCGTCGTCGGCCGGTACGGTACCGAGGCAGCGCATGCCCGAGGCGCGGGTCACCATTTCCGTGGTGCGCCGTACGACGGCTGAGTCGCCAGTATTGGCCACGACGTATCCACGGATCATGCCCCGGACGTCCGGGGGCAGACACAACGAGGTGCCGATCAGGGCCGCGGCTGCCCCGCCTCCCGAGAATTCACTCACGAGCACGATGGCGGGCCGTATCCGGCGGACGATGCCGATATTCGGTAGGTCGTCCTCCGGTGGCAGGGCGACCGCGCTGCCAGCTCCCTCGACGACCACATGACGATGGGCCGCCGTCAGGTGGTCCAACGCGGTGTGAGCGGCATCGATGACGTGGTCACGGGCCCCTAGTGGCAGGGACCCCAGATCGACGGCGTCCTTGCACGGAATGGCGACCTCTCCGAGCCGTTCACCGTGCACATACAAATCACCCCGCCGCAAGCCGTTGTGCCGTACGACCACCGGGCTTTGTCGTGGGTCGGCGGCGACGCGGGCCGCCAGGAGGTGGTATGGCAGCCCCGAGCCGAGGAGCGACGAGTGCTCAAGGTCGCGGTCGCGCAGGACTGTCATGGCCTTGTATGGCACGGCGTCGACGCCTTGGTTGGAGAGGTGGCGGAGCAAGGCGACGGACAGCAGGGTTTTAGAGGAGAACGCCCCGGTCCCGAGGACCATGGTGACGAAGGCGCCGGAGTCGGCAGGGCCGCTCATGGACGCGTCTCCTGCCACTGAGAGGTCTCCGTCCCCAGCAGTCGGGCGACGGCCGGGCTTACGTTGAGCCCTTCCCGGCGCGCTGCCGCACTGCGCCTCCTGGCTCTTTTGCCTGGAAGGACGAAACTCCCGGCATCGGGGCAGGCCAGGACCTCTCGCAACGCCTCGCTTCGTGCCTGGAAAACGCTCATGTCGGTGGTCGCCCCCAAGTTGATCACGAGGAAGAAGTCGGCCTTATCGGGTGGTGTGTCGGGCTTGCGGGTCCCCGCCACCTGGTGCGGGGCTGGGCCGTCGACGACCGGGCCGGCGAGCATTCCTGCTAGCAGGGAGAGCAGTACGCCCTTATGGTCGCCACGCAACGGCAGCAGCCCGCCCTCGAGCGCGGCCCGCGCGTCGCGCGTGGGGCGACCGTGGCCATCGACGGCTGTGCCGGGGGGCAGCGGGTCGCCCGTCTCCGCGCGGCGCAGCAGTTCACTACGTGTTGTCGCAGCAGTGGAGAAGTCGGCCACGACAGGGCCTTGCCCGGTCGGCCAGGCGTAAGCGATGGGATTGGTGCCGAAGATGGGGCGTGTTCCTTGTCCTGCCACAACCCCGGGCTCGGACGCACTGACGACCAGTCCGAAACAGTCGTCACCAGCACACTGCTCGGCCCACGGGCCGAGGGCGCCCTGGTGGCCTGCCGCTCGTAGACCCACGACTCCGACACCACACGAGCGCGCCATGCTGCGACCCAGCGCGACAGCCTCCGCCGCGGCGGGCGGCCCAAGGCCGTGGTCGCCGTCGAGCACGGCCAGTGCCGATGACCGCCGCACGACAGTACGCCGGGGAGCCGGGTTGAGCGTGCCGCGGTGCAACATGGCGACGAGTTGGGGCAGCCGCTCGAGCCCATGAGCGGGATAGCCCCGAACACTGCCTTCCACCAGGTGCCGCGCGGTGATCTCCGCGTCGCTCCGCGGGACGGCGTAGGAGACCAGGACACGCACCGAGGCCCGTCTCGCCTCATCGATGTCGACACGGACGGTTCGTGCGCCGAGTCCTTCCCACCACCTGTCGTCGTGTGTCGCCGTCACCCCGACTCCGCGGGGAGCGGTATGCCTGCGCCATCCGATGCGAGGCCCTGCACGTAGTCGAGCAGCGTCTCCAGCGGTGCCATGTCCGTGTCGCAGTCGGTCATGCGATCAGCCACGGCGAGTTGCGACAGATAGGTGCGGATCGCCTGAACGGAGACACGCATGAGCTGGTTGGCGCAGATCGCGCCCCCTATGCCGTGGTCGCCCGCGTCACGGAACGACAGCGCGGGATACGTCGTCGGGATGACGATCAGCGGAATGCGCCGCGCCCACTCCTTGGCGAACGACAGCACTTCCTGGCCGTCCTTGGACTTAGAGTGGACGACAATGGCGTCCGCGCCGGCCTGCTGGTACAGCCGCGCCCTGCGCAGCACGTCGTTCTGGGATTCGCCCGCGATGAAGCCCTCCGTCCTCGCCACGATCAGGAAGTCACGGCCGCGGCGAGCGCTCACTGCCGCGCTCAGTTTTTCGGCAAACCTCTCCGGAGCTTCCAGGGGATACGTCGGACCGTCGGCGAAGCTGTTCCGGCGAGGGAATGCCTTGTCCTCCAAACAGACCCCATCGATGTGCCGGTCCTCTAGCAGACGCACCACGTGACGGACAGCCGTGAGGTCACCGAAGCCGGTGTTGCCGTCGACCAGGATCGGAAGCCGTGTCCCACGCCTTATGTCCTCGGCGCGCCGTACAAGCGACTCGTAGGTGACGACTTCTCCATCGGGTAGAGCCTTGGACGCCGAGATACACAGGCCGCTCGCCCAGAGAGCGGCTGCACCCGACCGTTCGGCCAGGTAACCCGACAACCCGTCGTACACGCCTATGAAGCGAACTGGTTCACCACCCGCGCAGAGGCGATGGCGTAGCGATGTCATACCACCTCCATGACCGTACACGTCCGTCAACCGCAGCCGCATTCCGCCTCGGAACTGCCACACGAGCAACCGCTCGTGGCGCTGGTCTCCACTCCCATCCCGCGGCTGACGATGTTCTGGGCGGTGCAGTTCTGGTCCTTCGCCGCAGACCTGAACTCGCTATACGCTTGGGGGTCACTCCACATGTCCACGAAGTCGGCGTCGCGTATGTTGCCCAGGACGTGTTGGCGATCGTCCGGTGCACCGACCAAGTAACTGCACGGGTAGATGTCGCCGTTGGTGGACAGGTAACCGGCGGCGTCACCGCAGGCGCACTTGATGACGTAGGCCGAGTTACCCGCAGGGAACTCGGCCTCCAGGACGTAAACCGGCTCGGGCAGGCCCAGTCGGGTCGAGTTGCCGATGCTTCGGTCGAGCAACGCCAGCTGTACGTTGCGCACCTGGTTCTTCCTACGTAGCAGCAGTGCCTCGTTCTCACGGGCGACTCCAGCCGCGAACATGGGCTTGGCCAGGAAGGCCCGCGCGTTGTGCTCGCTGACTAGGTCATACGTGGCGACGGTGTCTTCCTGATTCTCCTCCGTGATCGTGTACCTCGCTTCGACAGCCACGGCCAGGTCCCTGGCCTCCCGCAGTGTCCGCAGCGCGGCCCGCATCGCCCCCTTGCGCCCGCGGAACTCGTCCACACGCTCCTCGTCGACTCCGTCGAGGCTGAGATGAAGGACGAGTTGGTCCAGTTCGGAGCCGCATACCTCCGCGATCTGCGCCATGCGGACCTGCCCCGAACCGCTGGTGTTCAGCTGCACGGTCAGGCCCCGGTCGAGCGCGTGCCGCAGGACCACCTTCGTGCGGGGCCATACAGGTGTGAAGAGAGCCTCGCCACCTGTGATCGTGACCTTCTTCAGCCCCATCTCGTCTACGAGCCGGTCGATGAACGAGGTGATCTCGTTCAGGCTGAGCTGGCTCGACTCCAGAAGCGAGCGGTATTTGGTGCGGTTGAGCTCCGGAACGTAACAGTGCTGACAGCTCAGGTTGCAGTAGTAGGAGACCGCGATGCGCATGTGGTCAATGCGGCGCTTGGTCGCGGCGCGGGGCGCCAGTTCAGTGGATCCTTGCGTCACGTGCAATATCCTTTCTTTGCCTGCTTGACCATCCCATTAAAAGCACTTTGCAAGTGAAATATCTTCGATTGGTCGAATATTTATCGAATATGTCGCGGCTGGCGATTACGGGACGTCGCTGTGATCTTCGGCGAAGGAGGTGCTGAGAGGCAATATCCGGGGATGAGTGCACTCTGAAACGACGAGCATCAGGGAGTGCGTTTTCAGGTCGGAACGGTATGCGCTTTCTGTTTACAGAGTCAACGGCTTTGCGCTGGTCTGCCCTGCTGGATAGTAAATATCAGGCCAAGGTCCAGCCGCTTCGGCCTGGACGCCGCGCCCGGCGCCGACGCCTCCATTTATACCCGTGGACTCGCGACCGCAAGTTCCCTAGTCTCTGCAGTTCAGAGGGAGAGTCAGTGCGCTTCCTTGCCGTAGATGCGACATCCGTCGACGGGGTTCCCCCAAGGGTTTCGCCTCTGGTGGATCTTTCTGGGTGCCCCGGCTTCCGCTGTCAATGGTGGCCGGATTGTGACGGGTGGAGGATTAAGGCGATTGTGGATTGTTGACCTTGGAACAGAATGCGTATAACTTCGCCGGCTGGCATGGCGAGCCATTGCCGGATCTGTGTCCGTCGAATCGTTCGACTAACGGCGTAGTCGTATGCATTGGAAGTCTGCAGGCGGTTTCCCCCACCTCACCAGCGGAAGGCGGCATGCATGCCAGGGAACTCGCTCGGAAGCCGATCCAAGCCCGCTGCAGAGCAACTGAGTCTTCATGACCGAGTGGCTCTCATCCGAGCGGTTCTGCATCCCTATCCCGCCCCGGCGGAAACGTCCGTCCGTCAGCTGTTCGACGCGCTTGTCGAGCGACTCGGGACAGACGCCGTCTTCTCCTACCTCCGCGAACGCCAGCTGGTGAGCGCGGCGCTCGCTACCCATGGCACCAGCGCTCACATCATCGATCCGAGCAGTGCATTTCCGGTGTTCGGGCATGTCAGCCGGGTGCTGAGTGGATTGCACCGTATGGAACTCGGCCGTCTGGCGGCGTCGTTCGAGGCGACCGGTGTTCCTCTCATCGCCTTCAAAGGCGTGGCCCTGGAGGCCGCTTTGGGCAACACGAACGCTCCTGCGTACAGCAACGATATCGACGTTCTGGTACCGCGGGGCCGCTTGCCGCAGGCCAGGGAAGCGCTGTGTGCCCTGGGTTACTCCTCCGAGCTCTGGATCCGCGCCGGCCAGGTTTCACGTATGCCGTCTCGTGTCGTCGAGATGAGCGAGAACTCGCTCTACTCCTTTGGTCAGTGCGCGCCGATGGGG
Organism: Streptomyces sp. NPDC001401; assembly: GCF_042895385.1. Lineage (NCBI taxonomy): Bacteria > Bacillati > Actinomycetota > Actinomycetes > Kitasatosporales > Streptomycetaceae > Streptomyces > Streptomyces sp. NPDC001401. Next base: position 25,047 of record NZ_JBIAWI010000013.1, read on the forward strand.
AGGCTGGTCGCGGTGCCTGAGCTAGCGCCGATGAGTCGGCAGCTCCTGGAGCTCTTCCCGCACCTCTTCTGCTTCGCCGATGACCGGTTTCAGCTGAAACTGTCCGTCGACCTTCACTACAGCCTCAACCAGTTGACGGACGATGTGGGGACCCGGGTGAAACCATCCGAGGGCGTTTGGCTGGACGACACAGAAAAGGTCGACATCGATGGTGTGACTGTCGCCACGCTGAGCCACCGGGTGTTGTCCTGGGTGCTGCCGCATCGCCTCTATGTAGACGCCGCACTGCTCCAAGAGGCGAGTGCCAAGTCCCTGTGCCACCTCAAGTCGCTCTGGCACCACGGCACGCTCGACACCGAGCATGTGCGGGATGTCGCTCTGCGTTACCCCTATCTCGCCCCTTCCCTGTACTACGCACTGCGCGCCATGGACCAACTGTGCGGTACGAGCGCGCAACCACTGATCGAACCTGTGAGGATCCGGCAGTCCGCCACCCCCCTGATGAATGTGGGGGACTGTCTTCCCGCGCTGCTCGGCTTCGCTGTCGAAGTGACCCTCGGTGAACCGGCAGGTCCAGACACCGGCGACACCGGGATAGCCCTGCGACCGGTCTGACCCTCCCAGAAAGGCAGTAACCGTGACAGCACCGAAGGATCCGTGGAGCCGTTGTTCGCCCGCGGACCGTCAGCTCATGGAAGAACTCCAAGGTCGTGTTCGGCCGGTTGCGGCGGACGAGGTCATCAGGGGCCTGCGCGAGCACTATCGCGGAGCGGGTGACCGCGTCGCCGTGGTGGAGGGCGGGCGTACCTGGACCTACGCCGAACTCGGCAACCGTGTCTTCGGCCTGGCGCACCGTCTTGGCGAGGCGTTCCCTGCTCGCTCCGCCGAGGGGCGCGGGGTGTTCGGGGTGGCCATCGACCGGTCACTGGAACTGCTCGTCGCCGTCCACGCCATCGCGCTGACCGGATCGGCGTACTGCCCGATCGGCCCAGACGATCCCGTACCGTGGCAGCTCACAGTGGCCCAGACGAGCAATGCCGAGGCTGTCCTGGTCGCTGGCGATGCAGAAGATCATCAGGCGATACAAGAAGCCTTCGGGAAGACTTTCCTCGTACGCCGCGACAAGTCCGCCGCCACAGACTTCACCCACGCCCGGGTCCATGAGCGCACCACCTCGCAGGTCATCTTCACCTCGGGGTCGGCAGGCCGGCCCAAAGGCGTGCTCTGCACCTACGGCGGATTCGCGAACCGGATCCGGTGGATGCAGGAACGCTTCCCTCTGCGGACCGGCGATCGTGTCGCCCTCAAAACGCCCGTCACCTTCGACGTCGCGGGCTGGGAAATGTTCTGGCCGCAGTATGCCGGAGCACAGACGGTGATCGTCCCGCCCGGCGCGCACACCTCTCCCGAGGCGCTGATCTCCACTTTCAACCAACACGCGGTGACGGTGGCCCACTTCGTGCCCTCCATGCTGCGCTTGTGGCTGCGTGCGGACGGGGCACGACGGTGTCCGGATCTGCGCATGGTGTTCTCCAGCGGGGAGGTCCTCGACGCCGCCCTGGTCGCCGAGTTCGCGCGCCAGTCGAAAGGCGAACTCCACAATCTGTATGGGCCCACGGAAGCCACGATCGACGTGACGCACTTTGCTGCGAGTGCCGAACCCCGCAGGCCGGTACCGATCGGCCGCCCGATCACCAACACACGCATCTATGTCCTCGACCAAGCTCAGCGCGTCTGCCCCGTTGGTGAGAGCGGCGAGATCTACATCCAGGGGATCGGGGTGGCGTCCGGCTACCTGAATGCCTCTGAGGAGGACAGCGCGCGGTTCCTTCCTGTCCTGCGAGACGCTCCGCCCGGCTGGGGGACGTTCCGCACCGGCGATCTCGGCAGGTACACGACTGACGGACAAATCGAGTTTCATGGCCGTCTGGACGGCCAGCTTAAGATCCGCGGTCAGAGGGTCGAACCCGCAGAGGTTGAAGCTGCCCTGTGCGAGCACAGCGCCGTCGTACAAGCACATGCACGGGCCCATCGGTCGAGCATGGGGCGGCCGCTGTTGGTCGCCTATGTGGTGCTGGATGCCTCCCACGGCATGACCGACCCAGTGGGGGAACTCCAGGAGCACCTGGCCTGCCATCTGCCGACACGTTCCATGCCTTCGAAGTTCGTCTTTCTTGACCCTCTTCCTCTGAGCAGCCACGGAAAGGTCGACGCAAGTCGCCTTCCCGAACCCGGGCGTGCGCGTCCAGACCTCAAGTCGCCCTTCGAGGAGCCGACAAAGCCTCTCGAGAAGCTAATTGCCGGTATCTGGGCGCATGTGCTGGATCTCGACGAGGTGGGAGTTCGGGACAACTTCCATGATCTGGGGGGAGATTCGCTGGCGGCCGTGGAGATCTCTTTCGTCCTGACGGAGCGCCTGAACCTTGACCACGATGATCCGCTCATCCCCCGCATCCTCATGGATGGTTCCACTGTGGCGCAGTCAGCGGCCATGGCTGCTTTGGCCGGAGTCAAGGCGTGACCCGGACGGCTGGCCGACCGGGATTCAGGCAGGCCCGGCGGCGCATGTGCAACGCGCTCGCCGTCTGGAGCCGATGCCATCTACGCCGTACCGGGACGCCGGTGGGGTCGGTCGCCCATCGCTCCCGGGAAGACATCACGGTGTCAAAGCTCCGTGACCTCCCTGAGGCCGGGATTCTCTATCCGGCCAGAACCGCGGTGGACCAAGTGAGCGCGGCCCAGCGATGGTATCTCCTCAAGGCCCTCTCGGCGGCGGGAGCGCCGTCGGTGTGCCTGCTGGTCATGGTGCACATCCTGCAGAGCCTGACGCCTGTCACAACGGCGGTGGCGATGGCGGCGCTGGTCGAGCGCGTCTCGCTGAACGCGACCCGATTCACGCAGGTCGCGGTGGCGTTGGGCATGTACGCGATCGTGCTCGCCGTGAGCCACGTCCTCGAGGCTGTGTCCGCACCGCTGCAGTACGTTGTCAAGACGCGCATCGACGGCGCGAATCGCGCCGAGGTCGCGAGGCTGGCGGCGGCGGAGACGATCGAGACGCTAGAGCGTCCCAATGTGCAGCAGTTGATCCGCCTGGCCAGAGCAGAGCCTGGCAACTGGACGGAACGCAGCGTCGGAGACGGCGCGTTGGCCCAGCTCGTCATGGTGACGGGGATGGTCGGCGTCACCGCCTCGTGCCTGGTGCTTGCCCGACTCGCCTGGTGGCTGGTGCCACTGGTGCTCCTGCCCGCGGTGCTCAACAGCCTGATCCGCAGCCGCCACGCGCTGGAATTCTTCCACGAGTGGCGCCGCGGCGCCTCCGCTGGGCTGCATGCGGACGCTTGGTCACGCCTCCTCATCTCTCCGGAGGCGAGTAAGGAGGTGCGGATCTTTGGTTTCGCACGGCTCGCCACCGCCCAGATGCGTGGTCACGTCCTGCGAATGCTGGAGCCCGTCTGGCAAAGTGCCGTGCGGAGCCTACGACAGCAGTGGAGCAAGTTCGTGCTCATCGCCGGGGGGCTGGGTGCCGCCTACACCGTGGCCGTGGTCGACGCCGTGGAAGGCCGTGGCTCCGTGGCCCTGGAGACTGCGGTCTTCGCCGCCGGCTGGGCGATCTATCAAGGTTTCTACGGATATGATCCCCGGGCGGTGATCGGCGCCCTACCCGGGGTCACGGCGCTCGCAGAACTGCGGGCCGTCGCGGCGCCCGCACGTACCAGCATGGGGCGGGCATCTGCGCAGGACGACGCGGGCCGCGTGTTACCGGCAGCACTCGCCGCGCCTGCGGTGCCACAGCGTCCGCCCCTGGTGCGATTCGAGCGGATCGGCTTCCGATACCCGGGAACCGACGGAGCGGTCTTGGACAGCGTGGACCTGGAGATCCGCCCGGGGGAACTGCTGGCCGTAGTGGGTCTGAACGGCGCGGGAAAGTCGACTCTGATCAAGTTACTCTCTGGGCTTTACCGTCCGACCTGCGGTCGCATCACGGCGGACGGCACCGACATCGAGGATCTGGGCATGACCGCCTGGCGCAGGCAACTGTCGGTGGTCTTCCAGGACTTCGCCAAATACCACCTGTCACTCACCGACAACATCGCGCTGGGCCAGGCGGACGCACCGAGGGATAGGCGAGTACTCGAGGCCGTGGCGAGGGAAGCGGGACTGACCACGTTGATCAGTCGCCTCCCGGAGGGCTGGGACACACCGCTGGCCCGCTCACGCCGCGGTGGTGTGGACCTCTCCGGCGGTCAGTGGCAGCAGGTGGTCCTCGCCCGTACGCTGTTCGCCGCGCGCTCGGGGGCGACCGTGCTGGTGCTCGACGAGCCCACGACCCACCTCGACGTGCGTACCGAATTCGAGGTGTTCCGCAGGCTCGTCGAGCGCCGTGACGCGGTGAGCACCGTATTGATCTCGCATCGTCTGTCGACCGTTCGCTTCTGCGACCGGATCGTGCTGCTGGACGGCGGGAGGATCACCGAGGCGGGCTCTCACGACGAGTTGATGACGCTCGGGGGCGAGTACGCGAGGCTCTTCAAGATCCAGGCCGAGCGATTTGCCGCCGGATACGACGATCGCGCCGAGGAGGAAACCTCGTGATCAGGCGCTGTCTCGGGCTCTGGCGGGAACTGCTGGTGCTTTCGTGGCGCAAGGTGCCCGGCCTTACCTTGTGCATGGTCGGTGCGCAGGTGCTCTCCGTTGTCCTGCTGGTCACCAGTGCGCTGGCCCTGCGACATGCGGTCGACGCCACGCTGGCCCACGACGTTTTCGGTGCCGTCGGCGCTGCATTGGGCGCGGCGGGCGCCTATGGGACGACCACGCTGGTCGGCACATACCGCAGCACTCTGCGTGTGTTGTTGGTAGAGCAGGTCGGGATGACTGACCTGCACGAGCAGATCCACATGGACATCGCGACACTCGAGAGTCTCGACCATCTGGAGAACACCGAGATCCAGGACCGGGTCACGGTCGTCGGCGGCGCGGCCTGGGGCATCATGGACGGGCTGTGGGGTGCAGTCGACTCCCTGTTCGGCATCCTTCAGGTCGTCGTCTCCCTTGCGCTTCTTGGCGCGCTCAGTCCCTGGCTCCTTGTGTTGCTGCTGTTCGCGTTGGTGCCGCTGGTGTGCGACAACCGCGGTCAGCGCCTAATTGCCCGAGCCGAAACGGACTCGGCTGAGGCGTTCCGGCTCCAACAGCATCTGTTCCATCTCGCCACTGATGCCGTCACGGGCAAGGAGATTCGCGTCGCGGAGGCCGGCCCGTGGCTGGCGGACCGTCAAGCACGGGCTTGGAGCGAGGCTCACGCCCTGCGCATTCGCGCACGTGTCGCCGCGGCCGCCTGGAAGCTGGCCGGCTGGCTGGTGTTCACGGGGGCTTTTGTCGCAGGACTGGCCCTCGTGACCCATCGGGCGCTTCGCGGAAGCGGCAGTGCGGGCGACGTCGTCCTGGCCATCACCCTCGCCCTGTACCTGCGCCAGTCCGTCCACGTCGCGGTGTCCAGGGCCACTGCTACCGCTGGAGCCGGGCGGCTCATCGATCCTTTCCTGTGGCTACGCGACCACGCCGCCCGGGAGGGCGCACGACAGGGCAGCAACGCAACCGCACCGAACCGGCTGCGTGACGGGCTGGAACTCGACCGTGTCAGCTACACCTACCCCGGCATTGCCAGGCCCGCATTGCGGGAGGTGTCCGTGCGCATCCCGGCCGGCAGCGTCGTCGCCGTCGTCGGCGAGTACGGCTCGGGCAAGACGACGTTGGTCAAGCTCCTGGCCAAGTTGTACCTGCCGGACCAAGGGACGATACGGCTAGACGGAACCGCACTAGGCGATCTCGACACAGCGGGATGGCGGTCTCGGATCAGCGCCGCTTTCCAGGACTTCGGCCGCTACCACGTCACCTTCGCCCAGGCGGTCGGGCTGGGCGCTCCGGCCCACTTCGAGGACCTGAAACACATCACTGAGGCGATACGCTCCGCCGACGCTGAGCAGGTGGTGCGCCGGCTGCCGAACGGCCTGGACACGCAGTTGGGACGCGGACTGGGCGGTGTGGAGCTCTCGGAGGGCCAGTGGCAGAAGACCGCCCTGGCACGCGCGTCCATGCGGCGGGAGCCGCTGCTCTTCATCCTGGACGAACCCACGGCGTCCCTGGACGCACCAAGTGAACGCGCCGTCTTCGACCGTTACATGGCCCGCGCCCATCGTCTCGCCGAGGCCGTGGGAACGATCACGCTGATCGTCTCGCACCGGTTCTCCACCGTCACCAACGCGGATCTGATCATGGTACTCGACCACGGCGAACTGGTCGAGGCGGGAACCCACCGGGAACTGATGGCCCGGGGCGGACGGTACGCCGTGTTCTACCACACCCAGGAGCTCGCGTACGGCAAGGGCACCACGGACGTCGAGGCCCTCTGGAACCTCCACTGACACGGGACGGACAACGGTATGCAGAAGACCGCCTCTCATCTCGTCTCCTTCTCAGGCTGTACTTCCGGCACCCACGACCTGGCCTGGGCGCAGATCGCGGCGGTGCGCTCCATTGAGCGGATCGGCACGGCACTCACCCCTCCGCACGTCCGCAAGGACGGACCGCTGACTGGCGTACGGAGGGTGGGGGATGTCCTCTCCGCGATCAGGAAGGTCTTGGAACGACACCAGGCACTGCGAAGTCACTGGGAGCGGGCCGAAGACGGGCGTCTTGTGCAGGTCGTCAGGGCCGAGGGGGCTCTCTCGGTAGATCAGTACGAGGTCGCGGCGGACGCAGTGTCGAGCGCGGCTCATGAGATCAAGGAGAGGCTGGCCCTGGAGGACTTCAAGTCTGACGAACTGCCCGTCCGGGTCGCTCTTCTCACCGTGCACGGTGCTCCGGCGGCCATTGCCATGCTGCTGCACCATGTCTTCGCCGACGGGATCGCATCGGCGATTGTGTATGAGGAGATCGTCAACCTGAGTCTGGGGCGTGCCCTGCCAGGGCCGTCGGGATGGCAACCGGGCGAGATCGCAGCCTTCGAGCGCAGTGCACGTGGCAGAGCCCAAGCTGAGCGAGCGGACGTGTTCTTGCGGAAACAGCTGCGCGCGGCCTCCGTTCCGACACCACCCCGCGTGGATCCCACCGGAGGGGAACCAACATTCGTCTGGGCCCGGTTGCAGTCCCAGGCCGCCGCTCCCTCCGTTGCTAGCCTGTCCCGCAGGTATGGCGTCAGTGCGGCAAACGTCATCTTCGCGGCCTATGCGGCTGTCCTGGGCCAATGGACCCGGCAGACATCCATCACCTTGCGCCTCACCGTCGCGAACAGAGCGCATCCCGGCACCCGATATGCGGTGACCAATCTCTTCCAGGCCATCCCACTCAGTGTCCCAGCACAGTCAGGAACTTTCGGCGAGCTGGTCCGCGACGTCTCTGTGGTGGCATTCCAGGGGTACCGGTGCAGCTGGTACGACCACGACCGGTTCGTGGAGTCCCGCTCCCTGATATCCGCGGAGCGCGGCCACCACGTGGCCCTGCCCTTTGGCGTGAATCTCCGGGTGATCGGGCAGAGCGACTTCAACGGTACACAGTCTCTGGCGGAGAAACGCACTTTCAATGCGCTGGCAGACCTTGGCCCAGACGCCCTGCGCAAGCTGAGCACCGCATCACAGCTGACGGAGGACCGCCTGCCTGCGGCTTTGCCCGACCTCAACGTGCGGTTTTCGGTGTGGGCTCTCGCCGAGACGGCGGTCATGACCCTCATGGGTGACACCTCGGCCATCCCCATCCACGGTCCCCGGCTTCTGCTTTCCGGACTCGACTCCATCCTGCTGGATGCCGCTCTTGCCTCTGGTGACACCCCGCTGCACCAACTCTCGCAAACAGTGCTCGACCGGGCGGCCGACGGTCGGACAACTCACGAAGCGTCCTGAGGGACTTCAGAATCGAGGAGAGAACATGGAAGCTCCGTATGTGAATCGCTGGACGGGAACCGTCCGCTCCTTCACGAAGGAAATATTCGATCACGTTCAGAAAAGCGAAGCCTTGCTACTGGAAGGGTCTTCCAGTGTGCCGGAACTCGCCTACCTCATGGATCTCGTCGTGCGCTTCGACGTGCATCGCGTCATTGAAATTGGTTTCAATATAGGGTTCTCCAGTCATGCGTTCCTGACTGCCCGCGAAGATGTGACTGTAGTGTCTTTCGATCGGCCTGGGAGTTTGGCTGTTTCAGTAGCGAAGGAGTTCATCGACAAGAAGTTCCCTGGGCGTCACCAGCTGATACTCGGAGATTCCAGGGAAACACTGCCGAACTTCCTGTCGAATACGGCGCTTGCTGCTGCCTTCCAGCTGGCATTTGTAGACGGCGGCCATGAGTACGACATTTCGTCATCGGACTTGCGGAACTGTCACACTGCATGCCCTCCAGGGGCTATTGTGGTGATGGATGATCTAACACCATGGGTGCCCTGGGGAATTGGACCCACTAAAGCATGGCTTGAAGCGGTGGAAACCGGAATCGTAGAACCTCTGGAGATTCACCGGGACGGAATCGTTACAGAGAGAATCGAAGGGCCTGCGGACCGCGTATGGGGAATGGGGCGTTTCGCATAGCTGTACCGAGGGGTTTTTGCGCGCCTGTGGCTGGCGCCTGACCTGGATGAGTAGGCTGGGCGCAAGGCGCTACCAATCGAGGGCGCTCAGTCAGATCTTGATAACGGTGGCCCGCCCAATGTGCAGCGCGATCAGGTCCTCGGGATCCGAGGTGAGGATCGTGGTCGTTCCGGTGATGCCGAGCATGGCGTCAATGGTGCACTCGTGTCCGTGCAGGCCGGCGGCTGCTTCGCCTGCCGGGTCGTGGTGGCCGACTGCACCTACTCCACCAGCGACGACTTGCCCCACATCGACGCCCCGCACGGCACCACCAGCGCCCGCTCGCCCGCCGACCTTTCCTGCCCCCGACGACCGGCCAGAGAGGGGTGTCACGCCCACCAGCCCCAACTGCTTTGCTGGCCCCGGGGCATTACGGGACGTCCGCTCCCGGCTCACCTCGGTCATCACCCTGGGCAGCTGGTGGCGAGCAGGGACCGACAAGGACCCGCCGCTCGAACTCCAAGCCCTCATCGACACGGTCACCGCTGGCAGACCCCTTGACCTCTACCGCCAGTTTTAGCGAGCTACCGGTAATTCCCCGTGGGCGGCTGCAGCGGGATGGCGCGTCGGTGCTGCTGGGCATGTGTTGACGTGCCGATAGGCAAAGCGCTTAGAAGGCGCTTGGTCAGGGGTGGCATGCTGGGTCTCTGACCTGCATCGATACGTAGAGCTGAGGGGCTGTCAGGAAAACTTCCCGCGTTCTCGGGAAGCGGGGCCGTAGGGAGTCCGCAGGCATGGTGAGCCCAAGGTGTCTGACGTTGCTCCGGCAGCTCATGGATTCTGGCCGTGCCCGCGATCTGTGCAAGTCGGCGCTCTCAGCTTGGGAAGCGACGGCGCTTGCGGAGCCGGATAGCTTCTGACCTGGGCGTATGTGCTCTGGGGTTGCGCCCGAGGGGGCAGGATCGCACCGCTGTTGACCGTGGTTGACCGGTCTTAAGGGCACGCTATGGGCACGCCGGCGACTCGGAGGCGCTGGGAGGTCCTCCGGGCGGCTGAAGAGCAGGCGTCCCCTGAAACGAGAGCTGGCCGGAAGGGAGTCGTTGCAGGAGCACACCGCAACATCACCAAGGGGCAGGCGGCGATGATCTCCGCCGAGGCCCGTTCAGAGTTTGAACAACAGCCGCGCTCAGACGCTGAGCGCACCCCCCGTACAGTCGCTGAACAGCCAGTATGCGCCCACCTTGAATAGATCGCTCTCAACGCTTCCGCCGACGCCCGCCGCGGCTCGCAGCCGCTCCGGCAGCCGCCACTGCGCCCGCTGTCGCCGTTTCCGCCCGCGGACCGGGCCGGTCGGCCGAGACCACCAGTGCCGCGAGCAGTGTCGTGACCGGCACCGAGGCGACCAGGCCGATCGAGCCCACCAGTGTGCGCACTATCTCCTCCGCGACCAGTTCGCTGTTGGCGACCGTGCCCACGCCGCTCTGTGCGATGGAGAAGAGGAGCAGCAGCGGCAGTGCGGCGCCGGCGTAGGCGAGGACGAGGGTGTTGACGACGGAGGCGATGTGGTCGCGGCCGATGCGGATGCCTGCCCGGTACAGTCCTCGCCAGCTCATGGTCGGGTTGGCGTCGTGCAGTTCCCAGACGGCCGAGGTCTGGGTCACCGTGACGTCGTCGAGCACGCCGAGGGATCCGATGATGACGCCGGCGAGCAGCAGACCGCTCATGTCGAGCTTCGGGTACAGGCCGTGTATCAGGCCGGTGCTGTCGTCCGTGTTGCCGGTCAGGGCGGCCCAGCCGATGAACACCGAGCCCAGGATGCCGATCAGCGCCAGCGAGAGCAGGGTGCCGAGCACCGCCACCGAGGTGCGGGCCGACAGACCGTGGCACATGTAGAGGGCGATCAGCATGATGGCGCTCGACCCGACCACCGCCACGAGGAGCGGGTTCGAGCCCTGCAGGACCGCCGACAGGACGAAGAAGTTCAGCACCAGGAAGCTGATGGCCAGGGCGACCAGCGCCATCACGCCGCGCAGTCGGCCCACCACCACGACGGCGAGTGCGAAGATGCCGGCCAGCAGGACCATGGGGAAGCGGCGGTTGACGTCGGCGACCGAGTACTGCAGGTCTTTGGGCGCGGAGGGTTCGTACGCGGCGACGACCTTCTCGCCCTGGTGCAGCTGCCGCGACTGGTCGGGCTGCACGATCTCGGTGAAGGTACGGCCCTTGTCCTTGCCGCTGTCGACGCGGATCGTCGCCCTTTTGCAGGTGCCGCTCGCCTCCTGCTGTGCCGAGGTGCCCTCGGCGGTGGAGGTGTCCCCTGTCGGGGTCTCGCCCGAGGCGTTCACCGACTTGCAGCTCACGCTCACGACCTTGGAGACCGTCGCCTGCTGGGTCTGCCGGTCGAAACCGACACCGGTGCGCTGGTGCGGCGGGGCTCCGCCCGGCCACAGCACGACGAGCCCCACCACGACCGCGGCGGTGAAGGGGATCAGGATCGCCGCGATGACCTTGCGCAGGTGCCGGGAGACCGGTGCGGCGGGCCCATGGCTGTGGCTGTGGCCGGGGGTGTGTGGGTGTCCGTGACCGCCCGCGCCTGCTCCGGGGCCGTGGTCGGGGCCATGTCCGTTGCCGGTCACCGTGGCGCGCCCGTCGCCCATCGCGGGGGTGTGCGCGTGGCCTATCGCCGGGGAGGGGATGTGGCCCGTGCGGGCATCGGGTCCGTAGTCGGGGCGACGAGGTATCGACTCGGGAGGATTCCCGTACTCGTGGCCGTACTCGTAGTCGTGGCCGTACTCGCTCACACGACCATCGGTGGGGCCCGGCGGGTCGCCGACCCGGTTCCAGTCTCCGGCACTCTGCCGGTCAGCGGCTCCCATGCCGTCTCCCTCGCGGTTGTCCGTGCCCCCTCCGAAGCCGGTCCTGCGCGGCGGCTCTGAGGAAGAGTACGGGAGCGGCTGTGCCGTGGACTCAGCCCGAGCGTCGCCAGAAGATCGGGACCTCTGCTCACCGCGCCTGGATCACGAGCCTCTTCACCGGCCGCACTTTCCGCACCACTCGCGAGTGTGTGACGCGAAGTCCCCGTCGCCATCGGCACGATGCCCCCAGGCGGCGGACGTCATCCGGCTCGCCGAGACCGGCGCAGGCGCTGATGCCTCGGTCGCTCTCCAATGGAGCGACCAATCCAATCCTATGGAGAGGCAAAGAAATCGCTTGCGGCGCTGCCGGTTCGCGCGCTTCAGGCGTACGTTCCTCCCGCACCCTGTCATGTCGCGTTCATTCGGCATGTGGGGGTGAATGTCATGCTCATGACTGCGCGGTTCTGCCGCCGCTACGCGCAATCACGGGCCTGCCCATCCAGTGCGAATCCCCACGTCAACCGGAGGCAGTAACCCATGCGTGAGTCACACCCGAGCGCGCGGAGACGGAGTCTGCGAAGACTCGTCGCCGTCGCCTTCCCCGCCCTCGCTCTGACCGTCGCCGGATTCACCGCCGCACCGACGGCCGGTGCTCAGCCTCCCGCGACCCACCCTCAGACCTCCAAGGTCACGCAGAACAACAAGGCACTGACCGCCCCCGAGCGGCAGACCTACCACTCCACCGGCAAGGCCGGCCAGAAGGTGCCGACCCGGCACCTGTGCGCCACCGCCGAGCCGGGTCGTGCTTCCTGTTTCGCCCAGCGCCGCACCGACATCAAGCAGCGCCTCGCCTCGGCGCTCGCCGCGGCCGCGCCCTCCGGCCTCTCCCCGGCCAACCTGCACAGCGCCTACAACCTGCCCACCACAGCCGGTTCCGGCCTGACCGTCGGCATCGTGGACGCGTACAACGACCCCAACGCCGAGTCTGACCTGGCCACGTACCGCTCCACGTACGGCCTGTCGTCCTGCACCAAGGCCAACGGCTGCTTCAAGCAGGTCAGCCAGACCGGCTCCACCACGTCGCTGCCGACCAACGACACCGGCTGGGCCGGTGAAGAGATGCTCGACATCGACATGGTCAGCGCGGTCTGCCCGAACTGCAGCATCATCCTGGTCGAGGCCAACTCCGCGACCATGGCCGACCTCGGCACCGCCGAGAACGAGGCCGTGACACTCGGCGCCAAGTTCGTCTCCAACAGCTGGGGCGGCTCCGAGTCCTCCTCCCAGACCAGCGACGACACCTCGTACTTCAAGCACCCGGGCGTCGCGATCACCGTCTCCTCCGGCGACTCCGCCTACGGCGCCGAGTATCCGGCGACCTCCCAGTACGTGACCGCCGTCGGCGGCACCGCGCTGACGACCTCCTCCAACTCCCGTGGCTGGAGCGAGTCGGTGTGGCACACCAACACCACGGAGGGCACCGGCTCCGGCTGCTCCGCCTACGACCCGAAGCCGAGCTGGCAGACCGACACCGGCTGCTCCAGGCGCATGGAGGCCGACGTCTCCGCGGTCGCCGACCCGGCCACCGGCGTCGCGGTCTACGACACCTACGGTGGCTCCGGCTGGGCGGTCTACGGCGGCACCAGCGCCAGCTCGCCGATCATCGCCTCCGTCTACGCCCTCGCGGGCACCCCGGGCTCGAGCGACTACCCGGCGAAGTACCCCTACTCCCACACCAGCAACCTGTACGACGTGACCAGCGGCAACAACGGCAGCTGCTCCCCGTCGTACTTCTGCACCGCGGGCACCGGCTACGACGGTCCGACCGGCTGGGGGACTCCGAACGGCACCGCCGCCTTCACCTCCGGCTCCAGCACCGGAAACACGGTCACCGTCACCAACCCCGGCAGTCAGTCCACCACCACCGGCAGCTCGGTCAGCCTGCAGATCAAGGCCACCGACAGCGGGGGCGCGGCTCTCACCTACAGCGCGAGCGGCCTGCCGACCGGCCTGTCCATCAACAGCTCCACCGGCCTGATCTCCGGTACGGCGTCCACTGCCGGCACCTATCAGGTCACGGTCACGGCGAAGGACTCCACCGGCGCCTCCGGCTCTACGTCCTTCACCTGGACCGTCGGCTCCGGCGGGGGCGGCTGCACCTCGTCCCAACTGCTGGCCAACCCCGGCTTCGAATCGGGCAGTACCGGCTGGAGCGCCACCAGCGGCGTCATCGTCAACGACAGCGGTGAGGCGGCGCACGGCGGTTCGTACTACGCCTGGCTGGACGGCTACGGCTCCTCGCACACCGACACGCTGTCCCAGTCGGTGACGATTCCGGCCGGCTGCAAGGCCACGCTCACCTTCTACCTGCACATCGACACGTCGGAGACCACCAGCAGCACCGCGTACGACAAGCTGACGGTGTCCGCCGGTTCGACCACCCTGGCGACGTACTCGAACCTCAACCACAACTCCGGGTACGCGCAGAAGACCTTCGACCTGTCCTCGCTGGCGGGCCAGACGGTCACCCTGAAGTTCAACGGCGTGGAGGACTCCTCCCTCCAGACCAGCTTCGTCGTGGACGACACCGCCCTGACGACCGTCTGATCGTCTGACCGGCACGAGCTGAGCACCGGTCCCGCACGCGGAAGCCGTCCGCGTGCGGGACATGCCATTTCCGGGCTGTAGAGGCCATCAGTTCATACTTTCCTGAATTCAGGAATCTGTGTACCGTTGACGGTGTGCTGACTGTCGCCTCCGACATCGACGTCCTGGTCCGGTTCGGCCGGGCGCTCGCCGATCCGATCCGCTGCCGCATCCTGCTCGCCCTCCGGGAAGCACCCGCCTATCCGGCCGACCTGGCCGACGCGCTGGACGTCTCCCGCACCAGGCTGTCGAACCACCTGGCGTGCCTGCGCGACTGCGGCCTGGTCGTCACCGTCCCCGACGGCCGCCGCACCCGCTACGAACTCGCCGACGAACGCCTCGGCCACGCGCTCGACGACCTGCGCACAGCCGTGGTCGCCGTCGAGGGCGACCGGACCTGCGCCGACGCCGACGACAAGGGGTGCTGCTGACCAGGCCCCGATGTCCTAGCCCAGACACCAGCCGCAAAGTAGGTTGCGGGTAGCCGGATGCGTCCCGTTTCCCGGTCCCGGGCGCCGTCGTTGGTCTGATCAAGTGATCGAGGCCAAAGGGGCGGGCGTGCGGCAAGAGTGGTCGCCAGAGGAGCTGCTGGCGAACTGGACGCTGGTAGACGGCGACTGGGACCTGATGGCGAACAAGAGCGGGACGACCCGGCTCGGCTTCAGCCTGTTGCTGAAGTTCTTCGAGCTGGAAGGCCGGTTCCCCGATGTGCTGGAAGAGGTCCCGCCATCTGCCGTGGAGTACGTCGCCGAACTGGTGAAGGTCCCGGCCACCGACTTCGCGAAGTACACGCTGATCGGCCGGACCGCCGAGTACCACCGCAAGCAGATCCGCGAGGCCCTGGGGTTCCGGCCGTCGACAGTCGCAGACGAAAAGGCCCTGGCCGAGTGGCTGGCCGTGGAGGTCTGTCCGGTCGAGCTGGTGGAGGACCGGCAGCGCGAGGCCCTGCTGGTCGAGTGCCGGGCCCGGAAGATCGAGCCGCCGGGCCGGACCCGGGTTGAGAAGGTACTCGTCGCGGCGCGGGGCAAGTGGGAGAAGACGTTCTGCGCCCGGACGATCGGCCGCCTGGGCGAGGCGGCCACGGCTCGACTGCTGTCGCTGGTGGCTGAGGACAACGAGGCGGGGACCGCCCTGCTGGCCGCGCTCAAGCGCGACCCCGGCGCGGTCGGCCTGGACTCCCTGCTGACGGAGATCACCAAGCTGAACGACGTGCGCAAGCTGGGGCTGCCCGACGGGTTGTTCGCGGACTGCTCGGAGAAGCTGGTGGCCGCCTGGCGGGCGCGGGTGATCAGGATGTACCCCTCGGACTTCCGCGACACGAGCGAGGACGTACGGATCACCCTGCTCGCGGCGCTGTGCTCGTCCCGTCAGGCGGAGATCACCGACGCCCTGGTCGACCTGCTGGTCGCTCTGGTTCACAAGATCAACGCTCGTGCCGAGCGGCGGGTGGAGAAGCAGCTCACCGCCGAGTTGAAGAAGGTCCGCGGCAAGGAGGGCATCCTCTTCAAGCTGGCGACGGCCGCCGTCGACAAGCCCGACGAGGTTGTACGCCGGGCCCTGTTCCCGGTGGTCGGGGAGATGACGCTGCGTGAGCTGGTGGCCGAGGCGAAGGCGAACGAGAAGGTCTTCAAGGCCAAGGTCCGCACCACGCTCCGGTCGTCGTACAGCTCGTACTACCGGCAGATGCTGCCGCCGCTGCTGAACACCTTGGGCTTCCAGTGCAACAACACCGCCTACCGGCCGGTGATGGACGCGATGACGCTGCTGAAGCAGTACGCCGATGTCGACGGCAAGACCCGCTTCTACGACACCACGGACGTGGTGCCGATGGAGGGCGTGGTGCGCAAGGACTGGCGCGAGGCGGTCGTCGACGACAAGGGCAAGGTTGAGCGCATCCCGTACGAGCTGTGCGTCCTGGTCGCGCTGCGGGACGCGGTCCGCCGCCGGGAGATCTACGTCGAGGGTGCCGCCCGCTGGCGCAATCCGGAGGACGACCTGCCGGGCGACTTCGAGGCCACCCGCGCCGTGCACTACGCCGCGATCCGCCAGCCGTTGAACCCCAGGGCGTTCATCGCGGACCTGAAGAAGCGCATGACCGCAGGCCTGGACCGGCTCTCCGGCGCGCTCGCGGACGGCTCAGCGGGCGGTGTAAAGGTCACCACCCGCAAGGGCGAGCCGTGGATTACCGTTCCGAAGCTGGAGCCGCTGGCCGAGCCCACCGGCCTCCAGGCGCTCAAGGCCGAGGTCGCACGCCGATGGGGCGTCCTGGACCTCCTGGACGTGCTGAAGAACGCCGACTTCCTGACCGGCTTCACCGAGGAGTTCTCCTCGGTGGCCGCGTACGAGCGCATCGAGCGTGACGTCCTCCAGCGCCGTCTGTTGCTGGCCCTCTTCGCGCTGGGCACGAATATGGGCATCCGGGCGATCGTGGCGACCGGCGAGCACGGCGAGAGCAAGGCCGCGCTGCGGCACGTGCGGCGGCACTTCATCACCGTCGACAACCTGCGGGCCGCCGTCAGCAGGCTGGTGAACTCCACCTTCGCCGCCCGCGACACCGCATGGTGGGGCCGCGGCACCGCGTGTGCGTCGGACTCGAAGAAGTTCGGGTCCTGGTCCTCAAACTTCATGACCGAGTACCACGCCCGCTACGGCGGCAACGGCGTGATGATCTACTGGCACGTCGAGCGGAAGAACGCCTGCATCTACTCCCAGCTCAAGAGCTGTTCGTCGTCCGAGGTCGCGGCGATGATCGAGGGCCTGCTGCGGCACTGCACGGACGCCGAGATCGAGTCGAACTACGTCGACACGCACGGCGCGAGCGTGGTCGGGTTCGCCTTCACCGAGTTGCTGAACTTCCGCCTGCTGCCCCGGCTGAAGAACATCGGCAGCATCCGCCTGTACCGCCCGGACGACACCCCGCCCGGCTGGCCGGCGCTCGGCGCCTCGCTGACGCGGCCAATCCGCTGGGAGCTGATCGAGCAGCAGTACGACCAGATGGTGAAGTACGCCACCGCGCTCAGACTCGGGACGGCGGAGGCGGAGCAGGTCCTGCGGCGCTTCACCCGCGGCGGCCCCAAGCACCCCACGTACGCCGCGCTCGAAGAACTCGGCCGCGCCGTGCGCACCATCTTCGTATCAGTTACGTGGAATCTGACCGCAGCGGAGATCATCTCCGTGCGGTACGACCACGGACTGAGGAGATGTATTGGGCACGGTGGTGCTGGACGAGAAGTGGCCGGTGCTCGGCAGGCACGAGCAGGCGGCCGGGTGGTTGCAGGTGTGGAGCGACCTGGGCCGGGCTCCCCGGACGATCGACGCCTACGCCCGGGGCCTGGCCGAGTACCTGGAGATGTGCGAGCGGGAGAACGTCGACCCACTGACCGCCAACCGGGCACACATCGCCGTATACGTACGGGAGTTGACGTCTCGGCCGAGCCGCCGGGGCGCGAACGTGGTCTCGATCGACTCGGGCTCAGGACTGGCCAACGCCACCATTCAGCAGCGTCTGGTGCCGGTCCGGCTGTTCTACGACTTCCTCATGGAGGACGGGCAGCGCGACTCCAACCCGGTCGGCCGGGGCCGCTACACGCCCGGCCGCCAACGCGGCGGGCACGAGCGCGGCCTCGTTCCGAGGCTCACGAAGCTGCCGTGGATACCCACCGAACAGCAGTGGATGGACGTCCTCGCGGTCGCCGCCGAGGAGCCGGTCCGCAACCGCGTGATGCTCGCTCTCGCCTACGACGCCGCACTGCGCCGCGAGGAGCTGTGCTCGCTGCGTACCGACGACCTCGACCCGGCTCACCGAACGCTGCGGGTGCGGGCTGAGACGACCAAGAACCGGCTGGAGCGCGTCGTCCCGTACTCCGCGCCGACCGGCGTCCTGCTCTCGGGCTACCTCGCACACCGGGCGACGATCAGCCGGGCACGGGGGCCGCTGTTCCTGTCGGAATCCCGGCGAAACCACGCCCAGCCGCTGAGCCTGTGGACCTGGTCGAAGGTAGTCCGCCGGATCGCACTGGCCGCCGATGTCCCGCGGTTCTCCACTCACACCACGCGACACCTGTGCTTGACCGACCTGGCCCGGATGGGCTGGGAACTACACGCCATCGCCACCTTCGCCGGCCATCGGCACACCGACTCCACGCTCACCTACATCCACCTGTCGGGCCGGGACCTGGCCGACAAGCTCAGCCGTGGCATGGAACAGATCCACGGCTGGCGGGTGCAGATGCTGGCCCGCCTCGGCGAGCAGGCGACCGGGACGGTCGCGCTGTGACCGCGGCGATATCGGCGGCCGCTTCCGAGACGGCCACGGCACCTTCCTGGCCTTGGCCCATTGACCTGGCCCGCTACGACCGTCGCCCCGAACTCACCGAACGCGAGCGTGCAGCACTGGCCAGTCTGGGCTGGGAAGTCCGCCGGCGCCGCGGCTATGCCCCGGACCGAGTCGAGTGGCGGGCGATCTCCCGTCTGCTCCGCCCGCTCGACGACGCACGAGCCGCGCTTCGGTGGTGCCCGGACACGCCCTCCCACCGCCGGGCCGTGACCGATGCCATCGGCCTCGTCCTGCGGCGCTGCCTGGAAGACGGCACGTCGTTCTGGGCGTGGTCGGCAGACGACTGGGTCCGCCTCATCGCCCCTGGCCACAAGGAGTTCGAGAAAGCCTGGCCGGGGTGGATCGACGGCACGGTCCGGCCCTACGTGGCCGCGTTCGCCTACCTGCTCGGCGACTTCACCGACTTCCACCGAATCGGCGGGTTCATCCGCCGCTCGCTTGCCTGGCGCGTCTTCGGCCAGGAACCGGTCGAGGAGACGATCGCGCAGGTGGCGGCCACCCTCCAGGGCTGGGGCTACCACCCCTCGAACGGCGCCTTCGGCCAGTTCCGCACCGTGCTGGTCCAGATCATGCTGATCAACCGCAGCCCGCTCCTGCAGGACATGACCACCGACGCTTTGCAACGGGCCCGCGAGAGCCCTGCCCTCCCGTCCGGGGCCCGGCGCGGAAACCTCCACGGTGTTCACCGGGCGATCGCCGCCCTCGGACACGCCGGCCCACCGCCCAAGCCCATCCACGCCGTGATGCCCGATCTCGAAGGCGTTCCCGAGCCCTGGGCCGCGATGGTGGAGCGCTGGCACGACACCTCGACGCTCACGCCGAAGGTCAGAGGCGGGTTCCGGTCCATCGTGGCCAAAGCAGGCCGGTGGCTGGCCGCCGAGCACCCCGAGATCGTCGAACCCGCCCAGTGGACCCGCGAGACCTGCGCGGCCTGGGTCGCGGCGCTGGACCGGATGACCGTCGGCGAGCACGTGCAGCGCCGGGCGGGACTCGACAAGCGCGGCGGCAAACCGCTGTCCCCTCGCACGAAGGCCGGCTACCTCACCGCGACCAGGACGTTCTTCAGGGACTGCCAGGAGTGGGAGTGGATTCCCCGCCGCTTCGACCCCGTTCGCGCGCTGGCCACGCCCAGGAGCGTCGCGGCGCTGATCGGCCCCAACCCCCGGGTGATCGCCGACGACATATGGGCGAAGCTGCTGTGGGCCGGGCTCAACATCGATCCCGAAGACTTCCCGACCAACACCTACGGACTGTGTTACCCGATCGAACTCATCCGGGCCGTCACCCTGACCTGGTTGTTCGGCGGCCTGCGCAGCGACGAGATATCCCGCCTCCGCACGGGCTGCATCCGCTGGCAGCACAACGGCTTCCCCATCCCCGGCGATTCCGACGAGGTGTTGGCGCGTGACGCCGTCTGCCTGCTGGACGTCCCCACCCACAAGACCGGCACCTCCTTCACCAAGCCCATCGATCCCCTGCTGGGCAAGGCGATCGAGGCATGGCAGGAGCTCCGGCCACAGCAGCCGAAGATGCTCGACCGCAAGACCAGCGAGCAGGTGGACTTCCTGTTCGCACACCGGGCCAAACGCCTCGCCAACACCTACATCAACACCGCGGTCATCCCTTCGCTCTGCCGCAAGGCCGGCGTCCCGACCGCCGATGTCCGGGGCAACATCACCAGCCACCGGGCCCGCTCCACGATCGCCAGCCAGCTCTACAACGCCAAGGAGCCGATGACGCTGTTTGAGCTGCAAGCCTGGCTCGGTCACCGGAGTCCGGAGGCTACTCAGCATTACGCCAAGATCACACCGAACAAGCTGGCCAGGGCCTACAACGATGCCGGGTACTTCGAGCGCAACGTCCGGACAATCGAGGTCCTGGTCGACCGGGACGCGGTTACCTCCGGAGCGGCCGCGTCGGGTGAGCCGTGGCAGTACTACGACATGGGCCACGGCTACTGCACCTACACGTTCTTCGAGCAGTGTCAGCACCGGATGGCCTGCGCCCGGTGCGACTTCTATACGCCGAAGGCGTCGTCAAAGGGGCAGCTGCTGGAGGCCAAGGACAACCTTCAACGGATGCTGGCCAGCATCCCGCTCACCGACGACGAGCGCGCCGCTGTCGACGACGGCCAGGTCGCCCTCGACCAGCTACTGGAACGGCTCGTCGACGTCCCAACCCCAACCGGGGCCACACCGCGTGAGATCGGCATCCCGGCGACTGCGACACTCCTACCGATCATCAACGTCACTACTGGCAAGTCAAGAGGGGAGCCCGATGGAACATGCTGAGGCCATGGACACCTGTCCGACCTGCGGTGAAGGGTTGGCCCGCCGCGTTCTGTCCCAGTCTTCACCTGCTGAGCATCCACGCCGACGTCGAGGACCCACCCGCGAGCTTCGGCGATGCCCAGCCTGCCGCCGGCACGCCACGCGAGACACCGGGTCGTCACAGCCGTGGATGGATGGCGGGCTGGATCCCAGCATTGACTACCTGTTCGATTGGGAGCCTCGTCCGCTGCCGGAGCCGTGGGTGCTGCTGCCTGACGCACGGGCCAGAGAGATCCTGGAAGCTCAGCTCCGCCTTGAGGTCAGCGAAGGGCATCCCCTGTTCGGTAAGCCCGTCATCGCTTTCGCCCGTTGCGGTCGCTGCGACGAAGTCTTGTTCAGCGTCGAGGACGCCCCTGCACGATTCGTCCAGGTGCATCTCACATGGCGCCAAGGCCCTGAGGCTCCGCCATGGCCCGCGACGGAGGAACTGTCGCTCCCGCTGGCAGACAGCCTCGCCAAGCACCACTGATCGAGTGGCAGCAGCATGACCCACCCGCGCATCACTTGACAAAACAGATTCCACAGAACCTGCGACTACCTCGCCGGCCCCGGCCTGCGCCGGGAGATCCACGGCGGGCTCCAGGTCGTGGAGAACTGGAACAGCGCGAATACCGTGCTCCACTATGGCAAGGACGGGGCCCTGACCGGGCCTGACAAGGAGCACGCCGAGACCTCGATGCTCGCCCTGCACCTGCTGCAGTCCGCGCTCGTGCACGTCAACACCCTGCTGGTCCAGCAGGTCCTGGCCGAACCGGCATGGGCATCGAGGCTGAGCGATGAGGACCGGCGCGGTCTGACCGCGCTGTTCTGGTCCAACGTCAACCCGTACGGCACCTTCCGCCTCGACATGAGCAAGCGCCTCGACCTGGGGCCCGCCGCCGTTCCCCGTCCCCGGGCCCCGGCAGACGCCGGGCCCCGATCAGGCGCAGAGGCACGATGAAAGGCTTCCAGGATCTCGCGGACCCGCCCGTGAACGAAGCCGCGTGGCGGGCGCTCGGTGGGCTCGCCGGCTCTTACGGGTGACCGCCCTGGGGCCATCCCTGTGCGTCGAATACGGCGATGGGGTCCAGGTAGTCGCGCCAGTGGGTCACCTTGCGGTCCTTGATGGTCACGACGGAGACGAAGCGGTTGTCGTAGGGCCGCCCTGTGGGGACGGACGTGCCGTGCACTTCGTACTCCAGGACGACCACGGAGGTCTCGGGGTCCCGGTGCACGCGGAGGTTGTCCGCACCGTGCAGCTTCACGTAGTCGCCGTAGTCGCGGTACAGGTCGATGATCCCCTGGCGTCCCTCGACCCGCCGGGGGTAGCCCGGCACGGTGATCACGTACTCGAAGACCACGTCCTCGGCCAGCAGATCGTAGAAGTCCTCCCCGTCGACCAGGCCGTTCAGGCCCTCCTTGATGATGCGGAAGAACGGACTGTCCGCCCCGACCAGGGGCGTGTCGTCGCTGACCGTCTTGCTCACTTCGCCTCCGAGGCCCACGCCTGGGCGTCGCGCTCGGCGAACGCGCGGAAGGCAGTGGCCGGCTGGCCGGTGACCTTCTCGATGTCACCGGTGGGCGTGGAGCCGTTGCCGGTGACGATGGCGCCGGTGAGCCAGCGCATCATCACCGCGTAGTCGGCGGGGACGCCTGCGGCGACCGCGCCGCTGATCCACGTCTCCTGTTCGATGTCGCGGTAGGCGATGGGGCGGCCGCTCACGGCGGCGAGGGCGTCCGCGACGTCACCGAAGGTGAGGGCCTGCGGGCCGGTGAGCTCGTAGGCGGCACCGGCGTGGGTGTCGGGGTTCAGCAGCGTCTCGGCCGCGACCGCTGCGATGTCGGCCGCGTCGACGAAGGCTTCCATGTTGCCGCCGCTTGGGACGGTGATCACTCCGTCGATGACCGGGATGTGGCCGTCGGCGAAGTTCTGCATCACCCACGAAGGGCGCAGGACCGCGTGCGTGATGGTGCTGCGGGAGGCCAGATCGGCCTCGACGGCTGCGATGTCGATCTCCGGCGGCGCCTGGTCGGCGTTGTAGACGCTGAGGTAGGTGACGTGCCGCACGCCGGCCGCCTCGGCGAGGTCCAGGAACGCGCCGACCTGGTCGGCGTAGCGGACGCGCATCGTGGGCGTGACCAGGTAGAGGCGGTCGGCGCCGGCCAGTGCGGCCGCGTGGGTGGCCGGGTCGTCCCAGTCGAACCGGACGTCCGCTCCGCTGCGCGCCGCGGTACGGGTGGCGCTTCCCCGCCGGGCGAGCGCGTCGGCCAGCAGCGAACCGGTCCGGCCCGTGCCGCCAAGGATGAGCGTGGTGGAGGCTTCATTGTTCATGACTCCATGCTTGCGGCCCCAGGCAAGACAAACCATGCGTGATCCGCTCGTCTTTTTACGTGAAGCTCTCGCGCCTTGACCGTGGCTGCCCGTGCTGGTCAAGCTGGTCCCATGGACTTGCTGACCGACCACCTGGTGCGGGCGCGTGCCGCCGGCGCGGTGTTCGCGCGGACAGTTGCCGAACCGCCGTGGGGACTGCGGCTGGGCGGTTCGATACAGCTGTCGGTGCACACCGTGGTCCGCGGCCGGGGCTACCTGTGGCTGGACACCCCCGGCAGCACCGTGGAGCTGATACCGGGGACCGTCACGCTGGTGCGCGGCGGCCCGGACCACTACATCGGGCACGAGCCGGGCGCCGCATGCCTGGAGCCGGAGGAGTTCCGGGCACACCACGCCCGGATGGGCCCCGGGGACAGCCCGCAGGCCACCGTGTTCCTGTGCGGCGCCTACCAGTTCTCCGGCGATGTCGGCGCCGGGCTGCTCGACGCACTGCCCCAAGTGATGACCCTCTCGGCGGCCGACGACGACCCGCTGCGGGACGTGATCACGTTGCTCTCCCGCGAGCTGGTCCGCAGCGAACTCGCCCAGCAGATAGTGCTGGACCGCCTCCTGGACCTGCTGCTCGTCCTGGCCATCCGCAGCGAGTTCCGCCGCAGCACGACCGCACCACGTTGGTACCGGGCGTCCGCGGACCCGCGGCTGGGCGCCGCGCTGCAAGCCATGCACGAGAACGCGGCCCACCCGTGGACAGTCCCTGAACTCGCCGCGATCAGCGGCCTGTCCCGCGCCGCGTTCGCGCGGGCGTTCCGGGACGCACTCGGCCAGGCCCCCGTGCAGTACCTGACCGAATGGCGCATGACCCTCGCCCGCGACCACCTGCGCGCCGACGACCTCAGCCTGGCCCAGATCGCCGACACCATTGGCTACGGCTCGCCCTTCGCGTTCGCCGCAGCCTTCCGCCGACACCACGGAGAACCACCAGGAACCTGGCGACAGAGGGAACGAACAACCGCACACACACGACTGCTGACCACCCACCCCGGGTCGTGAGCGGCGATCGGCCGCGCCCGCCGGCCAGTCGGACCCCGGCGTCCGACCGCAGCAGATGGCACCGGCTTTCGGCCGTGTCCTGTTTCATAGGTGGTCGCTCGTGAAACACCCCTCCGCCCGGCGGCCCACCTGCGCCGATCATGTTTCATGAGTTGTTGCAAACAACTGGACGTCTGAAACACCCTCATGAAACGCCCGGGACTCGTGAGCGACGACTTCAAGCGCGTGGAATCGCACGACTGCCCGATGTCCACCTGCACCGCCCCCGCGGGCTCCCCGTGCCGCACCGGCAAGGGCAAGGTGGCCATCCAGTACCACACCGCCCGCTTCCGCCTCGTGCCCCAACTTGCCAAGACGCTCGGCGTGCCGACCCCCGCCGTACGCAAGCCGGGTTCGGCCTGGACCGAGCTACCCCGGCCAATGAGCGCCGGCGCCAAACCAGTCGGGCACGTCCGCCTCGGCTACGCCCGCGCCTCAACCGCCCGCCAGTCCCTCGACGCGCAGCTCGACTCCCTCGCCAAGGCCGGGGTCACCCGCATCTTCTCGGAGAAGATCTCCACCCGCGCCACTCGGCGCCCCGAGCTGGAGTCCGCCGTGAAACTCGCCGGGGAGATCCGCTCCTCCGGCGTCGCCGTGACCCTCGTCGTCCACGAGCACAAACGCCTCGGCCGCGGCATCGAACTCGCCATGCTCGCCGAGGAACTGAAGGCCAGCGACGTCGGCCTGGAGTTCCTCACCGGAGAGCTGAAGGGTTCGCACGACCCCTCCGGCATCGTGTTCACCGTGCTCGCCGCGATGTCCGGCATGGAGCGCGAGTACATCCGCGACCGCACCCTCGAAGGCCACGAATCCGCCCGCAAGCGCGGCAAGACCATCGGCGGCGCGGGCGTCACCGACGAGTCCATGCTGTCCATGGCTCTCCACCTGCGCGACCAGGAGATGAGCCTCCGCGACATCGCCAAGCGGCTCGTCATCACCACTGGCACGAAGAAGGGCCAGCACCCCTCACCCGCCACCGTGATGCGAATGCTCCGTGAACACGACGAGCAGGCCGCCACGGCGGCGAGTACGTGATCGCCCCGCTACTTTGCGGCTGGTGTCTGAGCTAGGAGACCGGGGCCAATCGGGACCGCGCGATCCTCTCCCTGGACATCAGCAACGCCGCCCGGGCCAGCGAGGTCCTCGGCATCCGCGGCGTCGACCTGGACTGGGGAGACCAGCTGGTACGGGTCAGCCGCAAGGGCAGCGACGACGCGCAGTGGCTGCCGGCCAGCCAGGACGCCTTCGTCTGGCTCCGCCTCTATCTGGCCGAGCTCAGCCCGCTCGACCCGAACGAACCGATCTGGTGGACCATCCGACGACGCGACCGCGGGGAAGGATTGCATCGCCAACCGTTCAACTACGAGGCCCTGCGCGCCGTCTTCCGCCGCTTCAACGGGGTGCTCGGCACCAACTACACGATGCACGACCTCAGGCACACTGCCGCTCTGCGCATGAGCCGGGACAAGAACCTGACCCTGCTGGATGTGCAGACCATCCTCGGTCACGCGCACCTGAGCACCACCGCGGACTCGTACTGGCTCTGCTCACTTGTAGCGGCAGCGTTTGTTGGTGAGTTTGGGCAGCGATGTTGATCAACTGGCTCACGTTTTGGTCATGAGAAATGACGGCGTTGGCGGCAGCGGCGCGTCGTCTAATTGCGTAGCGGGGCGTGTGGTCTGCCAGGCACCATGTGCAGCATGATCCGGATCAGAAACGCGTCCAAGGACGACGGTCCGCGGCTCGTGGAGCTCCACGGCCTCGTTCATGGCCTGCATGCCCAGCAGCGACCTGACGTCTTCGTCGCTGAGCCGGAGCAGGTGCGGCTCGAAGAGTTCTTCCACGACGCCTTCGACGACGCCTCTGCGCACGTCCTCGTCGCGGATCTTTCGTCCGCAAGTTCACTCGCCGGGTATGCCATGGCCCTCGTGGTGGAGCGCGAGGGAAGTCCGCAGGTCAAGAGGCATTCGGTCGTGATGCTGCAGCAACTGGCCGTGGATCCCGACGCCTCACGTGGCGGGGTCGGGACTGCACTCTTGGAGGCAGTGCGCGAGATCGGTCGTGAAGCCGGCTGCCAACGACTGATCACAAACGTGTGGTGCTTCAACACACCAGCCCGGTCTTTCTATGAGGCATCCGGGCTGGTGCCGATGACGCAGCAGCTTGAGCAGAAGCTGTGAGAGTCCCCTGTCCGCTGGGCTCGGGCAGAGACCGGCCTGTAGTCGTCAGCCTGTGATGGCCGGCGCTTCGGTCCGAGCCCGGGTGCTGGCGAGACGGTAGGAATCGGTGCCGGTCTCGATGATGGTGCCGTTGAAGGTGAGGCGGTCGACGATGGCTGCGCAGAGTCGGGGGTCGGTGAAGGTCTTCGTCCACCCGCCGAACGACTCGTTGGAGGCGATGGCGACGCTGTTCTTCTCCTCGCGCTCGGTCAGGACCTGGAACAGCAGTTCGGCGCCGTGCCGGTCCAGCTCCATGTATCCGAGTTCGTCAATGCAGAGAAGATCGACGCGGCCGTAGCGGGCGATGGTCTTGTTCAGTTGCTTCTCATCAGCGGCCTCGACCAGCTCGTTCACCAGCTTCGTGGCGAGCGTGTAGCGGACGCGGTAGCCCTTCATCGCGGCCTCGGTGCCCAGCGCAATGAGCATGTGGGACTTGCCGGTGCCGGAGTCGCCGATCAGGCAGAGCGGCTGCCCCTTCTTGATCCACTCGCCGCTGGCGAGCGTGTTGATCGTGGCCGCGTCGATGTTGGGGTTCGCGTCGAAGTCGAAGGTCCGCAACGACTTCTCCCTCGGGAAACCGGCTGCCTTGATCCGCCGTTCCGAGCGCCGGCGGGCCCGGTCGTCGCACTCCGCCATCAGCAACTCGGCGAGGAAGCCGCGGTAGGTCATCTGGTCCTTGGCCGCCCGGTCGGCGATGTCGGCGAACTCGTTGCGGATCGACGGCAACCGCAGCAGGCGGCAGGCGGTGTCGATGGCGGTGGTGGCGGCCTGCTCGGTCAATCCTCGCTGGCGGGGCAGAGTCATTGTGCTTCTCCCTCTCGGTGGTCACCGCCGCTGGCGCGACGACGTCGGAGCAACTGGTCATAGGGCGTCACCGAGGGCAGCGGCCTGGTGTCGGGCGGCAGATGGTTCAGCTTCCACTCGTGCAGGAACGTCACAGTCGCCGGCGGCTGCCCGGTGGCCAGCTCGGACGAGGCGGCAGGAGCGGGTTCGTCCTCGGTCTGGGCGGCCTTGCGGGCCTCCAGGTCGACCGCGTCCGCGGTCAGGGCCCCGGCCCGCAACGCGGTGGCCAGACCAGCGACCAGGTGCTCGTGCGGGATGTGCCGAGCCATCAGGAGCACCTCGATCAAGGCCCGGGTGCCCTCGGTGTCGCCGTGTGCCTTAACCGCTGCAGCCCACCAGGCGTCGTGGACCGGGGTGAACTTGCCAGCCGAGCGGGCCTGTTCGAGTGCGGTCGCGCCGGGGAAAGCGCCTGGCTTGCGGATCAGGGCTTCGAGGTAGTGGTCCAGTTCCAGGCGGCAGCTGCCCTTGGCGATCAGCCGCTCATGGCGGGCCACTTCCACGTTCTTGTCGTAAACCACCAGGTGAGAGGCATGCAGGATCACCCTGACCCGCTTGCCGATCAGCCGGACCGGCACCGAGTAGCGGTTTGTGCGGACTGCGATCTGGCTGTAGCGGTCGACCCGCGGTGTGAACACCCGCCCGGTCTCGAACGGTTCCTCCGGCAGCGGCATCAGCAGCGGCCGTTCAACCTCGAAGTACTCATCGATGGTCCGCGGCCTGGACCCGATCCGGCGTCGGCCGTCATGCCGGTCCCACTGCTCGACCAGCTCGTTCAGCTCAGCCAGTGACTCCACCTCGGGCACCGGGGTGAAGTGGTTGCGGCGGAAGTAGCCGATCTGGCCCTCGACTCCGCCCTTCTTGGGCGCCGTCGATACCGGGCCGGCAGTAGAAGCTCTCGATCCCGAAGTGCGATTTGAAGGCGATCCATCGGTCGGTTTCCACCCTCGCACGGCTGAGTCCGAGCACCCGGGCGACGGCGGCCTTCAGGTTGTCGTAGCGGACCTTGCTGCGGGGGACGCCGCCCAGCGTCTGCAGGGCGTGCACGTGCCCTTCGAAGAAGGCTTCCTGACCGCAGGAGGCGAAAACGCTTCTCTGCACTTTGCCGTTCGTGCTGACGTGTGGCTGGTAGAGATAGCTGTCACCGGCTTGGACGGCCGATGCAAGTGGGGCGTCTGGGGAGGGACGAGCGTGGAGCATGGTCGAATACCTGAGTGCGGCAGGACGCGGATCACGGCAGGATGAGCGGATGGAGCAACCACTTGACGTGCCCGAACTCGCTGCTGGTGAGGGGTTCACGCTGCGACCGTGGCGCCTGTCAGACCTTGACCTCGTCCGTGAAGCGTCCGAGGACGATCACATTCCGTTGATCACGACGGTGCCGTCGCCATTCTCCGAGGCGGAAGGCGTCGCGTTCGTCGAGCGGCAGTGGGGGCGGGCAACCACCAGGGCTGGGTATCCGTTCGTCATCGTCAGCCCTGACGGTGAGCCAGTCGGCAACGTGGGGCTGTGGTGCAAGGACCTGGGGCAGGGCCGCGCGTCGCTTGGCTACTGGGTCGTCAAGTCGGCGCGAGGCCGGGGTGCTGCCGGGGTCGCGCTTGAGGCAGTTGTCGGCTGGGCCCGGCGGGATTTGCGCATTCCCCGGTTGGAGCTCTATGTGGAACCGTGGAACAGCGCCTCCTGGCGAACCGCGGAGCGCGTCGGTTTCCAACGCGAGGGCCTGATGAGGAGCTGGCAGCAGGTTGGGGCCGAGCGTCGGGACATGTTCATGTACTCGCTGCTGACCGACGGGCAGTGACGCGGCCGGTCCTGCCGACCCTCAGGGTCGGCAGGACCGGCATGATCGGTCACGCAGCGCGCTTGACCGCCTGAAGGCCCGACCACTGCGGAGGCGTGATCGCCTAACCAAGGGCGGCGACCCCGTCTTCCCTTCGGTCGGTTTGGGCTCGGAGACGTTCGACCTGCTGTTTCTTGTCGGCGATGTGCCGCAGGCTCTCCCGCAGGCCGGCGACCTCGCCGAGCCACTGCATCCGTTGGGCCTCTCCGAGGCGCTGGCGGATGTTGGCTTCGATCTCCAGCAGCCGGGGTTCCTGGGCCAGGTCGAGGCGGAGCATGGGGCACCTGATGCAGGCGTGCTCGTGCTGGCAGGGGGTGCCGTAGGGGCGGTCGCAGGTACCCAGGGCGACCTTGCGTAGGCTGAAGTGGTCGCGGAAGTCGGCCCACTCGGCGGCGGTCGGATCCCGGTACTCTTCGCTGGGACGCGTGGCTCGCCGCTGGTCGACGAAGTGCCGGTAGTGCCGGATCACCTCCTCGGGATAGACCGCCACATATCCCTGAGTGGTGTTCAAATCGAGGTGGCCGAGCACCTTGGCGGCGATGTGGATCGGCAGGCCACCGTTCACCGTCTCCGTCGAGAAGATTCTTCGGAAGTCGTGCGGGGTGAATCGCAGCCCAGTGCCGTCGACGATGTCGGCCTGTTCCGCAAGCTCCGTAAGCATCTCCCGTACCCGGTTGGGTGAGATCACCTGGAGACGGTGCTGGGAGATGCGTTGAAACAGGTGGGGCAGCGGCGGACCAAAGACTCGCTCGTAGCCGTCGTACCGACTCAGCAACGGAACCCGTCCGTCGGCACCCTTGATCCGGCGGATGATCCGGGCGAGAACGGCCACCAGGTCCGGATCGGCGGGGATGACCCGCTCCCGGTCGGTCTTGGAGGGGCTGATCTGCAGCAGCGGCACCAGCTCGCCCGTCGGCGCCTGGTATTGACGCAGACTCAGATGGGTCAGCTCCAGGAGCTCTTCGATGCGGGCGCCGGTCCGCCGCAGCACCTCGATCACGGCCCAGCTCCAAAACGCGTTGGACTCCTCGCACTCAGCGTCGAAACGCGTCCCCGGCTCCGCGGCCGGGGTGACGAACATCGCGGTGGGGCGCCAGTGGCTGCGTGCCCGTCCAGTACGGCGATACTGCTGGCCATCGGCGGTGAACTCCTGCCCAGGCGGGGTCTCGCGCGCGGCGGCCAGGACGAGCCCGGCGTGGCGCAGGCGTTCCTCGGCGGCGGCTACCAGTCGCGGGACGACGGGGATCGGAGACTTCTCGCCTACCCGGCCATCACAGAAGAGGACACGCCGATAGTGCGGTCAACGGGTCGGTGGACGGCCTTGCCCGAATACGACAGCCGGAAGGAGAACAGGTAGCAGGTCACGAGCTCGCCGGCGAGTCGCACGCTGACGTCACCGAAGTCGACCTCGGCCTCCATGCCGGGCTGGTGGGTCTGCGGAACGAACGCTTCGATCGGGGCCTTGCCCGACTCCACCAGGATCTTCGGCTTCCGGTCCGCGACGTAGCGCCGGACCATCTGGTAGGAGACTTCGGCGCCGTGCTCCTCGACGAGGCGGTGGAAGATCCGCGTGACCGTGTGCCGCTGCTTGCGTGGGGCATCAAGGTCCGTCCGCAGGATCCCGTCGATCACCCGCTTGTACGGATCCAGCGCCGTCGGGCGTGGAGGCAGCTTCTTCCGCGGCTCTGGCCAGACCGAGTCCACGGCCTTGCGGACGGTCCGCCACGAGACGTTGTACTTGCGCTCGATGTCTCGCATCGTCATGCCGCCGCGGTGGTCGCGCCGGATCGCAGCGTACAGCTCGACCTTCGACATCTGCGGCATGACCAGGGCCTTTCACCAGGAGCACCTCGATGCTCCCGTGGCAAGAACCCCACTGACTTCAAAACTCGGCTCTGGCACAGATCTTGGGGAGCGGTCGCGGAGCGTCACTGCGGTGTTCGATTGCAATGACCCAGATACGCGTGAGACCGCGTACGCCTTCCCGTCTCACGGCCGGGAATGACGCTCCGTCAGCTCTGTGCTTGGCTCCTCCGGTGACCGCGGCGGCCGGTGACGGTGCTGGTCATGCAGGCAGACGCAACGTTCTGGGACTCGCTGGTGTTCGACGGCCTCGACGTGGACGTCGAGGTGGTGACCGCCGCCTTCGGCGCGGTCGATGTCACGGCCAGAGGCCGGGGAGCCAGCGCAGCATGTCCGGACTGCGGCCACTCCTCGAACCGCGTGCATGACTCCTACCAGCGCGGACTGAAGGATCTGCCGCTCGCTGGGCAGAGCGTTGTGATCCATCTGACGGTCCGGCGTTTCATCTGTGGCACGGACAACTGCCTGCGGCGCACCTTCGCCGAGCCGTTCGCGCAGTTGACCGCCCCGTACGCACGCTTCACCACGCGGCTCGGCCACGTCTTGGAGCGTGTCGGGCTGGCCCTTGCCGGACGGGCAGGTGCTCGGCTGACCGCCCAACTGGGTTTTCAGGTGGGACGGATGCCCCTGCTGCGCAGGGTCATGGCGCTGCCCGACCCGCAGCCCGGCACGCCGCGCGTGCTTGGGGTGGATGACTTCGCCACCCGCCGTGGGCAGACCTATTCCACAGTGTTGACCTGCGGAGAGACTCATCGCGTGGTGGACGTGCTCCCGACGCGCGACTCGGGACCGTTGGCCGCGTGGCTGACCGCTCACCCGGGCGTGGAGATCATCTGCCGGGACCGGGCGGGCGCCTATGCCGAGGGTGCGCGGCTCGGCGCTCCCACCGCGATCCAGGTCGCCGATCGGTTCCATCTGTGGCAGGGCATCGGCCGAGCGGTGGAGACCTGCGTCGCCGCCCATCGCGCATGCCTGAATGGGCCAACACCACCAACGAGGGCGGACGTTGGAGCCTCGGCCAACGACTCGGCGCGTGGCGGACCGGACCTTGATGGTCGTCGGGCAGCGCAAGAAGGCCGCGCACGCCCTGGTCCACGAACTGCTCGCTCAGGGGCACTCGCGCCGGGCGATCGCCCGGCATCTGGGCTGGGGACTCAACACCGTGCTGCGATATGCACGTGCGGCCACCTGGCAGGACACCCTCCGGGAGAACCGTCGCCGGCTTAGTCGTCTGGCCCCCTACAAGCCCTATTTGGAGCGGCGGTTCGCCGAGGGATGCACGAGCGTCACTCGCCTGCATGGCGAACTGATCGCCGACAACGCCCCCGTCACCTACCAGATGGTCCGCGCCTACATCGCCGCCCTGCGCGCCACGCCGCCGCAGGCGGCATCTCCTCCGCCAACGGTGCGGCGGGTGACCGGCTGGCTCACCCGCCACCCCGCAACCCTGAGCGAGGACGAGCGCTCCGCGCTCAAGGACGTCCTGGCACGCTGTCCCGAACTGGATGCCGCGGCCGAGCACGTCCGGAGTTTCGGCGAGATTCTCACCCACCGCCTCGGGTCCACGCTTACCGCATGGATCGACGCCGTCGACGCCAGCCAACTGCCGGGCCTCACCAACTTTGCCCTCCACCTGCTCCGAGACCTCGACGCGGTGACTGCCGGCCTCACCCTGCACTGGAGTTCTGGCGGCACAGAAGGTGCCGTGAACCGCATCAAGAAGATTAAGAGGCAACTTTACGGCCGTGCCGGATTCGAACTCCTGCGCAAGATGATCCTGCTCCAATAGCGTCCCGCCCCAAGCTCTGCAGCCAACCCTGGTCACACCAGCGACTGTGACGGGCTGAGAAGATCGCCACGAGACTTCAGGTTCCCCCGAGACCGAGAAGGACAGGAATGTCGAGGAGACTGCCCATAGACCAGGCGCAAGAGTGCCTTCGACACGCGCTGAGCCCTAGACAACAGCCCCTCACCGAAATGGACTCGGACGAGGTGTGGCCCAGGTTCGTACGCTTCGGCTCACAACGCTTCGACACCGCGAACACACCCGACGCAGATGGCCTGCTCTGCCAGTACGGGACCCACACCTTCGAGGGGCCGCCTGCCTTCACGCTGGACTTTGCCCGGCAGTTCGAGGTCAACGATGCCTCAGGCGAGCATGATCATTATATCCAGCTCCACTGCGAACTTCGGTACGAACCCGTCCCTCAACTTCGGGCGCTGGGGCACTTCGAGTCCTGGTTCTTCCACGACACGGACGACGAACTCGACCGCTGGGTTGATGGCCTCGGGCTTCACGAATTTTGGACGATCGTCCGCAATTTCCATCCCACGGAAATCAGGGTCTACCAAGAACAGGTGTGATCACAGCAGCGATGCGACTGGCCTAGTGACCCTCCGCGACCGCTCGCAAAGGTCGGTGCCAGAGCCCAGGTCACACGTACAAAGCCAGTCAGTACCCTTCGTCCATGAGACGTCGCGTCCGCACCCCCTCCTGGAGGGTGCTGCTATGCCTCGCGGCCGTTGTCCTTGCGATGTCGGGCTGGTATGCGACCCGCACCGTGCGGCCACACTGCGCGATCACCGTCAGCGCCCCTCCAACCGACAGTCGCGGGAACCCGCTGCTGACCATCGCGAACTGGAAGCGATGGACTGCTGAGCAACGCACCGATGCGGCCTACTGGTTCGCGGTTGGTACGGGCCGCTGCAAGTCGCCTGAACCTCGCTGGCGGCAGTGGATCGGCTGAGTCTGTCAGACGGCGGGGCGTACACGGTCTCACGAACGAGCAGCCAACCCACGATCAAACACCGCGGTGACGCTCCGCGACCGCTCCCCAAGATCTGTGCCAGAGCCCAAATGACGTCGTCGTAGCCAGCGGGATCCTTTGCGTCGGTAAGGAACTCCGCTGCGGGTGAGTTCTAGGCCGAGACCGAGACCTGCGTTGACGTTCTCACCGTGATCCCCGACCCCCGGCGGGACGGGTCTGCTCAGCTCCGTAGTGGACAGAAGGATCAGGAAGAGCTGGGAAGGAGTCGGACGGGCTCGACCATGAAAAGTTGCCTGACCTGCAGAAACAGGAAGATCACGACCGGACTCGGAAGATCACGGAAGATCCTCAAAGGACTCATAATCCGTCGGCCGTGGGTTCGAGTCCCACCCGCCCCACCTGCGCAGGGCTCTGACCTGCGGAAACGTTCATTTTGTCCTGTCGGATCGTCAACTTCGCCTGAACGGACTCAATCCGCTGCTCGTGGGTTCGGCATCGTGGCCAGTGTCGATGGTGCGTGTGGCTCTGACCTGCACGGATGTTCTGGTTCGCAGCGGTTGAGCCTGCGGTACATGGCTCCTGCGGCTCGTTGGGCACCGAATTCTGGACGCTGGCTGGACGCGAGGAAATCGGAAGGGATAGTTCCGGAGTCGAGTCGTCCATGTTGCCCCGGAGGAGCGGAGCCGGTGCGGCGTGGTGGCAATGGGCTCATGCAGTTGCCGACGAGGCCGATCGGCGCGAGAGAGAAACGGCCCGTACTGAAAACGGCCCAGATCGCACGCCTCTCACCCTCGCCAGCCTGACCGCACCCTCTCTCTCACCCCTTGACGGGAGGCGCGCCGGCTCGGTGGGTGACCCACGCGCATCGGTCTCCCCGATCCGAATCGCCCTGACGCTGGGTAGCGCCCCTTGCGTGACGGCTGGCCGAGCCCGCCTTCCGCCGCCGCAGACTCGTCCTCGTCCTCTGGGCCGTGGTGATCGCCGCAGTCGTGGCAGGTCTTGGCATCGCCGGTGAGGACACCGACGACACGTTCACGAACCCCGGCTCGGGGTCCCAGCAGGCTCTCGAACCCCTCGGTCGGGTGCGTTTCGAGTGGTCGCTGCTGCCGCGTTGATCATGGTGGCGGTCTTCGCCGGCTTTGTCGCGACGCAGGACGCGATCGTGAAGCCGATCGCCTTCGCCCTGGACTTCGGGGTTCTGGTCGACGCCCTCCTGATCCGGATGACGTTCGTGCCCGCAGTGCTCCTGTGGGTCGGCCGCCGCGGGTGGTGGCTGCCGCGCTCGCTGCAGAAGATCCTGCCGAACGTGGACATCGAAGGACGTGATCTGCCCAAGTCGGCCGCGCAGCCCAGGGGGACACCCGCCGCTGCCCCTCAGCGCGACTGACGCGGCCGGGCGCAGAGACAGCGCGTCCGGGGCCTGTCGAGCCCAGCTGTCTCGCAGGCCCCGGACGTCGGCGCGAGCCACCCCGGCCTCGGAGGGGAGGAGGCCGGGGTGCGATGGCGACCCGCGGGGGAGCCGGGGTGAGGACAGCCGCCGCTCGTCGGTCAGCCGCGGTACCTCGGCGAGGAGCCTGTTGAGGACGACCCCCTGGCCGAGCCGGTGCGCCCGTAGCATCGCGGTGACGGGCGTACAGTGCTGGGCCGGCCGACGGGCGCGTTCCACGTCGGCCGGCGGTGGTTCGATGTCACCCGGCTTGATGCCCAGTTCCAGTCCGGTCAGCACGCCGACGACATGTTTCGCGATGTTCTTGGCGGTCATCCGGGCGAGGTCCGGGGCGGTCCAGAGCTCTGGAACCTCACGCCGCAGGCATCGCGCCACCTCTGCGATCAGCTCGTCCGCTCTCGGTGCGAGCTCACGCGCGACACGGGCCATGAGGCCATCGGCCGTGACGTCGGCGCTTTCGACGGTACGCCGTGCAGCATGCCTGAGTCATCGGCGAACCTTCGGACGATGTCAGCCCAAGGAGACCGCCGCCCCTGCGTACGCCAGCGCCGCCACCGCCAGTACGGCCGCCGGGACGGCCCGGGGCGGCGGGTCGCCGTGGCGCAGGTGGACCACCGCCGCCGCGGCCATCAGCAGGGCGAGGCCTGTCGCGGCGGCTACGCCCAGTGGCGTCCAGGCCAGACCCGTCAGCAGACCGGCGACCCCGGCCACCTCCAGCGTGCCGACGACGCGATAGAGCCGGACCGACATGCCGAGATGGGCCGCCGCCTGGCGCATGAACGGCACCGCGGCGAGCTTCGCCAGCCCCAGCGGAAGGAAGACCAGGGACAGGACGACGGCGAGCACGATTGTCATGAGGAGGACCTGCCCTTGCGGCGCTCCTCGCCCAGCCGGGCGTAGTGGTCGATGAGATCGGGGTCATCCACGGTGGCAGGGTTGACGACCTGCTCCACCGCGGCACCCTGGAGCAGCCGCTTGATCGGGACCTCCAGCTTCTTGCCGGTGCGGCTGTGCGGGATGCCGGGCACTTCGAGGATCTCGTCGGGGACATGGCGGGGCGAGGCGCCGGTGCGGATCGCGTCGCGGATACGGTCGCGCAGGGCGTCGTCGAGTTCTACGCCGGCCGCCGGGACGACGAACAGCGGCATCCAGTAGCCGCCGTCGGGTTCCTCCGCGCCGATGACCAGCGCCTCGGTGATGTCGGGGAGGCGTTCGACGACGTCGTGGATGTCGGCGCTGCCGAGCCGGACGCCGTTGCGGTTGAGCGTCGAGTCGGAGCGGCCGTGTATGACGACCGAACCGTGCGAGGTGAGCGTGATCCAGTCGCCGTGCCGCCACACTCCGGGGTACGCAGAGAAGTAGGTGTCGCGGTAGCGGGTGCCCTCCGGGTCGTTCCAGAGGTACAGCGGCATCGACGGCATGGGGCGGGTGACGACCAGCTCGCCGACCTGGTCGACGACGGGGAAGCCCTCGGCGTCGTACGCGGCCAGCGCCACACCCAGGTGCGGCGCGGACAACTCCCCGGCCCAGACAGGGGTGTTGGGTGCGCTGCCCGCGAAGCCGGAGACGATGTCGGTGCCGCCGCTGATGGAGGCCAGCAGGACGTGTTCGCCGACGTGTTCGCGGACCCAGGGGTAGGCGGAGGCGGGCAGGGCGGAGCCGGTGCAGCCCACGACGCGGATCGACGACAGGTCGTGCGCGGACGGGGCGATGCCGAACTTGGCCATGCCCAACAAGTATTGAGGGCTGGTGCCGAAGACAGTGACACGGTGGCGGGCGGCCAGCTCCCACAGGACGTCGAGCTTGGCGAAGGGCGCCGGGCTGCCGTCGTAGGTGCAGGTGGTGGCGCCCGTCAGGAGGGTGGAGACGACCAGGTTCCACATCATCCAGTGGGTGGTGGTGTACCAGAGCAGACGGTCGCCGGGGCCCAAGTCCGAGTGCAGGCCCAGGGTTTTCAGGTGCTCCAGCAGCACGCCGCCGTGGCCGTGGACGATGCCCTTGGGCAGGCCGGTGGTGCCGGAGGAGAACACGACCCACAGCGGATGGTCGAACGGCACCGGCACACAGGTGAGTGGCTCGGTGCGGGTCGAGGCATCCTCCCAGGGGATCACCAGCGACGGGTAGGCCTGCGAGGGCCACGGCAGCCCCACGTGGTCCACCAGCAGGGTCGCCTTCAACGTCGGCAGCGCGCCGGCCAGTTCGAGGACGGCGTCGCGGCGATCGTGGGTGGTGCCGTTGAAGAGGTAGCCGTCAGCCGCGATCAGCACGGTGGGTTCGAGCTGGGCGAAGCGGTCGGCGGCGGCCTTGGGGGCGTAGTCCTGCCCGCACACCGACCACACGGCACCCAGACTCGCTGCGGCGAGGAACGCGACGATGGCGTGCGGGGTGTTGGGGAGGTAGCCGACGACCCGGTCGCCCTTGCCGACGCCGAGGTCGCGCAGGGTGGCGGCGACGGAGGCCACGAGGGCACGCAGCCGTGCGCCGGTCACCTCGTATCCGGAGCCGGTCTCGTCGAGGGCGAGGATCGCCGCGTCGTCGTCGCGGACGTTGCGCAAGGCGTGGTGGGCGTAGTTGAGGGTGGCGCCGGGGAACCAGCGGCCGCCGGGCATGGTCTCCTCGGCCAGGACCTGCTCGTAGGGGGTGTTGGCGTCGATGTCGAAGTACTCCCACACCGCGGCCCAGAAGCCCTCCAGGTGAGTGACCGACCAGCGATGCAGGGCGGCATAGTCGGTGCCGTCCACACCGACGTAGCGGGCGAAGTCCGCGATGCGACTGGCGGCCGCCGTCTCCGGATCGGGGGTGAAGAAGGGCGTGCTCATCGCGTCGTACTCCTCAACAGGCTTTTCGGGGCCGTCCGTTCGAAAGGAACAGGGCTTCGAGTGGTGTGCAGCAGGGACGCCCAGGCGGCGGTCGACGTGAAGTCGCGGCCACCCGAGGGGACGACGTCGATCACGACGCGGTCGGGCCGCAGCAGGACCGCGTCTGCGCGTCCGGCACGCAGCCAGGCGGCGAGGGTGCCGTCGTCGCCGAGGTCGGCCACCGGGATCGCGTGCACGCCGAGGCTGTGGGCGAGCGCGGTCAGGGAGGGGCCGGGTTCGGAGGCGGTCAGCACGGCGAAGGAGTCGCCGAGCACGTCGTCGAGACGGGTAGGCCGTCCACCGACGCTCACCCACGGTTGCGGACAGTGCGTGCCCGCCAGGCCCCGGCGGATTCCGCGCCGCACCAGCGGTCCGGCGGTCAGGGGCGGGCTGAGGTCGCGGCCGGCCAGCTCGGTCAGGCCGGGTATCCGGCAGGCGGCGGCCAGTGCCCTGCGGCGGAGGGTGGCGGCGCTGTCCTGACCGCCGGTCATGGCCCAGCCCATGGCGACAGCCAGCCGGACCACATGGCGGGCGTGCGGCTTGCGTTCGCTCTCGTAGGTGTCCAACAGCCGTTC
The DNA here is from genome assembly GCF_042895385.1 of Streptomyces sp. NPDC001401. Taxonomy (NCBI): domain Bacteria; kingdom Bacillati; phylum Actinomycetota; class Actinomycetes; order Kitasatosporales; family Streptomycetaceae; genus Streptomyces; species Streptomyces sp. NPDC001401. The sequence goes on from NZ_JBIAWI010000013.1 coordinate 63,571, forward strand.
ATCGCTGCCCTGTAGGAGGACGCGGGCGAGCTTCCAGGTGAGGTTGTGGGCGTCCCGGAGGCCGGAGCACAGGCCCTGTCCGACGAACGGCGGGGTGAGGTGGGCGGCGTCGCCGAGGACGAAGACCCGTCCCTTGCGCCAGCGGTCGGCGACACGAGCCCGGAAGGTGTACTGCGTCTCGCGGACGACCTCGAAGTCACCGTCGTACGAGGTCGGCAGCCACGGGGCGATCAGCTCGCGGACCGTCTCCTGCCCTTCGCCGAGCCGGAATTCCCAGCGGTAACGGTTCTCGCTCACGCGCATGAAGGTGGCCGGCCGGGCCGGGTCGCAGACCTGGTCGACCCCCTCCCAGCAACGGACGGGGCCCGTCGTATCGACGTCGATGACCTTCCAGCGTTCCTCGAAGCGCAGGTCCTCCCACACGCCGCCGATCGCCTCGCGGGTGAGGCTGCCCGCGCCGTCGCAGCCCAGGACGGCGTCGGCCCACAGCTCATGCTCGCCGCCGTCCTCGTCACGGTAGGTCACCCGGACCGGGCCGGTGGTGTCCGGGCCGACGCCGGTGACCTCCACGCCGCCGCGCAGTTCGCACTCCGGGCGCCGGTCCAGGGCGTCGCGCAGTACGCGTTCCAGTTCGGGCTGGTCGAACATGCTGGACTGCGGATAGCCGTGGTGGCCGTGCGGGGTGCGGCGGAACTCGGCCATCACCCGGTGCCGGGAATCCAGCAGCCGCAGTCCACCCGCCGGGCGGGAGATCGCGGTGAACTCCTCACCGACGCCCGCGGCTTGGAGGATGCGGTGGATCTCGTCATCGTTGGCGACGGCGCGGGGGAGCGGGTAGATGTCCCGGTGGCGTTCGAGGACGACACTGCGGACTCCGCGCCGGGCCAGGAGGAGGGCGGCGGTCACGCCCACCGGCCCGGCCCCGACGATCACGACGGGCACACGTGCGGCTTCATCGACGGTCATGTGCGGCTCACCTCGGGTGTCAGTTCGCGGCCGCGACGGGCGTACGCTGCTCGCCGAGGTCGATGCGGCCGTCGGGGGTCGCGATCGTCGCCGTGATCACATCGCCCGGGTTCAGGTAGTGCGGGTTCTTGGCCTGGCTCTTGAAGAAGGCCTTCCACTTCACCGCGGGAGGCAGCAGCGCGCCGATCTTCTCGACGGCCTTCGGCGGGGCCTTCAGGGCGGTGCCGCCGGGGGTGCCGGTGAGCAGCAGGTCGCCGGCGTCCAGGGTCTGGAATCGGGCCAGCAGGGTGAGTGCCTGTGCCGGACGGACGATCATGTCGGCGAGGGTGCGGTCCTGACGCAGCTCACCGTTGACGCTCAACTTCAGCCGCAGATCGAGGAGATGGGTGAAGTCCTCCAGCTCCAGCAGCGTGAGGTGCGGGCCGGTGGGCGTGAAGGTGGGGTACGACTTGCTCTCGTAGAACTGCGTCTTGGTCAGCTGCACCTCGCGGGCACTGATGTCGTTGGTGATCACCAGTGCGGCGACGTACGACGGCAGGTCCCGCTCCTCGACCACGGTGCCGACGGGCAGCGGCGCACCCATGACGAGCCCGAGCTCGATCTCGTAGTCGAGGAACTTCACGTGGGAGGGGCGGACGACGGCGTCGCCCGGGCCGCTGACTGAGCCGGACGCCTTGCGGAAGAAGGCGGGCGGGATCTCTCCCTTGAAACCCGAATCGCGGGCGTGGCTGCGGTAGTTGACCATCTGGGCGACGACCCGGCAGGGGGTGGTGACCGGCGAGAGGGCCACCAGGTCGGCGACGGGCGTGCCCGCCTCACCCGAGAGGGCCGCCTCTCGTACGGCGTCCCGGTCGGCGAGCAGTTCGGCGGTGGTGGCGGCCTTGGTGTCGACGGGGACGGCGTGGTCACCGCGGACGACCCACCAGCCGTCGGCGGTACGCAGGACATCGGTACTCATGTCAGTGCCTTTGTGAGGGAGTCGGGGGTTCAGGAGTTGGCGGCCTTGAGCAGGCCGAGCAGGCGTGCCGGGTCCATCTCGTTGTCGCCGCGCAGGGCCTCGATGACATCGCGGACGCGTTGCGGGGAGGGGCTCGCGCCGAGGAAGTCGCGGGTGGCCGGCGGGCCCCACTGGGCGAGGCCGCTGGTCGACATGGGCGCCCAGCCGGGTTCGACGTCGCTGGAGAACAGGTCGCCGTCGGCGAAGTGCTCCAGCATGAAGTGGTCGGGGTCGCGCCAGTAGTCGAAGAGCTGGCTGCCCTGGATGTGCCTGCCGATGCCCCAACTGCGCTTGTAGCCACGCTCCTTGAGGTACTCACCACCGGCGGCCATCGAGTCCAGGTCCGTGACCTGGTAGGCCGAGTGGACGTATCCGGTGCCCGGCCCCAGATGCATCGCCAACGTGTGATGGTCGGCCGGCACGCCGCCCAGATCACAGCGGATGAACGCCATCGTCGGACCGCGGCCGCGCTGCCCGTCCAGGAACAGGAAGTCGGACACGATCATCCCGAGGGTGTCCAGATACCAGTCCAGGGCCTGGCCGAACACCCGTGTCTCCAGCACCACGTGGCCGAGACGCTGGATGCGCGAGGGCTCGCGCGGCGGGCGTTGGGTGGTGTTCGTACGACGGTGATCCGTGCCGAAGTTGAGCAGCAGCGGTCGCTGTTCCGGCAGTGCCGGGAGCTGTTCGCCGCAGTGCACGACCCGGACCGGGAAGCCCGAGGGGTCGAGCAGGTCGACCACCTTGCCGCCGCCGGGGACGTCGGAGTCCCGCACGGACGATCCGGTGGCGCGGGCCAGCCGGTCCAGGTCGCCCCGCTCGGCGGCGCGAAACGCCGGACCGATGAAGTGGGACGTGCGGCCGCGCCGGATCACCATGCAGGGCGAGCCGCCGAAAGTGCCCCGCAGCCACAGTTCGGTGTCGGTGCGGGCCGCGATCTGGAACCCGAAGTCCCGGGCGAAGACCTCGGCCCGGTCCAGATCGGGCTTCTGGAACTCCAGCCAGGCCAGGTCGGCCACCTTGATCACCGGGTTCCGGGAGCGACCGGGGTGTTCGCCCCGCAGGGCGCCCTGCTCGCTGTGGAGGTCCTGGTGGGCCGTGATGACGCCGGCCCCCTTGACGCGGATTTCAGACATGGTGCCCTCCGAGCAACATTGCCGTAATGAGGAAATCATCAACTGTGACAGTTCTGTCGTCAAGATGTTCGCGGCAGGAAATGATGAATTCATCAGGACTGCGATCACCATCGCCCGGCGGTTAGACTCTGCGCATGTCTACGTCAGCCCCGCCCAGCAACCGGTTCGAGCGGCGTCGCGCAGAGACCCGCAGGGCTCTTGTGCGAGCGGCCCGGCAGATACTCGCCGAGAGCGGTGACACCAGCGCGAGCATCCAGGCGATCGCCGAGCGCGCGGACGTGGGCTTCGGCTCCTTCTACAACCACTTCGACTCCAAGGCGGAGTTGTTCGAGACGGCAGTGATCGACGCCTTCGAGGAGTTCGGGCAGGCCTTCGACGAGCATCTGACGGGGATCGACGACCCGGCGGAGCTGCTCGCGGCCGGCTTCCGGCTCAGTGCCCGCATGGCCGACTCCCACCCGGAGCTGATGCAGGTCCTGCGCCGCCGTGGCCTCGGGCACATCCACTCGGGCAACGGCCTGGCCCGACGCGCCCTGCGCGACCTCCAGGTCGGCATCGCCTCCGGCCGCTTCACCACTCTCGACCCCGTGGTCGCCCTGTCCGCACTGGGCGGAACCCTGCTGTCCCTGGTGGAGCTGCGCTTCGCCCGCCCCGAGGTGGACGGCGACGAGGCCGCGGTCAACCTCGCCGAGATGGTCCTGCGCATGCTGGGCCTGTCCGCGGACGACGCCCACGAGGTGGCCCGGCGCCCGCTGCCCGACCTCGACTGACCGCCCTGCCTCTAGGCACTCGACGACGAGTCCGGGCGGAACGTGACCGAGCGGCCGGTGAAGCGGGCGTCGATCCCGTCCTCGGTGGTGGTCACCGACCGCAGACGCAGCCCCTCGGGGATGTTCCGCAGCGGAATGGGCTGGTCCAGGGCCTTGTCGAGCAGTGATTTCAGCGGGGGGAGCAGTTCACCCTGCTCCGCCCGTACGTCCGTGAAGGCGATGCGGTTGCCGCTCGCCGCAGAGACGGCCGCGCTCACGGTCACGTCACCGACAAGCGGCAGACTCGCGGTCGCGTCGACCCGGCCGGACTCGTCGCCCTGCGACACCTGCACGCCGAGCGCGCTCGACACGTCGGCGTAGGACAGGAACGCGGTCGCCGTGACGCTGTCCGCGTGAGCCTCGTCGGCGCTCCCCGAGGTCTTCAGCCCGTCCATCCCGACCGTCAGCCTCGTCACCGGGAGCGGCCGGGTGGTGCCGCCGGCTGGAATGTCTTGGGCGGTGAGGTCGACGTGGTCAAGGCGGCCCTCGGCGAGCTGGGTCAGCACGGGAAAGCCCCTGACGTGCACCGATGGCCGATCGGCGGTCCCCATGCCGTCCTGGAAGGCCTCGGCCGTACGGCTCTCCGCGCGCGCCGCGGCGATCCGGTCGACCGCGACGGCGCCGATCAGCAACGCCGCCACGGACGCGACGGCGATGATCAGGCGTCGCCTGGTTCGGGTCGGGGGGCTCACATACACGGCGCCGTCGCCGTAGTAGGGCTCGCCGACGTCCTCCTCGTCGTGGTGGGGCTGGTACATGGTTCTCCTCTTCGAGTGGTGCTTGGGAAAGTTCGCCTATGCGGCGTCGCCCTCGGGCCGGACGAGCCCGTGGACACATGTCGCCGCGCTGTCGCCGGCCACGCCCATCGCGATCAGGGCGGCGGTCGCGGTGCCCGTGCCGTCGTCGCTCCAGGCCCCGCTGTTCACGCAGTCGAGAAGCCCTAGCAGGTGCCCCTCCAGCGCCCGGGTCAGTACGGCCGGCGGAACGCTGGTCTGGAAGGCGCCCTGCCGTTGCCCCCTGCCGATGATCGCCTCCGCCATGTCCCGCGCGGGGCCCAGGACTTCGGCACGCCGATCGGCCCCGAGGTCTTGGGGGGCGAGGCGGAGCAGGATGCGGTAGCGGTCGCCGACGGGCCACACGGCGAGAACGAAACGCGCCAGTTCCGTGACGGCATCCGCCACCGGCACGCGCGGAACCGCGAGCGCCTGTCGCAAAGCCTGCGCGGCCTCCGCCACCAGCCCCTCCACCAGCGCGGCCCGGCCGTTGAAGTGGCCGTAGACCGTACGGCGCACCACCCCTGCCACCTCGGCGATGTCGCTGAGGCTGCTGTCGGGGTCACGGCCGAGTTCCTGCCGGGCCGCTTCGAGGATGCGGGCCCGGGTGAGCAGGGTTCGGCTGCGTTCCGGGGCGGCTGTGACGGGTGCGTGGGTCATGTCGGACCTCCGGTTGACGGGGGAGGGCGACTCGATAGTTGCACATTGACGGGCAATAAACTAGTCTGCACATCAGCGGGCAATTAACCGCCCTGGTGCCGGGCCTCCTCGAGGCCCCGCCTGCACCTCTCCCACCGATCCGCACCCGAAGCCTCCGCTTCACCTCCTGCCGAGGAGCCCGACCATGCCGCTCGTTCCGAACACACCCGTCGAGAAGATGACGGAGCCTTACCACCGGCGCTGGTGGGCCCTGCTGGTCCTGTGCCTGAGCCTGCTGATCGTCGTCATGGCGAACACGTCACTGATCGTGGCCGCCCCCGACATGACCAAGGACCTGGGCCTGAGCAGCAGCGACCTGCAGTGGGTCATCGACGGCTACACCGTCCCCTACGCCGCCCTGATGCTCGTGCTCGGCGCGATAGGCGACAAGTACAGCCGCCGCGGCGCCCTCATCCTCGGCCTGCTGATCTTCGCTGGAGGTTCGGTGATGGGCGGCCTGGTCGATGAGACGAACCTCGTCATCACAGCCCGCGCGATCATGGGTGTCGGTGCCGCCGTCGTCATGCCGGCCACGCTCTCGCTGCTGGTCGCGATCTTCCCGAGGGCGGAGCGCGCCAAGGCGATCACCGCCTGGTCCGCGACCTCCGGCCTCGCCATCGCCGCCGGTCCACTGGCCGCCGGCTGGCTGCTGGAGAACCACGCCTGGGGCTCCACCTTCCTGATGAACGTCCCCGTCGCCGTCCTCGGCGTCGTCGGCGCGCTGCTCCTGGTCCCGCCGTCGAAGGCGGAGGGCATGGGCCGCATCGACTACGTCGGCGGTCTGCTGTCGATCGCCTCGGTCGGCTCCCTGGTGTACGCGACCATCGAGGGTCCGCACTTCGGCTGGGGCGCCGGCCCCATCACCGCGGCCGTCGTCGCCGGCGTGGGCCTGCTGGCCTTCGTGGCCTGGGAGTTGAAGCACCCCAACCCCATGCTGAACGTGCGCAAGTTCACCGAGCGCCCCTTCAGCGGCTCGATGCTCGCGGTGCTGTTCTTCTTCTTCGGCACCTTCGGCTCGATCTACTACTCCACCCAGTTCATGCAGTTCGTCCTCGGCTACAACGCCCTGGAGACCGGCATCCGCCTGCTGCCGCTGGCCGGAGCCGTGTTCGTCGGCTCCGCCGTCACCGGCAAACTCGCCCCGAAGCTGGGCGTGAAGATCGTGGTGGGCACCGGCATGGTCATCGGCACCGCGGGCGTCTTCCTGCTCACCCAGATCGAGACGGCCTCGACCTACACCGACTTCCTGACGCCCCTGCTGCTGCTCGGCTTCGCCATCGGCCTGAGTCTCGCCCCGGCCACCGACACCATCATGGGCTCCTTCCCCGAGGACGAACTGGGCGTCGGCGGCGGTGCCAACGACACCGCCCTGGAACTCGGCTGCGCCCTTGGCATCGCCATCCTCGGCTCGCTGCTGGCCACGTCCTACAAGGACAAGCTCACCGACATGGTCGGCGGCCACCTCCCGGCCGAGGCCATGGACGTCGCCAAGGACTCCGTCGGCGGCGGCATCGCAGTCGCCGAGCAGGTCGCCAAGAACCCCCAGGGCGGCGCCGAGCAGGCCCAGACCCTGCTGGGAGCGGTGCACGAGTCCTTCGCCCACGCCATCGCCCACACCAGCCTCATCGGCGGCATCATCATGGCCGCCGGAACCCTGATCGTCATCGCCGTCCTGCCCGGCCGCAAGCACACCACCAAGCACGGTGAGGAAGAAGCGGCGCCGGCGACCGAGGAGCAGACCGAGACCGTGGGCGCCTGAGCCCCGTACACCGGAGGCCGGAACCCGATTCCGGCCTCCTCCACCCCCAGGACGGGTCGTGCCTTGAGCGGCGCACGGCCCCGGGACGGTGCCGGAAGGGGACACCCGGCACCGTCCCCCCTTTTTTTGTGTTCCAAGGCGTGCAGGCCGGCCTCGACGAGGTCCGCCGTGTGGCCAAGTCCTCCGCGTACGAGGCGCGCATCATCGAAGAGCTAGTCCAACCGCTCGGGGACCCGGTCCGACGGGCCGAGTGGACCTATCCGTACCGCGTGGCGGCACTGGCCCGGCTGTACCGCATCGCCACGACGCTGGCCCATCGCAAGGGTGCCCTCCTGAAACTCCTCAGATCACTTGCACAGGGCGGTGTGACCTTCGGGACCTGGGAGAAGCAGATCGAAGCCCTGGTCAAGGCCGGCCCTATCCCCGAACTTTCGGAACTGGAAGGTTCCCTTCCGGCGAAGTTCCTGCGTAAGATAATTGCACATTTAAGGGTAAGTAATGAAGTGGGGGTGTACACAGGAGGACCCCGGCGCTTCGCACCGGGGTCACGTCGGACTGTGGGGGCGAACTCACGCCTCGGCGGCGGCCACCTCGTCGACCACGATCTGCGCCCGCTTCTCCGGCACCCCGGCCGCGACGAGCGTGGTGACGGCCACCCGGGTGCCGTCGTCCTCCAGCGCCCCGGTGTTGACCTCTTCCAGCAGGGCGACCGTCATCGCCTCCAGGCCGACGCTCAGCACCGGGGCCGGCAGGTGGGTGTGGAAGATCCCGTCCCGTTGTCCCTGCTCCAGGACGGCCGTGACCCTGACCCGGGCGGGCTCCAGGATCCCGGCGACCCGGTCCATGCCGAGGTCCCGTCGAGCCAGCGCCAAGAGCATCCGGTAGCGGTCGCCCACGGGCCAGAGCGCCAACGTGAAGTGGGCGAGCGCCCGGTCCGCCGGTTCCGTCGCGCCTGCTCCTACTGCAACGGCGGCCTGGAGCGCCTCCGCAGCCTCCTCGGCCAGCGCGTCCAGCAGTGCCGTCCGCCCGGGGAAGTGCCCGAACAGCGTGCGCCGTACGACACCGGCGGCGCGCGCCAGTTCCTCCAGGGTGATGTCGGGATTCCGCCCCAGCTCCTGACGCGCGGTGGCCAGGATGCGAGCCCGGTTGGACCGAGCGTTGCGTCGCTGGGGCACACGGCCGACGGGCTGGGACACGAAAGGAACCTCGAAGAAGCCGGAACGGAGAACGGACTTCTCCATTCTGGCATGCAGGCCCCGACCGATCCGCGGCTGCATCCGGGATCGGTCGGGGCCTGGACAGGCGGGAATCAGGCGGGCAGGTCCTTGATGTCGGAGGGCTCCTGCGGCTCGATGCCGTTGAAGCGGTGCCGGAAGTCGCTGGAGGCGGGGTACGCGGCGCGGCGGGAGCGCATGATCGAGCCCAGTGGGCGGTGGGCCTCCAGGGCGTGCCAGGGGCTGAAGGACAGGACGTCGTCGGCGTAGCGGCGGCGGGCGTCGCTGTAGGCGTCCTGGGCGGGCAGATGCAGCACGGCCACGGTCTGGTGCGGTGACAGTTCCTCGGGCCACAGGACCGAGGCGTCCTCCACCGGCATCCGGTCGATGTCCGTGCACAGTTGGGCGCGGATCTCGTACTCGGCGCTGTTGTCTGCGAAGAAGTCGATGACGAGGTCGCGCAGGGCCGACTCGCCGGCCTTCTTGTCGACGTGGCGGCCGGTGAGGGCCCTGACATTCGCCGAGCGGGGCGCGGCGGACATCTTCGCCACGTGGTCGCCGTAGCGCAGCGCGGCCATGGAGTGGAAGGTCTCGCCGAGGATGTGGTCGTTGGCGGCGGCCAGGGTCTCGACGGCGGGCGGAAGCGGACGTCCCACCCGCGTGAGGGCCTTGGCGGCCACCCGGGCGGCCGCGCCGGTGAGCTGGAGCTGCTGGTCGCTCTGGCCGGGCTGTTTCTCCAACAGGCCCTGGAGTTTGGCGTATTCGGCGATGTTGCCGAAGGGCAGGGTGGGGTGGTTGACGAGGAGGAAGTCCTGGGTGGTGAAGCCGTCGTCGAGGGCGCGGGACCCGGGGGCGCCGATCACCTTCATCGCGAGGCCGCGCTGGACGGGCACCTGGTCGGAGCGCAGGTCGCCGGGGGCGGAGGAGAAGCGGACGATCACCGGGTAGGTGGCCGGTGCGGCGAAGAGGCCCTGGGCGAGGTGGGCGGGCAGGTCGGGCTGGATGCGCAGCTCACCGGCGAGGACGCCGTGGCTCTTGGCGTGGGCGTCGCGCAGGCCGTGGCGGTGTTTGTCGGCGACCTGCTGGTTGGCCTTGCCCATGGCCGCGACGACCTGGCGGACGAGTTCGTCCTCGTCCGGAAAGGGCTGTTCGAGGTCGGGGCTGTAGGGGACGTACGAGGTCATGGGGAGTGTCTCCGCGCGGGGGTGGGGGTCAGTTGCTGCTGAGCCAGCGGATGGCGGACAGGCTGGGCATGAAGAAGTACTCGCCGCCGAGGAGGGTGTTGAAGGACTGGATGTTCTGGACCCGGCGCGGCGGGGTTCCGGGCACGGTGAAGTAGGCGCCCTTGTCCTGGAGCGAGATCATCGGGTCCTTCTCCTTGCCCAGGCCCATGAAGTTGCCGGAGCCGACCCATTCGCTCTGCAGGAACTCGACGTTGTCGATGGCCCGGGCGCCGAGGGCGATGAAGTCCAGGCCGCGCGGTGTGCCGTCGTCCTTGAGGCGATCTGGGGGCAGCGGGGTGCCGTAGGAGGTGCCGCGTCGGATGATCCGGCGGATGTTGACGTCGCTGAGGACCGTCAGCTTGGTGTCGCGCGGGTTCATCCGGCGGATGTGGGAACCGAGCGGGGTGCGCAGCCCGCGCGGGTCGGCGGAGTAGTCGAAGTCGTTGATCCGCTTCGGGTCCTCACCGATCGCGGGGGTGTCGCGATCCGGGGTCAGGGCCAGGGGCGCGCCGCTGCGCCAGCGGCCGACCAGCTTGGCCGCCAGCAGTTCGCGTTCGGCCTCGGTGGAGGCGTTGTCGTGCAGCCACTTGTTGAAGGCCGCGACATGGGAGTGGTACTTGCGGAAGACGACGTACGTGCCGTTGCGGCCCAGGACGTCCGGAGCCGGTACGGGCAGCGGCACACCGGTCTCGCTCGGGTGGCCGAGGACGAACTCCCCGGCCTTGATGGGCCGTCCGTCGCCGGGCAGGGGTTCGGCGCCGCTGCCCTCGACCACCGGCTGGCTGAAGCCGTCCCGGTAGCCGAAGACGTTGAACCCGTCGGCCGCGAAGTCCTGGTGCGACAGCAGCCGGACGCCAGGGACCTCGCCCAATTCCTTTTCGTAGGCGGCGACTTCGGCCCGCCAGTCGTCCTCGCTCGCGGCATACACCGTGACGGCGACGTGCACGCGCGGGGTGCCGAAGGGGAACTCCCAGCGGTCCGGCGCGTTCACGCCCGTGTCCCGCAGCCGCTCGGCGCGAGCCGCCATCCCGGCCCGGAAGTTGGCCGGGAAGGAGGCCAGTGAGGCCTCCGGCAGCCCCAGTGCGACCAGACCCTGGTAGCTGAGGGCGAGGGCCAGCCAGGACGGCTGCGGCTCGTCCCAGCGGGCCGCCGAGGTCACCCGAGGGGCCAAGCGGCGCAGCAGTTCCCTGCCCGCGGCCGGTTCGGTGATCTCCAGGATCGCGTGGGTGCCGAAGTAGGGCTCGGGCCGGGCCCGCAGCAGGGTCGCCTGGATGTCATCGAGGTCCAGGGTGGGCGGGCGGCGCAGCCGCCGGAACAGCGGGGAAGGCATGGCGTGTCTGCCTTCAGTTGAGGTCCGACAGGAAACGCTGCACGGTGGCCTCCTGCCGCTTGAGCCGGTGGCCTTCCGCGACGGTGAGGTTGGGGTGGGCGACGAACCACGCCTCCGCCGGGATCTGGTACTTGACGATGAACTCCTTCACGTCCGGCGAGGTGATGCCGGGCCAGCCCTCGACGTTGCTGAACAGGTAGTCCATGAACTCGGGGATCTTGGTCGCGAAGTCGTCGATGTACGGGTCCCACTCGCCGTCGAAGGCGGTCGCGAACAGCAGCTTCGTGTCGTTGTCGAGGAACACGAACCGCATGTTGTGCAGGGTGCCGACCTGACCGGCGCCCGCCAGGTTCCCGCCGACCAGGCCGAAGAACTTCCGCAGTCGCGCGGCGCCGTTCGGCTTCAGCGGCAGGATCGTCGTCAGCTCGGACACCTCACCGCTCTTGGCGCCGATCCGGCCCGCGGTGGTGACGGCGTGTTCGGCCATCTCCCCCTTGTCGGCGAGGATCTCGGCGGCCTTGAGCTTGAGGGCGATCTTGGCGTCCGACAGTGCAGTCTCGACCTTCTCGCGGACCGCATCGGGGAACTGCTGGAACTTGGCGTGCAGGTCTGTCTCGCTCATGGCGCCTCTCCTTGGGCGTGGGCGGCAGCACTTCACTTACCGCCACAAATAGGTCATCGCAGGGTGACGTGCAAGCGGGAGGGAACCCGCTTTCTGACCACCTCCGCATAACTGATTACATCATCAGTTCGCTGTTCCGGCTTGTCAACGCGCTACTCGCAGGTAGTCACATGGCTCACGCCGCTATGAGACAGATTGACTCACAGCGCCTCTGTGAGTCATCGTGTCTCACAGGTGGCGCACCTCGACCCACCCATCACTCGAAGGAGTTCCCGATGGCGGATCACTTCTCCGGACCGCGCATCCTCTTCGACCCTGCGTCCGACGTCGCTGACGTCTTCGCCTTCCCCAGCCCGGACCGCCCCGGCTGCCTGGTACTCGTCCTCGACGTGTTTCCGGCCGCCGCTCCCACCGCGCTGTTCTCCGACGCGATCACCTACCGCTTCCGGGTCCGGCCGGTCGCCCCGGCGGCAGATCGGGCCGCGTTCACTGTCGGCGACACCGAGTACGGCCTCAATTTCACCTTCGCCACGCCCGGTCGGATCCCCGGCGGCGACGAACCCCTTCAGATCGGCACCTGCACGACGTCCAGCGGTGAGGAGGTCCTGTTCCTGGTCGGCGGCGAGAAGCCCACCGAGGCCGAAGGGCTGAGGATCTTCGCCGGACCACGACTCGACCCGTTCTTCATCGACCTCGCAGGCGTTCTGGCCGCCGACGCCACGCAGAAGCTGGCCTTCCGTCCCGGCGCGGACAACGTCCTCGAAGGGATGAACGTGCTGAGCATCGTCGTCGAGGTGGACCCCGAGGTGGTGTTCGGCCTGGACTGCGGCCCCCTGCTCGGCGTCGTCGGCGAGACCGTGACCTCCGGCGGGCGCCCGGTCCGGCTGGAGCGCATGGGCCGCCCCGAGATCAAGAATGTCGTCCTGGCGAGCAAGAGCTACGACCCCGTCAACAGCGACCTGGAGATCCGAGACCTCTACAACGAGGAGGACGCCTTCGCTGTGCGACCGGACTACGCCGGGGTCTACCGGGCGCGGTTCGACGCCAACCTGGCCTTCTTCGACCGCCTCGACGGAGAGCTCGTCTGGCCGCCGGACGACCAAGGCACTCACCCGCTGACGGAACTCCTCCTGGCCGACTTCCTTGTCGTCGACATCTCCAAGCCGTTCGCCGAGGACAGCTGCTTCGAGATCGAGACCGCGCTGCTCGCCGGACGCCCCCACGCGACCTGCGGCGGCCGTGCGCCCAACGACGACATCGTGGACACCCTCTACACACTCCTGGTCAACGGCGTCGACGGCCCGCGCATCAGCGACGGCGTCGACCAGGCCACCCGGCCGGCCACGCACGATTTCCCGTACCTCGTAGCCCCCAACCCGAACCCGCCGGACCTCATGACGGTGATGACCGCGCTGCTCGCCCCGCCGGAGCCTGAGGTGGAAGCGGCATGACGGGCCAGCCCGTGCGCGCCGACCAGGAACCGGTCACGACCAACGGCACCCTGGCCCTGGTGAACCTGTCGGCCCAGATCGACGGCATGGCGGCGCCCGTAGGCCGGGCGGGCTCGACCGCGCCACTCGCCGTCGCACAACAGGCGGTCCTGGTCGACCTCCTTACACTCCGCGGACACCTCCTGGGTCGCGTCGCCGACTACGAGCGGGCCGCACGGCTCTCCGAAAGGAACGCACCTGACGACAGTGCCGCCCTGCTGGCCCGGGCCCGCACCCGGGCGACCCTGCACCGGTTCGCCGAGGCCATGGCCGACCTCGACGGCGCGGGCCGGGCCGGCGCGGAGCAGGCCGCCCTGGACGCGGAACGGGCGTCGATCCTCCAGGCGGTCGGCGGTCATGCCGAAGCCCATGCCCTGCTGCGGAGCACGGCGCCCCATCCGTCCGATTTCACCATGCTGTCGGCGCTGGCCGTCTTCCAGGCGGAGCGGCGCGAGACCGCCGAGGCGGAGCACCTCTTCGAAGAGGCGCGCGCCGCTCACCGGGGCGTCTCGCCCTTCCCGCTCGCTCAACTGGACTTCCGCCGCGGGGTGATGTGGTTGCGCGAAGGCGACCTGCCCACGGCTCGGTCCTGGTTCGACGCGGCCCGGCGCCGGGTGCCGGGCTACGCACCGGCGACCGGCCATCTCGCCGAGGTCGACCTGCTCCTGGGTGACCCCGAGACCGCTGTCGCCCGCCTGCGCCCGCTGATGGAGACGAGCGACGACCCCGAGTACCCCGCACACCTCGCACTCGCCCTGCGCGCGGTCGGACGTCACCAGGAGGCTCGGCCGTGGCGGGATCGAGCGGCGGAACGCTACGAGGATCTGGTGGCACGTCACCCGGAGGCGTACGCCGATCACGCCGCCGACTTCTGGCTCATGGTCGGAGGCGATGTCGACAGAGGGCTCCAACTCGCCCTTCAGACTCTGGTCATGCGCCAGACCAGCCGCTCGTACGCCCTGGTCAGGCGCGCCCGCGAGGCAAGCCGGGGACTCGCCCACGACGCCTCCGGACCGAGACACCCTGCGACTAGCATGTGAGGCAACTTGTCTCACACGAAGGGTGCCACATGCCGGAGGAGCGAGCCGATCCACGCCAGGTGCGCAGCCGCGAGGCCATGGTGACCGCAGCCACCACGCTGCTCACCGAGGGCGGCCTGGAGGCCGTCACGCACCAGGCGGTTGCCGCCCGCGCCGGAGTCGGCCGGGCCACGGTCTACCGTCACTGGGCCGACCTGCTCGGTCTCCGTCTGGCGGCACTGGAGGCAGGTATGCCGCCCCTGTCACCGGCGCCCGAGGACGTGCGGGCGGCGTCCGGTGCCGAGCCGCGCGCCGAGCTGGTCCATTACCTGCGCCAGCTCGGCGAGCGGCTCGACGACGCCCAGGCCGGGGCCGTTCTCGCCGCCGTACTGGGCGGGGCGCAGTACGACGACGGGATGCAGCACCTCCGCCAGACCCTGTTGACCCAGATCGTTGACTCCCTGCGCCCTGCCGTCACCGCAGCCGTCGCCTGGGGGCGCCTGCGCGACGACGTCACGGCCGAGACGTTCGCCATGACGACCGTCGGGCCACTCGTCTATCAGCGGTTCCTCGTGGGCGCCCGGCTTGGTCACGACATGGTGGGCGCGGTGGTGGATGCGGCGCTGCGGGCGTGGGCGCCATAGCGATTCCAGTTCGACCGGGATCCCCAGCCACAGCGGCGCGTTGTTGCTTGCACTCGTGTCCTATGGCCATCGAAGCTCTGCCCCCGTACTGGGGCAGAGCTTCTGAGCGTTGGTAGGTGAATCCGCTGCGGGCGAGTTCGAGGCGCACTCCCGAGCTGGGGCGATCGTCTCGGAAGCTGGTTGGGCATGTCCTTCCAGGCCCCGTTCTGGACGCAGGTTGGACACAAGGATCGGAAAAGACTGACAAGGGCTGAGAAGGGGTGAGGTGCCAAACCCCTTCTGAGCTGGGAAAACGGCCAAAATTGGCATTGATCGACAAGAGTCGCCAAGATCCTCAAAGGACTCATAATCCGTCGGCCGTGGGTTCGAGTCCCACCCGCCCCACCTGCGCAGGTCTTTGACCTGCGGAAACGTTCATCTTACTTTGCCTGAACGGACTGAATCCGCTGCTCGTGGGTTTGGGGTCCGGCGGTGGTCGGGGAGCCCCAGCCTCTCTGACCTGCGGCGGAGTGAGCGATCGAGGTCGTCGCTCTCCGTCCGGGTGACTGCTCTGAGGGTCGATGCCGGGACCCAGGGGCCGTACAGGGGCCGGGACGGCGAAGGTGTGTCCAGTCGTCGGTGTCTCCGGGCCGGTTCGTCGTCCCGTTTGCTTGCTGCGCGGCATGGGCTGCCAGCTGCAGCGTGGACAGTCGAGTGCCGGGTCGGCACTGGAGGCAGCGCGGATGCGGGTGCCCCTGGTGCGCGGGCCCGGGGGCAATGAAAAAGCCCCAAGAGGAAACGGCCCTACGGCGTCAGCGGCGATTTTCCGAAGCCATGGGGGCCGGGGTGCGCAGGAGAAGGCCGTCGTCGAGAGACGGGGCATGCGGTCTTGTCGTAGCAGTTCTGCCGTCGGCGGCTCACGTGCGCAGTCCGTGCAGTGCCCCGCCCGGGTAGCGGCGGCCTGGCTCCAGTTGTGTCTCCTGGTCGTCGGCATGGACGTTGGCGACGCAGGCTACTGCGCGCGTGATCTGCTGCGGGTCGGCTCAGCCGACCGCGCCCGGTACGGATCCCGCCGCGTGGGCACGGCCTGGCAACCGGTCGGCCAGGGTGTCCAGGGTTGTGCAGTATTCCCTGGTGCTGAGCAGGACATGGTTCGGCGCGGCGCACACGGTGGCGACGAGCGGGCCGGTTGGCTTCGGCACCGAGAACTCCCATGAAGGTGTCGTCCGTTTCGACCACGACCACTGCCTGAAAGGCTGGACCCTGACCGAACCCAGGTGGAGCGGCTGGACGGAATTGGCCCGAGCGCACGGTGTGCGGGGCCGCCGTGGTCGTTGTCGGCGTCGGCGCCGCCGTGATCGGTCCGCTGGTCGGGGACGCGACCCGGGCCGACTACGAGATGACGGTCACGGACCCGCGCGCGTTGTAGATGACGGCATCCTCGCGTTCGCCGTAGGCCTGGAAGACCGTGACTGCCTCGTCACGAAGCACGCCGGACACGACCTGGATGCCACGCTGCTCGAACTGCTCGGCCCAGTCCTCGCGCATGGGGCCCTCGTCGAAGCCGGTGAGTTGTTCCACCTCGGGACCTTCTCCGGCGATGACCAGACGCCGGATTCCGGACCACATCGCGGCGCCGTAACACATGGTGCAGGGGCGCCAGTTGACGACCAGTTCAAGATCAGGGCCGCCAGGGGCGCCGAGGTCCCATGCGCCCAGCCGGGTCTGCGCGAGGGAGACGGCGACGACCTCGGCGTGGGTGGAGGAGAGACCTGAGGACAGTACGAGGTTGACGCCGGCCGACACGAGTCGTCCGGTCCCCGTCTCGACGACCAGGGCGGCGAACGGGCCGCCGGTGTCCTCCTGGTGGTTGCGTTCAGCGAGCCGGTTGGTGAGACGGACGCGCTCCTCGTCGGTGGGCAGGGTCTCGGGCACGCCGGCCAGCTCGGTCAGCACCCATGCGGGGAGCTGGGCGCCGAACGTCGTGGCGAGGGCGGAGGCATCCATTGAGCAGGTATCCAGTCGTAGGCCGGATGGGGTCAGGTGCCCGGGCGGATGTTGGGCGCGAAGCGGGCCAGGGCGACGGTCTCGATGGCCGCGATGATGTTGTACGCCAGTGCGGACACGGCGGTGAGGACGGCGACCGAGGCCCAGAGGTGGTCGTAGTCGAAGGTGGAGGAGTCCTTGAGCATGGCGTAGCCGAGGCCTTGTCCGGTGGAGAGCCATTCGGCGAGCATCGCGCCGATCAGGGCTCCGGGGACGCCGATGCGTGCGCTGGCGAAGAACGCGGGGACCGCGCTGGGCAGCATGACCTTGCGGGCGATGGTCCAGTCTCCGGCGCCGTACGCGCGGCACAGGTCGGCGGCCTGGCGGGAGGCGGAGCGCAGGCCGAAGGTCATGGTGACCAGGGCGGGGAAGAAGACGATCAGGCCGCTGATGACGGTGGTGGCCATCAGGCCGCGGCCGAAGATGAGCGTGATGAGCGGGGTCATCGCCACCAGGGGCACGGAGCGTACGACGACGGCCATCGGCAGCAGGGCCTGCTCGACGCTCCGGAGGAGGACGAAGACGACTGCCACGCCCACCGCCGCCGCCAGCCCGGCGACGAAGCCGACCCCGGCGTCCAGCAGCGTGCGGCCCAGACCGGAGGAGACCAGGGAGCGGTGGGCGCCCGCGTCCGCGCCCGTGAACAGGTAGTGGAATATGTCGACCGGCGACTTGGCCACCAGCGGGTCCAGGTCGTAGACCTGCAGGAAGACGATCCACAGGACGATGACGGCCGTCATCGTCACGATCACGTTCAGCAGCGGGCGCAGCACGCCCGCCGCGAAGCGCAGCGCGGGGGCCGTCCGTGTCTGGGGTGCGGTGCTCATGCGTGTCCGCCTTCCACTGTCGTCGTGCGCGACCACGGCAGGGCGTAGCGGGCGACGATCCCGACTGCTCCGTACGCGAGGCCTGCCACCGCTCCCGAGACCAGGGCGATGCCCCAGGTGCGGGGCACGTCGAGCTGCTGCTGGGCGATGGTCATGGCGATGCCGAGGCCGCTGTCGACCCGGCCGAGGTACTCGCCGATGATCGCGCCGAGCAGCGCCGCCGGACCGGCGATCTTGAGTGCGGCCAGTGTGCTGGGCAGTGCGGCGATCAGGCGGACCCGCAGCATCTGCTGCCAGCGGCCGCCGCCGTAGGCGCGTACCAGGTCGAGCGTGGCCGGGTCGGCCGAGCGCAGCCCGAGCAGTGCGCCGATGAGGGTGGTGAAGAAGACCGACAGCCCGGCCATCGCGGACATCGGCTTGTCTCCGTCCAGGACGAGGGACAGGATCGGGCCGATCGCCACGATGGGCAGGCAGTAGGAGGCCACCGCGATCTGCGTGATCACCCGCTCCAGTACGGGCACCAGCAGCACCAGCACCGCCAGGCCCAGCGCCAGCCCGTTGCCGACCAGATACCCGGTCAGGGCCTCGCCCACGGTCTGCGTGACATGCGGGCTGTAGAAGGACCAGCCGTCGTCGAACACGCTCGCCACGACCGCCCACGGGGTGGGCACGCCGTCCCCGGTGCTGACGACCGTGGTGGACAGCAGCGACCACGCTCCGATCAGAGCGGTGATGCCGATGGCCCCGCCGGTCCAGGCGGAACGCCGCGCACTCATGACGCCACCGCCGCGGGATCGGGGGCGTCGGCGGGGGCGTCGGCGCGGCCGAACAGGAGTTCCGACAACTGGTCGGCGTAGGCGTGGAACTCGGGCGAGCGCATCATCTCCGGGGTGCGCGGCCGAGGCAGGTCGATGGTGACGACCTCCACGATCCGGCCGGGCCGCGGGGACATGACGGCGACGGTGTCGCTGAGCAGCACGGCCTCGTTGATGGAGTGGGTGACGAGCAGGGTGGTCACCGCGCGGGCCTGCCAGATGCGCTGGAGTTCGAGGTTGAGCCGCTGACGTGTCATGTCGTCCAGTGCGCCGAACGGTTCGTCCAGCAGCAGCACCTTGGGGTCGACGACCAGCGAGCGGGCGATGGCGACGCGTTGCCGCATGCCGCCGGAGAGCTGGGCGGGGCGGGCCTTCTCGAAGCCTTCGAGGCCGACCAGTTTGATGAGGTCGGAGATCGCTGCCGGGTCGGGTTTGATGCCGCTGATCTCCAGCGGGAGCCGGATGTTGGCGGCGACCGAGCGCCACGGCAGCAGCGCGGCGTCCTGGAAGGCTATGCCCAGGTGGTGCCGTTTGCGGGCCGCCTCCGGGTCCTCGCCGTGTACGAGGGCCGT
Organism: Streptomyces sp. NPDC001401; assembly: GCF_042895385.1. NCBI lineage: Bacteria > Bacillati > Actinomycetota > Actinomycetes > Kitasatosporales > Streptomycetaceae > Streptomyces > Streptomyces sp. NPDC001401. Next base: position 82,491 of record NZ_JBIAWI010000013.1, read on the forward strand.
ACCGGAGGTCGGGCTGTCGAGCCCGGCGAGGATCCGCAGAACGGTCGACTTGCCGCAGCCCGACGGCCCGAGCAGCGACAGGAACTGGCCCTCGGCCGTGTCCAGATCGACGCCGGCCAGTGCGGGTACGCGCTGTCGGCCGAGCTTGAACTCCTTGCTCAGCCCGCGCAGGGACAGCCCGGTGCCGGCATTGGCTGGGCCTCCCGAGTCGTCGGATGGCTCGGGAACGGCTGCTGCGGTACTCATCAGATGGTGACCTTTGTGTGCGGTGCGGGTACGGGAAGCCGGTACCGGCGGGACGACGGGGCCGCACCGGTACCGCCGGGGGCCTTAGATGAGGCTGGGGTCTTCCTTGTAGACCTCTTCGAGGATCGAGAGGTCGAAGAGCTTGGCGGCGGTGATGTCGAGGCCGCCGTACTTCAGCGTCTTGATGTTCTCGTCGATCAGCGCCTGCGTGACCGTGAACAGGCCGTTCTTCTTGGTGTCGGCGCTCACCATCAGCTCGCTCTCGTCCTTGGACTCAAGGGTCTGCTCCTTGGTCGTCAGCCCGAGCCCCTTGCCGTACGTCTCGGCCGCGAGCTTCGCGCCGAGCGCCGGATCGGCGATGTTCGCCTTCCAGCCCTTGATCTCCGCGCGCAGGAACGCCTTGAGCAGGTCGCGCTGCTTGTCGATGGTGTCCTGGCGGACGCAGTACGTCTCCGAGACCAGCGGGTAGCCGGTGTCGGCGAGCAGCATCGTGGCGACCTTGAAGCCCTTCAGGCGCAGCGAGTTCGGCTCGTTCGTCACGAAGGAGAACCAGCCGTCTACGGTGCCCTGGGTCAGGGGCAGCGGGTCGAACTGCACCGGCACCTTCGTGATCTTCGATGCGTCCAGCCCGGTCGCCTTGATGTACGCCGCCCACACGGACTCGTTGCCCGCCTGGACACCGATCTTCTTGCCGTACATGTCCTCCGGCTTGGCGATCGGGGCCTTGGCCATCGACATGATGCAGAACGGGTTCTTCTGGTACTGCGCACCGATGATCTTCAGTGGCGCGCCCTTGGCGACAGCCGCGCCTGTGATGTCGGGGGCGCTGATCGCCACGAGTGCCTTCTTGGTGACGACGTCCGTCTCCATCGGCGTCGCCGACGGCCCGCCGCCGATCAGCGTGACCTTCGAGAAGCCTTCGTCCGTGTAGTAGCCCTTGCTGTCCGCGATGTAGCTGCCCGCGAACTCGACGTTCTTGATCCAGGACAGCCGAAGCGTCAGCTCACCGAAACTCTTGGAACCGGAGGACGTGGGGGAGGAGGCCGAGGACGACGAGTCGGAACCGCCGCACGCGGCGAGCAGCGGGCCGCCGAACAGCGCGGCGCCGCCCAGCTGCAGTCCCCGCCTGAGGAAGAGACGGCGGTCGGTGGCGGCGAACGCTCTGCCGTCACTGTTCGTACTTCTGGTCATGGCGCGCTTTCCTTTCACTGGCCGGGTGGGCACCGGCACATGGGTGGGGCGTGGCCCGGACAGTGCCGGGCCGGTCTCCGGTCGACCTGTGACCCGGGATCAGGGATCCCGGGTCACAGGTCGAGGAGGAGTTCGGGGGTGCGGGCGCGGGAGCAGCAGACGGTGATCCGGTCGTTGGCCGCGCGCTCGTCGGGGGTCTGGACCTCGTCGCGGTGGTCGGGTTCGCCGGCCAGGACGGTGGTGAGGCAGGCGCCGCAGATGCCCTGCTCGCAGGAGAGCTCGACCTCGACGCCGTGGGCGGTGAGGACCTCGGCGATGGTGCGGTCGGCGGGGACGGGATAGGCGGTGCCGGTGCTCGCGATCCGTACGGTGAACGCGGTGGCGACTTCGGCTTTCGCTCCGTCTCCCTCTCCTCCTCCGGTGGATGGCGGAGCCCCCGGGGCGAAGCGTTCGGTGTGAAGCTGGCCGGGCTGCCAGCCCGCAGCGGTCGCCTTGGCCACGACGTGGGTCATGAAGCCGTCGGGCCCGCAGACATAGACGGCCGTGTCCGGTTCCGGGACCAGGAGTTCGGCGGGCAGCCCCGCGCGGACGGTGTCCCCCTGGTCGCTGTGGTGGACCACTGTCCGCTCGCCGAGAGCGGAGGTCTGGAGCCGCTCCAGGAGGGGGGCCTCCGCCGCGCTGGAGGTGTAGTGGTGCAGGACGAACGACGCTCCCCGTGCGGCCAGGGCTTCGGCCATCGACAGCAGGGGTGTGATGCCGATACCGCCCGCGACGAGCACGTGATGCTCGGCCGCCACGAGTGGGAAGTGGTTGCGCGGGGGCGAGATCCGTAGCCGTCGGCCCACGGTGAGGTCATGGTGCAGGGTGCGGGAGCCGCCCCGGCCGGTGTCGTCGCGCCGTACGCAGATCAGGTAACGGCCTTTTTCCCGGGGGGAGTTGCACAGGGAATACTGACGGACCAGGGAGGGCCCGAGATGAACGTCGATGTGGGCGCCGGCCTCGAAGGACGGCAGGGTCCCGCCGTCCGCCGCCCGGAGTTCGTAACTGAGGCTGGTGCCGGAGGCGAGGGAGATCGTGTGGACGATGACGTCGAGTGTCTGCACGGTGGGGGCCCTACGCGGTGAAGAAGTGACTCAGGCCCAGGTCGCGCAGACCGCGCCGGTAGGCGATGGAGCTGCGGTCGGCGGGGATGTGGACTTCGAGTTTCGGGTCGAGGGGGAGGTTCTCGGGTTTCTGGACCTCGACGATGGCGCGGTCCTCCTCGAAGACCGTGCGGTTGAAGTCGTATACGGCCTGGACGGGTTGGTCGGTGTCGAAGTTGCGGGCGATCGGGGCGAACATGCGGGTCTGGCGGGCGGAGACCGGGGAGGCGGCGTTCATGATGTTGAGCAGTCCGCCGTCGGGGAAGTGCACGACGAGGGTGGCCGTGAAGGGTAGGTGCACGTCGAAGCGGCGCAGCCACTGGTAGCCGGGCGGGGCCTGCTTGGTGCTGCCGTGCGGGTAGTTGCTGACGGTGCTCCAGTAGTCGACGGAGTGGCCGTACTGGTGGCGGACGGGGGTGTAGTCGGGGACCTCGGTGTTGTCGGGGTCGCCGAAGGAGTCGAGGTGGACGAAGCCGAAGTGGGCGACGTCGAGGAAGCCCTCGACCTGGCGTCCGGCGAAGGCGGCGATGTCGATCCAGGGGCAGTTGATCTGCTGGAAGTCCTCGTCGTCCCAGTGGGCCATGGTCGGGATCACCGGGGCCGCGTCGGGCTCCGGGCACAGGCAGGTCCACACCAGGCCGTACCGCTCGACGACCGGGTAGGTCCGCAGGTTCAGCCGGGACGGGATCTTCGACTCCGGATGGGCCGGCACCTGCACGCACCGGCCGCCCTCGCCGAACCGCAGCCCGTGATAGGCGCAGGTGATGCCGGTTCCGTCGCCGCCGCCGAGGCTCAGCGGCACCCCGCGGTGCGGACAGATGTCGTGGGCCACGACCATGGTGCCCCGCGCTCGGTAGGCCACCAGGGTCTCGTCGAGCAGGCGTACGGCGGTCGGGGTGTCGCCGATCTCGCTCGACAGGGCGACCGGGTACCAGTGCTGGGCGAGGATCGCCCAGTCGTCGGCATCGAACGTGCAGTCCCGGGGCAGGACGGGCCGGGGCGGAGCAGTGGTCATGCAAAAATCCTTCTGCGTAGCGCGGCTGGCAACGGCCGGACAGACACCTGTGAGGCGCGCACGCCAGGACGACGGCGTGGGACAAGTGCGAGGCGAAAGAGTGCGGCGACAAGCCGATCCCGGGCCAGAGACACCGTGGAACCGCAGACCGGGCAGGGCACCGGCCGCGGTCGTCGGTATGAGGTCAGTTGTGAGAGCCCTCGGACTCCGGATGTGAACCGTGCGCCACGCGTCCGCGCGTCCAGGCCGACTGGTGGGCACGGCACCGGAGGTCTGTGCTGCACTCGCTGACAAAGCTCATCGCGCTTCCCTCCGTGCTCAGTGCCGACTGTCTGTCGCCGGACGACCAAGCCGAGACTGACGCACGGAGATTGCCCTGTCATTCCGTGTTTGTTACTTACGGATTCCATGCCCGGTTTTGGCTCGGGGTGCCGAAGCGAGAGCCCACGCAACCGTGGCAGGCAATGGAATTCTCAGTGCCTCGGGATCATCGGACTCGATGGCGCGCAGCCACTTGGGGCTCTTGCAGCCGAATAGGTGGGGCTCGACCAGGCGGAGTGGGAAGCCGTGTTCGGCGGTGAGGGGCTCGCCGTTGTGGTGTGTGACCTCCGGTGCGGGCGGCATCAGGTCCAGGACGGCCGGAGTGAGGATGCCGTACGTTTCGTGGTCGTTGGAGGTGGAGCCGGTCGCGCAGTGCAGATCGGCGACGACCGTGACGTGGGGGAGTGCGGTGCGGTCCTCGAACATCCAGCTGTGTTCGGAGCCGGCGGAGGTGGCGTCGTGGACGCGCAGGTTCCAGCGTTCGGGGCGGAACCGGGGGTCGGGCCCGTAGCGGGAGACAGGCCGTCCATTCTGGGCAACCAGGTGATCAAGCTGTGGGTGCATGTGATCAATCCCTGGCTGCGGGCCGAGGTGCTGCTGAAGGCCGCCGTGTCCATGAGTGTCTCGTCGAGCCCCGAGCCGCTCGGTTAGGCCCGCTGAGCTGCGGGTAATGTGCTGGCCATGCCCGATACCCCGGCCCTGCCCGAACGCGACCGCCTGCTGAGGCTGACCGCGGACTACGTCCTGGAGCACGGCGTCGCGGAGATGACCCTGCGCAAGCTCGGCAGCGCGATCGGCACCAACAATCGCATGCTGCTGTACTACTTCGGCTCCAAGGAGGAGCTGATCACGGCTGCGCTGGCCGAGGCGAGCGGGCGCTTCCCGATTCTCGGCAAGGCGTTCGCCATCATGGACGACCAGCCGCGCCCGCTGCGCGAGCGGATTACCGCGGCCTGGGACGCAGTGGCGGCAGCCGAGAACCTGCCGTTCCACCGGACGTTCTTCGAGGCGCTGGGCCTGGCCGCGCATCAACGCGGTCGGTTCGACAGCTTCCTGGGGTCGGTAGGCAGGGACTGGCGCGAACAGCTCGCGGCCTCGCTGGGCGGCGGCGGTGTGCCGAAGGCCGCCGCGGACGATCTGGCCCAGGAACTGGTCGCGCTGTGGCGCGGCCTGCAACTGGACCTGATCACCTCGGGCGACCGGGCCGGGACCGATCGGGTGATCGCGTCCGCCGCCGAGTCGATCGCCCGGCGGGCGGCGACGGCCGCCGCTCCTGAATCCTGATGTTCCGTCACATCGCCCTGGGCGATGGGGTTTTCAAGATGCCATCGGGATCCGGGGGACGATAATGTCCAGTGGGCCGTCCGGAACCGCGACCGCGTCCTGGCTCCAGCCCCAGATCGAACAGACCTTGCGCAGCGGATCGCTGTGCCCGTCCCTGCCGTGCAGCACCCGATAGTTGTCGATGCAGATCATCTCACCCGGGCCCACCCGGAACATCGGCCCGCTGTCACGGGCCGCGACGACCGCGTCCTGCCAGGCGCGCACATACGTCCAGTGCTCCGACTCCAACGGGCCCTCGACCGGCGCGAGATAGGGATGGTGACGGCCCTGGAAGCGGCCCGACGGGGTCCGCCGGACGATCGGCGAAAAGCCGCCCTGGGGGTAGTTGGGCTCGGAGTGGTCGATGTCGACAGTGCGGCAGAAGTGGGCAAGCGCGGTGCTGCCGGGATCGGCGGCCAGCAGGTCCAGCAGCCGGGCGGTGTCGATCAGGAAAGAGTCGCCGCCGCTGGCCGCGGGCCGCTCGCACCACAGGAACAGATGGTCGGGGGCGTAGTCACCGAAAGCGAAGCCGTCGTTGTGGGCGACCATCCGCTCCTCGGCCGGGCCGGCGTCGCGTTTGCGGCCACGCCTGTCGGCGGGCTGCGCCCTCATCTTCATCGCCTCGACCCGGCCGCTCTCCTTCGTCGCCTCGAACTGGGTGCCGCAACGCACAGCCCGGTCCCCCATGATCGCGCGGCCCATCGCGACCGCCGTCTCCTCGTCCGGCAGCCCGGTCATGATGGCCGCGCCCTCGGCGGCGAGCACCGCTGCCGCCTCCTGTGGGCCGGTTACTTTGCGCGGGATGAAACTTGCGGTGCTGACGTCCAACACAGCGCCTCCTGAAGTCCGCGGAACCAAGCCCGATTGAACCAATCGGTTCAATCAGCGTAGAAGCCCCGTGTTTCACCAAAGTGACGCACCCGCGTGCTTTGGGTTGCCCATGCGGACCCTGGAGTCCATCCGGCCCCGGGCTCGTGCCATGCACGGTTTGAACCTGATCCAGCAGTGGCCGGGGCGAGAGTGGGGCCGAGGGAGTGGCCCGGCTGCGGGTCGAGAACACGCGGCCTGCTGACTTCGGTTATGAGACCTACGTCCTCGGTTGATCCGGTCGGCACGCCGTGATCCAGACCCAAGCGCAGTCCGGTGAGTGAACTCGTTTCCTGGCGTCAGGGATGATGCTCCGCCCCGGGACAAGGGCGGAGCATCATCTCGTCGGTAGGGGACTCCGCTGTGCGAGGGTTCTATCCCCTTGGCTGAACTGCGCGGACGCGACTGGTTCTGTGGTGAGCGTCCAACTCGTCGCCCCCCAGGGGCCATTGAGGGGCCACAAGGACAGGAATACATCGACAAGCACCACACAGGACTGACACGGATCAGCACGTCTGACCTGGGAAAACGGCAAAGATGAGTGTTGATCGGCAAGGACCGCCAAGATCCTCAATGGACTCATAATCCGTCGGCCGTGGGTTCGAGTCCCACCCGCCCCACCTGTGTAGGTCTCTGGCCTGCGGAAACGTTCATTTTTGGGTGTCGGATCGTCAAGTTCGCCTGAACGGACTGAATCCGCTGCTCGTGGGTTTGGGGTCCGGCGGCGCCCGGGGGAGCTTCAACCCATCTGACCTGCGGCGGAGTAGGTGATTGAGGGTGTCGTTCGCCGTCCGAGCGGCTGCCATTAGGCTCGATACCAAGATCCAGGGGCCAGGCAGGGGCCGGGACGACGCGGCCGTGTCCAGGCCGACGGTTTCTCCGGGGCGATTAGTTGTCCCATTTGCTGATTGCGTGGCGCGGGTAGGGCGACGTCGGCTGGTCATCGCGCCGTCGCGGCATCCATCCGCCGCTGCTCGCGGACCGCGGCCTCGACGGCGCTCGGCGCGCGATGCCCCGCAGGCCGGTGCCGCCTGCGGGTCGGTCTTGGTGCCGGGTCCTCACCGGGGCGCTGTTCGGGTCGTTGCCTCGCGAATGACCTCGTCCTGCGTCACGGATGGGAGGTCTGCCAGCCGCGTTGCCGAGAGACTGCGATGCAAGGTCCGCAGATCCCGGAGAGGCTGCCGCTCGCGTCTGCTGTGACTGCACCCGTTGACATTGCTGCCGGGGTGTTCGAGCGGGCAGCGGCCCGTCGAGGAAGGGGGACGCGCTCGGGCAGGCGGCTGGCGATGGCCTGGTTGCCTCCCGCCGGCATTCGACGGACGCCGGGCCCTGCCGACAGGCATGCGCCATACCGCCGCACGCTGGTGCGCTCCGGGGAACCGCCTGCAAGCCGGAGATCCCGGGCCCGGGGAGCGAGAGGCGGCCGGACCCGGACCGCAGCTCAGCCGGCGTCGGGAGACGGTTTGCGGAGTGTGGTGGAGAAGACGAGGAGCTGAATCAGGCGCAGCGCCCGCTCGGTGTCCCAGAGTCGGGGGGAGATCAGGGGCCGCTTTCGGCGCACAGTTCGTCCGGTGGGAGATCCGCCATGGTGGGCATGACGCGCAGGACGTCGTCGAGCAGCGTGCCGAAGTGCTCGCCGACCGGTTCGGCGGCCGCCCGGCGGAGTTGTTCCAGCGCCGGTTCCACCGCGGCGAGTCGGGTGAGTACTGCGGCGTTGTCGACGACCTTCCCGGGCGGCGGTGCGAAGTCCATGGACTGCAGGGCTCGTTCTGCCACAGTGGCGTCGGCCGGTGCGGTCCGCCGCTCGTGGGCGTCGAGTGCGTCCTCGGCGCGCTGCACGATCTCAGCGACCGCGCGGGCGATGGCCGGGGGTGCAGGGCGAGCGGGCGGCCCGGCCAGTCGCCCGCGTACTCGGCGAACGAGAGGTCGATCCTGTCGATCCCCTGGTTGCGTAGAGACGTTGGTTATGCGGCCCGGCCTTCCTGATCGATCCGAGCTCGCGTTTCCTGGATGATCCGTTCGAACTCGACGGGCGGCTTCCCGCCGGCCGCGCTGTGACGGCGTTTCGTGTTGTAGAAGTCCGCGATCCACGTCGCGGTCTTCAGCCGGGCCTCGGCGCGGGTGGCGAAGGTGTGCCGGTAGATGTACTCGACCTTGAGGATCGAGTGGAACGACTGCGCGGCGGCATTGTCCAGGGCCGACCCGACGCGCCCCATCGACTGCACCACGCCCCACCTGCCGCACAGCTGCTGGACGCCTCGACGTGTATTCGCTGCCGCGGTCCTGCGCCGGGGCCGACGCCCCGCGCAGGCTAGCCTGCTTCGCCAGACATGTTTTCCGGGAAGTGGCAGGCCACCAGGTGTCCCCGCTTGAGCTCTCTCAGCGGTGGTTCCTGCACCTTACAGATGTCCTGCGCCTTCCAGCAGCGGGTGTGGAAGCGGCAGGCGGGGGGTGGGTTCACGGGCGAGGGCACGTCACCCGTGAGGAGGATCCGTTCGCGTTTGGTGCGGCGCTCGGGGTTCGGGACGGGGACCGCGGACATCAGTGCCACCGTGTAGGGGTGCATGGGCCCGCGGTACAGCGACTCCTTGCCGCCGATCTCCACCACCTTTCCCAGGTACATCACCGCCACCCGCGTCGAGACGTGCCGGATGACCGAAAGGTCGTGCGCGATGATCACGTAGGTGAGGCCCAGCTCCTCCTGGAGATCGTCCAGCAGGTTGACCACCTGGGCCTGGATGGAGACGTCCAGCGCCGATACCGGCTCGTCCGCCACGATCATCTTCGGCCGCAGCGCCAGCGCCCTGGCCACGCCGATGCGTTGCCGTTGGCCGCCGGAGAACTCGTGCGGGTAGCGGTTGTAGTGTTCGGGGCTGAGCCCGCACAGTTCCAGCAGGTCCTGGACGGCGCGCTTCACTCCCTGTGCGGTCTTCACCTTCTGCAGCCGGAAGGGATCGCCGACGATCGTGCCGACGGTGTGCCGGGGGTTGAGGGAGGAGTACGGGTCCTGAAAGATCATCTGGATGTCTTTGCGCAGGGGGCGCATCGCGCCCGGCGACAGGTGCGTGATGTCGTGCCCCTCGAACTCGATCTTCCCTGCGGTGGGCTCGAGGAGCCGGATGATCAGCCGCCCGGTCGTGGTCTTGCCGCAGCCCGACTCGCCGACCACGCCCAGCGTCTCTCCGGGCAGCACGCTGAAGTCGATGCCGTCCACCGCCCGCACCGCGCCGACCTGACGGCGCAGCAGGCCCTGGGTGATGGGGAAGTGCTTCACCAGCCCCTGGACGTTCAGCAGGGGCTCGTGATCGGTGGTCTGCGTGCGTCCCATGAGACCTCCACCTCCTTCTCCGGCCGTACAGCCTTCGTCCGGCCTCACAGCCCGGGCGCCACTTCCTTGGCGAAGATCCGGCGCCGTTCCTCGGGCAGCAGATGGCAGGCCACGAGATGGCCGGTGCCTGACGCGTCGGTCAGCTTGGGGACCTCTGTGCGGGACTTGTCACCGTTGCGGTCGGCAAACGGGCAGCGCGGGTGGAACGCGCATCCGAGCGGCAGTCTGATCAGGCTCGGCGGGTTCCCGGCGATCGGGATCAGCCGCGCCTGCATTTCGCGGTCCATGCGCGGCATGGAGCCCAGCAGGCCCCAGGTGTACGGATGCTCGGGCGCCGTGAACAGTTGCTTGGCCTCGCCCTTCTCCACGCACTTGCCGGCGTACATCACCAGGATGTCGTCGGCCAACTCGGCCACCACCCCCAGGTCGTGAGTGATGATGATCACCGCGGAACCGAACTCCTGTTGGAGCTCGCGGATGAGGTCCAGGATCTGCGCCTGGACGGTGACGTCCAGTGCGGTCGTCGGCTCGTCCGCGATCAGCAGCGAGGGGTCGTTGACCAGAGCCATGGCGATCATTGCGCGTTGACGCATACCGCCGGAGAACTGGTGCGGATAGTCGTCCACCCGGGTGGCGGGTTGCGGGATTCCCACCCTTTCGAGCATCTCGACCGCCCGTAGGCGGGCCTCCTTGCGGCTCGTTTTCGGGTGGTGCACCCGGTAGGCCTCGGTGATCTGGGCGCCGATTGTGTAGAAGGGGTGCATCGCGGTCAACGGGTCCTGGAAGATCATCGCCATCTTGCGGCCCCGCAGGTGCTGCACGCGTTCGGGAGGGGCGGAGATGAGTTCTTCGTCGTCCAGCCAGATCTCGCCGGAGATCTTGGCCTTGAGCGTGCGGTGCAGGCCCATGATGCCCAGCGAGGTCACCGATTTGCCGGACCCGGACTCGCCGACGATCCCCAGCGTCCGGCCCCGCTCCAGCTCGAAGGAAATGCCGTCCACGGCCCTGACCAGACCGTCGTCGGTGTCGAAGTGGATGCGCAGGTCGCGTATTTGGAGAAAGCCGGTACCGGGCGGCGCGCCGCGGCCCGCCTCCACGCCGCCAATGGACGACCCCTTCGACGGCTGTTCGCGAGGTTTGCGGCTCATGAGTACCTCACCCGGGGGTCGACGGCGACGTACAGCACATCCACCACGAGGTTGGCCACGACGATGAAGAAGGCAGCCAGTGTGGTCACGGCCATGATCTTCGGCAGGTCGTTGTCGGTGATCGCCTGCACCGCGTACTGCCCGACTCCTGGCAGCGAGAAGGCGGTCTCGGTCAGTACGGCGCCGCCGAGCAGCAGACCGATGTCCAGGCCGAAGATCGTGAGGATCGGGGTGAGGGCGGAGCGCAGACCGTGCTTGACGACCACCGTCCGTTCGCTGAGGCCCTTGGCCCGTGCGGTGCGGATGTAGTCCTCGCTCATCGTCTCCAACATGCCTGCCCGGGTGAGCCGGGCGTACAGCGCCGAGTACAAGAAGGCGAGGGTGACCCAGGGCAGTACCAGATTCTTCGCCCACATCAGCGGGTCCGAGGTGAAGGGCACGTAGTGCAGGTTCGGGAAGATCGACCACTTGTAGCTGAACAGTGCGAGCGAAACCAGCGCGGTGAAGAAGATCGGCAGCGAGACGCCGGCCAGCGCGATGCCCATGGAGAGCCGGTCGAAGATCGAGCCGCGCTTGAGCGCCGACAGCACGCCGATCGACACACCGCTGACCAGCCAGATGGTCGCCGCCCCCACGGCCAATGACAGCGTCACGGGGATGCGTTGGGTGATCTGCGGCCAGACCGGCAGGTGGCTCTTGAACGAGTAACCGAAGCACGGCACCTGGCAGTAGGAGGCATCCGGCCCGAAATGGAACGTGCGGCCGGCGAAGATCCCGTGCACGAACTGCCAGTACTGCGTGTACAGCGGCTGGTCGAAACCCAGGTTCTTCTGGACGGCGGCCAGCGCCTCAGGACTGGGGTCGCGGCCGACGTACTGAGCCGCCAGCTGAGTGCTGGTCTCGCCGGCCAGTCGCGGCACGAGGAAGAAGATCGCGAAGGTAATGGCCGTCACGACGAACAGCAGGATCACCGCCGCCGCTACGCGCCGGATGATGTACGCACCCACGGTCGGGCGGCGGGGCCCCTGCCGGCCGGACCTCGGCCCGGTCGGCGGGCGCCTCGCCCTTCACCTCCTCAGCTCCTCCGTTCCGGTACGGTCCGCGCGTCCGCCAAGGGCTACTTGGCGCCGACGTTCAGGTAGTCGTACATGCCGTATGCCTCGGTGACGAACACGTTGGTTGCGTGGTCCGGACGGTACAGCGGGTCCTTGCGGTAGAGCAGAGGCACCAGAGGCGCCTGCTCCATCGCGGCCTTGTCGATGTCACCCCACGCCTTGGTGCGGGTCGCGGCGTCGGTGTTGCCGATGGCCGCGTCGAGCATCTTGTTGATGCCGGGATCGTTCAGCTCGGACAGGTTGGAGTTACCTGAGGCCTTGATGGCCGTGCCGTCGACGATCTGCTGGAGGAAGCCGTAACCGGTCGGCCAGTCGGCGGCCCACGCCATCATCATCAGACCGAGACCGTGCGAGTGGACGAAGGCCGGAGCGCCGGCGTTGTCGGTGAAGTACTTCCCCGACGGGTACTGCTGGATGCCGACGCTGATCCCGACCTTCTTCAGCGAGGCCTGGACCGCCTGGGCGATCGCGATCTCGTTGGGCCGGTCGGCCCGGGCGGAGAGGTTGGTGGAGAAGCCGCCCGGGTGGCCGCACTGCTTGAGCTCACCCTTGGCCGCGGCGAGGCCCTCCGCCGAGTTCGCTCCCTTGTAACCAGGGGTCTTGTACAGGTCGTAGTTGACGTGGCCGGAGACCGTGGGCGGCAGGATCGTCGTGGCGATGTCACCGTGGATGTCGCCGCCGGTCGCGGTCTGCGCGGAGACCTTGTCGACCGCGTACTCCACCGCCTTGCGGCAGTGCACATTATTGAACGGCTTCACGGCCGTGGAGATCGCCACATAGGCGAGTGCGCCGCTCTGTGCGTCGTCGATGTGTCCCTTCTGGGTCGGGTTGCTCAAGGCGGCGGCCTGGCTTTGCGCCGCGATGCCGGCGCCCGCGATGTCCAGCGTGGCGTTGCCGGCGATCAGGTTCTGGTCGACCGTGGTCTGGGCGATGTTGAACTGGACGGTGATCTTGTCCGGGAGCTGCTTGCGGATCGGGTCGGAGGACGCGCTCCAGTTCGGGTTCCTCACCAGCGTTGCGCCCTTGCCGTCCTGATAGCTCTGGAACATGTACGAGCCGGACGAGATCACGTTCTTCACGTAGTCCGAGCCGGTGTCCTTGGCCTGGGGGACAGGCGCCGTCTGCGGATTGCTGACCAGGTAGTCGAAGTCTGCGAACGGCTGGTTGAGATGGAAGACGATGGTGGTGGCGTCCGGCGTCTCGATCGACTTCAGGCCGCCGGTCTTGTCCTTGTACGGCCCCTGGTACTTGGGGGTGTTGTCCACCAGATACGCGTTGAAGTACGTGGGCCCGTTGGACATCACATCAGGCGCGTAGTTGCTGCGCTCGATGGCGTACTTGACGTCCTTGGTCGTGATCGGTGTGCCATCGGAGAACTTCAGTCCCGGACGGATGTGGTAAGTCCAGGTCTTGCCGTTGTCACTGGGCTTGCCGAGCCCCTCCGCAAGGTCCGGTACGAGCTTCAGGCCGGCACCTCCGGGTGCGGGCTGGAAGGTGGTCAGTGCCCGCGCGTAGACCCGGGTGAAGTCCCACATGAAGGCGTAGTAGGTGTTGCCGGGGTCCATCGAGTCCGGTGTGCTCGAAAGCTGGTACACCACTGTCCCGCCCTTGTGGTCGGAGGGATTGACCACGCCGGTGATGCCGGCGTTGTAGGCGGGGGCTTTCCCCGCCGTTCCGCCGCCGCCGTTGCCGCCGCCGCACGCTGACACGACCAGCGCCGCGACTGCGGCACCCGCAAGAACGAATGTGGTCTTTGATCTCCTCATGACGAGCTCCCCTCGCCTGAGCCGGGAATCGGTGCGCGCATCACTTGCTCCGCGGGTCCAGGGCGTCCCGGAGTCCGTCGCCGAGCAGGTTGAATGCCAGGACAGTGATGAAGATCGCCAGACCCGGGACCAGCATGAACCACGGATCCGCCTGGTAGAGGCTGATGGCCTGGTTGAGCATGCCGCCCCAGGACGCCTGCGGCGGCTGGATGCCGACGCCGAGGAAGCTCAGACCGGCCTCGAAGAGGATGTTCGTCGGGATCAGCAGCGTCGAGTAGACGATGATCGGTGCGACGAGATTCGGCAGCAGTTGCTTGAACAGGATGTGCGGCCCCCGGGCGCCGAGGGTGCGCGCCGCGTCGACGAACTCGCGCTCGCGCAGCGAAAGCGTCTGGCCGCGGATGATGCGGCCCATGTAGGGCCAGCTGAAGAAACCGATCACGAAGATCAGCACGCTGATGTGGAGCGTCAGCCCGTGCAGTCCGAAAGCGCCGCCCTGAAGCGAGGCGGACAGTGCGATCGCGAAGAGGAGCAGCGGGAAGGCCAGGAAGATGTCCATGAGGCGGCTGATCACCGTGTCGACCCAGCCCCCGTAATAGCCGGCGGCCACGCCCAGCACCGTGCCGAGGGTCACCGACAGCACGGTCGCGCCGAACGCGACCGCCAGTGACACCCATGCACCTTCGATGATCCGCGCGAGCAGGTCGCGGCCGAACTGCGGGTCGACGCCGAGGGGATGGTCCCAGCTGATCCCGCCCCAGGCCCCTTTGGGCCTGAGCAGCACCGGATCGATCAGATTCTGGTGGAAGGCGTTCGGATCAAGCTTGAAGACGGATTCGATGACCTTGGCGAAGACTGCCAGCACCAGCAGGCAGAGAACGACGATGCCGCCCGCGACCGCGACCTTGTCACGCTTGAACCGCATCCATGCGATCTGCCCGAGCGACCGGCCCTCGATCCCCTCGCCCATCCCGGACAGCACGGACTCCGGCTGCGCCTCGGCGGCTGAGCCGGTGACCTCTATGGGGGCCGTCATGGCCGTGCACCCCCTGTCCGGTGGTGACCGGTTCCAGGTGCAGCCATGACGGACGATGGCCCGGCGGGCGATGATCATCCATCCAGCACCGGTCCGAAGGGTCGCCAGACCAGGGCGGTAGGAACGCCTCATTATAGGACGAATAAGGCGCTAAATATGCAAATGGGAAGATAGGGGATATCTACGGCGTGCCCACGGCGCGGGGGTCGAAGCGGGGGCTTGTGCTGAATGGGGACATCTTGGCCGGTGCACGATGACGCCTTAGCGGGGCCCCGAGGAGGTTTGCTCCGTATCGGCAGGTGAGAGCACCTGTGACCGTGCACGGACGGCCGTGGCCACGGTGATCGCGCCGAGCGGCGCGCCGCCGGAGGGCCGGGCACCATATTCCGCGCACTGTCTGACATGGCGTCGCCTGGCAGTGGCCGCAGGCTTCCTCGGGCTGTTGAAGTCACGCTCCGTCCGGCTGCTGATGGGGATGACCGCGTTCGGGTGGGCCCCGCTCAGCGTGACCGCCACCGTCTCCATCTACTTCGGCGTGCACGTCATGGGTTTCACCGAGGAAGAGGCGTCGCTCGTCATGCTCACCTGGTTCATCGCCGGCCTCGCGTGGCTGCCGCTGGTCAGCCACCTGACGCACCGCTGGGGCAAGAAGCAGACCTACGGCGCCTTCACGATGTCCTGGGCCTTCGTCCAATCACTTTTCCTCCTGGTCGACGCCGGTGACCTGGTCCTGTTCTGGGTCCTGATCCTGATCAACGCGGCCGGGGGCATGGCAGTGGCCGTCACCGGATGGGCGATGCTGGCCGATCTCACGGACGACGACCAGCTGCGCACCGGCGGAACCCGCCGCGAAGGCGCCATATACGGCCTTGGAGCCTTCGCCCAGACCGGCCTGGCTGCGGTCGCGATCCTCCTGGTCGGCATCGTGCTGTCCGCCGTCGGCTACCACGGCGGTGATGACCCCACTCCCCGGGCTGTCATGCCGCCGCTGCCTCCCGAGCCTCAGACGGCTCTTCCCCTCGCCCTCACCCCACCGGAGACCCCCACCGCCGTACTCACCGCCCTGGTCGTGTCGGTGACCCTGCTCGCGCCGGCAGCGCGATCGTCTACCCCTTCGAGATGGACACGGTCGTCACGCTCTCCGGCAATCGTCTCGTCGCCACCCACTACGGCCTGTACAACACCGTCTCCGGCCTTGGCATCACCCTCGGCAACTTTTCCATCGGCGCCCTGTGGGACTTCGCCGAACGACACGACGCCCTCTGGCTGCCCTGGTGGGCCCTGGCCGCCACAGGGTTCGCCTGCGCGGCCTCCGTCGCTGAGCTCGCGCGCAGCGGACGGCTGGTCGCGCGGGAGGAGGAGCGGCTCGCTCCCCTCTGACGCCGCAGGAAGGAGGTGTGGCTGTCGCCGTACGACGACGGCCACACCTCCACTGGCGATGCGTCAGCTCTTGCCGAGCATCTTGTTCATCTGCTCGATCTCAGCCGTCTGGGCTGTGATCACGTCGTCCGCGAGCTTTGCGGCGGGACCGTACTTGCCGTCGGACTTCTCCGTCTTGGCCATCGTGACGGCGCCCTGGTGGTGCTCGACCATCATCCCGAGGAACATCTTGTCGAACTCCGTGCCGGAGGCCTTGTCCAGCTTGTCCATGTCGGCGCTGCTCATCATGCCGGGCATGGCGGAGGAGGTGTCGTGGTCCATCCCGGGCATGGAGGACGACATGTCCTCGGGGACCTCCTCGCCCCATGAGGTGAGCCAGCCGGACATTGTCTTGATCTCCGGGTCCTGCGCTCCCTTGATCTTCGCGGCGAGGTCCTTGACCTCCTGCGAGGAGGCGCGGTCGGCGGCCAGATCGGCCATGTCGACGGCCTGACGGTGGTGCTGGATCATCTCCTTGGCGAAGGAGACGTCCGCGTCGCTGTGGGCGCCCGCCTTGGCCGAGGCGAGCGCGGACGGGCTGGAGTCGGAGTTCATCGACCCCATGTCGTGACCGCCGCTGTCGTTGTCGCTGCCACAGGCGGCGAGCACGACGGCGGCCACACCGGCGGTGACGGCGAGAGCGGTACGACGGACAAGGCTGCGGTGTGCAGTCATGGTTGAGCTCCTGCGTTCGGATCTGTTGAAGGGCATGCCGGAGCACGGCGCCGCGTCCGCAAGAGCGTGCGGCGATGTGCGGGCCGTTCTAGATCCGCAGGAGTTGGAGTTCGGAGAGTGAGGGCGGGGCGCGACCGCCGTCAGGGCCGCTGCCGAAAGGAGAGGCGCCCGCAGGCGGCTGCTCGGCGCACGACGCCACGTCGGGCAGCAGTACCGGCACCACCACGGGAGTCCCGGCGACGGACGCGGAGGCACAGGTCGCGTCCGCATGGTTGACGTGGCCACTGCAGCCGCCGTCACCGTGATCACATTCACCCGGCATCGAGGCCCTGACATCCGTGTGCGCAGCCGCCGCCATCCGGTGGTGTCCGGAGTCAGCTGCGTCGCCGGGGACCGGCCCGAGACCGTGCATGCCGAGCAGTCCCAGCAGAAGCGTGCACACGAGCAGCACGCAGGACCGCAGCGCCAACTGCGGTCGGGCGAGCTGTCCGGGGCCTGTCACGGCCCCACCGTAGGCACGGATCATCTGCCCCTTGCATCCCGGACGTCACCGGAGTAGACACGGATTGTGATACCCACCCAGGGTATAGCAGGCTCTGGCGGGAGGGACCGTGTCCGACGTACTGACGACCGAATACAGCGTGTCCGGCATGACATGCAGCCACTGCGAGAACGCCGTGAAACAGGAGGTCTCCGCACTCGAATCCGTCGTTGACGTGCGGGTCGACGTCCCAACCGGCCGCCTCACCGTGACATCCGCCACCCCGCTCGACGACACCCAGGTGCGCGAGGCGATCGACGAAGCGGGTTACGAACTCACCGGGCGGCTGTGATCCCGCCGTTGGGCCCCGAAGGCCTCGCAGCTCGGCCGTCTACTATGGCCCTGCGTACTCGCTTGCGCATTCGGTGGCGAAAGGAAGTCGGGGCCATGCGGCGGCTGGGGGACCTCGAGGCGGAGATCATGGACCGCTTCTGGACGTGGAACCGTCCGGCGACGGTGCGTGAGGTCGTCGACGACATCAACAAGACCCGTCCCGTCGCCTACACCACGGTGATGACCGTGACCAACATCCTCTACAACAAGGGCTGGCTGCTGCGAGGCAAGCACGGCCGCGCCTGGCTGTACTCCCCGGTCCGCAGCCGCGAGGCATACGCGGCCGCACTGATGGAGGACGGCCTGGGGGAGAGCAAGGACCGTCCCGCCGCGCTGGTCCACTTCGTTGAGAGAATGTCCGAGGAAGAGGTGGCCGCCTTGCGCAAGGCCCTACGAACCGTGGGACGACAGGCGAAGCCGTGAACGCGGCCCCCGTGTTGCTCGGCTACACGGCGATCGTGGGCTTCCTCGCACCGCGCCTGCTCCTCCGTGCGGGCTGGCCGTACCGGGCCCCCGCCCTCGCGGCGGCCGTGTGGCAGACCCTGATGGCCTCGTTTGCGATCGGTGCTGCGCTCGCCGCCTACAACCTGGCCATGCCCACCGAGCATCTGCACGCGGGGCTCATGGGTCTACTGCACTCCTGCGGAATGCACGTCAGTGCGGGCGAGCCCGACCTCGGCACGGCGCATCGGCTCGCTGTCGCCCTGCCCGCCGTCATCGGCATCGCCCTGGTCTCGAGCTTCGCCTTCCACATCGTACGAGCCCGCCGGGCGCGGGCACGGCATCGCGAGGCCGTGGACCTGGTGGGCCGCCACTCCGCCGGCCTGTCCGCCACCGTTCTGCCGTACGGCATCCCCGCCGCCTACTGCCTGCCCGGCCGCCACGCCCGCATCGTGATCAGCGACGCGGCCGTACGGGAGCTCACGCCAGAGCAGATCGGCGCCGTACTGGAGCACGAGCAGGGCCACATCGCAGGGCGCCACCACCTGGCCCTGGCCGTCGCGGAGGCGTTCCACTCGGTGTTCCGCCGGCTGCCCCTTGCCCATCACGCGCGGGAACAGACGGCGCTTCTGCTGGAGATGGTCGCCGACGACCGGGCCCTGCGGCGTCACTCCAGCGAGGCGCTGGCCACGGCGATGTACGAGATGGCCGTCGCCCGCACGCCGGCGGGCGCCTTCGCGGCGGGTGGGCACACCGTCCTGATCCGCATGAAGCGGATCCTCGGCCCGCGCCAAACCACTCACCCTGCCCTGTGGGGGTGTGTGGCCGCGGCGACCGTAGCGGTCCCTCTGCTGCCGCTGGTGGTCGCCTGTCCACTCGGTTGACCGACAGCGAGTGAGGCCGCTGTCACTCCGGACCCGGTTGCGCCCCAACTACTAAGCTACTAAGTTCTAACGGACTTGCCGCCGACGTCGCGGCACCGTCCCGACGGCCGCATCCCGTCCCTCGGTACACAGACGCGCAGAGGAGCCACCTCACGATGGGAACGCACCGTCGGCCGAAGCCGCCCAGCCGCGCCCGGATAGCCACCCTCGGCGTTGCAGCCGGCGCGGTGAGCCTCCTCCCGGCGCAGAGCGAGGCGGCCCCGAAGCCCACGGTCGACGAGGTGCGCAAGCAAGTCGAGAAGCTCTACGAGGAGGCCGAGGCTCCCACCGAGGAGTACAACGGCATCCTCGAGAAGCAGCAGAACCTGCAGCGTGAGGTGGACGGCGCACAGGACAGCCTGGCCCGCAAGCAGCAGGAGTTCAACGAACTCCGCGAGAAAATAGGCCCGTTGGCCGCCGAGCAGTACCGCAGCGGGGCCATCGACCCGAGCGTGCAGCTCTTCCTGTCCAGCGACCCGGACGACTACCTCGACAAGGCCGAGGCGCTCGGCCGTACCGGAGACCGGCAGGCCGCCGCGCTGCGGGCACTGCAGAGCAAGCAGCGCGAACTCGCACAGGAACGCGCGGACGCCGCAAAGCAGTTGAAGGACCTGAGCGAGGCGCGTACCGAGGCCGCGAAGAAGAAGGACGAGGTCCAGGGCAAGCTCACCAGGGCCCGCAAGCTCCTGAACAGCCTGACTGCCCAGCAGCGCGCCAGGATGGACGCCGCCCAGGACCGCGAGGACGCCGCCGCGGGCACCAGCGACGCACCCGCCAGCTACAACGGTCCGGCCAGCGGTCGTGCGAAGACGGCCATCGAGTTCGCGTACGCCCAGCTCGGCAAGCCCTACGAGTGGGGTTCGACCGGCCCCAGCTCCTACGACTGCTCGGGCTTGGTGGGCGCGGCCTGGCGCTCGGCCGGTGTCTCACTGCCCCGCACCGTCAAGCAGATGTACGACGCCGGCCGCAAGGTGGCGCAGTCGGACCTGCAACCCGGCGACATCATCTACTGGTACAACGACAGCCAGCACAACGGCATTTACATCGGCGACGGCAAGGCGATCCACGCCCCGCGCACGGGCAAGAACATCGAGATCACCCAGGTCAGCTACATGCCGTTCTACGCCGCCACCAGGCCCTGAGCACCAACACCCGCACCACCTGAGGAACTTCCGTGCCTGCACGTCCGACCGTCCGCACCCCGTTCACGGTCGCGGTGACCGCACTCGCCTCTCTGGTTCTCGCAGCTTGCGGGGGTGGCGGGTCCTCCGACACGGGCGAGGAATCGGCAGCGTCCCACTCGGAGTCGGCGCTCTCGCACGTGCACGGCCTGGGCGTCGACCCCGCCGACGGGCGCGTGTACGTCGCGACCCACGACGGCCTGTACACGATCGCCAAGGGGCAGAAGCCGAAGCTCGTCGGCGACCGCCGGGACGACTTCATGGGCTTCATGGTGACCGGCAAGAACACCTTCATCGCCAGCGGACACGGCGTCGAAGGCAGCGACCGCCCCGGAAATCTCGGCCTGATCCAGAGCAGGAACGCCGGCCGTGCCTGGACGTCTCAATCGCTGTCGGGAGAGGCCGACTTCCACTCGCTGGACTTCGCGAAGGGCACGCTCTACGGGTACGAGGGCGGCCGGATCCGGGTCAGCACCGACCTCAAGGAGTGGGACGACCGGGCGACGCTGGAGGCCCTGGACCTCGCGGTCGGCCCCTCGGGCGACAGGCTGCTGGCGACCACGGCCGATGGCGTGGCCACGAGCACCGACGGCGGCCGCACCTTCCGCAAGGGCGCCGGGCCGGTCCAGGCGTTCGTGTCCTGGCCCGCGCAGAAGGCCCTGTTCGGCATCGACACCTCCGGAAAGCTGAGCACGAGTCCGGACGGCGGCACGACGTGGAAGCAACTCACGACGGTGCCCGGCGGACAGCCCCAGGCGCTGACCGCCATGGACGCCGGCCACGTCCTCGCCGCGACGATGGCAGGCGTGTACGAGTCGCGCGACGGCGGCAAGACCTTCACCCAACTGGCGCTGCTTGCTTCCTGAGTTCTCCGCCGCAGTCGGTCAAGGCTTCGCCATGTGACACCGGTGGCTGAGTGGGCGGGAGTTACCCGACGTACTAAGGGAGTAAGTAGAACGCCCCGGCGAAGGGAAAATCCGTGATCCAGCAACGCATCGTCTTCCTCTCGGCCGCAGGGCTCGCCGCGGCGCTCCTCCTGGGGGCGTGCGGCAGCTCGACGGACCAGACCGCCGCCGGTATGAGCCCTGGCAGCACCGCTCCGGTCGCCACGGCCGCCTCGGAATCAGCGACCTCCGCACCGGCCGGCAGCGGGCACATGGCCACGACCACCATGCTGATGGCTAAGACGGTCAAGGGCATGGGCAGCATGGTGACCGATGGCAAGGGGATGACCCTCTACCGCTACGACAAGGACCAGCCGACTCCGTCCAAGTGGACATGCGCGGGTGAGTGCACGAAGACGTGGATGCCCGTCATGGTCCAGGACTCCGTACAGACCATGGGGGTCGAGAAGAGCCTTCTCGGCACGGTCCACCGGGACGGCATGAAGCAGCTCACTCTCGGCGGCTGGCCGCTGTACCGGTACATGGGCGACACGACGGCCGGACAGATGAACGGCCAGGGCAAGGACGAGGCGTGGTATGCCGTCACCCCGTCCGGCAAGAAGTCCACCATGACGAGCTGACCTGCGGATTCCCTTGATTGGCGGCGAGGCTGCACGGTTTCCAAGACACAGTGTTACGGGGCTGACCGGGGTGTATGGACAGCGCCACCGCGTACACTGTCGGGGTGCCGAAGCTGTGGACCGAGACGATCGAAGAGCACCGGCGTACGGTGCGCGACGCGATCCTGAACACCACGGCGGAACTGGCCGCCGAGCGCGGAGTGCGGTCGGTGACCATGTCACAGATCGCCGAGCAGGTCGGCATCGGCCGGGCCACGCTGTACAAGTACTTCCCGGACGTCGAGACGATCCTGCTCGCCTGGCACGACCGCCAGATCGCTGAGCACCTGGGACAGCTCGCGGAGGTCCGCGACCGGGTCGACGGCGCCGGCGAACAACTCGAAGCGGTTCTCAGGGCGTTCGCTCACATCTCACGCCAGTCCCGCGGGCACCACGGCGCCGAATTCGCGGCCTTCCTGCACCGGGACGAGCGGGTCGCCCACGCCGAGCAGCAGCTCCACGGCATGATCCGGGACCTCCTGGCGGCAGGCGTGCAGGCCGGCGACTTCCGGAACGATGTCGCACCGGACGAACTCGCGGCGTACTGCCTCCACGCCCTCTCGGCAGCTGCCACCCTGCCTTCCGATGCGGCCGCCGACCGCCTCGTCGCGGTCACTCTGTCCGGGCTCCGCGCCGGGAAGCCCGTAGCTGACGATCCGAAGCCCGCGAGCCGACGCGCACGCCCCCGCCATCACGACCCCGGCGCACAGCACTCCGGTCACTGAACTTCCCCGGCTGTTTCCGCAGCTCCGCATTGCTCTGGCAGCGGACTCCTCTAGTTATTGCAGGGAATCCCACGGCAAGAGAAGCCGGGGCCACGATCCGGCGCCTCAGCGTTCAGACGCTGGACGAACTGCAGCACATGGTCAGCGTCCTGCGGGCCTCCGGAAGTCGGCCCACTGAACTGATCCCCCAGCCGTCCCTCGCCGACCTCGAGCGACTGGTCGGCAACAGCGGTATCGAGACCGAACTGCGGACGAACCTGCCCGACGACCTCCCACCGACCGGTCAGCGCGCCGTCCACCGCACGGTCCAGGAGGCGTTAACGAACGTACGCAAGCACGCCCCCGGCGCGACCGTCGCCATCTGCATTCAGCACGAGAACGGCACCATCAATGTCGCTGTCACCAACTCCGCTCCTACCCGGCCCGCTCTCCCGCTGCCCGGCGCCCAGCACGGCCTCGTCGGCCTGCACCAGCGGGCCGAACTCCTCGGCGGCACCATCACTTCCGGCCCCACGGCCGACGGCGGCTACGAACTCCGCCTGGAACTGCCTGTCCGGGGTGATTCGTGACCCGACCTGCGCTTCCGGGTATGCAGGTGGCCGTGGCGGGCGGCCAGAGTCCCGATGCCGATGACCTTCGCGAGGACGACCACTAGAACAACGGCACCGGCGCCCCAGCCCAGCCACCGCGAAGCCGCCAGCACGGACCCGCCGAGTACCAGGTGGGCGACGATGATCAGGGCGACGACTCCGCCGACCACCCCGAAGGACCAGCGCCGTTGCGCTCCCATGGGGTGCTGCTCCTCCCGAGGCTGAGACCCTGCTACCGAGTCGGGTTCGTCCGGCTGCAGGTCGGTCGTCCCAAGCCGCTGCCAGGTGACGGTGAGGCGATCGCGCCTGCCGATCTTTTCGATGCGTCCGGCGACGAGCTTCTGGAGCCGCTGCAGGTCTTCCTCTGTGTCGGCCTCGGCTCGCAGCGTCAGCGCCTCTGCGGTGGCCTGCATGGTCCACTGGCCCAGGCTCACACGCACGGTCCCGTGGGTGTCCGTCCACTCGACGTGATGCACTTCCGGGGGCCGATGCGCGTCACCGCCGCTGTGGGCGCGGGCCCCGTAGTGGGAGCGCCGGCCCATCTGTTGGGCGTGGCGGCAGAGTTGGACGAGGTAGCGGCTCGCGCGCTCGGTTTCGACTCGGGCTTCCGCGGTCAGCATGGTGTTCCTCTCCGGGCCTCTCACTGGATCAGGTCCTGGTGAGGGCGACGAGCCAGGCCCGGATGCCGTCCGGGTCGGTAGTGATGTCGATCGTGCTGGGTTCGATGGAATCGATACGCCATCCCTCGGCGAACGCTGCCTCGATCTCGTCCCGCGCGAGCTTGTGCACCCGTCCCCACTCGCCGGGCTGCCGGTCGCTGAAGCACAGCATGAAGTAGCTGCCACCCGGCCGTACGACCGCTCGCAGGCTGTCGACGTAGGCGGTGCGGTCGGCGTCGCCGAAGATGTGGAAGAGCCCGCAGTCGAGCACGGTGTCGAAGTTGTCGCGGAGATCGGCCAGCTTCAGGGCGTCCCAGGGCAGGAACCTCGCCGTGCGGCCCCGCTCGCGCGCCTTCTCCTCGGCGGTGCGTAGGGCCCGGGAAGCGAGGTCGACACCCGTGGCGTCCAGGCCGAGGCCTGCGCACATGAGCACGTGCTCGCCGGTTCCGCAGCCGACGTCCAATACCCGGCCCTGGATGACGCCCGCCTTGGCGAGCGAGAGGAACGCCGGTTGCGGCCTGCCGATATCCCAGGGCGGCGGGCTGGCGTACAGGTCGTCGAGCCCGGACGGTTCTGCGGAATCGGGGTGGTGGTGCGGGTGACGGAGTGAGCCGGCCATGCCGGTGTCCTTCCCGTTGCGTCTGGCATCCCGGGGCCTTGTCCGGCTGCTCGTGACGACCACAAGCTTTATCGAGACACAGTGTCTCTGTCAATCCATGTTGTCTCGATCCTGGCGTCGTGTCGACGGCTGTGGTGGCGTGGCTCCGGGGTGCAAGGCGGCCACGTGTACGGGGGCGCGTGCAGGGCGGAGGACCGAAGAGCTGCCCACACGGCGTCCGGGCGGGTTCGTCGGCGGCCGACGAACCCGCCCGGATGGCGCGAGTGAAGGTCAGGCCTGGTAGGCCACGTTTGCCATCATCCCGGCCTCGCCGTGGTAGGCGTTGTGGCAGTGCAGCATCCACTGGCCGGGGTTGTCGGCGTCGACGAAGACGGACAGCTTCTTCTTGGGCAGCACGATCGCGGTGTCCTTGCGGGGTCCCGAAGCGCCGAGCTGGTACGTGTGGCCGTGCAGGTGCATCGGGTGCCACATGTCGGTGTCGTTGACGAAGTCCAGCCGTACGCGCTGGCCTTCCTCGATGAGGATCGGGTTCGCCTCGGGGGCGTTCATGTCGAACGGCGTGCCGTTGATGGCCCAGTTGTACTTCGTCATGCCGCCGGTCAGCTTGATCCGGTGTGTGACGTCGGTCTTGGCTGACTCCAGGCGTACGTCGTCGGCGGCCCGCAGCTGGGACGTCGTCATGATCATGCCGTTGAGTTCCTTCGGGCGTACGGTCGCGGACGGCTTGGTCCCCGCGCCCGTACGCACCAGAGCCAGACCGTTCGCGTTCTTGCCCTCGGCTAGCGCGACGAGCGGGAAGACGCCGTCGCCGAGGGTGACCAGGACGTCGTAACGCTCGCCCATGCCGACCAGCAGGGCGTCCACCTCCTGGTGCTGGACCGGGAAGCCGTCGGTATGAGTGATGGTCAGCCTGTGGCCGCCCAGGGCGACGCGGTAGGCGGTGTCCGAACCAGCGTTGATGATCCGCAGCCGTACCTTCTTGCCGGGTTTGCCGGAGTAGACGTCCGGGTCGGTCGCCACCCGGCCGTTGATCAGGTGGTGCGGGTACTTCACATCACCGGCGTCGCCGCCGAGCAGGTCGCTCTCGGCGCCCATGAGCATGTACTTCATCGACATGCCGCTGGAGGAGGAGGTGGAGGAGGGGGATGCGGAACCGCCCATGTCCATCCCGCCCATGTCCCCCATGTCGTGGCCGTCCATACCGCTGGAGTTCGAGCTGCTGGGGCTGCTCGATCCCATGTCCATCCCGCCCATGCCCTGCTTGAGCTCGGCAAAGACCTCGTCAGGCGTGCCGGTGACGCCGTCGACCCAGTCGTCGAGGAGGACGACCCATTCGTCGTCGTAGCCCAAGGTCTCCTTGGGGTCCTCGACGATCAGCGGGGCGTACAGGCCGCGGTCGAGCTGGACACCAATGTGCGGGTGGAAGAAGTACGTGCCCGGGGCGTCGGCGATGAAGCGGTACGTGAACGTCGAGCCGGCCCGGACGGCGGTCTGGGTGGCGGGCGGCACGCCGTCCATGTCGTTGCGCAGCGCGATGCCGTGCCAGTGGATCGACGTGGTCGTCTTGTTCGGGAGCTGGTTGGACAGCTCGGCGACCAGGGTGTCGCCGACGGACAGCCGGACCTCCTTGCCCGGGGTGCGCCCGTCGAAGGCCCAGGTCTTGGGCATGACGCCGCCGCCCAGGTCGATCATCGCGGGGGCCGCGGTCAGGGTGAGCTTCTGCTGTCGTCCGGTGCTGGTCCGCTTCTTGTCGGCGGCGGCGACCGCCGAGCCGGACGGGTTGACGAGACCCTTGTCGCTGCCGGAACCGGAGCCGCTGGTGCAGGCGGCGAGCGCGCCGACGCCCGCGGCACCCAGCCCGGCGAGCAGGACGGAGCGACGGTTGATGCTGTTCATGGGGTTGTGTCCTCTGACTCGAAACTGCCGATGTGGTCGCGGGGGACGGCACATCGCGCGCCGTCCGGCGCGGCCTATATGCGCAGTTGAGAGAGGACGGAGAGGTCGGGTGGGGCGCGGCCGACAGGTGCGGCGCCGAGAGCGCGCCCGGCTGTGGCCTGCCGCAGTTTCATCAGTGGATCGAACGCGGCCTGGGCGGGTGCGGCGAGCTGCACGGAGGCGACACTCGCCGCGGTGCAGTGCTGCATGGTCGGCATGGCGCACGTGCCGTCATCGGCGCTGTGCGCGGATGCGCCCGAGACGGACGGTGCCGTCCCGGCCGGCATGGTGTGAACGGCGTGAGCCGTGTCCGGCATGGAGGAGACGTCCATCGCGGGCGTCTCGTGGTGGACGAGCACGGCCAGCGCGACGCACAGGGTGAGGAACACCCCATACGCCCAGCGGGCGGCTATGCCGCCGCCGCGAGCCGACCGAATCGTCATGCGCTCCACCTGATGGATTGGGATTGCCGGATCTGCATCTTACCCCCAGGGGGTACCTCGGGCGTCTGGCGCTGCCCCATTCGGAGGCAGGCCGTCGACCTCCCGGGGCGCCGAGCATCGAGTGTGGCGGCAGGCGCGAGGGGGAACCGGGAAGCCTTCCTGATCGTCTACTAAATCACTTAGGTCTTAGGTCGATCGAGGGGGAGCCTCATGCGACAACGGCCGACACCGCGGCTCGTCCGCCGGATTGCGCAGCCGGTCGCACTCGCCTCGGCCGCCATCGTTGTCCTTGCCGGATGCAGCGGGGGAGGCAAGGCGGACGGTGGTTCGGGCAAGGCGAGGGGTGACAAGAACAGCGAACCGCCCTCGATAGTCGTGGAGCCCGGCAGCGCGAATGCCAAGGTGCCGGTCAGCCGGAAGGTGACGGTGCGCGCCCAGGGTGGGTCCTTGTCGTCCGTCGAAGTCACCTCCCCCGGTCCGGGCGCACTTTCCGGCACCTGGTCGAAAGGCAAGTCTGTGTGGACCTCCACGACACCGCTCGCCCCGGGTGCCACCTACACGGTGAAGGTGAACGGCAAGGCGTCCGGCGGATCGAACCTCAACAAGACCGCGTCCTTCACCACCGAGGCGCCGAAGAACCCGGTCGTCGGCGAGTACTTCCCCGACAAGGGCACGACGGTCGGCGTTGCGATGCCGGTCTCGATCACCTTCAACAAGCCGATCCATGACAAAGCGGCCATCGAGCGGAAGCTCCACGTCACCGCCTCCCCCGCGGTCGAGGGTGCCTGGAGCTGGATGAAGGACCGCAACGGCAAGGACCGCATCGACTACCGCCCCGAGAAGTACTGGAAGCCGGGCACCGACGTCACCCTCCGCATGGATCTCGCGGGCGTGAACGCGGGAGGCGGCGTGTATGGCACGCAGCAGCGTGTCGTGAACTTCACCATCGGCGACGCCGTGACCAACACCGTCGACGTCAACAAGAAGACCATGACGGTGGCGAAGAACGGCCGGTTGCTGCGGACCCTGAAGGTTTCCAGCGGCAAGAAGGGCTTCGAGACCTGGAACGGCACGATGGTCGTGCTGAGCAAGGTGCCGACAATCCGCATGAACTCCCGGACGGTCGGCATCTTCGGCTCTGAGGCGTACAACCTCGGTTCCGTGAAGTGGGACGTCCAGCTCACCCCGTCCGGCACTTACGTTCACGCGGCGCCGTGGAACGCGGGCAAGTTCGGCGTGGTCAACGGCAGCCATGGCTGCATCGGCATGAGCACGGCGGACGCCAAGTGGTTCTACGAACAGGTCCACCTCGGCGACCCGGTCACCGTGGTCCACTCCGTCGACACCGTGGCGGTCAACAACGGTTACGGCGACTGGAACGTCGGCTGGGAGGCCTGGAAGAAGGGCAGTGCCCTCGACTGACGCGCCGGTTCAACACCGTCTCCTGAACACCGCCCGGCCCTGGGGCGTACTAAGGGCGTTAGCAGTTGACGTCCTTCAGGATGGTGAACATGGCAACTCTGGCGCTCAGTTGGACCGTGGCGGCGGTCGCCGTTCTGGTGGCCGCCGTCAGCGCGGTGCGGGTGATGACCACCAGTGGCGAGATCCGGTTCGCGGCGGGCGGCGACCTGCTGATGGGGCTGTGTATGGCCGCCATGGCGCTGCCGGCGACAGTGGGCTGGTATGCGGGTTACGGCATGTGGTGGGCGGTGGCGTTCGGCGTCCTCGGGCTCGGGGGCGTGGTGATGGCGGTCAAACACACGCGTGCGTGCGGGTGGAGAGAGGGCCGTCACTGGGTGCACCTCATTGTGGGCAGCGCCGGGATGGTGATCATGACGCTCGCTATGACGAATACGTCGTCTGGGCCGGTGCTGGCCCTGGGCGGCTCCTCCATGGCGCACATGCCCGGTATGGAGGACATGGCGGGCACGACCAGCGCGCACGGGATGGCCGGCATGGAGTCCATGGAGGGGATGGATTCGATGCAAGGGATGGACATGTCGGGGATGACGCGTGCCGCCGCCGACGCAGGTTCCTCCGCGGGGTCCGGTTCCGTGTGGCGGTTCGTGATCGCTGGGCTCGCCGTGTACTTCCTGCTGTCGATCGGCGCGTCGGTGTGGGCGAGGGCCAGGGGTGCTGGTCCGAGCCGGCGGGGTGCCGACTCGCGGTTCGGCTGGGTTCGGTGGCTGCTGGCCATGCCGGACACGGTGCTCGTCTTCCTGGCGTCATTGACGCTCGCGGTGTGGGGCAGGGCAAGGTCTGCGGAGCGGTCCGAGCGCGGTCGGCGCCGCAAACTCGGGGCCGCGCCGGACGCGGCGCTGGCGGCGCACATCGGCATGGGCGGGACCATGTCCGCGATGCTGTTGATGATGGCCGCGTGATCGCCGGGAGTCGTTGACCGGCTCGGCGACGGGGCTTGATCCCGTATTGCCTTCACGCCCGCGCGCGTGCCGCCCGGTCGCGGAGGAGCCGTGTGAACGGCGCCACAGGCGGATGGAATACCCCCAGGGGGTATAGTGTTCTCGTTGCTGGGAGGGGTCGGGGAACGACGCCCTTCCCGGAGAGCGACCCACGCATCCACACCCTGAGGGAAAACCATGACTACTGAGACGAACTCCGGCTCCTGCTGCGGCACAGGTTCCTGCGGCTCCGGCGCCACGGTCGACGTCCAGGGCGCCGGCGTCACCACCGTCTACAAGGTGTCCGGGATGACCTGCGGCCACTGCGAGGGCGCGGTCTCCCAGGAGATCTCCGCGCTCGACGGCGTCACCGCGGTCACGGCCGTCGCCAAGACCGGCGAGGTGACCGTCATCTCCGCCGCCCCGCTCGACGAAGAGGCCGTCCGCGCCGCCGTCGACGAGGCCGGCTACGAACTCGTCGGCCAGGCCTGAAGGCTCCGCCGGGGCGGGCCCCGGCAACGCGAGAACCCTCCCCGCGCCGGGGCATGCCGCTCCGCTCATACGGACGCCGTACGTCCCGGCCTACCCAGGAGATACGCCCATGACCAGCACGGCTCCCGAGAAAGCAGTCCCCGAGGCACCACCCGCGCCCGCCCATGAGGTCGAGCTCTCCATCGGCGGGATGACCTGCGCCTCCTGCGCCGCCCGCATCGAGAAGAAGCTCAACCGCCTGGACGGCGTCACCGCGACCGTCAACTTCGCCACCGAGAAGGCGAAGGTCGCGTACGCGGGAGGCGTCGAGGTGGCCGACCTCATCGCCACTGTCGAGAAGACGGGCTACACCGCCGAAGAGCCGCCCCCGCCCGTCGCCGCCACCGCGATCGAGGGAGAGACGCAGACCGCCCCGGCGGCGGACGGCGAGCTGCTGTCGTTGCGGCAGCGTCTGTATGTGTCGCTCGTGCTCACGGTGCCCGTCGTCCTGATGGCGATGGTGCCGTCCCTGCAGTTCGACAACTGGCAGTGGCTGTCGCTGACGCTGGCCGCACCGGTCGTGGTCTGGGGCGCCTTCCCCTTCCACAAGGCCGCCTGGACGAACGCCCGGCACGGTGCCGCGACCATGGACACCCTGGTGTCCATCGGCACACTCGCCGCGCTCGGCTGGTCGGTGTGGGCGCTGTTCTGGGGCGACGCCGGGATGCCGGGCATGCGGCACGGCTTCGAGCTCACCATCTCCCGTGGCGGCGGCTCCTCCTCCATATATCTGGAGGCCGCGGCCGGCGTGACGACGTTCATCCTCGCCGGGCGCTACCTGGAGGCGAAGTCCAAGCGCAAGGCGGGTGCGGCACTGCGGGCACTGCTGGAGCTGGGCGCGAAGGACGTCTCCGTGCTGCGGGGCGGCAACGAAGTGCGCATCCCGGTCGCACAGTTGGCCGCCGGGGACCACTTTGTCGTACGGCCCGGGGAGAAGATCGCGACCGACGGCACCGTCGTCGAGGGCACGTCCGCGGTGGACGCGTCCATGCTGACCGGCGAGTCGGTGCCGGCGGACGTGACGGTGGGGGACATGGTCACCGGGGCCACGGTCAACGCGGGCGGTCGGGTCGTCGTCGAGGCCACCCGCGTCGGCGCCGACACGCAGCTCGCGCGGATGGCACGGCTTGTGGAGGACGCGCAGAACGGCAAGGCCGAGGTGCAGCGGCTCGCCGACCGGATCTCAGGGATCTTCGTTCCGGTGGTGCTGCTGATCGCAGTCGGTACGTTCGGAGCGTGGCTCGGGATCACCGGCGACACCGTCGCCGCGTTCACCGCGGCCGTCGCGGTGCTGATCATTGCCTGCCCGTGCGCCTTGGGGCTCGCCACCCCGACCGCGCTGATGGTCGGCACGGGCCGGGGCGCTCAGCTGGGCATCCTCATCAAGGGCCCCGAGGTCCTGGAGTCCACGCGCCGCGTCGACACCGTGGTCCTCGACAAGACCGGCACGGTCACCACAGGCCGGATGCAACTCCAGGACGTGTTCACCGCCCCCGGTGTGGACGAGAACGAACTGCTGCGGTTGGCGGGCGCGTTGGAGCACGCCTCGGAGCATCCGATCGCGCAGGCCATCGCGGCCGGTGCGGTCGAGCGGGCCGGCAGCCTGCCGGTGCCGGAGAACTTCGAGAACGTCGCCGGTCTTGGCGTCCAGGGTGTTGTCGACGGTCACGCGGTTCTCGTCGGGCGGGAGAGGCTCCTGGCGGAGTGGGTCATCGACTTGCCTCAGGGGCTTGCCGAGGCCAAGGCGGCCGCGGAGGCTGAGGGACGTACGGCAGTCGCCGTCGCCTGGGACGGCGAAGCGCGCGGTGTCCTCACCGTCGCCGACGCGGTCAAGGAGACCAGCGCCGAAGCGGTGGCCGAGCTGCGCAGGCTGGGCCTGAAGCCGGTCCTGCTGACCGGCGACAACCAGCTGGTCGCCGAGTCCGTGGCCAGGGCCGTCGGCATCGACGAGGTGATCGCCGAGGTCTTGCCGCAGGACAAGGTGGACGTCGTCAAGCGGCTGCAGGGCGAGGGCCGTACCGTCGCGATGGTCGGTGACGGCGTCAACGACGCGGCCGCCCTCGCCACCGCTGACCTCGGCCTGGCCATGGGTACCGGCACGGACGCTGCCATCGAGGCGGGCGATCTCACTCTCGTACGCGGCGATCTGCGCGTGGCCGCGGACGCGATCCGCCTCTCCCGCAGGACCCTCGCCACGATCAAGGGCAACCTCTTCTGGGCCTTCGGCTACAACGTCGCGGCCCTGCCGCTGGCCGCCTTTGGAATGCTCAACCCGATGATCGCGGGCGCCGCGATGGCCTTCTCGTCGGTCTTCGTGGTGACCAACAGCCTGCGGCTGCGGTCCTTCAAGTAGGTGCGCGAGCAGCACCGTTGACCGAGGTGCCCGGCCGGAATGGCCGGGCGCCTCCGTGTTGGAGGCCTTCGGAGGATCCGGCCCGGCCTGACACCACAGTTGAGGGTCAAGTGCGCAGGAAGCGGGCGATGGCTTGGGAAGCCTCAGCCACTTTGTCCTGCGCTTCGTCCCCTCCAGCGATGGCGGCTTCCTGGACGCAGTGCTTCAGGTGGTCTTCCAGCAGTTGCACGGCCACCGCCTGGAGGGCCTTGGTGGTGGCCGCGACCTGAGTGAGGACATCGATGCAGTACTGGTCTTGCTGCACCAGGCGCTGCAGGCCCCGGACCTGGCCTTCGACGCGACGGAGCCGTTTGAGGACGGCATCCTTGTCATCGCTATAACCCGGCGGCGTCTGCTCCGCCACGGTGTGCTCCGGCTGCTCCATACCTCGTAAGGGTATCCGTCTGATCCTCTGCGCTGGATCTTGTCCAAGGCCCGCAGACCCCTGAGCCCGGCGCCGCCTGCCCTGGCGGACTGACCTCGTGACGACGGATTGCGCCGGCGTGCGCTTCGGGCCCGCGACATGGCGGTCCGCCACAACAAGATGTGGAGATGGAGTGCATCGTCGGAGACCGCACGACCGGAGAAGAGACCCGGCGTCTCGCGTACCCAGTGGAACCTGCACGTGACTTCCCTGCACGGCTACATGACGTCGATGCAAGGCGGACACCGGGCCATCAGGCGAAGGACGGCAGCGGAAATCACTGCGCGCACTCGGGTCAACTCTGCGATGACACCCGTCGCAGCTCAGCCGAGGCTCTCCGGGGCTCACGGGGTGGGCCAGCCACCGCTGTGGGTTACCGCTGGCTGGTGGCGATGTAGGTGCCGTGCCAGGTGTGATACCAGACCTGGCCGGTGGAGGCATTGACGGACAGCATGCCGCTGATCTTCCCGTCCTGCATGGTGTGCAGTGTGTAGTAGCCGGGGTAGGGTTCCGGGTCGCCCGCAGTCAGTGTGTTGCTGTGGGCACGAAGCCACCGCTGGGCAATGCTCTGGGCCTGCGCGGCCGAGACCCGGGTCTGGCTCTGGCTGCCGTAGTGCATGCCGTAGTCGGTGTTCCACATCATCGCCGGCCCGTACTCGATCTGTACGGCGCCGTCGGCGGGGTTGATCAGGACCTCGGTGGCCGGGTGGCCGTCGGCGGTCTGCAGCTCGGCGTAGAAGTTCCGGGAGAACTGCATGACTTCGCCGACCTGCAGGCCGAGGCGGTCGGCGAACGCCGTCGCCCGCTGCCGGGCCTGGCTGAGGGTCTGCGCCTGGCTGCCGGTGCCCGCGAGCCACCAGTTGCCCATCATGTGGGGGCCCATCATGCCGGGCCCCCACGAGCCCTCGTCGCCGCCCATCATGCTGGAGCCCGAGCCGCTGCTCCACATGTCCGGGCCCCACCCGCTGGTCGGGCCGGCCGGGGTGGGAGTGCGTCCGGGAGTGGTCGATGTGCCGCTGACCGGGGCGGTGGGGCTGGCCGAGGCGGTGGGGGTACGGCCGACGGTCGCACCGGTGGAGGCGCCGCCGTTCCCGCCGCACCCGCCGAGGGCCACCGTGCCCGCCAGGGCCAGGGCCAGGGCCGCCACAGTGGCGGCACGTGCATGCGTACGGATCACGGTCTTCACCTCTGCGGTTCGTCCCCGCCGACGCCCGCTGGACCGGCGCCGCCGACTCATCTGTTTTCCAGCCTCCCGCGGGCACGTGGCCGGAGCCGGGGGCCGTTCGGCCCGCACCCTCCGGCGACCGGTCCAGAGATTCGGCTCGGGGAAGGAGCGTGGATCGGGTTGCATACCCCGAGGGGCGGCAGACGCTTTCTCGCTGCGCCAGGCTTCCTGGCCCTCCCACACCGCGAGGCCGACGACGAGCAGGCTCACGGCCGGGTCGAGCAAGCACGGGCTGAACTGCGTGTTGCCCTCGCGTCTTCGTCGTCGTCAAGCGGCCTGGTCTCGCGCGGTACTTGACGACAGACGGGGCGAAGGGGCAGGCGGACGGTGGTGTGGAAGAGCAGGGCCACGGCCAGGACGAGCCCGGCGATCCAGCCGAGCGCGATCAGGAGAGCGGGGGTCTCGTCGAAACCGGGGGTGAGGGCCGCGTCGGTCAGGACGCGGCTGGCGCCGTGGCCGGGCAGGGCGTGGGCCCAGGTGGGCGGGGTGGTGTGGAGCATCGGGCTCTGTTCGATGCCGAGGTCGATGAAGGGCAGCAGGAAGGCGATCAGGACGCCGCCGACCCGGCCGAAGAGCGGGCCGAGCAGGACGCCGATGAGGGCGTAGGTGAGAGCGATCAGGGTGTTCGCCGCGATGTACCAGCTCCACTGACGGGCGTCGAACACGGTGGCCGTCACCGCCAGTCCGGCGGCGGTGGCCAGCAGCGCGCCGAGAGCGATGACGGTCAGGCGGGGCATGAGCAGAGGCAGTGGGCGGAAGCCCGCGAGGACCAGGCGCCGGTCGCCGGTGCGTGCGTCGAGCACGGTGAGCAGCCCGGCCAGGCAGGCCAGGGAGGCGATGGCGATGGGGGCCATGGTGCCGCCGTGGATGTCGGGCAGCCGGAACTCGCGCAGGACCGTGCGGCCGTTCTCGCGCACGCTCATTGTGGTGGGCTCGTCGGGGGTGGTGGCCACGGCGAGGAGGACGAAGACGACGGGGACGGCGATGAGCAGGGCCCAACAAGACGCGGTTGCGTGCCGCCTCCCGCAGGCCCGCCCGCACGCCGGCAGCCAACTACAGGTCGATGCCCCGGAGCACAGGGATCCGATGGCGCTGCGGCCAAGTACCGCGCCGGAAGCTCTTCTCGATGCCCGTGGCTGTCAGAACCGGCTGGAGTTGGAGCCGAGTTGCCGCGGTCACGGTCGGTACGGCGTTCATGGCTGCTCCTACGGCTACGACCGCGGCCGGGTCTGCGTTCGCAGAAGGTGGCGCAGGATCCGGAAGAGGAGGATGCCGCTGACGGCGAGCAGCAGCAGGCCGGCGGCGACCGTGATGTCGGCGGCCGTCGAGGCCGGAGCCGCGAGGGCCTGGGCGGTGCCGCCGACAGCGAGTACGGCGACTGCGGTCAGAGCCCACAGGCTCACTTGGGCGCGGGACATGGCGTCAACCTCCCATCAGGTGCTGGGCCGGAGTGGTGACGGCTTCCAGGATCGTCAGGACGATCAGGAAGGCGACGACGGCCGCGCCGAGGATCATCGCGACCGGGCGGCGGCGCCAGTGGCGTTCGGGGCCGCGGTCGACGAACGGCAGGAGGATCAGCAGGGCGAAGAGGACCCCGGCGCCCCACAGGATGC
Source organism: Streptomyces sp. NPDC001401 (assembly GCF_042895385.1). NCBI lineage: Bacteria > Bacillati > Actinomycetota > Actinomycetes > Kitasatosporales > Streptomycetaceae > Streptomyces > Streptomyces sp. NPDC001401. Next base: position 117,621 of record NZ_JBIAWI010000013.1, read on the forward strand.
CGGGCAGGCCGATCCAGTTCTCCAGGGTGAACAGCCACCAGTACATCCACGGCGGCTTGGTGACCTCGATGCCCTCCACCGGGGTGGAACCGATGCCGGGCGGGAAGACGATCGCGAGGACGCTCAGGACGGAGAGCAGGACCAGACCCAGGGCCCCTATGCGGCGCAGGTGGTGGGTGAAGGGTTCGAAAGGTTCGCCGGATTCTGCGGGGTTGTCCGGGCGCGGCGAGATCTTGTGTCGTTTGACCAGCAAGGCGTGCAGCACCAGCAGGCCCAGGATCAGCATCGGGATCATTGACACGTGCGCCACGTACAGCCGTACCAGGAGCGGGACGTGGCCGGAGAAGTCCGAATTGAACCAGAAGCCCAGGCCGCCGAGCAGTTTGCCGATCTCCAGGTTGTGGCTCAGCGCCTCGTAACCTTCCTGGTCCCACTTCAGCACGGTGCCGGTGAACATGGCGCCGATCGTCAGGGCGAACATGCCAACGCCGATGAGGTAGTTGCCCTCGCGCGGGCGCTTGTAGGAGCCGGTCAGGTAGATCCGCAGCAGGTGCAGGATCGCGAGCACGTACATGGCCTCGGCGGCCCAGTAGTGCAGGCCGCGCAGGTACTTGCCGAGGTAGACGGCGCGTACGAGGTGACGTACGGACTCGTTCGCGAAGGCCGGATCCGGGTTGTAGAACTGGGCCATCACGATGCCGGTGGCGATCAGGATCAGCAGGCTGACGGCGGTCAGGCCGCCCAGGCTGTAGCCAACGGTGTTGGCGTGTGAGGGCACCGGGTACTGGATGGCCCTGATGCCCAGGCGTTCGTCGACGGCGTCCATGAAGCGCCGTGTCCTGCTTGCCGGTTCAGGGGGTTCGGGCGGTTCGGTCGGCGCCGGTTCCATGCGGGTCATGGCGTGCCTCCCCCATGGGTGTCGTGCGGGCGGACCCGGATCGCGAAGGCGACGCCCGCTGCTCCCGCGGCGACGGAGCCGGCCAGCAGACCCCAGTCGCCGGCGTGCAGCGCGCCGCGGCCGGGCAGCGGATCGGCGACGACGAGCGTGCCGGTCTCGGTGCCGGTGATGGGGAGCGGGCTGTCGATCGGGACCGGGTCGGCGGGGGTGGTGGCCAGGCGGGCGCCGATGGACCGCTCCAGCAGGATGCGGGTGGCGGTGAGGTCGCCGGACTTGAACGCCTGCTGCGCCTTGCGGACGTAGGCCACGTCGACGTGCGAGGTGTCCTTGGCCTCCAGCGAGTCGTTGATCTTGTCCTGGATGTCCATTGAGTCGTGCGGCTTGGTCACCAGAAAGGCGATGCCCTGCCGTACGAGGTCGAAGGCGCGATCGCTCTCCTCGCCGCCGTGCGCGGAGGCAGCCGACGCGGACAGCGTCAGCAGGCCGGCGGCGAGCAGTCCGGTCGCGGCGGTACGGGCGGCGGCTCTGAGGTTTCGCGAATGCTCGGCGCGTCGGCTCCGCAGGCGGGCCACTGGCGGGCAGCGGGATTCGCGCGGGGTGATCAGGCGGGCGGTGTCGTAGACGACACCGGCCAGAATGACCACCCCGAGCAGCGAGGCGATCATCGCGGACATGGCGTGCTCCCGGTCTGCGGCAGGCCGGCCGGTCAGGCCCGGCCGGTGCCGTAGGGCGGCTGGTGGTGCTTGGCGAGCGGGTCGTCCTGCGGTCGGGACCCGCGGGGGGTGTCGTGAGCGTCGTGCTTGCCGCTGTCACCGTGCATGCCTCGCATCATGAACATCATCATCAGCGGGCAGGCGAGGGCGATCGCCAGGAATGCGAGCGTGCCCACTGGCACGCCCAAGGCCAGGGCGCCGACGACGGCGATGGCCACCGCGACGGCGTACAGGCCGTAGTTGCGTTGGTTGGTGTTCATCACGGGCCTCCTCGCAGGTGTGCCCGTCAGTTGCTTGGTCAGTTCTTGCTGAGCCGTGGCGCACGGTCGCTGCCGTCTAGAACGGTCAGACGGCGGTGGTATTCGTCCTCGTCGATCTCGCCGCGGGCGAAGCGTTCGGCGAGCAGCTGCTCGGGTATGGGCGCGGATTGGGGAGGCGGAGCGCCGACCGGCGTGTCCAGTCCGCCCGGCCGGGCCAGGGCACGGAAGAGCAGAGCACCGAACGTGATGATCAACGCCCAGAAAAGGATCATGCCAGCCGACATCACGAACCAGCCCCAACCGCTGACATCGCGGTCGTACCAGAACATCACGGTCACTCACCTTCTCGCGGCCGGGCCGTCGCGGGCCTGGTGCCTGCGGCTTTCCTGATGCCTCACGCTCACCATCGCTCCGGGGCGTGCGGCCGTCATGGGCCGGTGGGGCCAAGGTGCCCGGGCCGATAGGCCCCTTACCCCATGGGGGTATCTGGGGGAGTCTGAGAGGGAACCGGACGGAGAGAGGTCTGTCATGGATACCGCCGACATCGTCGTGGTGGCCCTGGCCGTGGTGCTGGTCGCTGTACTGGGCTGGTTCTTCTTCGGTCCACGCCGCGCCCGCAGCGCCCGTCTGGAGGGCGGTGTGCAGCGGGTGGAGGTGACCGTGCGGGGCGGCTACAGCCCCGATGTGATCCGGGCGCGGCAGGGCGTGCCCGTCGAGTTCGTCTTCGACCGGCAGGAGTCCGGAGAGTGCACCAACCGGGTCGTCTTCCCGGAGCTGCGCGTCAGCGCGGGCCTGCCCGCCTATCAGCGCACGACCGTGCGGCTGCGCCCGGAGCAGACGGGATCGTACGGCTTCGCCTGCGGGATGAACATGATCCACGGCACCCTCGTGGTCGACCCCGACGACGGCTCCGGGGGCGTGCCACCCGGCGCGACGGCCACCGCCACGGACACCGCGCCGGAACACCGTGCGCCTGCCCCGCAGGACCATGCGTCCGCCGCCGACGCCGAAGCCGCGGAAGTCGCCGAACGCCGCGCGGAGATCGCCGACCTGAGCCGCCGGGTCGTGGTCGGAGCAGTGCTCACGGTGCCCGTGCTGTTCGCCGTCATGGCCCAGGAGCTGTTCGGTGCGGACTGGGTGCCCGGCTGGATGCTCAACCACTGGCTGCAGCTGGCGCTGATCACCCCGGTGATGTTCTACACGGGTTGGCCGATCCACCGCATCGGCTGGCTCACCCTGCGCCACCGCGGCGCCGACATGAACTCCCTGATCACGCTGGGCACGTCCGCGGCCTACGGCTACAGCCTGCTGGTCACGCTCGCCCCGTCGCTGCTGCCCGAGGACGTCCGTGAGGTGTACTTCGAAGCCGTCGGCGTCATCCTCACCCTGATCCTGCTCGGGCGACTGCTCGAAGCCCGCGCCAAGGCCGGCACCGGCGAGGCCATCCGAGCCCTGCTGGGGCTGCGGGCCCGTACTGCCCGGGTCGTACGGGACGGGGTGGAGACCGAGATCCCGGTCGACGAGGTCGTGGTGGACGACGAGATCGTCATCCGGCCCGGCGAGAAGATCCCCGTCGACGCCGAGGTCCTCTCCGGATCCTCCGCGGTCGACGAGTCGATGGTCACCGGCGAACCCATGCCCGTCACCAAGCGTGCCGGGGACACCGTCATCGGGGCCACCGTCAACACCACCGGCTCCCTGCGGGTGCGGGCGGCCAAGGTCGGCGCCGACACCATGCTCGCCCAGATCATCCGGCTCGTGCAGCAGGCCCAGGCGTCCAAGGCGCCGATCCAGCGGCTCGCCGACGCGATCTCCGCGTACTTCGTACCCGCCGTCATCGCGGTCGCCATCGCGACCTTCGCCCTCTGGTACACGGTCGGCCCGTCCCCGGCCCTGACGCTGGCTCTGGTCTCCGCCGTGGCCGTGCTGATCATCGCCTGCCCGTGCGCACTGGGTCTGGCCACACCGCTGTCGGTCATGGTCGGCACCGGCAAGGGCGCCCGGGCAGGCATCCTCATCCGCTCCGCCGAGGCCCTGGAGACCGCGCACAAGCTGGACACCGTCGTCCTCGACAAGACCGGCACCGTCACCGCAGGCAAACCGGTCCTCACCGACATCCGGCCGACAGACGACTTCACCGAGGACGAACTACTGGCACTCGTGGCCGCCGCCGAGGCCGACAGCGAACACCCCCTCGCCACCGCCATCAACGAAGGCGTCCGGGCACGTGGTCTGTCCGTTCCTTCCGCGTCGGCCTTCGACTCCGTCACCGGCAAGGGCGTACAGGCCACCGTGGACGGCAGGGTGGTGCTGGTCGGCACCGCGCGGTTGCTCGCGGACGTCGGCATCGACACGGCTGGACTGGTCGCAAGGGCCGATGAGCTTTCCACCCAGGGCAAGACACCGATCCTGGCCGCGGTCGACGGACGCCCGGCCGGTGTGCTGGCGGTCGCCGACACCGTCAAGGACGACTCCGCCCAGGCCATCACCGTGCTGCACCACCTCGGCATCGAGACGGTGATTCTCACGGGCGACAACCCGCGCACCGCCGCCGCCATCGCTGAACAGGTCGGCGTACGGCGGGTGTTGGCCGAGGTCCTGCCCGAGCACAAGGCCGACGAGATCCGCCGCCTCCAGGGCGAGGGCCGCACCGTCGGGATGGTCGGCGACGGCATCAACGACGCCCCCGCCCTCGCCCAGGCAGACGTGGGCCTGGCCATCGGCACCGGCACGGACGTGGCCATCGAGGCCGCGGACATCACCCTGATCTCCGGCTCACTGTCCGGCGTCGTCACCGCGATCCGGCTGTCGCGCGCAACCATGCGCAACATCAAGCAGAACCTGTTCTTCGCACTTGTCTACAACGCCGTCGGCATTCCCCTCGCCGCCGGCGCCCTCTACCCGCTGTGGGGCATCCGCCTCAGCCCGATCATCGCCGCCGCGGCGATGGCCCTGTCCTCCTTGTCCGTGGTCACGAACGCCTCCCGACTCCGCCGGTGGCAACCCATACGACTGCCGGACACCGTGCCGCCGGAGACCGCGCGACCGATGGTGGAGACGGCCACGAGCACGGAACCGGAGGCGCCCACGGACGCGGCGACCGATCCGGTCTGCGGCATGCAGATCAACCCCGCCCACGCACCAGAACACCGGGAGACCCCCGATGGCACCCGCTACTTCTGCTCCGACCACTGCGCGGCCGCATACGATGCCGATCCCGACCACTACGTCTCATCGGCGGGGCACGGCTACACCCACCGTCAGCACGAAGAACGCTGATCCGACCCAGCAGCCCTAGCCCATAAGAAGGCAGCCTGAACCCTCCCCGTTCGGAGCGCCTACGCGTTGCCCTCTGATGCCACGCTCTTGCGAGCTCGTCCACTCAGACCTCACTCAGTACTCCACGTGATCTGTCCAGCGGGGTCCGTTGTAACGCCGTATCGATAGTTGGCGAGCTCGATCCGTGGTGGTCATCGCCTCGTTTCGACTGCCCAAGACAGGCTCAAGCGTCTGCCTGAGGCTCAGCCGCTCGTCTTGGTTCGGTGACCCGTGTCACATCCGGCTCCTGTCAGTAATCGGGGCGCCGTCTCGTTCAAGGGGCACGCGAACGAGACAGGAGCAACGCCATGAAGCACCGCATCGTCGTACTCGGCGCCGGCTATGCCGGGGCCTTCGCGGCCGGAAACCTGGCCCGCCGGCTCTCGCCCGCCGACACCGAGATCACCGTCGTCAACGCCGTGCTCGACTTCGTTGAGCGGATGCGGCTCCACCAGCTCGCGATCGGCCAGGACCTCGCGTTCCGGGGGCTCGCCGACGTATTCGCGGGCACCGGGGTGCGGCTGCGCCTGGCGCGCGTCACCGGCCTCGACCCCGAGCGCAGGACCGTCGCCGTGACCGGCGAGGACGGCGACGGCGTGCTCGCGTACGACACGCTTCTCTACGCACTCGGCAGCTCCGTAGCCCACCATGGCGTTCCCGGCGTGGCCGAGTACGCCTTCGATGTGACCGGCCGGTCCTCGGCGCTGCGTCTGCGCGAGCGCCTGGCCGGGCTGCGCGAGGGCGGCACCGTGCTGGTCGTCGGTGAGGGGCTGACCGGCATCGAGACCGCCACCGAGTTCGCCGAGTCCCGGCCCGACCTCTCGGTCGTGCTCGCCGCCCGCGACGAGCTGGGCGCCTGGCTCTCCCCGAAGGCCCGCCGTCACCTGCGCCAGGCCTTCGACCGGCTCGGCATCACCATCCACGAGCACACCGGCATCGAAGCCGTCGAGCCGACACGGGCGATCGCCGCCGACGGTACGTCCATCCCGGCCGACGTGACCGTGTGGTCGGCCGGGTTCGCCGTGCACCCCATCGCGGCCGCCAGCGGCCTGGAGGTCGCCGAGACCAGCCAGATCGTCGTCGACCGCACCATGCGCTCGGTCTCGCACCCGGACGTCTATGCCGCCGGTGACTGCGCCTACGCGATCGGCGAGAACGGCCGGCCGCTGCCGATGTCCTGCGCCTCGGCCGGCTACACCAACATGCAGGCGACCGCCGCGATCATCGCGCGCCTGACGGGCTGCGAGGTCCCGACCACCGGGCTGAAGTACCACGGCAACCACATCAGCCTCGGGCGGCGTGACGCGATCTTCCAGATGGTGGACGGGGACGTCCGGTCGAAGTCCTGGTACCTGGGCGGCCGGACCGCCGCGTGGCTCAAGTCGGGCGTGCTCAAGGGGGCCGGGTGGAGCATCGTCCACCCGACCTTCGGCATGCCGAAGCGCAAGCGCCGCCTGGCCACCGCACCTGACCGGGCCGGTATAAGGGCCGCCGCATAGGCTGCTCCGCATGGACAGCGCAGCCATCGATCGGTTCGAGGCCAGCCGGGGCCGGCTGGCCTCGCTCGCGTACCGTCTGCTCGGCTCGGCGGCCGACGCCGAGGACGCCGTGCAGGACGCGTTCCTGCGGTGGCAGGCCGCGGACCGGGAACGTATCGAGGTGCCGGAGGCCTGGCTGACCAAGATCGTCACCAATCTCTGCCTCGACCGCCTCCGCTCGGCGCAGGCGCGCCATGAGCGCGCTGTCGGAGACTGGCTGCCCGAGCCACTCCTCGAGGGCGACCCGATGCTCGGCCCTGCCGACACCTTCGAGCAGCGCGAATCGGTGTCCTTGGCCGTGCTGACCCTCATGGAGCGCCTGTCGCCGGTCGAGCGGGCCGCTTACGTCCTGCGCGAGGCCTTTTCGTACCCCCACGCCGAGATCGCCGGGATCCTCGACATCACCGAGTCCGCGAGCCAACAGCATGTCCACCGGGCCCGACGCCGGGTCGCCGCCGAGCGCCGCGGCGGCGACGCGGTGGACCCCGCGTCCGCGCGCCGGATCGTCGAGGAGTTCCTCGCCGCCGCCACGTCGGGGCGCACCGAACGGCTGGTGGCGCTGCTCACCGACGACGTGACCGCGGTCTCGGACGGCGCCGGACTGGCCAGGCGGCTGCTCCGGTACAAGACGCGCGAGCGGGTCGCCTCCTACGTGCGGGCCGGCTTCAAGCCCACGCCGGCGAAGCGGCGGCTGGCCGGCGGCTCCCCCGCGTTCCACATCGCGCTGGTCAACGGCTCCCCAGCCGTCCTCGCCGTGGTCGACGACCGGGTCGTGGGCGCCGTGGCGTTCGAAGTCAGCGACGGCAAGGTCGCGTCCCTGCGCGGCATCGCCGCCGCAGACCGGCTCGCGCGCCTCAACGAGGCCTGGCGGCAGCACGAACCCGACGCGCCGGTCATCAGCGCATGGTGACCAGAGCCACCGGAATCCAGTGACCTGAGTCGGAGCGAGGACGGCACCCCTTCGGCCCCCGCGCCGCACAGCAGCGCGGGGGCCGAAGCACGTCGGTCTCCCGAATCAGACTCCGCCATGCAGTTCGGATCCCCGATGGCCAACCATCGGTCGACACAGTGCCCAACTACGAACCGTCACGGAGGGCTGACCAGGGAGGATCCGAGCGCCCTGGCCATCTGTCGCTCGAAGTCACATTCGTCAGCGGACCGACGTCGACAGTGGCTGCGGCGGCCCGGAGGGCTGCTTCCCGGGCGGTGTGGCGGCGGGACGGAATGACATGGGTCTGCAGGCTGCAGGCTGGTCCAAGAGAAGAGTCTGTCGTGCGAGCCGGCAGTGCGACCTGCACCTTCAGCCGCTTCCTCACCGGTCACTCCAACTCGGCCCGGTGATGCCGCACATCTCTACGCCGACGAGTGGATCGTCTCCATGACCGACATCAAGTCGCTTGCCCACACGATCCACGCCCAAGTACAGGACGGAGAGCTGGTCTCTGCACGGCGACTCCTGCCCCGTGAACGCCCCTACCCCGTGAACCATGGGGCCTGACTCACCTACACCGATGAGTCAGGCCCGCTTCGGCGGCAGGTGTCCTCTGGACTCTCATGGGCAACTTCCCCCTCCTGTGGCTTACTTGGCGCATGGCACCGACTGGGTCCGGCAAGCGGCTGTCCGTCGCTGGAACGTCCCCGCCGTCAGGGTCGGCCGCATCCGCTGCGGGGAGTCGTCCGCTTCGGCCCCGGGTGGACGGCGCAGTTCGTGCGCTTCGATCCCACCAGGCAGCGGGGCCTCACGCCCAGCAGCCGGTGGCGCGCCACGGTGCGACACCAGATCGAACCGCTGCTGGCGGACGTGGAGAGCCAACTGCCAGGAGAGGCGGTGATCCCCAAGGAGGACTACCGCTCGCGCGTGCTGACGGGCCTTGCCTGCTGCGCCTTCTACCCGTTCATCGCGTATCGGATGGCGCATTCGTCGCACATGCTCTCCGGTCAGAAGGCAATGTGGATCGCCGTGGCGGTGGTCCAACTCCTGGGCGGTCTCTACTCCATGACTCTCAGCGCGGACACCCAGCGTTACTTCAAAGTGACGGTGCGAGTTCCTGATCGCGGGACAACTCCCTGGCGGGGGGAGACCGGTGATCCGGCCGACGACGCGGACACGCTCGCTCGACTCGTGGAGGAGCGGACTCGTGTGCTGGGACCGGACCATCCCGAGACGCTGGCCGCCCGCAGCCTCCTTGCCACGTTCCGGGGGCGGGCGGGAGATCCCGTCGGTGCCGCGGACGCCTTCGCCGAGCTCCTCTTCGAGATGCTCCGTGCGCTGGGCCACGAACACCCCTACACCGTTGTCACCCTCGGTGACCTCGCCCGGTGGCGGGGGGCGGCGGGGGATCCGGCCGGTGCCGCGAACTCACTCACCCAACTCCTGCCCAGGCTGGTACGGGTGCTGGGACCGGACCACCCCGATACCCTCGCCCTCCGCAACAACCTCGCCATGTTCCGGGGCGAGGCAGGGGATCCGGCCGGCGCCGCGGACGCCTACGCCGAACTCCTGCCCGACATGCTGCGAGTACTCGGCCCGGACCACCCACACACCGTCCTCACCCGTAGCGGCCTCGCCCTGTGGCAGGGCAGAGCCGGCGGCCAGGGGCCGACCGCATGAGCAAGCGCCGAAAGGGCGTGGCTCTCCCGGCGGAATGGTCCCCTGTGGCGATATCCGAGAGGGCCGCCGCGGGATGCGGCAGCCCTCTCGGTGACGATCCGTCAGGACAGCGTCCACTGCTGACTGGTGGCACCGGTGCCGGTCAGCTGGACGATGCCGGCGCCCGCGGTGGTGGAGGAGGAGTCCACCCCGATATTCAGGCCGCTGTTGACGTTGACGAGCATGAACTTGGTGCCGGTCAGGCTGCCGACGAGGTCGGCGGCGAACTGCTGGTTGGCGCCGCCGTTGCAGGTCCACTGCTGTAGCTGGACGTTCTCCGCGGTCGACTTGTTCGGGACGTCCAGGCACAGGCCGCTCTTGACGCTGACGAGCGTGTAGACGTTGTCCGCCACCCGGTTCAGCGTCCACTTCTGGTTGTCGCCGCCGTTGGACTGCCACTGGATGACCTTGGCGCCGGTGGTGGTCGAGCCGCCCGAGACGTCCATCAGCATCGAGCTGCCCGCGTTGGTGAGGGTGTGCACGGCGTTGGTGGGCACGCCTGAGTTGGGAGTCCAGGTGCCGGCGGAGGTGTCGAGCGACCAGCTGGGGTACTGGCCGACGTTGACCACGGTGCCGCGGATGGTCATCGGCAGCCAGATCAGCTGGGAGTTGCCGAGGTCGCTGGTGTTCCACCGGTCGCCGGCGTAGATGTAGGTGGTGCCGGAACTGCCCTGCACGGTGATGATGTTCGCCGTCTGGCTGTTGTACGTGTGGGTGCCCGGCGCCGCGAAGTTCCGCATCGGCGCCCATGTCCCGCTCAGCGACGTGGCGGTGGTGTAGACGTTGTCGTTGGTGCTCCAGCCGGTCAGGTGGGAGGCGAGCAGGTAGTAGGTGCCGTTGCTCTTCACCAGGGCGGGCGCCTCGTAGCTGGCCGAGCCGCTGCTGCCCAGCAGGGCCACGCTGCTGTCCACGGAGAGGTAGTCGGCGGAGAGCTTGTAGATGTGCAGGCCGTTGTTGCGGTCCTCGCTCAGCAGGTAGCCGGTGCCGTCGGTGTCCTGGAAGAGGTTCATGTCACGGCTGAGGTTGCCCATCGGGCGGAAGCTGCCCCGGTAGCTGTAGGGCCCGCAGGGGGTGCTGCTGGTGGCCACCCCGACCCGCGCGTCGCCGTAGTTGGTGCTGTCGATGTGCATGTACATCACGTACGTGCTGGTCGACGCGTTGTAGATGACCTTCGGTCGCTCCACGATCCGGCTCGGACCCAGGTCGCCGCTGGCCTGCTTGGCCAGGGCCACGCCTTGGTAGGTCCAGTTGGACAGGTCGGTGGAGGTGTAGCAGGGGATGTCCTGGAAGGACGTGTCGGACGAGGTCTCGCCGGTCTTGTCCTCGCCGAAGCCGTACCAGGTGTTGCCGACTTTGATGATGCCCAGGCCGTGCAGCTGGAGTGTGTTGCCGTTCTGGTCGGTCCTGGTGGCGCCCAGGGTGAAGGAGACGGAGGCGGCACTGGCGGGCGCGGCGGGCAGCAGCAGTGCCGCGAGGCTTCCGAGCAGGGTGAGGAACGCGGCGGCGGCTGCCCGCAACCGGCCGCGCGAGGGTCTGTGGTGGGGTGCTCGATTCGGCATGCTCTGCCTCTCCTTCGAGGTCCTGACATGGCGGTCGTCCGCATGACGTGGGTGTCTGACGGCTTGCTGGAGTGGGGAATTGAAGCTGCGAAGCGTGACAAACGCGGCGAACGTGCGGAAGCGGCTGCGATGTTCAGTGGGAAATGAGAGCTTCCTGGTCGTCGCGGTGTCAAGAGAAACGATCGATTTTGTTTGTTCATGACGGAAGACCCGGTAAGGGTGTTGTCCGAACTGTTGACCCGTCCTCCGCAGTGCCGTAGAACTGCCCGATATCGGTGGGGAATCGTTGGTTGCTGTTCGGTTGTGTTGAGTCGAGAGGTGCACTGCCATGCAGGTTCCGGCACACCCGGTGACCCGGCGCGGACTGCTCAAGGGCGCGGTGGTCGCCGCCGGCGCCGCAGCTGCGGGGATCGGTACGACGGGCACGGCAGCCGCGGCGGACACCTCGGTCACCGCGACGGCCCCCGACGGCAGTACCACGATCTCGATGTCGCTGACCGGTGGCGCCCTGACCTGGTCGGCCAGGCGCAGGGGCGCGACCGTCGTCGAAACCTCGGCCCTCGGCCTGCAATTGGGCGACGGGACGATGCTCGGCCGCAGCGGCACGGTCGTCACCAACTACCAGCACTGGACCACCGACAACACCTGGACCCCCGTCTACGGCCGCAACGCGACCGTCCGCGACCGGTACCAGGAGATGCGCTGGAACCTCCAGGACACCGCCACCCTCATCAACTTCAGCGTCCAGATCCGCGCCTACCCCACCGGTGTCGCCTTCCGGTACGTGCTGCTCGACAAGGGCACCGCCACCATCGCCGACGAGCTGACGACGTTCGTCCTCCCTGACGGCACACTCGTCTACAGCGCCCGGGACGAGGACACGTACAACCCGGTCGCCCCGGGCTCGATCCCGTCCACCGGGACCGCCGGCACCGACACCGGCCCGCTGACCGACCTTCCGCTGACCGCCACGTACGCGAGCGGCGGTCTGATCGCCTGCGTCTGCGAGTCGTCCCGGGTCAACTACCCGCGGCTGATGCTGAGTTCGGTGTCAGGGCAGCCCAACACGCTGGCCGCCCACCTGATGGAGCACACCGCCCGGGGGAGCGGGACGGTCCAGACGGCCTCCGCGGTGACCACCCCGTTCGCCACGCCCTGGCGCGCTGTGGTGACCGGCTCCACCCACGCCGAACTGGTCGACAACGCCGAACTGGTGCTCAACCTCGCCCCTCCCAACGCGCTGGCCGACACCTCGTGGATCAAGCCCGGCAAGGTTTTCCGCTGCAACCTGACCACCGCCGCCGGCACGGCGGGTGTCGACTTCGCCGCCGCCCGCGGGCTGCAGTACATCGAGTACGACGCCGGCTGGTACGGACCGGAGGGCAGCACGACCGACGCCACCAAGCCGATCGACGCCATCGACCTGCCGTCGGTGATCTCCTACGCCACGGGCAAGGGCATCGGGGTCATCCTCTACGTCAACCGCATCGCGCTCACCAGCCCCGACAGCCTCTTCGCCCTCTACCGCAGCTGGGGCGTCGCGGGAGTGAAACTGGGCTTCATCAACGACGGCACCCAGGCCATGACCAACCAGATCACAGGCTGGGCGAAGACCGCCGCCGCGCACAGCCTGCTGATCGACATGCACGACGACGTACGCCCGTTCGGCTACGAGCGGACCTACCCCAACTGGGTCAGCCTGGAGGGGGTGCGGGGCAACGAGCACTTCCCCACCGCCTCGCACAACGTCACTCTGCCGTTCGCCCGGAACATCGGCGGGCCGATGGACTACACGATCTGCTACGGGCAGTCGCGCGACCAGACCACCAACGTCCACCAGATGGCGATGGCCGCGGTCTACTACCAGCCGCTGAACTTCCTGTACTGGTACGACTCCCCGTCCAAGTACGCGGGCACCGCCAACTGGCCCGGCCTGCCATGGTTCGACGCCATCTCCACCACCTGGGACGAGAGCCGAACCCTCGACGGGGCGATCGGCCACTACGTCGCGGTCGCGCGCCGCAAGGGCACCACCTGGTACCTGGGTGCGATGACCGACGAGTCGGCCCGGACGCTGTCGCTCCCGCTGTCCTTCCTCGGCAGCGGCGACTGGACGGCGACGGTCTACGCCGACGGCACGCCCGGCACCTCCGCCTACCAGACCCCCGTCGTGAAGAGCACCCGGACCGTCACCTCGGCCACCGTGCTCAGCGTGGCCATGGCCCCCGCCGGCGGTCAGGCGGTGGTGCTGAAGCCGAACTGACGCCGGTCGTGTTGGACGTTCAGGAAGTCGTGCCGGAGGTGCTTGACCTCGGAAGTCGCGCGTCCCTCGCGTCGAGGTTGCACACCAGTCACAGCAGCCTCAGTAATAATCTGAGGCACCTGAACAGTTTTTCGAAGCACGGCACATGGGAAAGGTGACCCGCGATGTCGCTGAGCCTTGGCGATCCGGAGTCCATAGGCGGCTATGCGCTCGTCGACCGGCTCGGTAGTGGCGGCATGGGGATCGTCTACCTGGGGCGCTCGGACTCGGGTCGGCAGGTCGCGGTCAAGGTCGTGCATGCGCCGTACGCGCAGGACGAGGAGTTCCGGGCGCGCTTCCGGCAGGAGGTCGCGGCGGCCCGCCGGGTGAGCGGGGCGTTCACGGCCCCGGTGGTGGACGCCGATCCGGACGCCGAACAGCCATGGATGGCGACGCTCTACGTCCCGGGCCGCACGCTGTCGGACACCGTGGCCAAGGGCGGTCCGTTGCGCGGACGTGAGTTGCGTATCCTCGCGCTGGGCCTGGTCGAGGCGCTGACGGACATCCACCGGGTGGGCATGGTGCACCGGGACCTGAAGCCGAGCAACGTCCTGATGGCCGAGGACGGCCCCCGCGTCATCGACTTCGGCATCTCGCACGCCGTCGACAACGAGGCCCTCACCGTGACCGGCCGGCTGATCGGCACCCCGCCGTTCATGTCTCCGGAGCAGTTCGCCGCGCCGCGCGAGGTGACCGGGGCTTCGGACATCTTCTCGCTGGGGTCGGTGTTGGTGTACGCGGCCAGCGGCAACCGTCCCTTCGACGGAAGCAGCCCGTACTTGACGGGCTATCAGGTCATGTACGAGGAACCGGACCTGGACGGAGTCGCCGAACCGCTGCGGAGCATCGCCGAACGCTGCCTGGACAAGGACCCGGCCGCCCGGCCCGGACTCGCCGAACTGCGCCGTATGCTCCGGGAGTTGCCGGATTCCGCCGCGTCGGACGTGCCGACCGTACCCGTCACATCGGTCGTGCCGGGAGTGTCCGGCTCTGCGGAAACCCGCCGCCAGGATTTCCGTACCCGCCCCGTCGTACCAGGTCCGGCCGCCGACGGGGGCCGGACGGAGACGGTCGGAACCCGGGCCGGCCATGGACGCCGGCGGCGGCGCGTCCTCCTCGGCCTCGCCGCGGCCCTGGCGGTCACCGGGGTGAGCATCGCTGCGGTGAGAGCCGGATTGCACCGGGACGACGCCTCCCCGTCGCCGACTGTATCCGTCTCGCCCTCGCCCACCACCTCCGCGCCCGCCGCGACGGTGACGCCGCCGCCGAAGCACGTGCAGTGGGACTACCAGGTCGGCGGCGCGTACGCCCCGGCGGCCGGTGTGCGGGTGGTCAGCCGCGACCACGACAGCGAGCCCGCCCCGGGCGTCTACAGCATCTGCAACATCAACGCCTTCCAGGCGCAGGAGGGCGCGGAGCGTGACTGGGGCTCCGACCTGCTGCTGCGCGACGCCAAGGGGAGTGTCGTCTACGACAAGGAGTGGGGCGAGGCGATCCTGGACATCCGCACGGCCGCCAAGCGGCAGCGCATCGCCGCCAGGCTGAACACCTGGATCGACGAGTGCGCGACCAAGGGGTACAAAGCCGTCGAGCCCGACAACTACGATGTCTTCACCCGCTTCCCCAAATACCTCAAGGCCGACCAGGCCGAGGCGTTGATGAAGTTGCTGTCGGCGCACGCCCACGACAAGGGCCTGGCCATCGCCCAGAAGAACACCGCCGAGCTCGTGTCCGACCGCGCGTCCGTGGGCCTGGATTTCGCCTTGGTGGAGGAGTGCGCCGAGTACAACGAGTGCGGAGAGTACGCCGAGGCGTTCGGCAACAACGTGCTCGTGATCGAGTACACGGCGAAGGGCATGGCGCAAGCCTGCTCCGGCTGGGGCAGCACACTGAGCATCGTCCGCCGTGACCAGTCGGTCGTGCCCAAGGGCGCGAGCGGCTATGTCCACCGGACCTGCTGACGAGTTCGTGGAAACCCTGCGGGGCGCCGCCGGTCTGTGAACCGCGCGTCGGTTTTAGGGAATTGTGGTTCGTGTTTTGCCTGTGCTTGCGTTGCCCGCTCCGCCGGCCGGACCTAGCCTCACCGGCGGAGCCGCGGGAAGGGCAGGCATGCTGAAGACCGTCCGGGAACAGGCATCGGGTCTCACGAAAGATCAGCGCAATGCTTTTGTCGCCGCCTACCTGGGCTGGGCGATGGACGCCTTCGACTACTTCCTGGTGGTCCTCGTCTACAGCGAGATAGCCGACGACTTCCATGTCTCCCTCACCGACATGGCCTTCCTCACCACCGCCACCCTGGTGATGCGTCCGGTGGGTGCCCTGCTCTTCGGCATGTGGGCGGACCGCCGCGGCCGCCGTCTTCCGCTCATGGTCGACGTGGTCTTCTACTCGATCGTCGGATTCGCCTGCGCCTTCGCGCCGAACTACGCCGTGCTGCTGGTGCTGCGCCTGCTGTACGGCATCGGCATGGGCGGGGAGTGGGGCCTGGGCGCGGCGCTCGCCATGGAGAAGATCCCGGCCGAGCGGCGCGGTTTCTGGTCGGGCCTGCTGCAGAGCGGCTACTCGTTGGGCTATCTGCTCGCCGCTGTGGCCTTCTTCGGCATCGAACCCGCCTTCGGCTGGCGCGGGTTGTTCGCCTTCAGCCTGGTGCCCGCCCTGGTAGCCCTGTGGGTGCGCACCCGGGTGGAGGAGAGCGAGGTGTGGGAGAAGAGCGTGGCGCTCAACCGCACCCCCGCCTACCAGGTGTTCAAGAACCCGGCGGTGCTCAAGCGCTTCGTCTACCTGGTCGCGCTGATGACCGCCTTCAACTGGATGTCGCACGGCACCCAGGACGTCTATCCGACCTTCGTCAAGAAGGGCCTGGGCCTGTCCCCGGACACCGCGATCTCCATCGCCGTGGTCTACAACATCGGCGCCATCATCGGAGGGATGCTGCTCGGCGCCTACTCCGAGAAGCTGGGCCGCCGCCGCACCATCATGGTCGCGGCGGCCGGGGGCCTGGCCGTGGTGCCCTTCTTCGTACTGTCCACCGCCGTGGGCTGGTTGATGCTCTCCTCCTTCCTGATGCAGGTGTGCGTACAGGGAGCCTGGGGTGTCATCCCCGCGCATCTGACCGAGATGAGCCCGGATGCGATCCGGGGCTTCTACCCGGGCGTCACCTACCAGCTGGGGAACCTGATCGCCGCCCTCAACCTGCCGATCCAGGAGGCCATCGCCGAGCGGCACGGCTATCCGGCGGCGATGACGTGGACCGTGGTGCCCGCCCTGGCCGTGGTGATCGCGCTGAGCGCGGTCGGCAAGGAGGCCAAGGGCATCCGGTTCGGCAGCACCGGCACGCACGTCGCGAGCACGGCAACAGCCGATACCGCCTAGCGGAACACCGATCGCCACGCGGCGACCCGCGACGCTAGCCTCCACGACGTGGCCCACGACGAGGAGCGGCCCGATCACGGGGAGTCCCCAACAGCTGCGCCCTTGTGGCGCAACCGGGACTACACCCTGTGGTGGAGCGGCACGGCTCTGTCCAATCTCGGCACAAGTGTCTCCACGCTTGCCTTCCCGCTGCTGATCCTCGCCACCGCCGGTTCTGCCGCGGCGGCCGGGACCGTGGGGACGTGCGCCGGCGCCGGGCTGCTGGTGGGCCTGCTGCCGGCCGGCGTCCTCGCCGACCGCCACTCGCGCAGAGCCATCCTGATCGGGGCCTCCCTCGTCCAACTCGCCACCATGGCAGCGGTCTTCTGGCTGGTGGCGGCCGGGCACCCCTGGCTGCCGGCGATCGCGGCCCTCGCCCTGCTGCAGGGACTCGCCTCGGCCGCCTTCCGGGGAGCGGCGGCCCCCGTGGTCCGGCGGGTCGTCCCGGCCGCCCAGCTCAAGGCCGCCTACGCGGGCGCCGAAGCACGCGACTACGGCGCCCAGTTGGCCGGCGCCCCCCTGGGCGGGCTGCTGTTCTCGCTGGCCCGCTGGGCGCCGTTCCTGGCCGACGCCCTCTCCTTCGCCGCCGTGACGATCGCCTCCGCCCTGCTGCGCACCGCGCTGGGCCCCGATCCCGGCCCTGCTCGACCGGGGGCGCGCTCCTCGGCCCTGCGCGACCTGGGCGCCGGGCTGGCGCACATCCGGGACCGGGCCTTCCTCCGCTATGCCCTGCTGTGGCTGGCCCTGATGAATCTGTTCCTGGGCGGCGTCGGTTTCCTGTTCGTCGTCGCGCTGCGGCAGCACGGCGCGTCGTCGACCCGTATCGGCGCCGCCGAGGCGCTCGCCACGGCCTGTGCCCTGGGCGGCGCGCTGGCCGCCGGCCGGGTGGTCCGGCGTGTCCCGGGCCGGCGGCTCGTGCTCGGTGTCTCGTGGATGATGCCGATCGGAGTCGCGGCGCTCGTGCCGCTGGCGGGACGCCCGTGGCTTGCGGGGCTCTGCCTGGGGGCGAGCACCGTGCTCGTCACACCGTTGAACGTGGTGCTCACCAGCCACGTCATGGCGACGACCGAGGACGCGCTGACCGCACGCGTCGCCTCCGCGATGGGCCTGGCCGCGATGGGTCTGGGCTGGCTCGCCCCGCTGGTCTGCGGGGCACTGGCCGACGCGTTCGGCGTCGACGTCCCGCTGCTGGCCGTCGTCGTGGGCCTGGTGTTGATGGCGGGCGCCAACCATGTCCTGCCTGCCGTACGGGAGTTGAGCGCGGAACCCGGCGAGGGCGAGGACGGCGGCGGAACGCCCCTGACCGCCGACCCGCCGCACGACGCGGTGCCGGACTGAGGGCCTGTGAACAAGGCCCCGCCGTCCGCCTCAAAGGCGGGCGCTACGGCGGCATGGGCCCTGCGCGAGCTCGGTTCGGGCGTGCGTGCCGGGCAGCCGGTCACTCCCCGCTGGATGCCCCCAGCGCGACGCAGCGGTACGTGACGGGCACGCGGCCGTCGTGTTCGGTGTCGAGACAGCGGGTCATCTCGTGCCACAGCCGTCGGCGGGATGCCTTCGGCAGGGCCAGATGGCGGCTCTCGGTGGCCAGCAGTCGGCACCACTGCCGGGAGGTCAGCGTGGCCTGCCAGGGCACCACGGCCCTGCGTACGTGTGGGAAGCCGTGTGCGTGCAGCTCTCGGACGTACTCGTCGAGGTCGGACTCCGCGAGGGTCTGCCGGCCGCCCTCGCCGGTCGGCAGACCCTGCGGCAGGACGGTGGTGTACACGAGGGTGAGATCGGCCGTGACGGCCGGAGGCAGGGCGCTGAAGTTCCAGGCGAGCAGGATCCGCCCGCCCGGACGCAGACAGTACGCGGCCCGGTCCACCCGCTCGCCCGGCCGCAGCCAGTGCCACGCCTGGCCGCACGCCACCACGTCGAAGCGCCGCTCCGCCGGGTCCCACTCCTCGAAGGCGGCCACGTCGACGGCCAGCCCCTTCGCCGCGGCCACGGCCGCCATGCGCGGATCGGGCTCCAGGCCGGTGACCTGATGGCCGAGCCTGTCGAGCGCGGTGGCGAGCTTCCCGGTGCCGCAGCCGACGTCGAGCGCCTCTCCCCGCAGGCCCTCTGCGCTCTCCCCGAGGGCTTGGGCCAGTGCTTCGAGGGGATAGCCGGGCCGCAGCCGGTCGTAGGCGCGGGCGCGGGTTCCGAAGGAGGTGGGGGCCCACTGTGTGGAGTGCGTCATGTCAGTGCCTCGATCAGGGTCACGAACGTGTGCGGGGGCAGGAACAGCGCGTACGTGCCCACCGCGGCCAGGCCGAAGGGCACCAGGCGCTTGGGCAGGATCGTGGTGAACGCGGTGTGCATGAGCACCCCCGCCACGACGCCGGCCGGCCAGGTGGCGGGAAAGACCAGCAGGAGGGGCAGCGCCGCCTCCACGCCGATGGCCGCCAGGGAGGGAAGCCGCCAGCGGCGGGCCACGACGGCGGGGTCCGCGGTGGCGAGGCGGCGGGTGAACCAGCCGGGGAAGTAGTAGTCGCGCGGCGCGCCGGGTGTCTCGGCCCGTACCGCGGCCAGCTGCTCGAACGTCTTCTGCAGGGCGTCCCCGCTGGTGAACTGGCGGGAGGCCGCCTTGAGCCAGGCGCTGCTCCAGTACACCTGGAACATCAGCACCACCACGGCCGCCTGCGGCCAGGACGGCACGGTTCCGTGCAGCGTCGCAGGCGGCCGGAAGAACGCCCCCGGGGAGGACGCGTCCAGCAGCGACTGGAGGCTCAGATAGGCATCCGTTCCGGTTGCCACCACGAACGGCAGGCACAGCATCCCCAGGAACAGGGTGTTGAACTTGCGGTCGAAGGTGAACTCGAACATGCACCACGTGGCCACCACCCCCGCCGCCAGGGGGACGAGAATCCCCGCCAGCAGGCACAGCACCGCCAGCGCCCGGGCGGCGTAGAAGACCTTGAACGCCGCCGGGCTCAGCAGCAGTTTCACGGCCATCTCGTCGTGCTCGTAGCGCCAGCGCAGCAGGGACTTGGGGTGCAGGTCGAAGAAGCGCGCCATGCCGAACAGATGGTCGGCGGTGATCTTCCACAGCAGGGCGGTGCCGAGGACCACGCGGAAGGCGCACAGGGCGGGGCCGGCCGCGGTGCCGTGCACCGGCAGCGCGGCCGCCAGCAGGTCACGCACGGAGCACCCGGCCGCCGCGGACCGCGATTCTGACGGAGGTGAACGGCAGCAGTGCAACCCCCTCGCCCACCACGCGCCGTCCGTGCTCCTCCTCCAGGTAGCGCACCAGGTCGTCGAGGCCCTCGACGCTGTTGAGGAAGCCGTGGCGCGGCTCGTACGTCCACGGGCAGACGGGCTGCCCGTCGGCCGCGTCGTACAGACGGACCCGATAGGCGTTGGTGTGCGAGAACATCGCCCAGGAGCCGAACGAGCCCGGCGGCGTGCCGAAGCCCCGCCACACCAGCCAGACCAGGGCCCCGGCGCCGAGCATCACGGCCGCGACCGTGTCGACCATGTCTCCTCCAGCCGTGGGGATCACAGGAGCATGGACGGTGCCGGCCAGCGGTCGATCAACGACGGTGCCCACCAGTCGAGTTCGCCGAACCTGAGCACCAGGTGTTCGGCGCGCAGCGCACCGAGCACCTCCGGATCCACCTCGTCCGGCCGCTGCTCCTCCAGGAGCGCCACCGCCCGTATGTACGCGGGCTCGGTCAGGTCGAACCGCTGGAGCACCCCCTCGCGGCGGTCGCGGATCTGCACGAAGCCCGGACCGCGCCGCCACACGCAGCGGCCGACGTAGAAACGCTCCCGCCAGTGCGCCAGCCGCTCCGCCGGGCCGCTGCCGTCCAGGAAGACGGGCGGCTGAAGGTGCGTCAGGTGCCGTGCCGTGAGCGCGGGGTCCGTGCGCCGTCCCGCGCGCAGCTGCCAGCGCACCAGCAGCCCGCGAGCGGTGGCGACGCGTACGAAGTCCAGTGCGCGCAGGTCACGCGGGGCGGGGGAGCGCAGCTGGACCGGCTCGTCGAGGGTGACGCAGCGCACCCCGCGCTCGTAGAGGTCGCGGACTTGGGCGCCGACGGGCGAGCCGGCCGGGGCGGGGGCCGGCGGGGTCAGGAGATCGTCAGGCATGTGGGCTCCTCGGCTTGGTCCAGTGCCACCTGGAATCCGTACTCCTGCGACGAGGCGCGCCGGATGCGGCACAGCAACTGGTTCTCGTCCGCGGTCGCGAGCTGGACGGCCCGGTCGGCGTCGACGAAGACCAGCCCCTGCCGCCGCCAGTCGGCGAGCAGTTCCCCGACGCGCTCCTCGTCCCAGCCGACGTCCGCCCGGGAGGCCCGGCGGGCCAACTCCCGTACGGACCGCGGATCTTGCAGCGCCCGGAAGATCTCCACCTCGGCCGGGTCGGACAAGGTCAGGGACCGCCACGCGAACCCGGGCCGGGAGTTGGTCAGGCGGATGCGGTCACCGGAGTCGGTGAAGGTCAGCCGGGAGCGGGGGTAGTTGTCCGTCCACTCGTCCAGGGCCGTCTCCAGGCGCTCGGCGAGCTTGTCGTCGATGCCCTGGTTGGCGGTGGTGAACAGGTAGGCCAGGTCGGCCAGTTCGGACTCCGGCAGGTCGTAGGTGAGGGGGTAGTGCACCTGTGGATGCCGTTCGGGAAAGCCCAGTTCGGGACGGTTGAAGTAGGGGCTGAACCGCTCCAGCGCGATGCGGTTGGCCCCGGTGGGGTGATGCAGATGGTGCAGGGCAGGCAGCTGTTCGATCACCGGGAGGTAGTCCTCCGGGCTCTCGCCCGGGAACCCGTACAGATAATTCCAGGCCACGGAGAGGCCGTTGCTCTCCGCGTCGCGCAGGAAGCGGACGTTGAGGGTGCCGGTCACCCCCTTGTCCATGATCTTCAGGACCCGGGAGTTGAGGCTTTCGATGCCCGGCTGGACGCTGACCACGCCCGCCTCGCGCAGCCGCACGATCTGCGGCAGGTTCATGTTCGACTTGATCTCGTACTGGATGCGCAGGTCGTACGGGGCCTCGGCCAGCTTCGCCAGCACGGAGTCGAGGTAGGACATCTCCAGGATGTTGTCGACGGCGTAGAAGTCGAGGACGTGGTGGCGTTCGGCGAGGGTGAGGATCTCGGTCAGGTACGTCTGCGGGCTCTTGCTGCGGAAGGCCATGGCCGAGCCGTTCAGCCCGCAGAACGTGCAGTGGTGTTTCTCGCCCCACCAGCAGCCTCGGGCGCCCTCGACCACCAGCACCGGCTCGTACCACGACTGCACGCGCGAACGCCCCAGCCGCTCGAAGTAGGCGTCGAAGTCCGGCATGGGTATCTCGGCCGGCGCGAGCAGCTGCGCGGACTGCGGCGTGCTCACGCTCGCGCCGTTGCGGCGCAGGCACAGCCCCGGAATGCGCGGGATCTCCTGCGGCCGGCCGTCCCGCAGGGCTTCGAGCAGCCGGGGGAAGGACCGTTCGGCCTCGCCGCGTACGACGTAGTCGACGCAGGGGAAGTTGCGGTGCAGCGCCTCGCCCTGCGGGCCGTCGCAGTTGGCCCCGCCCATCACGGTGACCGTGTCCGGGGCGAGTTCCTTGATGCGGC
Organism: Streptomyces sp. NPDC001401; assembly: GCF_042895385.1. Taxonomy (NCBI): domain Bacteria; kingdom Bacillati; phylum Actinomycetota; class Actinomycetes; order Kitasatosporales; family Streptomycetaceae; genus Streptomyces; species Streptomyces sp. NPDC001401. The sequence continues at coordinate 139,839 of NZ_JBIAWI010000013.1, forward strand.
GCAGCAGGGCGAGGGAGGCGACGTTCTGCTGGAACGTCGAGGTCGCCCCCACGACGTCCGGGGCCTCGGCGACGATCCGGCGGGCCAGTGCGTCGACGAACCCCGTGACCGTGCGGTGCAGCCGCAGGCAGACATCCATCCGGGTCTTGTCGACCCGTTTCTCCATCGTCCGCATGAACTCCGCCACGCGCCAGGAGGGGTCGTCGTAGAGGGCCGAGGAGAACACCCAGTCCCCGCAGCCCAGGAAATAACTCTGCAGGGAGAAGTAGTCGTAGTCCGAGGCGCCGTAACCGCCCTGCTGGTCCATCCAGTCGGCGAAGTCGATATTGGCGTACCGCGTATTCGTCTCGACATCCGGGAGGGCGTCACGGATTCGCCGTGAAAGGATTCCGAGAGCGAGGGACGGGGTGGCCAGTGTGGCCCATGGCATGGTGACCAGGGTGACCTTCATGCGTCCAGTCCATTTCTACTTTCCGGCGAACCGGGTTTTCAGAATTTCACCATGACGGTGATCGACGTGATGAGCTCACGGTGTTCGCTGTTCTGCGGGTCGTTGGTGACGGTGGTCTTCTTCATGGGATTCCTCCGGTCGGTGTTGTTCGTCGACCCCCGGTGCGACGTGTATTTCCAGCCGCACCGGGGGGATGTGACACCCTTCCGAACATCGCTCCGGTGACGGCTCAGAAGCCGATACCGACGGTGACGACGATCTGCCCGTGGTTGTTCGCCTGCGGATCGTTGACCACTACGGTCTTCTGCATGGTTCACCTCCCTTCTGGAATCGGTGAATCGACTGGCGGACAGCCCTGTTACCGCAGAGCCAGTCGACCGCGGAAGTGTTCCGGTACCGGCGCGAAACGGAGGGCCATGGTGATGTCCTCCGGCCGTTCCACACTCAACCGGTAGCGGGTGCACAGGAGATGGCACAGGGCCATCAGCTGGACCGTGCCGAGATTGGCGCCGATGCATTTCTTCGGTGCCCAGCCGAACGGCACATAACAGGTGCGGTCCGTCGGGCCGTGCGGCGCGCCCGGCAGGAAACGGTCCGGGTCGAAGACGTCGGGCTGTTTCCAGATCCGCTCGTCACGGTGGATCATGTGCGGGCTCAGCAGATACCACTGCCCCGGCTCGAGGCGGGTGGCTCCCAGGTCGAAAGCGAACTTGGAGCGCCGCACCAGCAGCAGCGGCGGGCTCCACATCCGCAGCACCTCTTTCACGAACCGGTGGGTCACCGGGGCCACATGGGCGGGCGCCGCGCGGAATTCCGCCGGATCCACGGCGCACAGCTCCTCGGAGAGACGCTGCTGCCACTCGGGATGCCGGACGAACTCGTACAGCAGGCTCGCGGCGGCGGTGCCCGGCGGGCCCCCGATGGCGGTCAGGACGGCGGTGACGACGTCCAGCGCGCGGTCCATGCCGAGCTCCGGCAGCAGGTCCACGAAGGGATCGGCGAGGTCCGGCTCGCGCCTGCGCCGGCCACGGGCGCGCTGCCGCAGGACCCTGCGTACCACCAGCCCCGAGCGCACCTGGACACAGATGAACCGCAGATGGTGCCAGGTGCTGCCCGGTTCGGGCGAGACCAGCCGCAGCAGCTTCATCTCCAGGTCCCGGCGCACCAGTTCCGCCTCGCCGGAGGTGAGGCCGGTCAGTGCGACGGGCAGCAGCGACCGCAGCGTCACATCCTGCGTGAGCATGGTCAGGTCGACGTCCTGTCCGACCCGGGCGTCCAGGATCCGCTGCATGCGCTCGATCAGCCGGCCGTGGTGTTCGGCCGTCGCGAGGGTGTGCAGCTGGGTCAGCCATGCGGAGCGGATGCGGCTCCACTTCATCTCCGGGCTGTGCCGGCGGCGGACCATGTCGATGAGGCGGTCGTGCATCACGAACCGGTGCCAGTTCGTGGCGCTGACGTGGCGCGCCGCCTCCGGCTCGAAGATGCCGAGCCGCTGGTCGTCCACCCAGAAGATCCCGTCCTCCTGGGCGCTGCGCATCCGCATGAAACGCAGGAAGTCCTCGGGGTGTTGCGGGGTGGTCATCGTGCGCGTTCCCCTCGTGGGGCGCGGGGAGCCGACCGCCGGGCGCCTCCCCGCGCGGGGCCGGTCAGATGTGGTGGTACAGGTACCAGAAGTATTCGTACTGGCCTCGGATGTTGAGGACCGACTTCGCCTTGAGGTACAGCGCGCGCATGCGGGTTCACCTCCTTTCGGGACGGTCGTCGGGGAGGCTCAGCGTCGCGGTGAACCGCGGCGGAGCCAGCGCCGGACCCACCTGGGGCCCGCCGCCGTCATGGGGGGTGACCGACACGCGCCAGTCGCGGGAGAGAAGACCGACGAGGTCCTCCAGCAGCCGCACGGTGACGGTCGCGCCCGCGCAGGTGTGCGGCCCGTGCCCGAACGGCAGATACGCCGCGTCGGGCACCCCCGTGGCCCAGCGCTGCGGGAGGAACTCGTCGGGCCGCTCCCAGTGCCCGGGGTGCCGGTGCACCAGATAGCTGCACACCACGAGCCGGTCCCGGGGCGTCACCCGCGTCCCGCCCAGCTCCTGCACCCGGCTCGGGGTGCGGGCGAACAGCCACGCCACCGGCCACAGCCGCAGTGCCTCGCGCACGATCCAGCCCGGTTCCGCCGCGGCGCGCTCCGGGTGCGTGCCCAGCAGGTAGACCGACCAGCCCAGCGCGAATCCGATCGACCCGACCGCGGCGAACAGAAAGGACAGATAGACCTCGACCAGATCCTGCGGATCCGCCGTCGGCCCGCCCTCGTCGACGACGACGTCGACGAGGTCGCGCGGCCCGGCGGGGCCGCCGAGCTGCCGCACCCGCTGCTGCCGGGCGCACACCTCCGTGTGCAGTGCGCGCAGCGCACGGCGGCGGAAGAGCAGCCGGGAGGTGGCCGAGTGGCGCCGTCGCGCACCGGCCAGCACCGCCCGGGCGACGATCTCCTCCACGGTCGCGTGCAGGTGGGCCGGCGCCTCCCGGTGCAGCAGCACCTCGCGCAGATGCCGCAGCACGAGCAGGTTCCCGGCATCCGGCCACTGGCTGTGCGGCGCGAGCCGCTCGGCGACCAGATCGGGCAAGTCGTGCCGCCGCGCGTCGAGATGACGGCGCATCAGGTTCCGGGCCGCCCGGCCGATGGCGATCTGCGCGGAACGCGGCCCGAAGACGCCGTGCCGGTTGTGGAAGAAGTCGGACGTCTCCGCGACGGCGCCGTGCCGGTTGCCCAGCACCGCCCGCACCGCCTCGGGCTCGGCCACGCACACCGCGCCCATGGCCGAGCGCCACACGTCGTGCGCGCCGTCGAACTCCGCTGTCAGCAGGGCCAGTTGGTCGCCGCGGTGGCCCTGCGAGGTCGGCGACGACTCCATGGTGCCCTCCGTAAGTGGTGGTACGGCAATGCGGTTCCGTCAGGACCGCGGGGCGTCGGCACCAGGTGCGGCGCGGTGGCGCTTCGGCCGACGGGCTCAGCCTGCTGAGGGGATATCGCCCTGTCGCCCGCTGTGCCGCTGAGCGGAACGGCCGAGCCCCGCCGTGATGGCCGCCGCCGCGCGGCGGGCCGGGTCCGCCAGGCGTTCCAGACGGTGGTCCGGGTCGGTCAGGACGCTCAGCGCCGCCACCGGGACGCCGTTTGCCGCGTACACGGGTACGGCGGCGCAGCACACCCCCTCCAGCACCTCCTCCCGGTCGTAGGCGGCCTGGCGCTCCCGGATCCGCCCGGCCTCGTGCCGCCAGCCCCTGGGCAGCGGACCGAGCGGCAGGCCGGGAGGGGCCCATGCGGTCAGCACCTTGCCGGCTGCCGTGTACCACGGCCAGGTCTGCCGGTCCTCGGGCAGGGGCCGCGGGATGTCCGGGGCGGCCGACCAGTTCAGGATCAGCGTCTGTCCCTGGTGCAGTACGGCGAGGCCGACCGTCATGCCGGTGACGGCCGCCAGCCGCCGCAGCGGCCGCTCGGCGGTCGACCTGAGGCCCGGGTAGGGCTGCCAGCCATGGCCGAGTCGGAACATTCCCGGGCCGATGCGGTAGTGGCCCGCACTGCGTTCGACGGCCCCCAGCTCCACGAGCTGGTCGAGCAGCCGATAGGCGGTCGTCTTGGGCAGACCGCACGAGGAGGCCAGCACGGTCACGCCGGCCCCCTCCTCCTGGCGCAGCGCGTTCAGCAGGGCGAAGGCGCCTTCCAGGACGCTGCGTCCGGCCGTCGCGGACAGCGGCCCGTCCGGACCGGGCTCGGGCGCGCTGTTCAGCGGTCCGATCCGGGCAGGCGATGTGGCCGTCGCAGTCGCCGTGTTCGATCGATGCACGTGTCAACCCCCGTGTTCACGTGTGAGCCCCGTTCAGTGACTGTGCGGGTCGTGGTCGCGCCTGCGCCGTGCTGCCGTACCGGCGCAGGCGCCACTCCCGTCAGGGTGGGGGTCGGGGGTGGGCCGAGATTTTGCCGAAAGCTTGTCGCCCTGCTCGGCGATGTGAGGAGACTGTGGATGCAATGTGAACGGGGGGTGGGTGCAGTGCTGCGGCTGTGTCTGTCGGGACCGGTGGAAGTGCTGGTGCGGGAAGCGCCGGTGGACCTGGGACCGCCCCAACGGCGGGCGGTACTGGCCGCGTTGGCCGTGGACGCCGGCCGGCCGGTACCGGTCGAGGTGCTCATCGACCGGATCTGGGGCGCCGATCCGCCGGAAGGCGCGCGCCGCTCCCTGTACGCGCATGTCGCTCGCATCCGGCGGCTGGCGAAGCGCCTGGAGGACATGGGCGACGGACGATTACCGGTGCTGCGCCGGTCCGGCGGCTATCAACTGGACCTCGACCCCGACCGGATCGATCTGCACCGCTTCCATCGCCTGGCCGCGCAGGCGCGCGACGGCACACAGCCCGACCGGACCCGTGCCGCGCTGCTGCGCGAGGCCCTCGACCTGTGGCGCGGCGAGCCCTTCGCCGGTCTGCCCGGGAGCTGGCCCGCCCGGATGCGCGAGACCTGGCGGCGGCAGCGCGTGGATGCCGCCGTACGGCTGGCGGACATAGAGATCCGCGGCGGCGACCCGGCAGCCTTCGTGGGCCAGCTGGCCGACCTGCTGGACGAGTACCCGCTGACGGAACCCCTCGCGGAAGCCCTCATGCGCGCCCTGTACGCGGCAGGCGACAGCGGCGCGGCGCTGCGCTGCTACGCGCAGACCAGGCAGCGCCTGGTGGAGGAACTCGGCACGGAACCCGGCCGCCGGCTGTGGGAACTGCACCAGGAGATCCTCCGGGAGCGCCCCCTCGGACATGAGCGCGGACACGAGCACGAACACGAGGCGGTGCCCGCCCTCCCGGCCGCATCGGCGACCCGGCCGCCGCCCACCGCCCCCACCACCCCGCACCGGGCACCGGCCCCTGCGCGCACCAGTGTCCCGTACGCCGCACCCGCTCAACTCCCCTTGGGAGTACCGGGTTTCACCGGCCGTACCGACGAACTCGCCCGCCTGGACGCGCTGCTGGCGGACGCCGCACGACGTCCGGCGGCGGTGGTCGTGTCGGCGCTGTCCGGCATGGGCGGAGTGGGCAAGACCGCGCTGGCGGTGCACTGGGCGCGGAAGGTGCGCCCGGCGTTTCCCGACGGGCAGCTGTATGTGAACCTGCGCGGCTTCGACCCCGGCGGCGCGCCCCTGGCCCCGGACCGGGCGGTGCGGGGATTCCTCGACGCACTGGGGGTGCCCGCCGCCCGGGTGCCGGAGTCACTCGATGCGCAGGTGGGCCTGTACCGCAGCCTGCTGTCCGGCCGGCGGGTCCTGGTGGTGCTCGACAACGCCCGGGACGCCGATCAGGTGCGGCCGCTGCTGCCCGGCGCGCCGGGCTGTCTGGCCCTGGTCAGCAGCCGCAGCCCACTGACCGGACTGGCCGCCGCGGAGGGAGCGCACCTGCTCGCCCTCGACCTGCTCACCGCCGAGGAGTGCCGCGAACTGCTCGCCGCCCGCCTCGGGGTCGCACGGGTGGCGGCCGAGGCCGCCGCGGTCGACGAGATCGTCGTGCGCTGTGCCGGGCTGCCGCTCGCGCTCGCGGTCGTCGCCGCCCGCGCCGCCGCCCGCCTCGCCGTGCCGCTGGCCGGCTTCGCCGAGGAACTGCGCACCGCCGAGCGGATCCTGGACCCGTTGGACACCGGTGATCCGGCCACCGCGGTACGGACGGTCTTCCACTGGTCGTACCGCACCCTCAGCCCGCAGGCGTCACGCCTGTTCCGGCTCCTCGGCCTGCATCCCGGCCCCGACGCCGACCTGACGGCCCTCGCCGCCCTCGCCGGCACCGGGGTGGGCCGGATACGGGCGCCGATGGCGGAACTGACCGCGGCCCACCTGCTGATCGAGCACGCACCTCAGCGCTACACCTGCCACGACCTGCTGCGGGCCTACGCCCTCGAGCTGGTCGCCGAGCACGACGACGAACCCACCGTGCAGGCCGCGACCCGCCGCGTCCTGGACCACTACCTGCACACCGCGTACGCGGCCGACGCCCTGCTCACCCGGCGACGCCACCCGATGACTCTCGCCCCGGCCGAGCCCGGCGCCCAGCCCCGCCAACTGGCCGACTACGACGAGGCGTTGGCATGGCTGATCGCCGAGCAGGCGATCCTGCTCTCGGCCGTGGAGCGCCCGCGGCCCGGCTTCGACGGCTACACCTGGCAGTTCGCCGCAACCCTGACCACGTTTCTGGAACGCCAGGCCAACTGGCAGGCCCTCACCGATGTCCACACCGCCGCCCTGCACGCGGCGTCGCACCACGAGGACCTGGCCGGACAGGCGGCCGGCCACCGCGGCCTGGGGCTGGCCCGCTTCCAGCTGCGCGACCCGCAGGGGGCCCGCCACCACTTCACCCGGGCCCTCGACCTCTTCCGGCAGCTGGACAACCACGCCGGTCAGGCCCGCACCTGCCAGAACCTGGCCAAAATGGCCTGGGCGCACGGAGCGCCCCGCGAGGCACTGCGCCACGCGCGCCGCTCGCTGGAGCACTTCCTGCTCGCCCACGACCGCGGCGGCCAGGCGGTCGCCCTCAACGACATCGGCTGGTACCTCGCCGAACTCGGCGAGCTGCGGGAGGCCCTCGACCACTGCCGGCGGGCACTGCCGCTCGTCCAGGCCACGGGCGACCTGAGCGGCCAGGCACACACCTGGGACAGCCTCGGCTACATCCACCGGCACCTGGGCCGCCACGCCACCGCCGTGGAGTGCTACGACCGGGCCCTCGCCCTCTTCCGCAAGACCGGCGACCGCCGCAGCGAGGCCATCGGGCTCACCTACCTCGGTGACACCCACGAGGAGGCGGGCGCGCCCGGCCCCGCTCTCGACGCCTTCAGGCGCGCCCTGGACCTGTTCGACGAACTGGGCCTCCCGGAGGCCGACACCCTGCGCACCAGACTCCGTACGCATGCACCGGCGGACCCGGCGCCCGCGCGGCGGCAGAGCGTCGTATGAAACCCGGTCGGCTCGGAGTGTCGTCCTTGCCTGATCGCTGCTCGTCGTACTCACTGCCCGCCTTCCGCACGCTTTGACCTGCCCACCGGGTGACAGGCGGGCCAAGCCTGAGCTGCCGTGCGCTTCCCGGGGCATGCATGAGGATCCCGGCCGGCTGCGGCCGGAGGGCGGGCACGATGTGCTGGAGGCGAGAGTGACGAACGAACGAGGCGATCAGGCCGGCCACCACACCCACAGGGTCCCGGTGCTCATCGTCGGAGGCTCTCTGGTCGGCCTGTCGACCTCGTTGTTCCTCGGGCGGCTGGGGGTGCGCCACCTGCTGGTGGAGCGTCACACCGGCACCTCCATCCACCCGCGCGGACGCGGCAACAACATCCGCACGATGGAACTGTTCCGGGTGGCGGGCGTGGAGCCGGCGATCCACGAGGCCGCCGCCACCCTGGCCGGCAACCACGGCATCCTGCAGACACCCACCCTGGTCGGCGACGCGGGCGAGTGGCTGTTCCGGGAGATCGACCCCGGCGGTGGACTGGCCCGCTTCAGCCCCGGCGCCTGGTGTCTGTGCAGCCAGAACGACCTGGAGCCGGTCCTGCTCGAGCAGGCCGTGGCGCTCGGCGGCGACCTGCGCTTCGGCACCGAACTGATGTCCTTCGAGAGCGGTCCCACCGGTGTCACCGCGGTGGTCAAGAGCCGGGAGACGGGTGAGCACACCACCGTCTGCGCGGACTACCTCGTCGCCGCCGACGGTCCCCGCAGCCCCGTGCGCGAGCAGCTCGGCATCGGCCACAGCGGGCCCGGCGACCTGTTCCACAACGTCAGCGTCACCTTCCGCTCCCGCCGCCTGGCGGACGTCGTCGGCGACCGCCGCTTCATCGTCTGCTACCTCACCAGCCCGGACGCCGACGGCGCGCTGCTCCCGGTGGACAATGAGGAGAACTGGGTCTTCCACGCCCCCTGGCACCCCGAACACGGTGAAACGCTGGAGGAGTTCACCGACCAGCGGTGCATCCAGCACATCCGCCGCGCGGTCGGCGTGGCGGATCTCGACGTGGAGATCACCGGCCGGGCCCCCTGGCACGCCGCCCAGCGCGTCGCCCGCAGCTACCGGTCCGGACGGGTCTTCCTGGCCGGGGACTCGGCCCACGAGATGTCTCCCACCGGGGCCTTCGGCTCCAACACCGGAATCCAGGACGCGCACAACCTCGCGTGGAAGCTGGCCGCGGTGCTCGGCGGCTGGGCCGGTCAGGGGCTGCTGGACTCCTACGACGCCGAGCGCCGCCCGGTGGCGGAGGCGACCAGCGCCCGGGCCGCCGACCGGTCGGCCGAGCACAGCCACCCCGGCTTCACCCCGCCGCCCGACGCCGGCGGCGGCCCCCGGCGGGGCATCCTCAACGTCGCTCTCGGCTACCGCTACCCGCAGGGCGCCGTCGTCGGCACCGACCCCGCGGCCGCGGTCGTTCCGGAGCACCTCGAACTGACCGGCGAGCCCGGCAGCAGGGCGCCCCACATGTGGGTGCGGCACGGGGCCGAACGGATCTCCACCCTCGACCTCTACGAACGGTCCCTGGTCCTGCTCAGCGATGCCGGCGACCCGAGCGGATGGCACCGGGCCGCCGGCCGTCTCGCCGTGGAGATGTCGGTGCCGATCCGGTCGTACCGAGTGGGCGCCGGGCCCGGGGGCGAACTGGTGCCGGAGGGGGACGCGCACTGGACGGAGCGGCACGGCACGACACCCGGGGGCGCCGTGCTCGTCCGGCCCGACGGGTTCGTCGCATGGCGGTCGCCCGGCCCGGACCCGGACGCCGAATCGGTGCTGCGTCAGGTTCTGAAAACCGTGCTCGCCCTGGCTTGATCACCGGTGGCAGTGGCCCCGGCCGAACACCTCGGCCCGTCACCCAGGTGATCGCCCCGACTGGTGGTGAGGTGACGGCTGACTGACGGTGGTTCACGTCGGGGTTCGGTCAAGTCAGCTGATGAAGTACCAGCTGCCGGGCCTTGGCGGAAGGACGTTCCGATGCGTTCTGCTCGCATTTTTCTGGCCACTGCGGCGGCCTCCGCCGTCCTCGCCATAGGCGCCCCCGGCGCGTTCGCAGCCGGTGGCGACTGGGACAACGACGGCTCTTCGCACGGCAAGGAGCACGGTAAGGAGCACGGCAAGGAAGGCCGGCACGAGCCGCGCGGTGGCATGCACACCGGTGGTGGTGCGCTGACCGCCGTGAACGACGACGGCGAATGGGGCGGCCCGAGGGACTCGAAGACGGACCCGGACACCTATCGGGACGACTCCTGGGGCCGCGACCACGACCACGACGGCCGCGAGCACGACGGTGGCGGCCGCGGCAAGGACTCCTGGGGCGGCGATCACGACAAGCCCAGGGGCGGCATGCACACCGGAGGCGGGGCGCTCGCCGCGCCGACCGCGACCGCGGGTGGGCTGGCCGTGCTGGGGGTCGTCGCAACCGGACTGTACGCGGTGCGCCGCAAGAAGCCGGCCGTGGGAATGGCCTGACCGTGCCCGATGCAATAGCGCAGCCGCGGCCGTCACCCGTGCTCCGTGCGGCGGCCGCGGCTCGTGCCCCTCCGGCTCTGCCGCCGTGCCTGAATGAGGTGCTCTTCGATGGCAGTTCCTCCTCCTTCGCCCCCCTCCGACGACGAATCGCTGCTCACCGGACAGGGATCACCCCGCGCGGGGGTGATGATGATGTGCGCCGCGGCCTGCCTGGTGCTGGCAGCGAGCCTGAGCGGCGGTCAGAACACCTCCGCCGACGCCGCCCGCCCGCCGTCCGCCCCGCACGCCGTCGCGTCCGCCGCGCGCCCGGCCACGTCGGCCGCGTCCGCCGGGCAGCCGGTGGGCAAGCACCTGCCCCGGTCCAGGCCCGTGCGCCTGCGCATCCCGAAGATCTGGGTCGACGCCCCCTTCACGGGCCTGTCCATCGGCCCCAACGGGCAGCTGCAACCTCCCCCCGGCAACGACACCAACCTCGTCGGCTGGCACACCAAGGGAGCCTCCCCCGGAGAGCCGGGGACCGCGATCATCGCCGGGCACGTCGACACGAAGACGTCCGCGGCCGTCTTCGCCAACCTCGGCCGGCTGACCAAGGGCGATGTCTTCCACGTCCTGCGCGCCGACGGGCGCACGGCGACCTTCCGGGTCGACAGCGTGGAGACCTTCGAGAAGGACGACTTCCCCAGCGACCGCGTGTACGACGACACCCCCCAGGCCCAGGTGCGGCTCATCACCTGTGCGGGCAGCTACGACCGGTCGGTCATGGACTACACGGACAACCTGGTGGTCTTCGCCCACCTCGTCTGAGCATCACCCGCGTAGGCCATACGAGTCGCGCACTTCGGGCCACGGGCACACGATCGAGGAACGCCGACGCCGCTGACCGCGGCCGACGTCCGCTTCCGTCCCCGCGAAGGAGATGTGCGCAGGATGACCACCACGTCCGAACGTGTTTCCGGTCCGCTGAGCCGACAGGTGTCGCCCCGGGTCTCCCAGTCCGTGTTCGACGGCTCCAGACTCCGGGTCGTCCTGCTGGTGGACGTCTACGACGGGGCCCAGCAGCAGTTCCTGGAGGCGTACGAGCTCCTGTGCAACCAGGTCGCCTCCGTTCCCGGACATGTCAGCGACCAGCTGTGCCAGTCCATCGAGAACCCCTCGCAATGGCTCATCACCAGCGAGTGGGAGAGCGCCCCGCCGTTCCTCGCCTGGGTGAACAGCGAGGAACACGTGCGGATGGTGGAGCCGCTGCACAGCTGTGTCCGGGACACCAGGTCGCTGCGCTTCCACATCGTCCGCGAGACCGGCAGCCCGGCCCCGGACGCCGAGTCCGGCGAGCGCCGGCTGCAGGCGTCACCCAGGATCGGCGACGGCCTGATCCGGCACGCCCTCACCTTCACCGTCAAGCCGGGCAGCGAGGAGAAGGTCGCGAAGATCCTCGCCGACTACGCCTCGCCCGAGCCGAAGGTCGACGACTCCACCCGGCTGTGCCGCACCTCGCTGTTCATGCACGGAAACCGGGTGGTACGGGCCATCGAGGTGCGCGGCGACCTGCTCGCCGCACTGCGCCATGTCGCCCGGCAGCCCGAAGTGCGCGCCGTCGAGGAGGCCATCAACCCGTACCTGGAACAGGACCGGGACCTGAACGACCCCGAATCCGCCCGCGTCTTCTTCACCCGGGCCGCGCTGCCCGCCGTCCACCACGTGACGCTCGAACAGCAGGACCCGCAGGAAGAGCGGCATGCCCTGTCCTATCCGGCCCGGCCCGGCTGCGGCATGCGCCTGGCCGAGGCGCTGGCCCGGCACGACGAGGCCGCGGCGGACGACCCCCGCAGCCCCGTCCTGCGCAGCACGGTCTTCCAGCGCGACGACGTCGTCGTACGGCTGATCGATGTGCGCGGCGGGCTGGATGCCGCCGATCCCGCGGCGGCCCTCGGCCTGTCCGACCCCCGGCAGGTGGCCGAACTGACGGCTTTCAGTACGGACGCGTCCGTGCCGCAGGGCGGTGAACTCGCGCGCTGGCTCGAACTCGCGCGCATGGAGCTCGTCACCGACCGCCGGTCGCCCGAGGCCTGATCCGCCATCACGTGGGTCGGGGCCCCAGCCCACGCCCCCGCCACGTCGGTCCAGCACACCATCGGAGGAACGTCGTGATCACATCCCGCCCCAGAATCGTGGATCTCAGCGAGGTCGAGCCCAACCGTCGGCGCGGCGGCGACCTGCGTGCCATGCTCACCCCCGCCACGGTCGGCTCCACCAGCGGGTTCATGGGCGTCGCCCTCGTGCAGCCCGGCGAGCGCATCGGGGAGCACTACCACCCGTACTCCGAGGAGTTCGTGTACGTCGTGTGCGGAGACCTGGAGGTGGACCTCGACGGCGTCCCCCAGCCGCTGCGGCCCGAGCAGGGGCTCATGATCCCCAAGCACATGCGGCACCGCTTCCGCAATGTCGGCAACGTCGAGGCCCGCATCGTCTTCCACCTCGGGCCGCTGGCCCCGAGCCCGCCGCTCGGCCACGTCGACACCGAGGAGACCGGCGCCGTCGAAGAGGTCCGGTCATGACACGCCGGGTGGCGGTCACCGGCATAGGCGTCGTGGCACCCGGCGGCACGGGCGTACAGGCGTTCTGGGATCTCCTGGCCGCCGGGCGCACGGCGACGCGGGGCATCACGTTCTTCGACCCGGCCGGTCTGCGTTCCCGCATAGCCGCCGAATGCGACTTCGACCCGGCGGAGCACGGGCTGGACGCGGAACAGACCGCACGGTGCGACCGCTACATACAGTTCGCCCTGGCCGCCGCGGCGGAAGCGATACGGGACGCCGGCCTCGAGCTCGAGCGGGAGAACCCCTGGCGGGTCGGGGTCTCCCTGGGCACCGCGGTCGGCGGCACCACACGGCTGGAGCACGACTATGTGCTGGTCAGTCACCACGGGCAGCGCTGGGACGTGGACGCGCAGGAGGCCGGCCCGCATCTGCACCGCGCGTTCGCGCCCAGCACCCTCGCCTCGACGGTGGCGGAGCGGTTCGGGGCGCGCGGCCCGGTGCAGACCGTCTCCACGGGCTGCACCTCGGGGCTCGACGCGGTCGGATACGCCTTCCACACCGTCGAGGAGGGCCGCGCCGACCTGTGCATCGCCGGCGCCTCGGACTCGCCGATCTCCCCGATCACGATGGCCTGCTTCGACGCGATCAAGGCCACCTCCGCGCACAACGACGACCCCGCGCACGCCTCGCGTCCCTTCGACGCCGACCGCGACGGGTTCGTCATGGGCGAAGGCGGCGCGGTGCTCGTCCTGGAGGAGCTCGAGCACGCCCGGGCCCGCGGCGCACCGGTGTACTGCGAGCTCGCCGGGTACGCCACCTTCGGCAACGCCTACCACATGACCGGCCTGACCCGGGAGGGCCTGGAGATGGCGAAGGCCATCGAGGCGGCCCTCGACCACGCCCGGCTGGACGGCACGGCGATCGACTACGTCAACGCCCACGGCTCGGGCACCCAGCAGAACGACCGCCATGAGACCGCCGCGGTGAAGCGGGCCCTGGGCCCGCACGCCTACAACACGCCGATGAGCTCCATCAAGTCCATGGTGGGCCACTCCCTCGGCGCGATCGGCGCGATCGAACTCGTCGCCTGCGTACTGGCGCTGGCCCACCAGGTCGTCCCGCCGACCGCCAACTACGAGACCCCGGACCCCGAGTGCGACCTGGACTACGTCCCGCGCATCGCACGCGAGCGGGAACTGCACAGTGTGCTCTCGGTGGGCAGCGGGTTCGGCGGCTTCCAGTCCGCGGTGGTCCTGACCCGGCCGAGGGAGAAGACACGATGAGCGAACCGCATCCACGGCGGGCGGCCATCACCGGAATCGGCGTGGTCGCGCCCAACGGAGTCGGCACGGAAACCTTCTGGAAGTCCGTCAAGGAGGGCATCAGCGTCCTGGACCGGGTCACCCGCGAGGGCTGCGAGCAGCTGCCGCTGCGGGTGGCGGGCGAGGTCCGCGACTTCGACCCGTCGGCCGTGGTCGAGGAGCGCTTCCTGGTCCAGACCGACCGGTTCACGCATTTCGCGATGGCCGCGGCCGACCTCGCGCTGGACGATGCCCGCCTGGGCCGGCCCGAGACCGACGGCTCCCCGTTCTCCGTGGGTGTGGTCACCGCGGCCGGTTCCGGCGGAGGCGAGTTCGGGCAGCGCGAACTGCAGCAACTGTGGGGAAAGGGCAGCCGGTTCGTCGGCCCGTACCAGTCCATCGCCTGGTTCTACGCCGCCAGCACCGGCCAGATATCCATCCGCCGCGGCTTCAAGGGCCCCTGCTCGGTCGTCGCCAGCGACGAGGCCGGCGGCCTGGACGCCCTCGCACACGCGGCGCGGGCCGTGCGGCGCGGCACCGACGTGATCGTGACCGGATCGACCGAGGCGCCGCTCGCCCCCTACTCCGTCGTCTGCCAGCTCGGCTATGCGGAGCTCAGTACCGAGGCCGACCCGACCCGCGCCTACCGCCCGTTCACCTCCGCGGCCTGCGGATTCGTACCCGCCGAGGGCGGCGCCATGTTCGTCGTGGAGGACGAGAGGGCGGCCCTGGCACGGGGCGCGCGGGTGCAGGCGGTCCTCGTCGGCCACGCGGCGACGTTCACCGGCGCCTCCCGCTGGGAGGAGTCCCGGGAAGGCCTCGCCCACGCCGTCCGGGGCGCCCTGGCCGAAGCCGGCTGCGCCCCCGAGGAGATCGACGTGGTCTTCGCCGACGCCCTCGGCGTGCCGGAGGCGGACCGCGCCGAGGCCCTCGCGATCGCCGACGCGCTCGGCACGCACGGCACCCGCGTGCCCGTCACCGCACCGAAGACCGGCATCGGCCGGGGCTACGGCGCGGCGGCCGTGCTCGACGCCGCGGCGGCGGTGCTCGCCATGGAGCACGGCCTGATCCCGCCCACCCCCAACGTCTACGACATCTGCCACGACCTCGACCTCGTGACCGGCCGGGCCCGCGCCGCCGAGCCGCGCACGGCGCTGGTCCTCAGCCGGGGCCTCATGGGGTCGAACTCGGCGCTGGTGCTGCGGCACGGCGCCACCGGCGCCTCATCGTGAAGCGCCGCTGAGCAGTAGAGGAGAACCGCATGACCGACCGAATAACCGTGGAAGAGCTGGCCGAACTCATGAAGAAGTCCGCCGGTGTCACCGTCACCTCCGAGGAACTCGGGCTGCACAACCCGGGCTTCGACACCCTCGGCGTCGACTCGCTGGGCCTGCTGGGCATCGTGGGCGAACTGGAGAACCGGTACGGCACACCGATGCCTGCCGACGCCGAACGCTCCAAGACACCCCGGCAGTTCCTCGACCTCGTCAACAGTGCCCTCATGACAGGAGCGTGAGATGACCGGACACACACAGAACGAGATCACCATCGCCGCACCGCTGGACCTGGTCTGGGAGATGACCAACGATCTGGAGAACTGGCCGCGGCTGTTCACGGAGTACGCCTCCGTCGAAGTCCTCTCCCGGGAGGGGCGAAAGACCACCTTCCGGCTGACCATGCACCCGGACGAGAACGGCACCGTGTGGAGCTGGGTCTCCGAACGCGAGCCGGACCGCGACACGCTCACGGTCCGGGCCCGCCGGGTCGAGACGGGCCCCTTCGCCC
Source organism: Streptomyces sp. NPDC001401 (assembly GCF_042895385.1). Taxonomy (NCBI): domain Bacteria; kingdom Bacillati; phylum Actinomycetota; class Actinomycetes; order Kitasatosporales; family Streptomycetaceae; genus Streptomyces; species Streptomyces sp. NPDC001401. Next base: position 155,399 of record NZ_JBIAWI010000013.1, read on the forward strand.
ACATGAACATCCACTGGCAGTACGAGGAGGTGCCGGCCGGCACGCGCATGGTGTGGACACAGGACTTCGCGATGAAGCCGGAAGCGCCGGTCGACGACGCCTGGATGACCGACAACATCAACCGCAACTCCAAGGTCCAGATGGGGCTGATCCGGGACCGCATCGAGAAGGCCGCCGCCGAGCGCGGTGCCACGCCGGGTCTGAGCGACTGAGCCGGACGGAGCACGAGTCCCCATGCACCAAGCACTGATCGTCGCCCGCATGGCTCCGGGATCGGCCCCGGACATCGCCAAGGTGTTCGCGGAGTCCGACCGCGGAGAGCTGCCGCACCTCGTCGGGGTGGTCCGGCGCAGCCTCTTCCAGTTCGGCGACGTGTACATGCACCTGATCGAGTCCGAGCGAGAACCCGGCCCCGCCATCGCCAAGGTCACCCGGCACCCCGACTTCCGGGACGTCAGCGAGCGGCTGTCCGCGTACGTCAGCGCGTACGACCCCGAGACCTGGCGCTCCCCGAAGGACGCCATGGCGCAGCGCTTCTACCTCTGGGAGCGCGACCCGGCCGGCTGACCCCGCCGTACCTCACCGGTCGCCGGGCCCGCAGCGTCGCGGGCCCGGCGACCGGGGGTCTGCGGGGGACGGCCCGATCAGCCCGGCACGTGACAGTCGAACGCGTGCAGATAGGGGTTGACCGGGCGGATGTCGTCGATGACCAGCCCCGCGTCGGTCAGCCGGGCGACCATGCTGTCGGTGGTGTGCTTCGCCCCGCCGACGTTGAGGAGCAGCAGCAGGTCCATCGCGGTGCTGAACCGCATCGAGGGCGAGTCGTCGACGAGGTTCTCGATGACCACGACCCGGGCCCCCGGGCCGCCCGCCGCGCGGACGTTGCGCAGCGTCCGGGCGGTGCTGTCGTCGTCCCACTCCAGGATGTTCTTGATGACGTAGACGTCGGCCGCGACCGGGACGGCCACTCGGACGTCGCCGGGCATGACGCGCGCACGGCCGGCGAGGTCGCCGCCCGCCCGCAGCCTCGGCAGCGCGTTCTCCACCACCCGCGGAAGGTCGAGCAGGGTGCCGTGCAGCGAGGGGTATTTGTCCAGCAGGCTCACCACCACATGCCCCTGGCCGCCGCCGAGGTCGGCGACCGACGAACTCCCCGACAGGTCGAGGAAGTCGGCGACGTCCCGCGCCGACTGCACGCTGGAGGTCGTCATGGCCCGGTTGAAGACGTCGGCCGATTCCGGGGCGTCCTCGTTCAGGTAGGGGAAGAACTCCTTGCCGTACAGGTCCTCGACGACGTTGCGCCCGGTGCGCACCGCCTCGTCGAGCCTCGGCCAGGCGTCCCAGGTCCACGGCTCCGTGCACCACAGCGAGATGGCGCGCAGGCTGTTCGGATCGTCCTCGCGCAGCAGCCTGGAGACATCGGTGTGGGCGAAGGTCCCGTCCGGCAGCTCGGCGAAGACGCCGTGGCAGGACAGGGTGCGCAGCAGCCGTCGCAGCGGCCGGGCCTCGGCCTTCACCGCAGCCGCCAGGTCCTCCGCGGTCATGGGGGTGTCACCGAGGGCGTCGGGGACTCCCAGCCGGGCGGCCGCGCGGAGGGCGGCGGCACATGCCGCCGCGAAGGCGAGCTCCCTCAGCCGCATGGACGGCGGCGGGGCTGTCGGTGCGGTCGTCATGTGCCGCTTCCTTCCTTCTCGGGCCCGCAGCGGGGCCATGACCGACGGGTCAGCACAGTCCCGCGGGCTTGGACGCCCGGCAGGCGTTGTGCTCGAAGGTGTTGCCCGTGCCGTGGTCCGAATTGATCAGGTCCGCCGGGGAGTTGCCATGGAGCACGTTGTCGCTGATCCGGTTGCGGTCGCTGGTGACGTTCACGAAGCTCTTGAACAGGACGATGCCGCCCGACAGAGACGAGTCGCCGACGTTGTCCCTGACCACGTTCCGCGTCACCAGGGTGTCCTCGGCGCCGGTCAGGACGATGCCGGAGCCCTGCAGTGCGTCCAGCCGTGCCGTCTTCGGGCACGACTTGTTGTTCCGCACGACGAGGTTGTCGCTCACGGTCAGGGCGCCCGCCTTCGGCTTGTTCTCGTCACCGACCACGAACACCGCGGCGCAGTTGGCGGTGAGGCGGTTGCCGGCGACGGTGAGGTTCCGCAGCCGGCGGACGGTCAGGCCGACCCGGTTGCCCTCCAGCCGGTTGTGGGCGATCAGCATGCCCCCGGTGTCCGTGGCGCCCGCCTCATCCTTGATGGTGTTGGCGAGGAAGACACCCGCGTCGCCGTTGTTCAGGGCGCTGTTGTCCTGGATCAGTCCGCGGACCGAGCGCTCCTGGGCGATACCCCACACGCCGTTCGCCGCAGCGGTCACGTTCTGCACGACCAGGTGGTCGGTGGCCATGGCGAAGACCCCGGTCCTGGCAAAGCCGGTGACGGTCAGCGAGGCGACGGTGACGCCCTCGAGGTTACGGTCCTTCGTGCCCACGACACAGATGCCGTTGCCGCCCTCGGCACAGCTGTTGGCGGCCTTCTTCACGCTCGGTTCGATCACTGTGCTGCGCCCCATGCCCCGCAGGGTCAGCCCGGGCGTGGTCACCTTGACGCTCTCGTGAAACGTGCCGGGGGCCACAAGGACGGTGTCTCCGGGCTGGGCGGCGTCCACCGCCTTCTGGATCGACTGGCCCGGCCAGACCACATGGAACGCATGACGGCCGGCCGGCGGAGCGGCCCCCAGTCCCGTCCCGACCACCACTGCGGTGCACATCATGTACGTAAAGCGGTATTTCTTCATATTGCGAACGCTATGACCATATAGGCCGCTTACCTGCTGGATAAGCCATTCGGCGGCGTGTCCTGCGCGCACCCTGCGCCTGCCGTGGGCCCGGGGCGGGGCGGCGTCCGTCAAACAGGTCGATAACCGGAGATACTTCGTCCGGCGCCGTCGGAGTGTCCGGGGCGTGTCGCGCGAGCAGGCCGAGGCGGGCCGGGCGGGAGCGATGTTGATCCGTGTTCTTCTCGTCGAGGAGACCGACCTGGTGCGGGGGGCACTTGCCGCCCTGCTGACACGTGAGGAGGACATCGAGGTGGTCGCGGCGTCACCGGGGTGCGGGCAGGCCGTCACACGGGCGTTGTCGTACCGGCCCGATGTCGTCGTCATCGACTGCGACGGCAGTGCCGGTGAGGACGGGGCGCTGGGCACCTCGCAGGAGCTGAGCCAGCGGCTTCCGGAGTGCCGGATCCTGCTGGTGGCCGGTGCGGCGACGCCCGAGTATCTGCGCCAGGCGCTGGCGCTGCGCATCGCGGGTCTCATCGGCAGGAACAGCCCCTGCGACTTCTTGGCACAGGGCGTGCGCAAGGTGGCGGCGGGCGAGCGGTTCATCGACCCGGAGCTGGCGCTGCTGGCGCTGTCCTCGGACAGGAGCCCGCTGACCCCCAGGGAGCTCGAGGTGCTGCGGCTGACGGCGGACGGCACACCGACGCGGGAGATCGCCGACCGGCTGTCGCTGTCGGTGGGAACGGTCCGCAATCACCTGAACGCGGTCTCCAGGAAGACCGGTGCACGCAACCGCATCGACGCGATCCGGATCGCCCGGCAGTCGGGATGGCTGTAGCCGCGGCCGCCGTCGGCCGTCCGGCTCACCTCCCCTTCCGGTAGGCGAGTTCACCGTCGGCGCCGGGCCGAGCCGCCGCGGGGAAGGCCGGTCGCGCCGTATCCGCTGGTCCGTCCCAGTGGCCGATCAGGTCGCGGTAGAGGGCGCAGTCGGCCATCAGCCGGTCGTGGGTGCCGAGGCGGCAGTGCGAGCCGTCCAGGACGAGGACGAGGTCGGCTCGCAGGGCGGAGCTGATCCGGTGGGCGCAGACGATCAGGGTGGCCGGACGGCAGGCGAAGGCCCGTTCGGCGACCGCCTCCGCGGCCGGGTCGAGATGGCAGGTGGCCTCGTCCAGCACGACCAGCCGGGCCGGCGGCAGCAGGGCCCTCACGAGGGCGATCAACTGGCGCTCACCCGCGGAGAGCACGGCAGGGTCCACGGTCGCGTCGTAGCCGCCGAGGCGCCGGACGAGCGCCTGCGCACCGATGGCACGGACCGCCGCGTCCAGCTCGGGCGGAGTGGCCGCCGGCTGGAGATAGGCGAGATTCTCGCGCAGGGTGCCGGTGAAGACGTAGGCCTCCTGCGGGATCAGCACACGGGACCGGGACAGCCGGCCACCATCCAGCTCCCGTACCGGCACACCTCCCAGACGGATACGGCCGGCCCGCGGTTCGAGCACCCCGGCGACGAGCGCGGCGAGGGTCGACTTGCCCGCCCCGCTGGGGCCGACGACCGCCAGGTGGGTGCCCGGCGCGAGGACGAGGTCGAGATCCCGGACGACCGGTTCGGCGGCACGGGCATAGCCGAAGGTGACCCCGCACAACTCCACACGGCCGTCGCGGGGCTGCCGTGTCATGGGGGAGGGGGCGGGTGTTCCCGGGCCGGCGTCGCCGGGATCCGCGGCCCCCGTCGCCTTCGGGTCGGACGCTTCCAGGATCCGGGTCAGGGTGACCAGCAGCCACAGGCCGCTGCCGCCGAGGCCCTGGACGAAGCCCCGCAGAGCCGGCTGCAGGGCCTGCGAGACGTAGGTCAGCGCGCCCAGGATCGCCCCGGTCGTCACGCCGCCGCGGACCAGCCAGGGGGTTCCGGCGAGGATGAGCACGATCGGCAGCCAGCCGCCGACGCCCAGCGCGGCGGTCCGTACGGCGGTGAGGCGGGCCAGTGCGCGGGCCGCGCTCGCCGCCGCGTCGATGCGGGCGCCGACCCGAGCGCGTACGACGTCCTCGGCGCCGCAGGCCGTGACGTCCCGCAGCCCCTCGGCCACCGCGCCCACCTGCTCGGCGATGGCCTCGTCGGCCAGCACGACCGCGCGCTGCCGGGCCGCCATCGCGCGCAGGGCGAGCAGGAAGAGTGCAAGCCCGGCCGCGAGGGGCGGCAGCACGAACAGCAGGAGGGCGGGATCGAGTACGGCCAGCCCGAACAGCACGCTCACCGCCGTGACCGAGAAGGTCTGGACGAACATCACGATCGCCCCGTACGACTCGCGGGCGATCTCGACCTGTTCGGTCAGCCGTGCCACGCCCGCCGTGTCGGCCGGTCCGGCCAGGCGGGCGGAGCGCTGCAGCGTGCCCGTGGTGACGAGGGTGACCAGGTCGTCGCGGAACGGTTCGACGACGTCGGCCAGTTGGAGCGTGGCGTGCCGGGTGCCCCAGGCGCCGAGCAGGACGGTGCAGGCCAGCAGCCCCAGCCAGCCGAGGCCCTCGGCGCTGCGGCCGGCGAGGAAGCCGTCGTCGACGGCCCGGGCGACCAGCCAGCCGGACACCAGCGCGGGCACCGCCTGGACCAGCGACCAGCCGGTGAGCCGTACGAACGCGCGGCGCCGGGCGCGGAGGGTGGAGCGCAGCAGGCTGTGTGCCGTGCGGTTCATCGCGGGCTCCCGTCCGGTGGCGGGTTCGGGCCGAGGGCGGCTCGGGCGACCTGTCGGCCGGACTGCAGCGCGGGTATCGCCTGGAGCAGCGACCAGCCGGTGAGCCGTACGAACGCGCGGCGCCGGGCGCGGAGGGTGGAGCGCAGCAGGCTGTGTGCCGCGGGGTTCATCGCGGGCTCCCGTCTGGCGGCGGGTTCGGGCCGAGGGCGGCTCGGGCGACCTGTCGGCCGGACTGCAGCGCGGGTATCGCCTGGAGCAGCGACCAGCCGGTGAGTTGTACGAACGCGTGGCGCCGGGCGGGGCGCAGCAGGCTGTGTGCCGCGGGGTTCATCGCGGGCCCCCGTCCGGCGGCGGGTTCGGGCCGAGGGCGGTTGGGGCCACCTGTCGGCCGGACTGCAGCGCGGGTATCGCCTGGAGCAGCGACAAGCGGGTGAGTTGTACGAACGCGTGGCGCCGGGCGGGGCGCAGCAGGCTGTGCGCCGCGTGGTTCATCGCGGGCTCCCGTCCGGTGGCGGGTTCGGGCCGAAGACGGCCCGGTACTCCGGGTTCGCCCACAGGGCGCGGTGTGTGCCCTGGCCGCGGACGCGGCCTGCGTCGAGCCAGACGACGTGGTCCGCGCGGGCCGCGGTGGACGCCCGGTGGGTCACCACGAGCCGGGTACGGCGGGCGAGCCACCCGGACCCGGTGAGCACCTGGCCGATGTGGTGCTCGGTGACGGTGTCGAGACCGGCCGTCACATCGTCGAGTACGAGGAGACGGCCGCACGGGCCGGCCTGGACGAACGCGCGTGCCAGGCCCACCCGTTGGGTCTCCCCGCCGGACAGCGGGGCCGTGGCCGGCCGGGTGCCGTACCCCTCGGGCAGCGTCTGGAGGAAGGTGTCGGCGCGTGCGGCGGTCGCCCCGGCCAGCACCTCCGCGGGCGCAGGGCTCCGTGCCCCGAACCCGATCGCGTCGGCGTACGTCTCGCCCAGCAGCACCGGGCGGTCGAAGCCGTACGCGACGGCCCTCCGCAGCGCCGCACGGTCCACGTCACGCAGCGGCACGCCGTCGAGCAGTACCTCGCCCGCGTCCGGGTCGGCCAGCCGCCCGGCCAGCGCGGCAAGCAGGGACTTGCCGGATCCGGAACGCCCCACGACGGCCGTCAACCTGCCTGGTGGCGGGGCCAGGTCTACTCCGTCCAGCACCGTGCCGCCCTCGGCCGTGCGGACGGTCACCCGGCGGAACTCAAGCCGGCCGCCGCCCCCGGCGGGCAGTCGCGCATCGCCGTACGCCACCGTCGGTTCGGCCAGCACCTCGGCGACGCGCCCAGCGGTGGCACGGGCGAAGGCGAGCCGGTGCGCCGAGGCCACCAGGGAGCTCACGCCCGTGGCCAGCAGGACGTACTCGCTCGCGGCGAGTGTCTGACCCGGTGTGATGCGGCCCCGGGCGAGTTCGAGGCCGGCCACCGCCAGCACGGCCACCTCCAGCAGGGGGACGACCGCCGCGTCCCGCGCGGAGACCCGGGCGTACGCGCGCCACATCCCCATGCCGTGGCGGTGCAGCTCCGGCAGCGGCTGCAGGATCCGGTCGGCCTCGCGGGCCGTGGTCCCGGCGGCGGCGATGGAGCGGATGCCGGTGAGGGCGTCGACGAGCCGGGCGGCGATACGGCCCTGCGTGGCGAAGTAGCGGTCGTTGACGTCGGAGACGTCGCGGACGAAGGCGCGGACCACCAGGACGACCAGCGGCAGTCCGGCGAGGAACGTGAGACAGAGCCAGGGGTCGATGAGGGCCAGTGCCACCACGGCCCCGACCGGCGGGATCAGTTCGGTCACCGCCCACACCAGGCCCGACGGGGCGCTGCCGGTGCGGGCGGTGTTGCCCACCAGGCGCGTCACCAGATCGCCGGGAGTGTGGCGGCGGGTGGCACGGGTGCCCATGCCGAGGACGTGCCCGAGCAGGGAGTGCCGCAGCCACGCCGTGGAACGGGAGTTGGCGACCGCGCCCGCGTAGTCGTCCGCCGCGTCGCAGACCACAAGAAGCGCGACGGCGACGGCGGACAGCGTCAGCCACAGGGTGGCGTCGCCGCGCCCCAGCACGGCGTCGACCGTGCGGCCCATGACGGCGGGCAGGACGACGTAGACCCCGGCGAGCAGAAGGGACGTGGCGGCCAGGACGCCGCCCCAAGAGCCGCCCCGCCGCGCCGCCGTCAGCAGCAGACGGTCCGCCGCACGTCGGTCCACCGGCCGCTCCCGTCTCCCGTCGTCGGATGGTTCCAGCGGAAGGGGCGGGGACACCCGGAGGTGTCCCCGCCGTTGTGGTGTGGACTAGCAAAGCAGCAGGCTGAGGCGGCTGCCTCCGCAGCCCTTGCTGGCACGGCTGCCTGGCGGCGGAGCGGCGCCGGACTCGGTTTCGATGGTGAGGCCCTGCAGTTCGAGGAGCGACATAATGTCCTCACCTCCTCTCTGGTACTCGTGTGGGGACGGGGAAGTCATCAGCCGGCAGGCCGGGCGTCAGGAACGGCAGCCCGGTAGGCCGGGAGTGGAAGGCGGCGCCCAGCGCGAGCAGGACGCCCGCGCCGCCGGTGGCCAGGTCCATGGACAGCCGCAGCAACTGCTCGCCGGGGAAGGCCAGTTGCCCGTCGAGCAGACAGGCGTGGCGGGCGAGCCGGCGTACATGGTCGGCGATCAGGGGGTCCCGCGCGGCGGCCGTGCCGGGCGGGTGCGGGCGGCTGAGGTGGAGGATCATCCCGGCGAGGCCGTCGAAGAGGCCGGGCTCGATGTAGAAGGACGCCCTGGCCGCCTTGCGGATCGCCGCGGCGGCGTCCGAGAACTCCTCGTCAGCGCGGTGGGTCAGGTAGTCCTCGAGCACCATGCCGATGCCCACGCTGCCGTCGGCGAGATAGGGCATGGTGCGCCAGCCCTCGTTCACCTCCATCGACCCCTCCTCCCGCACGACGCAGCGGCGCAGGTCCTGGCGCAGTGCGGTGGCGGCCAGGTCGAGGAGGGCCGGGTCCCGGCTGCGCTCGTACAGGCGCAGGAACAGCAGCGCGGGCCCGGACGCCCCGAACATCAGCCCCGCCCTCGGGTGGGCGCCGCCGCTGGTCTCCGGTACGGAGTCGGCCGGGCCCAGGCGGTCGGCGACGACCTCCGCCACCCGGCAGGCGGTGTCACGGCAGGTGGCGTCGCCGGTGGTGGTCGCGAAGTGCAGCAGGTTGAGGCCGATGCCGGACAGGCCGCCGTTGAGGTCGAGGGGCAGGGGTTCCCACCGTTCGCCCAGGCACGTGTCGAGGACCTTGGCGGCCTCCTCGTGGTGCCCCAGGTGTTCGAGGACGTGGGCGACGCCGTGCAGGCCGTCGTAGAAGCCGAGACGGGTGCCGGGTGCCGGGTCGAGTGCGTGCCGGATCAGCCAGTCCTCGTGGTCGGGACGGCGTCCCGCGCCCGTCACGTCCAGCGCGTACAGCACGCCTGCCGCACCGTGGGCCAGGCCCAGGCCGCCTCCCGGGAGCAGGAACTGCTCGATGTCGCCCGGGAAGAGCCGGTCTTCTCGCTCCGGTGTGGCGGCGGCCAGGACGGCGGAGGCGATCGAGTGCCGCGCGTGCAGCCAGCCCGCTCGGTCGGGCTCCAGCCGGGGCCCGTCGCCCGCCCCGGCGTCGATGCCGCCGTCGCCGGTGATGGTGCGTACGGTCTCGTCGAGGAACCGGCGGGGGATGGGGAAGAGCCGGGCGGCCTCCCTGGCGAGCTGCCCCGCCTTGCCCACGTCCAGTTCGATCAGGCCGGTCAGCGGCAGGAACAGGGAGAGCCGCAGACAGGCCAGCGCGTACCGGTCGATGTCGAAGCCGGTGGCGCCGTGCGGGGCGATGAAGCCCGGCGCGGCAAGGACCTGGCGCCGGGCCTGCGTGACGTCCGCCGCGCCCTCGAAGTCGACCAGCACCACCCTGCCGTCCGGGCGGAGAAGGATGTTGTCCGTGTGCACGTCCCCGATCACGATGCCCCGCTCGTGGACCGCCGCGACCGCCTCCTCCACCTGCCGGTGGATGTCGAGCGCCCAGTCGGTGTAGTCGGCGAAATCGGCGGCGTCCGGGGCCAGTGCGGCGAGCGGATAGCGCTTGACGAACTCGCTGTGCAGGGTCGCGGCCTCGACGAACTCCTCGACGAGGAAGTGGTGGCCGCCCAGCTCGAACTCGTCGCGGAGCGCGGGAACGAAGGGCAGGCCGGCCAGCCGTTCCAGGGCCTCCCGCTCGCGCTGCAGCCGGGTGACGGCGTCCGCGCCGTCGGGGGTGAGCCCCGCGTGCGGCCGCCCCTCCTTCAGGACGACGCGCTCCTGTGTCCGTGTGTCGACTCCCGCGTACAGTCCGCCGCCGTTGGAGAAGTGCAGCGCCTTCTCGATCCGGTAGGGCAGGTCGGCGACGGTGGTGCGCCGGCTCTCCGCGAGGTGCGGTTCGAGGAAGCCGGGCAGCTGCACCCACTCGGGCACCCGGAAGGTCGGACCGCGCACATCGGGCACCAGACGGCCGGAGGGATCCTCCACCGCCTGCTCCAGCACCCCGTCGTCCGACACGCAGTACCGGTCGGCGAAGGCCCCGTACCTGACGTAGAGCGGACCGTCTCCCCAGCGCAGATCGCTGAGAATGTACGGGCCCGGCCGGCCGTCGAGGAGGGCGCCCAGCTCGGTGAGGATGCGCTCGCACTGAGCCTCGTCCAGGGGGTAGACGGTCACGAACTTGCCGCTGGAGCCGCGGTGCGCGTACTTCGCGTTGGCGAGGAACAGGGCGTCCATCCCGGGGAGGAACTTGAACGCGATGCGGCGCGGGACGCAGTAGTCCCACACCTCGTCCAGGATCGACTGCGCGTTGTCCGGACACGCCGAGACGTGGATCTTCCAGCCCTGCCGGGGGAACGCGGTGCCGGTGGGGCGGCACACCACCCAGTCGCCGAGTTCCTCGCGCGCCCACGAATCGGGGAGCCGATGGCCCGCCTGCCGGAAGCGGCCGAGCGTCTGGCCGTGGTGCGGTGCGTCATAGAAATGCGGGTGCGTGAGGCAGTAGATCTCGTACCGCTTGTCCACTGGAGACTCCCGTGGGTTCAGTCCGCCTCCCCGGTAACTCTCACCTCCCACGATGGCAGAAGGCGCAGGCCCGGACATCGTGCGTCTGTCACCGGACGCACGTGGGATTCACACAGGCCCCCTGTGCCGATCGCACACCTCAGGGCTGGGACAATCCTGACCGTAGGCGTTTCGAACCTCCCGAGGGGGCGCGTCATTCCCGCCAAGCGCAACGGTCCCGCACCGCTGAGCGTCGTCGACTCCTTCCCGCTCGGTGCCGCCACCACGCTCGCCGAACTCGCCCGGGATCCCCATCCCCGACTGGCGCTGCTGCGTGCGCACGAGCCCGTGTCCTGGCTGCCGGAGCTGGGAGGCTGGCTGGTGACCCGCCGCGACCTCGCGCTGCAGGTGATGCGGGACGCCGCGACCTTCACCGTCGACGACCCCCGGTTCTCCACCGCGCAGGTCGTCGGGCCGAGCATGCTCTCCCTGGACGGGGAGCAGCACACCCGCCACCGCGAGCCCTTCAACGCCCCCTTCCGCCCTCGGCAGGTGCGCGACGGCTTCGCCTCGTTCATCGAGCAGGAGACCGGGCGGCTGATCACCGCACTTCAGCCGGCGGGCGCCGCGGAGCTGAGACGCGCCTTCGCCGGACCGCTCGCGGTCGCCGTCGTGACCGAGGCACTCGGGCTGGCGGGCGCCGGCACGGACACGGTCCTTTCCTGGTACGACTCCATCGTGCAGTCGGTCTCGGACATCACCGCCGGACACGAGGCGGGGCCCGCCGGAGCCGCGGCGTACGCGGAGCTGCGGGCCGCTGTCGAGAGCACGGTCGCCGACCGGGGCAGTTCCTCGCTGCTGGTCTCCGCCGCCGGGCGGCTGGCGCCGTCCGAGGTGGCGTCCAATGCGGCGGTCCTGATGTTCGGGGGCATCGAGACCACCGAGGCGATGATCACCAATGCGCTGCTGCATCTGCTGCGGCATCCGGATCAACTCGCCCTTGTGCGGGGGGACTTCGAGCTGCTGGACGGTGCGATCGAGGAGTCGCTGCGCCTGGAACCGGGCGCTGCGGTCGTGGACCGGTACGCGGTATGTGACATAGCACTGGGCGCGGCCACCATCCGCCGGGGCGATCTGGTCACCGTCTCCCTGGCCGGCGCCAACCGCGACCCATCCGTCTTCCCCGACCCCGACCGTTTCGACGTCCGCCGTGCGAACGCCCGCCTCCAACTGGCCTTCGCACACGGCCCGCACCACTGCATCGCCGCGCATCTGGCCCGCCTGGAGACCCGCATCGCCCTCCAGCGCCTGCTCGAACGCCTCCCCGCCCTGCGCCTCGACCCGGACCGCCCCACTGCTCCGTACGGACTGGTCTTCCGCAAGCCGCCCGCCCTGCACGTGAGTTGGGACGGTCCGCGCTGAGCGACGATTGCGGCCCGGGCGGCCACCACAGGAGGCGGTACGACCTCCGAACCGGCGCCACACCGCACGGGCCCCGATGGCGAGACCACCTTCGCCACCTCCGGCCGGCAGCCGGGAGTGACGAGGTACCCGGCTCCCGCGCAATGTCGTGGTCTGGGAGTGAGGCGTCGGCGGATTCCGGGTTTCGGCCCGTGCCTCGGGCTCGTAGGTTCTTCACGTGACCATCGACAACAGCAGCAACAGCAGCAACAGCCGAACACGAGCCCAACGCTTCGTCGAGTTGCACCGGGAGGGCTGCTTCCTGCTCCCCAACGCGTGGGACGTGGGCAGCGCTCGCATTCTGGAGTCGGCGGGTTTCCCCGCCGTGGCGACCACGAGCGCGGGCGTCGCGTTCTCGCTCGGCCGCCCGGACCACGACTTCTTCGCCGATGAGGCAGCGGGCCGCGTCGACCGCGAGACGATGCTGCGCCGGGTGCGCGAGATCGCCGACGAGATCACCGTGCCGCTGAGCGCCGATCTGGAGGAGGGGTACGGCGAGGCGCCCGAGACCGTGGCGGACACGATCTCGATGGCACTCGCGGCCGGCGCGGCGGGCGGCAACATCGAGGACTTCACCGGCGACCGCACACGGCCGCTGTACGACCCGGCGCTCGCCGCGGACCGTATCCGCGCCGCCCGCGCCGCCGTGGACACCGGCGGCGACCCCTTCGTCCTGGTCGGCCGGACCGACGTCCTGCTGGTCGGCGGTTCGCTCGACGAGGCCGTCCGGCGCGCCAACGCGTATCTGGCGGCGGGCGCGGACTGTGCGTTCGTGCCGGGTGCCGCCGACGCCACCACCATCGGCACGCTGGTGCGCGAACTCGACGGCCCGCTCAACGTGGTGATGGGGCTGACGGGCGGCACGCTGTCGCTGGACGACCTGCGCGCGCTCGGCGTACGGCGGGTCACGGTCGGCGGCAGCATCGTCCGCGCGATGTACCGCCACCTGCTGAGTGCCGCCAGGGAACTGGCGGACCGGGGCACCTTCTCCTACGCCGACGACCAGATTCCGCAGGCGGACCTCAACCGCCTTTTCCAGCACCGGAGTTGACCGGACCCCCCTCAAGTGATGCCCGTGGGACGTCACTTGAGGGGTGCCACCCACGTGAGCCCGTCCTCCGAGGCCACCAGCCCGCCGGGCCGCACCGGCGTCTCCTCCTCCAACGGGCCGCCGAACACGCCTCGTTCCTGCAGGACCGCACCCTCCTGGAAGACCTGGCGGACGGCGCTGGACTCGAAGAGCGGATTGCGCAGACCGTCGGAGTCCGGGAGGCGGCCCACGGCCGTGTCGAGTTCCGTGGCGGCCGTGGCCAGGCGGGCGCCCGCCTCCCCGAGTCCGTCGAAGGTGGTGTCGCCGGAGGCCAGACCGCCCACCAGTTCCACGAACGCCTCCAGTTCCGTCGCGCCCACGTTGGTGACCTTGCGGGCCTTCCAGAAGTACGAACGCTCGTCCTGGTGCATGTCGTAGAAGGAGACCAGGAACTCGTAGAACAGGCGGTACTCGTGCCGGTAGCGGGCCTCGAACTCGTCGAACAGGCGCCCCTCGTCCAACGTCCCGGCCAGGCCGCTGTTGATGGAGCGGGCCGCGAGCAGGGCACCGTACGTGGCGAGGTGCACGCCGGAGGAGAGCACCGGGTCGACGAAGCATGCCGCGTCACCGGCCAGCACCATGCCGGGGCGCCACAGCCGGGACTTCCAGTACGACCAGTCCTTGCGGACGCGGACCTGGTCGTACGGCACCTCGGTGGCTTGTGGCACCCCCTGGAGGAGGTCGCGGACCTCGGGGCACGAGTCGATCAGCCGGCGCCAGGCCGCCGCCGGGTCCCGCTGTATCCCGGCGGCGTTCTCCCGGCTCACCACCGCTCCCACACTGGTGAGGTCGTCGCGCAGGGGGATGTACCAGATCCAGCCTTCGTCGAACGCGGCGCAGAAGATGTTGCCGTCGTTCGGTTTCGGCAGCCGCTTGCCTCCGGCGAAGTAGCCGAACACCGCGATGTTGCGGAAGAAGTCGGAGTACGTCCGCCTGCCGCCGACCTCGGCGTGGATCCGGCTGCCGTTGCCGGAGGCGTCCACGACATAGCGGGCCCGGGCCTCGCGGTCTTCGCCGCCGGGGCCGCTCCAGCTGACGCCCCGCACCCGCTCCTCGTCGGCGAGCACGCCTTTGACGCGGCAGCCCTCCCTCACGTCGACGCCGACCCGGCGGGCGTTGTCCAGCAGGATCGCGTCGAACCGGGACCGCTCGACCTGGTAGGCGAACGAGGTCGGGTCGGCCAGCCGGGGAGAGAGGGCGAAGGAGAACTGCCACGGATCCCGGTTCCGGCCCCACCGGAAGGTCCCGCCGCGTTTGAGCTTGAAGCCCGCCCGCGCGACCTCGTCCTCGACGCCCAGGATGCGGCACACACCGTGCACGGTGGACGGCAGCAGCGACTCGCCGATCTGGTAGCGGGGAAATGTCTGTTGTTCCAGGAGCAGCACGCGATGGCCGCGCAGGGCGACCGCGGTGGCGGCGGTGGACCCGGCCGGACCACCGCCCACGACGATCACGTCGAACTCCTCAACCGGCCCGCGTTCACTGGGGGGTTGTGCAACAGTCACTGTTGTCCTCCGAGGGAGTCGATCCATGCGCGGATAGCCGCCACCGTGGTCCGGGCGTGCTCCTGCATGAACGAGAAGTGGTCGCCCGGGACGTCGACCCGGGTGTGCGGCAGCGGCCAGGACGTCGGCCACGCGTCCGGGCCCGCGCTCGCCGCCATCTCGGGGGTGGGCCGGGTGGCACCCACCAGCAGGGTCGGGGTGTCGACCGGCTCCGGGTCCCAGCCGAGGAACATGCGGGTGTACGCCCCCAGCGCGGCAACGCCCGCGTCCTCGTCCCCGGCGAACTCGGTGCCGCCCAGACGCGGCGCGATGACCGCGGGCAGGGACAGCAGCCAGTCCTTGTCGCTGTTGCCGTCGTTGACGAGGTACGTGTCCAGCAGCACCTGCCCGACGGGAGCGGCCCCCATCGCTTCGAGCCGCCGGGTCACGGCGTGTGCCACGGTGCCCCCGGTGCTGACGCCGACGACCACGAAGGGTCTGCCGCCGACATGCCGAAGCACCGACTCGGCGTGGGTGAGAGCCAGGGTCTCCCGGTCGACCGGCACCGCGCCGCCCGCACCGATGCCCGGGTGCGGGAACTCGACGACGTCCGACTCCCCTTGAAAACAGGCGTGGAAGCGGGCGAACTCCCCGCCCGGCGCGTCGAACGTCGGGTGGGTGCCGGTGAAGAACACGAGCACCGGGCCGCGATCCCCGGCACCGGTTGCGCGCCGCAACGGCGGGATCGCGTGCTGCCGGCTTTCGGTCGCGTCGAACGTGGGGACCGCCCAGGACGCCGTGACCAGCATCTGCATCGCGGCGACCACCTGACCGGCCTCGCAGACCCGCCGGTAGAGCGAGGACAGGGTCTGCGCGGGCCGCGGGCCCGGTGCCCCCGTGGCGTCGGGCGCCGCCGCCGGAAGGTCGTCCTCGAGCAGGCCGAGTATGTGACGGGCCAGCCCCTGGGCCGTCGGCTGCTCGAACACCACGGCGGCCGACAGCCGCAGCCGCAGAGCCATGCTCAGCCGGTTGCGGACCTGCACCGCCATCAGCGAGTCGAAGCCCAGCTCGGCGAAGGACTTGCCGGCCGGGAGTGCGTCGGCGTCCGGGTATCCGAGCACGGCCGCGACGTCGGCCTTCATCAACTCCGTGAGTCTGCCCTCCCGTTGAGCGGCGGGAAGAGCGGCCAGCACCTGGCGCCATGCTCCCGGCTCCCACGCCTGCTCCGGTCCGGTCCGGGCCTTCTCGGCGGCAGGTGTACGAGGGCGCACCAGCCCGTGCAGGAGCGGCGGCAAGGGCCCTTGGGCGGAACGGAGGTTGGCCCGGTCCACCAGGACGGGCGCCAGCACCGGCTCGCCCTCGCGGAGCGCCGCGTCGAACAGGGCCAGGCCCTGTGCCGTCGAAAGAGACCGGAGCGCGTCACCTTCCCGCTGCTGTGCGCCGGCCATACCCCCTGCGGCCTCCCACGGCCCCCACGCCAAGGACACGGCCGGCAGACCGAGTCGAGTGCGGTGGCGGGCCAGGGCGTCCAGGAAGGAGTTCGCCGCCGCGTAGTTGCCCTGGCCCGCGCGGCCCAGCAGTCCGGACACCGAGGAGAACAGGACGAACGCCGACAGGTCCAGGTCCCGCGTCAGCTCGTGCAGATGCCAGGCCGCATCCGCCTTCGGCCGCAGCACCGTGGCCATCCGCTCGGGGGTCAGCGCGGTGAGGACCCCGTCGTCCAGCACCCCGGCCGCATGCACCACCGCGGTCAGCGCGGGCGCACAGCTGTTGATCACCTCGGCGAGCGCGGCCCGGTCGGTCGCGTCGCAGGCCACGATCCGCACCTCGGCGCCCAACTCCTCCAGCGTGGCACGCAGTTCCCCGGCGCCCGGCGCCTGGGGTCCCTGGCGCCCGGTGAGCAGCAGGTGCCGTACGCCGTACGAGGTGACCAGATGACGGGCGAGTTCCGCACCCAGGGCGCCGGTACCGCCGGTGATCAGGACGGTCCCGGCCCAGCGAGGGGCGTCTACGGACGTGGTGCCGGCGGCCCGGGCCAGTCGCGGCACCCTCAACGTGCCGGAACGGATGGACAGTTGGGGCTGTCCGCCGGCCACGGCCGTCGGCAGGAGACGTAGCGACTCGGGGTGTCCGTCCACGTCGACGAGAGTGATGCGCCCGGGTATCTCGGACTGGGCCGTACGCACCAGCCCCCACACCGCGGCACCGGCCAGGTCCGGATCCGGTGCGGTTGCGTTCCGCGTCAGCACCACCAGGCGCGAGCCCGCCGTTCGCGGGTCGTCCTGCCAGTCCTGCAGTGTGCGCAGCACCCTCGCCGTCAGCGCGTGCACGGCGGGCAGCGGACCGGGATCCGTCGCCGTGCCGACGGCCGTGACGACGAGGGTGTCCGGTTCGCGTGCGGAGGTGTCCTCGACGTCGGGGAGCAGCGCGCGCAGGTCCAGCTCGTCCGGGCCCAGGAGCGCCCAGCGTGCCGTGGTGGTGTGCCGCTCGCCGGCGGACGGCTCGACGGGGGTCCAGTCGGGGCGCCACAAAGCGTGCCGCACCACGTCGAGTTCGGCCGTCCGGACCGGGAGTTCCCGGGTGACGAGAGATTCCACGCGCGCCACAGGGCGGCCCGCCGAGTCGGCGAGCGTCACCGACAGCGCGTCCGCTCCTGTCGGGGCGATCCGTACGCGCACCTCCGGCGCGCCCGCCGCATACAGCCGCACGCCGGTCCACGCGAACGGCACCCGGGGAGCCTCCGCCTCGGCCGCGGAGCCCGTCAGCAGCGGTGCGTGCAGTGCCGCGTCGAGCAGCGCCGGATGCACCCCGAACCGGTCGGCGCCGGTCGACTCCCTTTCGGGCAGCCGGACTTCCGCGAACAGCTCGTCGCCGCGCCGCCACACCGAACGTACGCCCCGGAAGGCCGGCCCGTACGCGAGCCCGCCGTCCGCCAGGCCGTCGTAGGCGTCCGTGAGGTCGACCTCGACGGCGCCCTCCGGGGGCCATGCCGTCAATTCCGGGTCCGGCGGCGGAGTCTCCCCGGGGGCCGGGCCGAGCAGGCCGGTGGCGTGCCGGGTCCAGGCGGGCTCTCCGTCCAGGTCGGGGCGGGCGTAGACCTCGAAGGGGCGCCGGGCGGACTCGTCCGGCTTGCCTACGACGAGTTGGACGCGTACCCCCGTGTCCTGGGCGAGGGTGAGGGGGGCCACGACCACGAGTTCGTCGAGGGTGCCGCAGCCGGCCTCGTGGCCCGCCTGCAGCGCCAGTTCCACGAACACCGTCGCAGGGACGAGGACCGCCCCGGCGATCACATGGTCGGTTAGCCATGGGTGCGTGGTGGGGGAGAGCAGGCCGGAGAACACCGTGCGGTCGGTGTCCGGCACGGTGAACGCCGGGCCCAGCAGCGGGTGTTCGTGGGCGGCCGTCACCGGGGCCGGGGTGTGCGGTGCGTCCAGCCAGTACCGGCGGCGCTGGAATGCGTACGTCGGCAGGTCCACCTGTCGGGCCCCGCTGTCCGCGAACACCGCGGGCCAGTCGACCCGCGCCCCGTGCACATGGAGGCGGGCCACGGCGGTCAGGAGGGTCTGCGGCTCGTGTTCGCCGCCGCGGGTGGCCGTGACGCACAACGGCCCGTCGCCGCCCGGACCGGTCAGACAGTCCTCGGCCGCCGCCGTGAGCGCGGGGCCGGGGCCGATTTCGAGGAACGCCGAGACGCCGTTGTCCCCGAGCCATTGCAGGGCGTCGGCGAACCGCACCGGCCGGCGGGCGTGCCGTACCCAGTACTCCGGGGAGCACAGCTCCCCGGCCTCGACCGGGCGGCCCGTCACGGCCGACACCACGGGTATCCGTGGCGGACGGAAGGCCAGCCCCTCGGCGACCCGGCGGAAGTCGTCGAGCATCGGCTCCACCAGCGGTGAGTGGAAGGCGTGGGCGACCCTCAGACGTACGGTCCTGCGGCCGCGCGCCTCGAACCCGGCCGCGACGGCCAGCACCGTCTCCCGTGGGCCGGAGATCACCACCGAGCGCGGCCCGTTGAGGGAGGCGATCGCCACCCGGTCGCCGGCGTTCTCGAGCGCGGCGAGGACCTCCTCCTCCGTCGTGTGCAGGGCCATCATCGCCCCGCCGGCGGGCAGAGCCTGCATCAACCGGCCACGGGCCGCGACCAGTTCGGCCGCGGCGGGCAGATCCAGCACTCCGGCGACGTGGGCCGCCGCCAGTTCCCCCACGGAGTGACCGGTCAGGAAGTCGGCCCGCACACCCCAGGACTCCAGCAGCCGGAACAGCGCCACCTCGAAGGCGAACAGACCGGCCTGCGTAAAGTCCGTACGGTCGAGCAGGGCGGCCTCGGGCGAACCCCGCTCCGCGGACAGCACCTGGCCCAGCGGCCGTTCGAGGTGGTTGTCGAGCTCCCGGCAGACGTCGTCGAAGGCCGTGGCGAACACGGGGAACGCGGTGCACAACTCCGCGCCCATCCGGACGCGTTGGGCTCCCTGTCCGGTGAACAGGAAGGCCGTGCGCAGGCCCGGGTCCGCGACGGCTCGCATCGAACCGATGCCGTCGCCGCCCTCGGCGAGTGCATCCAAGGCTGCCCGCATGCGCGCCCGGTCGTCGGCCGGCACCATCGCCCGGTGGGCGAGCGCCGACCTGGACACGGCCAGGGAGAAGCCGACGTCTGCTGTCGAGAGGTCGGGGCGGGCCGTCAGGTGGTCCGCGAGCCGGCGGGCCTGGGCCCGCAGGGCTGCATCGTCGGCGCCGGAGAGTAGCCAGGGCACTGGTGCGTCCCGCTCTGCTGGAAGTGCGGGGTGGCGGGGCCGTCGTTTGTCTGCGACTTCGTCGTGGCTGGTCGCGCAGTTCCCCGCGCCCCTTTGGGGCGCTGCCGCTGCGCAGCGGACTTCACTGAGGACGCTTGCGGCTGCCTCGTCGGCGCCGGGCTGCTCCGGTGGCTCCTCCAGGATTACGTGCGCGTTCGTGCCGCCGATGCCGAAGGCCGATACGCCGGCGCGGCGCGGTCTGTTGTCCGTTGCCGGCCATGGGCGGGCCTCGGTCAGCAGCTCGACTCGGCCTGCGGACCAGTCGACGTGCGGTGTGGGGGTCTGTGCGTGCAGGGTTCGGGGGAGTTCCTCGTGGTGCAGGGCCTGCACCATCTTGATGACTCCGGTGACGCCCGCGGCCGCCTGGGTGTGACCGAGATTGGACTTGACCGAGCCGAGCCGGAGTGGCGGCCGGTCCTCGGGGCGCCCCTGGCCGTAGGTGGCCAGCAGGGCCCGCGCCTCCAGGGGGTCGCCGAGTGTGGTGCCCGTGCCGTGCGCCTCCACCGCGTCCACGTCCTGCGGGCGGAGCCGGGCGTCGGCGAGTGCCTGCGTGATCAGCCGCTGCTGGGCCTGTCCGTTGGGGGCCGTCAGCCCGTTGGACGCGCCGTCGGAGTTGACCGCGGAGCCGCGCAGCACGGCCAGCACCGGGTGGCCGTGGCGGCGGGCGTCCGACAGCCGTTCCAGCAGCACCAGGCCCGCGCCCTCGGCCCAGGCGGTGCCGTCCGCCGCGGCCGAGAACGACTTGCAGCGGCCGTCGGGCGACAGACCGCGCTGACGGCTGAACGCCAGGAACGGCTTCGGCGTCGCCATCACCGTGACCCCGCCCGCCAGCGCAAGCGAACACTCCCCGGAGCGCAGCGCCTTCGCCGCCCAGTGCAGCGCCACCAGCGAGGAGGAGCACGCGGTGTCGAGGGTGATCGAGGGCCCGCGCAGGCCGTACACGTACGAGATCCGGCCGGAGGCCACGCTGCCGGCCGAGCCCAGACCCAGATGGGCCTCCAGTTCGTGCCGGGTGAGGCGGGAGGAGTAGTCGCCGTACATCACCCCCACGAACACGCCGGTGTCGCTCTCGCGGATCGCGGCCGGATCGATGCCCGCCCGCTCCCAGACCTCCCACGAGGTCTCCAGCAGCAGCCGCTGCTGCGGATCCATGGCCAGCGCCTCGCGCGGCGAGATCCCGAACAGGCCCGCGTCGAACTCCGCGGCCCGGTGCAGGAATCCGCCGTGGCGTGTGTACGAGGTGCCGATCCGGTCCGGGTCCGGGTCGTAGAGGCCGGCCAGGTCCCAGCCCCGGTCGGTGGGGAACCCCGAGATCGCGTCCCTGCCCTGCGACACCAGCCGCCACAGGTCCTCGGGGGATTCGACGTCGCCGGGCAGGCGGCAGCCCATGGCGACGATCACCACCGGATCGTCCGCGCCCGCGTCTGCGGCGGCGGGCGGCTCAGCCGCGGTGGCCGGGGTGAACAGGGTGCTGTGCAGGTGCCGTGCCAACGCGGCCGGCGTGGGATGGTCGAAGACGAGCGTCGGGGGGAGCCGCAGCCCGGTCGCCTCGCCGAGCCGGTCGACGAGCGTGACGGCGCCCACCGAGGTCAGGCCGAGATCTGTGAACGGGCCGTCGGCGTCGAGCCGTTCGTACGGTCCGCCCGCGCAGACCGCGGCGGTCTCCGCGAGCACCGCCTCGCGCAGCGCGCGCTCCCGCCCCTTTGACGGAAGGGACAGCAGCCGCTGCCGCAGGGATCCCGCGGCGGCCGTGGGGGAGTCGGGGGCCGCAGGGATGACGGTCGCGGGCCGGGCCGCTCCGGTGACGACCGCGTGGCGGGCGATCTTGCCGGACGCCGTGCGGGGAACGGCCGCGATCTCGCGGATCTCGACGGGCAGCTTGTACTCGGCCAGCCGGGTACGGCACAGGTCCAGGACCTGCCGCGGGTCGAACCCTTCCGGTCCCGGGACGACATAGGCCACCGGGACCTCGCCGAGGACGTCGTGCTCCACGCCCACCACGACCGCGTCCCGCACACCGGGGCAGCGCAGCAGGGCCTGTTCGATCTCCGTGGGGTGGATGTTCTCCCCGCCTCGGATGATCAGCTCGCTGACCCGGCCGGTGAGGATGAGATGGCCGTGTGCGACGCGCCGGCCGAGGTCCCCGGTGCGGTACCAGCCGTCCCGCAGCGCGGCCTCGGTCTCCTTGGGCCGGTGGTGGTAGCCGGTCATGAGGCTCGGGCCGCGCACCCAGATCTCGCCCTCGTCGCCGTCCGCGACATCGTTGCCGGAGCCCGGATCGACGACGCGCACCTCCATGCCCGGCACCGGCGGACCGCAGGAACCGTCGACCCGCGGCCCGTCCGGACGGTTCACCGCGATCATGCCGCACGTCTCGGTGGAGCCGTACGCGTCGAGCAGCGGAGCCCCCAACAGGTCCTCCACCGCCTGGCGCAGGGAAGGTGCGCTGGGTGCGCCCGCCACGATGCAGGTCCGCAGCGCCGGAGGGGATACGGCATCCCCGGCGGACGCCAGCAGTCGGTGGTAGGTGGCGGGCACCCCGGCCAGGACGGTGTAGGGGCCGCCCAGGTCTGCGACCGGTGTGCGCAGCTCCCGCAACAGGCCGTCGGGCGGGAGGAGTTCGGCGGTGATCCTGGCGCTCGCGCCGACGGCGGTGACGCCCAGCACGGCAAGGGAGTGCCCGAAGCTGTGGAACAGCGGCAGCGGCCACAGCAGCCGGTCCGCGGAGGAGAGCCCGAAGAGCGGGGCGTAGCAGGCTGCCGCCGACCACAGGGCGGCGCGCTGGGTGGACAGCACGCCCTTGGGGCGGTGTGTGGTGCCGGAGGTGTAGAGCATCCAGGCGGGCTCGTCGAGCCCGAGGTCGTCCCGAGGCGGCCCGGCGGGAGAGGGATCGGCGGCGATGGCGCCGAAGAGGACCGTGCCCTCCGGGGCGTCCTCGGGGACCGGTCCCGGGCCGGTCAGCAGGATGCGCGTACGGCGGTGTCCGGGACCCAGGCGGTGCAGTCGGGCCAGGTGCGCGGGGTCGGTGACGAGGACGGAGGCGCCGCTGTCCTCGAGGAAATGGGCGAGTTCGGCGTCGGAGGACCGGGGATTGAGCGGCACCCCGACCGCCCCCGCCCTGACGGCGGCAAGCACACTCTCCACCGTCTCCACACAGTTGCCCAGGCAGATCGCGACCCGCTCGCCCCGCCCGAGGCCGGTCCGGGCGAGGTACGCGGCAAGTCTCCCGGTGCGCCGCTCCAACTCCTCGTAGGTGACGGCACGCACGTCGTCGGCGAACGCCACACGTGACGGTGCCTCCTCCGCATGCGCCTTCAGCAGCTCCGGCAGCGGCCGGATCAGCCCGTCGTGCGTCATGTTCCTGCCCCTCCGGCCCGTGCCGCGGCACGACGGCCGTCAATCCCCTTGCAGGTCAATGGTGTTGAGCCTACGGGGAGGAGGGGGCCTACTGAGGGCCGGGCTCCGACGGAAGCCAGTCGTGGCCGCTCAGCGCCTGCGGCGCCTGGTGCTGCATCTGCTCGGCGGCGACGCGGGCCTCCGCCACCACGTCACCGCGCTCACGCAGCAGGCTTTCGTAGACCGGCAGATGATCGTCTGTGGCTGAGTTGGGTGTCACAGTCTGGTCCTTGTCCGTATCGAGCTGGCCGGTCACGGATCCCGTGACCGACCAGCCAATAAATCAGGGCAGGCGGACCGAATTGAGGAGAATGCGAACCCAGCCGGTGTCCATGGTGAAAATGTCCTGTGGGCTCAGGCAGTCGCGGCCGACACGGCAGTGGCGGACACCGTGTTGTCGCACTCTGCGAAGACACCGTCGTCCAGGGCGACCTGGTGTGCCCCGGAGCCGGGCAGGGCGACCACCAGCGTCGGGTACGCGACCGGCTTGGCACCGGACTTGCAGTAGCCGTCCGCCTCGCCCTGGACCTGGACGAAGGTCAGCTTCAGCCAGGCCTTGGCGCCAGGAGCCAGCTTGACCGGCGCGGCGGAGCCGGCGGGCGTCACCTTCAGCGGGGCGTTGTGGTCCGGGGAGCCGTTGCCCGCTCCGGCCACCGTGGGGTGGCCCTGCACGGTGCACGGCTTGCCGGAGACATTGGTGAACTCGACCACCGCCGCTCCGGTTCCGGTGCCGTCCGGGCGGTCGGCGGCCTGGTGCGCCGTCAGCTTGAGGGCGGTTGCCGCGCACGTCTTCACGGCCGTACCCGTGGAACCCGACCCCGATATGGGGGAAGCGGTCGCGGTCGGCGCCTTCGACGTGGGCGCGGTGGAGGCTGTCGGGGTCGCCGTGCCCGGTGTGGTGGAAGCGGACGGCGCACTGCTCGGCGCCTTCGACACCGTTTCGGCCCCCGCCTTGGAGCCGTCGGCCTGACACGCGGTCACCGACAGGGCGGCCGAGAGCGCGGCGATCGCCAGTGCGGCCTTGCGGATGCCGTTCACGTACTGCATGGAGTCCCCCGAGTTCGGATGGTGCGGGGCCGGTCCTCGCCGGCGCCCGACCATGGAGACACGACTGCCTCACCGGGGGTTTCTCCTGTGGATCAGCTGTGACACGTGTGGATCTTCTGTGACAGTGCGGTGACATGACGGTGCCGGCCCGGTGGACCGGCACCGTCTGCTGCGGGGCCTCACGGCTGGTCAGGCGGCCGCGGGCGCCTCCTCCTTGGCGATGCCCACCGTCGCGTCCTCGTCGCCCTTCCCGCGCAGCGCGATCACGCTGAGCAGGCAGCAGGCCAGGGCCGAGATGCCGCAGATCACGTAGCCGATGGCGTAGCCGTTGCCGAGGGCTTCCAGGGCGATGGGGACCGCGCCTCCCGGCGGGGAGGACGGCGGTACGGAGTTGGAGGCGAGCGGGCCGCCCTCCGCTGCCACCTGCCCTGCCGCCGCCTTGACCTCGGCGGAGAGGTGGGAGGTGGCCAGCTTCGACGTGAACTCGTCCGCCGCGCGGCTCAGCGCGATGGCGCCGATGACCGCCGGGCCGAGCGTGAAGCCGAAGTCGCGCAGCAGGCTCGTCGACGCGCTGGCCATGCCCGCGTAGTGGACCTCCACCGTGTTGACGGCCGTCGCCGTGATCGAGGAGACCGTCAGCGCGAAGCCGATGCCGACCAGGCCGATCGGCAGGATCAGGGAGGTCAGGGCGCGGTCGTGGACCGAGAGGGTGGCGGCGATGAAGTCTCCCGTCGCCATCAGCCCGAGGCCGGCGCCCAGCACCCAGCGCGGGCTGACCTTCTCCAGCAGCCGGGAGATCAGCGGCATCAGCAGCAGCGTCCAGGCGTTGAGCAGGATGAACGCGAACGAGCCGCGCAGCGGGCTCTGGTGCTGGATCGGGCCGAGCCGAATGCTGGTCGCGTAGGCGGTGCCGAGGTAGCTGAACATGCCGACCACCGCGACGAACGACGCCACCGCGAAGGCCCGGTTCCTGAACAGGCCCAGCCGGAGCAGAGGAGAGGAGGCTCGGCGTTCGGCCACGACGAACAGGCCGATGAACACCGCGGCGACCACGTACGCGATCACCACCGGCGCCGCGCTCCAGCCGTCCGCCGGGCCCTGGATCACCGCGTACAGCAGGGCGAACATGCCGATGCCGATGGTGATCTGGCCCGCCAGGTCGAGTGAACGGCCTTCCGGCGCACTGGAGTTGTGGGCGAGCAGCTGGCTGAGCACGGTGCTGATCAGAGCCAGGCCCGTGACCACGATGAAGGCCCAGCGCCAGGAGCCGTAGTTGCCGGTGATGCCGCCCAGGACGGGGGCGACGAAGCCGCCGCTGGACAGGGCCGCCGCCCAGATGGTGATGGTGCGGGCGCGGTCCTTGGCCGAGTGGGTGCCCGCGGCGATCATCGCGAGCGATGTCGGGAACAGTGCCGCCGCGCCCAGACCGGCGATGGCCTGGCCCACCCAGAGCGTGTGGATGCCGGTGCTGGCGGCGGCCAGCGCCTCGCCGACCACCAGCAGCGCACCGCCGCCGACCAGCAGGCGCTTGCGGCCGAAGAGGTCGCCGAGGACGCCGAAGGTCAGCTCCAGTACGGAGACGGGCAGCAGGAACGCGTCCGAGATCCAGGTCAGCTGCGAACCGACGGGGTGCAGGTCCTCCTGGAAGAGCCCGTTCAGCGTGGCCGGCATGGCCAGCGCGATCTGTGCCAGACAGACCGCGAAGCAGCCGGCGATCAGGGTTCCGACGGGCAGGCCGCCGGATGGTTGCGAGACGGCGGTGGAACCGGTTTGGGTGCGCGTTTCGGTGGACACGTGTGCTCCCCTTTGAGCGGCTGGGCGGCTTTGAGCGATGTGGGGACGCCGAGAACGCGATGAATGTAGGGCAGTTTTTCGACGGCGGTCAATAGATTGCCCAGTAACGATGGGCATGGCTGTGCCCGGCGGGTGCCACCGGATGTCCGGGCGGTACTACGGGACGGCCACCGCGATCACGTCCAGCACGCTCGCGGCCGCCCGACGGGCCGGCTCCGCGCAGCCGCGCGCCAGCTCGTGGAACCGCTCCTCCGCACGGGCCGCCGGCCAGTCCTCGGGCAGGTGCTCTGCGGGCAGATGAGGATCCTGGCGGACCTGATCCAGCCAGTCGGTGTGCAGCAGCAGCTGCCGTACGAGTGCGTCCGCCGGTTCGTCGGCGTCCGTGCTCCAGCGGGCCAGAAACGCCTCGTATCCCTTGGCGACGGACTCCACGTCGAACGCCGTGTGCAGGACCGTCCGGGCGTCGGTCGGGGCGACCGCCGTGGCTCCCTGGAAGACCCTCAAATACGGGTCGAGGCCGAGCCCCGCGACCACCTCGGGCACGTTCACCGTGCCGGGCGCCACCCACAGGCCGTTCTGCAGCGGGCCGAAACCGCTCCACAGCAGACGGGAGCGCAGATCGTGACGCTCGCGGCGCCACGCTTCCGGGAGGGAGAAGCCGACCAGGGTCCAGGTGCCGTCCCAGGTGCGGTTGACCGCGCCGGTGTGCCAGATGCGGTCGTGGCCGTCCTGCAGGACGCGGGTGGCGCGGGGCGTGGGCCCGAAGTACGTCTTGCGACCCCTGCGGTGCCGTTCCAGCAGACCGCGCTTGACCATGCGGGTCAGCGTCGACCGTACGGCGTCCTCGGTGATCCCGGCCTGCCCGAACACGTCGATCAGGCTGCTCGCCGACAGGGCGACGTCCCGGCCCAGGGCGTGAATGCCGAAGAAGCTCAGCATCAACGACTGCGGCCGCGGCGCGCTGCCCGCCTGGTCCGACTGATCGAAGCTGGTCACGGGGCAAGGGTAGATCCGCTCCCGGGACCGATCACGCCCGGGCCGCGTTCGCGACCTCCGTCCCCGCCCGGAGCGCGGCAACGGGATCGGCCGCCTCGTCCAGCTCGATGAGCACGATGCCGGCGCCCGGGGTGCGGGACATCGCGTCGGCCCAGCCTCGCCAGTCGACGATGCCCGTGCCCGGTGCGGTCATGTACGGCTGCTGTCGGGCGAAGATCGTTTCGTCGATGGTGAGGTGGACGTCGATCGGTTTGACCGCGTCCTTCCAGTGCGCCAGTGCGATGCGCGGTGCGTGGCGACGCGCCACCGCAACGGGGTCGCCCCCGCCGAGTGCAATGTGGCAGGAGTCGGGGCACAGCCACACGTAGCGCGGGTCGGTCAGCGCCATGAACAGGTCGATGTCCCGCTCGTACCAGAGCGTGCTGTGCGACTCCGTGTGGAAGGCGAGCTTCACACCCTGCCGGGAGACGGCCTCACCGACCACATGGGCGATGTCGGCCATCCGCGTCATGTAGGCGGCGTCGACGAAGAAGGGCGGACGCGTCCCGAACGTCGTACGCATGGGCAGCCCGGTCACGAGGATCTCCGCGCCCGCTTCGGCGAGGAAGGCCGCGCGCCGCTCGGCGTCGGCGACGATCGCGGGCAGGTTGTCGCCGTGCCGCCAGTCGGGGGCGTCGGCGTCGGCGACGAAGGCACTCACCACGGACAGGCCGCGGGCGGCGAGTTCACGGCGGAAGGAGGCCGCGCTGCCGAAGGCTCGCAGGGCCGCGTCGATGCCGCCGGGGGCGAAGGTCAGCTCGATGCCGGTGACGCCTGCCTCGGCCAGCGCGTCCATCACCCGGACCCAGAACGTCCTGGGGTGGTCGAGGGCCCAGTCGCGCAGGGCGTCGGCGGAGTCGAGCCCCCAGAACTCCGGGTGGTAGAAGGTGACGACGTCGGTCGCGAACCGGGGTGTCACTCGGCACCTCCGCGGGCGTTGTAGACGGTGACGCCGTCGGCGTCGACGGCCTCCCGGTAGTTGCGGAACACGGCAAGGGCCTCGTCCCGGAGCACGTCCCCCGTGACCTTGATGCCGCGTGCCTCGAACTGCTCGGCCCAGTCCGCCCCGAGCGGGCCCTCGTCGAACGTGGTGATCTCCTCCAGCTCCGGGCCCTCGCCGGCGACCACCAGTCCACGCACGCCGGACCACATGGTGGCGCCGTAACACTGCACGCACGGACGCCAGTTGACGACCAGCTCATGTGCCGGCAGCCCCCCGCCGCCGAGGTCCCAGCTGCCGGTCGCCGTCTGGGCCAGGCCGAGCGCGAGAACCTCGGCGTGCGCGCTGGAGACGCCCGCGAGGAGGACGACGTTCACCCCGACCGAGACGATCCGGCCGGTGTCCTGCTCGGCGACGAGCGCCGCGAACGGGCCGCCGTTGCCCTCGCGCCAGTTGCGGTCGGCGAGACGGTGCACCAGGCGCATCCGGTCCTCGCGGCCGGGGATCACGGCGGGCACGTCGGCCAGCTCGTCGTCGATCCACGCCGGCAGTGCCACGCGGTATTCCCTGGCGATGTCGATCACGATCGGACTTCCTCTCCAAGTGCCGCACGGTGCACGGCAGTTGCTGTGTTGCGGGCGGCGACGGCACGCGCGGCCCGTACCGCGGTCACCGCACCGGTCAGGGTGACGTTGGCGGCCATCGCGGTGGGGATCACGCCGTTGCCGGCCAGGTACAGGTTGTCGTAACCCCACACCCTGCCGTCCGGGTCGCACACACTGGTGCCGTCGTCGGCGGCGCCGGCCCGGACGGTGCCGGTCAGGTGAAGCGACGAGCCGGGCGGCAGGAGCGCGCTCTCGGTCGCCGGGTCGAAGGGGCCGAACTCCTCGGCCAGCGAACGGACTTCGTCGAGCGCCCGCCGGATGAGCGCCCGGTCGGCCGTGGAGTAGCCGAACTCGACGCCGATCC
Organism: Streptomyces sp. NPDC001401; assembly: GCF_042895385.1. Taxonomy (NCBI): domain Bacteria; kingdom Bacillati; phylum Actinomycetota; class Actinomycetes; order Kitasatosporales; family Streptomycetaceae; genus Streptomyces; species Streptomyces sp. NPDC001401. Next base: position 183,874 of record NZ_JBIAWI010000013.1, read on the forward strand.
GCGGCATCCCGGCGAGGTCGGTCTCGGTCGTCGAGAACACGAGCCGGTTCTCGGGGCGGGACTCGACGGGGGTGTACAGCGACAGGCCCACGGAGTGCGCGAGGGGCCTGCCGCCCTCGTCCACGTACGTCCGGTTCATGATCTGACCGTGAAAGGGCTGGGCCGCTCCGTTCTGCGGCAGCCACAGGGAGTCCGTGCTGAACTCGCCGGGGCCGGGCAGCGGGAGCGCGTCCAGGTCGAGGCCGAACCGGTCCAGGTCGAGCAGGACCCGGGCGGTGATGAAGGCGTGCTCGTTGAGGTGGCTGCCCAGTGCCCGGGGGCGGATGCCGGAGGCGAACAGCAGCTGTGGTGTGCGCACCGCGTCGCCGCACACCACCACCGTGTCCGCGAGGACTTCCGATGCGGCGCCGTCGGCGACCCGGCGCAGCCGGGCACCGGTGACCCGGCTGTCCGAGACGAGGAGCGCGGTCGCGAGGGTGCCGGTCAACAGTGTGAAGGCCGGATCCGAACCCGTCGCCAGCGCGGGGAAGACCGTCCCCGGAGCCGTGCGCGGCAGGAGGCCCGAGGCCGTCGCAGTGACCGCCATCGGCATCGGCTGCGGCTGCCGGTCGGCCGGCCCGACGCCGTCGAAGCGCCGGCGCAGGACGTCGAGCACGATCCGGCCGACCTCGGTCGGGCCGATCGGGGCGGGCGTGACCGCGAGCACGCGACGCGCGGTTTCCAGGTCCGCCGCCCAGCGCGCCGGGTCGCCGAAGTCGAACACCTCCTCCCCGGCGGGCCACGGCGTCGCCGCCGTCCAGTGCACGCCCATGCCGCCCGCGTTCCACGCCAGCGCCGTCGCAGGCATCGCCTCGGCGTCCTCGCCGAAGGCGAGCGCGTGGTACATGCCGGGCGGGAGACCGGTGAGGCTGTCCGCGACCTCGCGCACCACCTCGGCGCCCGTGTACATGCCCTGAATGCCGGTTTCCACCTGTTCGTTGTAGCGCGACCACAGGACCGGGTCGTCGAGGTCGTGCAGATGCAGACCGGGCGTCTCGCCGATCGCGCTGCCGCCGTCGACCATGGTGATCTCCAGCGCAGGGTCGGTCTCGCGCAGCAGCCGGGCCACGACGGACCCCATGATGCCGCTGCCCACGATGAGGACGTCGGTGTGGGGGGTGTGCGTCAAGTGAGACTCCGAGGGTCGGTGTGGTGCGGGGGTCACTGGGCCGGGGCGAGCGGGCCGAACAGCTCGGTGTCCATGCGGTCGAGCGCCAGCTTGACGGCGCCGACGAGCGCGGCGTCGCGGCCCAGGCCGGTGGCGCGCAACTCCACTGCGGGGGTACGGGCGTTGCGCAACGCCTCCCGCACCCGGGGCAGCAGCACGTCCGCCGCGTCCTCCAGACCGCCGCCGAGCACGATGAGCGACGGTGCGATCGTCCACGACAGGGTGGTGAGGATCGAGGCGATGTTCTCCACGAACTCGTCGACCTCCGCGAGCGCGGCGGCATCCCCGGCCCTGGCCGCGTCGAACCGGCCGAGCGCGATCCGCCGCCCGGCCGGCTCCGGTGAGGTGAGCCAGGCCACCGGGCGGTCCTCGACCGAGCCGGTCGGGATGGACGCCGCCTCGACGATCTCGCCCGCGGCGCCGTCGAGACCACGGTGCACGGCACCCCGGATGAGGATGCCGAGACCGGTCCGGTTGCCGAGGATCGCCCATACGACGTTGTCGTGGTCGCCGGCCACGCCCCGCCAACGCTCCGCGAGCGCACCGAGATTGGAGTCGTTGTCGGCGAACCAGGGCACCCGGATGCGCCGGGTGAGTTCCTCGGGCAGGTGCACGCCTTCCCAGCGTGTCGTGTGCACCAGGCGCCGTACGACCCCGTCGTCGTCGATCGCACCGCCGCCCGCCACCGTACCCGCGCGCAGCCGGTCCGTCGATCCGCCCGCGTCGTCGAGCGCCTCAAGCACCAGCGCCGCCGTGTCGTCGAGCGTGGCCTGCGGGTCCTGGTAGGCGCGCAGCGGCCGGTGCGCGCGGCCGACGATGCGGCCGCGGACGTCGGCGACGACCGCGGACACGTCCTCCGTGGTGATCTGCGCGGCCGCCAACAGCGCGTGCTCGGCCCGCAGTTCGTAGCGCCGGGCCGGGCGCCCCGCACAGCCCACGGCCGGCACGCGGTCCAACTCGCTGACCCAGCCCGCCTCGACGAGCGAGTCCAGGATGAGCTCGATGGTGCGGCGCGACAGGGCGGTCTGCTCGGCGAGTGCGGTCAGCGTCATCGGCCCGGCGGACACCGCCAGCGCACGGAGGATGACCGAGGTGTTGACCCGTCGGACGGCGCTCTGGTTCATCCCGGCCATCAGCACGCCTCCACCTCCGTCCGCCCCACGGGATCGAACACGCCCGTCGTGTCGGCGGCGAGCGCCGCGCCGGGCCGGCCGTACTCGCGCGCCGGATCGCCGCGCGTCCCGGTCGCCCTCGCCCATCCCGGTTCCTCGCCGTGGACGAACCCGACCAGATCGGCGTGCATCGACGCGGCCAGTTCCGCGGGCGGGTCGGTGCCGAGTGCCTCCGTGACACCGGGTGCGTCGAGGACGTCGTAGAAGAACGGGATGTCGATGCAGTGCGTGGCGCCTCCGGTGGCAGGGGAGGGCCATTCGAACGAGTACAGCCAGGTGCCGGCGGGGGCGTACCGGCGGGCCGCTGCCGCGCGTGGGCAGGCGGCGCGGAACAGGGTGTCGGTGAGGCGGGTGCCCGCGGAACGTGCGGATTCGGGTGCGGTGGGGCCGTCGAACTCGTCGCCCGTCGCGCCGAGCAGCAGAGGTACGTCGTGTCCGTGCACCGCGAGTCCGTCGGCGACGGGTACCGGCAGGACGTCGTCGCCCACGCTCGGTCCGAGCACGAGTGCTTCGGCTCCTCGCAAGTCCATGACCCCTCGCTGCAGTTGCTCCCTGGTGCGGCGTGCGAGTCCGTCGCGCGTCGGCGGCACGGCGAGTCTGTTCCCGAGCCGTTCGAGGAAGCCGCGAGTGCTGACCGCTGCCACCTCGAAGAACCCGCCGGACAGACTGACCGCCCGTTGGAAGCGCCCCTCCGCCGCCGGTGACGAGAGCAGCGCCAGCACCGCCGCGCCCCCGGCCGACTGTCCGGCGAGGGTGACCCGGTCCGGATCGCCGCCGAACGCGGCGATGTTGTCCCGCACCCAGTCGAGAGCGAGCAGCAGGTCGCGCAACCCGAGATTCGCGGGTACGCCGTCCAGTGGGGCGAACCCGTCGACGCCCAGGCGGTATCCCACCGTCACGCAGACCACTCCGTCGCGGGCGAAGGAGCGGCCGTCGTACCAGGGACTGGCCGGGCTCCCCGCCAGGAAGCCGCCGCCGTGGACCCACACCAGGACCGGGCAGCCTTCGCGGTCGACGGGGGCGACGACGCCGAGGTTCAGCACGTCCTCGCCCGGCACCGACGGCTCCGGGATCGTGGTCGTCTCGAACAGCGGCACGACCTGGGCCGTGGCGCCGTGCCGCGACGCGTCGTACGGCTCGGGGAACCGGCCGCGCCGGACCGGCGCCGCGAACCGCCGTACACCGACGGGTATTTCGGCGTACGGGATGCCGAGGAAGCGCCGTACCCGGCCGTCACGACGGCCGACGATGGTGCCCGCGGGAGCCCGCACCGAGTCTGTCGTGGTCACCGCATCCCCGTCCCGGCGACACCCTGCACGAAGTAGCGCTGCAGGATCAGGAAGAGCACCAGCACCGGCAGCATCACGACGATCGCGCCGGCGAGCATCAGGCCGTAGTCGGTGACGTGGGCCGCCGCCTGACTGGTGGCCGCGAGGCCCACCGGGAGTGTGTAGGTCGACATGCTCTGGGCGACGATGAGCGGCCAGATGAAGTTGTTCCACGAGAACAGGAACGACATGATCGTGATCGTCGCGACCGCAGGTCCGGCCAGCGGAAGGAAGATCCGGAAGAAGATCCGGAACTCGCCCGCGCCGTCGATCCGGGCCGCCTCCAGCAGGTCGTCGGGGATCGACAGCGCGTACTGCCGCATGATGAACACCGACAGCGGCAGGGCGACCGAGGGCAGCGCGATACCGGTCAGGGTGTCCGCAAGCCCCAGGTCGACGGTGATCACGAACTGGGTGATGAACACCGAGGTGATCGGCACCATCATCGCCGCCATCACCGCCCCGAACGCGAGCCTCCTGCCCGCGAACTCCAGCTTGGCGAGGGCGTATCCGGCGGCCGACGCCGCCACGACGTTGCCGACGACCACCATCACCGCGACGACGATGCTGTTGACCAGGAACCGGCCGAAGCCCTGCGTCCTGAACAGCCGGACGAAGTTGTCGAAGGTGACGTGCTGCGGCAGCCAGGCGCCGGGGTCGGAGCGGATCTCGTCGAGGCTGCGCAGTGAGCCGCCGAGCACCCAGACGAACGGCAGCAGCGTGAGCAGCGCGCACAGCAACAGGGCGCCGTACAGCAGAGGTTGGGAGACGGAGCGCCGGCGCACGGCGATGCGCTCGGTGGTCGGTTCGGCGTTCTGCAGCGCGGCTACGGCGGTCATGAGCGGGGCCTCAGCAGTCGGAACTGGACGACACTCACCAGGGCGACGAGAACGAGCATCACGAAGGACGCGGCCGAGGACACGCCCAACTCGCCCACTCCGAACTGGTGGTAGGTGTACAGCGCGACCGACTCGGTGGAGCCGAGCGGGCCGCCGTCGGTGAGCAGGTACGGCTCGTCGAACACCTGGAGGTAGAAGACGGTCAGCAGCACGGAGACCATCAGCGTGGTCGGCATCAGCATCGGCAGCGTGATGTGCCTCAACTGCCGCCATTTTCCGGCCCCGTCGAGCGAGGCCGCCTCGTACACGTCCTGCGGGATCGCCTGCAGACCGGCGAGGAACAGCACCATCGCGGTGCCGAAGTTGCGCCAGACGCCGAGCGCGATGACCACGGGCATGGCCAGGTGCGTGTCGTCCAGCCAGTTCGGTCCGGCGAGGCCGACGGCGCCGAGCACCTTGTTGACGGTGCCGTTCTCGTTGAAGGCGTACCGCCAGATCAGCGCGACCGCCACGATGTTCGTGACGACGGGCGCGAAGAACACCGTGCGGAAGGGGCCGCGCAGCCGTCGGATGCCGGAGTTCAGCGCCAGGGCGAGCGCGAACCCGACGCCCATGGTCAGCGGCACGCCGACGGCCACGAAGACCGCCGTGTTGAGGATGTCCCGCAGGAAGCTGTCGTCCTGGAACAGCCGGAGGTAGTTGTCCAGGCCGGTGAAGTTCACCGCGAACGGATGACGCAGGTCCGTGCCCCGCAGGTCGGTGAGGCTGAAACCGAGCGCCGAGACGGTCGGGATCGCCGTGAAGAGCAGGAACACCACCGTGAACGGCGCGAGGAACAGCCAGGCGACGGCCGTCCGGCGGGTCCTCACTTCGCTCCCGTGCCGAGACTCTCGGCGTACGCCTGCACGTTCGCGGCGGCCTTCGCGGCGCTCTGCGTGCCCTTGGCGACGGCCTCCGTCTCCTTGCCCAGCCGGGTGGCGACCTGCTGCCAGGTGGTCACCTGCGGAAACGCCCGCGTGTTCTTCAGCTGGGCGAGGAAGGCGTCGAGCAGCGGCTGCCCCTTGATGGCCTGATCGTCCCAGGCGGAGACCACGGCCGGCAGCGAGCTGTATGCCTTGTACTGCGCGACCTGCGTGTCCGGCTTGGCGAGGTACCGGACGAACTTCCAGGCCGCGTCCGCGTTCCCGCTGCTGGCGAGCACGCCCCAACTGCCGCCCGCGGAGAAGGAGACACTGCCCGACGAACCGGCCGGCAGCGGTGCGGTGGCGACGTGGGACGCCGTCCAGCCGTCCTTCTTGGCGGCGGTGTCGAGTTGGCCGATGACCCACGGTCCGGTGATCATCGTGGCCGTCCTGCCGGAGACGAAGTACGGCTGCGCGTCGAGGAAGGTCGGCCCGCTGGTGTCGGCGGCCTTGGAGGTGAAGAACGACGCGTTGTACTTGAGAGCGTCGACCATCGCCGGTGTGTCGAGCGTCCACTTGCCGCCGGACAGCAACGAGCCGCCCGCCTGCCAGGCGTACATCGCGACGTCCTGGCCGTTGAAGACGTCCCAGCCGATGTCGGCCCCGAGCCCGTGCCCGGCGCCCGCGCCCTGGAGCGCCTTGAGGAACGGCACCATCCCGTCCCATGTGGTCGGCGCCTTCACGCCCGCCTTCTTGGCGAGGTCGGAGCGGTAGACGAGCGCGTAGGTGTACGCGTACCAGGGCACCGTGTACGCGACGTCTCCGGCCACCCCGGCGTCCCACAGGCTCTTGAAGAAGCTGTCCGGGTCGACGAGACCGCGCGGTACGGCCCGCAGGATCGAGGAGTCGAGGAACTGCGCCTGCGACTCCGGGAAGAACTGGGCGACGTCCGGTCCCTTGCCCGCCGCGATCGCAGACTGGAGCTTGGTGTAGTACTCGGCGTTCGGGATCAGCGTGAACTTCACGGTGAGCTTGGGGTTCGCGGCCTTGAACGGCTTGATGACCTTGTTCAGGACGTCGGCGTCGCCCTGCGCGGCCCACACGTTCAGGGTTCCGGTTGCCGGGCTGTTGCCGACGGGCGTGGCAGAGGTCTTGGCGGCCGCGGTCTCACTGCCGCGACCGCAGCCGGTCAGGGCCGAGGCGCCGAGGAGCGCCAGGCCGGCGGTCAGTTTCAGGGCACCGCGTCTGGAGGGATTGGACACTCGGGGGCTCCTGGGGATTTCGCGAGAAACCAGCGTTATTGGCTGACAGTGAAGCTACGAACGCGGTGTTGCGGCGGCGTGGCCGAGCCGTCACGAATAATTTCGGAACTTGTAGCGAAATCGATTGGCCCCGATATGCTGGGAAATCACCCCTTCAGTCGGCCTGGGTCACCTCCACCGACAGGTCGTTGTCCACCGTGTAATAGGGGCGCACCACGGTGCCTGCGACGGTGACCGGCGGATAGACGAAGACCTCCTTGCGGTCCGCCACATCGTCGAGCAGGCGGGCGACCCGGATGAGAGGTGCGCCCGGCGCAGGCTGTACGAAGACGTTCCAGACGCCGCTGCCGGTGTCCGTCGCGGCGGCCAACTCCGCGCAGTCGATGGTGAAGGTGAGGCTCCGGCCGTCGCTGCCGACCCGCGGCTCCAGGGTGCGTACGGCTCCGTCGCCCCCGCGCAGGCGCAGCTGTACGGCCGCTCCTGCCCCGAGGGATGCCCCGTGCAGGCGTGCGCCCACCGTCATCGACTGGTCGGTGACATCGATGCCGTCGGCCTCGGCGTGCGCGGGGCGCAGCCAGGCCCGTACCGCGAGGTAGCCGTCCTTCGTGACGTAGGGAATCCGCACGGCCAGCGGGGACGGCCGGTCACGCAGGTGGCCGTCGACGAGGGCCCGCAGATCGCGCAGGCCGGGGCGCAGACGCTGCCGCTCGCCTCCCGGTCCCTGCAGCAGGTAGACGTCCCAGCGGCCCTCCTCGAGCAGGGGCTGCGCGTCCAGGACGGCGCGACTGCGGCCGTCCTCGGCGGGCTCCGGCTCCAGGACGTGCAGGGACTGCTCGGGCCGGCCCTTCTTCGGGCGCAGCCGCAGCAGCAACTGCTGCCCGTGCGCCGACGCCGCCGGCAGATCGAAGGTGATCCGGCCGTCCGCGTCGGCCGCGCAGCCCACACGTGGTTCCGTACTCACCGCTGCCCCCTGCGTACCGCGCGCCGCACAGTGCCGGCCGCGGTCATCGCGGCGTCACGGGCCGCGAAGCCCTGGCCGACCAGGACGTGGTGCACACGGGCGCGTCCGCGTGCGACCCGCCGGCCCGCCCTTCTCGCCGAGACCGCCTCGGCCAGCAGGCCCTCGGCCTGTTCGACCACCGGGCCGGGAGCGAACCGTCGCGCGTTCTGCAGGGCCGCACGGCCGGTACGGCGGCGCCGTTCGTCGTCACGCACCAGTTCCAGCAGGGCCGCGCCCAGCGCGTCACTGTCACCGACGGGAACCAGCCGGCCGTCGACCCCGTCCTCGATGATCTCGCCGGGGCCGTGCGGGCAGTCGGTGCTCACCACCGGCAGGCCGCAGCGCATCGCCTCGACGATCGTCATGCCGAACGGCTCGAAGTTGGAGGCGGCCGCTCCGATCGAGCCCTTGACCCACTCCGCCTCCATCGGGGCCGCCGCACCCATCAGGAACACGTTGTTGCACAGGCCGCGGTCCGCGATGAGCCGCCGCAGCCGCTCGTGCTCCTCGCCCTTGCCGTAGATGCGCAGCTGCCAGTCCGGGTGTTCGGCGGCGACCACGGCGAAGGCCTCGATGAGCAGGTCGTAGCGTTTGACCGGGACCAGCCGGCCGGCCGCGACGACCACCTTCGCGGTGCCGTCCGCGGCCGGCAGCGCGGGATCCGGCACGCTGTTCGGCAGCGCCTGAACCCGTACGCCCGGCAGCCGCATCTTGCGCCGGTAGGCGCCGGCGTCCGCCTCGGTCACCGTGGTGACCACGTCGAGCCGGCGGTAGGCCCGGCGCAGTGCGCTGCGCAGCCGGGGTGAATGGTTGTCCAGGGTGAGGTGTTCCTGTCCGATCCGTGCGACGTGCCGGGGAGCCTCGAGCGCGAGGTGCACATTGAGCCCCGGCCGGGTGCCGATCACCACGTCGGCGTCGGTCGTGGCGAGGCACTCGCCGATCCGCCGGTCCGTCAGCTCGCTGTACTGCCCGTACCGGTACTCGGCACGGGGGAACACCCGCGCCGGCCTCAGATGCGACTCGTGGTTCTTCTCGTGCCTGAGGTCCACCAGCGGCCGCAGCGTCACCCTCGGGTCCAGGGCGAAGTTCGGGTGCTCCCGGTGCCGCAGCACGGAGACGATCTCCACCTCGTGCCGCTCTGCCAGCGCCTGCGCCAGATTGAACGTGGTGGTGATCGTGCCCCCGATCCCGTAGGCGTTGTGCAGCAGGAAAGAGATCTTCATGGTGGGCTGGACCAGTGCAACTCCCATACGGTTGCTGTCTGTTACCACTTCGTAGTCCTGACCGGGCACGGGCGCCTACCCGATGTCGACCACCCGCGCCCAGGCCGGCGGCGAGTCCGGCACGTAGTCAGGATCCTCCTCGTCCCAGCTCGTGTACTGCCTGGGGAACAGACCCACCACGGTCCGGCACGCCGGTCGGGTGTCCGGCCAGGGTGTCTGACCGTCGGTCAGTACCACGACGACATCGGGGCGCGGCCGGGTGCGCAGCGCCTTGGCGAAGCCCGTGCGCAGATCCGTGCCGCCGCCGCCCAGCAGCGGTATGCCCTCGGCCCGGCACAGCGGGTGGGCGATCCGGGCCGCCGCGTCGCACGGCACCACGGTGACCAGGTCGCGGCGGCCGCCCACGGCACGCGAGATCGCGGCGACCTCCAGGAGCGCGCTGCCCAGTTCGGTGTCACTGACCGACGCGGACGTGTCGATGATCACCGAGACCCGGGGCGGTCTGCGCCGCAGGCTCGGCAGTACGACGCCGGGCAGCCCCGCCGAGCGCCGCGCGGGCCGCCCGTAGCTGTAGTCCTCGCCCGCGCCCGATCCGGAGGCCGCGGAGCGGACCGCCGCGCCCAGCAACTCCCGCCACGGCTGCGGCGGATGGAACGCCTGCTCGGCCCACCGCCGCCACCCCTCCGGGGCGTTCCCCGGACGACCCTTGAGCCCCTGCGCCACCCGGAACCGCACCGCGTCCTGTTCCTGCGCACTCAGGCCGTGCGCGCCGTCCAGGCCCGACTCCCACTCCCGTTCCAGTCCGTCGGCGCCGCTGCCGCAGTCCAGCCAGGCCATGCTCTGCGTCCGCGCGCCGAGCGTGAACTGGCGCAGGTAGTCCTCCATGAGCTGCCCCTCGGACAGCCCCAAGGTCGTCGGGCGCACCGCGCCCCGGGGCCGGACCAGCCCGTCGCCGTAGACGTCGTCGTTGATCTCGCAGTCCGCGGCGATGTTCATCCGCAGCCGTTCGCCGGGGCCGGTCAGCCCGCGCTCCCGGGCGACCCGGTCACTGCGCCCGTGGTGGTCGCGCAGCAGGTGCGACACCTCGTGCACCCATACGCCCGCCAGCTCCTCCACCGGCATCCGGTCCACGAACGCCGGCGAGACATAGCAGCGCCAGTGCCGGTCGACGGCCATCGTCGGGACCTGCCGCGACTCGACGGTGTGCAGGGCGAACAGCGCGGTCGCCAGGTAGGGGCGGGCCCGGACGGCGTGCAGCCGGGCGGCGAAGAGCTTGTCGAGGTCCAGTGCCCCGGGCGCCTCGGGGCTCATCGGCCGGCCTTCGCGGTGAGAGCGGTGCGGGCCGCCGCCTGATCCGCCCGCCGGGACACGGACACCGCTCCGGCGAGCTTCTCGATCGCTGCCGGTACGTCCCAGTCCTCGCGGCGCAGCGTGGCGAGCGTGGTCGCGGGCACCACCACCAGGTCCGGCGCTCCGGTCTCCAACGCGCGGACCAGGAGCGCCCACGCCGCGTCCCAGCGGGACTTCTCCGGGCGGCCCCGGACCGCCGCCACCACACCGTCGAGCACGGCCTGGCGCAGATCACCCCGCTCGGGCAGCTCGGCCCCCGCAGGGTCGGCGAGCAGCACCTCGGGGTCCGGCAGGTCCAACCGGTCCAGACTGGCCAGCAGTTCAAGGCCCGGGCCGTCGCCCACCGTGCCGCGCACCAGCAGGGAGAGCACGTCCCGGGAGGAGCCGGCCGCGGTCGCGAAGGCGATCAGGCACAGCGTCATCTCCCAGCTCCGGGGTGACGGCCAGGCGCCGCCCCGCCGCATTTCGTTGCCGGGCAGCTGGTGCACGAGTTTGGGGCGCGCGGAGAGCAGCCCGCACACCGCACGGCGGGCGAAGTCCACCGCCTCCGACAGCTTCTCCGGGGACAGCCGCGGCAGGGTGGCCCGGGGCCAGGTCCCGCCGAGGCCGCGTACGACGACCTCGTGGTCGTGGGTCCACTGGAGGTGGACGAAACGGTTGGCCAGCGGCGGGCTCAGCTCCCAGCCGTCGGCCGCCGAGGAGCGCGGATTGGCGGCGGCCACGATCCGTACCCCGGGCGGCAGTTGGAGGGCGCCGATCCGTCGCTCCAGCACGAGGCGCAGCAGCGCGGCCTGCACCGCGGGCGGCGCGGTGGACAGCTCGTCCAGGAACAGCAGCCCCCGTCCGGCCCGCACCAGGCGAACCGCCCAGTCCGGCGGGGCCATCGGGACACCCTGTTCCGCGGGATCGTCTCCCACGACGGGCAGCCCGGAGAAGTCGGACGGCTCGTGCACGCTGGCGATCACCGTGGTCAGCGGGAGGTCCAGGGCCGTGGCGAGCTGGGTCAGGGCCGCTGTCTTGCCGATCCCCGGCTCGCCCCACAGCAGCACGGGCAGATCGGCGGCCACGGCCAGCGTCAGCGCCTCGAGCTGGGTGTCGGGGCGGGGCTCGGTGGTTGCGTCGCGCAGCAGGGTCAACAACTCGTCGGCCACGTCGAGTTGGGAAGCGGCAAGGAACGGAATGTGTGCAGACATGTTTGATCACCTTTTGGGTTCGTGGTGAGCCGAATGAGCAGGCGCGGGAACAGGGACCGCGGGTCAGTAGAAGGTCGCTTGGCGCAGGCGCAAGCGGCGGGCACGGGGGCGGCGGCGGTCGTCTCGGGGGCGGACACGGGCAGGCGGGTCCTCGGGCCCGATCAGGCCCGCCCTGAACAGCCCGTAGGTGATGCGCCGCTCCGCGGCCGCCTCGAGTTCGTCCCGCAGCGGGCCGTCGCGCAGCGCCGCGTCGGGACCGAGCAGGCCCTCGACGACGGCCAGTGCGCCGGCGATGTCACCGTGGTCCAGGCGTTCACGGACACCCGTGAGACAGTCCGGACGACGGTGGGCCTCGTCGATCGCCTGAAGGCAGGGGAGCGGAGTCCCGGTCAGCGCGACCAGCAGCTCCTCCCGCCGGATTTCGGCCGGCTCGTGGTCCAGCGGAGCCAGTACGCCGTCGACCAGACCGATCCGGTGCCGCGATCCACGGCATTCCACGAGACGCGGATGTCCCCGCGGCTCCGCGGCGCCCGCCGGACCGGGCGAGTGGTCCGGTACGAGCGCGGCGGCGACCAACGGGTGCAGCCGATCGGCCTCGATCGAACCGGTGCGCAGCAGTTCCAGGTCGGGCGGTACCCAGGTTCCCGCATCGGGGAGGACCGGAAGCGCGGAGCCGTACGCGCGCGTGGACCGGGCACCGTCTGCGAGCCGCACCGCCGAGAACTGCCCTCTGAGGTTCACGTCCAGGACCAGTCGATGCCGACCCCCGAGCCGCACGAGGACGGAACCGGTGGGTCCTTGCCGCCCTTCGGCGCGGAGCACAATCCCCGCCTCGGCGGCCCACCGGTCGACGGCGCAGCGATGCCAGTGCGGCACCGTCTTCAGCAACTCCGGTTCCGGTACGAGGTGTTCGGGCTCGGCCGGCCGATCGGCACCGGACCGGATCCGCAGCTCAGCGGCCCTGCTCGCATCCCACAGATGCCGGTGCAGATCGAGACGGAAGCGCCGGCTGGGACGAGGATGCGGATGACGGCGGGCTGCGGCCTCGGAGTGGGATCCGTCCCACAGCCCGAGGCTGATCCGCTGCCCGGCGTCCGCCCAGGCCGGCGGCGTCCGGACCACGAGGTGCACCGGACCCGGTCCGTCGCGCTCCGCCGTGTCGTAGCGGGCCAGGGCGATGGTCAGCCCCGGGCGCAGCAACCCGTCGGGAGCGATCCTCGGCATGTGCCAGCGCAGCAGGTCCGGCGCCAACTGGCGTAGATCCGACCGGACTTGGGCCGCGAGCGCCCGGCCGTGAGTGCCTGCCACGGAGCGCAGACTCAGGTCGACGTCAACGCCTGCGGCGGCACACGCTCCGGCCCAGTCGCCGACGCGGCGCCGGGCGGTCGCGGTCTCGATCAAGGAGGGCGGCACGGCGAACTCGCGCACGCGCAGCCAGAAGGAGAGGCGCCAGGGGGAGAGGGAGGAGTCCCCGTTCGCGTTGTGAGTGTGCATCAGCACTCACCTTGCGCGGACGGGACCCCCAATCTGACAGCAGAGTGAGTAGTCATCGCGGGGATCGTAACCTTCGGCGTACTCGAACTGCCAGAGATTTTCGATCAGGAGGAGGCCTCCGCCCGCGCGACCAGGTCCAGCGCAATGTCGGTGATCATGTCCTCCTGGCCGCCGACCATGGCCCGTCGGCCGACCTCGACGAGGATGCTGCGGGTGTCCAGACCGTGGCGGGCGGCCGCGGTCTCGGCATGGCGCAGAAAGCTGGAGTACACGCCGGCGTAGCCGAGGCTGAGGGTCTCGCGGTCCACCCGTACCTCGCGGTCCTGCAGCGGCCGTACGAGATCGTCGGCCGCGTCCATCAGCGGGAACAGGTCGCAGGCGTGCTGCCAGCCCATGAGGTCGGCGACCGCGACGAACGCCTCCAGCGGGCAGTTGCCCGCCCCCGCGCCCTGCCCGGCGAGGGAGGCGTCGACGCGTATCGCGCCGCTCTCCACGGCGACGACGGAGTTGGCCACTCCCAGGGCGAGGTTGTGATGGGCGTGGATGCCCAACTCCGTCTCCGGGGACAGGACTTCGCGGTAGGCGCGGAAGCGGTCGCGAACGCCGTCCATGGTCAGACGGCCGCCGGAGTCGGTGACATAGACGCAAGTGGCGCCGTACGACTCCATCAGTCCCGCCTGGCGGGCGAGTTCGGCCGGTTCCGCCATGTGGGACATCATCAGGAACCCGGCGACGTCCATGCCCAGCTCGCGGGCCGCGGCGATGTGCTGGGCGGAGATGTCGGCCTCGGTGCAGTGGGTCGCGACACGGACCGAGCGGATGCCCAGGGCGTGCGCCTGCTTGAGGTCGTGGACCGTGCCGATGCCGGGCAGCAGCAGGGTGGTGGGGACCGCCTGCCGTACGGCGTCGGTGACGGCCTCGATCCACTCCCAGTCGGTGTGGGCGCCGACGCCGTAGTTGATGCTGGAGCCGGCCAGGCCGTCGCCGTGGGCGATCTCGATCGCGGCCACGCCGGCCGCGTCCAGGGCGGCCGCGATGGTGCGGGCCTGGCCTGTGGTGTAGCGGTGGCGGACGGCGTGCATGCCGTCCCTGAGGGTGACGTCCTGGATGTACAGGCGGGTCATCGGGAGGCCACCTCCGTGGCGATGGGGGTCGCCTCGCTCGAGCGAAGCCGGGAGTGGGGGAGGGCGGCCATGCGTTCCGCGGTGCGCAGCGCGGCCGAGGTCATGATGTCGAGGTTTCCGGCGTAGGCCGGGAGGTAGTGGGCGGCGCCCTCGACCTCGAGGAAGACGGACACCTTCAGGGCCTCCTCCGCACCCGGCGCGAGGGTGCGCAGGGGGTCGTCGGCGGCCACCCGCTCGTACTGCACCTTCTGCTTGAGCCGGTAGCCGGGCACATACGCCTGGACCCGGCCGACCATCTCCTCGACCGACGCCGTGACGGCCTCGGTGGCGCAGTCGGAGACCAGGCAGTGCACGGTGTCCCGCATGATCAGCGGGGGTTCGGCCGGGTTGAGGACGATGATCGCCTTGCCTTTCGAGGCCCCGCCGACCCGCTCGACGGCGGCGGACGTCGTCTCGGTGAACTCGTCGATGTTCGCCCGGGTGCCGGGGCCCGCCGAGCGGGAGGCGATGGACGCGACGATCTCGCCGTAGTGGACCGGGCCGACCGCGCCCACGGCGGCGACTATCGGGATGGTGGCCTGGCCGCCGCAGGTGACCATGTTGACGTTGGGAGCGTCGAGGTGGGCGTCGCCGTTGACCGGGGGGACGACGTAGGGGCCGAGGGCGGCCGGGGTGAGGTCGACGAGGGTGCGGCCCAGCGGGCGCAGCACCTCGTCGTGGTGGCGGTGGGCGCCGGCCGAGGTCGCGTCGAAGACGATCTCGACGTCGGCGAACTCGTCCAGGGCGACGAGTCCCTCGACGCCCTCGTGGGTGGTGGCGACCTTCAGCCGGCGGGCGCGTGCCAGGCCGTCGGAGGCCGGGTCGATGCCGGCCATCGCGGCGATCTCCAGGCTGTCCGACAGCCGCAGCACCTTGATCATGAGGTCGGTGCCGATGTTGCCGGAGCCGATGATGGCGACCTTCGTCCTGCTGCTCACTGATCGTCCCCTTCCGTGGCGAAGGCCACCCGCACCGAGCCCAGGCCCGAGATACGAGCCTCGAACGCATCGCCAGGGGCGGCCGGGACCATCGGTCCGAGCGCCCCGGTCAGCACCAGGTCGCCCGCGCGCAGCGGATCGCCCCGCTCCGAAAGCGCGGAGGCCAGCCAGACCGCCGCGTTGAGCGGGCCGCCGAGACAGTCGGCACCGGTGCCCTCGGAGACCGTCCCGCCGCCCTTCGCCATGGTCATCGTCACGGTGCGCAGGTCCACGGCGGTCAGCGGCACGGGGGCGGCGCCCAGCACGTACAGGCCGCAGGAGGCGTTGTCGGCGACGGTGTCGAGGAGGGAGATGTCCCATCCCTGCACCCGGCTGTCGACGATCTCCAGGGCGGGCAGCGCGAAGTCGACCGCGCGCAGCACGTCGACGACCGTGCACTCGGCGTGCGGCAGGTCCCGGCCCAGCACCAGCGCGACCTCGGCCTCCACCTTGGGCTGCAGGAGCCGCCCGGCGGCCACCTCGCCGCCGTCGGGCACGGCCATGTCCGCGAACAGTGCGCCGAAGTCCGGCTGGCCCACGCCGAGTTGGGCCTGTACGGCCGGGGAGGTCAGGCCGATCTTGCGGCCGACGATCCGCCGTCCGGCGTCCAGGCAGCGCCGCACATTGAGCTGCTGCACGGCGTAGGCGGACTCGAGGTCGCCGTCGTCGAACAGGTCGCGCACCGGCGGACAGGCGGCCCGGGTACGGGCGGCCTCCGCCAGCAGGTCGGCGGCCTTGACCACGGCAGGTGGAGCGGGCGGCATGCGATACCTCCAGGGGGAGCGGTGGGTCGACTCCGGTATAGACACCGTCGGCGCGAAGCGACAAACTCTGTTCCGTGACACGGAACAACCCCAGCGGCAGCATGCTCGAGAAGGCGGCGCTCATCCTGGAGTGCTTCAGTCCCGGCGGTGGTCCGTTCCGTCTGGCGGAACTTTCCGAGCGGGCGGGGCTGCCCAAGCCCACCGTGCACCGGCTGGCCGCCGACCTCGTCCGGCTGGGCTGGCTGGAGCGGTCGGGCCCGCAGTACCGGCTCGGCGCGAAGCTGTTCGAGCTGGGCTCTCTGGTGCCGCACCGGCTGGATCTGCGGGAGACGGCCCTGCCCTTTCTCCAGGACCTGTTCGAGGCCACCCGCGAGACCGTCCATCTCGGCGTGCGCGAGGGCATGGACGTCGTCTACCTCGAACGCATCCACGGCCACGAGGCCCTCCAGCTGCCCTCCCGCATCGGCGGCAGCCTGCCGCTGAGCTGCACCGCGGTCGGCAAGGCCCTGCTGGCCTTCTCCGGTACCGAACTCACCGAGGAGGTGCTCTCGCGCCCCCTGCCGAGCCTCACGCCCCACTCGATCACCGACCCGGCCCGCCTGCGCATGGCCCTGGAGAAGATCCAGGTCTCCGGCCTCGCCTACGAGGAGCAGGAGGCCGCCCCGGGCGTGAGCTGCATCGCCGCTCCCGTGTTCGCCGGCGGCACCACGGTCGCCGCCCTCTCGGTGGCCGTACCCCGTACCCGCTTCAGCCCCGCCCAGCTGGCCCCCGCGGTACGGACGGCGGCGCTGGGCCTGTCCCGCGTCCTGCGCACAGGTGGCTGACCCGCCTGTTGCCACGGCGCCGCCGATCGCGGAGGATCTTGTGCCCCGGCCCGGTACCCGCAGGAGCTTCCCGTGACGTACGACATCACCGCCATCCGCTCCCAATTCCCCGCCCTGACAGCCGGAACGGCACACTTCGACGGCCCAGGCGGCACCCAGACCCCGCAGCCCGTCATCCGGGCCGTCGCCGACGCACTGTCCAACCCCCTGTCGAACCGGGGTCAGGTGGCGCCGGGGGAGCGCAACGCCGACACCATCGTCACCGGGGCCCGCCGGGCCATGGCCGACCTGCTCGGAGCGGATCCGACGGGGATCGTCTTCGGCCGCAGCGCCACCCAGCTCGCCTACGATTTCTCCCGCACCCTCGCCAAGACCTGGCAGCCGGGGGACGAGGTGGTCGTCACCCGCCTCGACCACGACGCCAACATCCGACCCTGGGTGCAGGCCGCCGCGTCGGCCGGCGCCACCGTGCGCTGGGCCGACTTCGACCCCGCCACCGGGGAGTTGACCCTCGACGACATCCGCGCCGTCCTCTCCCGACGCACCCGGCTGGTCGCCGTCACCGCCGCCTCCAACCTGATCGGCACCCGTCCCGCGGTCGCCGAGATCTCCCGCCTGGCGCACGAGGCGGGGGCGCTCAGCTACGTCGACGGCGTCCACTACGCCGCCCACACGCTGGTCGACCTGGAGGGGCTCGGCGCGGATTTCTTCGCCTGCTCCCCGTACAAGTTCCTCGGCCCGCACCACGGAGTCCTCGCCGCCCGGCCGGAGTTGCTGGAGACCCTGTGGCCGGACAAGCTCCTGCCCTCCACAAACGCGGTCCCCGAGCGCTTCGAACTGGGCACGCTGCCCTATGAGTTGCTCGCGGGAACCACCGCCGCGGTCGACTTCCTCACCCGCCTCGACCCGGACGCCACGGGAACGCGCCGACAGCGCCTGGCCGCCGCGTTCGCCGCGCTCGAAGCGCACGAACACAGCCTGCGCACCCAGATCGACAAGGGACTGTCCTCGCTAGAAGGCATCACGATCCACTCCAGGGCGGCCGACCGCACCCCCACCCTGCTGCTGACGTTCGAAGGCCGCTCCACGACGGACGCCTACCGCTTCCTCGCCGAGCGAGGCGTCCACGCCCCGTCGGGATCCTTCTACGCCATCGAGGCCTCCCGCCGACTCGGCCTCGGCGACACCGGCGGCCTCCGCATGGGCCTCGCGCCCTACAACAGCACGGAGGACGTCGACCGGCTGCTGACCGGGCTGTCCGAGTTCCTCATGCTCTGAGGGGCTATGAGCAGGGGCCGGACGCCTGAATGTGCCGCCCGAGTGGCAGTGCACCCTGGACGCCGACCGCCAGTTGCCGCCCGCTGTTGTGAGAGAACGGGTGTATGTTTGAAGAGTCAAACGCACCGATTGGTTTCCCGCTCCCGGATCGAGGCCGGTTCCCATGCACGTCGTCATCAGTGGTTCCTCAGGGTTGATCGGCGGCGCACTCGCCGCGTCGCTGCTGGCCGACGGTCACCGCGTGACCCGGTTGGTCCGGCGGGAGCCGCAGGGTCGGGCCGACGGAAGCGTCGAGGCGCGCTGGGAGCCGCGCACGGGCGGGGTGGATCCGGCGGTGCTCGACGGCGCGGACGCTGTGGTCGGGCTGGCCGGCGCCGGGGTCGGCGACCGCCGGTGGACCGCCGCGTACAAGAAGGAGATCCGCGAGAGCCGGGTGCGCGGCACCGGCGCTCTGGTCGCGGCGATCGGCGGCTGCGAGAAGCCGCCGGCGGTGTTCGTATCGGGCTCCGCCGTCGGCTACTACGGCGAGACCGGGCAGGCGGTGGTGGACGAGTCGGGCAGGCCGGGGCAGGACTTCCTGGCCGGCGTGTGCCAGGAGTGGGAAGCCGCCGCCGGGGGCGCCCGGGCGGCCGGGACGCGGGTCGTCACCACCCGCTTCGGGATCGTCGTGTCGGCGGCGGGCGGGGCGATGGGCCGTCTGCTGCCGCTGGCCCGGGCGGGGCTCGGTGGGCGGCTGGGCAACGGCCGCCAGTACTGGAGCTACATCTCCCTCCCCGACACGGTCCGCGCCCTGCGCCACATCATCGACACCGACTCGGTCGACGGCCCGGTCAACATGACCACCCCGCACCCCGCGACGAACCGGGACATCACCGCCGCCATCGGCAAGGCCCTGCACCGCCCCACGGTTGTGCCCGTGCCCGGCTTCGCCCTGCGGCTGGTGCTCGGGGAGTTCGCCGACGGCATCCTGATGAGCCAGCGGGTGGTGCCGGGGCGCCTCCTGGACTCGGGCTTCACCTTCGAGCACCCGACCTTCGAGGCCGCCCTGGGCTCGGCGGTCCGCTGACGGCGCCCCGGCGGGCGGCCGCACTGCCGGCTCTCAGGCGCCCGCCGCGAGGCGACGCCCCAGGACGGGCTCGGCCAGGATCCTCGCCGTCCTGCACAGGGTCTGGCCGTGCCGGGCGAAGAGTTCGTCGCGCGAGTCGAAGTGACCCAGGTCCGCCAGGACGTAGGCCGAGAGATCGCACGCGGCGCCGTCGGCCGGGCAGAGCGTCACCCCGTCCCAGTCGATCGCCGTCCTGGACAGCGCCTCGAAGAGCGTCTCGGCACCGGCATTGGTGAAGCCGCCACCACGACCGTCGCTCAACTCGTCGAGGCTGCCGAAGAGTTCCGAGACCGCCAGCCAGTGGGTGGCGGGGCGGGTGGTCGGCGGCAGCTCCTCGAGGCGGAACTCCGGCCAGGCCAGCAGAACCTGGTCCGGGACGATCCGGCGCAGCCGCGGGAATCGCGGATACCAGAACGTCCCGTCGACCAGCAGGCCGCGCACCCGAGTGGCCACCCCGGATGCCCGCGCCACCGCCTCCAGCACGGCCAGCCGCTGGCTGCACGAGCCGCGGCCACGGCGCAGCACCTCGGACACGGGCCGCTCGTCCTGCACCGAGTACACCGGCTGCACGGCTGCGGCGATCACCCGGTGGGCCCGGCGCAGGTCCGCCGTCCGGCGGTCGGGGTCCGTGGCGGCCCCCGAGTCCGCCGTCGTGCCGATCTGCCGAAGCAGGGAAGCGACCTGCGGATGCCGCCAGTCGAGGATCCGCGTCGGGGCGGTGCTCCCCGCCGCCATTCCCCCGCCGGTCGTACCGGCGCGGGGACGACCTCGTGGCGTGAGCAGCGAGCTCGTCATGACCGTGGTCCTCTCGTCCAGTGCCCCCGATGGCCAGACGTATCATCGCGGATTAATTGAACATGTTCAACTGTGCTGCGGTCGCCCCGCGGCAACCACTGCGGGCGGCCCGTCACCCCAGGTAGGCGGGGGCGACGGCCGACGTCATCAGCCGGCGGGCCGTGCCGCTGCCGTCGGCCGGGACGGTCCACAGGTCCGAGCCGTAGTCGCCGGGGAGGGCGTAGACGAGGGTGGAGTTGTCGGACCACAGAGCCTGGTCGTCGATGTTGCGCTGCTCGGCGGTCGAGGTCTCCGTCATGGTGCGCAGGTTCAGGACGTACAGCCGCCAGGGGGCGTCGGGTGAGGCTCCCTTGATGCGTTTCTTGTAGGCGATGCGGGTGCCGTCGGGCGAGAGGGAGGGGCATTCGACGTTGGGGTGCACGGTGGTGAGGGTGCGTGCGCCGACGTCTCCTCGTACGAGGTAGGTCTTGCCGCCCGTCGCCAGCGTGGCGTAGAAGCGGTTGTCGTCGGCGAAGGTGACGCCCCAGACGTTGGTGTCCGCGGCGCGGTAGGTCCGGCCGTCCTTGATGATGCGGAAGGTCTCCAGGTTGTCGTCGATCTTCCAGGTGCGGGTGTCGACGACGGCGGTGCGGGTGGAGAACTTGGTGCCGGCGTAGGAGTCGCCGCTGACGAAGACCGTCCAGGCCACCATGTGGCCGGAGGGCGAGACCCGGGCCCGGGTGGGGATGCCCGCGGCGGGGAAGCGGTGCAGCTCGTGCAGGTGCGCGTCGAGCACCACCGCCCGGTAGGTGTCCCGCAGCGTGCCGTGCACGGCCTGCAGGCAGATGCCGGTACCGGCCGCCGCATGGAAGCGCAGGCACTTGACGCCGGACGCGGTGCGCGGTCCTTGCGGATCGTCGGCGGGCACGGTGGCGATCTCGTCGCGGTGCGGGCCCCAGGCCAGGTTGCGCACCAGCAGCCGGCGGTCGGCCGTCGGCCGGAGCGAGACGGTCCCGGTCTTCACGGTGGGACCGTTCGCCTGCTGCTGGTCCTTCATGCCCGACCGGTGGGCGGCGTACAGCACCGCCCCGGTGCCGACGCCGCCGAGCAGCAGGACGGCGGCCAGCAGGATCACCAGACGGGTGGTTCGGGTCATACGGACACCTCGGCGGGGGACGCTTGGTCGGCGGGGCGAAGGACGAACGAGGCCACGACGGCGCTGACGGCCAGGGCGGCGGCGGTGACGGCGAGCGCGGTGCGGCCGCCCCACAGGCTCCAGGCCGCGCCGAAGGCGAGCGAGCAGGCGAACCGCGCCAGCGCCTGGCCGGTGCCCACCAGCGCCTGCCCGGCGCCCTGATGCTGCGCCGGCACGGCTCCGGCGGTGGCGGCCGCAAGAACCCCGTCGGTGGCCGCGTAGAACGTGCCGTGCAGCACAAGGACGGCGACCACGGCGGGAATGCCGTGCCAGGGGGAGAGCACCAGGCCGTAGCCGAGCAGCAGGACCCCGTGGCCGGCCAGGAAGAGCCGACGGCGGCTGATGCGGTCGGCGAGTGCGCCGAGCGGGACGGCGAGCAGCAGGAAGACGGCGGCAGTGCCCAGCGGCAGCAGCGGGAACAGGTCGGCCGACAGGTCCCCGTCGCGCTGGAGCAGCAGATAGAGGAAGGAGTCGCTGACGGTGGTGAGACCGAGCAGGGCCGCGCACACGGTGAGCCGGCGCAGCTCCGGGCGGCGCAGCAGGCCCAGCGAGTCGCGCAGCGCCGGCCGGGCCGGCTCGGGCAGCTGTACGGCACCGGCGGGGTCGACACGGCGGGGCACGAACAGCACCAGCACCAGGACCCCGAGCACGGCGATGCAGCCGCTGACCGCGAAGACCGCGTCGTAGCCGTCGACGGTGGCCCGCAGTACCGCGAAGGCGACGAGCGGGCCGAGCAGCGCGCCGGTGGTGTCCATGGCGCGGTGCACCCCGAACGCCCTTCCCCGGTGCTCGGGTTCGGTGGCCAGCGAGATCATCGCGTCCCGGGGGGCGGTGCGCAGCCCCTTGCCGGTGCGGTCGACCGCGAGCACGGCACTGAGTACGGGGAGGGTGTGGGCGAGCAGCAGCAGCGGCTTGCACAGCGCCGACAGGCCGTAGCCGAAGCCCGCAATGACCTTGTGGCGGCGGCCGCCCCCGTCGGCGAGATGGCCGCCGGCCAGCCTGACCAGCGCCCCCACGCCGTTGTTGATGCCGTCGAGGAGACCGAAGCCGAGGGGCGACAGTCCCAGGCCCGCGACCACGTAGAGCGGCAGGACGGCCGTGACCATCTCCGAGGAGACGTCCGTGATCAGGCTGACCGCACCCAGGGCCAGCACGGTGCCGGGGACAGCGGCCGGCCGCCGCCCCGGACGGGTGTCCGGGGCGACGGCGGCCTTGGTGCTGCGGGAGTCCGCGAGATACACGGGCGTCAGTTCCAGATGCCGGTGATGTCGGACGCCGAGGCGGCGTTGCCCGCGTGGGCGCTCAGCCCGGCCAGGTCCTCCACCGTGCGCAGGACGTTGTAGTGGTTGTAGGTGGTCGAGCTGGAGCTCCCCGGGGTGACGTGCTGCCCGTAGAAGACGGTCGGGATGCGGTTGCCGGACAGCTTGTTGTCCTCGTCGAAGGTGACGGCGAGGATGCTGTTGTGCGTCTGGGCCCAAGTGGCGTACGCGCCCAGGTTGTTCTTGATCCAGGTGTCGCCCGTGGCGACCGAGCAGTCGTGCATGTCGCTGCACAGGTTCGGGACGACGAAGGAGACCTTCGGCAGGGTCGTGTAGTCGGTCGGGAACTGCGCGAAGGTCATCGCGGTGTTCGTCGGCACGTTGGAGAAGCCGAACCACGGGTTGTGCTTCTGCGCGTAGTTGCCGCTGCTGCAGGTCGTCGAACCCTGGCTGGGCAGCGACTCGTTGTAGCTCTTCCAGGTCTTGCCCGCGGCGATCAGCTCGGAGGCGAGGTTCGGCGCGGAGATGGACCCGACGCCGACACAACTGTCGTCGGTGCGGCCCTGGTTGGAGCCCGAGAAGAGCATGTAGTAGTTCGGCTCACTGGGGTGGGTGAGACCGTAGGACTGGGTGAGGTTGGCGCCACCCGCCTTGAGGGTGTTGTTGATGTACGGGGCGCTGGAGCTTCCGATCACCTGCGAGTAGGCGTGGTTCTCCATCACCACGACCACCACGTGGTCGGGGGTCGGGAGAGCGGCGGCCTGAGCGGTGGAGGCCGTTGCGGCCCACACGCCGATCGACGTGGCGGTGAGGGCGACGGCCCCGGCGAGTGCGGCGAGGGGGTGCCTGGTGCGCTTGGAAGCCTTTACGGCGGTCATGACTGTCCTCCGGACAGAGGTGACGGGCACGTGCGGGGGGAGGCGGCGCCGTAACCCTAGAAGCCCCGGGCCGGTACTGCGTGAAGCACAGACGAACGGTGGACCATGCCAGGCAAAGATCACCCCACGCATAGGTCATGCACAGGTCATGCGTGGTCGGAGTCCACCGCGGAAGTCCGTATTTGTGCTGGTCGCAGCCACGGGCGCCGAGCGATGGGATCCGCGACCGTAGCGATCGGAGAGGTCCGAGTCCGCCCTCCCGACTCGTGCCCGCCCGCCGGCCGATACGCGACATACAGTCCGGGTACCCCGACCTCCGGCTCCGTTCAGGAGTCATCGAGGCATCGGCCGAGTACCGCGCCCGGCGTCCCCGGCCACCACCGCCGTCATGCCCGCGCCGCCTCGAAGTGGGCGGCGGCGACCACCAGGTCCTGCCAGGCCATGCCCACGCTCTTGAACAACCGCGGCCGCTGCGGCGGGAGTTGGGCCTTGCCCCGCACGAGATCGGCGAGGCCGACCAGCGTGTCGGGATCGATCGCCCCTGCCTGCACGGCCAGTACGATGTCGCCGGCCTCGCGCAGCGCGGCCGAAACCGCCTCCACCACAACCGTGGAACGGCCGACAGCCGTCTCGTCGACCTCCCGGGCGTCCGGCTCGTGCGATCCGACGGCCACCACGGTCGCGTGCGCGGGCAGCAGCGATCCGTCGAACAGCGGCGTGCGTGCCGTGGTGCAGCAGGCCACGACGTCCGCGTCCGCCACATCGTCCGCACTGCCGACTCGCGCCCCGATGTCATCGGCGAACGCGCGCGTGCGCTCGGCGTCCCGGCCGACGACCACGACGTCCCGGATCGGCCGGACGCACCTCAGGGCCTCGAGGTGCGACCGTGCCTGCGGCCCCGTCCCGAACAGCACCAGTCGGCTCGCGTCCGGTGCGGCGAGCGCGTCGGCGGCCACGGCCGACACCGCCGCGGTGCGTACGTTGGTGAGCGCGATCCCGTCCAGCAGGGCCAGCGGGGTGAGGGTCTCGCCGTCCAGCAGAAGGTAGTTGCCCTGGATCCGTGGCAGTTCCCGCGCCGGGTTGTCCGGTGCCACGGTCACCACCTTGACTCCGGCGTAGGCGCCCCAGTGGGCGGGCATGAGCAGGAGCTGCCCCTGCGGCACCGGGACGGCCGAACGCGGCGGACCGGCCTCCGGGTCGAGCCCGTCGAGCAGGCTCGCACGCAGCGCGCCGATCGCCGCCGCCATGGGCGGCGCGCCCTCCAGAACGGTGATCACAGCTGGAAACCCTCCTAGCTCACCAGTCATCTCCGACCGGTTCCTCCCCACGATGTGGGCCGGACAGGCACACCCGGTGCAGGCCGGCTGATGCCTGTTCTACGTCTGCATGCCGCGCCGGGTCCCGGTCACCGCCCGCAGTACCTCGACCAGCGCGGCCACCGTCGGCCGGTGCTCGGCGGTGGAGCGGAACACCACGACGATGTGCCGTTCGACCGTCTCGCGCAGCCTCACCACATCGAAGCGGGAGGCGCGCAGCCTGAGCATCAGCTCCGTCACGGTGCTGATCCCGATGCCCGCCTCGACCAGTGCCAGGGTGGCCGCGGTGTCGGTCACCTCGTGCTGGACGTCGGGTTCGATGCCGGCCCGCCGGCAGGCGGTGCGCACGGCACGGCCGTAGTAGCTGTCGGGGGAGGGCAGGATCCAGCCCAGGTTCCGGGTGTCGGCCAGGGCCACCTCCGCGCGGCCGTCCAGCCACCCGGTGGGCACCGCGAGGGAGAACCGCTCCCGGTCCAGCTGCATCACCCGCAGGGATGGATCGCGCGGGATGGGCACATCGGGGTAGTCCAGGCCGAGCGCCAGGTCCACGGCCCCGGAGGCGACGGCGTCGTACACCTCGTCCACGTCCATGTCGCGGCTGTGCACGGCGAGCCCGGCATGCGCCTCGCGCACCCGCTGCAGGGCCGGCGGCAGGATCTCGGCGGCGGCCGTGGCGAACAGCCCCACCACCAGCACCCCGGAGATCTCGCCCCGGCTGCGCTCCAGCGCCTGGACGGCCTCGGCCTCCGTGGACAGGATCCGCTCGGCGTGCCGGGCCAGCGTCATCCCGGCGTCGGTCAGCTCCACCCGCCGCCCGACCCGCCGCAGCAGCTCCATGCCCGTGGCCTTCTCCAGCGCGGCGATCTGCTGCGAGACGCCGCCGGGCGTGTACCCGAGCGCCCGAGCCACCGCGGTGATGGTTCCGCGCCTGGTCAGCTCCACCAGGGAACGCAGCTGGGAACTCGTCCAGTCCATATAGGGACACTAATAGATCAGGCGCAGTAACTGTTCATGGACTTCAAAGGTCGGGTTGCGTCACCATGACGGACGGGCACACAGCTGATCAGCGTCTCGCCACTCACTGACAGCCTTCGGAAGGGACGGCCCCTTGTCCTCCTCATCCACCTTCCGCTCCGTTCCGCCGACCGCAGACGTCGTGATCATCGGCGGCGGCGTGATGGGCGCCAGTGCCGCGTTCCACCTCGCCGAGGCGGGGGTGAGGGACATCGTCGTCGTCGAGCGTGGCGAGCTGGCCTGCGGCAGCTCGGGCAAACCGATCGGCGGCGTCCGCGCCCAGTTCTCCGACCCGCTCAACATCGAGCTGGGCAGCCGCAGTCTTCGCGCATACGCCGACTTCCCGCATCGCCCCGGCGCCGACATCCGCCTCGACACCGTCGGCTACCTCTTCCTGCTCACCACCGACCGGCAGGCCGCGGACTTCGAGGCCAGTGTCAGGACCCAGAACGCGCTCGACGTCCCCACCCGCATGATCACTCCGGACGAGGCCCGCCGCCTGTGCCCCTACGTCAGCACCGACGGACTCGTGGCCGCCGCCTACTCGCCCATCGACGGCCACGCCCGCCCCGGCCTGGTCGTGAACGGATACGCCGACGCCGCCGCCCGGGCCGGGGTCACCTTCGCCACGCACACCGCCGTGACCGGCATCGACACCGCAGGCGACCGCGTCACCGCCGTCCACACCGACCGCGGCCGCATCGACTGCAACGCCGTCATCTGTACGGCGGGCGCCTGGTCGGCCCAGATCGGCGACATGGCCGGCATCCACCTCCCGGTCCGGCCGGTACGCCGCCAACTCGCCTTCACCGAACGGCTCGTGCCCCCGGCGCCCCGGATCCCCTTCACCATCGACTTCACGTCGTCGGCCTACTTCCACAACAGCGACGACGGCCTGCTGTTCGGCCTCGCCGACCCCCGCCAGCCCGACGGCTTCGACACCACCTGGACCCCGGAGTGGCTCGAGCTCTTCCGGGACGCGGTACGGCAACGGGCCCCCGAACTGGCCGACATGAGGACCGTCGGCGGCTGGGCCGGTCTCTACGAGGTCACCCCCGACCACAACGCCCTCATCGGCCGCTCCGGCGAACTCGTCAACTTCCTCTACGCCACCGGGTTTTCGGGCCACGGCTTCCTGCAGGCCCCCGCCGTCGGCGAGATCCTGCGCGACCTCCACCTGGACCGCGCACCCTTCGCCGACATCTCCCCGCTCAGCGCCGACCGCTTCCGCTCCGGAGCCGAGACCCGCCCCGAAGCCCACGTGGTGTGACTCCCCCGATCGACACCCAGTCCCTCGCCCAGGTCGCCAGGGAGCTGCAACTCGACGCCCCGCTCAGCCGACCCGTCCTCCTCACTCACCGAACCCCAAGGGAGCGCCATGACCAGCACCACCCTGCCCGGCACCGAAGAGCTGTGCGCCCGCGCCCGTACGAGCCTGGAGCGCATCGGCGTCACCGTCCCCGAAGGCGCCGACTTCCGGGCGCGCACGCCGATCACCGGCGAGGACCTCTTCGGACTCACGGCCGCGACCGCCGCCGACACCGAGGAAGCCGTCACGGCCACCCGCGAGGCCTTCCTGACCTGGCGCACCACCCCGGCCCCGCGCCGCGGCGAACTCGTGCGCCGCCTGGGCGAGTTGCTGCGCGACCACAAGAGCGACCTGGCCGACCTCATCACCATCGAAGCGGGCAAGATCCGCTCCGAGGCGCTCGGCGAGGTCCAGGAGATGATCGACATCTGCGACTTCGCGGTCGGCCTGTCCCGCCAGCTCTACGGCCGCACCATCGCCTCCGAACGCCCCGGCCACCGCCTGGCCGAGACCTGGCACCCGCTGGGTGTCGTGGGCGTCATCTCCGCGTTCAACTTCCCGGCAGCCGTGTGGTCGTGGAACACCGCCGTGGCGCTGGCCTGCGGCGATACGGTGATCTGGAAGCCGTCCGAGCTGACCCCGCTCATTTCCCTGGCCTGCGACCGGCTCCTGACCCAGGCCGCCGAAGAGGTCGGCGCCCCGCGCGACGTGCACCGTCTCCTCCTCGGCGACCGCACCATCGGCGAGCAACTCGTGGACGACCCGCGCGTCGCCCTCGTCAGCGCCACCGGCTCCACCCGCATGGGCCGCGAGGTCGGCCCCCGCGTCGCGGCCCGCTTCGGCCGCAGCCTGCTGGAGCTCGGCGGCAACAACGCCGCCGTCGTCGCGCCCTCCGCCGATCTCGACCTCGCCGTGCAGGGCATCGTCTTCGCCGCGGCCGGCACCGCGGGCCAGCGCTGCACGACCCTGCGCCGTCTCATCGTGCACCGCGACATCGCCGACACGCTCGTCGCACGGCTCACGGCCGCGTACGCCAAGCTCCCCATCGGCGACCCCTTCGACGAGAACACCCTCGTCGGACCGCTCATCTCCGCCAAGGCCCTCGACGGCATGCAGGACGCCGTCACCCGCGCCCAGGCGCAGGGCGGCAAGATCCTGGTCGGCGGCGAGCGCCGCCTGGCCGACGCCGCGCCCCGCGCCGCCTACGTCGAACCGGTCGTCGTCCGCATCGACGAACAGACCGACGTCGTACGCGAGGAGACCTTCGCGCCGATCCTCTACGTCCTGACCTACGACACGCTGGAGGAGGCCATCGCCCTGCACAACGACGTCCCGCAGGGCCTGTCCTCGAGCATCTTCACCCGCGACCAGCAGGAAGCGGAGCTCTTCCTCTCCGCCGAGGGCTCCGACTGCGGCATCGCCAACGTCAACATCGGCACCTCCGGCGCGGAGATCGGGGGCGCCTTCGGCGGGGAGAAGGAGACGGGCGGCGGCCGCGAGTCGGGCTCCGACGCCTGGCGCGCCTACATGCGGTCGGCCACCAACACCATCAACTACTCCGGCCGACTCGCCCTGGCCCAGAACGTCAGCTTCCTCTAGCGGTTCAACCGCGCCGCAGCAGAATGCTCAGGCTGTTGGCGGCGACGATGGCGCCGATGCTCGCCCACTCCGTCCAGCCCAGGTTCTGGCCGAGGCCGACCCACCCGACGACGGCGGCGAGGACGGGATTGACACTCATGAACAGACCGAACGCCTGAGCCGGCACCCGGCGCAGAGTGAACAGGTCCGCGAGATACGGCACCGCCGAGGAGAGCACCCCGGCCGCCACGGCGCAACCCACCGCCGTGGCGGCCGGCGGATGCCGCAGGACGACGGCGACACCGATCGGCAGGAACAGCAGGGCGGAGACGCCGGCGGCCGCCGCGGACCCCTCGGCACCCGGGATACGGCGGCCGACGGTGCGGTTGAGCAGGATGTACGAGGCCCAGCAGACGGCGGCGAGCAGCCCCAGGCCCATGCCGAGGTAGTCGGCGGAGGGCTGCGGGCGCAGCAGCGTGACCACACCGGCCGCGGCGATCACCGCACAGCAGGCGTCCACGCGATTGCGGGTGGCGGCCAGCGCGATGGCGAGCGGGCCGAGGAACTCCAGGGTCACCGCGAGCCCGAGACCGATGCGGTCGACGGCGCTGTACAGCGACAGGTTCATCGTGCCGAAGACCACGGCCAGCAGCAGCACCGGCTGCCACTGACGCCAGGTGAAGTCACGCAGCCGTGGCCGGCCCACGGCCAGCAGGACGATCGCGGCGACGTACTGGCGGACCGCGACGACCCCGACCGGGCCGAGGACGGGGAAGGCGAGGGAGCCGACCGCGGCGCCGGTCTGGTTGGACAGACCGCTGCCGACCATCGTGACCACGCCGAGGAGACGATGCCGGTCAGGCCCGGAGGAGGGCAACGCCGGATCGGCGCCGGGGCGTTCGGGAACGGGGGGCTGCGCAGCGGCTGGGACCGGGGCTGAGGCAGATGCGGGTGCCATGGCCCGATCATGCGCAGGAAGATGACTTGCACAAAATGCACCTGGAGCTCGATCTATACGCTTGAGTCATGGATGTGGAACTCCGGCAGTTGCGCTGTCTCGTCGCGATCGTCGACGAAGGCACCTTCACCGACGCGGCCATCGCGCTCGGCGTCTCCCAGGCCGCCGTGTCCCGGACGCTCGCCTCGCTCGAACGGGCCCTGGGCGTACGGCTGTTGCGCCGCACCTCGCGCGAGGTGGCACCGACCGCGACGGGGCTGCGGGTGGTGGCCCAGGCCCGGCGGGTGCTCGGCGAGGTGGACGACCTGGTCCAGACGGCCACCTCGGGCCACACCAGCCTGCGTATCGGCTACGCCTGGTCGGCGCTGGGCCGGCACACGTCCGCCTTCCAGCGCCGCTGGGCGCAGGCCCACCCCGACACGGACCTGCACCTGGTCCGGGTCAATTCCGCCACCGCAGGGCTGGCGGACGGCGCCTGCGACCTCGCCGTGGTGCGCAGACCGCTGGGGGAGGACCGGCGCTTCGACTGCGCCATCGTCGGCCTGGAGCGCCGGTTGTGCGCGATGGCCGCCGACGACCCTCTCGCCGGGCGGCGCTCGGTCCGGCTCGGCGACCTCAGCGGACGCACCCTGCTGATCGACCGGCGCACCGGAACCACCACCGCCGACCTGTGGCCGCCGGACGCCCGGCCGGCCACCGAGGAGACACACGACGTCGACGACTGGCTGACCGTGATCTCCAGCGGCCGGGCCATCGGCGTGACCGCGGAGTCGACCGCCCACCAGTACCCGCGCCCCGGCGTCGTCTACCGCCCGGTCCGCGACGCCGAACCCATCGCCGTACGCCTCGCCTGGTGGCGCAACGACCCGCACCCCGCCACCCCCGCCGCGATCGAACTGCTCACCACGCTGTACCGAAACGGCTGACCGGCCAAGGGAGTTCAGGCCATCGCGGGGAGTGCGGCAGGCCGGGGGCCGCAGCTGTCCGGCGCTGTTCGTCCGCGCGGCCCGCTGCCGATCGGCGGCTTCCTCGCCTCCCGCCGCGGCGTGCGCGAGCCCGGGCACGGTCAACGGCGTCGATATCGCGCGGTGACGTCCGCGAGGTAGCCGCGCAGCATGACCTTGGCCTCGTCCAGGAGTTCCACGTCCCCCTCGGCGTCCCGCCGGAACGCCTCCTGCGCCAGCGCGTCTGCCGCCAGGACCGCCGCGTGGCAGGCGCGGGCGAGAGTCTCGTCGTCGCCGGCCATGTCGAGCGCGAGCAGGACGCGCCGGATTCCGCCGGCCATACGGCGCTTGTGCTCGCGGTCCGCGGCACGGGTCCGCTCGGTCAGTCCGCTGCCGAACCACAGGGCCCGGAAGCCGTGTTCGGTGCGGTAGATCCCGGCGAACGCGTCGACGAGCACGCCCACCGGGTCGTCCCAGCGCTCTGCCGTCGCGGCCTGGACGAAGCCGTCCATGGCGGCCTCGAGTTTCGCGAAGTAGCCGGCCGCCAGGGCGTCGATGATCGCGTCGCGGTCGGGCAGGTACTGATACAGCGAACCGACCGACACCTTGGCCTCCGCGGCGACACGGGTCGTGGTCAGCGCCTCGACCCCCTCACCGATCAGGACGCGCTCGGCGGCCTCCAGAACCCTCGCCAAGCGCGCTCTGCTGCGCGCCTGTTGGGGCGTACGGCGCAGGGGAGCTGCCCCGCTGACATCCGCGGTCGGCTCGCCCACCAACAACCTCCGAACCTGAACGTGACTTTGTTTCATGTTTAGGTTACGGTCCCGCACATGACCGACTCAAGCACGGCGCTCGGGCGGGAGCGGGCCGCCGTGGCGGAGGCCTGCCGCCGACTGGGGGCGGAGGGCCTGCTCATCGGTACGGCCGGGAACGTGAGCGTGCGAGTGGGGGAGCGGGTCGCGATCACCGCAACCGGGGCGGTGCTCGCCGAACTCACCGCGGACCAGGTGACGGTGGTCGACCTGGACGGGAAGATCGTGGGCGGGACGCTGGAGCCCACCTCGGAACTGGAGCTGCACCTCGGTGTCTACCGGCGCCACGGCACCGGCGCGGTCGTCCACACGCACGCCCCGATGGCCACCGCGCTCTCCCTGGTCCTCGACGAACTGCCCTGCATCCACTACCAGTTGCTCGCTCTCGGCGGCACCGTCCGCGTCGCGCCGTACGCCACCTTCGGAACCCCCGAACTCGCCGAGTCCGTCCTCGCCGCGCTGGAGGGCCGCAGCGCCGCACTGATGGCCAACCACGGCGCACTCACCCACGCACCGACCCTCGACAAGGCGGTCGAGCACGCCCTGCTGCTGGAGTGGGCCTGCGGTGTCTACCAGCACGCGGCCGCGCTCGGACCGCCCCGCGTCCTGGACGAGCAGCAGCAACTCGCGGTCATCGAGGCCGCGATCGCCCGCAACTACGGCACCACCCACTCCGTACCACCCGAGCAGGAGGGCACCCGATGAAGGCACAGCAGGTCGTCACGATGGGCGTGCACGTGCTGGACGTACTGGTACGGCCGGTGGAGGAGATACCCGAGGGCCAGGGCGCGACCCTCGTGGACGACATCCGGATGACCGCCGCAGGGACGGCCGGCGGCACCGCCCTCACTCTCGCCAAGCTGGGCGCCCAGGTGCGCACCGCCGGCGCGATCGGCACCGACCCGACCGGCGACATGCTCGTCCAGCTCCTCAACAGGGCAGGAATCGACACCGGGTTGCTCGTCCGCCGCATCGACACCTCCACCTCGGCGAGCGTCCTGCCCATCCGCCCCAACGGCGACCGCCCCTCCCTCCACCTCCTCGGTGCCAACATCACCTACGGCCTCGACGACGTGCCCTGGGACGCGGTGGCCGAGGCCACCCACCTCCACCTGGGCGGCCCCGAGCTGATCGGTGCCGACGTCGCCTCGCGCATCCTGGCGCACGCCAAGGAACACGACGTGGTCACCTCCGTGGACCTCCTCGCCCCCGGCGAGCTCGGCACCTTCGACCAGATCGAACCGGTGCTCCCCTATGTCGACTTCCTGCTGCCCAACGACGACCAGGTCCTCGGATTCAGCGAGGAGGAGGACCTCGTGACGGGCGCGAAGAAGTTTCTGGCCGCCGGGGCCGGTCTCGTCGCGGTCACCCGTGGCGGCGACGGCGTGCTCCTGGTGACGGCCGAGGGCACGGAAACGGTCCCCGCCTTCGCGATCGACGTCGTCGACACGACCGGCTGCGGCGACGCGTTCTCGGCCGGTTTCCTGCGCGGCGTGAGCCTGGGCCGCACGCCCCGCGAGGCGGCCGTACTGGGCAGCGCCGCGGCCGCGCTGGTGGCGCAGGGGCTCGGCAGCGATCACGGGGAATTCGACCTGCCCGAGGCCGACGAGTTCGCCATGACCCACAAGACCCGCACATGACGTCGGTTTCGCGCATCGAGTGGTGACGGCCCCGGCAGGAGCGTACGGTCGAACAGTGGACGGCACCGTTCACTGAGAGCGACGCACTATGAGCAGCAGCCCGCAGCCGACCTCCGCATCACAGGCCGCCACCCGCGAACCGGGCGGCGGCGGAAACGGCATGGCGCTGCTGGTCATCGCGTCGTGCCAGCTGATGGTGGTCCTGGACATCACCATCGTGAACATCGCGCTGCCGCACATCCAGAGCGCCCTGGACTTCTCCACCACCAGCCTGTCCTGGGTGGTCAACGCCTACACCCTCACCTTCGGCGGTCTGCTGCTGCTCGGCGGGCGGACCGGCGACATCCTGGGCAGGCGGCGGATGTTCATTTTCGGCGTGCTGCTGTTCGCGCTGGCCTCCCTGCTGGGCGGGCTCGCCCAGAACTCCGGCGAACTCCTCGCCGCACGCGCCCTGCAGGGAGTCGGCGGCGCCATCGCCTCCCCGACCGCGCTCGCCCTGATCAGCACGACCTTCCGCGAGGGCCCGGACCGGAACCGGGCCTTCGGGGTGTTCGCCGGGGTCTCGGCGGGCGGCGGGGCCATCGGGCTGGTCGCGGGCGGAGTCATCGTCGAGTGGCTGAACTGGCGCTGGGTGCTCTTCGTCAACGTCCCGATCGGCGTGCTCATCGCCCTCGCCACGCCCCGCGTGATCAAGGAGTCCGAACGCCACCCGGGCCACTTCGACCTGGCCGGCGCTCTGACCTCCACCGTGGGCATGGTGCTGCTGGTGTACGGCTTCATCAGAGCCGCCCAGGAGGGCTGGCGGGACCCGCTCACGCTGGCCTCGTTCGCCGCGGCCGTCGTGGTCCTCGCGACGTTCATCCTGATCGAACGGCGCTCCAGCCAGCCCATCACGCCGCTGCACATGTTCGCCGACCGCAACCGTGCGGGCACCTACGGCATCATGCTGAGCCTCGCCGCCGCGATCTTCGGCATGTTCTTCTTCCTCACGCTCTTCGTGCAGGACGTACTGGGCTTCAGCCCACTGGCAACCGGGTTCGCCTTCCTGCCGGTCAGCGCGGTCATCGCCGTCGGCGCCGGGCTGGCCTCGCGGTTCCTGCCGAAGTTCGGACCCAAACCCTTCATGGTGGTGGGCGCCGTTCTCGCGGCGGCGGGCCTGGCCTGGCTGACCCTGACCGACGTCCACTCCACCTACGCGGGCAGCATCCTCGGCCCGATCCTCGTCTTCAGCCTGGGCATGGGCATGGAGTTCGTCTCGCTCACCCTCATGGCGCTCTCCAACGTCCCCGTCCAGGAGACCGGCGCGGCCTCCGGACTCCTCAACGCCACCCAGCAGGTGGGCGGTTCACTCGGTCTGTCCATCCTGGTCACCATGTTCGGCACGGCCAGCACCAACGAGGCCCACAAGCAGATCCCGCGTTTCCTGGCCCAGGCCACCCCGGCCGAACGCCTGCGCTTCCGGCACACCGGGCAGCTCCCGCGCCCCTGGTCCGACCATGTGCTCACGTCCGGGATCTCGGCGGCCTTCATCATGGCGGCGATCTTCACCGTCCTCGCCGCTCTGATCGCCCTGGTCGTCATCCAGGTCCGCCCCTCCGACCTGGAACGGCTCAAGGGCGGGACGGGGCCCGGGCCGGGCTGAGCACCTCAATCGGCCGAGACCGACTCCCCGCCCCATTCCTCCGGCGCGACATCCGCGAGTGTCTCCGAGAACGTCCACTGATGACCCGCAAGGTCCTCGGCGGTGTACTGGCGTTCCCCGTACTCGAAGTCGGTCGGTTCCATGACGATGCGTGCGCCGTGCTCCCGGGCCTGCTCGCAGTGGGCACGGGCGTTGTCCACGCGCACCATCACGGAGTGCGTGACCTCGCCGGGGCGCGGGGGCCGGCGGTCCTTGCGGGTGTCCCCGACGATCACGGCGCCCTCGCCGAACCCGAGCTGTGCGCGGTGGTCCTCGCCGATCCGCACCCGTTCCACGAACCCGAAGGCCGCACCGAGCCAGGCGACGGCCGCGCGCACGTCGGGGTAGATCAGGACGGGGATGACGGTCGAGGAGGGGATGGAGCGGTTCGGCTTCATGGCCGACTCCCTGTCATCGGAAATCGAGAGGCGGGTTGCTTGCCGGTTGTGCCAGGCTAGCCGGTCAGTTCGTGCCTCCTCGGTGCGTTGACGAGTTCGCCATGGGAGTGTCGGTGACCGCATCTCGCCTGGCCCCGTTGCTGGAGCAGTTCGACTTCGCCTGCGGGCGTCTGGCCGCCCGCCTGACCGGGCCGCTGATGGACAGCGGTGACGGTTCGCACACCGAGGTCGGGCCCATGACCGATGCGGAGTACCTCTGGGAGCCGGTGCCGGACTGCTGGTCGGTGCGGCGGCGGGCGAACGGGCCGGGGCCGCGCGCGACCCTGCTGGCCGGTGCCGCGCACGGAGACTGGGGACGTGACGCCGCGGCCTACCCGCACCCCTGGCCGCCGCCCTTCACCACCATCGCGTGGCGGCTGAGCCACCTGAGCGAGATGCTGATCCTCCGTGCCGATCATACGGCAGGCGGCCACCGCCTCACCCGGGACGACTACCCCGTCAGCGGGGACGCCGCAGCGGCCGTCGCCGCCTTTGACGCCGGTGTCACGGCCTGGCGGAAGGCGCTGCTGAGCATCGACGAAGCGGCACTCGACACGGTCGGCCACTGCACCTATCCCCACGGCAGCGACCTCGAAGAGCCTTTCGTCGACATCGTGTGGTGGGTCAACCAGGAAGTCCTGCACCACGGGGCCGAGATCGCCCTGCTGCGCGACCTGTACCGCGCCCGACAGCTCTGACCGTGCCGCCACCGGTCACGGCGCGGGGACCAGCCCCAGTTGCTGGGCCCGCAGGACCGTGCTGATGCGGTCGCGGGTGCCGAGTTTGCGGTAGATCTTCTCGATGTGCTTGTGGACCGTACGGTCCGAGATGCCGAGCCGCCGGCCGATCGCCGCCGCGGTCAGGGCGTCCGTGAGCAGGAGCAGGACGGCCGTCTCCCGGGGCGTGAGAGGGCAGTCCGTGGCCGGTTCGCCGGTGGAGTGCGGGGCGGCCGTCCGCTTCCAGCGTTCCAGGAGCTGCCGCTGCTGCTCCACCGCCGCCAGCAGCGGCTGCAGCTGCTGGGCCGCGCGGACGTGGTCGTCGGTGAAGTCCGTACCGGAGCGGTAGACCATGCATCCGGTGATCGGCGTCGTCGTCCCGGGCAGCGGAATCGCCAGTACGTCGTCCGCGTCCATGATGTCGCCGATCAGCCGCGCGGTCGGGCTCGCGGACCAGGCGGTGCCCGCGGTACGGCGCGCAGTGAGGGGAGTCCTGTCGGGCCCGGCCGCGTAGTGGTGCGCGAACGGAAAACCCGCGCGCAGGAGGCCCAGGTCCTCCTCCCCGAGCCCGTCGAACTCGACGGTGACCTCGGGCGGCATGCCGACCGTGCCCTCGGCCTCGTTCCAGTCGTCGAGCTTGTAGATCAGGGTCTCGCCGCCGCACAGGCTCGGCAGGGCGCTCGCCACCAGCGGCCACAGCCGCTCCGGATCGCGTTCGTGGAGGGCGGCCACGGCCACCGACAGCATGCGCTCGTGGGCCCCGCCCAGCACGTGTGCCACGTTCTTCTCCGCTCGCTCGCCGCGTACGCAGTTGTACCCATACCGGCGACGCCTTCCGCTGCTCCAGACTGCATGCGAGCAACAGCGACGTTCTCGGATGTACTCCAGCACATCGGCCATACAGCGGCCGCAGCGGGGGGAGCCCCGGCGCCTGGGGAGGACGCCGGGATCCCCACGCCGTGCGGGGCCGCCGGCGCGGGGGACCGGCGGGCCCGCACGGCTCACACCGACGCGGGCGGATCCGTACGCATCGCATCCGAGATCGACTTGACGCCACCGTGCGCGGTAAGGCCCCCGTCCACCGGAATCTCCGCCCCGGTGATGAACGACGACTCGTCGGACAGCAGGAAGACCACCAGCGGTGCGATGTCGTCGACGCTTCCGCTGCGGCCGAGCGGGGTCTCGCGGATGGTCGACTCGCGGAAGGCGGGAGTGGCGGCGGCCGTCATCTCGGTCTCGATATAGCCGGGGTGGACGGTGTTCACGCGGATGCCCCGCGGCCCCAGCTCCATGGCGGCGATCTTCGACACCCCCCGCAGGGCCCACTTGCTGGCCGTGTACGCCACCGGATAGTAGCCGGTGAGCGCGGCGGACGAGCCCACGTTGACGATCGACGAGCCGGGCGGCATCAGCGGGGCGAGGTGCTGGATGCCGAGCAGCGGTCCGGTCGTGTTCACCGCCTGGACCTGCGCGAAGTCCTCGGGGCGCACCGCGCCGAGCCGCTCGCGCCGGATGATGCCCGCGTTGTTGACCAGCCCGTGGATCTCGCCGTACGACTCCTTCAGCTCCGCGGCCAGCTTCGCCCAGTCGCTCTCGCTGCTGACGTCGAGCGGCCGGCAGTCGCCCTCCGGCCGTACGTCGGTGGCGATCACCCGGGCCCCGGCCCGGGCTGCCGCCTCGGCCTCGGCGGCCCCCTGTCCGCGGGCCGCCCCGGTGACGACCACGATTTTTCCGGCCAGCCGCTGCATGTACTGATCGCTCACGTCGACATTGTTCACCACCGCGGCAGCCTCAGCTCGTAGTCCGGCTGGATCCGCCGCATGCAGCCGGTCGAGGGCGCCGTGGTCGTCGGCCGAGTTCCACGGGTAGTGCGTGTCGCAGGAGTGGCCGAGGGAGGGGATGGCCGCGGCGACATGGTCATGGCAGCCAGGCCCGGCGGGTGTTGTCGGTGGGACTGTTCAACGGTCATCAGGCTCCCTTCAAGGGCGCGACAGGGAGCGGGAGTTGTGGGGTCGGATTGCCCAGGGCGTGGAACAGCGCCGTCGCGAGGACCAGGCCCTCGCGGGCGATCGGCGCGAGCAGGTGCTCGTCGGGGGCGTGCTGCAGACAGCCGGGGTAGGAGCGCGGCAGCCATAGTGCGGGCAGGCCGAGCACGTCCGTGAAGACCGCGCCCAGTTGGAGGGACTCACGGTCCGCCCCGCCCTGGTCTGCGACGCGCTCGCCCCGCAGTACGAGTTCGGTCGCCTACGTCCGGGTCGAGCACCCGGTCTTCCGGCAGCACGAGGCGCAGATCCAGACGATGCTCGGCCGCCGACTCCCGTGGGCGGCCTCGCAGTTCACCGAGCTGCTGGTGTCACGGCTGGACCGACGTTCCTGAACCTCACGCAGGCCGGACCGCGATGCGGATCGCCGCCTCCCCGGCGTTGTGGATCGACTCCTCGCGGATCACCGAGCCCGGGCCGGGCGCGTGGATCATCATGCCGTTGCCGGTGTAGAGGCCGACGTGGCTGAAGTTGTCGTGGAAGAAGATCAGGTCTCCTGGGCGGCTCTCGGCGAGCGGGATCACCGTGCCGATGCTCGCCTGCTCGGCCGTGGACCGCGGCAGGGCGACCCCCGCGGCCTTCCAGGCGGCCTGGGTGAGACCGGCATTGTCGTACGACTCCGGTCCGACCGCACCCCACAGGCACGGCCTGCCGATCTGCGCCTGCGCGAAGGCGACGGCCCGGTCGGCCTTGGTGCCGGTGGGCGTCTGCGGGGTCGGGACACCCGTGTCGAGGACGGTCAGCTCCTGCGAGCGCCAGTCCTGGGCCGCAGGTATGCCCGTGTCGAGCACCGACGGCTGCGAGCGCCACTCCTGGGCCATGGACAAGCCGGTGTCGAGAACCGTCTGCTCCTGCGGGCGCCACTGCTCGGCCGCGGGTACGCCGGTGTCGAGGACCGACGGCTGCTGCAGCCGCCAGGCCTCGTCGGCCGCACGACGGGCCTGCTCCTGTGCCACGGGGTCCTGCCAGCCGCCCTGGAGCGGCTGCACGACGGCCTGCTGGGCCGTGGTGGCCCAGGCGGGCTGCGGAGACTGGGCCTCGATCGCCGCGAGCGGTGAGCTCTGCTGTGCGGCCGCCTGCCAGGTGTTCCCGGCCGGTCGAGGCTCGACGGCCGGGCGCGGGACGGAGGTCTGCTGGGCCGTGTACCGGTACAGCAGCTCGCTGGCGGCCGCGATCCTGCGTTGGCTCTCCTGCTTGGACTTCCGCAGCGAGGTCTGCTTCGACTCGGGGGCCGCCGGCAGGGCGGCGACGGCCTCCTGACGGGGTGCCGGCACGGCGGGCAGCGCGGTCGCGTGGCCGGCGGTCAGCTCGGCGACGGGACGGCGGACGCCTGCCGCGGGCAGCTCGGGCACGGGCCGCCCGGCCGCCTCCAGCTCACGGCCCGCACGACCCTCCGCACGCTCCGCCGGACGCGCGCGCCGGGTCTCGGCCGGGCGGCTCGGCGTGCGGTCGGACGGCAGTACCGCCGGGACCGTCGGGCCCAGCGACGCCCGCGCCGCGTCGAACCACTGCCTGGTGACGTTGTCGAGGTCGGGATCAGAGCGCCTGCCCCCGCCCGCCGGGGTGCCGCGCCCACGCTGGCCCGACCCCTGAGTGCGGGTCAGGTTGTACTGGCCGGTGTCGCTCTCGGCCTGGTCGTAGAGGCTGCTCACGCGCTGCCGGACGTCTTCGCGGCTGGGGCCCTCATCCCCCGTCAGGGGCACCGCGTCGGCGGTCTGCGACAGCAGCGCCACCGAGGTGAGGGCCGCCGTCGCAAGAGCGGAATTGCGCATACCGGGCAGGCCGAGGCCTCCGGTGCGCGATGGTCGATCCGGCGCCATGGGAGCCGTACTCCTTCCGTACTCCGCCTACCGAGTTAGCTGTCGGGTTCGGGCGGTCGGTTCCGGAAGGCATGCCCTACGGCCCCTGCCCTGTCGGGCAGTTGGGCCGATTCACCCCATCGTTCGGTTGGGTCCCCGGCTCCGGCTGCCACAGGGGCGCACCGGACTCGGCGGAGGCCACGCGTCCCGGCGGGGTTCGCCGGAGGAACTCGTGCGGCCTGATGCCACGCTAGCCAACTTGTGCGGCTCGTGTGAAGGTTGAAGGCCGGAATGTCCGATACGCTTTTGTGACCTTCGTCGTGATGCACCGTCAGATCCGTGCGTCGCGCACGCAACGGATCCGAACGGCAACCGACTGTCGCGGGCGGACGGCGTCAGCGCCCCAAAGGGGCGCGGGGCTGCATCGATCTGCGGCTCCGCCGCGCGGGCGCGGCCGGCCACGACGGCGCCGCAGACGAAAGGCGACATATCCCGGCCCCGCTGCGGAGCCGCACAGCGGCGCAGCCCGCGGAGCGCTCAGCGCTCAGCGTCCCGCTTCTTGATCCGCGCCGCCTCCTTGCGGACCTCGGCCTGTGTGGCCCGCTCCTTCTGCAGCCACTCGGGCTGCTCCTGCTTCAGGGCCTCGATCTGCTCGGTGGTCAGCGGCTCCGTGATCCCGCCGCGCGCGAGACCCGAGATGGAGACGCCCAGCTTCTCCGCGACCACCGGACGGGGGTGCGGCCCCTTGGCCCGCAGCTCACGCAGCCACTGAGGCGGATCGGCCTGGAAGGCGTCGAGCTCGGCTCGCGAGACGACACCCTCCCGGAATTCGGCGGGGGTGGCCTCGAGGTACACACCCAGCTTCTTCGCCGCGGTCGCGGGCTTCATCGTCTGGGTGCTCTGGTGCGACTTCATGCCGTCCAGGGTATCGACCGTGTTCGAGACCTCCGACCACGGCCGGTAACCTGGCCCGGTGACAGGCTCGGAAGCATCCCCAACGTTCCGGCTTGCGTACGTCCCGGGGGTGACGCCCGCCAAGTGGGTGCGGATCTGGAACGAGCGCCTGCCCGACATCCCGCTGAACCTCCTCGCCGTACCGGCCGCCGAAGCATCCGACGTGTTGCGCGCCGGTGACGCCGACGCGGGACTCGTACGGCTGCCGGTCGACCGTACGTTCTTCAGCGCGATCCCTCTCTACGCCGAGACGACGGTCGTCGTCGTCCCCAAGGACCACGTGATCACGGCGGCGGACGAGGTGACCGTCGAGGACCTCTCGGAGGAGGTCCTCTTCCACCCCCTCGACGACGTCTTCGACTGGGACCGGCCGCCGGGCGAGCCCGCCTTCGAGCGCCCCGCCACCACCGAGGACGCCGTGGAACTCGTCGCGGCGGGTGTCGGCCTCCTGGTCGTCCCCCAGTCGCTGGCCCGTCTGTACCACCGCAAGGACCTCACGTACCGGCCGCTGGTGGACGGCCCCGAGTCGAGCGTCGCCCTGGCGTGGCCCGAGGATGCGACCACGGACCTGGTCGAGGACTTCATCGGAATCGTCCGCGGCCGCACGGTCAACAGCTCCCGGGGCCGCAAGGCGCCGACGCCGGAGCCGAAGGGCGGGACCGGCGACACGGCCGGCGCCCGGCGCAAGCCCGCGGCGGGGAAGGCGACCGGGAAGACGGCAGGGAAGTCGACGGGGCGCAACCCGCGGGCCGGTTCCGACGTCTCCAAGGGCGCCAAGCGCAGGAAGCCCCGC
Source organism: Streptomyces sp. NPDC001401 (assembly GCF_042895385.1). NCBI lineage: Bacteria > Bacillati > Actinomycetota > Actinomycetes > Kitasatosporales > Streptomycetaceae > Streptomyces > Streptomyces sp. NPDC001401. The sequence goes on from NZ_JBIAWI010000013.1 coordinate 225,054, forward strand.
CGCCGGGCATAGCCTCGGTCGGGGCGCCCTCGCCCCATTCCGATCCATCCGGTGGGGCGATGGACGGGAGGCGGGGGAGTTTGCTTCGCAAGGGGGAGCGGTCCGCAGGTGGGGCCGCGGACCGGCTGCGTGCCCGCGGACTGTGGGGCGATCGGGCCGGCCAGGGGCACGGGCAGCAGCGCGGTGCATGGTGGCGGGTGGCGGCGTTCGTCGGGCGCACGCTGCGGGGCGAGTGGCAGGGCATCGTCGTCGATCCGGTGCGGCAACTCGGACGTCGTGGGCTGCCCGCACTGTTCCTGGCGTTCCTGGCCGCCTTCGGTGTCATCTTCTTCCATGCGCTGGCGCAGCGGCCGGCCGGCGCCGTGGTGGTGCGGCTGCTCGGCGGCGTCAAGGCCGACCTGCCGTTGTGGCTGGCCCTGCTGCGCACGCCGGTGTCGCTGTACGTCCCGGCACTGGATCTGCCCGTGTGGGCGGGGATCACGCAGTTGTTCCTCGCGTTCGCGCTGGCCGAGCTCATCCTCGGCCGGGCCAGAACGCTCGTCATCTCGTACGCGACCACACTCGCCGGCACCCTCATGGTGCGCGTGATGATCGCGCTCGGTCCGGGCTGGGGCGGGCTGGGCCTGCCGCCCGGGATCGGGCAGGTGCTGGACACCGGACCGTCCGCCGCCGTCGTGGGCCTGTTCACCTATCTCGCCGTCGTCCGGCGCGCACCCGTCGTGTTCGCCCTCACCGGCGGGTCCATGGTGTGGGAGTCGATTGCCGTACCCAATCTGGCCGGCCGCGAGCACCTGATAGCCGTCGGCACCGCGATCGTCCTGGCCCTCTTCCACGTACACGGCCGCAGGCGGCCGTCCGCCCGGCCCCTCCCCCCGGTACGCCGAGCGCAGTCGCCGGGGGCGAGGGCCGGGGAGCCGTGCCCGGACGATCACGTCGCGGTCGGTTGAGCGCGTCGGCACGCACGCGACGCCGGTCAGGGCTGCGGGCTGCCGCCCATCTCCGCCGCAAAGCCCGTCGGGTCGCTGTCGAAACCTCTGACCGTCTCCTGGAACTCCCAGGCTCCGGAGGAGTCCCGGGTGAACTCGGCGACCGTCGCCGCGGTGGCGTCCGCGACCCGCCCGAAGTCGTCCTTGAGCAGCTCCGTGTATCCGTCGACGACCAGCACGCCCGTGTTCGAGACGTCGCCGAAGGGCTTGGGGCCGCTGCTCTGATGGATCGCCACGCCCACGACCACCCGCGCGAAGGAGGGTGCCAGGCGATCGAGCTCCAGGACCATCACCTCGACGAAGCCGTAACCCTGGCCGGTCTCGCTGTGCCGGCTCATGTTGATGGTGCCGTCCGGCGAGCGGCTCTCGGTGTGCACGACGTACACCGGCCGTCCGTACGGGGCGTCCTGCGAGTAGGTCGCCGCCATGATGTCCAGATGGTGAGGCGGCCGGTTCCAGGGGCTGGGATCCCACTTGAGCCGCACTTCGATCTTTCCCTGTATCTTGCCGCCGCCGCTCACCGGGCACTGCCCCTCTCGAATCAGGCCATCGCGGAACAGTCCCCCCGCAAGGTCAAGTATGTTCCCGGTCCAGTTCATTCATCCGCCTGTGGCGGCGTGTGCGCACCGTGAGGGGAGTGATCCTGGCTTATCTTCGCCACGAAATCTGACATCCGGAGTAAAAATGCAAAAAACGGATGAACTGGTTGATGTGGCGGAAGAAGTGGCGGTCGTCGCGTCGGCCGGCCACCAGGGTCGCCGCGTCACCGGACGGCCCTTGCCCGTCGTCATCGTCATGGCCGCCGGCTCGGTGGTGGTCCTCATGCTCACCGGCGTCGGATGGCTCAACCAGCCCGCTGTCGCGGCCTGGCGCACGGTCTGCCTGGCCATCACCGTCCAGGCGCTGCCCTTCCTGCTCCTGGGTACGGTCCTGTCGGGGGCGATCAACGCCTTCGTACCGGCCGACCTGTTCACCCGGATCCTGCCCCGGAGCCCCGCACTCGCCGTCCCGGTGGCCGGGGTCGCCGGGGTCGTACTGCCGGGCTGCGAGTGCGCCTCGGTGCCGGTCGCGAACAGCCTGATCCGCCGTGGTGTCACCCCCGCTGCCGCCTTCGCCTTCCTCCTCTCCGCCCCCGCGATCAACCCGATCGTGCTCACCGCCACGGCCGTCGCCTTCCCGGGAAACCCCGCCATGGTCGCCGCCCGGCTGCTGGCCTCCCTCGTCACCGCAGCCGCGATGGGCTGGCTGTGGCTCTGGCTGGGACGCGAGGAGTGGCTGCGGCCGGCCGCGCGCCATACGGGCCACCGGCCCGGACGCAGTCGCTGGAGGGAGTTCCGCCTCGGCTTCCAGCACGACTTCCTGCACGCAGGAGGCTTCCTGGTGCTGGGCGCCATGGCAGCGGCCACCTTCAACGTGGCCGTGCCGCGCTCGGTCCTCGACACCTTTTCCGGCTCGCCCTGGCTGTCCGTGTTCTTCCTGGCCGCGCTCGCCGTCCTGCTCGCCGTCTGCTCGGAGGCCGACGCGTTCGTCGCTGCCTCGCTCACCGGCTTCTCGCCCACTGCGCGGCTGGTGTTCATGGTGGTCGGCCCGATGGTCGACCTGAAGCTGATCGCCCTTCAGGCGGGCACGTTCGGCCGGGCCTTCGCACTCCGCTTCTCCACTGCGACGACGGTGGTGGCCGTGGCCGCCGGCGTCCTGATCGGAGGCGCACTGCTGTGAAGCGCCACGCCCAAGTCCTCCTGCTGGTCCTGACCGGCCTGGGCCTGCTGCACGCCGCCCTGTTCAGCGACCTCTGCCTGCGCTACGTCAAGGAAGGCCTGCGCCCCCTGCTGATCGCCTCCGGCGTGCTGCTCCTGTTGCTGGGCGTGGCAGGAGCAGCGCTGGACCGCACGGCCCCCGAAGCCGACGCACACGCACACGGCCACGACCACTCCACCGCCCCCCGCATCGCCTGGCTGCTGTTCCTGCCCGCGCTCAGCCTGCTCCTCTACGCCCCGCCCGCCCTCGGCGCATACACGGCCTCGCACACGAACAACAAGGTCGTGGCGAAGGAGCAGCGGTTCGACCCGCTGCCCGCGACCGTCCCCCTGCCGATGACCCTCACCGACTTCACCGCCCGGGTCCAGCAGGACCGGGAACAGGCCGTCAGAGGCCGCAGCATCCGCATGACCGGCTTCGCCACCCCGGCGGGGCAGGGCGGCGGCTGGTATCTGACCCGGATCATCTTCACCTGCTGCGCGGCGGACTCCCAGTCGGTCAAGGTCCGCATGTACGGGACTCCCGCACCGCCTGCCAACACCTGGGTGGCCGTCACCGGAACCTGGCACGCCAACGGCACGCTCGGCACGAAGTCCGCGACGGCGGCCCTCGACATCCACCGCACCGAGCGCATCTCCCCGCCCGTCAACGCATACACGGACGACCTTCCGCTCACCCCCTCGTGAGGCCGCGCAGGTTCGCCGGGCGCGACCGGATCAGACGGGCCCGCAAGGGCGGGTCAGACGTCCTTGCAGGAGGTACTCGTGGTCGGCCTCCAGGGCGTCCAGGACGGAGGGGAGGTCGGTGGGGACCTGGGGGACGCTCGCGTGTTCCTCGGGGGCGAGTTCGTAGAGGTCCTTGTCGACCGGCTCCGGTGGCTCCGTCTTGTTCTTGATGCCGTCCAGGCCCGCCAGGAGCATGGCCGAGAAGGCCAGATACGGGTTGCACGACGGGTCCGGGGCCCGGAACTCCAGGCGTTTGGTCAGGGCGCAGTGGACGAGCGCACGAACTCCCGGATGATCCGGGCCAGTTCCGTCGGTCGGTCCAGGGGGAGCAGCGTGTAGCCGTCGTCCACCTCGACCAGCCGCCCCTGCGGCAGCAACGCCGCGAGACGCCGGCCGTGTTCGGGCGGCATCACCCGGTCCTCGCGCGCCCAGACCACCAGAGCGGGCCGGTCGAAGAGCGGCAGACGTTCGGCGGTCGCTTCGAGCAGGCGGCGGGTGGCCCGGTTCGCGGTGCGCAGCAGTCGTACGGCGTCACGGCGGATCCCAGGCTGCCGCAGCACCGGCCGCATCCAGCGCGCGGTGGCCGCGTCGCCCCGCTTGGTCAGCCAGCCGAACGCGATCGGCAGCCGGCGCACCGTCCGCACCCGCATCTGCTGCATGAACAGCCCGAACATTCGGGGCGAGAGACGACCGGTGAGGACCAGGGTCCGGCCGGTCAGCCCGGGCGGGAAGTTGTCGAACGCGTCGCAGGACACCAGTACTGCCCGCCCCAGCCGCTCCTCCCCGTCGGCCATCAGGAACTGCGCGAGAGCACCACCCGTGTCGTTCCCGACCAGGGTGACCTCCCGCAGATCCAGCCGCTGAAGGAACTCCGCGACGAGCCGCGCCACCCCGGGCAGCGACAGATCCGCGTCCGGGTGCATCGGGTGGCGGTGCGCGCCCAGCGGGAGGGTCGGGGCGATGCACCGGTGGTCGGCGGACAGGTCGGCCGACGGGCCCTCCCACAGCGAGGCATCCATCATCAGGCCGTGCAGCAGCACCAGTACGGGACCGTCGCCGCCGGTGTCCTCGTACGCGATCGTGCCCGCGGAGAGCTCGATCTCGTACGCACCTGCAGTGCGGGCAGTGGTGTTCATGAAGGCCTCCCGTACGCGTCCGCCACGTGTCCGCACTCAAGAGGGCCGAGCGGCCCGGAGTGTGACATCCGACCGGCAGGACACGTCATCCCACCCCGCCCCCGGTGGCAGAATCGGCGGCGTGGACCGGGGGATCCTCGAGCGCGAGCCCGAGCTGGCACAGCTGGCCACGGCCGCACGGGAGGCGGCGGACGGGGCCGGTTCGGTGGTGCTCGTCTTCGGCGAGGCCGGAATCGGCAAGTCGAGCCTGGTGAGGGCCATGCCCGACCGGCTCCCCCTGCAGGCCCGCGTGCTCGTCGGACAGTGCGACGACCTCGCCACCCGGCGGCCCCTGGGCCCGTTCCGCGACCTCGTCGGCAGTGTCGGAGCCGAACTCGCCCGCGCCGTCACCGAGGGCGGCGACCGCCACCGCGTCTACGAGGCCCTGCACGGCGAGCTGGCCGTGACTCCGCATCCTGCAGTACTCGTCGTCGAGGACGTGCACTGGGCCGACGAGGCGTCCCTGGACGCGCTGCGCTTCCTGGTGCGGCGCATGGAGCGGCTGCCCGCCCTCCTCGTTCTCACCTACCGCGACGACGAGTTGAGCCGCGGACACCCCCTGCGCCACCTCCTCGGCCAGGTCTCCCGCGCACCCCGCGTGCACCGCCTGCCCCTGGCCCGGCTGTCACTGGACGCCGTTCGCACGCTCAGCGCTGCCGGCCGGCTCGACCCGGCGCAGGTCTACGAAGTCACGTCCGGGAACCCATTCTTCGTCGCCGAGGTCCTCGCGGCCGGCGGCACCGGGGGAGTGCCCCCGACGGTCGTCGACGCCGTGCTCGCCCGGCTGCGCGGACTGGATCCGGCCACCGTGGACGCGCTCGAGCAGCTCGCCGTCGTCCCGTCGGCGGTCGAACGCCCCCTGGTCGACGCGCTGCTGAACGGTGGGGTGGCGGTTCTCGCCGCGGCCGAGCAGCGCGGGCTGCTGGCCGTTGCCCCGGAACGGGTCGCGTTCCGGCACGAGCTGATCCGGCGGGCGGTCGCCGACTCCGTGCCCGCCGCCCGGAGCATCGACCTCAACCGCAACGTCCTCGCGGCGCTCGTCGCCCGCCCCGGCTCGGACGCCGCCCGCATCGTCCATCACGCCGCCCAGGCCGGAGACCAGGACGCCATCGCCCGCTACGGGCCCGACGCGGCCCGCGACGCCGCCGGAGCCGGCGCCCACCGCGAGGCCGCCGCCCAGCTGCGGCTCGTCCTGCAGCAACGGCACCGCTACACCCCGCCCGACCTCGCCGACCTGCTGGAACGCTATGCCGTGGAGAGCTACACCATCGCCGACTCGGCCGCCGCCGTCAGCGCCCAGCGGGAGGCGGTGGCCCTGCGCCGCTCGCTCGGCGACACCCTCGCCCTCGGCGCCGATCTGCGCTGGCTCTCCCGTATCCACTGGTGGGCCGGGGACGCCGACGAGGCGCAGGACGCCGCCCGCGAGGCCGTCGCCGTCCTGGAACACGCGGGCGACGACCGGCTGCTGGCGCTCGCCGTCAGCAACATCGCCCAGCTGCGGATGCTGTCCGACCGCTACCCCGAGGCCGTCGAACACGCCGAGCGCGCCATCGTGCTGGCCCAGAAGACCGACGACGCGGCGATCCTCTCGCACGCCCTCAACAACATGGGCACGGCCCGCTGGCGGGGCGGGGACCCGGGCGGGCGGCACCAGCTGGAGGAGAGCCTGGAGGTCGCCCTCGACGCCGGTGAGGTCGAACACGCCTGCCGCGCCTACGCCAATCTCATCTGGACCCTGCTCGACCACCTGCAGTACACGGAGGCCGACCGCTTCCTGCCCCCGGCCATGGACCTGGCCGACCGCGCCGAACATCTCGGTTTCCTCACCTATCTCCACGTCGAGCTGGCCATGCGCCGGCTCGCCGCCGCCGACTGGGAGGACGCCGAGCGGCACGCCGAGTTCGGCATCCACGACTTCCTGCCCGCCCGCTGCCCGGCGCTGACCGTCCTGGCCCGCATCCGCACCCGCTGCGGCCGCCCCGGCGTCGGCGAACTCCTCACCGAGGCCCGGGAGATCGCCGTACGGACCCGGGAACTCCAGCGCACCGGCCCCGTCGCGGCAGCACTGGCGGAGGCGGCCTGGCTGCGCGGCGACCACGCCGCCGTCGTCGAGGCCGTCGCCCCGGTCCACGCCCAGGCCCGCCACCTGGCCGGTGTCCCCTACCGCGCCGAACTCGGCTACTGGCTCACCAAGGCCGGGTACCCGGTCCCGGTGGACGACTCGGGGCATCCGTACGCGTTGCAGGCCCGCGGGCAGTGGCGGCGGGCCGCGGCCCTGTGGCACACGGCGGGCTGCCCCTACGAGTACGCCGCCGCGCTCGCGGAGAGCCCGGAACCCGCCGACAAGCTCACCGCCCTCGCCCGGCTCGACGCCCTGGGCGCCGAACCCCTGGCCCGGCTGGTCCGCGCCGAACTGCGCGGGCTCGGCGTGCGCCGCATCCCGCGCGGCCCGCTCGCCGCCACCCGGGGCAACCCGGCCGGTCTCACGGAACGCCAGCTGCAGGTCATGCGGCTGCTGGCCGAGGGCCTGACCAACTCCGAGATCGCCGCCCGCCTCGTCGTGTCCGTCCGGACCGTCGACAACCACGTCCGCGCGGTCCTCGACAAGCTGGACGCACCCACCCGGCGCCACGTCGCCGTCCGCGCCGCGGAGCTCGGACTGCTCGCCGAGCGCGAAACGTAGGTACCCCGCCGGCCCGAGCTAGGTGGCACCCACGGATGCCCGGGCTCGCGCAACCCGAGTAGAACGTGCAGATCGACCCGACTCCGAAAAAACGGGGGATATCCGTATGTCCAGCACACCCGCCCAGGCGGCACGCAGGGAACTGGCCGACTTCACCGGGGAGTTGATCGGAGCCGAGGACTCCGGCTACGAACAGGCCCGCGCCGTCTACAACGCGATGATCGACCGGCGCCCGGCACTGATCGCACGCTGCACCGACGCGGACGCCGTGGCCCGAGTGATCGGCTTCGCCCGAGCGCACGACCTGCCCCTCGCCGTCCGCGGCGGCGGCCACCACGGAGCCGGACTCGGCACCGCGGACGGCGGCGTGGTGGCCGACCTGTCACCCCTGAAGAACATCCAGGTCGACCCCGTGGCCCGCTCCGTGAGGGTCGGCGGCGGCTGCGTCTGGGGCGAGGTGGACCGCGCCACCAACCCGCACGGCCTCGCCACCCCCAGCGGCATCGTCTCCACCACCGGCGTCGGCGGCCTCGCGCTCGGCGGCGGGCTCGGCCACCTCACCCGCAAGTGCGGCCTGACCATCGACAACCTCCTCGCCGCCGACATCGTCCTGGCCGACGGACAGCAGGTGCGCGCGAGCGCCGACGAGAACACCGACCTGTTCTGGGCGATCCGCGGAGGCGGCGGCAACTTCGGCGTCGTCACCTCCTTCCTGTTCCGGCTGCACGAGGTCGGCACCGTCGTCGGCGGCCCGACCTTCTGGCCCGTCGAGATCAGCGCCGAAGTCCTCAGCGCCTACCGGGACTTCCTGCCGAACGCACCGCGCGACCTCAACGCCTTCTTCCTGCACGGCACCGTCCCACCCGCCCCGCCGTTCCCCGAGGACATCCACCTGCGCAAGACGGCCGGCGTCGTCTGGTGCTACGCGGGCGACGACCCCGAGGCCGCCGCACGCGAGATGGCCCCGCTGCTCGACGCCCTGCCGACGCCGATGCTGCACGCCGTCGGGCCGATGCCCCACCCCGACCTGCAGTCCATGTTCGACGGGCTCTACCCGCCCGGCCACCAGTGGTACTGGCGCGCCGACTTCGTCAACGAGATCCCCGACGAGGCCGTCGAACTGCACGCCAAGTTCGGCGCCGAGGTGCCGACGGTCCAGTCGACCATGCACCTGTACCCGATCGACGGCGCAGCCCACGACGTGGGCCCCGACGACACGCCCTGGGCCTACCGCGGCGCCCAGTGGTCCACCGTCTACGCCGGCGTCGACCCCGACCCCGCCAACGCGGACCTCGTCAAGCGGTGGACCGTCGACTACTTCGAGGCCCTGCACCCGTACTCGGCGGGCGGCGCCTACGTGAACATGATGATGGACGAGGGCCAGGACCGCGTCCGGGCCAGCTACCGCGGCAACTACGACCGCCTGGCCAAGGTCAAGGCCGACCGAGACCCGGACAACGTGTTCCGCCTCAACCAGAACATCCGGCCCGGCCGAGGCCCGATGTGATCACCAGGCGTCGATGAACGGGCGGTGCCCCGGGCGGGGGCCGGGGCACCGCTCCAGCGCCGCAAGAATCCAGGCCCGCGACCCGGCCGGGTCGATCACCGCGTCGATCTCCAGCGCGGCCGCCGCGTTGACCGCCTTCCCGCGCTCGTACAACTCGGCGACCCGCTCCTCGAAGACGCGCGCACGCTCGGCCGGGTCCGCGATCGCCGCCAACTCCCTGCGGTAGCCGAGCCGCACGGCGCCCTCCAGCCCCATCCCGCCGAACTCGCCGCTCGGCCAGGCCGCCGTGGCCAGCGGGGCCCGCGTCGAGCCGCCCATCATGGCCATCGCACCGAGCCCGTACGCCTTGCGCAGCACGAGACTCACCAGCGGCACCCGCAGATTGGCGCCGGTCACGAACAGCCGCGCGAAGTGCCGCACGGTGGCGGTCCGTTCGGCGTCCGGGCCGACCATGAACCCCGGGGTGTCGCACAGCGAGACCACCGGCAGCCCGAACGCGTCGCACAACTGCAGGAACCGCGCCGCCTTGTCGGCCGCGTCCCGGTCGATCGCCCCGCCCAGATGCGCCGGGTTGCTGGCCAGCAGCCCCAGCGGACGCCCCTCGATCCGGACCAGACAGGTCAGCACCCCCACGCCGAACTCCGGCCGCAGCTCCAGCACCGAGCCCGTGTCGGCGAGCCCGGTGACCGCCGCCCGCACGTCGTAGGCCCGCCGCCGGTTCTCCGGCACCACCTGCCGCAGCAGCCGCTGATCCAGCGCCTCCCAACTCCCTTGCTCTGACTGGAAGTACGAGAGATACCGCCGCGCCACCTGCACGGCTTCCGCCTCGTCGGCGACCGCGACGTCCACCACCCCATTGGGCACCTGTACCGACAGCGGCCCCACCTCCTCCGGCCGGTACACCCCCAGCCCGCCGCCCTCGATCATCGCGGGCCCGCCCATCCCGATCGTCGCATCGGGCGTGGCGATCACGACGTCGCAGGAGCCGAGCAGCGCCGCATTGCCCGCGAAACACCGCCCCGAGACGATGCCCACCAGCGGGACCAGCCCGCTCAGCCGCCCCATCCGCTGGAACGTGGTCACGTCAAGACCCGCCACGGACGTGGTGTCCGTGTCCCCGGGCCGCCCGCCGCCGCCCTCCGCGAACAGCACCACGGGCAGCCGCCGCTCCTCGGCGATCTCCAGCATCCGGTCGGTCTTGCGGTGGTTCTGCAGCCCCTGGGTGCCGGCGAGGACCGTGTAGTCGTACGACATCGCCACGCACGGCTCGCCGTTCACGCGCCCGGTGCCGGTGACCATGCCGTCCGCCGGCGTCGACCGGATCAGGTCCTCCAGGGAGCGGCGCCTGCGCTGCGCGGCGATGGCGAGGGCACCGAACTCGGTGAAGCTGCCCGCGTCGCACAGGTCCTCGATGTTCTCGCGGGCCGTACGCCTGCCGAGGGCGTGCCGCCCCGCGACCGCCTGCGGCCGGTTCTCGTCGAGACCGAAGGAGTGCCGGCGCACGACCTCGGCACGGTCCGGGCGCACGGCATCCGGATCGACCGCCTCCGCTGCGGGCCCCTCGCCATGCGCACCGGTGACGTCGTCCAGGGTGGCCAACGGGGAGCCCTCGCCCACCGTTTCGCCCACGCGCGCGTGCAGCAGCCGTACCGTCCCGGAGCCGGGAGCCCGCACCACGTGCTCCATCTTCATCGCTTCCAGCACCAGCAACTGCTGCCCGGCACGCACCGGTTCACCGGGGGAGACGTCGACGGAGACGACGGTGCCGCTGAGCGGCGCGACGACCGCGCCGTCCCCAGCCCCCTCCTCGGGAACGACATGGGCCGGCGCAAGCTCCGCCACCACACCCGTGTGCGCCCAGAACCGCGGCCGGGCCAGCACCTCCCGCAGCAGTGGAATCCCGGTCCGCACCCCCTCCACCCCGAACTCGCCCAACGCCCGCCGCGCCCGCGCACAAGCCGCCTCCGCATCGCCCGCCGGGACGTGCGCGACGACCTTGGCGAGCAACGGGTCGTAGCGGACGCCGACCTCGGCCCCCGCGCGGATGGCGGTGTCGACCCGCACACCGGGCCCGGTCGGCACGTCGAAGCGCGTGATCCGCCCCGCCCCCTCGGCAGTGACCCGCGCCTGCACGGCGAACCCGCGCGGCGCAGCCGGCTGCCCCGACAGCCCGAGCTCGTCCAGCGTGGCCCCGGCCGCCAGGCGCAGCTGCACGGCGACCAGGTCGACCCCCGTCACCTCCTCGGTGACCGTGTGCTCCACCTGAAGCCGCGGATTGGCCTCGATGAACCAGAACTCCTCGCCCCGGAGCATGAATTCGAAGGTGACCAGGCTCGAGCAGCGGGCGGCGCGGGCCATCCGCAGCGCGGCGTCGAGTATCCGCTCCCTGGTGTCCTCGGGGAGTCCGGGGGCGGGCGCGATCTCGATCACCTTCTGGTGGCGGCGCTGCGCACTGCAGTCCCGGTCCCACAGATGCGTGACCGCGCCGGTCGCGTCCCCGACGACCTGCACCTCGATGTGCCGGGCGCCCTCCAGCAGCCGTTCCGCATACAACTCGCCCCGTCGGAAGCCCTGTTGGGCCTCGGAGACGCACCGCTCCCAGGCCTCGTCCAGCTCCTCGGCCCGCCGCACGACCCGCATCCCGCGCCCGCCGCCACCGCCGACCGCCTTGATCATCACGGGCCCGGCAGCGAGCAGCTCGCGCGCCCCGTCCCGGCCGTCGGCCCCGGCGAGCACGGGCACCCCCGCCTCGACGGCGAACTCACGGGCACGCGCCTTGTCCCCGAAGACCGCCAGCACCTCGGGCGTGGGCCCGACGAAGGTGACCCCGGCCTCGGCGCAGCGGCGCGCGAAGTCCGCGTTCTCGCTCAGAAAGCCGTACCCCGGGTGGAGGAAGTCGCATCCGGCGGTGCGCGCGGCGGCGAGCAGTGCGCCGCCGTCGAGATAGTCGCCCAACGGCACGGCCTCGTCGGCCTGCCGGGCGTGCGCGTCGTCCCCTTCGACGTACACCGCGACCGAGCGCAGCCCGGCCTCCGACGCGGCCCGCAGGACGCGTACGGCGATCTCCCCGCGGTTGGCGACGAGCACGGCGGCAGTACCCATGGGAGCCCTCCAGGACACGGACCTCATCGACCGGCCCCGCCATGCTCATTGACATTGACGTCAACGTCAATACGCTCCCCGTGTGGCACGCACACACAAGGCCTGGGCGGTCCGCACCGCCCGTGACCGCACCGAGGCCCCGGCCCGCGCCCGGCTGCTGGACGCCGCCGAGGCCGTCTTCGCGCGGCTCGGACTCGGCCCCGCCACCGTCGCCGACATCACCACGGAAGCCGAGGTCTCCCGGGCCGGCTTCTACGTGTACTTCGCCTCCAAGGAGGAGATCTTCCGCGTCCTGGCGGTACGCGTACGGGACGCGTTCCTCGCCGCGCAGGAGGTGCCGGGCATCGACACGGACGACCCGCACGCCGTGGCGGAGGCGTCCATCGGCGCCTTCATCGCCGCCTACGCCCGGCACCGGCCGCTGCTGGGCCTGTTGGAGCAGCAGGCCCGCACCGACCCCGACATGGCGCAGCTGTGGGACGAGATCCGCGAACGGCCCGTCCATCGCCACGCCCGCTACATCCGCCGCCTCATCGACCGGGGCCTGGCCGCCCCGGTCGCCGAACCGCTCACCCTGGCCCGCGCGGTGGGCGGCATGTGCGTCGAGTTCGCCCGCCGTATCGCCGCGCACCCCGACGCGTACGACGACGCCGTTCGCGACGTCACCGCCATGTATCTGCACCTGCTCGGAGCCGCACGAACACGTCAGGAGTAGCCGCACCATGACGCCAACGCCACGCACCGACGAATACCTCGCCGACCTGCGCGCCCGCTGGGCGAAGTCGCGGCGGGGCAGGCAGCCGGACACCGTCACGCACCGCGCGGGTGAGCGGACGGTGCCGGGGTACGTACGGCACTGGGCGCGGGAGGCACCCGACCGGCCCGCGTTCGTCGCCCACGGGCAGACGCTCACCTACCGCGAACTCGACGATGCCACCGACCGGTTGGCCGGCTGGCTCGAGAGCCGGGGCGTGCGCCCGGGTGACCGCGTGGCCGTCCAGCTGCCCAACAGCGTGTTCTTCGCCGTCGCGTTCCTCGCGATCCTGCGGCTCGGAGCGGTCCACGCGCCGGTGAACCCGATGTTCAAGGCGGCGGAGATACGGCACGAGATCGACGACTCCGGAGCCGAACTGGTGCTGTCCTTCGAGCCGTTGCGGGACGTGCTTGCCGAAGCGCTCGACGGCACGGGCGCACGCGCGGTCGTGCTGGAGGACGAGTGGCCCGCCATCATGGAGCACCCGCCCCTGGCCGCGCCGGCCGAGGACCTGGACGCGCTCGCCGCCCTCAACTACACGGGCGGCACGACCGGGCTGCCCAAGGGCGTCGAGCACACCCAGCGCCACATGGTCTACACGGCCACCGCCATCCAGAACGGCATGCCCGGCGCCGAGGACGGCATCGTCTGCCTGTGCTACCTGCCCGTGTTCTGGATCGCGGGCGAGAACCTCGGCCTCCTCGCCCCGCTGGTCTCCGGCGGCACGAGTGTGCTGCTCACCCGCTGGGATCCGGCCGCAGTGCTCGACGCGGTCCAGACACACCGGGTCACCACCCTGGCCGGAACCGTCGAGAACTACCTCGAACTCCTCGACCACCCGGACCTCCCGCGCCGCGACCTCAGCAGCCTCACCGCCCCGCTCGCCATCTCCTTCATCCGCAAACTCACCCCCGAGGTGCGCGCACGCTGGCGGCAGGCCACCGGCGGCATCCTGCGCGAGGCCTCGTACGGCATGACCGAGACCCACACCAGCGACACCAACACCCACGGTTTCCAGGACGGCGACCACGACCTGCTCGGCGACCCCGTGTTCTGCGGACTGCCCGTGCCCGGCACCGAGTTCATGGTCGTCGACTTCACGACCGGCGAGCCGCTGCCGCTGGGCGAACCGGGTGAGATCGTCGTCCGTGGCCCCTCGGTCCTCACCCGCTACTGGCGCGCACCCGAGGCCACCGCCCGCGCGCTGCGCGACGGCTGGCTGCACACCGGCGACATCGGCAGCCTCGACGAGGACGGCTGTCTGCGCTACCTCGGCCGGAACAAGGACATGATCAAGGTGAAGGGGATGAGCGTGTTCCCGACCGAGGTCGAGACCCTGCTCGGACGGCACCCCGAGGTGCTCGCGGCAGCCGTCGTCGCCGTCGCGGACGAGCACAGCGGACAACTGCCGTACGCCTTCGTACGGACCGTGCCGGGTTCGGCGCTGACCGCCGACGAACTGCGCACATGGGCGAAGGGGGCGATGGCGACGTACAAGGTGCCGCTGGTCGAGATCGTGCCCGAACTGCCCCTCACCCCGACCGGAAAGATCAGGAAGACCGAGCTGAGCGCACGAGCCAGTCGAACGCGCCCCGCGCCGTGAACTCAGCCTGACCGCCGCGCAGCAGCAGGTCCGCGGTGGCGAACTCCGGTGCGTCGGCCTGTGCGGCGACGTACGGGATCGCGATGCAGCGCATGCCGGCGGCGTGCGCTGCGGCGGCGCCCGGGGCGGCGTCCTCCAGGACCACGCAGTCGGCCGGGGCCGCCCCCAGGCGCAGGGCCGCCTCCAGGAAGACGTCCGGGGCCGGCTTGCCGCGGGGGACCTCGTCGGCCGAGACGACGGTGCCCAGGTACGCGTCAAGACCGGTGCCGGCCAGGATCGCCTCGATCGCTTCCGACGACGACCCCGAGGCCACGGCCATCGGCACGCCCTCGGTCGCGAGCAGCTCCACGAACTTGCGCATCTGCGGGTACGCGCGCGTGGCGGCGCGGGCCAGCTCCAGATAGCGGCGGTTGGTGTCGGCGAGGAGCTCGGCGACGGGGGCCGCGAGGCCGTACTCCTGCTTCAACAGGACGGCCGTCTCCAGGGTGCTGACACCGACGTACCGCTCGTGCTCCGCCCATGTGAAGTCCGGGACACCGTACTCGGCCAGGGTCTGCCGGCCCGCTTCGTAGTAGTTCGGCTCGCTGTCCACCAGCGTTCCGTCGAGATCGAAGATGACCGAGGTGTTGCCGAACTTGCTCATGCCCTCAGCATCGCAAAGGTCATGTGCGGGCCGCGCGTCCGATCGACTCGACCAGGGGCAGCAGCCGCTGCGGGACGCGCTCGCGCAGCGCCACCTCCGTGCGGGTACGGACCACGCCCGGCAGGCTGATCAGCTTCTGGATCACGTCCTCCAGATGGGCGTTGTCGCGCGCCACGACCCGGGTCAGCAGATCGCCGCCGCCCGTGATCGAGAAGGCCTCGACGATCTCCGGTACGGCGGCCAGCGCGTCGCCCACGTCGTCCAGATGCCCCTGGGTGACCTCGATGTGGACGAACGCGAGCACCGGGTGGCCGAGCGCGGCGGGGGAGAGCGTCGGGCCGGTGCCGGTGATCACTCCGTCCCGCTCCAGCCGGTCCAGGCGGGCCTGCAGGGTGCCCCGGGCGACACCGAGGATCCGGGCGTACTCGCGCACGCTGGTGCGGGGCTGCTCCATCAGCAGCCGCAGGATACGGGTGTCGAGCTCGTCGACGGCCATGGTGCCCGGCCTCCTCGTGCGTGGTCCGTTGGCTCGCTCATGGCCGCCGACAGACCGATATGTCTGTGCCAATGGTCCAGTATATTGGAGCGCACTTGAGCCAGCTGACGTCTTGATGCTGCAATGTTCCCGTCGATGGCGCTGCGGACCCCGCGGCGCCTTTTTCATGCCGGTGTGCGAGGGGTGGGAAGCAGTGCTGCAGAGGGTGTTCGTGGCTCCGGATCCGGGCCGGATCCGGCTGCGTTTCGCCGCGCGGGCCGTCGTCGGCATCGGGCTCGCGGTCGTCGTCTGCGGTCTGGCCGGACTCTCCCTCGTCGGCGCCGTCACCGGCGGGCTGGCCGCGCTGCTCGCCCTGTTCACCGTCACGGACGCCACGGTCCGCGGGCAGGCCGTCACCACCGCGCTGCTGCCCGCGGTCGGGCTGCCGGTGCTCGCCGCCGCAGCCGAACTGCACGACCACCCCGTGGCGCGCGACCTCGCCTTTCTCGCGGTCATCGGCGCAGGCGTGTACGCGCGCCGCTGGGGGCCGCGCGGGCACAGCCTCGGCGTGTTCGCGTTCATGACCTTCTTCGTGGCGCAGTTCCTGCACGCGACCACGGACCGGCTGCCCGAGCTGTACGCGGCCGTCCTGCTGTCCGTGCTCACCGCATCCGCGGTCCGCTTCGGCCTGTGGTGCTACGAGGCCCATCTGCCCCCGGCGCCCGTGCCCGCCCCGCCCGCCGGCACCGGCCTGGCCCGCGTCACCACACGCCAGGCCGTCCAGGCCACCGCGGGGGCGGGCTTCGCCCTCGTCGTGGGCCAGCTGGTGTCGGGGCAGCGCTGGTACTGGGCCGTCGGCGCCACCTGGTGGATCTTCGTCAACACCGCCTCGCGCGGCGAGACCCTGGTCCGCGGCTTCCGCCGGGTCCTGGGCACGGTGATCGGCATCGCCCTGGGAGTGCTGATCGCCGTCCCGGTGAACGGAGCGGCCGCCCCCACCGCCGTACTCCTCGCCGTCTGCGTCTTCGGCATCTTCTACACGGCCGCGGTGTCGTACACCTGGATGATGCTCTGGGTCACTCTTCTCGCCGAACTCCTCTACGGCCTGCTGGGCGTGCTGAACCCGGGTCTGCTCGCCCTGCGCCTCGCGGAGACCGGCGTCGGCGCACTCGGCGCCGTACTCGCCGTGCTCTTGGTCCTGCCCGTCACCACCCACACCATCACTGACGCCTGGATCCAGCGCGCCCTGCGCTGCGTCCACGCGTGCACGGCAGAGGCCGCCGCGCGTCTCGCGGGCTCCACGGCCGCCGACCCGGCGCGACGGATCGCGGAACTGGAGCAACTGCTCGGCCGTGTACGGCTGTCCGTCGCGCCCCTAGTGCACCCGCTCAATCCGATGCTCGGCCGCAAACGACGCGCCCGCCGGGTGCTGGCCCTCCTGGACGACTGCGCCCGCGAGACCCGCGGCCTGGTCGCCGTCGCCGCCGACCCGGAGGCCTCCCACGACGCTCGGCTGGCAGCCGCCTGCTGGCGCGTGGAGGCGGCGGTCGAGGCACTCACGGGCGGCAACCGCGACCACGTCACGGCCGCCCCGGAATCACCGGCCACGGAACCCGCCCTGGCCCACGTACACGGCCTGGAACGGGCCCTCGCGGAACTGGCCGCACCGCTGCGGACACCCCCTGGTTAGGCTGGTCGCAGACCGCTCGGCTCAGCCACGGTCGACGCGGCACCGGGAAAGCAAAAGAGGTGGCGTCATGGCACAGGCACCTGACAGCCAGGCCGGCCCGGACACAGTCCGCCAGTACGACGAGGTGCGCGGGGTCGTGCAGCTCTTCCTCGACGGCGAGGCGAAGGGCGACACCGCGAAGCTCAAGGAGGCCTCGCACCCGGACGCCCGGATGTTCGGCTCGGTCGCGGGCACCCGCTACGACATGCCCATCGCGGAGTTCATCGAACTGGCCGCAAAGGAACCGGGCGACACGGGCAGCCATCGGGCGCGCATCCTCTCGGTACAGCAGACGGGAGACGCGGCCGCGGCCGTGGTGGCCGAGGAGGGCTACTGGGGGTCGCTCTCCTTCATCGACTACTTCCAGCTCGCGCGTATCGGGGGGACGTGGAAGGTGGTCAGCAAGCTGTTCGCCCACACTTTCGGGGACGTGCCCCCATCGACGTAGCCCAAGCCCTCGGCTCCGCCCCGAGGCACTTTTATCGGCCACCTAGAGGGTGGATCAGGCCACACGATGGGTAATCCCGCCGCTATCGGACGCCCGACCCCCGCGGGCCGTGCGGGAGCGGCCCGCGGGCGAGCCGCCTGGGGGTGCACCATGCGGAACTTCCCACGTAGCAACGGACATGGGAAACCTGTGGCCGAGGACGCCGGAGGCTGCCCGCCGCCCCGGGCGGACGATCCCGGCGGGTGGCTGGAGAGGGTCGAGGCCGATGGTTGTCCAGGGGCCCGAGGGGCACGTTCCGCAGTCGCCCAAGTGACCGGACTTCAGGGGCGGGTGCTCACCGGCGGCCCGCCCGTCCCCGTTCGGCGCGATCCGCCGCCGTACGAACTCCTGCGCGCCGCCGCCGAGTTCCTCACCCTGCACCACACCGAGGAACGGCTCGGCGACCCCGCCCGCCGCATCGCCGCCGCGCACGCCGAGATCGCGGCCACCGGCACGTACCGCCACACCACCCAGGAACTCGTCTTCGGCGCCCGGGTGGCCTGGCGCAACGCCAACCGGTGCATAGGGCGCCTGTACTGGCGCTCCCTGCGCGTGCGCGACCTGCGGGACGTGCGCGGCGCGGACGCCGTGGCCGAAGCGTCCGCCGACCATCTGCGGGAGGCCACCCGCGACGGCCGGATCCGCGCTCTCATCTCGGTCTTCGCGCCCGACGAACCCGGCCGCCCCGGACCGCGCATCTGGAACGAACAGCTCGTCCGCTACGCCGGCTACGCCCGCCCCGACGGCAGGGTCACCGGCGACCCGCGCAACACCGGCATCACCGCCCTCGCCCTCCGCCTGGGCTGGCCCGGCGGTCCCGGCACCCCCTTCGACGTCCTGCCGCTGATCGTCCAGGGCGCCGGTGAGGACCGGCCCGACTGGTTCGACGTACCGGAAGACGCCGTACTCGAGGTCGACCTCACTCATCCCGAATACACGTGGTGGCAGACGCTCGGACTGCGCTGGCACGCGGTGCCCGCGCTCGCCAACATGTGCCTGGAGATCGGCGGGATCTGCTATCCGGCGGCCCCGTTCAACGGCTGGTACATGGGCACCGAGATCGGCGCCCGCAACCTCGCCGACGCCGACCGCTACGACCTCCTGCCGCACATCGCAGGCCGCCTCGGCCTCGACACCCGCACCGACCGCACCCTCTGGAAGGACCGCGCACTCGTCGAGCTGAACCGCTCGGTGCTGCACTCCTTCGACCGCGCGGGCGTCACCGTCACCGACCACCACACCGAGTCCCGGCGCTTCATCGACCACCTCGGCCGCGAGGAGCGCAAGGGCCGCCGGGTGGGCGCCGACTGGTCCTGGATCGTGCCGCCGATCTCGGGCAGCACCACACCCGTCTTCCATCGCACCTACGACACCGTGGAGTGCCGCCCCGGCTACGTCCACCACCCCGAGGCCCTCGCCCGGGCGCGCGGCGAGACAGGGGCCGCGTCCATTGCGGCCCGGTCAAATCCCCCGCGTATGGTCTAGACCGCTGGTGATCGACTGCTAACGTCGCCCCGACGGCACAGGACCGAGAGGGGACTGCGGTGACAGACGGCGGCGGGCGGCGACGGAGGGCCTTCATCGGGTCGTTCACGGCAGCGGGAGGCCCCGGGATCGTGACCGCGGCCGTGGCTGCTCAGGGCGGCGCGCTGACCGCCCTGAGCAGGGTGGACGGCGTACCCGATCCCTCGTACCTGGTGCCGGCGCCCGACGGGCGTACCCTCTACGCGGTCAGCGAGACCGCCGAGGGCGCGGTGGCCGCGTACCGGGTGACGGGGGACCGGCCGGAGAAGGCGGGCGCGCCGGTCCCGGTCGGCGGGAACAGCCCCACGCACCTCAGCGTCTTCGCCGGTCATGTCCTCACCGCCAACTACGGCTCCGGCAGTGTCACCGCCGTGCCGGTCCGCTCCGACGGCACCCTCGCGGGCGCCGCGTCGGACGTCCTGCAGCACAAGGGCTCCGGCCCGCACACCCTCCGCCAGCAGGGGCCGCACGCCCACCAGGTGCAGCCCGATCCGAGCGGGCGGTGGGCCGTCAGCGTCGACCTCGGCACGGACTCGGTCCGTGTGTGCACGCTGACCGACGGCCGCCTCGAACTGCACCGGGAGATCGCCCTGCGGCCCGGCTGCGGACCGCGCCACCTGGCCTTCCACCCGGACGGCACGCACGCGTACGTCCTCAACGAGCTGACGCCGACCGTCACTGTCTGCCGCTGGGACGCCCTGGGCGGCTCCCTGGAGCCGCTGACCGAGCGGCAGGTGCTGCCCGGCGCCCCGACCGGCGACGCCTACCCGTCCGGCATCGTCGCCTCGCCCGACGGCCGCTTCGTGTGGACCGCCACCCGCGGCGAGGACGTCCTGTCCACGTTCGCCGTCGAGGGGGAGGAGCTGCGGCTGATCGGCACGGTCCCCTGCGGCGGCCACTGGCCCCGCGCGATCGCCGAGTCGGGAGGATTCCTCTATGCCGCGAACGAGCGCTCCGGCGAGGTGACCTGGTTCGCGCTCGACCCGGACACGGGACTGCCGCGCTACGAGGGCGCACTCGCGGTCCCTGCCGCGTCCTGCGTGGTCTTCGGCTGAGCGCAGCGGCGAGCGGCCGGGCCAAGCCGGTCGGGCGAAGCCCGCCGCCACGCGGCGGAGCCGCATGTCGATACGCAGTCGCGCCCCGAAGGGGCGCGGGGAACTGCGCGACCAGCCACGACAGGCCCGCAGGCGATCCACAGCCAATCGCGGCCCCGCGACGAAGCCGCAGATCGGCACAGTGGGCGGAGCCGCTCCGCAGCCGTGCCGCACGGCGAAGGGCCCGCTCCGGTGCGTGGAGCGGGCCCTTCGGTGTTCGTGCCTTCGTGCGGTGCCGGCGTGCGCGTCAGCGGACCGGCGTGCCCTGCGGCTGCGGCGGGGCGATGCCCAGGGCCGTCGTGTACTTGGCCAGCGCGAGCTTGCCGATCGCCGGGTAGGGGCCGAGCGCCTCGGCGGCGGAGCAGCCCGCCTCCTTGGCCGCCGCCTCGATCAGGCCCGGGTCGATCTCCGGCCCTATCAGGTACGGCGCGAGCGCCAGCTGCTGCGAGCCCGAGCCGCGCAGCTGCTCGGCGACGGCCGCGATCGAGCCGTCCTGGTCCAGAGCCGCCGCCATCACCGGCACGGCGAGACGCGCGGCGAGCAGCATGCCGGTGATCCCGGCCGCCTGAACGGCCTCGTCACCGCCCACCGAGGCCAGGATGATGCCGTCCGCCGCGGTCGCCACCGTGAACAGGCGGGCGCGGTCGGCGCGGGCCAGACCGGCCTCCGACAGGCGCACGTGCAGCGCCTCGGCGAGCAGCGGGTGCGGGCCCAGCACATCGGTCAGGTCGGCCGCCACGCGGCTGTCCATCACGGCCTGGCGGATACGGCGCAGCAGCGCGCCGTCCGGGCCGGCCAGCAGCGGCACGACGACGGCGACGGGCCCGTCCGGCTCCTTGACGTCCAGGCCGGCGGCGCGGGCGTGCTCGAAGCGGGCCGCACGCTCCTCGGCTGCATGCGCGAGCACGGCCTGCAGCGTGGGGAACTCCCCTTCGTCCCCGTCCAGGTACCCGATCCGCGCATCGAGGCCGGGGAGCTCGGAGCGGGCGATGCTCACGACCTCCTCGGCGAGGCTGCGGGTGGGGGCGCCGGGAGTCCCCGGCACCGCGAGGACGAGCGCGGGCGCGCCCTCGGGAGCCGCCAGGGGCTCGGGTCGGCGGTGCCGCCCGGGCTGGCGAGGTCGCGGCATTCGTACTGGCAGGCCGGACGCGGGCCCAGTGGGGGAGCTCATGGCGACGCATGTTACTGGCTTCCTGGGCTCCCCTGTTCGGGGAGGGTGCAGGTGAGCGGTTTCTGTCCCATTTTGTCTGATGAGTTACATGCGGATCAGAAGCTTGCGGCGTGCGGTGATCAGTCCCCGGCGCCGGTCACCACGGACAACATCGCCGCATCACTCGGGAGAGTGAGTGTTCCCGCCGCGAGATCGTCGGCGATACGCACCGAGCCCGCCAGCGGATCGCCGCAGGCCGGCACCAGCGGCGCATGCGGCAACCGCTGCGACACCTCTTCCCCCAGGGGGACGAGCAGGGGGTCCCCCATCTTGAACAGGCCGCCCGTGACGGCCACTCGGGGCTCTCCCGCGGCCGGGCAGACCGCGGCCGCCGACTCGGCCATGTGCCGGGCCGCGGCGCGCAGGATGCCCGCGGCGACCGGGTCGCCGTCGGCGCAGGCGGCCACCTGGGGTGCGAAGGAGGCGAGAACGGCGGGGCGGTCCTGGCGGGGGTAGAGCCTGCCCGGCAGCCCCGGCATCGGACCGAACAACTCCTCGGCGCGGGCCAGCAGCCCGGTCGAACCGCCCGGTCTGCCGTCGTGGCCGCGCAGGGCGGCCTCCAGCCCGGCCCGCCCGATCCAGGCGCCGCTGCCGCAGTCGCCCAGCAGATGCCCCCAGCCGTCCGCGCGGCGCCAGCACGTCAGGTCGGTGCCCACGGCGATCAGGCCCGTACCGGCGGCGACCACGGCACCGGGGCGTGGCCCGAGGGCGCCGACATAGGCGGTGACGGCGTCGGCGACCAGGGCGACGGAACGGATGCCGAACTCCCGCCCCAGCGCACCGGGGAGTTCGGCGCGCAGGGCGTCGCCCAGGGATGCCAGGCCGGCGGCACCCACGGCGGCCGTGCTCAGCGCGGAGACACCGGTCTCGGCGGTCAACGCCCGCACCATCGGCACCAGTTGGGCCATCAGGTGCCCGGGATCGATTCCCCGGGCTCCGGTCCGCACCGGCTCCCGGGACTCCCGCTGGGCCGGTGGACCGCCGTCCGCTCTCTTGACGACGACCCGCAGACCCGAGCCCCCCGAGTCGACCGCGAGGATTCCGGTCGTGCCCGCCCGCGCCCCGTGCCCCGCCGCGTCCGTACCCGATCCGTCCCCCGCACCCCTCACGGCAGGCGCCAGTCCACCGGCTGTCCGCCCTGTCCGACCAGGAGGTCGTTGGCCCGGCTGAAGGGACGCGAGCCGAAGAAGCCGCGGTCGGCCGACATCGGGGACGGGTGGGCGGACTCCACCGACGGGAGAGCGCCGAGCAGCGGGCGCAGGTTGCGGGCGTCCCGGCCCCAGAGGATCGACACCAGGGGCTTGCCACGCCCGGCCAGGGCGCGAATGGCCTGCTCGGTGACCTCCTCCCAGCCCTTGCCGCGGTGCGCACCCGGCTTGCGCGGGGCGGTGGTGAGCGCCCTGTTGAGCAACAGCACGCCCTGCTGGGTCCATGGCGTCAGATCGCCGTTGGAGGGCTGCGGCATTCCTATGTCGGTGTTCAGCTCCCGGAAGATGTTGATGAGACTGCCGGGCAGCGGACGCACCTCGGGCGCCACCGAGAACGACAGCCCCACCGCATGCCCCGGCGTCGGATACGGATCCTGTCCGACGATCAGGACGCGTACGTCGTCGAAGGGTTGCTGGAAGGCCCGCAGAACATTCGGTCCGGCCGGAAGATAGGTGCGCCCCGCGGTGATCTCCGCCCGCAGGAAGTCCCCCATCCCGGCGATCCGTCCGGCCACGGGTTCCAGGGCCTTCGCCCAGCCCGCCTCGACGATTTCATGCAACGGTCGTGGTGCCACGGGCGTCACCCTACTGCCGTACGGGCGACGGAGATCAACCGGTGGCCATGGCCCTGCGGTCCCCCCGCCGGACTCATCCGGCTCATCCGACCACCGCTGCCCGTACGCACAGCACGTCCGGCAGATGCGACATCAACTGCCGCCAGCTGTCGCCGTCGTCGGCCGATGCGTACACCTCGCCGTTGCGGTTGCCGAAGTACACGCCCGCGGGATCCGCGCCGTCGGTGCACAGCGCGTCGCGCAGCACCGTGCCGTAGTGGTCCTCCTGCGGCAGGCCGGCCGACAGTGGCTCCCAGCTCTTGCCCGCGTCGGCCGTGCGGAAGACCCGGCAGCGGTGGCCGGCGGGCACCCGGTCCGCGTCCGCGTTGATCGGGAACACGTACGCCGTGTCGCCGCGGCGCGGGTGGGCGGCCGCGGCGAAGCCGAAGGTGGACGGCAGGCCTTCGCCGATGTCGCTCCAGTGGGCGCCCGCATCGTCGCTGCGGTACACGCCCCAGTGGTTCTGCAGGTACAGCCGGTCCGGGGTCGCCCCATCCTGGGCGATCTTGTGGACGCACTGCCCGAACTCCGGGTTCGGATCGGGCAGGAACACCGCGGAGACACCGGAGTTGGACGGCGCCCAACTCGCTCCGCCGTCAGTGGTCTTGAACACCCCGGCCGTCGACACGGCGACCGTCACCGCCTGCGGGTCGCGCTTGTCGGTGAGCACGGTGTGCAGGCCCTCACCGCCGCCGCCCGGCACCCACTTCGAACGGGTGGGGTGCTCCCACAGGGGGCGGACCAGCTCGAAGGTCTCCCCGCGGTCCTCGGAGCGGTACAGCGCGGCCGGTTCCGTGCCCGCGTACACCACGTCCTGTTCCGCGGCCGCCGGATGCAGCTGCCACACCCGCTCCAGCGAAGCCCCCGTGTCCTTGGGGAACTTGACGGCCGGTTGCGCCGGTTCCGTCCAGGTGCGGCCCAGGTCGTCGGAGTGGAACACGGACGGGCCCCAGTGGGCGCTGTCGCCGCCGGCCAGCAGGCGCGGACGATCGCCGCGGGTGTCGACCGCGACCGAGTACACGGCCTGCGCGTTGAAGTAAGGAGTCTCGTCGAACTCCCATGCGCCACCGCGCCGACGCCCGATGAACAGGCCCTTGCGCGTGCCCACGGCGAGCAGTACCTCGGTCATGCCGATCACCTCCGCTGTGCTTTCGGCGTCATTGCCCCAGACACCGGCCAGTCTGCACCCCGCCACTGACAGTCACCTCTGGGATCGCAGTCGCCGCAGGTCAGAGCGGTGTCGGCGGCTTGAGCGGCGATAACCGGCCCCCTTTGCGCAGACGCCTGCGCGAGCGACGGGACTCGTGCGACCGTCGAGTCCGTGGAGTCGACCTGAGCATCCAGCGGCCTTCGCCCGTATGGGAGGGAGGTTCCGGATGATCGTGCGCTCATGAGGAGGATGCCTTCGATGGCGTTCCGTGGTCCGAAGGTGTGGCTGTGGCGCTGGCGGCGCAACCCGCTCAAGCGTCGCGCCGACGCGGTGGAGGCATGGGTCGTGCTCGGTGCCTGGCTGGTCACCGTCCTGGCCGGGGTGCTCGCAGGTCTGACGGCGACGAGGTCGGTCGAGGACGGTCTGGCCCGTGAGCGGGTCGAGTGGCGGCAGGTCGTGGCCCGGCTGACGGAGAAGGCGCCCGGAACGGCCTCCGACCACATCCCCACGTCCAGCGGCGAACAGGTGTGGGGGAACGTGCGCTGGACCGCACCGGACGGCTCCACGCACACCGGGCAGGTCCGGGTCGGCCCCGGCAGCGGCGCCGGCACGGCGGTCACCATCTGGACCGACCCGCAGGGCCATCTGGTCTCCAGGCCCGCCACCGCCGCCCAGGCCCAGCTGCGTTCCTCGCTGATCGGCGTCCTGGTGGGCATGAGCGCCGCGGCCGTCCCCTTCATCGGCGGCCGCGTCCTGTGCGGGCGCCTGGAACGCCGCCGCATGTCCCGGTGGGACACGGAATGGGCCCGCTTCGGTCCCCTGTGGGGGCGCAAGACGAGCTGACGATCCCGGCTCGCGACGGCGCCGCGGCAGGGCGCCGCGCTGCGGGCTCGTGGACGCTGTGCCATGGTCGTAGGGGACGCCCCGGCGGCGGTGCATCCAGGCGTTGGCTCAGGGCAGAAGTGGTGGCGGTTGCTCCAGTTGATGCTGGGCCCCTGGACGCCTCGCGCCTGACAACTACCCTCGCGGACACAACCATTTCTGGCGGAAGGCGGTGCCTCCCATGGCGGAGCAGACTTCCAGAAGGGGACTGGTCGGCGAACTGTCGGCGGAGTTCCTGGGCACCATGATCCTGATCCTCTTCGGCTGCGGTGTGGTCGCCCAGGTCGTGGCCGCCGGCATCGGCGACCACGACAGCATCGCCTGGGCCTGGGGCCTCGGCGTCACGATGGGCGTGTACGTCGCCGCCCGGCTCAGCGGCGCCCATATCAACCCCGCAGTCACGCTGGCTCTGGCCTGTTTCAAGGGCTTCGAGTGGAAGAAGGTCGTCCCGTACTGGGTGGCGCAGTTCGCCGGCGCCTTCGTCGCCGCGCTGCTGGTGCGCTGGAACTACACCGAGGTCCTGGCCAAGGCCGACCCCGGCCACACCATCAAGACCCAGGGCGTCTTCTCCACCCTCCCGGGCAACGGCGCCCTGCCGGTGAGCGAACTGGGCGCCCTGCGCGACCAGGTGATCGGCACCGCCATCCTGGTCCTGGTCATCTTCGCCGTCACCGACCTGCTCAACACCCCGCCCGGCGCCAACCTGGCCCCGTTCATCATCGGTTTGCTGGTCGTGGCGATCGGCATGGCCTGGGGCACCGACGCCGGTTACGCCATCAACCCGGCCCGCGACTTGGGACCGCGGCTCGCCAGCTACTTCACCGGGTACGGGACCGCCTGGCGGGACCAGTACGGCAACCTCTACTTCTGGGTGCCGATCGTCGGGCCCCTGGTCGGCGGCCCGCTCGGCGCCGCAATCTACCGGCTGTTCATCTCGCCCTTCCTGACCGGAACGGAGGAACAGGAGCCGGGCGACATCCCGACACCCGACGCCACCCGGACGGAGTAGCCGCGACGACCGCGCCGAGCCGGGCGGGCGCGGGCGCTCAGCAGTCGAGCCCGCCGCCCGCCCGGCCGCACTCGGCCCGAAGGGTGCAGCTACCGTCGTACGAGGCGGTGTGCGCCCGTTCGCGCAGGGCGACGAGGTGCCGCACGCCGGGCGAGGAGCGCCACGGGCATGCGCGGGACGGGCGGCAAGGTCACACCGGAGTCCGCGGCGGCCGGGCCGGGGATGCGTCCGTGGCGGTTCGTCCTCGTCTTCGGCACGGTCAGCCTGCTGGCCGACTTCGTCTACGAGGGCGCCCGCTCGATCACCGGCCCCCTGCTCGCCTCGCTCGGTGCGTCCGCCCTGGTCGTCGGCGTGGTCACCGGCGTCGGCGAGGCCGCGGCGCTGGTGCTGCGGCTGGTCTCCGGGCCGCTGACGGACCGCACCCGCCGCTTCTGGACGTGGACGATCGCCGGATACACGCTCACGGTGGTCTCCGTGCCGGTACTCGGTCTGACCGGGGTGCTGTGGGCGGCGAGCGCGCTGGTGATCGCCGAACGCGTCGGCAAGGCGGTGCGTTCACCGGCCAAGGACACCCTCCTGTCGCACGCCACCGCCGCCACCGGCCGCGGCCGCGGCTTTGCCGTCCATGAGGCGATGGACCAGGTCGGAGCGCTCATCGGCCCGCTGGTCGTGGCCGGGATGCTGGCCGCCACCGGCGACGACTACGCGCCCGCGCTGGGCGTCCTGGCCGCCCCCGGAGTCGCCGTACTGGCCCTGCTGGTGTGGCTGCGCCACCGGGTGCCGGATCCGGCCGCCTACGAACCCGGAGCGGAACCCACGGCCGCCGTCGCGCAGGGCGGACGGGCGCCGCTGCCGCGCACCTTCTGGGTGTACGCCGCGTTCACGGCCGCGACGCTGGCCGGGTTCGCGACCTTCGGCGTGCTCTCCTACCACCTGGTCGAGCGGCATCTGCTGCCCACCGCCGCGGTGCCGGTGCTGTACGCCGCCGCCATGGGCGCCGACGCGCTCGCCGCGCTGGCCACCGGCTGGGCCTACGACCGGTACGGCGCCCGCACCTTGGCCGTCCTGCCCGTCCTCGCCGCCGGCGTGCCCCTGCTGGCCTTCACCGACACCGTCGCTCTGGTCGTGGCCGGCGCGCTGCTTTGGGGTGCCGCCATGGGCGTACAGGAATCGACCCTGCGGGCCACTGTCGCCGACCTCGTCCCGCCCAGGCGCCGCGCCACCGCGTATGGCGTGTTCGCCGCCGTGGTGGGCGCGGGCACGCTGGTCGGCGGCATCCTCGCGGGAGCCCTGTACGCCCGCTCGATCCCGGCGCTGATCGTCGTCACTGTGGCCATCCAGGCCCTGGCGCTCGTCCTGCTCGCCGTCACCCGCCCGGGGCATCCGTCCTGAACAGCGCGGATGGGCCGCGGACGAGTGCCCGCGGCCCATCCGATACAGGCTCCTACCGGGCCGCGGCCGCGGGCCCGATGCGCCGCTTGCGGCGGTGCAGGGCGAAGGCGGTGCCGGTGGCGCCGGCGGTGAGCAGACCGGCGGCGACGGCTATCGGCAGGGCCGGGGAGGCCGAGCCGGTGTCGGCGACGTTCTGCGCCTTGAGGTCCTGGACGTAGGGCGGGTAGGCGCCCTGGGCGGAGACGGCGGTGACCGTCCCGCTGTGGTGCGGGATGCCCTTCACGGACTTGACCGAGCCGTCCGTGTTCAGCAGCACCTGCTTGTTGTTGGGGTGCTTGAAGTCGAACAGGCCGCTCAGGGTGCCGGAGCGCCGGTCGAAGGAGGCGTCACCGATGCGGCCGGTGTGCCAGTTGTTCTCGATGAACCTGGTGATCGACGCCTGCTCGGTGGCGGTGTGGTCGATCGAATTGACCTTGCTGTAGGGGGAGATGACCAGCAGCGGCTGCCGGGTGCCGGGGCCGCAGCGGTCCGCGTAGCCGCCGGCCGGGGCCGGGCCGGACTGGCAGGCGGGGCTGTCCAGGGCCTTGCCGTTGGAGCCTGTGGTGGAGTCCTTGGAGCCGTTGAGCACCTTGGCGGCCACGTGGTCGTACCAGCCGTCGGAGTCGTCGTAGGCGAGAACGACCGCGGTGGACTTCCACTGCGGCGACTGCTGCAGCGCGTTGATCTCCTTGATCAGGAAGTGCTGCTCGTCCGTCGGGTCCGAGTAGCCGGCGTGACCGTCCTGGTACTCGGCCGCCTTCAGGAAGCTCACCGCGGGCAGGCTGCCGGCCTTGAGGGCGGCGTCGAAGTCCGTCAGGTCGTAGTTGTGGTTGGCCCGGCCGCCGTGTCCGATCTCGGCGACGCTCTTGGGGGCCAGGTGGTGCGGGTTGGACGTCGACTTGTAGTACTCGAACGGCGAGTGGTGCGGGCTGTAGTCCTCCGACGCGGCGCCGCCGATGTTGGCGTGGGTGGTCCCGCCGCACTTGGCGTAGTCGCCCTGCTTGCCGTCCCAGGCGGTGCTGGGCCGGAAGCCGCCCTGGAACCAACCCCAGCTCACACCCCTGGAGTTGAGCAGGTCACCGATGTTCTTGCCCTGCATCACCGCCAGCGCGTTGGTCGAGGTGTGGTCCTTGTCCGAGCAGTCGTCGAACGCGGGGTCCGGGTCGTTGACCAGCGTGCCGACGCCCTTGGCGTCGGGGGAGAGGACCGTGTACGGGTCCGGCGTCGAGGTCTGCTTCGGGTTCTCCGTGCCGGAGGCCGGGTCGACGGAGATCACGCCGTGGGTCTGGCCCGAGATCAGGTTGAGGGCGCCGGGGGTGGAGGGCCCGTAGACCGAGCTGAACGACTTGTCGTTCAGGGCGTAGTGCTGGGCGTAGTTCCACAGCGCGGTGACGGTGTTGCCGTCGTAGTAGTCCATCACCAGGCCGGGCTCGCCGAAGAGCCCGCTGCACTTGTTGACCTCGGTGTTCTCGACGTACTTGTCGGCCTTGCCGCCGTCGGCCGCGTACTGCTCGGGGCCGTAGGAGTGGTTCTGGTCGCAGGTCATGGCCTGCGAACTGGCCAGCCGCTTGGGCTTGTAGAGGTTCGGGTTGTTCGTCAGCAGCCCGGCGTTGAGGAGGTTGTCGGCCTTCGGGGTGTGCGCCGCTGCCTTGAAGGTGGTGCCGTCGGTGTTGGCGGCCTTCGGATAGGTGGCGAAGTAGTGGTCGAACGAGATGTTCTCGTCGTAGATCACCACCAGGTGCTTGATCGGTGTCGCGGTGTGGGCGCCGGAGTGGCTCTGACCGCCGGAGGCCGCCGTGGCGGGGACGGCACCGCCCGCGCTCGCCAGGGCGGCCGCACCGAGCAGGGCGCCCACGCGGGTCAACCTGCGCCGCGCCCTTGAGGTTCTACCTGTGCCGATCATGCTGTCTCGCCTTCCGAGAGCACTGAGTTCCACTGCATCCCATGGCCGCGGTATCCGTGGCCATGGCATCTACGGCTGGATCCTGGGCAATGGTGGCGGCGGTGCGGCGGAGCGGCAATGACGGGTCAGCGAATGTTCGGTCAGGAATTCCTCATTGTCCTTTGGCGTGTTCTTGACCAGTACGGCGAGGGCGGGATCAGGCCAGCAGGGTGCGCCCCAGCCAGTCGGAGCCGTCCCGCACCCCGGGCAGGGCGAAGAAGTAGCCGCCGCCGAACGGGGTGATGTAGTCGACCAGAGGCTCGCCGGCCAGCCGCTTCTGCACAGTCTCGAACTGGCGGGCAAGGTCCTGCTGGTAGCAGCAGAACAGCAGGCCCATGTCGAGGTTGCCGTTGCTGTCGGTGCCGCGGTCGTAGTTGTAGCCGCGCCGCAGGATGCGCTGCTCGTCGGTGGCGCCGGTGCGCGGATTGGCCCGCCGGATGTGGCTGTCCAGGGGGATCACATCGCCCTGGGGGTCCTGCGGGTAGTTGGGGGTGTCGCTCTCGTGGCGTCCGTCCAGGGGTGCTCCGGTGTCCCGCGCGCGGCCGAACATCCGCTCCTGCTCGCTGATCGAGACCCGGTCCCAGAACTCCACCAGCATGCGGATCAGCCGTACGACCTGATAACTGCCGCCGACCGCCCAGTCCGGCTCACCCGCGCCGCTGCCCACCCACACCAGGCGGTCCATCGCCCGGGCGTCGCGCCGGTCGGGGTTGGCGATGCCGTCCTTGAACCCCATGTGGTTGCGGGGCGTGCCGGCAGGGCGGGGCGGGCTGATGAAGCCGTCCATGCGCCAGCGCACCTGCATGCCGCCGCGGGTGTGCCGGGTGATGTCGCGCAGGGCGTGCAGCACCGTGTCCTGGTTGGCGGCGCAAAGCTGCACACTCAGATCGCCGTGGCACCAGGCGGCATCCAGGTCGTCATCGGGGAACGACGGCATGGTGGTGAGCCGGTGGGGCCTGCGGGAGCCCAGGCCGTACCGTTCGTCGAAGAGCGCGGCGCCGACGCCCACGGTGCAGGTCAGGGCGTCCGCCGGGACCTCCGGGCCGAGCGTGCCGGAGTCGGCGGGCGGGGCGGTGATGCCCAGCTCGTCCGGACTGCCACCGGACGTGAGGAACCGGGCCCGGTCCGTCAACGTCCGCAGAAGATCTGCCAGTTCACGGCGGTTGTCCGCGGTCGAGTCGAAGGACACGAACGCCGTGGCGCGCTGCGCCGGAGTGACGATGCCGGCCTGGTGCCGCCCGTGAAAGCCCACGCTCGCACTCTCGCGGGGCTGCGCGGCGGCGGAGGCGGTCTGGTGGTCGGCGGCCACGAGCCCGGTCCCGGCCACGGCGGCTGCGCCGGCGAGGAAGCCGCGGCGTGCGATGTCGTGTGCCGGATTCACGCGGTCCTCCGGATGTCGGTGGGGGTGGCCAGGGTGGAGGTTTGCTCGGGCGGCTTGCCCGGGTCGGTGTCGGTGGTCTTGTGCTGGGTGTGGGGCTGCGGGGAGGCGGTCTGGTGGTCGGCGGCCATGAGCCCGGTCCCCGCCACGGCCGCCGTGCCGGCGAGGAAGCCGCGGCGTGCGATGTTGTGCGCCGGGTTCACGCGGTCCTCCGTACGTCGGTGAGGGCGGCCACGGCGGAGAGCCGCTCGACCAGCTCGCCCAGGTCGGCGTCGATCTTCTCGCGCTGCGTGCGCGTGAGTCGGTCCAGCGGTGTCCAGTGGCCGTCGCGATCGCAGCCGTCGAGCGTGCGTCGGGTGCGGGCCAGCCAGGAGTCGAGGCCGGACAGGCCCGTGTCGCGGGTCTTCAGCAACGGCCGCAGATACCCGAGCAGCACGCGGGTGCCGTCGAGGTTGGCGCGGGCGCTGGCCAGATTGCTGCCGCTGCCGTAGTCGGTACGGCCCGTCAGCTCGAACTGCACGGTGTTCTCCAGGATCTCGTGCGCGCGCAGGCCGACATCGGCCGGATCCATCCGCTGGTCGGGCCAGCTGTCGCGCAGGGCGTGCACGGCCTTGGCGAGCCGGGCGGCCGGCCCGCGCAGACTGCTCGGCGACTCGCCGTGCCACAGCCCGTACTCGACCCGGTGGAACCCCGTGAAGTCCGCGTCGTGCACCCCGCCGGACAGCCCCGCCGTGGTCCCGTTGATCGCCGAGTCCGCGTCGCCGAAGGTGCCGTAGGCGGCGCCCATCCGCTCGTACACGAGGTGCGCGGGAAGCCAGGCGGCGCGGGCGGCCGCGAGGTCCCCGCGGTCGATCGCGTCGCGCAGGACGTCGGTCTTGTCCGCCAGCTCGACCGTGCGGGCCTGGATCCACTTCTGGTAGGCGAGCGTGGGCGGGATGAGCTGCTGCTGGGTCACCGGGACGGCGGCCGGACCGCTCCGCACGTGCCCGCCGGTTATGTGCACGGTGGGGCCGGTGACGGCGTCGGCGTCGTCGGGCAGGCACTTGAAGGCGTACGTGCCGTTGCCGAGCGTCACGCGTATCGGGCGTTCGGTGCCCGGGGCGAGTCCCTCGATCTCGCCGTAGACGGCGCCCGTCTGCGGGTCGGTCAGATAGACCTCGGCCGCCGTGCCGGAGGTGTTGTGCAGCTCGAAGACCTGACGGCCGGGTTCGGGGTGGGTCCAGCCGCGGCCGCAGTGGGCGGACGTGACCTCGACGGTGGTGCGCCGCAGCCCGTCGGCCGCCCTCGCCGCGTGGGCGCCCCCGCCGGAACCACCGGCAGCCAGCACGCCTGCCGCCACCGCTGCCGCCACGGCCAGGGCACCGCCGGCGAGCAGCACGGTGCGCCGCCGGGCCGGATGGGGCGGGGGCGCTGCGGGACCGGATGCGGCTTCGGCGCCGACCGCGGTTTCGGGCATGCCGGGCCTCCTGGAAGTCGTACGAACGAGGCGGCGTCGAATGATCCTAAGCAGGCCGCCGGAGTGCGACGGCGTTCCTGACCGGGTCCTGACCGGAGGAAAAGCCAGAATTCGTCCGCGGTTCACCCACCGGCCCGGCAGGGCGCCGGACGTCCGGCACCGGCGTCTCACGTGCGGTAATTCCGGGTGATCTTCCCGCGGCGGTGGCCGGCGTGCGGGCCATGGACGTGACGTTCACCAAGGTGCCCCGGGGCCGCTACCGGATGACCGTCGTACGCGAACGCGGGCCGGAACTGGCTCCGCGCCACGGGCCCGGCTACGACGACTGGCGGCCCCACGACGCGGTGCACTCCCTGGTCGAGGCCGAGGCGGGGCTGCCCGGCGGCGTCTTCGGCCGGATCGCCGCCGGCCGGAACAACATCTTCTGGGCAGCCGATCCGGCGATCAGGAAGCGTCAGGCGCGACGGGAGGCGAAGCGGCCGCCGGGCAGGGCCGAGCATGCGGACATGGCCCGGTCCGAGGCGCCGCCCTCCGTGTGCGCGCCGCTGTGGCGGCTGCGGGCGGGGCTGAGCACGGAACTCCCCGACCGGCTCGCCTCGCGGGAGCCGGCCATCGGTGACCCGCAGCTCGTCGAACGCATCCTGACCCGCCTGGACGCGTTCGCCACCCGCCGGCACGCGCTCCCGGCAGGCGGCAGCGTCACCTTGGCGTGGCCCGCGCAGTGGGCGGCGGAGCAGGCAGCGCACTCACGACCGACATGCGTCCGCTACGGCTCAACCCCCGCCCGGCAGCGCACGGTTCAGCACAGCGTCCAGATCGGCGGAGTCGGGCAGCGTGCCGAAGGCGTGTCCCCAGTCGCCGCCCAGCCGGGTCGCGCAGAAGGCGTCGGCGACGGCGGGCGGGGCGTGCCGGACCAGGAGGGAGGCCTGCAGGGTCAGCGCCATCAGCTCCACCAGGCGGCGCGCACCGGACTCGGACCCGGTGACCAGCAGGCCCTCGAGCCGGGCGACGGCGGCATCCAGCCGGGCGTCCGCCCCCTGCGCCAGGGCGAGTTCGTCGAAGAGGGCCTGCGCGGTACCCGGCTCACGCTTCAACGCCCGTAGTACATCAAGGGCGTTGACGTTCCCGGAGCCCTCCCAGATCGACAGCAGCGGAGCCTCGCGGTAGTGGCGGGGCATGCCCGACTCCTCCACATAGCCGTTGCCGCCGAGGCACTCCAGGGCCTCCGCGGTGAAGGCCGGGCCCCGCTTGGTCACCCAGTACTTGCCGACGGCGGTGGCGATCCGCCGGAACGCCGCCTCACCGGAGTCCCCGCGCACTGCCCGGTCCGCGGCGCCCGCCAGCCGCAGGGTGAGCGTCGTGGCGGCCTCGGACTCCAGCGCGAGGTCCGCAAGGACGTTGCGCATCAACGGCTGGTCGACCAGTCGCGCCCCGAACGCGCTGCGGTGGCGCACATGGTGGCCCGCCTCGACGAGCGTCTTGCGCATCAGCGTGGCCGACATCATCACGCAGTCGAGCCGGGTGCAGTTGACCATCTCGATGATCGTCTTGACGCCTCGGCCCTCCGGCCCGACCAGCCAGGCCACCGTCCCGTCGAACTCCGGTTCCGAGGAGGCGTTGGACCGGTTGCCCAGCTTGTCCTTGAGCCGCTGGATGCGGAAGGTGTTGCGGCTCCCGTCGGGCAGGATCCGCGGCACCAGGAAGCACGACAGGCCCTGCGGGGCCTGCGCCAGCACCAGGAACACATCGCACATCGGCGCCGACGTGAACCACTTGTGCCCGCGCAGCTGGTACACGCCGGGCTCGGCCGTCGGCCACGCGGTGGTGGTGTTCGTACGGACGTCGGAGCCGCCCTGTTTCTCGGTCATCCCCATACCGGCGAGCAGACCGCGCTTCTCGGTCGGCACGCGGAGCCCCGGCTCGTACTCCCGGCTGGTCAGCAGGGGTTCGTAGATCTTCGCGAGCTCGGGCTCGGCGCGCAGGGCGGGTACGGCCGCGTACGTCATCGACGTGGGACAGCCATGCCCGGCGTCGGTGTGCCCCCACACCAACCCGCCTGCGGTACGGGCGACATGGGCTCCGGGCCGGTCCTCCGCCCACGGCGTGGCGGCCAGTCCCTCGGCGACCGCGGTCCGCATCAGATGGTGCCAGCTCGGATGGAAGTCGACCTCGTCGACGCGGTTGCCGTAGCGGTCGTGCGTGCGCAGCACCGGCTCGTGGACGTTGGCCTGCTCGGCCCACTCCTGCGCCTCGGCACTCCCGGCCCGCAGCCCGAGCTGCCGGATGCCGTCCTCGGCCCATCCGGCGCCCTCCCGACGCAGCCCCTCCAGCAGGGCGGTGTCCTCGGAGGCGTCGTACGGCGTCAGGGCGGGAGGCTGGTTGGTGACGTCGTGCGTGGCGTACTGCCGGCGGGGCTGCGCGGGCGCGGGTGTCGAGACCATGCCGCCATGTTGCACCTCTTCTGCGGTCGTAGCAATATTGCAACAAGAAGTGCGCACGTAAAGTACCTGCCCATGCGGATGAACATGTCGGTGCAGCCCGGTGAGGTCGACCTGCCGCCGCTGTCCGCGCGGTCGGTCGTGCTGAGCCTGTTGCTGGGCACGCATCCGCCGGAGCTTCCGGTGAAGGAGCTCGTCCGCGCGGTGGAGCCCTTCGGTGTCGGCGGCTCCACGCTGCGTGCCGCCCTCAGCCGGATGGTGGCCGCCGGTGACCTGCGCCGCACCGACGCCGTCTACCGGCTCAGCGACCGCCTGCTGGCCCGCCAGCGCCGCCAGGACGACGCGGTGGACGCCCGCACGCGCGCGTGGGACGGCGACTGGGAGATGGTGGTGGTCACGGCGACCGGCCGCGGCCCCGCCGAACGCGCCGACCTGCGCACCCGGTTGACCACCCTGCGCCTGGCCGAACTCCGCGAGGGCGTCTGGCTTCGCCCCGCCAACCTCAGCCGCCCGCTGCCGGCCGACCTGGAGCAGGTGGCCCAGTCCTACACGGCCCGCCCCGACCGGCCCGCGCGCCAACTGGCCGCGCAGCTTTGGCCGTTGGACGCCTGGGCCGCCACCGCCCGCTCCCTGCTCGCCCATGTCGCCGAGGCGCACCGCCCGGCCGACCGCTTCACCGCCTTCGCCGCGGTCGTCCGCCACCTGCTCGCCGACCCCGTGCTGCCGCCCGAACTCCTTCCCGCCGACTGGCCGGGAGCGACGCTGCGTGCCGCGTACGCGGCGTACCAGGGGGAGATCACCCGGTCGATCGGGCACTGACGCGACGGCGGCCGTACGAAGCGCCGTGCGGGTGCGCTTCGTACGGCCGGGTTCACCGTGGGGGGCCTACTTGTAGGTGATGTCCGAGCTTGCGTACTTGCAGTAGGTGCCGTCGGGACCCGAGCCGTTCTTGGGCGGCTCCGCCCCGGTGTTGTTCCCGATGTACTTCTGGCAGGGCACGATCTTCTTGCTGCTGTCCCCGACGATGGTGATCTTCTTCAGGGTCGCGCTGTCGCCGTAGTTGGTGTTGATCCCGACCAGCGCACTGCCCTTGTAGGTCGCCTCGATGGTGTTGAGGTTGATGGTCCGCTTGTACTACGTCTTGCAGTTGCCGCAACTGCGCACCAGCTTGCCGAAGTTCTGCACCGCGAAGTTCGAGACGTTCAGCGTCCCGGCGCCGTTGAACTGGAACACCTTGTCGCTGGCCTCCTTCGCGCCACCCCCGGAGACGGTGTACACGTTGGACGACGAGGAGCCCCGGAACGTCGCCGCGTCCTCGCCGACGTCCTCCCACCACACGTTCTGCAGCGTGCAGCTGCCCTCGCAGTGGATGCCGTCCGCGGCGGGGGCGCCGATGATGACGTTCTTCAGGACGGTGCCGGCCGCCAGGTCCAGGATCGGGTCCTGGTTCTCGCTCTGGCCGCCGGTGCCCAGGTCGCCGCTGCCGTAGAGGCGCTTCATCCCGTAGTCCTTGGTGCCGGACAGCTTGATGGTGGCGGTGACGGCCTGGCTGCCGTTCGCGGTGGGCCAGGTGGCGGCGTTCGCAGGCGAAGCGCCATCCGTCATGATCATGCCAACCGAGAGGCCGAGTGCGGCCAGGCCTCCGGCGAGTGCGCGCCGGCGGGCGCGCGGAAGTGCTGGTGAAGTCATGTCCCGATGCCTTCCTGAGGGTGGGGGGTGGTCAGAGCTTTCCGGCGCCCGCGCCGCCGGTCACCGAGGCGACGACGGACGAGGCGGGCTCGGCGGCGTAGCTGTAGGGCGGACTGGTGAAGGTGCCGACCTGCGAGATCTCGGTCGCGGCTCCGCCGAGGTCGTTTCCGGACAGGTTGGCGTAGCCGTCCTCGTCGCTGTCGCGGTTGGTGGTGACGGCGACCTGGGTGTCGCGGAACACGTTGTTCTGCACGAGCATCTGGGCGCCTATGCGGGAGTGCACCGCGGTCTCGGCGCCGACGACGTAGTTGTCGTAGAAGTGCCCGGTGCCGAAACGCAGGCTGGGGATGCGGGAGTTGACGTTGTTGAACCAGTTGTGGTGGTACGTCACCCGCAGATGCCCGGTGTCCTCGCTCGCGTTGTTGTCGCTGTGCCCGACGAGCGAGCCCTTGTAGTGGTCCTTGAAGGTGTTCCAGGAGACGGTGACGTAGTCGGCGCCGTGGGTGATGTCGACCAGGCCGTCGTAGTAGTCCTTGCCGTGGTCGCGGTCCGACGACAGCGAGTTGTGGTCGATCCACACCTTCGTCGAGGCCTGGACGGTGATCGCGTCCGTCTTGACTGCCTTGCTGAGGTTCAGGTTGCGGATGACGACGTTGGACACCTTCTTCAGACGCAGCCCGCCGCCGGTGAACCCGGAGGACGAACCGACGCCCAGCACCGTGGTGTTGGAGCCGATGTCGACCTGACCGCTCAGCGAGATCAGGCCGTTGACCTTGACGACCTTCGCGGTGCTGCCGGAGACCGCCGACTTGAAGGCGTCCAGCGTCGAGACGGTGACCGCGGTGGCGCTCCCGCCGCCGGTCGTCCCGGCGCCGAACCCGACCGGCGAGGACTCGGCCGCCCCGGCCGACTGGGGAAGCGTGAGGGCGGACACCGTCGCGAGGGTGGCCGCCGCGGCCACCACCAGGGCGGACCTTTGCGCGTGTGTACGTGGGGGGTGAGTACGCATGCGGGTGCGTCCCTTCAGGAGGACTTGCTCGATCGTGTACGTGAACGATGTACGTACTGCTGAACTCCGCGCGCGAGCAGGGCTGGCCATGTAGGCCCGCAAGGAGGCCCGTCGGTCACACTGCTGAACGGAACGTAGGGGGCAAGCGCTTTCTAGTCAACGCTTTGCGCAGAAGGCATCAGGGAAGGCCAGGTGAGGGGCAAGGGCTGTCTCAAACCGTGCGGGGAGGTCGCGGGCGCGCTGTGGGGAAGTGGTGTGGGAGCGCTTCCATGGCAGTCGTGTCCATGTCACCATGCGGGCGGACGTTCCCTTTTCCGAGAGGTTCCGAAAGGGGCGAGTCGATGACGACTCCGCGCACGCGTACGTTCGCCGGCGCACTGGTGCTGCTCCTGATGGCGGTCGGCTCGCTGGCCTGTCACCGGACCCGGTGGCCGCCGACGGCAGGAGAGCCGGCCGGGCGGACCCGCTCCCCGGGCCGTTCACCTGGTCCTCCGGCGGCCCGCTGGTCAGTCCGAAGCCGGACCCGGCCAGTTGGAGGCAACTCCCTTGGCGCCCGGGCCTGCTGACCCAGACGAACTCCTCGCGCTGAGAACTCCTGTCGAGAAAGGGGCAAGGACGTGTCCACCCGCACCCGTACGACCCCGAGGGGACCGCTGCGGACAGCGCTCCTGGCACTGGTCACCGCACTGGTGCCGTTACTCGCCGCGGTGACCCTCACCGCGCCCCCGGCCGCCGCACGCACCGCCGTGCCCACCGCGACCCTCACCGAGGTCACCGACTTCGGCGCCAACCCCAGCAACCTCCAGATGTACCTCTACGTGCCGGACAGTGTCACCGCACATCCCGCGGTCGTGGTCGCCGTGCACTACTGCACCGGCTCCGGACCGGCGATGTACAACGGCACCGAATGGGCCCAACTGGCCGATACCTACGGCTTCGTGGTGATCTACCCGTCGGTCACCCGCGCCAGCAAGTGCTTCGACGTCTCCTCGCCCCAGGCGCTCAAGCGGGGCGGCGGCAGCGATCCCGTCGGCATCAAGTCGATGATCGACTGGGTCACCCGCACCTACTCCGCGGACACGAGCAGGATCTACGCCACCGGCATCTCCTCCGGCGCGATGATGACGAACGTCCTGCTGGGCGACTACCCGGACGTGTTCGCGGCCGGCGCCGCCTTCTCCGGCGTGCCCTTCGGCTGCTTCGCCACCACCGACGGCTCCGAGTGGAACAGCGCCTGCGCGAACGGCACCGTCACCCACACCCCGCAGGAATGGGGCGACCTGGTCCGAACCGCAGATCCCGGCTACACCGGCCACCGTCCCCGCATGCAGCTGTGGCACGGCACCGAGGACGCAACGCTGCGGTATCCCAACTTCGGCGAGGAGATCAAGCAGTGGACCAACGTCCTGGGTGTCAGTCAGACCCCCGCCGCCACGGACTCGCCCGCCTCCGGCTGGACCCGCACCCGCTACGGCTCCACCGGTGACCAGGCCCCCGTCGAGGCCATCAGCCTCCAGGATGTCGGCCACAACCTCTACACCTACGGCATGGCGTCCCGAGCGCTGACCTTCTTCGGCCTCGACAGCTCCGGCCCCGCACCCCAACCCCAGCCCGGCGCCTGCAAGGTGACCGTAACCACCAACGCCTGGAACACGGGCCTGACCGCCTCCGTGACCATCGCCAACACCGGCACGACGACCATCAACGGCTGGCAGCTCGCCTTCACACTGCCCACCGGACAGGCCGTCACCAACGGCTGGGGCGCCACATACACACCGGCGACCGGCGAGGTGACGGCCACGAACGCCTCGTACGACGGCACACTCGCCCCGAACGCGAGCGTCACCATCGGCTACCAGGCGAGCCATACGGGCAACAGCGCGGCGCCGACCGCTTTCGCTCTGAACGGGACGGCCTGTACGGCCGGTTGAGGCCAGGAAGCCGGGCGCATCCGGGGTCCGGCATTGGAAGACCTCGTTCAACACCTCGGCGAACTGGGGGTCCAGGTCGACGCGGCCCTGCTCTCCACGGCGCTCACTCTGACCCCGCGCCGCATGTGGGCCGACGGCACGCCCGGAGGCTACCTCAACTTCGTCGACGGCCGGTGGGACGTGTGGGGTGAGGTGGATCGTGCCGACTGGTTCAACGTTGCAGGTTTCGGGCAACGCTGATCGACGTGTTCGGCTGATCAGACCGACCGGTGGTACTGATCCGGCACACGCACGTCCCCGCCCAGCTCCCGTGCCGCATGCCGCGCCCACGACGGGTTGCGCAGCAGCTCGCGACCGAGGAGTACGGCGTCGGCCTCGTCGTTCGCCAGGATCTTCTCGGCCTGTTCGGCCTCGGTGATCAGGCCCACGGCGGCGACCGGGAGGGGGGTCTCGGACTTCACGCGGGCCGCGAACGGGACCTGGTAGCCGGGGCCGGTCGGGATGTGGACGCCGGAGGCGTTGCCGCCGGTGGAGACGTCGAGGAGGTCGATGCCGTGGGCGTGGAGGTCGGCTGCGAGGCGGACGGTGTCGTCGGCCGTCCAGCCCCCGTCCGCCAGCCACTCGGTGGCCGAGATGCGGAAGAACAGCGGCTTGTCGTCCGGCCACACCTCCCGTACGGCGTCCACGACTTCGAGGGCGAAGCGGGTGCGGTTCTCGTACGAGCCGCCGTAGGCGTCCGTGCGGTGGTTGGAGTGCGGGGAGAGGAACTCGTTGATCAGGTAGCCGTGGGCGCCGTGGATCTCGGCGACCTCGAAGCCGGCTGCGAGGGCGCGGCGGGCGGCGTCCGCGAACTGGCCGACGATCTCCCGGATCTGGTCGACCGTCAGCTCGGCCGGCACCGGGTGCTTGTCGTCGAAAGCGACCGCGCTCGGCGCGAGGCTCTGCCACCCGTATGCGTCCGGGCCGACCGGCGCGCCGCCCTTCCAGGGCCGGTCGGTCGAGGCCTTGCGGCCGGCGTGTGCGAGCTGGATGCCGGGGACCGTGCCCTGGGAGACGAGGAAGCGGGTGATCCGGCGGAACGCCTCGACCTGGGTTTCGTTCCAGATGCCCAGGTCGTACGGGGAGATCCGGCCCTCGGGCGACACGGCCGTGGCCTCGGTGAGGATCAGGCCTGTGCCGCCGGTCGCGCGGGCCGCGAGGTGGGTGAAGTGCCAGTCGTGCGGAGCGCCGGTCCCGGGCCCCTCGGGTTCGGCCGAGTACTGGCACATCGGGGCCATCCAGACCCGGTTCGGGATGGTCAGTTCGCGCAGGGTGAAGGGCTGGAAGAGGGCGCTCATGGCGAGCTGCTCCGTTCTCGCGGGACCGAAGGACGCCTCGTACGATAGGCATCGTAGTACGTCGGATGTCAAACTACGATGGTTCTCGTACAATGGGCGCGTGAGTACCGCCGCCTCCGCCGCCAGCAGCCGGGACCTGCCGCACCCCGAGCGTGCGGACATCCGGCTGGAAGCCGTGCTGCACGCGCTCTCCGACCCGATGCGGCTGCAGATCGTGCGAGAGCTCGCCGCCGACGGCGGCGAGCTCTCGTGTTCGCGCATCGACCTGCCGGTCACCAAGTCCACGTCCACGCACCACTTCCGGGTGCTGCGCGAGGCGGGGGTGGTCCGGCAGTGCTACCGGGGCACGGCCAAGATGAACGGCCTGCGCCGGGAGGACCTAGACGATCTCTTCCCGGGGCTGCTCGACAGCCTGCTCGCCGCCGCCGCTCGGCAGACCGTCCGGCTCGGTGGCTGAAGTGGCCTTCGAGGGAAGGTGGTTGAAGAGCAGGTTCAGCACGATCGCCGTCAGGCAGCCCGCGCTGATGCCGCTGTTCATCACCGTCTGGAACCAGTCCGGGAACTTCGCGTAGACCGTCGGCACCCCGACCGGCAGCATGCCCACGGCCACCGAGACCGCCACGACCGTGAGGTTGTGGTTGTCCTTGAAGTCGACCTGGGCGAGGGTCCTGAGGCCGCTCGCGGCCACCGTCCCGAACATCACCAGGCCCGCACCGCCCAGTACCGGCGCCGGAATGGCCGCCACGATCGCGCCCAGCTTGGGCAGCAGACCGAGCAGCACCAGAATGCCGCCCGCGGCGGCCACCACCCAGCGGCTGCGTACCCGCGTCAGGCCCACAAGGCCCACGTTCTGCGCGTACGCCGTGTACGGGAAGGTGTTGAACACGCCGCCCAGCACGGTCGACAGGCCGTCGGCGCGCAGGCCGTCGGCCAGCGAGCGCTGCTCGACCGTGCGCCCCGTCATCTCGCCGACCGCTATCAGGTCACCGGTCGTTTCGGTCATCGTCACCAGTGCCACGACCAGCATCGAGATGATCGCCGACGCCTCGAAGCTGGGCGCCCCGAAGTGGAACGGTGTACTGATGCCCACCCAGTCGGCGGCGCCGACCCCGCTGAAGTCCGTGAACCCGAAGGGGACCGCCACCGCCAGG
This sequence comes from Streptomyces sp. NPDC001401, assembly GCF_042895385.1. Lineage (NCBI taxonomy): Bacteria > Bacillati > Actinomycetota > Actinomycetes > Kitasatosporales > Streptomycetaceae > Streptomyces > Streptomyces sp. NPDC001401. The sequence continues at coordinate 267,134 of NZ_JBIAWI010000013.1, forward strand.
CCCACCGCGATGCCGATCAGCACCGCGATCCGGCTCAGGAACGCCGGAGCGAATCGCTGCACCCCCAGCACCACGGCCAGCACAAAGCCGGCCAGCGCCAGGTTCTTCGGCTCCCCGAAGTCCTTCGCACCGACCCCGCCCGCGGCCCAGTTGCCCGCCACCGGCAGCAGCGAGGCACCGATGATCAGGATGACGGTGCCGGTGACCAACGGCGGGAAGAAGCGGAGCAGCCTGCCGAAGACCGGAGCGAGCAGCATGATCGCGAGCCCTGCGACGATCACCGACCCGTAGATCGCAGGCAGTCCGCCGCCCGTCGTACCGATGAGCACCATCGGCGACACCGCCGCGAACGTACAGCCCTGCATGATCGGCAGCCGCACGCCGAAGCGCCAGAAGCCCACGCACTGGATGAGCGTCGCGATGCCGCACACCAGCAGATCGGCGGTGATCAGATACGCCAGGTCCGCGGGCGACAGCTTCATCGCACTGCCCACGATCAGCGGCACCGCCACCGCGCCCGCGTACATCGCGAGCACGTGCTGCAGACCGAAGGCGGCCAACTGCCGTACGGGTGGGACCTCGTCGACGGGATGGACGGGGGTGGTCGTGGCCATGGGCACTCCAGAGCGGCGGCAAGGGAGGGGGACATCCGAACAGCACGAGACCGTATGAGGCTTGAACAGTTTGTTGATTTCCGGGTTGTTGCTGCTGTGTGTCCTGCCCACTGGACGGGTTCCGACTCTGCTACGACGCCTGCTGCGAGCCCGTCGCCCGCGCCGCCGTCAGCAGCGACTCCCAGTCCGCCAGCTTGACGACACTGCGCCCCAGCGAGGCTCCGAGCGCCGCCTCGGCCCGCTCGATCGCCTGCCACCCCGCCCACTGAACCGGCTCGATCCCTGCCCTGCGCAGCAGCGTGAGGGGATCCTCCAGGAGCTCCTTGCGTACGAGCGCCGGGGCGTCCTCGAGCAGTGACAGCACCGTCTCCTTCGCGCACGGACGGTTCGTGCCGATGACGCCGGTCGGGCCGCGCTTGATCCAGCCGGCCACGTACTCGCCCGGTGCGACCACGCCCGCGCGCAGGACGCGTCCGGCCAGATGTGGCACGGTGCCGCTCGCCGCATCGAACGGCAGCCCCTCCAGCGGCACCCCGCGGTAGCCCACCGAACGCAGCACCAACTGCGCCTCGATGTCCTCGTACCGTCCTGTGCCTGTCACTCCGCCCTGTCCGTCGGGCGCCGTCCGTTCGAAGCGCACGGCGCCCACGCGTCCGCCCTCGGCGAGCAGTTCGACGGGCCGCAGGAAGAAGCGCAGCCGGATGTGGCGCGGGGCGTCCTCGGGCGGAGCCTGGGCCCAGCCGCGCAGCACCTCCACGTTGCGGCGCTGGACCGCGGGCAGCGCGGAAGGATCCGCGTATGCCGGATCCATCGCCAACTCCGCCGGATCCACGGCGAGTTCGGTGTCCGGGAGGCCGCCCAGCTCGCGCAGTTCCTTGGTGGTGAAGCGGGCCTGGGACGGGCCGCGGCGGCCCACCATGTGGATGGCGCTCACCCGGCTCGCGGCGAGCGAGCTGAGCGCCGCCTGCGGCATGTCGGTGGGGCTCAGCTCGGCCGGTCCCCGAGCCAGCATCCGTGTGACGTCCACCGCGACGTTCCCCACGCCGATGACCACGGCCGACCGGGCGTCGCGTACGAAACCGTCGTCGGCGGAGTCCGGATGGGCGCTGTACCAGGACACGAACTGCGTCGCCGACCAGCTGCCCGGCAGATCCTCGCCCGGGATCCCCAGATGGCGGTCGGTGGCGGCACCCACGCAGTACACGACCGCGTGGTACCACTCGCGCAGCCGGGCGGCCGGCAGTCCGCCGGGACCGACCTGGATGCCGCCGAGGAACCGCACCCGCTCGTGCTCCAGGACCGTACGCAGGTTGTTCTGCAGTGATTTGATCTTCTCGTGGTCCGGCGCGACGCCGTAGCGCACCAGGCCGTAGGGGCACGGCAACCGGTCCAGGACGTCGACGAGCACCCCGGAGTCCAGCTGGACGAGGTTCTGGGCGGTGTAGACCCCGCTCGGCCCGGAACCGACGACGGCGACACGCAGCACGGCGGAACTCCTTACGAGAGGAGATCGCTGACGGCTCCAGGATCGCACCACCGGTGCTCCGCTGACAGGGTGCAGGCGAGGCACGGACGTGCGTGTCCGCTCTTGCTGAATGTGATCAAGTGGTTACGTTCCGCGTGTGCTAGACGCATCCTTTCTTAATCTTTCTGATCGTTGTCCGACGGACGGCACGGTGTCCGTATGGCCCGCGTGGGAAGTGCGGGAGGACGAGCGCGCCACCTCGTGGTTCACCGTCCGGCTTGCGTTCACCGACGGTGCCCGGATCGACGCGCTCGCCGTGGTCTGCGAGGGCTGCGCCTCGCTCGAGGAGGTCCGGTCCCAGCCGGCCCTGTCCCTGCACGACCTCGCCGAACTGGCCGACTGGATCGAGGAGCCGCTCTTCCAGGCGTGCGGCCCCGGGGCGGATCCGGCCGCCGGGAGCGACGGATCCGCCGTCGCCCGGCGGGCCCGGCCTGCCTGGCCCCCAGGTGTCGAGGGCCGCTGGCTCGTCGCCCAGGAGTACCGCGCGGCACAGGAAGGGGGCTTCGATCCGGTCCTCGCGGTGATGTGCGCGACCGGCCACAGCCGCCGCAAGTCGCTCAGGCTGATCTCGCAGGCACGCGACTCGGGCTTTCTGACGCCACGTCATGCGCGGCGCTGACAAGCGCGGTTACTGCTTCGGCCGGCCGAGCCGAGTTTCTGACTCCTCGCCGGTCGCGAAGAACCGCGACAGATCCGTCTCGTATGTCGTGTCGGACGCCGCCCCGCTGTCCGGCGGCACGCCCATCTTCCAGTCCAGCCGGTAGCGCTCGAACAGCTCGGCCCGCATGGTCGTGATCGACATCGGCACGTTCGGCAGCACCATCGCGTAGACGGCGCCCATCAGCAGCGAGCGCAGCATCGGATAGTCCACATCGACGTCCTGCGACCCGTGCCGGGCGACGACGTCCCGCAGCAGTTCGGCGAGGCGCTGCTGCTCCGGGCACTGCACGAAGCCCTCCGCCTGCAGCAGCCCGGCCATGTGCTGGCGCATCAGTACGGGCCGGTCCCGGGCCAGTCGCAGAATCGCGTCGATGGCCCGCGCCATCCGCTCCCGGCCGTCCTCGGTGCGCGGTTCCCGCTCCACCGACTCCTCCAGTGTGCGGTGCATCAGCCGGTGCACCGCGGACTGCACGAGCTGGCGTTTTCCCGGGAAGTAGTACGACACGAGGCCGCGCGCCGAGCCGGCTCTGTCGGCGATGTCGCCGAGCGTCGTCGCCTCGTATCCGTGCTCGCCGACGAGCTCGACGGCCGCCTGCAGGAGCCGCTCCCGGGAACGTCTCCGCAACTCTTCATTGACCGAGGCGCTGCGCGGGGACATGCTGTAACTCCTGCGTTGACTGGCTGCCAGCCAACTATACTCAGAACGTCCTGATCGGAGCTCCGTAGGGGCTGGTCAGGGCTGCCGTCTGCTTCGGGCGACGCGGGGGATCGTCCGAGGCGGGCGGCCTCATCGCCCTGAAGGTGTCCTCAGGCTACTTTCCGGGCCTCGGGCACTTCCGCCGCACAGCCGTCGCGTCGTCCCTACAGTGGTCGGTAGTGCCGAGCCGAGGAGCGTGCGGACATGGAACAGGACCAGCGGATCCTGGCCAGGATCACGGAGATGGTCGAGGACGAGCGCAAGCTCCGGGAGTCCCTCGCCTCCGGCGAGATCGACGGCGCGACGGAACATCAGCGGCTCGGCGTGCTGGAACGCGAACTCGACCAGTGCTGGGACCTGTTGCGGCAGCGGCGCGCGAAGGCCGAGTTCGGGGAGAACCCGGACGACGCGCAGGCGCGGCCGTCGTCGCAGGTGGAGGGCTATCTGGAGTGACCGGGCAGCGCTGAGGTCAGTCCGCCAGGTCCAGCACCGGACGCAGCCCGTCCGGCCGCTCGGCCGCCGGCAGATGGTCCACGAAGTGCACCTGGCACCCCAGGGCCGCCGCGCCGCCGTCCGCCCGCCGGTCGTCGCCGACCATCAGGGTGTCCCGCGGGTCGACCTCGAGTGCCTCGCAGGCCGCTGCGAACAGCCGGAGGTCGGGCTTCTGGATGCCGTGCTCGTACGACAGGACGTATGCGTCCACGTATCGGTCGAGGCCGTGTTCGCGGAAGACCGGGCGCAGGTCCCAGCCGATGTTGCTGACCACACCGATGCCGATCCCGCGCTCGCACAGCCCGTACAGCACCTCGGCGGCGTCGGGATAGGGCGTCCAGGCGGCGGGTGTCATGTGCCGGTCGTAGAGCGCATCGTGCAATTCGGGTTCGGGGAGCCGCACTTGGCGGGAGAGCCCGGTGTAGGCGGCCCGGTGCAGTTCGGCGCTCTGGTCCCGGATCCTCCACATCTCGGCGAGATCCTCGGGCAGTTGCGCCGGATCCGCCCCGCCGGGCAGTGCCCCCGCGACCTGCAGCGCCTTCGCCGCCTGGGTCAACTCCGGTTCCGGGAGCGCGATCCGGGCCTCGTCCAGCACGGCACGCAGCCACGACTCGGTGGATTCGATGCGGAAGAGGGTGCCGGAGAAGTCGAACAGGACAGCCATCATCATGAGTGGATCTTACGCTCGTGGACCACCACGGCCAGCGCCACGAGCATCGCCCCCAGAAGCCAGCCGCCCACCACGTCGGACGGCCAGTGCACGCCCAGCCACACGCGTGTCAGGCCCACCCCGAGCACGGAGACCACCCCCACCGTCAGCGCCGTATGCCACACGGCGCGGCCGGGGCCGTAACGGTGCAGGAGCCACAGCAGGAGGCCGCAGACGACTGTGGCGGTCATCGCGTGGCCAGAGGGGAAGGCCGCGTAGTGCGCCGAGTCGACGGGGTCGGGCCAGGCGGGGCGAGGGCGGTCGATCGCGGCCTTGAGGGTCTGTTGCAGCAGGCTGCCCAGGGCGCAGGTGGCCGCAAGCCACAGCGCCGTCCGCCATGCCGAGCGCCGCCGCACCAGCCACACCACGGCGACGGCGCACACCAGACGCATCGTCCAGGGGTCCCAGACCCAGTCCGTCAGGATGCGGAACGCGTGGGTGAGGCCGGACTCGTCGACGGCCCAGCGGTGGGTGGTGCGGGCGATGTCGCCGTCGACGCCGATCAGCGGGCGCCACTCGACGGCAACCAGGGTGAGCAGCAGCGCGGAGCACAGAGTGAGGGCGGCCGCGGCGCGGGCGGCGGTGCGGTGGTCCGGCGGGCGGGGCGGGGAGTCGACGGGCGGGGTGTGCATGCAGTGATCCTCGCCGACCGGCGGGGTGCCGGGCCAACGCCCGGGTGACCCCGCCCCTCTCGGCGCCCGCAGCCCCGGCTTGCGTCAGAGCGTGATCAGCATCGCGACCATCGCGATCCCCATGGACAGCCGGCACGCCCGCGCCAGCTCCGGCCGGTCGCTCCATCCCGCCGTCCCGCCGGCGGTGGCCACGACGGGCATCAGCCGGACACCGGACAGCAGCACGTACCCCATGAAGTAGAGCAGCAGCACCCCTGTCACCAGCGGGACTCCGGACGAACCCCCGTGCCCGGCATGGTGTCCCGGAGCGGTGGCCATCGCGACCGCCATGTAGACCATGGCCGAGGCGCCCACCAGGTGATGCAGATGGTGCGCGTTCGTCCGCGCCGCCCACAGGGCGCGCAGCGCGGCGGTGCCGAAGACGGCCGCATAGCCGGGCCAGGCCCATGTCGGCGGGGTGAACGCCGCCGCCGGCACGGCCATGGCCGCCATGCCGAGGCCCATCAGCGCCTCGCCGCCCGCGGCCCGGCGCTGCTCCTCGGCCGCGCTGCGCATCCGCAGCAGGCAGTAGGCCCCGGTCGCCGCGCACAGCGCGACCATGAGCCAGCCGGGCGAAGCCGGTCCGTGCACGCGCACCTCCCCGCTCGACGGTGTCGACAGACGGTGGTTGCCCGCACGACGCGGCGCGCACGCAAGCGCAAGGGTGTACACGGGGAGCATTCGCCGGAGCACAGCAGGTGAGCGCGTCCCTTCCGAGATTCTTCACGGGTAAAACACCTGCTAATCTTACGAACCATGAGCCGTGCGACCCCTGTCCCCGCCACCCCACGCGTCCATCGCCTCCCCCTGGCGGGTGTCCTGCGCGTGGGCCGCCCCGCGGACATCTGGTTCAAGCCCGCCCTGAGCGTGGTCGCCTCGGTCGCCCCGCCCAATCTGACGCTGCTGGCCCTCGGCCGGCTCGACCTGGCCATGTACACGATGGCCGGGTCGCTGTGCGCGCTGTACGCCCACAACCGCCCCTACGCCGCCCGGGCCCGCGCCCTGGCCTGGGTGGTCCTCGGCATGGTCGGCGGTCTCGCCGTCTCCCTGGTCGCCGCCTCGCTCACCGGCAGCGCCGTCGTGCTCGTCACTGTCGGCGCCCTGCTGGCCGCCCTGCAGAAGGCGCTCTGCGACGCGACCCGCATCGGCCCGCCCGGCAATGTCGTCCTGACCTTCATCACCTCCGCGTCCCTCTTCGCCCCGCAGACCCTCGGCCAGGTCCCCGCCCACCTCGCGCTGGCCCTCGCGGCGGGCGGCTGGGCCTGGCTGGTCGGCATGGCCCCCGGGCTGCTGCGCCCGCACGGCCCGGAGCGCCGGGCCACCGCGGGAGCCCTGAAGGCCGCGGCCGCGTACGCCGTCACGCGCGGCACCGCAGACGGCCATGCCCGGGCCCGGGCCGCGGCGGCCGCCGCCGTCCAGGCCGCCTGGCAGCCGCTCCTGGCCACCCGCGAAACCCACACCCGGCGCGCCCTCGAACGCCTCGTCGTCCGCGCCGAAGTCGCCCTCGCCGCCCCCGCCGACACCGACCCGGAGCAGCTGCGCACCTGGGCGCGCGAGCTGACCGGCAGTGGTCCGATCCCGGAGGTCCACGACCCGGCAGCCGCCGCCGAACTCCTCGGTGTCGACGCCGAACTCGCCTCCCCGTCCCGCCCGTTGTGGCAGCGACTCGGCCCGCTCACCCCGATCGCCGTACGCACCGCCCTGGGCTGCGCCCTCGCCGGCTACGCCTCCCTGGCTCTCGGTGTCGGCCGCCCCTACTGGGCCCTGGTCACCGCCGCCTCCCTCTACCAGGCCAACCTCGCCCTCACCTGGAGCCGGGGCGTCCAGCGCGTCGTCGGCAACCTCGTCGGCGTCCTGCTCTTCGCCGCCGTGGTCCCGCTCGCCCACCTCGGCCCGGCGGCCCTCGTGCTGTGCTGCCTCGCCCTCAACTTCGGAGCCGAGGCCCTGATGGGTCGCAACTACTGGCTCGGCAGCGTCTGCGTGACCCCTATGGCGCTGCTCATCACCGAGTTCACCCGATTCCAGGAACCCGGGCAGCTGATCACCGAGCGGGTCGTGGACACCGTCGTCGGCGCGCTGGTCGGTTTCCTCGCCGCGGTCGCCGTCACGAACCGGCGGGCCGGCGACCGCGTGGAGCACGCACTGGCCGCCGTCGAGCGCTTCCGTGAGCACACCGCCCGCCTCCTGGGCGAGCCCGCCCCCGCACCCGCCGCCCTGGAAGCCGCCCGCCGCTCCCTGGCCGCCTCCCTGGCCGACCTGCGCGCCACCGTCGACGCCGCGTCCGGCGAGTGGTGGCAGCGCGCCCTGCCCCAGGAGCGGGTCGTGCGCGCCGAGCAGGCCGGACACCGTACGCTCGCGACGACGGCAAGGCGGCAGGGGCTGCACCGGAGCGCGAGAGCGGAGGGCATACGGCCATGACGGCAGCGAACGGACGGCAGGCGGGCGCGACCAGGGACGACGACACCGTCTCCGCGGTCGTCCGGCAGTGGCAGGCCGTCCACCCCGACCTCGACACCGGCCCCATGGAGATCATCGGCCGTATCAACCGCTGTGCCGCCCTCCTGCAGCAGGCCGAGGACGCCCCGCTGCGCCGGGCGGGCCTCAGCCGCCCCGAGTTCGACCTGCTCGGCGCGCTGCGCCGCACCGGCCACGAACTGACCCCCGGCGAACTCGCCCGTGAGACCTTCTCCTCGGGCGCCGCCGTCACCAAACGCCTCAAGCAGCTCACCGAGCGCGGTCTGGTCGAGCGCCGCGGCGACACCCGCGACCGCCGCGTCGCCCACCTCCGCCTCACGGACGCAGGCCGCGATCTCGTCGACGGCATCCTCCCCGAGCAGCTGACCTACGAGACCTCCGTACTGGCCGTCCTGGATCCGCAGGGACAGGGTGAACTGGCCGGGCTGCTGGGCGAGTTGCTCGGCCGGCTCGAGGGCCGCCTCGGCGCGCTGCGGGTCTGAGGGGCCGCTGAGCGGCAGCCTCCGGAACTTTCGGACGCCATGCGCCCGTTGACGTGATCGACACCCACTCCCTACGTTCGACCAGGCCGGTTCGGATCACCGACTGGCGTACGAGATGCCGAACGAGAGGGCGATGCCGTGACAGCCGAAACGCTCACTGTCGATCTGGGCACGGAGACCGGCCCCTTCCACGGCGGTGCGAGCGGCACCCTCTACGGTCTGTACGGCGACGGTGTGCCCAGCCGTGCCGTCGTCGAGGGCATGTACGTCCGCACGGTCACCACCAAGGCCCAGGACGGCATCCAGCACCCCGGCGCCGACGCCCTGGAGATCGTGCCGTCCTTCGTCGCGGCGGGCGGCAAGGACGTCTACATCTACCTGACCGACATCCACCGCGGCTTCCCCTACGAGTGGCCGGGCGCCAGCGGCGAGGAACGGCTCACCGCCTACCTTGAGAGCATCCGCCGCCAGGTCGGGCAGGTGCAGACGCTCGGCGCACTCAAGTCCCACGTCGTGTACGTGCCGTTCAACGAGCCCGAGGGCAACATGTTCGGCACGGGGGAGTGGAGCTACGACGGCGTCTCCTGGCACACCGAACCGGGCCCCTACTTCGCGGCCTGGCGGGAGGCCTACCACCTGATCAAGGGCCTGGACCCCGAGGCGCGCATCGCCGGCCCCAACACCTGCGTCCTCTACCCCGAGGTGCGCGGATTCCTGGAGTTCGCGCGCGAGCACGGCGTACTCCCTGATGTGATCACCTGGCACGAGCTGTCCTCGCCGGACGAGGTCCGCACGAACGTCGCCGAGTACCGGGAGCTGGAGCGCGAGCTGGGCATCGGCCCGCTGCCCGTCAACCTCAACGAGTACGCGCACAACTACCACCTGTCCGTCCCCGGGCAGATGATCCAGTGGATCGCCGCGATCGAAGAGTCCAAGGTCGACGCCGACATGGCGTACTGGAACATCGCCGGCAACCTCAACGACTCGGCCGTCGAGGCGGGCAAGGGCAACGGCCAGTGGTGGCTGTTCAACGCCTACGGGCAACTGTCCGGGAACACCGTCCGCGTCACCGCACCGCACCCCAACGTCCAGTACACGCTGCAGGGCCTCGCCACGCTCGACCGGCTCAAGCGGCAGGCCCGCGTGCTGTTCGGCGGCGCGAGCGGCGCCGCAGACCTCGTCCTCGAGGGCGTCGACGCGGACGTGTTCGGTGCGACGGTCCACGTACGGCTCCAGGAGATCCCCTGGAGCGGCCAGGTCGGCGCGGGCGCCCAGCCGTTGCGGCTGCTCGACGCCGAGCTGCCCGTCACGCACGGCCGGGTGACACTGCCGCTGACCGACCTCGACGAGATGTCCGCCTACCAGCTGATCCTGGCCCCCGGCGGCCACGGTGCCACGCCACTGCCGCCCCCGGCGGGCCGGCGGCTGACGTACGAGGCCGAGGACGCCACGTACACGGGCGGCGGCTACATGAAGAACGGCCCCGAGGGATCCCCCTCCGACGTCGACAAGTTCGCGACCTCCGGCGGCTACCACATCGGCGGCCTGCGCACCGGTTCCGACGGCGTGCTCGCCTTCGACGTCGGGGCCCCGCACGACGGGACCTACGACCTCCGGGTCTTCGCCAACTCCCACAACCTGGCCGACCTGGTGCGCGAGAACGGCCCCACCAACGTCTTCCTGCGCGTCGACGGCAAGGACGCGCGCGAACTGCGGCTGCCGCTCGGCTACAAATGGGCGGTGTGGGGCCACACCGACACCGAGGTCGAACTGACCGCCGGCCCGCACCGCATCACCCTCGCCGCACAGGATCCCGACCTCGGCACGACCCAGGGCGACGCGGTCGTCGACAAGCTGGACCTCGCCCTGTGCGACGGCCGGGAGGCCCTGTACGACGCCGAGTTCGCCGCGCTCGACGCGGGCGCACGGGTCAGCTACGCCAACCTAGGCGCCTCCGGACCCGGCGCCGCCGTCCTCCCCCGGGGCGGCACCGTCACCTTCTGGGTGCATGCCGCCGACGACGGCGAGGCGACGGTCACCGTCGACCTGCTCGGCCCCGGCGAGGGTCTGCTCACGGTCAACGGCGAGGAGCTCGGAGGCGTGCAGCGAGGCGCCGTCCCGCTGTTCCTGGCCGGCGGCATCAACAAGGTCACGGTCACCGGGACTTCGGAACGCCTGGTCGTGGACCGGCTGCGCGTCACCCCCTCCCGCGGACTGCTGCCCATGTGCGTGGCCGCCGCCGAGGAAGGCATCCTGACCGGCGCCGCAAGGGTGACGGGATACTCGTACGCCACCGGCGGCAAGGCGGTCGACGGCATCGGCGCAGGCGCCGGCAATGCTCTGACCCTGACGGTGACGGCCGAGCGCGCCGGACGGCACGCGCTCACGATCCGCTACTCCAACGGCGAGCAGGCCCCCGCCACCCACTACAACCCCGACCCGGTCTGCCGCCACGCGGACATCTCCGTCAACGGCGCCGCCCCGCACCGCGTCCTGTTCCCCACCACCTTCCACTTCAACAACTTCTGGAACCTCTCCGTCCCCGTCACGCTGAACCAGGGCTCCAACACGGTCGCGTTCACCGCCGACGAACTTCCCGACTTCGACGGCCACTCCAAAAACGCCTACGGCCAGCGTTCGGCGTACGCCCCGGTCATCGACCAGGTCACGGTGACGCCGCTTGCCTGAGGGCCCCTATCGTGGCGGGCACGAGGAAGGGGCCTGATTGTGGAGTTCACGTTCGCCGGCCGGGTGATCGAGTGGCGCGGCCCGGCGCCCTACTACTACCTGCCCGTGCCCGACGAGGAGTCCGCGGACATCCGCGAGGTCGCGGCGATGGCCAGCTACGGCTGGGGCGTGATCCCCGTGGTCGCGCGGATCGGCGACGTCGACTTCGAGACCTCCCTGTTCCCCAAGGACGGCGGCTATCTGCTGCCGCTGAAGGCCGCCGTCCGCACGCCGCAGCAGATCACCGTCGGCGACGCGATCAGCGTCGAGATGACCGTCCGGATCCAGCAGTGATCAGTGCTCGTCGCCCGCCCGGTACACGCCGAACACCGCCCCCTGCGGATCCCGCAGCACCGCGATCCGCGGCCCGGCCGGCACGGAGGCGGGTTCCATGAGGACGGCGCCGCCCGCCTCCGTCGCCGCGGCCGCGGAGGCGTCCACGTCGGCCACCGCGAAGTACGGCAGCCAGTGCGGCGGCACCTCGGGCGGGAACTTGTCGTCCATGCGCACCATGCCGCCGAAGTCCGCGCCGCCGAGGCCCCACTGTGTGTAGTGCTCCGAGGCGTTGACGCTCCAGCCGAACACAGTCGTGTAGAAGTCGACCGCCCGCTCGGGCCCCCGGGTCAGCAGTTCCACCCAGCCCAGCGAACCGGGAGCGTTGAACACCCCGGCGCCGGGAAAGGCCCGCGCCTGCCACATCTGGAAGACCGCACCCGTCGGATCGACAGCCACAGTGAAGCGACCCACGTCCAACACATCCATCGGGCCGAGCAGCACCGTCCCACCCGCCGCGCTCACCTGCCCGGCGGCGGCGTCCGCATCCGCCACCGCGAACGACACGTTCCACGCGACGGGCTGCGACTCCTGGTACAGCGGGGTCAGCGCGGCGACCGCGGCGTCGCCGAGGTGCGCGACCGTGTAGCCGCCCGCCTCCCGGCGCGGATCCGTCTCGCTGCGCCAGCCGAACAGCTCCGCGTAGAACCGCTTGGCCGCCGCCAGGTCGCTGGTCCCCAGCTCGGTCCAGCAGGGCCCGCCGGCCACCGGCTTGTCGAGCTTCATGGTGTCCTTCCGAAGCCTTGGGCGAACAAGGGCCCCTCCAGCACGCTAAGCCCGGCCCCGCCCTCCGGCCATCCGGCCAAACCCCCTCGCGCACGGCGCCGCCCCCGACGTACGCTCGCCCATGTACCGCACCGCATGGCGGCCTCCAGCCCATCACCCCTGTTCCGGAGGTCCCGCATGCCCGCGCTCACGGTGCGCCCCTTCCGCCGCGACGACCGCGACCAGCTCACCGACCTGATCAACGCGCATGTCGCCGCCGTCGTCCCCGGCGTCTCCGTCTCGGTGAACACCGTCCTCAGCGACCTGGAGCGACAGCCCGGCGAGTTCATCACCGACCCCTGGGTCGCCGAGCGCGTCACGCTCGTCGCCGAGCAGCGCCGGTACGTGGTGGCCGCCGCCCATCTGCTGCGCTACCGCTCCGGCGAGGAGGTCGGCGAGAACTACCGGGACGCCGGCGAGATCGACTGGTTCGTCTGCCGTCCGCCGGCCTCCTTCTGGCCCGACTCCGAGGAGGCCGCGGACCGGCTGATGGCCGCGTGCCTGGCCCAGCTCGCCCGCTGGAACGTACGCGTCCGGTACGCCGACGGCGCCGTCCCGGCCCCCGTCGTTCACGGGCTGCCCCACAACTGGCCGCACATCCGCGCCGTCTACGAACGCTCCGGCTTCCGGCACCTCGGCGACACGGAGGTCATCCTGCTCGCACGGGTGGCCGACCTGCCCGCACCCGAACCCCGGCCCGGCATGACGGTCGAGCGCACGCTGGGGGAGTGCGGCACCCGCTTCACGGCCTACGCCGGCACGCGCGCCCTCGGCTTCATCGAGGTCGACACCGCCCTGGCCCGCCCCGAGCGACAGGCCCGTGCGGCCGGCCTCGCCGACATCGGCAACCTGCACATCGACCCGACCGCCCACGGCGAGGGCCTGGAGCACCGGCTCCTGGCCGAGGCGGCCGACTGGCTGCGCCTGTGCGGGGCGGACCGCCTCCTCGCCTACGAGCAGGCCGACGCCAAGGCGGCGATCGACCTGCTGCTCAGCGCAGGCTTCCGGGAACTGACCCGCACCGACCGCCGCTGGGAACACCGCCCCCGCTGACCTCAGATCCCCGGCCGATACCGGATCGGATGGTCCGCCGGCACCTCCACGAGCACGATCCGCGTCCCGTCCGGATCCGCGATCCACATCTCGACCAGCCCCCACGGCTCCTTCACCGGCGCCCGCACGATCTCGACGCCCTTCGCCCGCAGCTCCTCGTGCGCCGCGGCCACGTCCTCGACCTGCAGCCACAACTGCACGGCGGGGGAGGGCGGGGTCTCGGACCGGCCCGAGACCTCCAGGAAGCCGCCCCCGAGGAAGTAGACGGTGCCGCGCTGCGGTCCCGTGCCGAACTCGCGGTAGACGGCGAGGCCCAGCTGCTCGCCGTAGAACGTGCGGGAGCGCTCGGGATCGGTCGGGTGGAGAAGGGTCCGGCTGCTGAGAACGTGCACCATGCATCCGGAGCCTAGTGGCGGCGATACCCTCGTCCGTGCCCGTGCCGCGCCCAGAAATCGGAGTAACACCCATGGAGACCGCCGCCACCGGACTGACCTTCCGCGATGCCACCGACGCCGATGTGGACGTCCTGGTCGCGCTCATAGAGTCGGCGTACCGCGGGGACTCCAGCCGGGCCGGGTGGACCACCGAGGCGGACATCCTGCAGGGGCAGCGCACCGACCCGGAGGGCGTGCTCGCCGTCATCAAGTCGCCCGACAGCCGGCTGCTGACGGTCGAGCGGGACGGTGTCGTCGTCGCCTGCTGCCAGCTCGAACACCGCGGTGAACACGCCTACTTCGGGATGTTCGCCGTCAGCCCGCAGCTGCAAGGCGCAGGCTTCGGCAAGGTGATCATCGCCGAGGCGGAGCGCACGGCGCGCGAGGGCTGGGGCGTGCGCGAGATGCACATGACCGTGATCTCCGTGCGAGGCGACCTCATCGCCTGGTACGAGCGCCGCGGCTACCGCCGTACGGGCCGGATGACCCCGTTCCCGTACGGCGACGAGCGCTTCGGCATTCCGCAGCGCGACGACCTGCAGTTCGAGCTCCTGGTCAAGGAGCTGGCGTGACCCTCGAGCGGTCGTTCACGCGGTGAAGCGGCCGGTGCGCTTGATCTCCGGGTAGTCGGTGGTCGCGCCGTCCAGCTGCAGCGCCCGTACGAGCCGCAGGTGGTCCTGCGTGTTCACCACCCAGCCGATGATCCTCAGGTCCGCCTTGCGGGCCTGCTCCACGACCTCCAGGGTGAGGCGGCGGATGTTGAGGCAGACGGTCGCGGCACCGGCTTCCACGGCGCGTTCCACGATGTCGGTGCCGTAGCGGCTGCCGATCAGCGCGGTCCGTACACCTGGCACCAGGCGGGTGATCTCGGCGATCGCCTCGTCGTGGAACGAGGACACCTCGACCCGGGAGACCAGGTCCCGTTTGAGCATGAGCTCGGCCAGCGCCCGTGCCGCCGCGATGTCCTTGATCTCGGCCTGCAGCGGTGCCCGCACGGCTTCGAGGACCTCCTCGAAGACCGGGACGCGCTCCCCGCGGCCCGCGTCCAGGGCGCGCAGCTCGGCAAGGGTCTTCTCGGCGATCGGGCCGGTGCCGTCGGTCGTGCGGTCCACGTCGGTGTCGTGCATGACGACGAGGGCGCCGTCCTTGCTCAGGTGCAGATCGAGTTCGATCACGTCGAGCCCGGCCTGCTGGGCGGCGACGAAGGAACGGAGGGTGTTCTCGGGTTCGGTACCCATGACTCCGCGATGACCGATGGTAAGGAAGTTCAAGGTTCAACTCGCTTCCGTCGACGGCGGCTCGGCTCCGCGCGCGGCGGGAGCGGACGGCCGCGCGGGCAGAGCCGCAGCCTAACGGCCCGGCCCGGCGATGAACCCGCGCGTACACGGGGGATTGGCGTGCCGCCAGGGGCAGGCCTGGCCTGTATCCGCGAGGCGATCACCCTGGCGTGGGCGAGTCCTCCCGCCATTGACCAGTGGCCGGTTTCGGTGCTCCGGTCCCCGGGTAGCCGCGCGGTACCCAAATGTCTGCCGGACCGGTTTCCGGCAGGAAAAAGTTCGGTGACCATGGGGAGGTGCAGAATAATCTCCCGAGATTCCTCTTGCTGAGAGGAAGCACGTATGTATACGGTCTCCATACGCGAGGCTCTCCCGTGGAGGATGGGACATGACGGAAATTCTTGTGCAGGCGGCTTCGGGGGGCCAGGTTCCTCCCGTGACCAGGGTGGTGGAGCACCCGGCATGGGCCGTGCTCAAGAATGCCGTGGAGCAGATCCGGCCATGGCAGTCCAAGGACGGATCGATCGACCTCGAGGCCGCGGGCGCGCCCGGGTGCGCGGACGCCGAGGCGGTCGTACGGCGTGTCGTGGAGGCCGTCGAGGAGCTCTCCCCGCTGCTCCCGCACGACGGCGACTACCACGAGGCCCTGGCCAAGGACCTGCTCCGGTGGGCCGACGGCGGTTTCCAGGTGCCCGACTTCCTCGACTCGCTGCTGGCCTTCCAGCCCGCCGCGAATCGCACGGACGGCCTGCAGCACCTGGTTGTCTTCCCGATGTACACGCAGAACGGCAACCCGGACCGCAATCTCGAGGCGGTCGTGGTGCGCATGGTCTGGCCCGACTGGCTGGCCGAGCTGGAGCGCACCCGCTACGACAACCCGCTGTTCTGCGGCATCAAGTTCGAGGACTTCACGGCCGGCTACGACACCAACTCCGCCGTCCTCTTCCCCGAGACCATCGCCGTGCGCGAGGCGCCGGAACGTTTCTCCTGGGGTGGCATCTTCTGTGACCGTGAGGCCGCACGCTTCCGTCGCGTGACCGACGCCGCCGTCGACATCCTGGGCCTCGAGCTGCCCGAGGACATCGCCGCGATGGTCCACGACCAGAAGCGCTGCGAGGAGGCCTTCGTGCTGTGGGACATGGTCCACGACCGCACCCACAGCCACGGCGACCTGCCCTTCGACCCGTTCATGATCAAGCAGCGCCAGCCGTTCTGGATGTACGGCCTCGAAGAGCTGCGCTGCGACCTCACCGCCTTCAAGGAGGCCGTGAAGCTGGAGGCCGACGGCGTCCCGCAGGCCCGTGACGTGCAGTACGCGGTGCTCTTCGACCGCATGTTCCGCTTCCCGGTCACGGGTGATCGCGTGCGCAACTACGACGGCGTCGGCGGCCAGCTCCTCTTCGCCTACCTGCACAAGCACGACGTCATCCGCTGGACCGACAACAAGCTGTTCATCGACTGGCAGCGCGCCCCGCAGGTCACCAACCAGCTGTGCGCCGACATCGAGCAGCTCTACCGCGACGGCATAGACCGCCCCAAGCTGGTGCACTGGTTCGCCGGATACGAGCTGGTCTCCACCTACCTCGCCCCGCACCCCGGCTCCCGCTGGGCCAAGGGCCCCGACGCCCTCGACCTGAGCCGGCCGCCGCGAAAGCTCGTCGATGACGTGCTTCCGGACGAGTTTCCCCTGAGCATGTTCTATGAGGCCCTCTCCAAGAAGCTGAAGAACGTGATCGCCTCCACCAAGGGCATCACGGCGGAGAGCGCCGAGCGAGTCGCCGCGTGAGCGACCGCAACACCAGAACCACTGCTCAGGAGGCGAAGACCATGGCGGGGAACGGAGCTCTCAGCGGTGCGGTGATCGCGGTGGCCGGCGCGGGCGGACCCGCCGGGCGCGCGGCACTGATCCGGCTCGCGGAGGCGGGCGCGACCGTCGTCGCCGCGGACAACGATCCCGAGCGGCTCGCGGAGGCCGTGGACGCGGCCCGTTACGCGTCCGGCGGTGCCACCGTCACCGGCGAGCCCGTCGATCTGCTGGACCTGGAGTCCACCCAGGAGTGGGCCACGCACATCGAGAAGGAGTTCGGCCGCGTCGACGGCCTGGTCCACCTCGTCGGCGGCTGGCGCGGCAGCGAGACCTTCGTCAAGACCAGCCTCGACGACTGGGACTTCCTGGAGCTGCTGCTCATCCGCACCGTGCAGCACACCTCCCTCGCCTTCAGTGAGGCGCTGCAGCGCAGCGAGCGCGGCCGCTACGTCCTGATCAGCGCGGCCGGCGCGAGCAAGCCCACCGCGGGCAACGCCGCGTATTCCGCGGCCAAGGCCGCCGCCGAGGCGTGGACGCTGGCCATGGCCGACTTCTTCCGCAAGGCCGGAGGCGCCGAAGGGCCGACATCGGCGGCTGCGATCCTGGTGGTCAAGGCGTTGGTGCACGACGCGATGCGCGCCGATCGACCCAATGCGAAGTTCGCGGGCTTCACGGACGTCAAGGACCTGGCCGAGGCCATCACCGACGTCTGGAGCAAGACCGCCGCCGAAGTGAACGGAAAGCGTCTGTGGCTGACCGAGAAGCCGTGAACCCTCCCCGGACCGACGCGCGTCGCCATCACGACCCGGAGGTCCGCGGCTTCGCCAGCGACAACTACGCCGGAGCCCACCCGGAGGTGCTCGCCGCCCTGGCCCTGGCCAACGGCGGGCACCAGGTCGCGTACGGCGAGGACGACTACACCGAGAACCTCCAGAGCATCGTCCGCAGCCACTTCGGCGCCACGGCGGAGGCCTTCCCGGTCTTCAACGGCACCGGCGCCAACGTCGTCGCGCTCCAGGCGGTCACCGACCGCTGGGGCGCGGTGATCTGCGCCGAGAGCGCGCACATCAACGTCGACGAGGGCGGGGCGCCGGAGCGCATGGGCGGCCTGAAGCTGCTCACCGTGCCCACCCCCGACGGCAAGCTCACCCCGGAACTGATCGACAAGCAGGCGTACGGCTGGGACGACGAGCACCGCGCGATGCCGCAGGTCGTCTCGATCACCCAGAGCACGGAGCTCGGCACGCTCTACACGCCGGACGAGATCCGCGCGATCTGCGACCATGCGCACGCGCACGGCATGAAGGTCCATCTGGACGGCTCCCGCATAGCCAACGCGGCCGCGTCCCTGAACGTCCCGATGCGGACGTTCACCAACGCGGTCGGCGTCGACATCCTCTCCCTGGGCGGGACGAAGAACGGCGCGCTGTTCGGCGAGGCGGTCGTCGTCATCAACCAGGACGCCGTCAGCCACATGAAGCACCTGCGCAAGCTGTCCATGCAGCTCGCCTCCAAGATGCGCTTCGTGTCGGTGCAGCTGGAGGCCCTGCTCGCCAAGGACCTGTGGCTGCGCAACGCCCGCCACTCCAACGAGATGGCCCAGCGCCTGGCCGAGGGCGTACGCGCCGTGCACGGCGTGGAGATCCTCTACCCGGTGCAGGCCAACGGGGTGTTCGCCAAGCTCCCGCACGACGTGAGCGAGCGTCTGCAGAAGCGATTCCGCTTCTACTTCTGGGACGAGGCCGAGGGCGTCGTGCGCTGGATGTGCGCGTTCGACACGAGCGAGGAGGACGTGGACGCGTTCGTGGCCGCGCTGAAGGAGGAGATGGCGCGGTAGCCACCCACCGCGCTGCATAGATATGCGATCACTCGTAAAGTCATTGACTCGCGAGTGATCGCATTCCTATGCTCTGCGGGCATGGAGCTGATCCAGAACACCCCAGACCTGTCCGCATACTTGGCCGCCGACGAGGTCATCGACCATGGCCACCCGCTGGTGCGGGAGACCGCGGCGCAGCTCGCCAAGAGGGCTGTGGACTCGTATGACTATGCGCGGCTGGCCTTCCAGTTCGTACGTGACACGATCCCGCACTCGCAGGACTCCGGCGACATGCGGGTCACCTGGCGCGCCTCCGATGCCCTGGGGCAGGGCACGGGCATCTGTTACGCCAAGGCGCACGCGCTGGCGGCCTTGCTGCGGGCCGAGGACATCCCGACCGCGCTCTGCTATCAGAGGTTCGACGTGGTGCACGGCCTGGTTGCCGTGCGTTTCAACGGTTCCTGGCATCGACAGGATCCGCGCGGCAACAAGCCGGGCGTGGATGCCCACTTCTCCCTCGAGGGTGAGCGGCTGGCCTTCACGCCCGACCCGGAGTTCAATGAGCTGGACTATCCAGTCCTGTATGCTGAACCTCATCCCACTGTACTGAGTGTTCTCCAGGCCGCTCCCGACCGGCCGTACCTCTGGAAAACCCTCCCCACCGCACTCTGAGGCAAGGCGATGACTCTCTCCCTGACCGTGTCCGACGAGGTCCGCGCCCTCGCGCCCGGCTTCACCCATGTCGCGATCGAGGCGCACGGCCTGGTCAACGGGCCGAGTACGGAGGAGAGTTCGGCGCTCCTGGACGACGCGGCCCGCCGTCTCGCGCTACGCCTGGACGGGCGCGCCCCGCACGAGGACCCGCACATGGCCGCCTGGCGCGAGATCTACACGGCCTTCGGCTCCAAGCCCTCACGCACCCGCAACTCGGCCGAGGCGCTGGCGAAGAGGGCTCTGTCGGACGCCGGACTGCCTCGCATCAATCTGCTCGTCGACCTCTACAACGCCATCAGCGTCGCCCATCTGATCCCCGTCGGAGGCGAGGACGTCGACCGGATCCAGGGCGGTATGCGGCTCGTACGGGCCATCGGCGACGAGGACTTCGTGACCGTGGCCGGCGGCGAGGAGGTCGTCGAACACCCCGACGCGGGCGAGGTGGTGTGGCGCGACGAGGCGGGCGTGACCTGCCGACGCTGGAACTGGCGCCAGGGCCCGCGCACCCGCCTCACCGAGGACACCGTCACGGGCATCTTCCTGCTGGAGAGCCTGGCGCCGATGCCCGTCGCCGAGGTCGAGCAGGCGGGCGCCGAACTCGCCGAGCTCCTGGAGAAGTTCAGCCCCGGGGCACGGATCACCGTCCACGCCCCGGAGTGACGATTCAGCGGGCTTCGGCCGCCTTCACCTCTTCGGGGGTCGGCGCCGTGCCGCCGAGATGGGCGGGCATCCACCAGGTGTCGTCCGGGCCCTTGGGCCGTACGGGATAGGCGCGCTGCGCGGCCTCCAGGAGCTCCTGGACGCGCTCGCGCAGCCGTCGCGTGATGGCGCCCGCGTACTGGTCCTGGGGCGCCTCCACCGGCTCGCCGACCCGGATGGTGATCGGCGTGTGGCTGCGCTTGAAGTTCTTCGGGTGACCCTTGGTCCACAGCCGCTGGGTGCCCCACAGGGCCATCGGGATGAGCGGGACGCCGGCCTCCTGGGCCATGCGCGCGGCACCCGACTTGAAGCTCTTGAGGGTGAAGGACTGCGAGATGGTCGCCTCGGGGAAGACGCCGACGATCTCGCCGGAGCGCAGCGACTGCAGCGCGTGCTGGTACGCCGCCTCGCCGTTCTTCCGGTCCACCGGGATGTGCTTCATGCCGCGCATCAGCGGGCCGGAGATCTTGTGCCGGAACACCGACTCCTTCGCCATGAAGCGCACCAGTCGCTTCTGCGGCAGGGCGGCCAGACCGTCGAAGATGAAGTCCAGATAGCTGATGTGATTGCTCACCAGCACAGCGCCGCCCGAGCGCGGAATGTTCTCCGATCCCTTCAGGTCGATCTTGAGGTCCCAGGCCTTGAACAACGTTTGGGCGAGACCGACGACGGGACGGTAGACAAGCTCAGCCATGGACGGGGTGGACCCTTCTCTCTGCCTGGGAAGGGGTTCTCCCGGCGGGAAGTTACGCAGCCGTAGGTTTACGGCATTGCGCAGATCGTGCCCGAAGAACGAACGGCTGGCCAGTCCTGGTGCCGCAGAACGGCGAGATCCTCGTCACGTCCCTCCATTGATCCACCTCGGGCTTTTAAGCGGCCTTTACTCCGTACGGACCGTCACCCGCCGTACGAGCAGGTACATCTCGCATCCCAGGCAGTACCCGAACGCGGCATTGAGGAACGCGGCGGCGAGCGCGGCGGCGGTCGCCGCGAGCCCCAGCCAGGCCGGGCCCAGCGTGAAACCGACCAGCCCCACGCCGGCGAAGACCAGCCCCACCGCCTGCGCGAACCGCGGCGGCTCCGGCGACTCGAACTCGGTCGGCGGCCCGAGCCTGGGCCGTACGGCCTTGCGGAACAGCCATCCGTACGGCGAACGGCCCACCCCGCCCGCCGCGCCCAGCGCGAACGCCAGCGTCTGCCAGGCCAGCAGCCAGGCGCTCCCGGTGATCAGCACGACCGCCAGGACGACGGTCGTCACGGCTGCCCCGAAGCGGGGTCCCCTCACATCGATGTCCATGAAGCAAGCATTCCGCATGGGAAAAGCTCCGGGGAGCCGGGAATCTTTGCAGTCTCGTGAATGCTTGTGCAGGTGATGACTGGACTTGTGGTGTGCGTGGTGGTGCTCGCGGCGGCGAGCGCCTACGGAGTGCTTCATGGGAAGCGAAACGGGAGGGTACGCGTGCGTGGGCGCGACGGCGGGAAGCGGCTCGGGGCGGCCGAGTTGGGCGAGGAACTAGGTGAGCGCGCCACGCTCGTACAGTTCTCCAGCGCCTTCTGCGCGCCCTGCCGGGCCACCCGACGTGTCCTCGGCGAAGTGGCCGGCATGGTCCCGGGCGTGACCCATGTCGAGATCGACGCCGAGGACCACCTGGACCTCGTACGCGAACTCGAGATCCTCAAGACCCCGACCGTGCTGGTCCTGGACGCCGACGGCCGGGTCGTACGGCGCGCGACCGGCCAGCCGCGCAAGGCTGACGTCATCGCGGCGCTGGGGGAGGCGGTTTGACGGCTGCGTTGCGGACGGTGAGGCATCTCCCATATGCCAGAACGTACTTGACTGGGCGCACCACCTATCGTCAGCCTGACCGTATGCCTACGGAACTCCTTCTCTACGGGCGGGTCCACGTCGATCTCGCCCGCACTGCGAGCGCGCGCTGTCCGGACTGTTGAGCAGTCACGGTCCGCTCGCCCCCTCTTCGCAGAAGGACAACTCCATGACGGCCACGCCCGACCTCGGCGCCCGTACTCCTCAGCTCGCCTCTCCCGACCTGCTGCGCTCCGTCTTCCGGCGGCACGCGGCAGGAGTCGCCGTGATCACCGCGCAGGGCGACGCCGGTCCGGTCGGCTTCACCGCCACCTCCCTCACCTCCGCCTCCGCCGAACCCCCGCTGCTGACCTTCGGTATCAGCACCGGCGCCTCCAGTTGGCCGGCGATATCGGCGACCGACCACATCGGCGTCCACATACTCGGTGAGCATCAGCAGGACCTGGCGGCCACCTTCGCCAAGAGCGGCGCCGACCGGTTCGGCGCGCCCACCGCCTGGCGTACGGGCCCCGAAGGTGTTCCCGTCCTCGATGGCGTCCTCGCCTGGCTGGTGTGCCGGATCATCGGCCGTGTGCCCGCCGGGGACCACCGCATCGTGCTGGCCGAGGTCGTGCTCGGCGACCCCACGGGCTCCGGCCGCCCCCTCCTCTACCACCAGGGGCGGTTCAACGGCCTGCGTGACTGATCGCCGGCCGGCTCGCTCTGCGAACCGGTCGAGTTCCGATTACGCTGCGTTGCAAAGGTCACAGTTCAAAGCGCTTGCTTAGCGGGAACGAACTGGGTGTACTGACGAGTAATATTTCGCTCGGAGCGCGGGTCGCCCCGATCGGGATCGGCCGCTTGAGGCGCCTATGCTGCCTGAAAGTAGGCAGCACCGAAATGACGATTGCAGTAGGAGAGCCGGCGTGAGCTTGAGGATCGTTGTCACTGTGAAGTACGTGCCCGACGCCACTGGCGACCGGCACTTCGCCGATGACCTGACCGTCGACCGGGACGACGTG
>NZ_JBIAWI010000014.1:0-13892 GCF_042895385.1 Streptomyces sp. NPDC001401
CGCCCCCCCCCCCCCCCGCCCCCCCCCCCCCCCCCCCCCCCCCCCCCCCCCCCCCCCCCCCCCCCCCGCCGCCCCCCCCCCCCCCCCCCCCCCCCCCCCCCCCCCCGCCGTAAAACGGTCCAGCCCCGCGCCAGCGGCCCGCTAGCGGTCCGCGTCCAGTGGCTCCAGATCCTCGTCGCCGTCCAGATCCGTGTCCAGTTCGTCCTCGATGTCGTCGTCCACACCGGGCAGACGCCCGTCATCGATCTCGTCGTCGAAGACCGCGCTGACGTCGAAGCGGCAGACCACCCGCTGCGGATCGATCTGCTCGAACGGCGCCTCCAGCCACTCGCCGGGCTCGGCCGGTTCGTCGGTGGCCGTCACCCAGAGCGTGGAGTCGCCCTCCTCGAGGCCGAACTCCTTGTGCCGCGAGGCGATCTCGTCCGGTTCGAACTCGCCGAACAGGACGCCCAGCGCCCCGTGCACGGTCGCGGAGGCCTCCGCTCCCCGCCCGTCGTCGTCCGCCGCCTCCACGCGCTGCGCCTGCGCCAGCAGCCGATGCGGCTCCGCCACGGCGTAGTCGCGGCGGATCAGCACGCTCAGCGCGTTCGGCTCCTCGGGGCCCGTGTACGGCGGCAGCGTGTCCTCCGCACCGGGGATCTCGAAGGGTGTGACCTCGTCGTAGCGGTCGTAGAGCAGCTCGTCGTACGTCTCGGCGGCCGCGGCCAGCTCATTGAACGCCTCGTAGACGGCGGGGTCGTCCTCCCCGGACCTGCGTTCGACCGCGGCCAGGTGGCGGTCGAGCGCGGTCTTGACCGCCTCGGCGGCGGCTCGTACCTCGGCAGCGGTGGGCTGCGCAGCATCAGACATAGTGCAGACGCTATCCGTACCGGGCCCCAGCCCGCACAATAGATGCGATGCCGGAATACGAATTTGTCGACGTGTACGTACCGCGCGGGGTTTCCCGCAAGGACGCCACACGCCTGCTGACGGACCATGCCGAGTACGGACACTGGGAGTTGGACCGTCTGAGCCTGCTGCGCGACGGTAGCCGCAGGGTGCGGTTGCGCCGGCGGATCATCCGCCAGGTGCGCGCCACGTGGTGAGCTGAGGCGACGACGGAAACGGAGCGGGCCCCGCCAGCACGGGGCCCGCTCCGTTCTGCGCACCGTAGAGGAAGTTTGCGGTGCTTCATGTGGAGATGCGCCGGTTCAGGCCGAGGCGCGCGCCTTGCGGTACATGACCGCGCCCGCCAGCAGTGCCCCCGCGCCCACCGGGAGCACGACGCCGATCGGCAGGTCGCTGCCGGTGTGCGCGAGCTGTGCGGTGCCCTGGGGCTGGGTGACCGTCTGGGTACCCGGGTGGTTGGTGTGCGAGGAGCCGCCCGGCGTCTTGCCGCCCGCGCTGGGCGGGCTGCTCGGGGTGCCGGGGTGGCCCGGGGTGCCGGGGTGACCGGGGGTGCCGGGGTGACCGGGGTTGCCCGGGTGACCGGGGTTACCGGGGTGGCCCGGGTTCCCGGGCGGCGGCGTCTGGTGGCCGCCTCCCGGAGGCGTCGTGTGACCGCCGCCGCCCGAACCGCCGCCGTTGGTGCAGTCGTTGTCCTCGGCGGCATTGCCGATGCCGACGATGTCGACGCTGTTGCCGCAGACGTTCACCGGTGCGTCGACCGGCGCCTGGACGTGGTTGCCCGAGCCGATACCGGGCGAGTCACTGGCGTGCCCGCCGGCCTGGGATCCGCCGCCGGAACCGCCCTGTCCGCCGGACGAGCCGCTGCCGCCGTCCTTGTTGGTGCACTCGTTGCCGCTCGCCGGGTTGAGGATTCCGACGACGTTGACCGTGTTGCCGCAGACGTTCACCGGCACATGTACCGGCGCCTGCACCGTGTTGCCGGACAGTACGCCGGGCGAGTCCGAAGTGGAGCCGTACGCGCCCGAGTCGGCGTGGGCGTAACCGCCCGCCGCGGCGAGCACACCGGTTGCCGCCGCCACGGTCATCAGGCCCTTGCGGGTGACCTGTCGCATTGCTGAATTCTCCCTGCCTTCATTCCTGACCTGGAATCTCGCGAAATCCCGCGTGGAAATTCACGAAAAGGCCGGTCGGCTCCGGAGCACGTGACACGCGCTCCGGAGCCGACGGGCGTGAACGACCCTCAGCGGGTCGACGTCACTTGTTGATGCAGGTGTTGCCGAAGGCGGGGTTCAGCAGCCCGATCACGGAGATCGTGTTGCCGCAGACGTTCACGGGGACGTGAACGGGCACCTGAACGACGTTGCCGGAAGCGATACCCGGCGAGTGCACCGCGGCACCCTGAGCACCGGCGTCGGCGACGGCCAGGCCCGCACCCGCGAGAACCAGACCACCAGTGGCAGCCGCAGCAGCGACGACCTTCTTGAGCATTATTCCTCCTTGTTGGCAAAAGCGATCTCGTGTTGCTGATCGCATTACCTGTAACGAGGAGGAAGTAATGGAGCTACGAGCTGATGGTCGCATTCACTCTTCTCGGGCCCGCTCCGTACGCACTGCCGATTACGAAGGTCACGACGCGTCGATGAAGCGGTCCAGCACGCGCACGCCGAACTTCAGGCCGTCGACCGGCACCCGCTCGTCGACACCGTGGAACATGCCCGCGAAGTCCAGCTCCGGGGGCAGCTTGAGCGGTGCGAAGCCGAAGCCGCGGATGCCCAGTTCGTCGAAGGACTTGGCGTCCGTGCCGCCGGAGAGCATGTACGGGATCGCCTTGGCCGCCGGGTCCTCGGCCACCAGCGCGGACTGCATCGCGTCCACCAGCGCCCCGTCGAAGGTGGTCTCGACGGCCTTGTCGGCGTGCACGTCCTCGCGCTTCACCTTGGGCCCGAGGATCTTGTCCAGGTCGGCGAGGAACTCCTCCTCGAACCCGGGCAGGAAACGTCCGTCGACGTGCGCCGTGGCCTCGCCCGGGATGACGTTGACCTTGTAACCGGCGCCCAGCTGCGTGGGGTTGGCCGTGTTGCTCAGGGTCGCGCCGATGAGCTTGGCGATGCCGCCGAGCCTGGCCAGGGTCCCCTCCATGTCCTCCGGGTCCAGCTCGGTGCCGAGCGCGTCGCCGAGTTCGTCGAGGAAGGCCCGGGTGGTCTTGGTCACCCGTACCGGGAACTTGTGCCGGCCGAGCCGCGCGACGGCCTCGGACAGCTCGGTGATGGCGTTGTCCCGGTGGATCATCGACCCGTGCCCGGCGGTGCCGGCCACGGTCAGCTTCATCCAGTGCATGCCCTTCTCGGCCGTCTGGATCAGATAGAGCCGCCGCTGCTCGTTGACCGTGAACGAGAAGCCGCCGACCTCGCTGATCGCCTCGGTGACGCCCTCGAAGAGACCGGGATGCCGGTCGACGAGGTGCCGGGCGCCGTACGTACCGCCCGCCTCCTCGTCGGCGAGGAAGGCGAGGACGATGTCGCGCGGGGGCCTGCGTCCGCTGCGCAGCCGGTCGCGGACGACCGCCAGCGTCATCGCGTCCATGTCCTTCATGTCGACGGCCCCGCGCCCCCACACGCACCCGTCGGTGACCTCGCCGGAGAAGGGGTGGTGGGTCCAGTCGTCGGCGTTGGCCGGTACGACGTCGAGGTGGCCGTGGATGAGGAGCGCGGGCCGCGACGGGTCCTCGCCCTCGATCCGGGCCACCGTGGAGGCCCGGCCCGGGTGCGACTCGAAGATCTTCGAGTCGAGACCCACCTCGGCGAGCTTCTCGGCGACGTACTCGGCCGCCTTCCGCTCCCCCGGACCCGAGTGGTCGCCGTAGTTGCTGGTGTCGATCTGGATCAGCTCGCGGCAGAGGTCCACGACCTCGTCCTCGCCGGCGACGCCCCTGGCCGTGTCCGTCTCGCTCACGCTGCTTCCTCCCGCTGTCACTGCTGGTGGTTCCCCTCATCCTCCCTCTCCGCCCGGCCGCACCCCAAGACCGGACCCGGCCCGTCACACGCCGTTCACGCCGGACGGGGGGTGACCAGGGACCCCTCGAAAGCCTGGTAATGTTTCCTCCGTCGCCGCGAGGGAAACCCCGCACGACAGACACCTTGTCCGGGTGGCGGAATGGCAGACGCGCTAGCTTGAGGTGCTAGTGCCCTTTATCGGGCGTGGGGGTTCAAGTCCCCCCTCGGACACCAGTCGAAGCCCCCGGCCGCTCAGCGGCCGGGGGCTTCGTCGTGTGTTCACGGCCGCTCTGGCCACAACCCGCCGCTCGCCGCCGTCTGCGCGCGGGTTCCGCAAGATTCCCCGAGGTTCGACGAAGGCCCAGCTCCCCCCATGTGCTCCGGCGCGCGCCGGGCTCCGTGACGCCCTCCGGATTTACAATTCACTTGACTCGACCTTACAGGGCTTGTTGACTGGTTCGGAGCCAGTGACTCCCAGGTGACAAGAGGTGAAGCTCTGTGAAGACCGAGGGAAGCCTGACGATGGAGCGTCGGCCGGAGGCCGTCTCGAGAGTCACTCCGGGGCGCCCCCAGCCACTGGGCGCCACCGTCGACGCCGACGGCGTGAACTTCTCGCTCTTCTCCGAGCACGCGACGCGCGTCGACCTGCTGCTGTTCGACCGCTGTGACGCACCCCTGCCGTCCCGGGTCGTGCGCCTGCATCCCGAGCGGCACCGCAGTTTCCACTTCTGGCACTGCCATGTGGCGGGGATCGGCCCGGGGCAGGTGTATGCGTACCGGATCGACGGCCCCCGCAACACCCACCACTCCGGGGCCCGCTTCAACCACCGCAAGGTGCTCCTCGACCCGTACGCGCGGGCCAACATCAACAGCTGCTGGGACCGCACGCACGCGATCGGCGGCGGTGACAACGTGGAGCACTGCATGCGCAGCCTGGTCGTCGACCTCGACGACTACGACTGGGAGGGCGACCGTCCGTTACGTACGCCGATGACGGACACGGTCATCTACGAGATGCACGTCCGCGGCCTGACCGCGTCGCCCACCTCGCGCGCCGCCCACCCCGGCACCTTCTCGGCGGTCGTGGAGAAGATCCCGGAACTGAAGCGGCTCGGCATCACCGCCGTGGAGCTGCTGCCCGTCTTCGACTTCGACGAGACGCAGATCCTGCGCACCGGCCCGGACGGCACGGCTCTGCGCAACTACTGGGGCTACGACCCGTACGGCTTCTTCGCCCCGCACACCGGCTACTGCGCCGAGCCCCATCTGGCCGGGCACATCACCGAGTTCCGGGACATGGTCAAGGCGCTGCACCGGGCGGGCATCGAGGTCATCCTCGACGTGGTCTTCAACCACACCAGCGAGGGCAACGAGTACGGGCCGACGATCAGCTTCCGGGGCC
Source organism: Streptomyces sp. NPDC001401 (assembly GCF_042895385.1). Taxonomy (NCBI): domain Bacteria; kingdom Bacillati; phylum Actinomycetota; class Actinomycetes; order Kitasatosporales; family Streptomycetaceae; genus Streptomyces; species Streptomyces sp. NPDC001401. The sequence goes on from NZ_JBIAWI010000014.1 coordinate 5,284, forward strand.
TTGCCAACGAGGCGTACTACCACCTGTGGCCGCAGGACCGCAGCCGCTACATGGACTTCACGGGCTGCGGGAACGCGGTCAACGCCAACCACCCGATGGTCACCAAGTTCATCCTGGAATGCCTGGAGTACTGGGTCACCGAGCACCATGTCGACGGCTTCCGCTTCGATCTGGCCTCCGAGATGTCCCGCGGGCCCATGGGGTACGAGATGGCCGTACCGCCCGCGTTATGGGCGATCGAGCTGTCGCAGGTGCTCGCCGAGACGAAGATCATCGCTGAGCCGTGGGACGGCGGCGGGCTGTACCAGGTGGGCCGGTTCCCGGGGAAGCGCTGGGCGCAGTGGAACGGGCCGTTCCGGGACGACGTACGGCGTTTTGTGCGCGGTGACGCCGGTCTGGTCGGGGAGATCGCCTCCCGGCTCGGCGGTTCGGCGGACCTGTTCTTCCCGCAGCAGGTGCTGCCCACCAACAGCATCAACTTCGTGACCTGCCACGACGGGTTCACCCTGAGCGACCTGGTCTCGTACCAGCACAAGCACAACCACGCCAACGGCGAGTCCGACGCCGACGGTGCGCACGAGAACTTCAGCTGGAACTGCGGGGTGGAGGGCCCGACGGACTCCGAGGAGGTGGAGCGGCTCAGGGTGCGGCAGATCAAGAACTTCCTGTCGATCCTGATGCTCAGCCGGGGCGTGCCGATGCTGCTCGCCGGGGACGAGTTCCGCAACAGCCAGCAGGGCAACAACAACGCCTACTGCCAGGACAACGAGACCTCCTGGCTGGACTGGGACCAGGCGGAGAAGGAAACGGAGATACGTTCCTTCACCGAGCGGGTCATCGGTCTGCGAAAGCGTTTCAGGACGTTCCGCGAGGCCCGCTTCTTCACCGAGCGCCGCAACGAGCGGGGGCAGGCCGACGTCACCTGGCACGGCACCAAGCTGCTGTGTCCGGGCTGGGACCACGACGATGCCCGGGTGCTGGCCTGCACGCTCGGCGGCTTCGACGGCGACCCCGATCTGCATCTGATCCTGAACATGTACCACCTGGGCCTGGACTTCGAGCTGCCGCCGATCGACGGCCACCGCTGGTTCCGGGTTCTGGACACGGCCTGCTCCGGGCCGCACGACCTGCTGCCCGCCGGCGCGGAGGAACCGGTCGACGGGGCCGTCTTCCATGCCCACGGCCGCAGTGTCGTCCTCCTTGTGGCGCTACCCGACGAGAAGGGCACGTGACGAGATGAGTGCCACCACCGACCGCCGTATCTTCTCCGACACCCTCGCGGGATACGTGACATACCACAGCCCCACCCAGCACCGTTTCGGGCTGCGCACCTCCGACGGCCGCGAGTTCACCGTGCACCTGGCCCGCAACGTCGTCTCCCGCATCGTCCGCAACCTGGGCGACCCGTACCAGGACACCACCTCGCGCACCCGGGACATGCTGGGCACCGGGCGCTTCCTGTTCGCGTACGGGATCTTCTACGAGTGGGAGGGCGGCTCGCGCTTCGAGGCGAAGGAGATCACCTTCCCCGAGGAGAGCCGCGGCCACTACGTCTTCGAGCACCCCAACTGGTGGGTGCAGCAGGCCGCCGCGATCGCCGACTTCTATCTGCGCGGCCAGTTCCCCGACGGCAAGTTCGACTGGCGCAACTACCGCACCCACCTGACCCTGGACGGGGCGCACCTGCCGGAGCACGCCGGGGAGAACGTGCGGCAGGAGACCGACACCATCTCCCGGCTGGTCTACGGCCTTTCGACGGCGTATCTGCTCACCGGCGAGGACCGGTTCCTGGACGCGGCCGAGAGCGGGACCGAGTACTTACGCCAGTACATGCGCGTCGACGACAAGCAGGACGGGATCGTCTACTGGTACCACGGCATGGACATCACGCCGACCGGGCGGCGCAAGGTGTACGCCTCGGAGTTCGGGGACGACTTCGACGCCATCCCGATGTACGAGCAGATCTATGCGCTGGCCGGGCCGACCCAGACGTACCGGGTGACCGGCGATCCGCGGATCCTTCAGGACATCGACCGGACGGTCGCCCTGTTCCAGCGGTATTTCCGTGATGAGGAGCGCGGGGGCTTCTTCTCGCACATCGACCCGATCAACCTCAGCCCCTGCGACGACGCGCTGGGCCGCAACCGCTCCCGCAAGAACTGGAACTCGGTCGGGGACCATGCCCCGGCGTATCTCATCAACGCCTATCTGGCCACCGGGCGCGAGGACTTCGCCGCGCTTCTGGAGGAGACCGCGGACACCATCGTGGCGCGCTTCCCCGACGAGCCGGACAGCCCTTTCGTGCAAGAACGCTTCCACGAGGACTGGAGTCCGGACCGCACCTGGGGCTGGCAGCAGGACCGGGCGGTGGTCGGGCACAACCTGAAGATCGCCTGGAATCTGACCCGGATCCGCGCCCTGCACGACAAGCAGGAGTACGCCGAGGCCGCCCGGCGTATCGGCGAGATCATGCCGCCGGTCGGCAGCGATCAGCAGCGCGGCGGCTGGTACGACGTGGTGGAGCGGCGGGCGGACGCGGACAGCGGCATCCACCGGATGGTGTGGCACGACCGCAAGGCCTGGTGGCAGCAGGAGCAGGCGATCCTCGCCTATCTGATCCTGGCGGGTACCGCGGACGACCCCGAGTCGCTCAGGCTCGCGCGGGAGGCCGCCTCCTTCTACAACGCCTTCTTCCTGGACCACCAGGACGGCGGGGTCTATTTCAATGTGCTGGCCGACGGCATCCCGTATCTGGTGGGCACCGAACGGCTCAAGGGCTCGCACGCCATGGCCGGTTACCACTCGCTGGAGCTGTGCTATCTGGCGGCCGCCTACACCGGTCTGCTGATCAGCCATGAGCCGCTCACCCTGTACTTCCGGCCGCGCCCCGCCGACCTGCCGGAGCGTGAACTGCGGGTGGCGCCCGACCTGTTGCCGCCCGGGTCGGTGGAGCTGACCCGGGTGTGGGTCGACGGGCGCGAGCACCATCACTTCGACGCCAAGCAGCTGACCGTGAAGCTGCCCGAGAGCGACGGGCCGGTGCGGGTGCGGGTGGAGCTGGAGCCCGTGCAGATGCGCCTGAGGATGCGCAGCGAGTTCGACGGCGGCACCGCGCACGTCCGCTGCGGCGGCGCGGTCGACGGCGGCGAACTGGACAAGTTCCGCCGGGTGCTCGGCGAGGTGATGGCCGCGGGTCCCCGGCGTGTGGAGTTCCATCTGTCCGAGGTCAGCGAGATGTGCCGGCCCGCGGTCAACGAACTTCTCGTGCAGCGCACCAAGGCAGGGCTCGACGTCGACTTCGTCGTCGTCGGCTCCGTCCTGCCCGAGGTCCGCGAAGCCCTGATGGCCACCGACGCCTTCCTGCTAGAGGGCGAGGAGGACTGAACCGTGACCACCACCCTGCCCCCCGGAATCCTTGCCGCGGAGCCGGACTTCGGCCCGCCCTACGAGGTGCCCGTAGAGCCGGTGGACCTCTCCGCCTACTGCCAGGACCTCTTCGGCACCCTGAGCCGCTCCGACCAGCGGCGCTGGGGCGAGGTCTATGTCCGTGGACTGCTCGGCGTGCCCGGCCGCAAGACCCCGGCCCGCATCTCCGAGCAGGTGCTGGGCCGCCGGGCCGTGCAGCAGATCCAGCAGTTCGTCAACCAGAGCCCGTGGCCCTGCGGTCCGGTGCGCCGGCGGCTGGCCGGGCAGCTGAGCCGGGCCTTCCGCGCGGAGGCCTGGTGCGTCGACGAGGTCGTCTTCGCCAAGAACGGCGACCGCTCCGTGGGCGTGGCCCGGCAGTACGCGCCCTCGCTGGAGCGCACCGTCAACTGCCAGCTGGCGCTGGCCACTTCGCTGGTGGGCCGGCACGGCGGCGTCCCGGTCAGCTGGCGGCTGATGCTGCCGGCCCGCTGGGACCGCGACGAGCGGCTGCGCACCCAGGCCCACCTGCCGCCCGAGGAGCGCTCCAGGCCGCGCTGGCGGTACATCCTGGAGGCCGTCGACGAGATGCTGGAGGACTGGTATCTGGAACCGTCGCCGGTGCTGGTGGACTGGCGCGGCGAGGCCGACGTGGCGCCCCTGCTGCGCGGGCTGGAGGCGCGCGGGCTGGCGTATCTGGTCGAGGCCTCGCCCAGCACCGCGGTCACCCTGCCCCGGCCGTGTGCCGGATCCCCTTACGGCAGTGGGACGTTGACGGAGCTCGCCGTGCACGCCGCGCAGCACCGCAAGCGGATGCCGATCGCCTGGCAGGACCGGGCGACGGCCCGGATGCGGCAGTCCCAAGTGCTGTCCGCACCGGCCCTGTTGCTGACCGAGGCGCCCCACGGCGGGGGTGCGGGTGCCCGGTCCGCCGGGGCGCATCCGCCGCAACGGCCCAGGCATCTGGTCACCGACTGGCCGTACGGCCGGCCCACCCCGCGTACGTACTGGCTGACCAACCTGCCCGGCCGCAAGCTGTCGGACGTGCTGCCGTTGGCGCAGCTGCGGGCGCTGTCGGGCGAGAGCCTCGGCCGGCTGCAACAGGACTTCGGGCTCGCCGACTTCGAGGGCCGTTCCTTCCGCGGCTGGCACCATCACGTCACGCTCGCCTCGGTGGCGATGGGCTACGACGCGCTCAGCCGGCCCTACCGCTGCCAGCCGACCGCGGTGAAGTCGATGTCGCCGAGGCCGGGCACGCCGTAGTTGGCGAGGCCCTTTCTGACCGCGAGCACCTGCGGGCGCTGGTAGAGCAGGACGTCGTGGCCCAGCTGCCAGATCAGGCGGTCCGCCTGGTTGTAGAGCTGGTCGCGGCGTCCTGTGTCCAGGGTGTGCACGGCCCGGCTCAGCAGGGAGTCGATCTCGGGGCTGGAAATCCTGCCGTAGTTCTCGTAGAACCGGTCGCCGCTCGGCCGCCGGTAGACGGGGTACAGGGTGCTGGGATAGGTCAATCCTGTGAATCGGAAGATCGCCAGGTCGAAATTCCCGCGGTTGAGGTACTTCGGCAGGTAGTCGTCGGCCGGGACTTTCTGGATCTCCACCGCAATTCCCGCGCGCTGGAGCATCTGCTGGATCAACTGGGAGAGGTCGAGACCGAGACGGTTGGTGGACTGGCTGAGAACGAAACGCAGGCGCAACTCCTGCCCGTTCTTGCTACGGGTGCCGCTACCGCCGGTACGGTGCCAACCCCGCTGATCCAGAATTCGCTCGGCGGCCTTCAGGTCGTACGTGCCGAGCGAGCCGGAATTGTCGGCGTATCCGGGCTGGTTGGTCATGAAGAAGTGATTGCCGAGCAGCGGCACTCCGACCGGCAGCCCGCTGCCGCCCACCTCGGCGAGGGCGCTGCGGTCGATGGCCCGCAGCACGGCCCGGCGCACCTGGACGTCCGCGAGGGGGCCCGCGGCGCCGTTCAGGGCGACCTGGACGTCGTCCCAGGCGGAGCCGGTGCGGATGTCGGTGTCGCCGGCCTTCCTGAGCCGGTCGTAGAGGTCGGCGGAGGCGGCGTTGACCGCGTCGATCTCGCCGTTGAGGAAGGCCTGGACGGCGGTCGTGGGGTCGAGGGTGCGGAAGACGATCCGGTCGAGGCGGGGGCGGGTTCCCCACCAGGCGGGGTCGGGTACGAGGGTCAGGGTCTGGCCGGTGTCGTCCAGCGATCCGATCCTGAAGGCGCCCGCGGTGATGGGCGCCTTCCCCTGCCAACCGGTGTTGAAGTCCGCTGGGTCGGCGAAGCCGGCGGCCGGGTACAGCGGCGTGAACAGCCGCTGCCAGTCGGCGAACGGCCGCTTGAAGGTGACCTTCACCTCGTGCGCGTCCGCCCCCTGACGCACCGCGGCGATGTCCTCGTAGCCACTCGGGTCGGCGATCCGGTAACGCGCGTCGCCTCTGCCCAGCGCACGCCATTGGGCCGCGAAGTCCCGCCAGCCGAGCGGCTTTCCGTCGGACCACTTCGCTTCGGGGTTGAGGCGGTAGACGACCGTCTGGGGGGTGGTGGAGGTGACGGTGGCGGAGCGCAGGTAGTCGGGTACCCGCTGGGGACCGCCTTTGGCATCACGGGTGAACAGGCGCGGCTCCAGCATGCTCATGACCGTGAAGACGTCGTCCAGAGTGCCGTCCGCCTGGTAGTAGTTGAACTGCGTAAGCCACTGGTAGATGGGCAGTGTCAGGGTGCCGCCCTGCCGGAGTTCGCTCCGCGGGCGGGGGTTGACGTCGGTGCGGCCGTAGGCCGGGACCGCCGCGCTGGAGCTGCTGTTGGCGGGGGCGGCGCGGCCGTGGGCCCCGGTGCAGCCGCCCAGCAGAGCACAGAGGGCGATCCAGACGAACGCGGGCCACAACCGTCTGTCGCGTATGAGGAACCCCGTCATTGCGATGCCCTCTCCCCGTGTGAAGTTCCCTTCGGCGAGCAGTCTGCCGTAAGAAAGCGCAAACACGTCTTCAAGGAGCGTCGGCGAGCTTAACATTGGCCCATGTCAAGCACATGAAGCCGACGGGTTGCCGAGGAGTACGACACCCGATGCTCGCATTGTTGGCAAAACGTCTGACGAACAGACTCGTATTGCTTCTCGCTTCAACGTTTCTCTGCTATTCGATTTCCTCCGCGGCGCTTGATCCACGGGCCTACTTCGAGGACCGGACACCCCGGCCGCCCGCCGCCGTGGTCGATGCACGGCTCGCCGAACTCGGGCTGGACCGCGGCACTCCGGTCACCGAGCGGTTCGGCCACTGGGCGTGGCGGGCCCTGCACGGGGATCTCGGGCGCACGCTCGACGGCACCTCGGTGGACGCCGAGTTCGGCCGACGGGTGGGGGTCACCGCGCGGCTGCTGATCGTCGGGACGGTCGTGGGCACGGTGCTGGGGGTGCTGGCCGGGGTGTGGGCGGCGGTGCGGCGGGGCCGGCTGCCCGACCGGGCGCTGACGCTCTTCTCCTTCGCGGTGCTGTCGGTGCCGCCGTTCGTGCTCGGGCTGTTGCTGCAGGCGGGTGCGCTCACGGTCAACGACGCGGCGGGCCGTACGGTGATCCGGTACACCGGCGAGCGCACGCCCGGCCTGGAGGGCGGCCTTGCGGCCCAACTCCATGACTCCGCCGTGCACTTGGCCCTGCCGACGATCTCGGTCGCGTTGGGGGCGATCGCCACGTACAGCCGCTATCAGCGGGGGGCCACGCTGGACGTCCTCGCCTCGGACCATCTGCGCACCGCCCAGGCGAAGGGGCTCACCCCCGGGCGCGCGCTGCTCCGGCACGGGCTGCGGACCTCGCTGATTCCGCTGACGGCTTTCTTCTCATTCGGTTTTCTGACGCTGTTCACGGGCGCCGTGTTCACGGAGAAGATCTACGGCTGGCACGGCATGGGCAGTTGGTTCATCGAATCCGTCCAGCGGGGCGATGTGAACGCGGCCATGGCGGTCGAGGTGTTCAGCGCCGCGCTCGTCCTGCTGGCCGGCCTGGCCGCCGATCTGCTGCACGGCGCGCTCGATCCGCGGGTGCGGTACGCGTGAGATCCGCGCGCGGGGCGTCCGTGCGGCGGCGGCTGGTCCGCTCACCGGGAGCCGTGGCGGGTGCGGTCCTGCTGCTCGGCCTGTTCCTGTTCGCCTTTGCCGGGCCGCATCTGTCCGGGTGGGGTTACGCCGACATCGACTACTCGGCGCTGCACCGGCCCCCGGATGCCCGGCACTGGCTCGGCACCAACCGGATCGGCCAGGACGTCTACGCGCAGTGCGCCCGTGGACTGCAGAAGTCGCTGCTCATCGGGGCGTTGGCGGCGGGCTTCTCGACGGGGCTCGCCGCGGTCGTGGGGGTGTGCGCGGGGTACTTTGGGGGCTGGGTGGACCGCGCGCTGATGCTCCTGGTGGACCTGATGCTGGTGGTGCCGGCGTTCCTGGTCCTCGTCGTGGTGGCACCGCGGCTGCGGGCTCTCGGCTGGCTCGCGTACGTCGGACTGATCGCCGCGTTCGGCTGGATGATCACAGCGCGGGCGGTGCGGGCCATGACCCGTTCCCTGAAGGAGCGTCAGTTCGTGGTGGTGGCCCGGCACATGGGGGTCGGCCCGGTCGTGGTCATCCGGCGGCACATCCTCCCCCACATGGCGTCCTTCCTCATCACGGACGCGACGGTGGCGGTGGCCGGAGCCGTCATCAGCGAGACCGGACTTTCGTACTTCGGCTTCGGGGTGGCGCCGCCCGACGTGTCCCTCGGCACACTGATCGCCGACGCCGCGGACGTGCCGACCACGTATCCGTGGATGTTCTACTTCCCGGCGGGGCTGCTGGTCCTGCTTGTTCTGGCGTTCCATCTCATCGGGGATGCGTTGCGGGGTGCGCTGGATCCGGAGGGAGGTGCAGCGGTGATGGCCGACGGGGCAGCAGGCGCCCGTCATGACAAGCCACCCCCCGCCGGGGAAGCCCGCACCGCGCGACGCCGTCGAACCGGCGGGGCCGACTTCAGCGTCGGCGGTGCGGCGAGCGGGGGCCGGGCGTGACGGGTGACAGGCGGCGACCGCGGCCGGGGCCGCAGGGAGGCGGGCGCCACAGGCGATCGTCGGCGCAGCAGGGGCGCGTCATGACAAGCCACCCCCCGCCGGGGAAGCCCGCACCGCGCGACGCCGTCGAACCGGCGGGGCCGACTTCAGCGTCGGCGGTGCGGCGAGCGGGGGCC
>NZ_JBIAWI010000014.1:13988-281668 GCF_042895385.1 Streptomyces sp. NPDC001401
AAGCCCGCACCGCGCGACGCCGTCGAACCGGCGGGGCCGACTTCAGCGTCGGCGGTGCGGCGAGCGGGGGCCGGGCGTGACGGGTGACAGGCGGCGACTGCAGCCGGGGCCGCAGGGAGGCGGGCGCCACAGGCCATCGTCGGCGCAGCAGGGGCGCGTCATGACAAGCCACCCCCCGCCGGGGAAGCCCGCACCGCGCGACGCCGTCGAACCGGCGGGGCGGGCTTCGGCGTTGGCGGTCGGGGAAGCGGGGGCCGGGCGTGACGGGTGATGTGGTGCTTGAGGTGTGTGGGCTGCGGGTTGGGGTGGTGGGAGGGCGTCGGTCGCCCGGGCCGGAGCTCGTGCGCGGGGTCGATCTCCGGCTGTGCAGGGGGGAAGTCCTCGGGCTGGTGGGCGAGTCGGGGGCGGGGAAGAGTCTCACCGCGCTTGCGCTGCTCGGTCTGTGCCCGCCCGGGGTGGAGGTGAGCGGTTCGGTGCGGCTGCTCGGGCGGGAGTTGGTCGGGCTGCCCGTGCGCGAGCTCGCCCGGGTGCGGGGGCGGCACATCGCCATGGTGTTCCAGGACGCGCTGACCGCGTTCACTCCGGTGCAGCGGGTCGGGAACCAGATCGGTGAGGTGCTGCGTATTCATCAGCGCCCGCGCCCGGGCCGGGAGTGGGCGCTGCGGGTCGCTACCGAACTCCTGGACACGGTCGGGGTGCCGGAGCCCGACCGGGCCGCCCGCTCCTACCCGCACCAGCTGTCGGGCGGGATGCGGCAGCGGGCCATGATCGCCATGGCGATGGCGGGCCGCCCCGATGTGATCGTGGCCGACGAACCCACCAGCGCGCTGGACGTCACCGTGCAGGCCCAGGTGCTCGAGGCGCTGGCGACGGCACGGCGCGCGACGGGCGCGGCGCTGCTGCTGGTCAGCCACGACCTGGGGGTGGTGGCAGGTACCGCGGACCGGGTCGCGGTCATGTACGGGGGGCGGATCGTGGAGAGCGGCGGCGTCGACGCGCTGTTCGCGCGGCCCCGGATGCCGTACACCATGGGGCTGATCGGGTCCGTGCCCCGCGTCGACGGGGAGACCCCGCCCACCCCCGTGCCGGGCGAACCGCCGGCTGCCGGCGGCACCGGGCCGGGCTGCGCCTTCGCCCCACGGTGCCCGCTCGCCGAGCAGAGGTGTCGGGTGCAGATGCCCGAACTCATGGGAGTTGAAGGGCATGTGGCCGCCTGTCATCGGGGTGACGAGGCCGTGAAGCGCAGCTCCGTCGACCTGTTTCCGCCGTCCGCGTACCGGAAAGCCCCGGCGGGAGAGCCCGATCCTGAGGCGGAGCCGGTTCTGAGGATCACCGGGCTCGCCAAGTCCTATCCGTCGAGCCCGTGGAGCCTGCGGCGAGGGCGGCGGACGGCGGCCGAACGTGTCGTACGCGCCGTGGAGTCGGTCGATCTCGAGGTGCGCCGGGGGGAGACGCTGGGGCTCGTGGGAGAGTCCGGGGCCGGGAAGTCCACCACGCTCCTCGAAGTGATCTCCCTGGCGGCCCCGCAGACCGGGACGATCGAGATCCTCGGGCAGGACACCTCGTCGTTGTCCCGTGACGCCGCCCGGCGGCTGCGGGGTGCGGTGCAGATCGTGCCCCAGGACCCGATGTCGAGTCTGGATCCGCGGATGCCGGTGGGTGACATCGTCGCCGAGCCGCTGTGGGTGCAGCGGATGCCGGCCGACCGTGTCGCCGCGCGGGTGGCTGAGGTGTTGCGGCTCGTCGGGCTCGGCCCGGAGGACATGTCCGCCTGCCCGCACCGGTTCTCCGGCGGCCAGCGGCAACGGATCGCCATCGCCCGGGCGTTGGCCGCCCGGCCGCAACTGCTGCTGCTGGACGAGCCGCTGTCGGCGCTCGACGTGTCCGTGGGGGCCGGGATCCTCGATCTGCTGCGCAGGCTGAGGGAGGATCCCGGCCCTTCCTGTCTGTTCGTCTCGCACGACCTGGCCGTGGTGCGACAGATCGCCGACCGGGTCGCGGTCATGCATGCCGGTCGCGTCGTCGAGACCGGCGAGGTCAAGGAGGTGTTCGAGTGGCCTGCCCACCCGTACACCAGGGCGCTGCTCGACGCGGTCCCGGTGCCGGATCCCGCGCTGCAGCGATCACGTACGACTGTTGCCCTACGAGGCGATCCGCCGACGGTCGGGGAGCACGTGACGGGATGCCGGTTCCGGACACGTTGCCCCGTGTTCACGTCACTTCGACGGGAGGAACAGAAGAGGTGTGAACGGGAAATCCCGGCGACCCTGAAGACGGCTGTGGGGGGTGGCCGTTCAATCGCCTGTCATTTTCCGCTCACGGACCCTCGGGGCGTATCCGGGTAGGACTCTTTTACCGCAGCCGGCCGAGGCGCACCGGCCGGCTCAGCAGCAGCCGCCGCCCGCCGGGCCGTTTTCCCTGGCGGGCTTGACCGTCTGCACGGACGCCCCTCCTTCTGCGAGGAAGGTACCGCCGCCGACCAGTCCGGCGACGAACAGCAGAGCCACAAGTATTGCGGCGAGTTTGTGAATCACTCCTTTTCTCCATTCCCCCTAGAGGTTTTTATTTACGATGCGAGTCAATCGAACATTACATCGTTAGTCAAGTGCATTCCATGCAAAATAGAGATTGTATTGACGCTATTGGAATCGGAATTTCCGTGTCCTGTTCGCGCACACGGCGCCCACAAGCGGAGCAGGGTGTTTTCGGCCGCTCCAGGCCACAGCCCGCTCAAGCCCATTGGCGTGGCCCAGTCATGCTGGTATTGTGATCTATGACATCTCAAGTCATGCGCTCACCTCTGGGAAGCCAAATGGATCAAGCGGAAAGCGCGTCTCCGGTCGAGTTGGGCAGGCGCATCCGGACCCTCCGCGTCAAACTCGGGCTGAAGCAGCAGGATCTGACCTCCTCGGATATCTCCGCGAGCTACATCTCGCTCATCGAATCAGGGAAAAGGGCTCCCTCGGATGCGGTGCTCTCCGCTCTCGCCGGGAAACTGGGATGCTCGCCGGACCATCTGCGCACCGGTCGCGACGACCACGCGCTCGAGGACACCAGGCTGAAGCTCTCTTTCGCCGAAATGGCGCTGCGGAACGGCGACAACGGCGAGGCCCTCCAGGCCTTCGGTGAACTCCTCGCCAAACCCGCCCTCCTGGACCCGCAGATGCGGTTGCGCGCCCGCATCGGCCAGGCGACCTCGCTGGAGAAGCTCGACCGGATCGAGGCCTCCATCCCCGTGCTGGAGGAGCTCGGAAAGGACCCGTCTCTCGCGGCCGGCTCCGACGAGTGGTGCCGCGTCCAGGTCGCCCTCAGCCGCTGCTACCGCAACATGGGCGACATCACCCTCAGCATCGAGATCGGTGAGCGGGCCATGGCCTCGCTGGACGCTCTCGGTCTGGACGTCACCGTGGACCACATCCAGGTCGGTGCGACGCTCATCGGGTCGTACCTCATGCGCGGCGACATCACCCGGGCCCACCTGCTCGCCCAGAAGCTCATTCCGGTGGCGGAGGACCACGGCGGCCGGGCCGGCCGCGGCGCGGTGTACTGGAACGCGGGGCTGGTCGCCCTCTCCCGGCGGCAGCTCCCCGAGGCGCTCGCGCTGACCGAGCGGGCCCTGGCGATGATGGCCGACGACGACAACCTGCGGCATGTGGCGATGCTCAAGATGACGGTCGCCTGGCTGGAGCTGCAGTCCGACGTTCCCGACCCCGCCCGGGCGCTGGAACTCCTTCAGGACGCGGGCCAGACCCTCGCGGAGCTCGGCACCGCCGTGGAGCAGGCCCGCTGTGAGATCTGCCTGATCGACGCGAACACCCAGCTCGGCCGGTGGGACGAGGCGGTTTCCCACGCCCGCCGCGCCCTCGGACTGCTCAGCTCCGGTCCCCGCGTCGAGGCGGTCGGCGCACGCGTCAGGATCGCCGAGATCCATCTGCTGCGCGGGGAGACGGAGGAGGGCCTGCAGGGCCTGCACGCGGCGACCCGCCAGCTGAGGCATTTCGCGCCGTCGTACGAGACCGCGCAGGAATGGCGACACCTCGGTGACGTGTGGAAGCGCCAGGGCCGCGCGAAGGAGGCCCTGGACGCCTATGACCAGGCGCTGCAGGCCTCCGGGATGCCCACGACGTACGATCCCGCGCAGGCCCTCACCGAGCAGCACCAGAGCTGACCGGCCGGCTCGGCGCGTTCCCCCGTGAGTGTTCATCAGCTCACCGCGCCCACAAGCCGGTGCCGGCGCTTCTCGTCCCGTGTGCGGCGAGCAGGTCGATGATGGTGCGTGCGAACAGGTGGCAGTGCTCGCCGGTACGGGCGGTGACGAGGTCGTCGTCGACGACGACGTCCTGGTCGACGTAGGTGCCGCCCATGTTGCGCAGATCGCCCAGCAGGTTGTTGTGGACGACGGCGCGCCGGCCGCGGACGAGCCCCGCGACCGGGGCCGCGAGCCACATGCCGTGGCAGATGACGCCCTTGAGGATGGCGGGGTCGGCGAACGCGCGGCGCAGGAACCGTGCGGCGGGCGGGAGTTGAGCCGGGTCCTCCGTGTAGCGCAGCCGGTCGGCGACCATCCCGGACGGGACGATGACGGCGCTGAACTCCTTCAGCGCGAACTCGTCGACGTCCTCGAAGGATTCGGTGACCGTGAACGGCATCCGGTGCTCGTGCCCCTGGAAGGTCATCTCCTTCTCGCCCCACAGCCGGGACAGGAAGTGGACCTCGGCGCCCTCCTCCGGGAAGCGGTGGCGGTAGTAGAGGATCTCGGGTTCGTAGAAGTCGCTCTCCATCAGTACGGCGATCTTGTGACCCGTCAGTCGCACCGTTACCGTCCCCTCCCCCGTTCGGTCACCAGGTCGATCAGGAACGGGCCGCGGTGCGACAGCGCCTCGGTGACGGCCGCCGCGACCTGGCCCGGTTTCTCCACGCGCAGGGCGGGCACGCCCAGGGACCTCGACAGGGCGACGAAGTCGATGGCCGGCCGGGAGAGGTCGAAGATCCCCGGGTGCTCGTGCTCCGGGATCCCCTGCTCCCTCCAGTACTGGTCGATGTTGAGTTCCAGCAGCCGGTAGCTGCTGTTGTTGCAGACAACGAACTTGGCGCCGATGTCGTGCCGGGCCGCCGTCCACAGCGCCTGGAAGGTGTACATGCTGCCGCCGTCGCCGGTGAAGCCCACCACCGTGGCGTCGGGGCGGGCGAGTTGGGCGCCGAGAGCGCCGGGGATGCCGACGCCGAGGGAGCCGCCGCGGGTCTGGTGCCAGCGGCCGGGCTCGGCCGCCGGGAGGGGCCCGAAGAGGTCCGGTGAGGCGGTGAGGGACTCGTCGAACAGGACGATGTCGTCCGGGAGTTGGTCGGCCAGCTCCTCGGCGAAGGCGAGGTGCGGGAGCTCCAGCGCGTCGGCCCGCTCATGGGCGCTACGGGCGGCGGCCGCGCGGGCCTCGGCCCGTTCGGCGGCGCCTCGTCGCAGCCGGTCCTGGGCCGCCGTGCGGTCCTCGCGGCTCATCCGGGCCTCGATCGCGTCGGCGAGCTGCGCGAGGGACCGCTTCGGATCGGCCACCAGACCTATGTCGACGGGGAAGTTCTTGGCGATCGCGTCGGTGTCCAGGTCGATGTGAACCACCGGCACGCCCTTGCCGAAGACGCCCTCCAGGGCCGGGAAGACCTCGGGCAGCGCATACGTGCCGCACAGCAGCACGGCGTCCGCCGCGCCGGTGACACGACGGCTGCTCTCGCCGAACATGTGCCCCAACTGTCCCGCGTAGGCGGGGTGTTCGACGGACAGATTCACCTCGGCCCAGTCGGCGCCCCACACCTCCGCTCCCCACACCGAGGCCAGCCGGCCCAGCTCCTGCTGTGCGCCCGAGAAGTGGATCCCGTCACCCGCGATCACGATCGGCTTCCGCGCTCCCGCCAGCAACTCCGCCGCACGCGCCAGCGATTGCGGGTCTGGTGCGGAGGCGGTGTCGGGGTAGGACACCGGCACCGCCTCCTCGCGGGTGGGCCGGTCCATCACGTCGGCGGGCAGCACGACGAGGACGGGCCCGTACGGCGGGGTGCCGGCCACCTTGAACGCGCGGCGCAGCACCCTCAGCGTGGAGTCGGGGTCCACGACCCGCGTCGCCCACTTGGTCACCGGCTCGGCCATGGCCACCAGATCGGCGGCCATCTGCGCCTCCATGGCCTCGTAGCGCAGTCCGGCCTCGCCGACCAGGACGACGAGCGGGGCGTGGCCGCGCATCGCCTGGTAGAGCATGCCGATGCCGTTGCCGAGGCCCACCCCGGAGTGCAGCTGGACGACGGCCGGGCGGCGGGTGGCGCGGGCGTAGCCGTCCGCCATGCCGACGGCCACGGCCTCCTGCAGGGTCAGCACGTACTCGATGCCGGGGAAGTGGCGCAGCTCGTCCAGGAAGCCCTGCTCGACCGTGCCGGGATTGCCGAACATGTACGGCACCCCGTCGACGGCGAGCTGTTCGAGGAACGCCGCCCGGGCCGGCCTGCTGTCCATGGTGGTACCGCCTCTCGTCCGGATCGGTGGCTACGCCTGGGCGGCGGCCCTGAAGCCCCACTGGCGCAGGCCGTGGTCCAGTACCTCGACCGTCTTCTGTCCGGTCAGGTAGGAGTCGGGGGTCGAACGCCCCGTGATGAAGGGGTAGTCGACGATCACCGAGGTCGTCTTGCCGAAGTTGCCGTGGTAGGCGCCGCCGGGGGCGGTCGCGTCGCGCAGGATGTACTCCAGCGGGTACGGCGGCGGGCCCATGTTGAAGTCGGTGCCGACGAACCCGGTGCCGTCGAGGTAGTCGTACTCGATGCAGTGCCCGGTGACGTGCTTGCCGCGGATGATGCTCTCCCGGTCCTCCTGGTCGCGGGCGAAGGCCAGGCAGGCCACGCCGTAGCACTCGGCGGCGATCGGGCGGTCCAGGTGGTGGAAGGCGAGGATCAGGTCGTGGACGCGCCAGTTGTTGGCGAGGTCGACGATCGGGCCGCTGCCGCCGACGATCAGGAGGGCGTCGTAGCGGTCGGCGATCTGGTCGCGGACCTTCTCCACGCGGCTGTTGTACGCCTCCCAGTCGCGCAGGAAGTACGGCTTGGAGCGGTAGGGCCGATCGGGCAGCCAGGAGGACAGGTCGAGCGGGTTGTCGAGGCGGTCGGAGGCCTCGACGGCCTTGACCTTCGCCGCCATCTCGGGCGTGGTGACGGAGCGGCCGAGCGGCGGGTCGACGTAGTCGGGGTCCATGCTCGGGGGCAGCGCCACGGGCCGCTTGCCGGTCGGGGTGGCGAAGGTGAGGTGGTATCCCGCCTTGTCGAAGGTCTCCAGGGGGCCGATCAGTTCCTCGCCCCAGTAGCCGTACTCGGACAGGACGACGAGGATGCGCCTGCTCATGGTGTTCCTCTCGGTCGGCTCGGTCGGCGTTCGGTTCGGACGCGTGAACTGCCGAACTCATGTCTAGTTTTCGGGGTTTGGCCGGTACCAGACGGGAGGGCTCCGGGTGGCGCACATCCCCAAGTGGCAGACCGCACTACGGCAAATCGGGCCGTGGCCGGGGCTGTTGTCCAATACGCAACGAACGACGCCCCCCGCGCTGGGCGGAGGGCGTCCGGTGTCGGTCGAGAGGGTCAGAGACGGAACAGGCCCGGGTCGGCGACCACGACGTCCAGGAGGACCGGGCCGTCGGCCGTCAGGGCGCTGCGGAGGGACTCGCGCAGGCCCTCAGGCGTCTCGATGCGTTCGCCGCGCACGCCGAAGCCGCGGGCCAGCTGCGCCATGTCGACGCCGCTGAGGTCCCAGCCCTTCTGCCAGGACTTCTGGTCCTGGAGGTAGTACTTGAGCGACAGATAGCCGGAGTTGTCGGGGATGACGAAGGTGACCGGCAGCCGGTGCTGGGCCGCCGTCCACAGGGCGTGCAGCGTGTACTGGGCCGAGCCCTCGCCGACCACGACCACGGCACGCTTCTCGGGGTGCGCGAGGGCGTAGCCGACGGCTCCGGCGAAGGGGAAGCCGAGGGCGCCGCTGGCCGTGGCGAAGTAGCCGTTGTCCGCGCCGAGCGGTATCTGCTCGTGGAAGTCGGCGCGGGCGATGGGCAGTTCCTCGAACAGCTGGGCGTCGTCGGGGAGTTCCTGGGAGAGGACGTGGAAGAGGTACGCCTGGGTGAGCGGAGTGGAGGGTTCGGGGACCGCCACCGGCTCACGGACCGG
Source organism: Streptomyces sp. NPDC001401 (assembly GCF_042895385.1). Taxonomy (NCBI): domain Bacteria; kingdom Bacillati; phylum Actinomycetota; class Actinomycetes; order Kitasatosporales; family Streptomycetaceae; genus Streptomyces; species Streptomyces sp. NPDC001401. The sequence goes on from NZ_JBIAWI010000014.1 coordinate 22,173, forward strand.
GGTGAGTACGACGCGCTCGCGCTCCTCGACCAGCGGCACCAGGGCCTTGACTACCGCGCCCGGCGGGGCCACGAAGCTGGTGTTGGCCAGTGTCGCCGCGGCGGCCTGCGGGTTGTCCGTGACGTGCAGGAACCGTACGTCCGGGGTGAGTTGGGGACGCGGCGTCTTGTCCAGGTCAGCGGGTGCCGTCGAGAACAGGTCCCATGCCGTGAAGAGGGTGAACGCCGGGCCGCCGAGGACGACGACCACGTCGTGCTGCTCGGCGAGCCGTTGGTTGACCAGCTCGGGGATGGGCGGCAGGACGCCGGCGAACAGGGGGTGGTTCTCCGGGAACGCGCCGCGGTTCCACACGGGGGCGCCCCACACACGCGCGTTCAGCTTCTCGGCCAGCGCGATCAGGTCGCCGCGCGCGCCCTGTGCATCCACCGGACCGCCGGCCACCAGACCGGGCCGCTCGGCACCGTCGAGTGCTTCGGCGATACGGGCAAGGACCGCCGGGTCGGGTACGACGGCGCTCTCCACCTCGGCGATGCGCACCGGCTCCGGATCGGCCGGGCGGACCCAGTCGTCCTCGGGGACAGCGACGAACACCGGGCCCTGCGGGGCCTGTTTGGCGATCTGGTAGGCCTGGGCGATCAAGGCGGGCACGTCCTGCGGACGCCCGGGTTCGCCGGCCCACTTGATGTACGGCTTGGGCAGCTGGGTGGCGTCCTTGGCGACGAGGAAGGGGTCCCCGAGGAGCATCTTGCGGGCCTGCTGCCCGCCGAGGATGACCATCGGCGTGTTCGCCGCGGCGGCCGTGTAGACGCTGCCCATGGCGTTGCCGAGGCCCGGTCCGCCGTTGATGAGGACGAGGGAGGGTTCGCCGGTGCCCTGGGCGTAGCCGTCGGCCATGCCGACGACGGCGGCCTCCTGCAGGCCCATGACGAAGCGGAACTCGTCCTCGGGCCAGTACTCGAACAGCTTCATCTCGGTGTGGCTGGGGTTGCTGAAGACGGTGGTCAGTCCTAAAGCGCGCAGCACCTCCAGGGTCGCGTCCCGCACGGTGCGGGTGGTGCTCGCCTCGTCGTTGGTGACGGTCATGGTGATCAGGCTCCTGAGTCGGTATCGGTCGGTTCGAGCGCCGCCACCGCGCTGAAGAGGTGGTCCGGGTCGTAGCGTTCCTTGGTCTTCAGCAGCCGTGCGGCGCCCGGGCCGAACGCGGCCGCGGCGCGCCGGCTCTCCTTGGGGCCGAGCAGATTGGGGTAGCCGCCGGGCAGCGCGTGCTCGGCGAACGCGGTGGACACCTCGCGGGCCCAGCGCCGGTGCGGTGCCGCCTGTTCGGCGCCCTCCCAGGCCGCGGCGATCTCGACGAGCAGATGGTCCCGGCGCAGTGCGAAGGCGGTTTCCCCGGGCGGTACACGGCTCGCGGCGCCGTGGAAGTGGTGCACGTACATGCCGGAGTACGGCGAGGTGGCGGTGGCCGCCGCGTCGACGACCAAGTCGATTGCACCGTCGGTGAGTTCGGGCAGCCACTGGGTGCCGACCTCGTTGTGCCGGCCGTCGACGACGACCTGATCGAACATGCCGAGGACGCCCGCGTACTCCTGTGGGCAGACCTGTCCGGCCAGGGGTGTGCCGAGGGCGGTGAAGCGGTCGATGACGGGGCGGCCCCGCGCGATGTCGCCGCACCACACCGGCAGGACGTAGATCAGGGGCTGTCCGTCGGGTCCGCCGAAGAAGCCGGTCATGACGGTCAGTTCGTCGGCCGCCGAGGCGATGACCTCGCGGTAGCCGCGCAGGACGGAGGCGGCCTGGGCGAGGGGGTAGAGGATCATGCCGGCGAGGACGGTGCTGATGGGGTGCAGGCGCACGCGCAGTTCGGTGACGACTCCGAAGTTGCCGCCTCCGCCGCGCAGCGCCCAGAACAGGTCGGGGTTCTCGTCGGCGCTCGCGACGACGGGCCGGCCGTCGGCGAGCACGACCCGGGCGGCGAGAAGGTTGTCCAGGGCGAGTCCGCACCGGCCGGCCAGGAGTCCGTAGCCGCCGCCGAGGGTGAGGCCCGCGAAGCCGACCGCCTTGACGGTGCCGGTGACGGGGGCGAGCCCGAGGGCCCGCGTGGCCTCGACCAGGTCGCCGGCCCGGGCGCCGCCCTGCGCCACTGCTGTGCGGGAGGCCCGGTCGACGGTGACCCGGCGCAGCGCGGCGAGGTCGATCATCAGGCCGTCGTCCGCGGTCGCCCGGCCCGCCCAGTCGTGGCCGCCGCCCCGGACGGTCAGCGGCAGCCGGTGGGTCCGAGCGATGCGGACCGCCCAGGTCACGTCCGTCTCGTCGGCGGGCCGGACGATGACCGCAGGGCGTGCGTCGACCGCGCCGTTCCACAGCCGCCGCGCCGACTCGTACGCCGGGTCGCCCGCGGCGAGCACGTTCCCCCGCAGAGTGGTGCGCAGGGCGCGTACGGCGGCGGCCGACGCGGGAGTGGTCGTTGAGGGTGCCATGACTCCACCACTTCTCTTCTTGTCGCCAGGTGGGCCGGGCCGGCTCCGGATCCCTCACAGTCCTGGAGCCGGCCCGGCCGGGGAGAAAGCCGGGGGAGAAGGCCTCAGCTCTCGATCAGTTCGTAGCGGCCGGGCTGTACGGTCTCCAGGTCGACGGCGGCGAGGAAGGCCTGGGTTTCGGGGGCGGCGAAGAAGGCCGCGATGGTGGCCTCGGCGTCCTCGGGGGACGCCCAGTGGACGGTCACCAGGTATTCGCCGTCGGCGCCGCGGGCGGTCGAGCGGGCGACGAAGCCGGGGCGGGCCTCCAGGTACTCCTTCTCCATCGTGCGGTTGAGCTGCTGGAACTCGGCGTCGTCGACGTCGGTGCGCAGCTTGAACCGGATGGTCTCCACAGTGGTCATGTGCTCCACCTCTCTTGGGCGAGACGTGCGTCGAGGGGGCGGTTGAAGACGGGGGTGCCCGGCTGCTGCCGGCGTCCTCCCCCGGCGAGGGAGCCCGTCGGCAGGGGGGCGAAGCCGAGTTCGTCGAGGAGCTCGGTGACGAGCCGGTCGGCCTCGGTGTCGTCGCCCGCGACGAACAGCGCGGTCCGCTCCTCGCGGGGTGCGCCCGGCCGGGCGAGGTCGAGCAGGTACTTGTAGTTGAGGGTGTTGACCGCCTTGACCACGCGGGCGCCCGGAAGGTGGGCCGCGATCAGCTCGGACGACGTGGTCCGGTCCGACTCGAGGTCGGGGAAGGTGCCGTCCCTGCCGGGTGTGTAGTTGGTGGTGTCGACGACGACCTTCCCGGCGAGCGCGTCGGCCGGGAGGCTCTCGTACGCGCCGAAGGGGATGGCCACCACGACGAGCGGGTCGCCGAAGGCGATCGCCCCCTCGACTGTGGCCGCCCGGGCCCGTCCGCCGAGTTCCTCGACCAGCCCGGACAGGGAGCCGGGCCCGCGGCGGTTGGCCACGGCGACCTCGTGTCCGGCGGCGGTGAGCAGCCGGGCCAGTGTGCCGCCGATCTCGCCGCTGCCCAGGATGCCGATCCTCATGTGCGGGGTCCTCTCAGCTGCCCGGACGGTTGTAGGCGTACGACTCGTTGGTGTCGGCCTCGTCGGGGACGAACTCGGTGACGACGTCCTTGGCGGCATGGATGTTGACCATGCGGGCCCGGCCGGGGCCGAGGTTGGCGAACTTGTGCGGCACTCCGGCCGGTACGACGCAGATGTCCTCCGGCGTCGCGTCGATCGTGTCCCCGCCTGCCTCCAGCCGCACCGTGCCCTCGACGATCACGAAGATCTCCTCGTAGGGGTGGGTGTGGCGCGGAGGGCCGGCGTCGGTGGCGACGTCGACGATGAACGCCGAGACGCTGAGACCGGGATGGTCGCTCGCGTTGAGGATGTGGGCGGCCACCTCGCCGTTGATCTGCACGGTGGGCAGGCTGTTCTTCGCGATGATCTGCATGGGTCGGTCCTTGGAGTCCTCAGATGGAATCGGCGACCGGGTCGGCGACGGGAGCCGCCCTCCCGGCCGTTCCGTCCGGTTCGGCGGGAGCCGGCCGCAGACGGGTGGCGGCCCAGGTCGCGGGCAGCGCCACGACCATGACGATCAGGGCGAGTACGAACACCGAGTCGACGCCGTGGGCCTCCACGGCCCAGCCGCCGGCGGCCGCTCCCCCGGCGATGCCCGCGTTGACGGCGGAGGCGCCGAGGGTGGCCGCGAGGTCGCCGCCGGGTCCGGCCAGGGTGATCACCCGCAGCTGGAAGGAGGGCACCAGGCCGAAGCCGACCAGCCCCCACACGGCGAGTGCGACGGCGGTCAGGGCCGGGTTGTCGCCGACGTAGTGCAGGGCGGTGAGGATGAGGGCGAGCGCGACGTTGGCCACCACCAGCGTGGTGGCCGCCCCGCGGTCGGCGAACCGGCCGCCGCCGAACACCCCTATGGCGCTGGCGATTCCGTAGACGAGCAGGAAGGCGCTGATGGCGCCGCCGGAAATGCCGGTGACGTCCTCCAAGTAGGAGGCGAGGTAGGTGAAGGCGGCGAACTGGCCGCCGAGCAGCAGCAGTCCGACGCCCAGCTGGGCCAACACCCGTGGTGCGAAGGCGTGTCGGGCCTGCGATCCGAGTCCCGTCGGCCCGGTGAGGCCGATCCGCGGGACGAAGGCGAAGGTGGCGACGAGGGCCAGCGCGCCGAGGGCGACGATGCCGACGAAGGTGGCCTGCCAGCCGATCGCGTTGCCGACGAGGGTGCCGAGCGGTACGCCGATGACGGTGGAGACGGCGATCCCGCCGAACACCATGGCGACGGCCCGGCCCTGCTGCCCGGCCGGGACCAGGTGCGCGGCGAGCGCGGAGGCCACGCCGATGAACAGGCCGTGGATGGCGCCGGTGATGACGCGCGCCACGATCAGGGCGCCGAAGCTGGTCGTGACCGCTGCAAGGAGGTTCCCGACGAGGAACACCGACAGCGCCGACCACAGCAGCAGATGGCGGCCGAGCCGGATGGTCACGGCCGTGAGCAGGGGGCCACCGATGCAGATGCCGAGGGCGTAGGCGGTGACCAGCAGGCCGGCCGTGCCGACCGAGACGCCGGTGTCCTTGGCGATGAGGTTCAGGATGCCGACGATGACGAGTTCGGCCGTACCGATGACGAACGCGCCCAGGGCCAGGGTCCCCAGGGCGAGCTGGGTGCGCCCCTGGTTTCCTTCCGTGTGTTCAGCGGTGTTCACGTGCGCTGTCCTCCGAGCCGATGATCCAGTGCTCCTTGACCGCCATGTGGTGCAGATAGCGGGGCTGTACGAAGGTGACGAGGTCGTCCTTGGCCCTGGCGTACTCCTCGGAGGCCGCGGCTTTCTCCAGGTCCTCGAGGCTGTCGAAGGAGAGGAGGTAGGCGGCGTCGAGGAGGGCCTCGCCGATGGCGTAGGCGCCGTCCCGGGTGAAGCACTGCAGGTAGCGGCGCAGGCCCGGCACCTGCAGCATCAGCTCGGCGTGCGCGCCCAGGCTGCGCTCGCGGAACTGCTCCACGCCGGTGCCCTCGGTGCGCTTGACCAGCGCGACGATCTTCACGCCGTCCTCGGGCGCCGGGTGGTCGCCGGCCCGCAGGACGTACGCGTCGGTGTCGAGGACGACGGTGCGCCAGAAGGCGGCCCACTTGGGCTCGTCGAGCCGGGCGCCCTCCAGGAACTCCGGCGTCTGCAGGGAGGCGAGCTGGTCTTCGTCGTTCTCCAGCCAGATCTCCGCGATGCCGCTCCACAGCGGGTCGTCGGGTTCCGGGCCGAAGGGGATACGGGTGTCGATGAGGTACTTCCTGATCTGCGGGATCTTGCTCGCGTACTGCACCGCGTGGACGTCGACCCAGTAGTCCTGGAACTCCTGCTCGGACATTCCGGGTTTGGGATGGGCGAAGATCAGCTGGTGGATCATGACGAATCTCCAGGGGAGTCGGTCGGTCGGAAGGGAAGCCGGTCGGTCAGACCTTGTAGGCCTTCTTCACGTCCTCGGCGAAGCCCAGGTAGTCGCGCAACGGCCAGACCTCCTCGAACTCGAGGTACTCGCGCATCGGCAGCCGACCGAGCGCGGTGCGGTCCAGTTCCTCGGCGCTCGGGGACTCGATGATGCCGATCACCCGCTTCTGCGCGGCGACCTTCCACAGGCCGACGGCGAATCCGGAGTCGAGGGTCTCCTGGGCGTGTTCGGCCTCTTCGCGCTCGATCTCCCAGAGCTCGTCCAGGGAGATCCGTCCCTCGTGGTTCCAGCGCATCTGGACGTAGAACAACATGGGCGTTCCTTAAGGGAGTTGGGGTTACGCCGCCGCGAGTGCCGCGATCCGCCCGGTGATCGGGTCGGCGTCGCCGAAGACCTCCACGGCCAGGTCGAGCGGGGTCTTGCCGTCGTGGCCGACCAGGTCGGTGCGGGCGCCGGCGTCGAGCAGGACGGTCACGCAGTCGGCGTAGCCGTGCCACAGGGCGTCGTGCAGCGGGGTGTAGCCGTTGGTGGCGCCCTGGAAGTCGAGGTCGATGCCCGGATGGGCGACCAGGTCGGCGGTGATGCCGGCGTGGCCGTTGTAGACGGCCTTGTGCAGGGGTACGGCACCGAAGCAGGGTTCTACGGCGTTGATGTCGGCCCCCGCGTCGAGCAGCAGCCGGACGATCTCGCCGTGGCCGTCGCGGGAGGCGACGAGCAGCGGGGTGTGGGCGTCGTTGAAGCCGTTGAGGAAGGGGGCGCGGGCGTCCACTTCGGCGCCGTCGACGAGGAGCTGGCGTACCGTCTCGGTGTCTCCGGCGGCGGTGGCGGCCATCAGGGGCTGGGCCTCGACGGCGCCCGCGTCGGCCTCCCGGCGCTCCTTCAGGAGCTGCTCGGCACGCAGCAGCTTGTCCTTGCCGAAGGTGTTGACGTTCAGCTCGTAGGCGAAGTGCTCCTCGAGCGAGAAACCGTAGTGGGTGTACAGCTTGAGGCCCGCGCCCTGGTCGAGGAGGTACTCCACAAGGTCCGGGTACTTGTACCAGAGGGCGTCCATCAGCGGGGTGTGCCCGGTGGTGGGGGCCACGGCATCCACGAAGGCGCCGGCTTCGACGAGTTGGCGCGTGACGTCCAGGCTGCCGCCCTGACAGGCCTTGTGCAGCGCGGTCGCGCCGGCCCGGGTGTCGGCGGTGTGGACGTCGGCGCCGGACGCGATCAGCGTCTCGGTCGTCGCCGGGTCGGCCTGGCCCGCGGCGATCATCAGGACGGTGAGCCCGGAGGAGTGTTCGCGCGTGCTCGGGTCGGCGCCCGCGTCGAGCAGCCGCTGCACCTCCTCGGTCGCGCGGCCGCGTACGGCCGCGATGAGCCCGGCGCTCATGAGGGCACCTCCCCGCCCCGGATCGCCCGGATGATCTGCGAGGGGTCGGTGTGGGACTCCCAGCGCACGATCCGGCCGTCGCGGACGGTCAGCCAGTGCGTGAAGATGATCTCGAAGTCGATGCCGGTCTCCTTGACCCGGGAGATCTCGTGGATGATCCCGGCGGCCTTCTCGCCCTCGACGACGAGGTCCAGCAGCTCCTCGGAGACCACGTCGCACTGACCGGCGAACACCCCCACGCTGTCGGCCACTTCGGCGCTGCTGTGCAGGGTGCCGATCCACTTCATGTCGTCGTTGTAGCCGGGCACGGGGCGGTAGTTGATCCATTCGACGTCGTCGGCGAGGAGCCCGAGCGCGGTGCCGAAATCGCCGCTCGTCAGGGCGGCGAACCACCGCTTGGCAACGTCCCGGGTCTGCTCGGTGAGGTCGCTCATGTCGTCTCCTTGTGGCCGTTTCGCGGCCTACTGGCTGTCCGGAGGGGTCATGATCTGCTGGTTGCCGTCCGCCCACACGGCGGTCATCTCCACGCCGGCGATGCGCCAGCCGGACTCGCTGCGGGTCAGGTCGAAGCGGTAGCGGCCGCCGAGCGTCCAGGTCGGGCCACCGTGGGCGTTGGGCAGCAGGTGGGTGGCCTGGAAGTGGGCGGTGAGGAGCGCCTCGTCCTCGTACACCTCGACGATCTGGTTGCCGATCATGTGCTGGGTGGCCTTCAGGTGGCTGAGCCCGGCCCGCCAGTCGGCGATGACCCGGTCGGGCGTGCTGACCGTGGGGTCCCCGCCGAAGAGGCTCGTGTAGTCCAGGGTCACCTTCTCCGCGAGCAGGGCCGGCAGGGCTTCCCACTGGCGCAGGTCGACGTGCCACAGCATCCTGGTGCAGGTCTCGATCACGTCGATCCGGTCTTCGGCGGAAATCATCGGCAACTCCGTGGGGACACACCCGAGTCGGGGCGGGCCTGCTGGACGCTCGGTCCCGGCCGAAGCTAGTGACGGGGCCGGACGCGAGGTCCCGGCACCGGGCCCGCCCGGCACACTCTGCGAGCTCGGCCCGGGTACTACGTCAGTTCATTCGATCTGACCGCTCACTTGACGCAGTGTCATCCGACGTGTGACGGAGTGCCGGAACCGGCGGCGCGGCACCGCCCGGGCGCCGGTTCGGCTGAGGACGGTGGGACAGCCGGATCGACCGGACCGACCGGATCGATCTGATCGACCGACGAGGAGGCAGCGATGCTGAGCAGCACCGACACAAGGACGAGGCGGACCACATCCGGATCCGGGGAGGACGACGGCTGGGGCCTGGTCGGCTAGGCAGAACGGGCCGGACGATGGAGAACCGCTCAAGCATGCGTATCGGGGCAGTGTTCCCGCAGACGGAGATCGGCGCGGACCCGGGCGCGGTGCGCGCCTGGGCCGAGGCCGTGGAGGAACTGGGCTTCCAGCACGCGGTCGCCTTCGACCACGTACTCGGCGCAGGCACCGCCACCCGCCCCGGCTGGTACGGCTACACCAGCGAAGACCTCTTCCACGAGGTCTTCGTGCTGTTCGGCTACCTCGCCGGGATCACCCGCACCCTGGAGCTCGTCACCGGAGTTCTGGTGCTGCCGCAGCGGCAGACCGCCCTGGTGGCCAAGCAGGCCGCCGAGGTCGACGTGCTCAGCGGCGGCCGGCTGCGGCTCGGCGTGGGCATCGGCTGGAACCGGGTGGAGTACGACGCCCTCGGCGCGACCTTCACCGACCGCGGCGCCCGCAGCGCCGAACAGGTCGAGGTACTGCGTGCGTTGTGGGCCGAGCCCACGGTCACGTACGAAGGCCGCTGGCACCGGATCGAGAACGCCGGGATCCTGCCCCGCCCTGTGCGTGGGCGTATTCCCGTGTGGTTCGGCGGCAATGCGGAGCCGGTCCTGCGGCGTGCCGGCGCCCTCGGCGACGGGTGGCTGCCGCAGCGTGCGCCGGACGAGACGGCGCGTGCCATGGTGGGCCGTGTGCGGACGTATGCCTTGCAGGCCGGCCGTGATCCCGCTGGGATCGGTTTCGAGGCGCGCCTCAAGCTTGCTGAGGTGCCGGAGGCCAAGTGGCCGGATTTTGTGGCGGGTTGGCGCGACCTGGGAGCGACGCATCTGTGCGTCAGCACGATGGGTCTGGGCCTGGCGACGGTCGACGGCCACATTGCGATGCTGCGGAGTACGTTGCGAGAATTGGGGCCAGTCGCTTGTGAGTGAGACTGCAGGCCGGTGGGGGCTTGTCGCGCAGTTCCCCGCGCCCCTGAAAGCGCCCCTATCGGGGCGCTCGCTCAGCGACCGTATTCCTCTGCCAGGAAGCGGATTGACTGGTCCGTGAAAACCCGCATCTCTCGAGTGAGATTCTTTCCGCGGCGCCACGCCAGCTGCGTGAAAACCTCGAACGGGATGTTCCAGTCCAGCTTTACCAGAATGCCGGAATCCAGGGTGTCCTGAACACAGGCCGTCGGGAGCAGGCTGATGCCCAGCCCGGCGGCGACGCCACGCTTGATGGACTCGATCGTGCCGAATTCCAGGAACGGAAGAGCCTCGCCCGTTCCGTCGTTCAGCTCGGCCTCGAACAGCTCCCGATAGGCGCATCCGGCCTCGGCGGAGATGACCTGGGTGCGTCGCAGCTCCTCCGTCGTCACCTTCGGCAGCTGCGTCAGCGGGTGATCGGGGGCGGCCACCACGGTCAGCGGTTCGGAGCCGAGGACTTCGGTCTGCACACCGGGGTGCTGCGTCTCGGCCTCCATGAGGAACCCCATGTCGAACATCCCCTGCCGCAGGGCATGGCAGGTTTCCGCGCACAGACTCGGGCGGAGCACGATGTGCAGGGCCGGGTAGCGGTGGTGGAAGAACTCCAGGAGAGGCGGCATCCGGTAGGAGGTGATGCTCTCCATCGAGCCTATGGTCAGTACGCCGGAGGGGTCCCCGGAGCCGACCGTGGCGCCGCGTGCCTCGCCGGCCAGGGCCAGCATCTGCTCGGCGTAGGGCAGCAGCCGCTGGCCCGCCTCGGTGAGCTGGATGCGGCCGCCGAGGCGGTCGAAGAGGTCGACGCCCAGAGACATCTCGAGTCCCTTTATCTGGCTGGTGACGCTGGATTGCGCGTACTTCAGTTCCGTCGCCGCCTTCGAGAAACTGAGCAGCGTGGCCACCTTGTGGAACGCCGCCAGCTGCCTGATATCCATGGTGATCTCCTGCATGGGCCGACAACGGATGGATTTCCTGTTCCAGCGAATCACCGGGCGGGCGCGGGCGCCATGTCCCGGCGATGTCCCCTTGGGGACAGGCGACGTCAGCTAGCGGCCAACATCCCCGTTTTCATGGTTGTCACGGTTCTCGCGGCCGATTATCAGGCCTGCCTGGAATCGGCTGACCGCCCCCATTTCCTCCATGACCGCGGAGATGTGGCGGCGGCAGGTCCGGGTCGCCATGCCGAGCCTGCGCGCAATGACCTCGTCCTTCAGCCCGAGGGCCATGAGGCGAATGATGGAATGCCGTACTTCTTCGGCGACTTGCGGGTATTCGGCGGTCTGCTGGTCCACCTCGAAGGGGCGGCCGATCTGCCACACCGACTCGAAGGTGCGGGCCAGGTAGCCGACGACCGTCGGTTCGGTGATGACGGCGGCGCCGGGCGGCTGCCGGCCGGTGCGCTCCTTGGGGATGAAGGCGATCCTGCGGTCGTAGATGATGAGCCGCTCGGAGAGTTCGTCGACGGTGCGCACCTCGGCGCCCCGTCTGGTGATCTCCTGGACGTAGGTGCGGGTGGCGAGGCTGGTGCGGGCGGTGTGCTGGTAGAGGGTGCGCACGCGGACGCCCCTGCGCAGCAGTTCCAGGGTGTGTTCCCGGTCGGCCTCGAGGAGTTCGGGCGGGCGGCCGCCGCCGGACTGCAGGCTCATGCGCTCCTGGGTGCAGCCGTAGCGGGCGCGGTCGATCTCGCGGCGCACCTCCTCGACGTCGTCGAGGACGGTGATGGGTACGTCGGCCGGCGAGCCGCCCGGCCGGGCGCGGTAGTCGGCGGCGAGGGAGCGCAACTCCTCGTGGATCCGGCCGATTTCGCGTCGGCGCCGACCGATCTCCACCTCCAGCGGCGTGACCAGTTCGGCCTCGGCGACCTCGGGGTCCAGGGGGACGACGGGGCGCCCGGGGGCGCTCGGGCTGAGCAGGTGCAGATCCTGCAGGGACTTGCGTACCTCCTCGACGGCGGTGATGTCCGCACCCAGAGCGGCGGCGGTCTCCTCGTCGTCGAAGCGGCCCTTCTGCAGAGCCGTTTCGTAGGCCGTCACCGCAAGGTCGCCGAGAAGAGGAATCTCGTCCGTCAATTCCTCACCCCCCACCACTCACGAACCCCACGAAGTCGGCGCGTCGCCGCGCACTGCTCCTTGTCATTCCAGCCTAGGACCGAGTTCCCGGCCCGAACTCCCGTGCGGCGCGGGCCGGCTTGAGAGCGTTAGGTACGGGACCGCATTCAGTAATGAACGCGCCGGTCCTCGGGTGTGGCCCGGTAGCGCACGTTCCACAGGTTGCGGCGGATATAAGTGCGTTGGAGCCAGCGGTCGCGGCCGTCGTGACGTGCCCGGAAGGTGGAGCGCGCGTGGACGCCCTTGCGGTTGTTGATCAGCAGGGCCTGTCCCGGTTCCAGCCGTACGGCGTGGGCGACGGCCCGGCAGGCGTCCTGCAGCGCGTCCAGGGCGGTTTCGGCGCCGCGGGTGAGCGGGCGGGTGCCGTTGGCGGAGACGGTGATCTCCGGGAAGCGGGCGGCGCCGCTGAGGATGGGCACCGGTTCGGACAGCACCTCCTCCCCCACGCTGCGGGTGTAGCTGCCGGGAGCGTTGAGCCGGTACAGCGGGCTGCGCAGCGTTTCGACGAGCGGGTCCGGCAGGTGCCGGCACAGGTCGCGGGCGTCGGCGTAGTAGGTGAAGGCGTCGTTGGCGGCGGCGCCGCGCAGACAGTTGAGGACGAGGAAGTCCGGGTTGGCGACGTCGTAGCGGCCGGTGGTGTCGTAGGTGATGTCGCTGTGGAAGTTGAGGAAGACCGCGGAGCCCTGGTTGGTCTGCGCCCGCGCTCCCTCCGGTACCGGGACGACGTCGTGGACGAGCCGGCCGTCCTTCTCCGTGAGCACTCCGATCGGCTCGCCCAGCAGTCCGGTCAGGCCCAGCAGCACGCCTTCGGCGACGAAGCTGTCCTTGCCCACGCTCGGCTCACCGTCGACCGGGGTCGGCGGCAGGTCCGCGTCCAGCGGCAGATTGCGTACGAGCATCACGCCCGGGGAGTCGTTGTGCCGGCCGAAGTCCATGATCTGCTGCAGGAGTTCGGTGGGCAGGGCGGCGAAGATGCGGTGGTAGCGGGTCAGGGCCCGGTCGACGTCCGCGGTCGGGTCGGGCAGCAGACACAGCTCCGCACCGATGGTGTCGCGTACCCGGTCGGGCAGTTCGAGGTCGGCGAAGGTCAACGCGGTCACACTCCGGCGAGATGGGGTTGCTGCGCTGCGAGGTCCACGGCGGGCAGGTCGATGCGGTCGTGCAGGCGCTGCGCGACGTGCAGGGCGTCCTCGCCGCTCTCGGCGATGTGCGTGGTGACCTTGGAGCCGCGGATCTCGGCGACCGGGACGCCCACGTAGGTGCCGGGTTTGAGGTTCTGGCGGCGCTGCACGGCCTCCAGGTCGACGAAGCCGCCGACGACGGCGACCCATGGCTTCTCGGTCAGCCGTACGGTGTCGATGCCGGCCGCGTGGAAGACTCCGTGGGCGAGGTCGGCGCAGTCGTCGGAGTCGTAACCGAGCACCACGGAGCGCTGGTTGAAGACGATCGCCGCCATCTGGTCGCCCTCCCGGCTGATGGTCGTGCCGCGCGAGAACGGTGCCCGGTTGTAGCGGCAGACGATCTCGATGCCGTGCCGCAGAGCGAGCTGCACGGCCCGGCGGTGCAGCACCTTGGCGCCGTACAGGGACATCAGGGCGGCCATGTTGAAGGAGACCTTCGGCAGCAAACGTGCGCCGCGGACCAGGTGCGGGTCGGAGGTGTAGATGCCGTCGACGTCGGAGTGGATCTCGCAGGCGCTGCCGCCGACGGCGCGGGCGACGGCGATCGCCGACAGGTCGGAGCTGTTCTTGCCGAGCCAGGTCGGCCTGCCCTGCGCGTCGATCGCCTGTCCGCCGGGGACGACCACGACCTCGTACTCGGAGAGCGTCCGGTCGAGCGGCCCCGGGTCGGTCTCGATCACCCGTGCCCACAGGAACGACGAGTTGGTGGTGAGGCCGATCTGGTGACCGGCCAGCACGGTCGCGGTGCGTCCCCTGCGGTGCAGGGCGGTGGCGAGCAGATGGGCGCTGATGAGGTCGGCGGTGGCGAGCATGCCGGCCGGGGTGGCGTCGTCGGGGTGGGCGTTGACCTCGTGCAGCCGGCCCCGCAGTTGTTCGGTCTCCCCCTGCATGGCGCTGACCACGACGGCCAGCCGGCGGCCCTCGCGCTCCAGCCTGGCCTCGAGGCCGGCCGCGAGCTTGTCGTAGGCGGCATGGGTACGGAAGGTGGAGCCGCCGAACTTCAGAATGGCAGCGTCGCTCACAGCAACCCCCGGTCGAGAACGGTCTCGGCGATCTGTACGGCGTTCAGGGCGGCCCCGATCCGCAGGTTGTCGGCGACCAGCCAGAGCCAGAAGCCGCGCGGGTTGTGCGGGGCCACGCGTACCCGGCCGACGTGGACGTGGTCCGGGTTGCCCGCGGTCAGCGGGGTCGGGAAGCGGCCCGGGGTGTCCTGGTCGTGGACGGTGACCTCGGGCAGGGCGGCGAGCCGGTCGATCAGCTCGGCGCGGTCGACGGGGGCGGCGGCCTCCACCCACACCGCCTCGGAGTGCGAGTTGACGACCGGGACGCGTACGCAGGTGGTGGTGACGTCGAGGTGGGGCAGGCCGAGGATCTTGCGGGACTCCTGGAGCATCTTCTGCTCCTCCATGGTGAACCCGGAGTCCAGGAGCCGGTCGATGAACGGTACGACGTTGAAGGCGAGCGGTGCGGTGAAGCGTTCCGCGGGCAGTTCGGCGTCGGGGTCGTGCAGGGCGAGTTCGCTGCCCTCCTGGAGTTCCTCGATGCCGTGCTGCCCCTGGCCGGAGGCCGCCTGGTACGTGCTGACGACCGCCTGCCGTATCCCCCACCGCTGCTCCACGGTCTGCAGCAGGCGCACCAGCGGGATGGTGGAGCAGTTGGGGTTGGCGATGATGCCGCTCGCCGGGCGGCCGGTGAGCACGTCCGCGTTGACCTGCGGGACGACCAGTGGGGTGTCCGGGTCCATGCGGAAGGCGTTGGTGTTGTCGATGACCAGCGCGCCCTGCGCGGCGGCCGGGCGGGCCCATTTCTGGCTGACGGACGTACCGGCGGAGAAGAACGCGATGTCGACGTCCGAGAAGTCGAAGCCGTCGAGGTCCTCCACCGTGCAGGTACGCCCGTCGACCTCCATCTGCCGCCCCGCCGAACGCGCGGACGCGGCGAGCCGCACGCCTTTGTGGCGCAGGTGCCGTGTCTCGATCAGCTCGACGAGGGTGTGGCCGACCGCTCCTGTCGCGCCGACGAGGGCGATGCTCGGCGCCTTGCTGTCGCTGACGAAGGTCATCGGGGTTCTCCGATCCGGGTGAGCGCGGGTGCCGCCGCCTGGTCCCCGGGCGTGCGGCGGCCGGCCGGCAGCAGCCGCCAGCCGAGGTTCACGCCGAGGCCCGCCACGACGATCAGCGGGACGCCCAGGGCCTGCAGGAGCGTGATGTGGTGCCCGTACACGGTGAAGTCGGCGAGGATGGCCACCGCCGGGTAGACGAAGGACAGGACCGCGATCTTCGCGGTGGGCAGCTTCTGGTACGAGGCGTACAGCAGGATGTACATCACGCAGGTGTGGATCACGCCGAGCCCGACCAGCCAGGCCCAGTCGGCGCCGAGGCCGGCGGTCTTGCCCAGCGCCGTGAACGGCAGCAGCAGCGGGATGCCGACCAACACCTGGGTGAGCGCGGTCAGTTCGGGGCGTACGGACTTCAGGTGCTTGGCGATGACGGTGGCGAAGGCGTACAGCAGCGCGGCGAGCAGTGCCTGGCCGACGCCCAGGAAGTAGGCGTCGCCCTTCTTGCCGTCGGCCGAGGTGAGGTCGGCGACGAGGAGCACGCCCAGGAAGGCGAGCACGATCCAGCCGGCCTGGTGCCGGTTGAGCTTCTCCTTGAAGAGGACCAGGCCCAGGATCACGACGTAGAACGGCTGGGTGTGGTAGACGACCGTCGCCACCGAGATCGACGTCTTGGTGTAACTGCTGAACAGCAGCACCCAGTTGAAGACGATGCACACACCGCCCAGGACCGCGAGGGCGAAGGTGCGGCGGGTGAAGTTGTGGTTCCTGAACAGGCCGCGGGCCAGGCAGTACGCGGCGAGGGCGACCGCGCCGAAGACGCAGCGGAAGAAGACCACGTTGAAGCTGGGCTGGCCGGACTCGACGACGAAGACGCCGAGGGTGCCCGACAGGACCATGGCCGCGGTGAGTTCGACGGCTCCTCTGGTCTGCTGCTGACGGCTGGGGGTGCTCACAGTCGGTACCTCTTCTCCGGGTGGATCCGCGGCTCAGTGCAGGGGCACGGCGTAGTGCAGACCTCCTCTGGTCCACAGCTCGTTGGGGCCGCGCGGCACGTCGAGGCCGGAGGCCCGGCCCAGGTTGCGTTCGTACAGGTCGGCGTAGCTGCCCACGGCGTCGAGGACGCGGGCCGCCCACCGTTCGTCGAGGCCGGCGGCGGGTCCGTGCCGTCCGGCCTGGCGGGCGACGGCGTCGCGGCCGGCGCCGCCGCTGCGGTGGCTCTCGTACTCGGCGGCGAACAGGAGCTGGAGCACCCAGCGGCAGATGCGGAACCAGCCGGGGTCGTCGTCGCGGACGACGGCGGCCATGGGCTCGCGGGAGATCTCGGCGGGCAGGATCCGGTGCGCCCCGGGGTCGGGGAGCGTACGTCTCGCCCCCGCGAGGGCCACCTTGTCCAGTACGTACGCGGCGCACTCGCCGGAGGCGTAGGCGTGCAGCGCGTCGGCGGGGCGGTCGAAGGGCACGGGCTCGACGGCAAGGCCCCGCGGCCGGTACCAGGCGGTCAGGTTGGCCGGTGAGGTGGAGCCGGCGTGTACGGCCAGGCGCCTGCCCGCGAGGTGGACGGGGTCGTCGGGACCGGAGTCCGCGGGGACGAGGAAGCCCTCGCCGTCGTAGCAGGTGACCCCGGCGAAGAGGAGTCCGTGCGCGGCCTCGCGGCCCATGGTCCAGCTGACGTTGCAGACCGTCAGGTCGGCCTGTCCGGCGGCGAGTCGGCTGAGCCGGGCGGCGGATCCTGCGGGGTGCCAGTCGACGGCTTCGGGGTCGTCCAGTACGGCGGCGGCGATCGCGCGCGCGATGTCCGCGTCGAGGCCGCTCCACCGGCCGTCGGCCGCGCACAGCGAGAGCCCGGGCTGCCCCTGTGAGACCAGGGCGCGCACGGCTCCGTGCGCGCGCACGGCGGCCAGGGTGCCGGCACGGGCCGTGCGGGCGGTCATGCGGCGCTCCGCAGCAGCGAACCGACCGGGTGCTCGTGGTCGTAACGGCGCCGGGTGCAGGCGGGCAGCACGGCGCACACCGCATCGGCGTAGCGCACGGAGAGACCGGACCGGCCGCCAGAGCCCCGGGCGCCCAGCCCGGCCAAAGGGTCGGCGACGACCGCGCGGGCCCTCATGCCGCGCTCCGCAGCAGCGAACCGACCATGTCCTCGCGGTCGTAACGGCGTTCGTTGTAGGCGAGCATGGTGGTCAGACGGTCCGCCGTCAGTGGGGAGGTGCCTACGGCGTCGGTGTCGCGGACCGTGACCGGCATGCCGCCAGCCCTCGACCAACTCAGCAGGCCCTGCTCGTCGATGACGGCGCGGGCGGCGCCCGCGTTGTCACGGTGCAGGCAGTACGGCACGTCGAGGACGCCCCGGGCGAAGGCGGTGACCAGCGCGGAGCCGACCGTGCGGCCGAGTTCCAGGGTGGCGCCGATCAGGGTGCGGGCCTCGGTGAGCAGGCCGGTGTCGGTGGGCGGCGGGCAGTTGGTGTCGGCGCAGTCGGCGGCGGCCTGCCGGGCGACGGCATCGGCGAACTCGAGGGCCTCGGCGTTCTCCTCGATCGCGGGGATACGGCGGGCCTCGGCGGGCGTCTTGACGATGAGGCGCTCGGTGCCGCTGTGCACGGCGAGGCGGACGCTGTCCTCGAGGAGCCGGTAGGAGCCGATGGGGGTGCGCGGGAAGACGCCCATGTAGGTGTACAACGTGACATGCCACTGGACGCCGGGAAGGTGCTCGCCGGCAAGCTCGCGCAGGGCGGCCAGGGCCTCCATGTCCTGTCCCAGGTGCACCTGTTGGGCGTAGCTGAGGGAGATCGAGCGCAGCCCGTGCTCGTGGAAGAACATCGCCTCCAGGACGCTCAGTGCGACCAGCAGGGAGGGCGGGCAGAGCTGGCCGAGCATGCAGCCGCCGAAGGTCTCCAGGTGCATGGGGTCGGGGGCGCCGGCGGCGAGTTCGCTGCAGCGGGCCCAGTTGTCGGCGGCCTCGGGGAGGGGGACACGGCCGTAGGGCAGGCAGTACGACACCGGGCCGCCCTCGGTGGCGTCGACGCCCGCGGCGACCATGGTGCGGAACAGGTCGAGGGGCAGCGGCGAGCCGTGCCGTACCTGGACCGGGAAGGCGTCCCCGGACACCTCCCGCAGGAGGTCCCGCACGGCTCCGGCGCCGTGGGCGAGCAGCGGGAAGCCGTTGAGGTCGGCTCCCTCGCGCAGGGCGCGGCGGGCCGAGGCGTAGTCGCCGACCCGGGTGTAGCTGTCGAGGGTGATGGTGCCGACCGTGGTGGCCCGGCAGTCGCGCACCGCGGTCAACCCGGCCCGCATCCGGGCGAGTTCGCCGAAGCCCATGCGCGGCTGGACGACGAGCCGGCCCGCCGCGGTCGCCGTGCGGACGAAGTCGGCGAACCGGGGCATCAGTGCGGCGCTCCGACGACGAGGGGTTCCTGGACGGCCACCGTCTCGGCCAGCGTGGCGAGGAAGTCGCCGAAGGCGGCGAGGGTGCGGCCGGCCGGTTCCTGCGACTCGTTGAACACGGCGTCGAAACCGGCGTCGAGCAGCCGTCGGCTCTCCTCGTGGTCCGCCCCGCGCACCCCCAGCTTGCCGCCGATGACGACGGGCAGGGCCGCCAGTTCGGGGTCGCGGCGCAGGGCGCGGATCAGGCGCAGCCCGTCGAGGTGGCCGTGGCCGTTGACGGTGCTCAGCACGAGGAGATCGGGGCGGTCGGCGCCGCGGCAGGCGTCCATGACGGTCCCGTCCGGCGGGCACACTCCGAGGTTGGTCACCTCGTGCCCGGCCTCTTCGAGGAGGAGCTGGAGATAGACCAGATTCCACATGTGCGCGTCTGAGGAGACGCTGGATACGACGATTCGCAGAGACATACCTTCACTCTTGGATTCGCCCGGGGAAATGTACAGGAGCCACCGAACGGATTTCCCGGGCCGGCGACCAAGAATTTCCATACGTCAGCTGTCCGGAGTGTCCGAGGTGCCGAGCAGACCCAGCCGGGTGGCCGAAACACCCAGCTGAAAGCGGGTTCTCACACCCAGCTTGGTGCACATTCCGGCCAGATAACGGCGCAGCGTGCGGGTGGAGACGCCCAGGCTGCGGGAAATGAATTCGTCGGACCTGCCGCATTCCAGCTGCCGCAGTATCGCCACTTCGATGTCGGCGAACACGTCCGCCTCCGGGTCTCTACAGGGCGAAGTGCCGTTCCAGGAAATCCGTGGCAACTCCCCCGCGGCGGAACTCCGGGTGGCCGAGTATCTCCTGGTGCATGGGGATCGTGGTGTGCACGCCGGGGCCCGACACCTCGAACTCCGACAGGGCGCGCAGGGCCCGGTCCAGGCAGGTGGCGCGGTCGGGGCCCCAGACGATGAGCTTGCCGATCATCGAGTCGTAGTAGGGGCTGACCCGGGAGCCGGGCACGTAGTCGGTGTCGACGCGCACCCAGGGGCCGCCCGGGGTGCGGTAGTTCTCCAGCAGGCCGGGCGTCGGCGCGAAGCCGCGGTCGGGGTCCTCGGCGTTGATCCGGCACTCGACGGCGTGGCCGCGGATCTCGATGTCCTCCTGCTTGACGGTGAGCGGGGAGCCGGAGGCCACGCGCAGCTGCTCGCTCACCAGGTCCACGCCGGTGACCAGTTCGGTGACCGGGTGCTCGACCTGGATGCGCGCGTTCATCTCCATGAACCAGAAGGCGTTCTGCGCCTCCGGGTCCACCTCCAGCAGGAACTCAACGGTGCCGGCACCCCGGTAGCCGACCGCGCGCGCCCCGGCGACGGCCGCCGCGCCGAGCCTGGCCCGCAGTTCGGGCGGGATGCCGGGGCCGGGCGACTCCTCCACCAGTTTCTGGTGGCGGCGCTGTACGGAGCAGTCGCGTTCGCCGAGGTGGACGGCGCCGTCGAAGTCGTCGCA
This sequence comes from Streptomyces sp. NPDC001401, assembly GCF_042895385.1. Lineage (NCBI taxonomy): Bacteria > Bacillati > Actinomycetota > Actinomycetes > Kitasatosporales > Streptomycetaceae > Streptomyces > Streptomyces sp. NPDC001401. Next base: position 41,941 of record NZ_JBIAWI010000014.1, read on the forward strand.
CAGGACCTGGATCTCGATGTGCCGGGTGCGGGTGAGGTAGCGCTCGATGTAGACGGCGCTGTTCTTGAACACCGCCTGGGCGTTCGCCCGGGTGGTGGTGTAGGCGTCGCGCAGGTCCTGCGGCCTGCGTACGACCGTGATGCCGCGGCCTCCCCCGCCCGCCGCGGCCTTGATGATCACCGGGTAGCCGATGTCCCGCGCGATCTCCTCGGCGGCCTCGACCGAGTCGACGGGCTCGGTCGTACCGGGGAGCAGCGGGAGCCCCGCGGCCGTCATCAGCTTCCGGGCCGTGGCCTTGTCGCCGACGTTCTCCATCACGTCCGGCGGCGGTCCGATGAAGGTGATGCCGTCGTCCGCGCAGATCTCGGCGAAGTAGGGGTCCTCGGAGAGGAATCCGTAGCCGGGGTGGATGGCCTCGGCACCGGTCTTCACGGCGGCGCCGATGATGTTGGGGATGTTGAGGTAGCTGCGGGTGGGCGCGCCGGGACCGATGTGCACGGCCTCGTCGGCGGCCTTCACGAACTGGGCGTCGGCGTCCGGGGTGGAGTACACGGCGACCGTACGGACCCCGAGGTCGCGGCAGGTCCGGATGATCCTGAGCGCGATCTCGCCGCGGTTGGCGATGAGCACCTTGTCGAACATGTCGTCGTCCGCCTCGTCTCAGCCGGCCGGGACGAGGTCGATGAGCGGCTGCGCGTACTCGACGACGTCCCCGTCCTGTACGTGGATGGCGTGCACGGTGCCCTTGACCTCGGCGGTGATGGAGTTGAGCAGCTTCATCGCCTCGATGATGGCCAGCTGCTGCCCGGCCTCCACGGTGTCGCCGACCTTGACGAAGGGCTCGGCACCCGGGGAGGAGGCCTGGTAGTAGGTGCCGACGAGGGGCGCGGAGACGCGTACCAGGTCGGCGGGGGCGGTGTCCGGCTCCATCGGGGCCGCGGCCACGGCCACGGGGGCCGCCTGAGCTGCCGGAGCGGCCGGAGCCGCCTGCACAGGCGCGTTCTCCCACTCCACGTCCACGCTGAGGGCGCCGGCCCGCAGGGTGATCCGCCGCAGTGTGCCGGGGAGTTCACCGGCGAGCCGCAGGGTGTGGGACCGCAGTTCCTCCACCGTCATGTCGGTGCTTTCCTCGGTTTTGGAGGTGGTCACCTCAGTGCTCATCGTGCGTCTCCCAGTCCACTACGGGCTGCAGTTGGGGGTCCCCGAAGCGGTCGTACCGCCTCCGTCGGGCGTCGACGAGCTGCTCGCCGGAGAGGTCGAGCAGCGGGGCGAGGGTCCGCGCGAGGGCGCTCTTGACCGTCAGCGCGGTGGTGTGGGGGGCGGTGTGGGCGCCGTCCGGCGGTTCGGGGACGATGCCGTCGACCACGCCGAGGCGGAGCAGTTCGGAGGCGGTCAGGCGCAGGGCGTCGGCCGCACGGCCCGCGTGTTCGGCCGTACCGAAGAGGATCGTGGAGCAGCCTTCGGGGCTGATGACCGAGTAGTAGGCGTTCTCCAGGATCAGCACGGCGTCGGCGACGCCGAGGGCGAGCGCGCCGCCACTGCCGCCCTCGCCGGTGACGACGGAGACGACCGGGACGCGCAGCCGGGACAGTTCGAGGATGCACTCGGCGATGGCCACGCTCTGGCCGCGTTCCTCGGCACCGATGCCGGGAAAGGCACCGGGCGTGTCGATGAACGCGATCACCGGCAGTCCGAACCGGTCGGCGAACCGCATCAGCCTGAGCGCCTTGCGGTACCCCTCGGGGTTCGGCATGCCGAAGTTGCTGCGTACCAGCTCGGCCGTGTCGTGGCCCTTTTGATGCCCGAGGACGACGACGCTCTGCCCACCGAACCGGGCGAGCCCGCCGACCAGCGCCGCGTCGTCACCGAAGGCACGGTCGCCGTGCAGGCCGACGAAGTCGTCGAAGACGTACCCGATGTACTCCAGGGTGGTGGGCCGCTGGATGTCACGGGCGAGGGCGACGGTCTCGCGGGTGGTGCGGACGGTGGCCACCGGGTGCCCGAGCACCGAGTCCTCGGATCCTTCGGGGAGTTCGGGAACGGACGGGCCCAGCAGGGCCAGCAGTCGTGCCAGCTGCTCCCGCTGGCTCTCCCGCGGTACGACGGCGTCGATCATTCCGTGTTCGAGGAGGAACTCGGCGCTCTGGAAGCCGGCCGGCAGCTCCTGGCGGATGGTGTTGCGGATGACCTGGGGTCCGGCGAAGCCGAGGAGGCTGCCGGGCTCGGCGAGGACGACGTCGCCGAGCATCGCGAAGGAGGCGCTGACCCCGCCGAAGGTCGGGTCGGTGTTGAGGTTGATCACCGGCAGCCGGGCCTCGCGCAGGGCGGCGATCCACTGGGAGGTCTTGGCCATCTGCATCAGCGACAGCGCGCCCTCCTGCATCCGGGCCCCGCCGGAGGCGGCGATCAGGAGCAGCGGCAGCCGTTCGGCGAGGGCGGTGCGGGCCGCGGCGGCGACGGTCTCGCCGACGACGGTGCCCATGCTGCCGCCCATGAAGGTGAAGTCGAGTACGGCCACGACCAGTTGGCGTCCGTGCACGCTCATCCGACCGGCGAGCACCGCGTCCTGCCGTCCCGTCCGGGCCTGGGCGTCGCGCAGGCGGTCGGGGTACGGCTTGCTGTCGCGGAAGCCGAGCAGATCGCGCGGCGCATACCTGTCGGGGAACGCCTCGAAGCTGCCGGCGTCGGCGAGTTGAGCGATCCGTACGTCCGGTGGGATACGGAAGTGGAACTGGCACTCGGGGCACACCTTGCGGTTGCGGTCGAGTCGTTTGCCGTAGATGTACGCGCCGCAGGACGCGCACCGGCGCCACTGGACGTCCTGTCCGGCCCGGATGGGCCCTGGTGTGGTGGTCACGTTGTGCTCCGCTCTTGTCGGCTGCCGCTGCCGCGCTCACGCGGCACCGGTACGGCCCGCTGGGGCCGGCTCTCGGTGGCCTCGGCGATGCCGAACGGCGGCATGTTGCGGTAGACGGTGTGCATGCGCGCCGGGTCGACGACGTACGCCTCGTGGTAGATGCCGACCGCCCCGTTGTCGGCGACGGTGCGGTTGAAGCGGCCCCAGGCGGGCCGGTGGGCGGCGTTCGTGTCGTGCGCGTACGCCATCAGCTCGTCCATGGAGCGCCAGTACTGGATCACCACCACCGTGCGGCCGATCCAGGTGCGGGCGGCCAGAAAGCCGTACTCCTTCTGCTTGTTGAGCTCGATCAGCATCGGGACCATCGCCATGAAGGACGGCAGCCAGCGGTGCACCTTCCAGAAGCTGTTGATCCGCATGCCGATGAGGAACACGACGGTTCCCTCGGGCGGGTCCGCCACCTGGGGCACTAGCTCGACCTTGGCTGCCACGAAGTCTCCTCGGAGAGGCTCAGAAGGGGTACGTGCGCGGTGGTGTGCTGGTGGTGAGGGTGTGCCAGCGGGTGAACGCCTCCAGGCTCGCGCGCCCGCCGAAGCCGGAGCCGTTGCCGGAGGCGCCGATGCCGCCGAAGGGCAGGGCGGCGTCCTGGACGACGGTCTGATCGCCGATGTGGGTTACTCCGCAACGAAGTTGACGGCCGATCGCTTCTCCGCGCGCCGTGTCGCCGGTGTAGACGGCGGCCGTCAGGCCGTGGTCGCTGGTGTTGGCGAGGCGGACGGCCTCCGCGTCATCCGCGAAGGCGGTGACGGTGGCGACCGGCCCGAAGACCTCGGTGTGGAAGACGTCCATCTGCTCGGTGACGTCCGCGAGGACGGTCGGCGGGTAGTACGGCGGCTGCGGGCGCCCTCCGGTGACCAGGCGGGCGCCCTGGGCGACGGCCTGTTCGACGGCGTTCGCGATTGTCGTGAGCTGGCGCCGGTCGATGACCGGGCCGATCTGGGCGTCCAAGCGGTACGGGTCGCCCACGCGCAGGGCGGCCGCGTGCCGTGCGAACGCCTCCGTGTACTCCTCGAGGATCGACCGATGCACGAGGTGGCGGCGCGCGGACATGCAGATCTGCCCCTGGTGCAGGAAGGAGCCCCAGGCCCCGGCCGCCGCCGCCTGCTCCACATCGACGTCGTCGAGGACCACGAAGGCGTTCTGGCCGCCGAGTTCGAGCACGACCCGCTTCAGCAGCCGCCCGCAGACTGCACCGATCTCGCGGCCCACCTCGGTCGACCCGGTGAACGACACCATGGCCACGTCGGGCGCCTGGACGAGGGCCGAGCCGGCCTCCGCGTCGCCGTGCACGACCTCCAGCACGTTCGGCGGCAGCCCCGCGTCGGCGAACGCCTCGACGAAGAGACGGCCGCCGCTGAGCGGGGTGTGCGGGTCGGGCTTGAGGAGCACGGTGTTGCCGAGGGCGAGCGCGGGGCCCAGGGAGCGGGCCGCGAGCAGCAACGGGAAGTTCCAGGGCACGATCACTCCGACCACGCCCAGCGGGACGCGGGTCACCTCTGCCGCGCGCTCGGGGTCGTCGGCGGGCGGGTGCGGCAGCCCGGGGTGGCGGGCCAGCCGGGCACCGTGCCGCAACTCCTGGGCGGCCTGGTGGACTTCGAAGTACGCCTTGCCGGGGATGGCCCCGCCCTCCCGCACCAGCAGCTCCTGGGCCTGCTCCGCCCGTTGGACCAGCAGGTCGGCGGCGCGTTCGACGATCGTGGCGCGTTCCTCGGCGGGGGTGGCCGCCCAGGCGGGGGCTGCGGCACCGGCGCGGCGGGCGGCGGAGGTGACGCGGTCGGGGGTGGACAGCTCGACGGTGCCGAGCGGTTCGCCGGTGGTGATCTCCCGGCTGACCAGCCGGGTCTCGGACGCGGTGAGGGCGGTCACCTGGGCACCTCGGTTTCGGTTGCGTCGTGCGTGCGTACGGGGCAGCGGGCGCAGTCGTCCTCGAGGGCGGCCGGCGTGCCGTCCCGGTCGAGGGCGCGCCGCAGCCGGCGCAGACAGCGGGTACGGATCGGGCCGACCGAGCTCACCGGCATGGACAGCGCGTCGGCGATCTCCTGGTAGGAGGCCGGTGGGTCCTGCAGGGCCCGCAGCAGGAGCTCGCGGCACTGGTCGGAGAGGCTGTCGAGGGCGCGCAGCACCTCCTGGCCGCGGTCGGCGCGCAGGGTGATCTGTTCCGGGCTCTCGTGGTGGTCGAGGAGATGCTCCAGCGTCGCGCTGTCGCCGACCATGACCAGGCGCCGGTCGCGGGTGGCCGCCTTGATGGCCTCGCGGCGGGCGACGGTGGCGAGCCAGTCGCCGAGCCGGTCGGGGTCGCGGATGCGGTCGGCGTTCTGCATCAGCCGGAACCAGGTCAGCTGGCGCACGTCCTCGGCGTCGACCCGGCTCACCCGGTGGCTGCGGGCCACCGACCAGACCAGCCGGCCGAACCGGCCGACGGTCTCGTCCCAGGCCTCCGCCTCCCCACGGGCACAGCCCGCGAGCAGCTCCGCGTTCCCCTTCGCCGGCATCGCTCGTCCTCCGTCTGCGACCACCCGCACGGCAGCGGGCTCCGGCTTCCATGCAACACAGCGGGCGTTACGGCCGGAAACCGATGACGGCGTCAGGTAGCGGTCAGACCAGGAGTGGACAGCGTGGAGTGGGCAGTTGCTCATCGGAGGCCGCCCGCAAGGGATGCCGGCAGCAGCTCGGCCATGGCCGAACGCAGCCGTACGGGGATCGGCCCGGGTTCGTCCTCGCTGGCCCGGATGGCGATGCCGAGCGCGAACCGGTCCCACACCTGCAGCACCTGGATCTGCCACAACGGCCGTTCCTGCTGCGGGATCTCATCATCCACGACGGCCAGCCCGCCGCCCCTGAGCCGGTGTACGGAGAAGGCGTCGAAGCCGCGGGCCATGCCCATGCCAGTGGCCTTGGTGTACGCCTCCTTGGCCACCCAGGAGTCCGCGAAGGCGTGCCCCTGCTGGTCCTCCCGGTCCCGGCGCAGCACCTCCTGCTCCAGCGGGGTGAAGACCTTCGGCGCGAACTGGAGGGCCTCGGGGCGGGCCGGGGTGTTCTCGGCGTCGACCCCCGCGGTACGGCCGCGCACCACGATCGCGGCGATCAGCCCGTTGGTGTGGGTGATGTTGAAGTCGAGCCCCCAGTCGGCTCCTTGGACGGACGGCCGCCCGAACCGGCCCTTGTCGAACCGCCACTCCCCCGGCGCCATGTCGGCGTACTGCGACAGGACCTGCCGCGACAGCAGCCGGGCGCCGAGGAAACGGGTGCGGGCGGCAGGGAAGAGCAGCCGGTCGTGCCGGGCCCGCTCCTCCTCGGTGAGCAGTTCGAGGCCGCCGGTCGCCTCGGCGAACCGTTCCACGTCCTCCTCGGCGAGGAGCCACACGTCGGCGCCTTCGGCCAGCGGGTCGTCGGCCGGCTCCCACTCCCGCGACAGGTCGGGGGCCTCCTCGGTCGCACGCATCTTCCGGTCACCAACTCACCTGGAACGGACGGAAGGAGAAGAGCCGCCCCTCGCGATGGGCGCTTGCCATGACCTCGGCGACGGCGTCGATGTCGTCGGGCCCGGTCACCCGGCGCGTGGGGTGGAAACGGCGCAGCAGCCGCTCCAGACAGAGCAGGAGGACCGCCGGTGAGCGCAGGGCGGGCGCGAAGCTGTCGCGTCCGCGCAGGTAGAGGTGGACGCAGGCGGCTGCCGCCGACACCGCCGCGTACTGCTTGGCGAGGTCGTACAGCTCGGCGGACTGCCCGGCCTGCCGCCCCTGTTCGGCGAAGAGCTTGGCGTGCTCGTCGGCGAGGCGGTGCACTTCGTCGGCGATGAGCTCCGCGGTGTCGGCGCAGCCGGCCAGCCGGCCAGCCTCGCGGCCCTCGGCGTCGTGCGCGGCCCGGCGCAGTTCGGCGACGGCCGAGCGCAGGGCGAGCACGGAGTCGTCGCCGCCACGGCTGAAGAGCTGCTGTGCGGCGGGTTCGTAGGGGGCCATGGGGTGGGCGGGGTCGAAGAGCCGGGCTGTCGTGGCGACCGCCTCGGAGACGGGACCGGGCTCCTGCCCGACCGCGTTCGCGAGCAGGTTGTGCAGCTGCAGCGCGATGTTCTTGAGGTTCACCACGGTGTTGCCGTCGGCGAAGTTGGAGATCGCGAAGTCGCGCAGCACCTTCTGGAAGATGCCGTGACGGGGATGGCCGCGCAGGTAGTAACGGGCGCCGAGGACGGTGGTCAGCCGGGAGAGGGTCTCCTCCAGCAGGGTCGGCACGAAGTACTTGACGACGGACGACCAGATGCTGGCCTGGGCGGGCGCGAGCTGGAGCGACCGTACGGCGCCCGTGGTCAGCGCGTCGGCGATCAGCAGCTCGGCGAAGCATTCGGCCAACTGCCGCTTGGAATAAGGCACTTCGAACACGGTCCCGCCGAAGATGACGCGACTGGAGGCGAAGTCGAGAGTGGAGCGCAGGGCGGTGTCCACGCAGCTCATGGCGATGCTGGAGATCGCGATGCGCGCCAGCTGACTGCTCTTGAGGGCGACTTCGAGTCCCTGCCCGACCCGTCCGACGAGCGCCGAATCGGGCACGAAGCAGTCCGTGAGGCGCACCCCGCTCATGTCGAGGCCGCGCAGTCCGTGGAGCGGCTCGTCCCGCAGATGCTCCAACTGCTCCGCGGGGATGCCGGACTTCTCGACGGCGAAGACCGAGTACCCGCCGGGCCCGCCCTTCTCCGACGTACGGGCGAAGACCATGACCGTGGCGGCGACGGTGGCGTTGCCGATGGTCCACTTCTCGCCGCTCAGCAGCCAACCGCCCTCGACGCGCCGGGCGTTGGTCTCGTTGGCGAGGACGTCACTGCCGTGCCGGCGCTCGGACAGCCCCCAGGCCAGCTTCTGCCCGCCGCGGATGGCGTCCGCGAAGTGCTGGCGCTGCTCGGGGCTGCCGGCGATCCACACCGGCATATAGCTGAGGCTGGTCAGCACCATGGCGGTGGCGGAGGTGGGGTCACGGCGGCCGACGAGGCGGTAGAGGTTGAAGCCGTCCTCGACATGGACGGCTTTGCCACCGTTGGCGGCCGGCACGATCCAGTCGTACAGCCCCCAGGCCGCCAGGGTGTCGACGAACTCGTGCGGGTACTCCTGGCGTTCGTCGAGGTCGAGGATGCGCGGGTACGGCATGGGTCCGTCGGCGTCCCACGGGTCGCCGAGGTACCGCTCCAGGTCCGCCATCAGCGCGGTGAGGTCGGTCATGTCGTCTCGTCCTCCTCGGGTGCCGGTCCGTCGGACAGCCGGACCGGGAACGCGGTGAACAGGAGCCGCGCGGCGTCGAGCGAGGTGAGCGCGCGGGCCGCGGCCGGCAGATCGGAAGCCGCCTGGCGCGGATCGCGCCCCTCGGCCAGGGCAAGCAGCACAGCCAGAACGGCGGTGAGCCACCCTGCACCGCCCGGCTCCTCGCCGTACAGCCCGCGATCGGGGTGCGCGTCCCACGCGAGAGCTGCCGCGGCGGCCGCGTACAACACACAACAACGGTCGGCAAGATCGAGCAGCTCGGCCGAGGCACCGAGCCCACGGGACCGGTCACGCCGGGCCTCGGCGGCGGTGACGAAGGTATCGGCGAGTGCGGCCCGAACGCCGCGCACGAGGGCCGCGGCCCGGTGTTCGCCACGTCCCGCAAGGTCCCGCGCAAGCCCTTCGGCGCGCGCGGCAAAGCCGAGGAGCACAAGGTCCTTGGGGCGAGCGGAGAGGTCGAGGGCAGCGGGGTCGAGGCCGGGCAGCGGGCCGCCGAAGGCGAAGAAGGCGTCGAGAGCGGGCGGGAGCGGCGGCTCGACGACGTATGTGGACCGGGGGCCAGGGGCGGCAGACGCCGCGGGTCCGGATGCTGGCCGGGAAACGGGGGCAGGAGGCACCGCCAGCCCGGAAGCCGACCCGGAAACGGCCGCGGAAGACACCCCAGAGGCAGAAGCCGACCCGGACTCAGAAGCGATCGGCGCCGCAAGACCGGACGCCGAACGGGAGGCGGCGGGCGGCGTCGCGATGGCCGGGGCGGGGCCCGTATCCATTGGCGACCGTACCTCGCCATCCGGGGCGGAGCCCGACTCCGATGCCGACCCCGCCGCGCCACCCGGATCCCCGAACACAGGTGCGTAGCCCGGTAGTTGGACGGCGATCGCGCGCAGTACCCCGAAGGGGCTGGTGTCGATCGACTCCACGACGGTGTTGTCTCGCTGCGCCTTGTCGATGATCGCGCCGGGGCCGTGGGCCAGGACGCCGCGGGCGCCGAGTAGGGAGCGCGAGCGGGACACCGTGGATGCCGTCAGGCGGGTGGCTACGCGCTTGACGACCGACGAGCACAGGCCGAAGGTCGCCGGTGACAGGTGGGCGTAGCGGGCGGCGGTCAGGGACAGCAGGTCCGCGGCGAACAACTCGGCTGCGGCAACGGCCAGTTCGCGGGAGCCGTGGCCGGTGTCTGCGACCCGGACGCCGCCGACCCGCCTGCCCCGCGTGAACCGCAGTGCCGTACGCAGTGCCGTGTCCGCGGTGGCCAGGCAGGCCGCCGTGCTGAGCAGCCGTACCATCTGCTGGGCCCGCATGGCGCCCGCGAGGCCACCGCCCATGTCCCCGATCACCGCCGTCTGCGGTACCGGAGTCCCGTCGAAGGCCAGGTCGGCGAAGTCGATGCCCCGCATGCCCGTGACGGACTGCGCGGGCATGCGCCCTACCCGTGCCAGTTCCCGCGGCCCGAGCAGCACCGCCGTGAACGCGGCCGGGCCGCGCGCTGCCGTGCGGGCCACCACGACCGCGGCGTCGGCGGTGGCCCCCCGCCCGACGAGCCACTTGCGGCCGGTCAGCCGGAAGCCTCCCTCGGCCGGATCGAGGCGGCACTCGCCCGCCAGGACGTCGCTGCCCGAGCGCTCCTCGGAGAGCGCGAAGGCGATGGTCCGTCCTTCCTGCACCCAGTCGGCGACGGTCTTGGCCTGCTCGCTCGTGCCCGCCGCGAGCACCGTCATCACGGCGGAGCAGGACAGCAGGGTGGCAGGCATGACCGCGGCGTCGCGGCGGGCCGCCACCCGGACCAGGACGAGCGTGTCGTCGAGGCCGCGCAGTGCGCCGCCCAGGGAGGGGGGCAGATAGGCGAGCGGGAAGTCGACGGAGTCGAGGCGGGCTGCGAAGGCGTGCGGGAAGTCGCCCCTGGCATCCCGCGCGACCCCGGCCTCGAAGCCGTAGACGTTGTCGGTCCGCCAGGGGTCGCCGAGCAGTTCGTCGAGGAGCGCCGCGGAGGCGAAGGCGGCCGTCATGGCCGCACCTGCAGGGCCGGGTCGGGCTGCGGCACCGGGTAGTCGACGATCGCGGGAGAGAGCGCGAGGCCGGCCGCCCGCAGCATGGACAGCCGCTGGTGGAAAGCGGCGCCGGTCATGATGTGGCGGGCGACGTCGGCGACGCGGCGGTTCTGCGGGGCGGCCAAGTACGTGCCCCGCACCCAGGAGTTGAAGCTGCCCATCGCCGGGCCGCACCAGATCTGGTAGTCGACCGCGCGGTCCGCCTCCCCCGTCTTGGCCCAGCGCGAGGCCATGCCCAGGTACCAGCGGAAGATCAGCGCGGCCCGCCGTTTCGGGTTGGCGGCGGCGCGGGCGAGCTGGTCGGGGTCGCGGCGCTCGAAGTAGGTGACGGTCTCCGCCCAGACGTCCTCCAGGGGACGCCGGAAGATCTGCTTCTCGATGCGGGCGCGGGCCGCGGCCGGGATCGCGTCGATGCCGTCGTGGTCGCGGTAGAGCTCGTACAGCAGTCGGGCCCGCATCGGGAAGAGCGTGCCGCGCTTGAGGACCTGCAGCTCGACGCCCATCTCGAACATGTCCGCCGCGGGCGCCATCTCGAAGTCCGCGAGGTCGGCCTGCGCCAGCATCTCCTTGACCTGTACGGAGGTGCCGGCCTCGACGCAGGACTGGTTGACGGAACCGGTGACGACGTAGTCGGCGCCCATGGCGAAGGCCGCCCAGGCCGCCTCCGGGGTGCCGATACCACCCGCCGCACCGACCCGGATGCGCACCGGATACCCCAACTCCCGCATCAGACCGTCCCGTTGACGGATGATCACCGGCAGCTGCGCGGGCAGCGGGCGCCGGTCGGTGTGTCCGCCGGAGTCGGCCTCCACGGTGATGTCGTCGGCGAGCGGCACCCGTTCGGCGAGCCGCGCCTGCTCGGCGCTGATCGCGCCCTCCTCCAGCAGCGCCCGCACCATCGGCTCGGGTGCGGGCCGCATGAACAGCTCCGCGAGTTCGGTACGGGAGATCTTGGCGATGACCTTGTTGTCGGCGACGACTCCGTGCGGCCCGCCCGCGCGCAGCCCGGCCAGCCGATAGCGCACGATGTGCGGGGTGAGCGCGAGGAAGGCGGAGGCCTCGACGCACCGTACGCCGTGGCGCAGATACAGGTCGATCGCGGTGCGCTCCAGCCGCTCCTCGCTGGGGCTGTGGATCAGATTGCAGGCGTACGGCAGCCCCGGGATCTCGGTCGCGAAGCGCACCAGCGCCTTCTCGACGGCCTCGGGCAGCAGCCCCGCCGCCCCGTACGAGCCGAGGTAGCCGGCCCGGGCCATGGCGATCACCAGGTCGGCGGAGGCGATGCCGTTCGCCATGGCGCCGCTCATGTACGCCTCGCGCACGCCGTGCGCCTGCAGGAAGGCGGCGCTGCCCAGGCGTTCGGGCCCGAGCGGCGGCACGGCGGCGACGATCTCGTGCTCCCCGCCGGCCCGGACGCCGCCACCCGCGGCGGCGCCGAGGCCGTACGGCCCGCGCAGGATGTAGACGGGCTCGTCCAGGCGCATCAGCGCCTCCTGGATCCCGCAGTCGCCGACCGCGGGGGCCACGGGTCCGCTCCACCGCGGCCGCGGCTGCATGGTGCTCATCAGTCTTCTCCTCGTGGCTGCGGTGCCGCGATCTGCCGTCGATCGCCTGCGGCATCGTCGTGGCTGGTCGCGCAGTTCCCCGCGCCCCTTCAGGGCGCTGCCGAACCGCCTAGTCGTGGTGGATCTCGATCGCGAGGTCGCCCAGGCGGTAGATGCGCAGGGTCGACTTCCAGACGTACGCATCGCCGAGCAGGACGATCCGGCCCGGTTCGCGGCGGATCCCCTTGATATGCACGTCGAACTCCATGTCGGGGTCAGTGCGCAGGATCTGGCCCCGGTAGGACCAGGTCGTGTCGATGCCCGTGGCGAGTGCGAAGCGCGGGTTGCGCAGCCCGTCGGTGAGGCCGGTCTCGACGGCGTACACCTGCATGCCCTGCAGCAGCGCCTCGACGCCGAGGGAGCCGGGCATCACGGGGTCGCGGTGGAAGTGGCAGGAGAAGTACCACTCGTCGGGACGGATGGAGCGGTGTCCGCGGACGTATCCCTGGCCGTGTTCGCCGCCGCCGGGCAGGATGTCGACCCACTCGACGAGGTCGAGGTGGCCGCCGGCCAGTCGCGGTCCGCGGCGCGCGGACTCTGCGGCCCGGAAGTCGCGCAGGTCGATGCGCCGGGTACCGGGCGGCCTGGCCGGCTGCGTGTCCAGCCACGGCAGCACGTGCTTCCCCTTGTCCAGGCCGACCTGATGGGCGAGCGCCTTCTCGTTGAAGTAGCCGAAGAGGGACTCGCCGGTGTAGAAGACCTCGCCGTCGCAGGAGAGTTCGTAGGAAAAGTTCTGCAGGATGGAGCCCGGCATACGGTCGCTGGACAGCAGGGTCGAGCGGTGCTGGACGGTCTTCCCGCGCAGGTCGACGTCCTTGACGAGGGTGGCGTGGCCGTCCAGGTTGCGGATGCTGAACTGTTCCTCGGGGAGCGGCAGGGTGGCGCCGAGGTAGTAGCCGAGGAGGATGGCCGCCTGGAGGCTGGACTCCATGTAGACGCAGTTGGGCATGTACGGGTGGCCGTTGTCTGCGTAGTACCAGGCGTCGTCGGGCGAGTCGTACTCGGTCACCATCACCGCGCCGCGCTTGAGCGTGCCGCGCGTGCCTTGGAGCTTCATCACCCGGTCGACGAACAGGAAGTCGCCGTTGGGGATGTACGGGGCCCTGCTGTCGGCGTAGATCTCGAACTCGGGACCCATCGCGACGGCCAGGTCGCCCTTGGCGGCGTGCGCCATGTGGAACTCGTTGAGCAGCGCGGGCTCTGAGGTGGCCGGGGAGAGCCGGCCCAGGAAGTGCGGGACCGTACCGGCGGTCTCCGGGCGGTAGGGCGTGCCGGGTTTCTCGCGGAGGCGGATGCCGAGTCCGGTGACGCTGATGGACGGGGTGCCGTCGCGCAACACGACCACGTCCGCGACGAGCGACGGCCGGGGCAGAAGGTTCAACTCGGTGATGTCGATGCGGTATTCGATACGGGCGTTGCGCGGAGTGATCTGCCCTCGCACCTTCACCTCGGTCCGCAGGTCCGGCACGGGCTGGAAGCGGGCGTCGGGGAGGGTGAGGTGCAGGCCGAGGGAGAGGGCGTAGGTCTCCAGGAGTTGTACGGCGCCCTCGGCGACGAGTGATCCGGCGAGCACGGGGTCGTCGGGGAAGTGGCTGGTGAAGTACCAGGCGTCGGAGGCGAGTTCCTTCACCGCCTCGATCCGCCCGAGCCCGTGGCTGCCGCCCTTGCGGTCGAGGACGGTGACCTCGTCCGCCATCAGCAGCGGCCGGGTGGGCAGCCGCAGGGAGGTGTTGCAGCCGGGGGGCTGCCGGTGGCCGGGTCCGAAGACGTCGGCGATGCGGCCTTCGGCGAGGGCGTCGAGGTCGGCGGAGGTGAGGGACGTGCGGTGGGTGGTGGCCAGGGGCTTGAATGCCGTACGCCCCGGATCGGACTGGGTCTTGAGCCCCGGAGCGACCCTTCCCTGCACCAGGCCCGGCGAACTCTCCAGCTCCTCGTCCGTGAAGAAGCCCGCGCAGGCGTTGTTGAGTTTGAGGATGAGCTCGCCGTCGGCGTAGCAGTCGTAGTGGAAGAAGAAGAGCAGGGTGTCGCCCTGGCGGACGAACTGGTCGATCCAGATGTCGTAGCGCAGGGTCTGACCGGTGCGCGGCAGGTCGCCCAGGAAGCTGAGGCTGCTGTCGAGGAGGCGGTAGACGCGCTGGCCGCGGTTGGTGAAGTCGGCGCCGAGATAGCTGATGAGCAGCAGGTCGCACTGGCCGGCCTCGATGGTGACGGCGGGCGGGACCTGCCCGTCGACGGCGTACCAGGCGTCCTCGGGTACGTCGTACTCGGTACGGATGAAGGACGGTTTGAACTCCCCTGGTTCCGCGTCGAGTTGGGTGACGCGGGTGGCGAAGAGGTAGGGCGGGGCGGGGAGTCGTACGCGACGGTCGTAACCGTCGATGCGGGTGAAGCGGGGGCCGAAGACGTTGCCGACCTTGCCGACGGCGAACTCGAGGAGGTCGTGTTCGTCCCAGACGACGCCCTCGGGTTTCGGCGGGCGCGGAGTGGCTGCCGGCGCCGCCTGGACGGACGCCGAAGCCGACAGCACGGCCGTGAGTTCCTCCCGCAACTCCCGCTGGGCGTCCAGGACTTCCTGGTGCGCCTCCAGGATCTCGGCACGCAGGCTGCGTACCAGGGTCAGGGTGGCCGCGTGGTCGTCCGTGGTCCGGTCCGGCTGCCGCGGCTTCTCCGGTACGGGCAGGGGGGCGCCGAAGATGGCCGGGCGGGGCGGCACGTCGGCGCGTTCGGCCTGCGGCGCGGTGGCGTCGGCGGGGAGCATCGTGATCGGTTCCCGCTCCAGCGAGAGCGCGGGTACGGGCGGACCGTCGGGGCGGGTCGGCATCGCGGTGTCCCATTCCGTGGCGTGGAATGCCGTGTCAGGCAGTTCCGGGGCTTGGTCGAGGGCCCCGGCGGTCACCGGGACGGGGGGTGACGCGACGGACACCGAGGGCGGCGGGGCGACGGCGGTCGCTGTCTGCGCGGGGGCTCCGGTGGGCGTCGGTGCGGGCGGGACGGCGGACGCTGCCGCCGGGACCGGATCGGTGTATCCCACCGGGACCGGCAACGACGGCACAGCACGCTCCCGCGGCTCGACTCCGCCGCCCGGTGCGGACGCCACCGGCACGGGCTCCGACGGGAGAACACGTTTCGCCGGGACGGACTCCGGCGGCGCGGTCACGCGTCGCACCGATCCGACCACCGGTGCAGCCGCCGCGGTCACCAGCGGCGCGACCGGTGTGCCGCCCACCGTGAAGGTGCGCAGGCCCAGTGGGCGTCGGCGGGGTGCCGTTCGGGGGCGGAACGGGGTCAGGTCGACCGGGACCCCGTGGGTTGCGAGGCGGGCGACGAGGCGGGCGGTGTCCGTTGCGCCGCGGGCTCCCCGGCGGTCGACGGGGACCGAGATGTGCGGGTCGTCGCCCAGCGTCTCGTGGACCCAGCGGGTGCAGGTGCTGGACGGTCCGACCTCGATGAAGCAGCGGAAGCCGTCCTCGTAGGCCCGTCGTATCAGGCGGGGGAAGTCGACGGTCTCGCGCAGCGTGACGGCGATGTTGTGGGCGACGACGTCCTGGTCGAGGGCGCCGACGGGGGCGTAGTGGCGGCTGCTGTAGAGGACGAGGTCGCCCACGTCGCCGGTCGGGTAGCGGTTCAGGTCGGCCAGCTCCGCCAGCACTCCGTCCACCACCGGGCAGTGCATGACGTGGTTGGCGGGAGAGCGTGCGCTCTGGCAGCCCAAGGAGTCGATCAGGTCGCGGCATTGGGCGGGGTCGCCCGCGACCACGACCTCCGTCGGCGTGTTGACGTGGGTGATGAAGACGCGGTCGTGGCGCTGCACGGCGGCGCGCACGGAATCCGCGGGCGCCAGCAGCACATGAGTCGCCCACACCTGCTGGTCCGGCACCTCGTCCCCGATGCCCCACAGCGCCCGCACCGTCTTCTTCGGGCCGCGCAGCCGGTCGACGAAGAGCGGCGAGGCGTCGATCTTCGTCGTGGCGCGGGCCTCCTTGACCCAGCCGCCGGTGGCGAACAGCATGCTGCTCTCGCCGAGGCTGTAGCCGAACGCCCCGTGCACCGGCACCCCGAGCACCTCGCGCACCAGGTCGGTGGAGAGCAGGGCATAGCTGGTGCCGACGGCCAGCATCAGCGGGATGTCCTCGATCAACTCCGCCTCGCGGCCCATCAGTTCACGCCGGTCGAGCGGCGCAAGCGCGCGTGGGTACAGCGCCGCCGAGCGCAGCATCTCCGCGGGCAGTTCGGCCTGTGTCTCGAAGCGGGGCAGGAGTCCGGGGAAGGCCCGGAAGAGCGAACGCCCCAGGCCGAGATACGAGTTGAAGGCGCCCGGGTAGACCAGTGCCGTCTTCGTGCCCGGCCCGCCCGCCGGACGGGCGGCGAAGCAGCTCCCGGACGGCGAGGTCCACTCGCCGCCCGCCCGGTACACCCCCGGCAGGTCCTTGGCGGCCTGGTCCAACTGCCGTACGAGCCCTGCCGGATCGTCGGCTACCAGTACGGCCTTGAGCGCGGCGGGCCGGTCCTCGGCGAGCCGGGCCGCCCAGTCGCCGCCGCTCTCGACGGCGTCGCGCAGTTCGCCCAGCCGCCGCATCAGGGTGTCGATGTCGTCGGCGCCGACCGGCACGACGAGGCTGCCGCCGGAGCGCACCCAGTCGGTCGCCGCCACCTCGCCCCGCGTCTGCGCGCCGCCGAGCACCACATGGGCGTGGCTGCCCGCGCTGCCGGTGATGCTGACGCAGGCCGTACGGCGTCCCTCGCGGCGTTCGCGGAGCCAGGGTCGCGAGTCGCCGGCGAGGAAGAACGCGGACCCGGCGAGCCGGGCGCCGTCGACGCCGGCCGGGGCGACCGGCTGGTAGGCGTAGTGCAGGCACAGCGCCGCCCGGATGACGGAGGCGAGGGCGGAGGCACAACCGGTGTCCCCCACCGCGGAGTTGACCGCGCTGACGGCGGTCCGCAGTGCCCCGCCGGTTCGCTCGGCCGACCACACGCGGACGAGGCCTTCCAGCGTAGCGTCCTGCGCGGCCCCGGCCTCCACGAGTTCGACGTCGGCCGGTGTCACTCCGGCGGCGGCGAGGGCTTCCTCGGCCGCGGCGGCCACGAGGTCCGGCGCCGGCCGGGGGTCGAGGGTCGGCGAGTGGTGGACGGCCAGGGCGTCGACGGTGGCGTACACCGTGCGCTCCGGCGGGACCGAGCCGGGCCGGGTCACGACGACGGCACCGGCGCCGTCACCGAGCACGCTCCCGGCGTCCAGCAGCTCCCGGGCCAGTGTGGACTCCGGACCGGCCGCCAGGTCGACCGCTCCGACCAGGACCGCCTCGATGCTCGGGTCGAGCAGCAGCAGCCGGGCCGTGTCGAGGGCGTCGACTCCGACGGCGCTGTCGGAGGAGACGGTGAAGGAAGGGCCGGTGAGGTTCCACAGGGAGGAGATCCGGGCGGCCATGATGTTGCCGATGTAGCTGAGGACCTCGTTGGCCTCGATGGAGTCGTGGATGCCGTCCCGGGCGGCCCGGGTGAGCGCGGCCAGCTGGTCGTCCGTCGGTTCCAGACCGGCCGCGGCACACCAGGCGGCGAGCTTGCGGCCGAGCGCGTAACGGGCGCCGTGCCCCTCGACGCTGGGCTCCATCTCCATGCCGAGGACGACGGCGACCCGCCGCCCCTTGGCCCCGTCCTGGCCGCCGGGGCCGGGACGCTCGTACCCGGCGTCCTTCAGTGCCTCCTCCGCGACCCGCATCATCAGCAGATGCTGCTGGTTGAAGTGGTCGAGGTCCTTGGGCGGGATGCGGTAGGAGGTGGCGTCCACCTCGAAGCCCTCGATGTACGCGGCCTGCGGCGCGCCGACGCCGTCGAGCGTCTCGAACCCGCGCCACCGGTGGGACGGCAACTCCCTTACGGCGCCCGTGCCTTCGTATCCCGCCCGCTCGAACTCGTCGAGGGTGGTGAAGGATCCGAGGTGCGCACCCATGCCGATGACGGCGAGTGGCTGCGGTGTCCGCCGCTCGGTGCCGTCGTCCTCTGCGTCCGTGTCGGGTCCGGACAGGACGACGTGCGCGTTGGTGCCGCCGAAGCCGAACGCCGAGACGGCGGCCCGGCGTACGCCCTCGGTGGCGGGCCAGGGCGTGGGTTCGCGCACGACACGGTCCGCCACCGTGCCCGGCAGCGGCCGGTCCACGCCGACGGTGGGCGGGATGACGCCGTGCCCGAGGGCGAGGACGACCTTCAGCAGACTGCTCATCCCGGCGGCGGTCAGCAGGTGCCCGATGTTGCCCTTGACCGAGCCGAGCAGCGGGCCGCGCCCGAAGTACCGTTCCACACCGTCGAGTTCGGTGCGGTCGCCCAGCGGGGTGCCGGTGGCGTGGCACTCGACGTACTGGATGTCGTGCGGTTCGATGCCGGCGTCCCGGTGGGCGAGTTCGTACGCGGCGAGCTGGCCGTTGACGTTCGGGGCGAGCAGGTGCTTGCCGGGACCGTCGTTGCCGAGGGCGACGGCGTCGACGACGGCGTACACCCGGTCCCCGTCGCGGCGGGCGTCGGCGAGCCGCTTGACGGCGACCATGGCCGCGCCCTGGCCGGTGATGATGCCCTTCGAACGGGCGTCGAAAGGCTGGCTGAAGCCGTCCGGCGGGTAGGCGTGCAGGTCGGAGAAGGACAGGTGGATGACGGTCGGGTCGGGGGCGCAGACCCCGCCGGCCAGCATCAGGTCGGCGCTTCCGGTGGCGAGTCGGTCGCAGGCGAGTTTGATGGCGTACAGCGCGGAGGAGCAGGCCGCGTCGAGGGTGTGGCGGGGGCCGTCGAGCCCGAGGGCGGCGGCGACCACATGGGCGGGGAGCCCGCCGGGCCAGAGGTTGTGTGCCGTGGCCCTCTGTGCTGTCCCCCGGTCACTGGCCGGGCTGCCGTCCGCCGCACCGGACGGCAACCCGGCCGCGGGGAAGCCGGCCGCCGCGAGGCCCTCGGAGACCGCGGCGTCCCACAGCTTCCCCGCTGTTCGGCCGGAGGCCGGGGTGGGGAACGGGTAGTTCCCGAACACCACACCGGTCCTCCGGCCGGCCGCCCGGCCGTCCGCGGCAGCGGGGGATACACCCGCGTCGGCCAGGGCGTCCTCGGCCACCCGGAGCGCCCAGTGGAACGAGCGGTCCAGGCCGGCCAGGTAGTCGGCGGGCAGCAGGTACCGGGAGAGGTCGAGGTCCGCCGTGGCCTCGAGGAACCCGCCGCGCGTGCAGTAGATGCGGTGCCGGTCCCCAGCGTCGCCCTCGGCCGTC
Source organism: Streptomyces sp. NPDC001401 (assembly GCF_042895385.1). Lineage (NCBI taxonomy): Bacteria > Bacillati > Actinomycetota > Actinomycetes > Kitasatosporales > Streptomycetaceae > Streptomyces > Streptomyces sp. NPDC001401. Next base: position 60,997 of record NZ_JBIAWI010000014.1, read on the forward strand.
GGGGCGTGCCCGAAGACCCTCTCGCCGCCTTCGGTGCGCGAGTCGACCGCGCCCATCAGGTTGCTCCAGTAGGCGTCGGGCGTGGCCGCCCCCGGGAAGAGGCAGGACAGTCCGACGATCGCGTACTTGCCCATGACGGATCAGCCTCCGAGCGTCGTCAGACCGTGACCGCGGCGGCCGCCCGGCCCGGCTGCCTGAACCGTGCGTCCAGCTCCGCGTCCTCGACCGCGACCACGTCCTCCAGGACGGCCAGCACCCGGCCCTGCGGGTCGAGCGCCGTCACGGTGCAGGTGACGCCGGTCCGGCCGGGCCGCACGTCCTCGACGGCGACGAGGAAGTCCCCGTCGGACGGCAGCGGCGCGTACAGGCTGAGCCGTCCGATCTCCATCGGCAGGCAGGCCCGCCCGCGCTGCTCGCGCACCCACACCAGCACGGCCTGCAGCAGCAGGTCGGCCAGCACCGGGCTGTGCAGCCGGGCGTGATAGCCGCCGAGCGCGGGCCGGTCGTCGGCGAGCCGGGCCCGTACGAGGAGCCGCTGCTCGTCGCCGGCCAGCACCGTGCGCAGGCCGCGCAGGGAGGGCCCGTGGAAGAGCGTGCCGTCGCGGTACAGCCGCGCCGCGTCCTGCCCGGCCGCGCTGCGGGCGAGGCCCGCCAGGTCGCCGCGGTCGGCGGGCCGCTGCCCGGCGTCACCCGTGCTCAGCCGGACGCTGTACGCGGGCCGGCTGCGACCGCTCGCGTCGACGGACGAGGCGAGCACGTCCACCTCCGCCGAGGAGCCGACGGGCTCGATGGACAGCCGCAGCCGCTGCGGCTGCTGCCCCTCCGGCTCGTCCCAGGCGACGCCCTTGAAGACCTTGAACCCGCTTGCCCTGCCCACCGGTCGACCGGTCGCCGTCTCCACCGCATTGGCCAGCACGCCGAGTGCCGCGGTGGCGGGCAGCACCCGCCGGTCGCCGATGGTGTGGTCGGTCAGCAGCGGCTGGTCGGCGAGGTCGGTCAGCGTCCGGTCGACGACCAGGGGCGAGAGCGCCGTGGCCGGCGCCGCGGGCGGCCCGGACAGCGGGGTGAGCGGCCCGGTGACGATCACCGTGTCGTGCCCGTGCCCGGCCGTGAACTGCTCGGCGAACATGCCCGCACCGGTCTCGAGCGGCACCAGGGCGATCCCGCGCGAGGCGAACATGGCGCGCAGGTCGTCGGAGACCATGCCGCCGTCCCAGGCGCCCCAGTTCATCGCGGTGACGCGCGCGGAGGGCAGTTCCCGCTTCAGCCGTACGGCGATGCGGTTCAGCGCCTCGTTGGCCATGGCGTAGTCGGACTGCCCGCGGTTGCCGAAGAACCCGGCGACGGAGGAGAAGAAGACGAGGTGCCGCAGCTCGGCGACGCCGCGCAGCGCGTCCAGCACATTGCCCAGCCCGATCAGCTTCGTGCCCAGCACCCGGCGGGTCTCCTCCGGCGACTTCTGCGCGATGAGCCGGTCGGCGAGCACACCGGCCCCGTGCACGATGCCCGTGACCCTTCCCGCGTACGGCGTCAGCGCGCGGCGCACCTCGGTGGCGTCGGTGATGTCGACGGCGAGGTACTCGACACGGGCGCCGGTGGCGGTGAGCCTGGCGAGGTTCGCGGTGATCTCGCGGGACGCGGTGATCTCCCGGAACTCCCCCTCGATCGCCCGGGGGTTGGGCTTCTGCCCGCCCTGCGCGGCCCGCCGCGCGATGAGGCCGCGCAGGGCGGGGCCCTCGTGTCCCACGGCCCAGTCGGGCTCCGGCGCGGGCCGGCTGCGGCCGAGCAGCAGCAGTCCGGCGGGCCGGGCGGAGACCAGGGCGTGCAGGCAGTCGGCGGTGATGCCGCGGGCGCCGCCGGTGACCACGAACAGGTCGTCGGAGGAGACCTCCGGGACGGCGGCCGCGTGTGCCTCGTGCGGTTCGGCCGCGAGCGCGATCGCACGCCGGCCGGCCGGATCGTGCGCCACGTCGACGTGCTCGGCCGACAGGTCGTGGATCTCGCCGAGGAAGCGCGCGCCGACGGTGGTGGGAGCCAGCTCCGGCGCGAAGTCGACCGTACGGGCGAAGAGTTCGGGCGCCTCGACGGCGAGGGTCTTCACCAGCCCGCCGACCCCGCCGAGCAGCGGAGAGGCGTCGCCGCCACCGCGGTAGCCGTTCGCCCCGTCGAGCCGGGTGACGGCCACGAACGCGGCACGGGTGCCCTGCGCGGCGACCGACTTCAGCGCGGCCAGGCTGTGCTTGGCGACCAGCAGGCAGTGCTCGAGCCGCTGCACACCCTCGCCCCACTGCTGTCCCGCCGCGGCCGCCATCTGTACAACGAGATCGATCCGTCCGCTCACGAGCGTCCCGGCGAGCTCCCCCTCGTCCCAACTCGCCAGCCGCCGCACAACATCCGCCTCCGGCACGACGCTGTCGACACCCGGCAGCGCGACGATCTCCACCCGCCAGCCGTCACCGCGCAGCGCTCCGGCGAGCGGCCGGGTGAGCGTCGACCCGTCGTCGACGAGCACCGCGGTACGCGGTTCGGCGTACGCACCCACCAGGGTGTGGGGCGGGGCGATCTCGGTGAGGTCGGCGTAGGTACGGCCGATGCCGGGGGCGGGCGGGTAGGTGATGGCGAGGGGGGCGGCGGGTGCGGGGGCCGCTGTCCGGGGGGCGGGTCCGGTGGGGACGGTGGACACGGTGGCGACGGTGGAGGCGAGGAAGCCGGCGATGTCGTCCAGCGTCCGCAGCTCCGCGAGCACCTCCGGATCGACGTCCTCGGACACCGGATACGACTCCTGCAACGCACCCAGAATCTGCACCCGCTTGATCGAATCGATCCCCAGATCAGCCTCGACATCCATCCCCGGCTCCAACATCTCCACCGGGTAACCCGTCTTCTCCGCCACCGCGCCCAGGAGGGCCTCCATCACGCCTTCGGCGACAGCCGAGTTGAGGGCGGCGACCGGCTCGGGGGCGGGTGCTGCGGCGGGTTCGGGCCGAGCGGTGGACTCGGGCTGAGTGGTGGGTTCGACGGACACGGTGGAGGCCAGGAAGCCCGCGATGTCGTCCAGCGTCCGCAACTCCGCGAGCACCTCGGGGTCGACATCCTCCGAGACCGGATACGACTCCTGCAACGCACCCAGAATCTGCACCCGCTTGATCGAATCGATGCCGAGATCAGCCTCGACATCCATGCCGGGCTCCAACATCTCCACCGGGTAACCGGTCTTCTCCGCCACCGCGCCCAGGAGGGCCTCCATCACGCCTTCGGCGACAGCCGAGTTGGGGGCGACGACCGGCTCGGGGGCGAGTGCTGCGGTGGGTTCGCGCTGAGCAGTGGGCTCGAGCTGAGTGGTGGGTTCGACGGACACAGTGGAGGCGAGGAAGCCCGCGATGTCGTCCAGCGTCCGCAACTCGGCTAGCACCTCCGGATCAACGTCCTCCGAGACCGGATACGACTCCTGCAACGCACCCAGAATCTGCACCCGCTTGATCGAATCGATCCCCAGATCAGCCTCGACATCCATCCCCGGCTCCAACATCTCCACCGGGTAACCCGTCTTCTCCGCCACCGCACCCATCAGCGCATCCATCACACCAGCCGCAACAGCCGACTCGGCGACGGAGACGAGCTCGGGCTCGGGCTCGGGAAGGGTGACGGTCTCGACCGCAGAGGCAATCGGCTCCGGAGCCGACTCGGCAGGCACAGTGGAAGCCAGGAAGCCGGCGATGTCGTCCAGCGTCCGCAACTCCGCGAGCACCTCCGGATCGACATCCTCCGAAACGGGATACGACTCCTGCAACGCACCCAGAATCTGCACCCGCTTGATCGAATCGATCCCCAGATCAGCCTCGACATCCATCCCCGGCTCCAACATCTCCACCGGGTAACCCGTCTTCTCCGCCACCGCACCCATCAGCGCATCCATCACACCAGCCGCAATGGCGGAATCGGCGACGGAGACGGGCTGGGGCGCAGGCTCGGGTTCGGGCTCGGCCGCTGTCTCGGGCTCGGGCTCGACCTCAACCTCCGTGACCGTGACCGGCGTCGGCTCCGGCACCGGCGTCGGCTCCGGCACCGGCGTCGGCTCCGGCACCGGCGTCGGCTGCGGCTCCTCGGCCGGCGGAGCCGCACGCAACGCATCCAGCAGCAGTCGAGCAGCCCGCTCGTGCGCTGCCCCGATCGTCGCGCTCTGCTCCTGTATGAGCCGCAGCGCGGCCTCCGTGTCGGGGTGCCCTCCGGCCCGTACGGACTCCTCCAGCGAACGGACCGAGGCGTGCACGGTGTCCGCGTGGGCGGTGAGGATCTCCGCCTGGAGGGCAAGCCCGTCGCGTACGACATCCTCGACGCCGTCGGAGCCGCCCGCACCGTCACCGGCACGGGCACCCGCCGCCAGAGTCAACGGCTCTGCGATCGCATCCTGATATGCCGAACGCCGTTCCTGCGTCACGTAGTTGATGCCGCGCAGCGGGATGTTCATGCCCTTGCGGGCGGGCAGCTGGGCGCGCGGCTCGACGTGGTCGTCGAAGCCGGTGAGCGGCAGCCCGAGCACCGCAAGTTCGACGGCCGCACGCTTCAGTGAGACTTCGCTGTCCTTGCTCGGCCCGCCGTCCACCGCGAGGGTCACGACGTCGGTGCGGCCTTCGAGAATGCGGTCGATCAGATCCGTCAGCACTCGCTTGGGGCCGAACTCGACGAAGACGCGGAAGCCGTCGGCGTACATCCTCTCGATGCCGGACACGAAGTCGACCGGCTGGAGCAACTGATCCACGAGGGTGCGGCGGTTGGCCGCCGCGTCGCTGCCGTACGCGGATCCCGGGGTGTTGGCGTAGACCGGGACCGTCGGGATGCCCAGCCCCGTCGACTCCACGGCCTGCCGGAACGCGTCCGCGGCGTGGGCGACGAAGCCCGTGTGGAACGCGGCGGAGACCGGCAGCCGCTTGGCCGGGATACGGCGGCCCGAGACGTCGGCGACCAGGCGGTCGATCTCGTCCGTGGGACCGCCGACGACGATCTGGCCGGGGGCGTTGATGTTGCAGATGGCCACATTGCGGTACGTGGCAACCAGTCCCTGGACGTCGGAGAGGGAGGCGCGGATGGCCGCCATGGCGCCGGGATCGAAGTCGGCGGCGGCCTGCTCGGGCGGGGCCATCGCGCGGCCGCGGGCGCGCGCCAGCCCTGCGAACTGGTCGTCGTCCAGCGCCCCGGCCGCCCACAGCGCGGTGAGTTCGCCGAAGCTGTGGCCGATGACGCCGTCGGCGCGGTAGCCGAGTTCGCGCAGCCAGGCGTACTGGCCGGAGGCGAGCGCGCCGATGGCGGGCTGGGCGAAGTCGGTGCGGCGCAGGGCCGTTTCCTGTTCGCCACGGGCGGTGTCGGTGAAGGCGGGCGGCGGGAAGACCGTGCGGGCGAGGGTGTCGGGGCCCGCGGTCAGCCGGTTGGCGCGGTCGAAGGCGGCGCGTACGGGCGGCAGCGCGACGGCGGCCCGCCGCCCCATGCCGACGTACTGGCTGCCCTGCCCGGCGAACACGGCCGCCGTCTTGACGGACGTGGGCAGTGCCTGGCGCCGGTAGGTGATGCCCTTGGGGTGCTGCCAGGAGTCCGCGTCGGGGCGGGCGCGCAGCAACTCCACTGCCGTACCGCACAGTTCGGTGAATTCGTCGTCGCTGCGGGCCACTATCCCGATGCGGGCGTCGGCCGCGGGGATCGCGCCGGACTCGTCCGGAGCGGCACCGTTCTCGATGCGCAGGGCGAGCGCCTCCGGACCGGCCGCGTGCCACAGGCCCCAACGGACCGTCGGGCCAAGGGATTTGACCTGTGAAGATCCCTCGTGCTCCTCCAGCACCATGTGGAAGTTGGTGCCGCCGAAGCCGAACGACGACACGGCCGCCCGGCGTTTGTCCCGCTCCGGGTCCAGCACCCAGGGACGCGCCTCGGTGTTGACGTAGAAGGGCGTGCTCGCGGGGTCGACCGCCTCGCTCGGTGTTTCGACGTTGATGGTCGGCGGGAGCACCTTCTGGTGCAGGGCGAGGGAGAGTTTGATGAGGCTGGCGGCGCCCGCGGCCGCCTTGGTGTGCCCGATCTGGGACTTGACGCTGCCGATGGCGGCGTAGCCGTGGTCCTCGTTGCCGGCCGCGACGACGGAGGAGAGGGCGGACAGCTCGGTGTGGTCGCCGACGGCCGTGCCCGTGCCGTGCGCCTCGAACAGCTCGATGGAGTCGACGGGTACGCCGGCGTCGTCGTAGGCGCGGCGCAGGGCGAGTTGCTGGCCTTCGGCGCGCGGGGCGTAGATGCTCTTGAAGCGGCCGTCGCTGGAGGTGCCGATGCCGCGCAGTACGGCGTAGATGCGGTCGCCGTCGCGTTCGGCGTCGGCGAGGCGCTTGAGGGCGAGCATGCCGATGCCCTCGCCGATCAGCGTGCCGTCGGCGGACTCGTCGAAGGGGCGGATCTGCTGGGTCTTCGAGAACGCCGGGGTCTTGCTGAAGCACATGTACATGAGGATCGTGTTCTCGGCGTCGCAGCCGCCGGTGATCATCATGTCGGCGCGGCCCTCGATGAGTTCGCTGACCGCGAGTTTGACGGCCGCGAGGGAGCTGGCGCAGGCGGCGTCGACGGTGCAGTTGGTGCCGCCGAGGTCGAAGCGGTTGGCGATCCGGCCGGCGACGACGTTGCCGAGCATGCCGGGGAAGGAGTTCTCCTCCCACGGGATGTACGCCTTCTTGAAGCGCTGCGCGATCTCCTCGGCGTCCGCCTCGCTCAGGCCGACGCTGCGTACGACCTCCTTGAGAACCGGGGTCTGCAGGCGCGCGGAGAGCGGCTGGGTGAGGGAGTTGGCGCCGGTGATGCCGAGGACGACACCGGTGCGGGAGGCGTCGTACCAGCTGCCGTTCTCGGCGCCTGCGTCGCGCAGCACGTCGCGCGCCACCGTGAGGGAGAGCAGCTGGAGGATGTCGGTGACCTCCAGGGTGTTGGGCGGGAGCCCGAACTCCATGGGGTTGAAGGCGATTTCGGGCAGGAATCCGCCGCGGCGGACGTAGGTCTTGTCCTCGGCCTCGGGGTCCGGGTCGTAGTAGTCCGCGGTGTTCCAGTGGCTCTCGGGGACGTCCTCTATGCAGTCCTCGGCGTCCACGATGTTGTGCCAGAACTCGCGCAGGTCGCGCGACTTGGGGAAGAGGCCCGCCAACCCGACGATCGCGATCGGCGTCTCGGCCAGACGTGAGTAGTGCACGATGGTGGTCCTCTCGGGCTTGCGCGTCGCGCGGGTCGTGTGCGGCGGTTGCGTCAAGTGGTGTGGAAGTTCAGCCGGTTCGCGAACCGGTGGCGAGCAGGGCGGCGAGGGTGTCCGCGGTCTCCGGTTCGTGGAGCATCGTGTAGTGGTCGCCGGGGACGGCCAGTTGCCGCAGCGGGCGGCCGCTGAGTCCGCTCCAGCCGAGGTCGGGGCTGTCGGGCAGCAGCGAGCGCTCCGGCTTGACGACGGTGACGGTGCGGTCCAACGGGTCGGGCAGGTACCCGGCGGTGCACCGGTTGTTGCGGACGAGTCCGGTGTGGAACGCGGTGTACAGCTTGCGCAGTCCGGCCGGTTCGGTGCCGTCCTGCAGCACTCCCTGCTCGACCGCCTCGGCGAGCAGGACGCCCAGGCCGTCCTCCTCGCCCAGACCGTCCAGGACCGCCGGCTCCAGGGTGAGACGGCGGCCGCGCTTGGCGCCCAGGTACATCGCGAACCAGGTGAGCAGCATGGCCGGTTGGAGCGCTTCGTCGGGCCGCTGGAAGGCCGCTACGGGTGCGATCGAGTCGAGTACGACGAGGTCGTCGACCAGGCCCTCGACCAGGCCTTCGACCCGGTCGCCGGGTCCCTGGGTGTCGAGGCGGGCGGCGATCTCGTAGGCCACCACTCCCCCGAAGGACCAGCCGACGAGAGTGAAGCGCCGGTCGGTGAGTCCGGCGGCGGTCAGTTCCGTCAGACAGCGGTCGGCGAGTTCGCGGACGCCGATGACGGAGAGGGTCGGGACGAGGGCCGCCGCGAAGTACTCCGGGACGTTCCCCAGGTCGCACAGGTGCAGTGCGTGGTCCTCGGGCAGCCGCGCGGCGACCGTCTGCCAGGCGGTGGCGGGCAGCGCGCCCGGGTGGACGGCGACGACCGTCCGCGCGGCCGGGTCCGCCGGTCGGGGCGTCGTCAACAGCGGGCGGGAGACGCCCGGTTGACGTCGGGTGGCCGTGTCAGGCCGCGGCGACATGACGGTCGCTCTCCTCGGCGATGTGCTCGGACAGGGCGGCGATCGTCGGGTGGTACCAGAGCGCGGTGGCCTCGAGCTCGAAGCCGAGCCACTTCTCCAGCTCTCCGGCGAGGATCAGCGCCTCCGTCGAGTCGAGGTCGAACTCGTCGAAGTAGCGCTCGACATCGATCTGCTCCTGGTCGACCCCGAGCCGGATCGCGAGCTTCTCGACCAGCCAGGTCTGTGCTTCTTCGGCGGTGACACGCTGCATTGGGATTCCCCTTGTCCGTTCGTGCTGTGCGGTTCGCGGTTCAGTGACGGGTCTGCATCTCGCGGGCGACGGCTTCGGCCGCCTTGCGCCCGGAGACGAATCCGGCCTCGTGGGAGCCGATGAGGTCGACGCCGATGCGGGGCGCGTGGAAGTAGGAGCCGGCCAGTTTGATGCGGCCGCCGGGGGCGTTGACGTCGTAGATCGTGCGCTGCATGGCACGCACCTCCAGGTCGATGACCGGGTGGGTGAACGGCAGTTCACGGACGACGAGTTCGTCGCGCGGGGCGATCGGCGAGTCGAGCGTGACGAAGTAGTCGCGCTCGGCGGTGAAGCCCTGCAGGGAGTTCATGTAGTAGGCGACCCAGGTGCGGGGGTGGCCGTCCACGGTCTTCAGCCCGTAGTTCCAGCTCTGCCAGCGGTCGCGGTTCGGCGGCATGCTCGACGGGTCGGTGTGCAGGATCGCGCGGGTGGCGCTGTAGCGGACCTTGCCGAGGATCTCGGCCTGGAACGGTGTGGGTTGCTCCAGCACGGCGAGGGTCTGGTCGGCGTGCGCGGCGAGTACGGCGTAGTCGTGGCGCTCCTCGCCGGCGGCGGTGGCGACGACGACACCGTCCCCGTCCTCCCGCACGCGGGTCACCTCGGCGCCGGTGCGGACCTTGCCGTTGACGCCGGCGACGACGCGGCGGACGTACTCGATGCTGCCGCCCGACACGGTCTTCCAGGCCACCGAGCGGCCGCCGAGGCCGCCGGGGTCGTGGGACATGAAGAAGGCGATCACCGTGGTCGCGGGCATCTCCCAGATGAGCTCGGCGGGCACCGACCAGACGGCGGTGGCGAGCAGGACGACGTAGCCGTACTTGAAGGCGTCGGTGTAGCCGCCGCGGTCCAGGTAGTCGCCGAGGGAGAGGTCGGTGCGCTTGCGCAGGAAGTCCCTCGGAGCCTCGCGGTGGAAGCGTTCGGCGTCCCGCCACAGGGGGAGGAAGTCGGCCGGGTAGCGGGCGGCGATCTCGTCCTCGGAGAGCTCGAACTCCGCGGTTCCGTAGTCGAGTCCGCGGTCGAGGTCGAAGAAGTCGAAGCCGCCGGTGTGGTCGAGGGCGGTGGCACCCAACTTCTCGAAGAATGCGGTGAGTTCGGGATACGTCCGTGCGTTGAAGACCACGAAGGCCGTGTCGACGCCGATGGTGCGGCCGCCCTCGTCGACTTCCACGGTGTGGGCGTGGCCGCCGGGGCGGTCCTGGCTCTCGTACACGGTGACTTCGACGTCGTCCGGCAGGTGGTGGGCGGCGGAGAGTCCGGAGATCCCGGCTCCGACGACAGCGACACGGGTGGTCATGGCAGGGCTGCACCTCGGCTCGAACAGTTCTCGGGAACGGTCACGGTGAGGCGCAGAGGGCTGATACCTCTGAAAGGGGCGGCGGTCCGCGAGAGTTGCTCTGCGGACGGCGCACAAGCACCGTAGGCCGGGCCGGAAAACGGGGTCAATCGACCCATCGGCGGCCGGATTTCCGCTATCGAAGGCATCGATAGGGCATCGAGGGGGGCGCCTGCGGAAGGTCCGGATCCGGTCAACCGGGCGCTCCGTGAGCGCGATTGAACGCAGTGCCGGCGGATTCACCCCTGCGGGGGTGCACGGAATGGGGCGCCCGCGGACTCTTGTGAATGACCGCCTGATCCCGCCGAGGGGAGAACCTCCATGCCGACGATTCCGTGGATGCCCGGCACCGCCAAGGACGGCACCGAGCCCGTCGGCCCGCCGCTGGTCATGGCCTCCCGGCTGGAGCTGCGCTCACTGCTGAGCGTGCCCAGGTTCTTCCTGCTCTCCCTGGTGATCTTCCAGCAGGTCCGCAGCTCGCCGGGGCTGCTCGGTGCCTCGCTGAAGGCGGAGCCGCTGAAGAGGACGTTCTGGACGCTGTCGGCCTGGCGCGACCAGGACGCCCTGAACACCTTCTCCGGGACCGATCCGCACGCGAGGAGTGTGCGCGGGCTGCGTCCCGGGATGAAGGGCTCGGTGTTCGTGTTCTGGAACACGGAGCGCGACCAGCTGCCGATCACCTGGGACGAGGCCCAGCGCCGCCTGGCCGAGCAGGCCGAGAGGGAGGCACAGGCGACATGAGCACAGGCGCACCGCTGAACACGGGCACGCCACTGACAACAGGCGCGCCTCCGGCGCCGGTTGTCCCGCACGGCCGCCTTGTCCTGCTGGCCGCCTGCCTCGGCCTGTTCATGTCGTTCATCGAGGTGACCGCGGCCATCTCCACGCTGCGGGCGCTCCAGGTCGACATGCAGGTGGCGCCCGCCGACCTGAGCTGGGTGTCCAGCACGTACACGCTCGTGGTCGCTGCCTGCGTCCTGTCCGGCGGGGCGCTGGGCGAGCGGTTCGGGCGGCGCCGGGTGTTCATCACCGGCACGGTTCTGATCGCGGCCGGCTCCCTGGTCGTGGCGTCGGCGCAGAGCTATCCGCAGGTGCTGATAGGGCGCGGCATCAGCGGACTGGGCGGCGCCCTGGTCCTGCCCACCTCACTCGCCCTGATCACGACCACGTTCTTCGTCGACCTGCCGCGCATGCTGCGCTACATAGCGGTGTGGGTGTCGGTCTCGGGCGTGGGTCTGGCCGTCGGCCCCCTGCTGGGCGGCACCCTGCTGCAGACATGGAACTGGCGGGCGGTGTACCTGGTGAACACACCGCTGGCGGTGATCACCGTCGCGGTGACGCTGCGCGCGGTCGCCGAGTCCCGGGTGCCGGACCGGCCCCTCGACCTGGCCGGCCAGTTCTGGGCCGTGCTCGGACTGTCCACGCTGGTGTACGGCATAGCGGTGGGCGGCCGGGCGGGCTATGACGACCCGGTGGTGATCGCCGTGCTGGCGGTGGCCGCGGTCTCCCTGACCGCGCTGGTCCTCACCGAGCGCCGCAGGGCGGTACCGATGCTGGACGTCCGCATGATGGCCAACGCCCGCTACACGGCGGCGTTGTGCGTTGCGGCGGCCGCCCTGTTCGTGTTCGTCGGCGTCGTCTTCCTGGAGGTGCTCTTCCTCCAACGGGTCCGTGCCTTCGGCCCCTTGGACACGGGCATACGGCTGCTGCCCGCGATGCTCGCGTTCGTCGCGGCGACGGCCACGGCGCAGCGACTGGCGGGACGGGTCCGCGCGGGCCGGCTGCTGGCGACGGGCTCGCTCGTCACCACCGCCGCCGCTCTGGTCCTGCTGGGCCAGCAGCCGGACGGTTCCTATGCGGTCACCGCGCTGGGTCTGGTGCTCGCCGGGCTCGGCAGCGGCCTGGTGGTCGCCCCGTCCACGGCCGCCGCCTTCGAGGTGGTCGAGGGTCCGCAGATGGGCGCGGCCTCCTCGGCCGTGACGGCCTTCCGCCAGATCGGCTCGGTCCTCGCGACGGCGATACTCGGCGCCGTCCTCGCCGTCCGCTTCCTCGGCACCCTCCCCGACCGCCTCACCGCACACCACCTGCCGGCCCCGGTGGTCGACCAGGTCGTCTCGGTCGCCCGCAGCGGAGGCAGGTCCACCGGCCGCTCGTCACCGCAGATCACGGGCGCGGTCGGGGACGCGTTCACCGCGGGTGTGCACAGCGCGCTGTGGGTGGTGGCGGGGGTGTCGTTCGGCGCGGCGGTCCTGGCCTGGACGCTGCTGGCGCGCCGCCTTCCGAAGGAGGCCACGGCCCGGGAGTGACGTCGGCGGCGGCTACTGCGAGGTCCATTTCGCCATCCAGGTGTCGTTCAGTACGGAGATCACCCGCTCGCAGTGGGCGACGAAGTCGTCCTCGGCTGCCGGACCGGTGCGGTCGGCGTCGGCGTACCAGCGCGCGACGGCGTCCTCCAGGTCGGCGGCCGTGGCGGTGAACTGCACCTGCTGGTAGCTGTAGTTGGCGGCCATGCCGTGTGCGGTGATCGCCGCGCTCGCGGTGGTGGCGACGGCCACCCAGGCAGCCGCCTGCTCCACCTCGAACGTCCCGGCCAGTGCGCCCAGCAGCACCCCGAGCGCTCCCAGCCCGGCCTCCGCGCGGCGCAACAGGGTGATACGGCGGCCCATGGCCCGCGCCCGGGGCAGGTAGTAGCCGGTGATCTGCGGCCGCAGGCAGAGGTCGATGTACGTGTCGACGTCCGACACCGCGGGCGGCCGCCGTGGGACGGGGTCGATGCCCGCGGTGCCGGGGAGAAGGTCCGCGGCCTCCTCACGCAGCTGCCCGAGGCGCTTCTGCAGGACGAGTCGGGCGCCCGGCCCCCGGTACGGCGTCACGCCCGCAAGCCAGACATGGGTCTCGCTCTTCAGCGCCTCACTGGTCACTCTCAGCCGTGTCCAGTCACGTACGGCGCCGGGTCCGGCGTACCGGGCGACGATCGGCACCAGACCGGTGGCACAGGCGGCGCCGAAGGCAAGCGCCTTGCCCAGGGCCGGGTGCTGGGCGATGGTCTGGGACGCGGCCGTCCCGAGAACGGCCGCGGCAAGCCCGAGCGCGAGACTCAAGGCCCGCGCCCGGTCGATGGCAGCCTTGGCCCGGCCCGCGGCCTGGGACCAGACGCTCTGCTGGTCCCAGGCCGACTGGGTGGCGGGGTCGTCCGCTCGTAGGGTCGCCATGTCAGTACCCGGCGCCGGGGGCGTGGGTGGGGGCGCCCGGTCCGGACGGCAGGTTCGGGCAGGTGCGTTCGTAGTGCCGTCCGGGGACGTACTGGTGCCACTCGGCCGCGGTGAGGTTGCGGCCGACCAGCCGACAACCGAACTCCTTCCACGCCGTGAAACGCGGATTCCACAGGCGCGCGGTGTCGTCGGCACCCGCTGATGCCATGGATCCACCGTCCGGGCTGAACGCCACCGCATAGGCCTCGCCCCGGTGGCCGCTGAGGACCAGTCCGGTCGCGCCACCCGTGCGTGTGTCCCAAGTGCGTACGGTGCCGTCGTCCCCCGCGCCGGCGATCAGGCGCCCGTCCGGGCTGAAGGCCACATCCTCCACTCCGGCGCTGAACCCGGTGAGGGCCGTGCCGTGCTGCCGGTGGGCCGCGACGTCCCACATGCGCACCGTGTGGTCGAGACTCGCCGTCGCGAGCAGCTTGCCGTCCGGGCTGAAGGCCACCTCCTGAACCGCGTTGGTGTGGCCCTTGAGTGGCGTACCGACGGGAGTGTGCTTGGCCACGTCCCACAGCCGGACGCTCTGGTCGTTGCTCACCGAGGCCAGCAGACGGCCGTCGGGACTGAAGGCGACGCCGTTCACCACTTCACCGTGCCCGCTCAGCGGTGCCCCGACCGTGCGACCGCTGTCGACCGACCACAACTGGATCTTTCTGTCGTTTCCCGCGGTCGCGAGGAGTCGGCTGTCGAGGCTGAACGCGACGTCCAACACGCCCTGGTGGTGGCCGGTGAGGATCCGTAGCCGGGGTCTGCCGGGCCGCAGGCCCCACAACCGTATGGTGTCGTCCTCGCCGGCGGTGGCGAGCAGGCTGCCGTCCGGGCTGAACACCGCCCGGTAGACGGCGCCTTGATGCCCGCGCAGAGTCCGGACCACGGATGTCCCGGAGCCTGCGCGCCACAGTCGTACTGTGCTGTCCTCACCCGCGGTGGCGATGAGTTTCCCGTCGGGGCTGAAGGCAACGCCGTTGACATCACCTCGATGACCGACGAGCGGTTGGCTGATCGAGTATGTCTGCGCAACATGCCAGATCCGGGCGGTGCGGTCCCAGCTGGTCGTGACGAGCTTCTTGCTGTCGGGGCTGAACACCACCTGATTGACCAGACCGGTGTGGCCGATGATCGGCAGACCCTGCTGTGTTCCGGTCCGGGCGTCGTACAGCCGGGCCGTGCCGTCGTCGCCGGCGGTGGCGAGCAGCCGGCCGTCGGGGCTGAAGGCGACCGACCAGAGTTCACGCCCGTGCGCGTCGATCTGCCATTTTCGCTGCTTGCCGGTAGTGGTGTCCCACACCCGGGCGGTCCCGTCGGCGCTCGCCGTGGCGATGGTTCTGCCGTCGGGTCCATAGGCCACGCGACGCAGCCAGTCTCTGTGGCCGCGGAAGACCCGCAGAACATGCGGAGTGCCCGGTCCGACGCTCCACAGGCGGGCGGTCATGTCCCAGCTGGAGGTGACGAGTCGGCGGCCGTTCGGACTGAAGGCCACGCCGGTCACGCCGTCCGTGTGTCCCTTGAGGACAGCCCGCAGGCGCTTTCGGCGTACGTCCCAGAGCTTGACTGTGCCGTCCAGGCCCCCCGAGGCCAGAGCACGTCCGCTGCGGTCGAAGGCGACATCGCGTACTCCGTCCTCGTCTCCCTGGAGAACGGAGAGCTGCCGCCGGGTCGCCACGTCCCACAGACGTACTGTGCCGTCCATGCCGCCGGTCGCGAGCAACCGTCCGGAAGGGTCGAACTCGACGTCCATGACAGCTGCTTGATGCCCTGTCATGGGTGCCCCGACTGGCTTGCCGGTGGTCGCGTTCCACAGTCGTACGGTGCGGTCCCAGCCGCAGGTGGCGATCAGACGGCCGTCCGGGCTGAAGGCCGCCCCCTGGACCTGGTCGGGGTGAGGCAGCAGGGTCGAGGCGTGGGTGAACCTGGACAGTCCGGTGATCAGCCCTGACGGCGGCTGGGGTTCGGGCCGGTCGCCATGGGCCACACTCAGGCTCTGCAAGCCCACCAGAATGGCGACGTCCGGCGCGGTGCCGACCAACTGGTCCGACTCCGAGCTGAGTTTCCCCGCCAAGGCCAGCCGGGCGCGGGACTGAGCGCGGGCGTTGCTGACGTAGGCGATTGCGGTGGCCAGGACGGTCAGCACGAGCAGCACCGCCAGTCCGGCGGCCAGTCCACGCAGGCGACGGTTGGAACGCCTGGCCGCCGCAAGCTCGTTGACCGCGTGTGCTCGGCTGGAGGTCAGGAACTGGCGTTCCAGGGGGCCGAGTTCGCCCGGGTGCCTGGTGGACCAGTCGTCGAACGTCTCGAGCCTGCCGCCGCGCAGCAGGTACGACTCGTCCTGCTCGCCACGTTCCCAGTCGGCCGCCAGCCGCTCCAGGTCGGAGCGCGTCCGCAGCACGTTGCGGGACTCCTCTATGCTCCGGCGCAGTGGGTCCCACTGACGCAGCAGTGCCTCATGGGCGACCTCGACCGACGTGCCTTCCTCGGCGTCGCCGGCACTGACAAGCAGCCGGGCCTCCACGAAGGCGTCCACCACGTCCCGTCCGGCCGCATCGAGGTCGTCGTACCGCACACGTCTGCCTGTCGGGGGACGGTCGCCCTCCACTGCGGCGAACTTGAGGAGGGTCGGCAGTACGGCGCCCCCTCTGTCTCGCTGGTCCAGCTCCCCCCGGATGTTGTCGGCGCTGCCCCGCAACGCCCCTACTACTCCGCCGAGCCGTTCGTAGTCCGCGAGGCGCACGGTGCCCTCGCCGATCGTTCGGGTGTAGAGCTCGCGCAGGGTGTAGGCCAGCAGGGGCAGCGCGTCGCCCCCGGTCGTCTCCGCCACCATGCGGGTGACGAGGCCAGCCTCGAAAGTCAGCCCGGCTTGCCGAGCCGGGCCCTCGATGACCTCGGACAACCTGTTCTGGCTGAGCGGCTGGACGAGCAGGGTGTCGTCGATCGCCTCCGTGATTCCAGCACGTTCGGGGCTCGTGGTCAGGAACTCCGAGCGCACGGTCGCCAACACCCACAGGGGGCTGTCCGGTCCGAGGACGTCGTCCAGGAGGCGGATGAAGGAGCGCTGCTCGGCGATCCCGGTACGGCTCAGGAGCTGCTCCGCCTGGTCGACGACGACGAGAACGCTCCGCGGCTCACCGTCCGCAGGTGCCGGCCGGGCGAGTTCGGTGCACAGTTGCGCGAGGCCTTGGGAGCCTTGCGCGAGGGTCCGCGACAGTTCCTCGAAGGAGCGTGGATCGCGCTGATCGGCGAAGGCACGTTCCAGTCCGGCGACGAGTGCGGCGGTGGGCCGCATCCCGGGCTGGAACGGCGGCACGACCACCCATCGGTTCGCCCGGCGCCGTAACCGGGGCAGCACGCCCGCATGCACCAGGGACGACTTGCCGCTGCCGGACGGGCCGACGACCGCCACGAAGCGGCCGCCGGCGTAGCGCATGACCGGGTTCAGCAGTTGGAGAAGCCGTTCGGTCTCCTTCTCGCGCCCGAAGAACACGGC
This sequence comes from Streptomyces sp. NPDC001401, assembly GCF_042895385.1. Lineage (NCBI taxonomy): Bacteria > Bacillati > Actinomycetota > Actinomycetes > Kitasatosporales > Streptomycetaceae > Streptomyces > Streptomyces sp. NPDC001401. The sequence continues at coordinate 77,579 of NZ_JBIAWI010000014.1, forward strand.
CGTGTCTTCGGCTGTGAACGCCTTGAGTCCCGGGTAGGGAGGCCGGGCCGGATCACGGGCGAAGGAGTCCGTGGCGGTGATGCCGGCGCGCCTGAGGCCCTCCAGGATCGGGGCGAAAGCGGGTTCTTCCTGTCTCAGGTCGACCCACTGCACATCGCCGAGGATCCCGGGACGCGGCGCGTCGTCGAGCCGTACGGGCACCACGGGCCGCCCCGCCCGGCGGGCATGGGTCAGCTCGGCGAAACACCAGCGGGACTGTGCCGAGGCCGCGCTCGCCAGGTAGATCACGGCGTCGGCCCGGGCGAGTTGGGTGTAGAGCTCTCGCTCCCAGAGGTGGCCGGCCGGAATACCCGCGTCGGGGTCGATGTCGAGGAACAGGCCCTCGAATCCGACCGACTTGAGCCAGTCGGCCAGCCTCTGCGCCACGGCACGGTCCTGGCTGCTGTGACTGATGAAGAGGAACGCCATGTCAGGGTGCGGCAGTTGATGCCGTCGGGTAGGGCACGCGTTGCAGGTACCACTTCTCACCCTGGTCCGACGTCGCCAGGACGGTCTTCTCCAGGTGCGCGTGGCGCACCTTCCTGCCGTCCTTGTAGGTGCACACATAGTCGCTGGTGGCCCGCCCGGTGGACGTGGGCTTCACGTTGCAGGTGAAACGGGACGGCGCCGCGAGATATTTCCAGCCCGTGTCGTCCCATGCGTCGCCCACGTCACCGTCCCGATCCAGCATTTGAGAGAAGAACATCGGCGCACCGTCGGGACCGGTCGGACATGCCCAGTCCTCGATGCTCATTCGCCCAGCTTTCTCCACGTAGTAGCACGTGAATCGATCAGGCGGGATGTATCCCTCGGCGAAGGTTGCAAAGGATTCATGGTTCTTTGCTTTCTTTCGCTTCGCCGACGCATCCGCTGCCGTCATGAGCACCAAGGCTCCGACCAGCGCGGTCACCAGCAGTCCCAGCAGCACAGAGTTCCGCCTCCGCGCATGATTGATTAACAATTCAATCCCTCTCGGGACAGAAAGATGTCCGAGGCAAACACCTCGCTTCAACGCGCCAAAGTTTCACCGCAGGCCCCAGGTCCCCCTCCGAGTGCCTCCAGCGCCAGAATTCGAACTCGCCTACGAGCCGAGCCGAATAGACCCCGTTTCAAGCGCCCCGAGATTACTAACTCCGAATATTCCCGTCAACCCGGAATAAAGGCCTTCCATTTCAGCGTGCAAGTACCACCGGACGCCACGCAGACCCCACCGGGCCCCAACTCCGCACCCTCGTCCGCCCGATGCCCGGTCACCCCCTGTGTGGGGCATCTCTCTCCTGCGTACAAACCCCAGGTCAACACCCCTCGACCCGGGCCCGTCCGGCCCCCAACAGCCCTCCCGACTGGCCGATCAGCCGCCCCGAACCTAGCGTCGTACTAAAATTTCCGGCTTGTTACGGAGCTGGACCCGGACAACCCCAGGCAGACCTGCGGGCCCGCCAGCGCCCCGGAGGCTTCCGGGATCGAGACGCGAGGACCGGATGGCAGCCATACACGAGAGCAGTGCTCTCGGCCTGCTCGACGATGAGTTCAGCGCAGAGATCCACCAGCAGTTCGGCGACACCGCACGTTTCTCCGGAGGCCAGGCGGCCTCCCCGCGCACGCTTGTCGACATCTTCGACGCGTCGGTGCGGTCGTACCCGGACGAGCTCGCCCTGGACGACGGCACGGTCCGTCTCACCTACCGTGCGCTGGCCGCCGAGGTGGAGCAACTGCGCCGGCGCCTCGCCACGGCCGGCGTCGGCCTCGGCGACCGCGTGGGCGTCCGGGTTCCCTCCGGCACCAATGACCTCTATGTCGCGATCCTCGCCGTCCTGGCCGCAGGGGCTGCATACGTTCCCGTGGACGCCGAGGACCCGGACGAGCGCGCCGAGCTGGTCTTCGGCGAGGCCGGCGTACGGGCCGTCATCGGGGCCGAGCACCGGCTGACCGTCACCGGTCACGCCGACGTCCCCGCCGCCCGCCCCGGCGTCGAGCACGACGCCTGGATCATCTTCACGTCCGGCTCCACCGGGAAGCCCAAGGGCGTCGCCGTCAGCCACCGCAGTGCCGCCGCGTTCGTGGACGCCGAGGCCGCGCTGTTCCTGACCGACGACCCGATCGGGCCCGCTGACAGGGTCATGGCAGGGCTGTCGGTCGCGTTCGACGCGTCCTGCGAGGAGATGTGGCTGGCGTGGCGCTACGGCGCCTGTCTGGTGCCCGTGCCCCGCTCGCAGGTCCGCAGCGGTGCCGACCTGGGTCCCTGGCTGGTCGAGCAGGAGATCACCGTCGTCTCGACCGTGCCCACGCTCGCCGCCCTCTGGGAGCCCGAGACCCTCAACGACGTACGTCTGCTGATCTTCGGCGGCGAGGCCTGCCCGCCCGAGCTGGTGCAGCGGCTGGTCACGGAGGGCAGGGAGGTCTGGAACACGTACGGGCCGACCGAGGCGACCGTCGTGGCCTGTGCCTCGCTCATGAGCGGTGAGGAGCCCATTCGGATCGGGCTGCCGCTCGACGGCTGGGAGCTGGCCGTCGTCGACGAGGCCGGGGAGCCCGTGCCCATGGGCGCCAGCGGGCAGCTGGTGATCGGCGGCGTCGGACTCGCGCGGTATCTCGACGCCGAGAAGGACGCGGAGAAGTACGCGCCGCTGGAGTCCCTGGGCTGGGAGCGGGCGTACCGCAGCGGCGACCTCGTGAAGGCCGAGCCGGCGGGGCTGGTCTTCCTCGGGCGGGCCGACGAGCAGATCAAGCTCGGCGGGCGCCGCATCGAGCTCGGCGAGGTGGACGCCGCACTGCAGGCGCTGCCCGGCGTCGCGGGCGCCGCGGCGGCCGTACGGACCGCCCGCAGCGGCAACCAGCTCCTCGTCGGCTACATCGTCACCCAGGACGGCTGGGACCACGCGACCGCCGTTGAGAAGCTGCGCGCCGAGCTGCCCGCCGCGCTCGTGCCGCTGCTCGCACCGGTCGAGGACCTGCCGACCCGGACCAGCGGCAAGGTCGACCGCAATGCCCTGCCCTGGCCCCTGGAGGGCCTGGAGACCGGCGGCCCGGCCGAGCAGCTCTACGGCACCGAGGCGTGGCTGGCCGAGCAGTGGACGGAAGTCCTCGGCATCCCGGTCTCCAGTGCCCGTGACGACTTCTTCGCGATCGGCGGCAGCAGCCTGGCGGCCGCCCAGCTGACGACGAAGCTGCGCACCCGCTACCCGAGCGCCGCCGTCCTCGACATCTACCAGCAGCCCACCCTGCGCAAGCTGGCCCGACACCTGGAGAAGTCGGCGCAGGACGACGGCGCCGAGCGCACGATCACCCCGGTGCCGACCCGCGCCAAGGTGATCCAGCTGCTGCTCCTCGTGCCGCTGTTCACGCTGCTCGGTCTGCGCTGGACGGTGGCCCTGGCCGCGGCCGGGAACCTGCTGCCCGCCTACTCCTGGCTGCCGACCGCCTCCTGGTGGCTGATCGCGGCCGGTGCCGTGCTGCTGTTCAGCCCGCCCGGGCGGCTGGCGATCGCCGCGGGCGGCGCGCGGCTGCTGCTGCGGGGCGTGGAGCCCGGCCGGTATGCGCGTGGTGGCAGCGTCCACCTGCGTCTGTGGACCGCCGAACGGCTGGCCGAGTTCAGCGGGGCGACCTCGCTGACCGGCTCCTGGCTGGAGCGGTACGCCCGTGCCCTCGGCGCCAAGATCGGCCAGGACGTCGACCTGCACTCGCTGCCGCCGGTCACCGGCCTGCTCAAGCTGGGCCGGGGTGCGGCCGTGGAGTCCGAGGTCGACCTGTCCGGCTGGTGGCTGGACGGCGACCGGCTGGAGATCGGCCAGGTCAAGGTGGGTGCGCACGCCACCGTCGGCACCCGCAGCATGCTCTTCCCGGGCGCCCGCGTCGGCAAGCGCGCCGAGGTGGCCCCCGGCTCGGCCGTCACCGGGCAGATCCCCACCGGCCAGCGCTGGGCCGGCGCGCCCGCGGTCAAGCTCGGCAAGGCCAAGCGGAACTGGCCCAAGGAACGCCCGCAGCGCGGCACGTACTGGCGCGTGATGTACGGCCTGACCGGCCTCGTGCTCTCCGCGCTGCCGCTGCTGGCGGGCGGGGCCGCGTTCCTCGTGGCGTACGCCTTCATCGACGCGGACGCGCCCCTGCGCGGTGCCGCGCTCGCCCTCGTCCCCGCCACGCTGGCGTTCGGGCTGGCGTACGCCCTGCTGATCCTCGTCGCCGTACGGCTGCTGAGTCTGGGCCTGCGGGAGGGCACGCACCCCACGCACAGCCGGATCGGCTGGCAGGCCTGGACGGTCACGCAGCTGATGGACCGCTCCCGCGAGACGCTGTTCCCGCTGTACGCCGGGCTGGCCACCCCGGTGTGGCTGCGGCTGCTCGGGATGAAGATCGGGCGGGGCGCAGAGGTGTCCACCGTGCTGGCCCTGCCCAGCCTCACGACGGTCGGCGAGGGCGCGTTCCTGGCCGACGACACGCTGACCGCGCCGTACGAGCTCGGCGGCGGCTGGATGCGGATCGGGCGCGCGGAGATCGGGCGGCGGGCCTTCCTCGGGAACTCCGGAATGACAGCGCCGGGGCGGTCCGTGCCCGACGGCGGGCTGGTCGGCGTACTCTCCGCCACGCCGAAGAAGGCGAAGAAGGGCAGCTCCTACCTGGGGCTGCCGCCGGTGAAGCTGCCGCGGAACGCCGAGAAGGCGGACCAGAGCCGGACCTACGACCCGCCGGCGCACCTGCTGTGGGCGCGCGGGCTTGTGGAGCTGTGCCGGATCGTGCCGGTGTTCTGCTCGGCCGGGCTCGCGGTGCTCACGGTGGCGGCGCTGTGCCTGCTCGGGCCCTGGGCTCCCCTGCTGTCCGGTCTGGTGCTGCTCACCACGGGCGCCGCGGCCGCTGTCGTGTCGTTCGTCGCCAAGTGGCTGCTCGTCGGGCGGCACCGCACCGGTGAGCACCCGCTGTGGAGCGGCTTCGTGTGGCGCAATGAGCTCGCGGACACGTTCGTCGAGGTCGTGGCCGTGCCCTGGCTGGCCGGTTCGGTGCCCGGGACACCGCTGATGACCGCGTGGCTGCGCGGCCTGGGCGCCAAGATCGGCAAGGGCGTGTGGGTGGAGAGCTACTGGCTGCCCGAGACCGACCTGGTGACCCTGGAGGACGCGGCCACCGTGAACCGCGGCTGCGTCCTGCAGACCCACCTCTTCCACGACCGGATCTTGCGGACGGATACTGTTGTACTCCGTGAGGGCGCCACGCTGGGCCCTGGCGGGATCGTGCTGCCCGGCAGCACGATCGGGGCCCGCACCACCCTGGGTCCCGCGTCGCTCGTCATGGCCGCGGAGTCCGTCCCGGACGACACCCGTTGGCTCGGCAACCCGATCGAGGCATGGCGTCCCTGAGCGCGGGCCACTCGGAGTCGGTGAGCGGTGTACCGGCAGAATGGAGTGGCACGACGGCGCAGGGAGCAGAAGCGGCAGTGGCAGTTCAGCAGGCGGCGGGTTCGGACCCGTACTTCCCGGAGCACGGTGATGCGCGTTACCGCGTGCACCGCTACGAGCTCGCGCTGGACTACCGCCCGGGCCCGAACCGCCTGGCGGGGACGGCCCGGATCAACGCCATCGCGGGACGGTCCCCGCTCACCGAATTCACCCTCAACCTCTCCGACTTCAAGATCGGCCGGGTGCGGGTCGACGGCCGCCAGCCGCACTACACCCACCGCGGCGGCCGGCTGCGCATCCGCCCCGCCAAGCCGATCCGGGCCGGTGCCGCCTTCACCGTCGAGGTGCACTGGTCGGGCAACCCCAAGCCGGTCGCCAGCCCCTGGGGCGGGCTCGGCTGGGAGGAACTGGAGGACGGGGCGCTGGTGGCGAGCCAGCCGATCGGCGCGCCGTCCTGGTACCCGTGCAACGACCGGCCCGCCGACAAGGCCTCGTACCAGATCTCGGTCACCACGCCGTCCGCGTACGCGGTGGTGGCGGGCGGCCGGCTGCTGACCCGTACGACGAAGGCGTCCACGACGACCTGGGTGTACGAGCAGTCGGCGCCCACCTCGAGCTATCTGGTGGGGCTGGCCATCGGCAAGTTCCAGACGGTGCTGCTGGGTGATCCGGGGCCGGGCGGGGTGCCGCAGCACGGGCACATCCCGGCGCATCTGCTGCCGGAGTTCTCCCGGGACTTCGCGCGGCAGCCGCAGATGATGGACCTGTTCCAGGAGTTGTTCGGCCTCTACCCGTTCGGCGAGTACGCGGTCGTGGTGACCGACGAGGAGCTCGATGTCCCCGTCGAGGCACAGGGGTTGTCGCTCTTCGGCGCCAACCACGTGGACGGTGCGCGGGGTTCGGAGCGGCTGGTGGCGCACGAGCTGGCGCACCAGTGGTTCGGCAACAGCGTGTCCATCGCGGACTGGCGGCACATATGGCTGAACGAGGGGTTCGCCAAGTACGCCGAGTGGCTGTGGTCGGAACGCTCGGGCGGCCGCACCGCCCAGCAACTCGCCGCTTCCGCCCACCGGTTGCTGTCCTCCCAGCCGCAGGACCTGCGGCTGGCCGATCCGGGCCGCAAGTCGATGTTCGACGACCGGCTCTACGAGCGCGGCGGCCTGACCGTGCACGCGGTGCGCTGCGCGCTGGGCGACGACGCGTTCTTCCGCATGCTGCGCGCGTGGGTGGGGCTGCACCGGAGCGGCGCCGTGACGACCGCGATGTTCACGGCCCATGTCAACCGGTTCGCGGACGAGCCGCTGGACGACCTGTTCGCCGCCTGGGTGTACGGCACGGCGCTGCCCGCGCTGCCGGCACAGATCCCGGCACGTCCGGCACACCCGCCCACCAACGCCGAGTCGGCGTAGGCGGGCGGGCCGGCCCGGCTCAGCTCGCCGGCACCTTCAGCCTGTCCCAGCTGACCTTGCCCGGAATGCCGTCCGCGTCCTTGCCCTTGAAGCCGAGCTTGCGCTGCCAGGCCCGGTAGGACTCACGGTCGGCGTCGGTCCACTCGGGGCCGGGCCCGTCCTCGTAGTGACTGCAGCCCTCGGCGACCAGGCGCTTGCCCATGGCAGTGATCACCGGGGACTTCTGCCCGCTGTGGAAGAAGCCGGCGCCGGGGAAGGGTGCGTACGAGGGCTTGCTCGGGGCGGGCTTCGGGTCGGGCTCGGTGCCGCCCCCGCCGCCCTTGCCCGCCAGCCGCTCGGCGATCCGCTTGCGCATCCCGTCCATGGTGAAGCCGCGCGGGTCCTGCTTGCCCGGCTGCCACTCCTTGTGACCGATGACCGACCGCTCGCTCCAGCCGTGGTGGCGGCAGATCGCGGCGGACACCTTCTCGATGGCCTCCTTCTGCGCCTCGGGCCAGGGGTCCCTGCCGTCGCCGAGGTTGATGCACTCGAAGCCGTAGAAGTGCCGGTTGCCGTCGGTGTCGGCCTCGTTGTCGTGCGGCAGCTTCGACTCGTCGACGACGGCCCGCAGCACGTCGCTGTCGCCCAGCCCGGCATGGTTCGCGCGGCCGTTCCCGACGAGGTGGATCTCGCCCTTCTTGTCGATGACACCGTGACAGAGCGGGCCGGGCAGGCCGGAGTAGCCGTTGTAGCAGATGTTCACGGAGTTCTCCGTGCCCGAGGTGACGGTGTGGTGGATCATCACGCCGTTCACCGGGCCCCAAGGGCCCTTCGTATTGCGGTTGTGGGTACGCCAGTTGCGCACCTCGTGGACCGTCAGGCCCTCCGCGCGCAGGATCTCCAGCAGCTTGGATCCGCTCAGGGGCGTGGCCATCACTCGCCTCCGTCCACGGCTGCCTCCGCTTCCGCGGTGGTCTGCGACCTCCCGTGCGAGGGGTTCTCGGCGGCCAGCTCCTCACGGCGTGCCTGGGCCTCCGCCGCGAGGGTCGCCTCGTCCGCGGCGGGGATGCTGCTGGCCAGCGGTCCGAACGCCAGGCGCAGATCGACGGCGCTCTCCTCGCCCTTGACCAGGGCCAGCGGCGCGAAGTGGCGGGTGATGCCGGCGGGTCCCTGGAGCAGCGGGCGGCGCGCCGGATCGGCCGGCCATTCGACGCTGCCGGTGGCGGTGCGGGCCGGGATCAGCCAGTGATCGCCGGTGCGGTAGCCGCCGCCCTTGGCGAAGTACACCTCGACGCCGTCCTCCAGGGGCAGCCACTCCCCCTCCGCGACGGGGACGGCTCCGCCCTTCAGCGCCGCCGTACGGCCCTTGCGCCTCGGGCTCTCGTGGTGGTCCCAGCGGCGCAGGAACGGGTTGAGTTCGGGCAGCCGTCCGACACCCGGCTCGGGCTCGGCGGACAGCCGGACCCGGCGGCCGGGCAGGTCCAGCTCCTCGACCCGCAGCAGGGGCAGGGTCTCCAGCCGGGAGGAGTACGCCGTGTCCGTGAACTCGACGTGGTCGCCGACGTCCAGGTCCAGCTTGTCGTCGTAGCCGAGGGACGCCAACTGCACCCAGGTACCGTCGAGTTCGTCGACCGGGAAGACCACGGAGCCGTTCTCGCGGGACCACTTGAAGGTGGCGTCCTTCGCGTCACCCCCGGCGTGCACCTCGACGCGGTAGAGCTGGTTCTCGGTTCCGCGGTAGCGGGCGTCGGGCCTGACCAGGCAGGGGTCCTCGTCGGCGTGGTCGGGCCGCTCGCTGCGGGCGGCCAGCCGGGCGGAGGACAGGGACTGCTTCTGCGCCCACTTCTCGAAGGCGGCGCGGACCACTTCCTTCGACGGGTCGGCGTCCTCGATCGCCAGCTCGGCGAGGGAGAGCGGCAGTACCTGCCAGAGCACCTTCACCCGGGCCGCGGTGTCCGGCATGGCAGCACCCAGGGCGACCTCGCGCAGCGCCGGGTCCTCGGCCGCGTTGACCGACCGCTCCCACACGTTCAGGTAGACCACGAACGGCGACTGCGCGGGCGAGGGCAGCCGGTCGCCCGGCTTCTCGGGGTCGCGGTAGGCGTCGGGCTGGTCCCAGTAGGTCCAGTACGCCGGCGGGGCCGGCGTGTCCTGCTCGTCCGCGTCCTCGTCGGGTACGGGCACACCGGGCGCCGGGCGGTCGGCGTCGAGCAGGATGCCGTCGACGTAGTAGCGGCCGCCGTGGATGTAGAGGGTGTCGATGTCGTGCTTGCCGCCCACGTACTCGATGCGGAAGCCCGGCGCGACGCGGCCCGCCGCGTCGCGCGGCCCGCCGTAGCGGCCGATCAGGTCGGCGGCGAGGGTGCGGGCCTGGTGGAGCTGGATCGCGGTCTGCTCGTTGGCGTCGGCGTCGAGCTGGACGCGGCCCTGCTGGGCGACGACCGCGGAGTAGTGCCGCTCCGGGCGGAACGTGAGACGGGAGAGATCAGCGTGCATGAAGGGGGTCCCCCTGGTTCAGGATTCTGCGGGTGGGTCGTACGGCGGCACTGCTCATGTCACGAAGAAGATCCCGGCGTCGGCGCCCGCGGGCGTGTACTCCGCGAGCCGCGCGCGCAGACCGTCCTCGCGCTGCGGCCGGTACAGGTCGTGGAAGGCGCCCATCTCGGCACCGTCGTCCGAGCCGCGCCGGATCTCCTCGGGGCACCGGTCGGCCAACTGCCCGTACCAGGGCGTCCCGTAGCGCACGGCCGCGAACAACGGCCGTACGCCCGGAGTGAGATCGGGCTGGCAGCGGTGCCGTCGCGGGGTGCGCGAGCCGGCGGGGACGTACGAGTACCGCAGGCAGCCGATACCGCGCCGGGCCACGTGCAGCTTTCCCGTGAAGACCGAGTTCTCGGCGATCTCCACCGCATGGGTGTGGACTTCGCCGATGACGGTCGTGCGATGTACGTGGAGCACGGCGTGGGCGTGGCGGCAGTCCGGGGCGGACAGGGCCTCGCGGTCGTGGCCGGTGGCGTCCAGGATGCTGTCGCGCAGGTGGATGTCGAGGGGGTCCTCGCTGACCTCGTCGCCGATGACCTCGATGGTGCCGAGGATGCTGTGCTCGATCTGGAGGCAGGCGGTGGTGCGGTCCAGGACGATGCTGGGCTCCTCGGGCGAGTGCGGCTCGCACTCGGGCTCCAGAGACCAGCCGGGGACAAGGGTGCTGTGCCGTACCACGACCGCACCCATCGGGCCGGTGACGTTGATGCCGCGCCCGGCGACCAGCAGCCCGTCGAGGACGATCCGCGGACGCTCGTGCGGGGCGCAATCGTCTTGTACGGCACGGATGTTGAGGGCGTCGGGCCGGTTGCTGTACCAGTCGAGGAGCCGGATCACCGGCCGGGTGCCCTCGGCGGCCCGCAGCTCCAGCCGGTCGCCGGGGTCGAGATCGAAGTCCAGCTGCTCCTGGTAGGCGCCGCTGTGGGTGATCTCGATGATGCCGTCGGGCCCGGTGCGGCCGGCCCGGCGGTCGTGCTGCCAGGCCCGGTAGGCGTCCATGATCTGGCGGTGCGGCTGTCCCGGGCCGACCCGGTAGAACGTGGCGTCGGGCCGGTCCACGCGGTCGGGCCGCTCGTACTCGCCGCCGCCCATGTCGGCTCCGTACGCGTAGTGGTAGTCCACCCACACGCCCTGCCGGGGCGCCGAGCGCGAGCCGAAGGCGATCCGCCCGAGTTCGGGGTCGACGGCGATCTGGCCGCGCTTGGGCCGATAACGCCAGTCGGAAAGATCCGTCACCACGATGTCGGACGGCGGTACGGGCTTGTCCTCGCCGTCGCGCCGGATGACGAAGCTCTTGCCGGGGCCGTAGTAGTCCAGCAGCCGGTCGTGGAGCAGGCGGCGGGTGATGAAGGCCGGGACGTTGTCGACGGTGGCGATGTGGGTGGGCGACGGCTCCGGGACCGGCTTGGTGACCAGGGGGCTGTCGTTGCCGAGGATCGAGAAGGTGTAGAGGTTGCGGGCGCGGTCGATGCAGTACGCCGGGGACGAGGTCAGCGAGTACGCCTTGAGCCGCCAGATGAAGAGGGCGGCTCCGGACGGACTCCAACCGCCTTGCCTGCGCGTGGAGTTGGCGCGGCGGACGTCGACCGTGCGGGCCGTGGTGTCGAACGGGCCGCTTGCGAGGGCCAGCGCGGAACCGTCCCGGAGGTCGACGAGGCGGCCCCTCCCGGTGTCCCGGTACAGCTTCACCGACTGGTTGTGGGCGACCAGCCGGGACAGCTCGACGGCGCGGGCGGGATAGCCGGCGACCTGCTCGGAGATCTCCTCCAGCAGGTGCAGCGTGCCCTTGCGGCGCCGGTTGGCGACCGTGGTCGCCACGTCGGCGCGTGGGGCGATGGCCTCGGCGAGGGCGTCCCGGCCGCCCTCGTGCAGGCCGGTGGTGAGGACGCGTTCGTAGCCGGGCAGGGTGCGGTAGCCGACCAGGTCGCCGAGGTAGGGCAGCACCCAGGGGGCCGCCGTCTCCACGAACAGGTCCTCGTAGCCCTGCTCCACGCCGTCGCGGACCCGGTCGAGCTGCTCGGCGATCACCGCGAGCAGCGCACGCAGCGGCTCCCCCTCCTCGGCGTCGCGCAGGAGGTGCCAGCGGGGCAGCAGGGCGGCGAGGCCGTCGGGTTCCCGGGACGTCGCCAGGGCTTCTGTGTCGAACTGGACATCCGCCGAATGCGCGGCCATCACTTGACCTCCGTGAGGATGAGGGTGTCCGCCGCCCTCGGGGAGAGAAGCGCGAGTTGAGCCGGGCGGATGCCGCGGAACACAAATACCGACCGGCCCTTCGCCAGGCGCCGGGTGTCGGTGATGTCGGGGTTGAGGCGCAGGAGTTCGGCGAGTGGGATGCCGTAGCGGGCGCAGACGGACGACAGGGTCTCGCCGTTGGCGTCGCGGACCGTGTGGATCTTCTCGTCGTACGTCGCGGGGTGCGCGGGCACGCTCGACCGGGGTGCGCCGGGGTCGGTGAGCAGCGCGGCGAGTTCCGCGGGGGTGGCGGAGGCGGGGACGCCGGTGAAGACGTCGACGTCCACATAGTCGACGCCGGGCACGGTGTGTGCCGTGGCGAGGAGGTCGGAGAGTCGGGCGGGCTGCCCCAACTCCCGTCCCTCGTAGCCGAGTCGGTGCAGCAGTGCCGCCCGCAGCCGGGGCTCGACGTACTCCCACGCGTAGTCCGGGGCCACCTTCACCTTGGCCGCGACGAGCAGCAGGACCAGTTCGCGTACGTCCACGCGGACGGTCAGGTTGCCGTCGCCGTACTCGGTGAGCGCGCCGCGCAGGGCGCGCAAGGTGTCCGAGTCGCCGTCGAGAGGCACGTCGTCCGTACCCGCGACCGTCACGTGCAGCACGCGCCGCCGCCCGTCGAAGAGTTCGCGTGCGGCGGCCCGTCCGATGCCGGCGCGGGAGCGGGCGAAGTCCTCGTAGTCGGCCGCGGAGACCAGCCGGTCGAGGGCGGACACGGCGAGGGGGATCGTACGGCGGGTCAGGCCGGGTCCGTCGGCGTCCGCGCCGCCCGTCGCCGGGCGGGGGTTGGTGACCGCGGTGACGCCGAGCGGGCGGGTGAGGGGCTGGGTGACCCGGTCCGCGGGGACGTTGGCGGCCTTGCCGGTGCCGAAGCGGTAGCGGGCGTGGACGTTCTCGTGGCCGCTGGGCAGGCGGGCGCCGTGGATGCCGTCGCCAAAGGTGACCGTAGTGCGGCCATCGGAGGCGGTGCCGCTGATGTAGACGCGCTCGTTCGGGCCGCGTCCGGCCAGGCTGTCCACCTGGTGCCACAGGACGCCGTCGACCCGGACCTCCAGCACCGGCGTGGCGCCGAGGGGGTTGTCGTCGGCGAGCCAGGTCAGCGGGGACTGCCAGAGCGCGAACGTCTGGTTGACCCGGTCCGAGTCGCCGCTGCCGATGGCCTCCTCCCGGCTCTCGCCATGGGTGGCCTCGACGACGTTGCCCAGGATGCGGACCGTCTCGCGGCGGTAGCGGTGGGCGAGGTCGGTGGTCAGGGTCAGACGGGTGTGGACGCGGTCGCCGGGCAGCTGCGGGTCCACGGCCGGATCGGCGGTGTCGATCGTGACGACCTCGGTGGCGGTCACACCGGTCGTCCCGGGGATGTCACTGCGCTCACCGGTGACGACGAGGAGACGCCCGGGACGCAGTCCGTCGTACAGCTCGGCGAGTTCGATCTCATTGCCGTGCACGTCCTCGCCGAGCGGCTCGTCCGCCAGGCGCAGCGGCTCGCCCCCGGCGTACACGGTGGTGTCCCGGATGTGCGACAGCAGCACGTCGAACTCGTCCAACCACGGGTCGGCGAGGGTGAGTTCGGTGCCTCGGCCGGTGATGCCGTAGTTGGTGTACGCCGCCGTCCGCGCCGCCACGACCTGCGTGGTGACGAACGCGAGCTTGGCGTCGCCGGGGATGCCGCCCTGGGCGCCCTTGGCGGGACGCTGGACGGCGACCCAGCTGCCGACCGTGATGCTCGTGTGCACACTGTCGAGCTGCAGCACGCGCCGGTTGACGGGCGCCGGCTTACTGGCGATGACGACCTCGACGTTCGGCTCGGTGCTGCCCACCGTGTAGCGCAGGCTCACCTCGTAGTCGCCGTGGGTGAACTGCCGGGTGTCGCCCGGCCGCAGGGATTCCTCCCGTGCGGTGCCGTTGTTGATGCCGACGTGGACCACGCCGTGCTCGTCCGGCCGGGACACGAACAGGGTGCGCTCGGGCAGACCGGGGCGGAGCCGCACGGTGACGCCGGGCTCCTGCGAGTCGGCGGGACGGCGAGTGAGCCAGCTCAGGTCACGGTCCTGGGCGGCCCGGGTGGACAGATCGACCTGACCGGGTCCGAGCGCGAAGCTCACCTGCTGGGTGAGCGGCAGGCTCACCGCCTGCTGGTCGGAGCTGTTCCCCTCGACGTACTGGAACTCCGCCCGGACCGGCGCCTTGCCCGCGGTGTCGTAGACGATCCGCATACCGGCCAGCACGGCCCCGCTGAGCGGCCAGTCCGCGGACCTGATGACCCGGCCCTTGTCGTCCTGGACGGGCTTGAGCGGTGCGGTGGCGCCGAAGGGGGCGGCGGTGACGCGCATGGCGAGCAGGGCACGCAGCAGCGGCGCGGTGCCGGTGGCGGACGCTTTGCGCCAGGCGGGATAGAGACTGCCCAGGCCGGGGTTGAGAGCCGCAAGCAGCCGAGCAGTATCGGTCCCGGGAAGCCGGCTGCCGGTAGCAGTCGAGGAAGCGGGGCTCGTGGCGCGCAGCGCGGGAAGCACAGCAGCCAGCGCATGAAACGCGGCGGCGCGCGAATCGCCCTTAAGGGGCGCGGGGAACTGCGCGACCAGCCCAGACGAAGCCGCAGACACCAACCCACCTACCGAGGCACCCTCAGACGTGCCCTGCGCAGGCGCCAACTCCAGTGCCCGCGAACCCAGTTCGGCAAGAACAGCCTGCAACTGCTCAAACCACCCGGCAACGTCCTCCCACGGCTCGGCCAACACCTCCGCCTCGCCCAGCCGGGCAACGGGCTCCGCCAGAACAGCAGCAAGACTCTCCGGCGTCTTCACCCCGTCCAGGGCCGCCCGCAGGGGCGCGAGGACCTGGTCCTCGAAGTCCTCGATCAGGCGGCTGACAGGCCGCGGATTCGGCACCTCGGGCGTAGGCGGCTCATCTCCGGGCTCGCCGGGGACGGAGGGCTCGGCCGTCCACCGCCGCACCTCGTCGACAAGCTCCTTCAGCGTCGCCGGCGCCGACTTCGGCAGGGATATCGCCGTGACGTCCTCGTCACGGTCAATACGCACGCCCGCGACGGGCAGCAACTTCCGCTCCCCACCGGCCTGTTCCCCGAAAACGAAGAGCAACTGATCCCCGGTCTGCAAGGAGTTGGCCGTGCCCTCGACGAAGAGCTCCGGACGACGCTCCAGATCCTGGGGCGTCACCAGGGACGGCCGACGCCGCCGCACCTTCAGCTCGTTGAAGTCCCAACGTGCGCTGAGGTCCCGGCTCGTCTCGAAGGTCAGCGACTCCTCGTCGGCGGAGGCGGGCACGCTGTGGGCGCGCGCCCCGCGCGGGATCACCACGGACAGCGACTCGGCACGCGGATCGCGTTCGAGGGTGTACGCGAGGTGGGTCGCGGCGGCGACACCGGGCCGCGGCCGGTGTCCGACGAGCCGCCCCAGCAGCACCAGCGAGCGGTGCTCGTTCGCCGTACGGATGTAGGCCTCGTCGGCGATCCGCTCCGAGTGGAAGGTGAGCAGGTCACCGAGGACGGCGGTGGCGTCGAGGAGCCCGATGGCCGGGTCGTCCGGGGTGCGGACGGTGAGCCCCTCCAGGGCCGGGTACGCGGGCGAGGCGAGCCGGTCGAGCAGGGCGGCCAGGAACGAGCCGTACTCGCCGACGCGGTAGTCGAGGGCGGTGCGGCCGGGCGGGTTGTGGACCGGGGCGGGCGCGAGGCGCTCGTCGTGGCCGCCGCAGCCGCAGGTGCACTCATCGGTGGCGGTCATCGGGCCGCACCTCCCAGGGATATCGCCAGCAGGCCGTTCTCCGGCCGGTCCGGGTCGTTGTCGCAGGTGGCGATCTCCAGCGGGCCGAGCCGCAGCACGCCGTCCTCCCTCTCTCCTCGGTCTTGCTCGAACAGCCGCCGCAGCCGGGTGACCTGGACGCTCTCCACACCCGGTACGGCCGCGGCGACGGCGACCAGACGGCTGAGCCGTACGGGTTCGCCGAAGGTCAGCGCGTCCGGGTGGAAGAAGCCGAGCCGTCCGTCCGCGAGGCGGCCGCTGCCGAGCACGCGGTACAGCTCGGCCAGGATCTGCCCGTGCTGGTGGCCGGGCCTGGCGCACACGGTCAGCGCGAGGTCGAGCGGTACCAGGCGGGCGGGGCCGACCACGAGGTCGTGGCCGATGCGCCGGTACGCCTCCAGGGACTGCTCGACCTGCGCGAGCAGCTCGGCCGACGGCTCGGCGCTGCCGTACGCGTCGATGGCGATGTGGGCCTCCTGGACGCTGCCGGTCCAGCGGATCTCGGCGGCGGCGCGCTGCACGCCGGGGAGCTGTGCGGCGAGGTCCGCGTAGTCCTCGGCGGTGACCGCGCGCAGTCGGGTGCGGCGCAGGTCGAGCGGCGCCAACTGGCGTGCCTGCTCGATGGGTTCGGGCTCGACACCGCCGATGGCGGGCAGCGGGTTGCGGACCGCGGCGGCCGGCGGCTGCTCGCAGTCGCTCTGGATGACGAGGTGGTTGATGGCCTCCGCGCCGACGTTGCCCGCGATGCCTCCGCCGAGACGGTAGTGCAGCGCGAGCCGGGAGCCCGGCACCGGCTTCGCGCCGTGCCGGCCGTCGCCGAAGCGCAGGGCGAGGCGGCCGTCGTCCTCCAGTTCGCCGACGAAGTGCCGGTCGCGGGGGCCGCTGTGGAGCAGGTCGCGGCGGGGCTCCCAGGTCAGGTCGCCGTCCTCGACGCGTACGGCGGGCAGGGCGCGGCGCGGGTCCTGGGCGAGCGCGGCGGTCGCGGAGCCGCGCAGCACCGGCTCGTCGGGGTGCAGTCCGGTCGCGTACGCCGGGCCCCAGCTGTGGGCGATCTCCCAGGCGATGTGCCCGTCGAGGACCGCGCCGGCACGGGCCCGGGACGCGAGGACCTCCACGCGCCGCAGCTTCGCGTCGAGCAACTCGTCGTTTCTGTGCAGGAGTTCACGCAGGGCACGGACGGGATGCGTGCGCAGTTCGAACCGCTCGACGACCTTCAGGCCGTAGATGAGGGTGAGTTCGTCGATCTCCTCCTCGGCGAGTCCGTCGCGGTCGCGGGCGCTGCGCCACAGCTCGACGAGCCGCTGCCGGACCGCTCCCGGGATCGCGGCGATCCGCTCGGCCTGTCCGGCGGCCACTGCCTGCGCGTCGGGGAAGGCCACCGCCTGCACGACGGGCGTACGCCCGAGGACGGGCCTGAACCGCGGCGCGATGCCCGGGTAGACGGACTGTGCGAGCAGGGTGCGCAGGGCGGCCGCCTGGGCATACGCGGTGCCGGGCACCACCCGCTCGTGCCGCTGCCCGGCGCGTTCCAGACCGATTCCGGCGCGTACGGTCGCCGCCTCGCCGACCACCTCGAACAGCTCGCGGACGTCGTCGGGCACGAGGGCTTCCGCGCTCTCCGCCTTGTCCGTGAGGGAGTTGATCAGCCGAGCGGAGGCATTGCCCTCTTCTCGGTCGTAGCAGCCGAAGGCGGGCGGGTCGCACGGGGCGACGACGGCCGGCTCGGGCGGCACGGTGGCCGTCTGCGGGAGTCCGGTGAGGGTGCGGCCGTGGTCGACGAGGACGACGTTGCCGCGGGCCAGGGTCACGTCGTCGACGGGCAGGCAGTCGCGGCCGCCGCGTGTGGCGAGGCAGAACGGGAAGCGCAGGGCGTCCTCGGCGGCCCAGGTGACCTCCAGGACCGGCTGGTCCTCGATGCGGTCGATGCCCGGGGTGACGGAGGTGAGGCGCACGGCCTGGCGGTGGCTCGGGTCCTGGTCTCCGGGGGTGCCGGTGCGCGGGCCCTTCACCTCCTCCAGGACCAGCAAGTCACCCGGAACAAGGGAGAGTTGACGGTCGCGGCAGGTCTCGGGGTCGTCCCACTCGTCCCGCAGCGTGGCGGAGGTTGCGCCCTTCGGCAGGGTGCACACCTCGCCGCCCCAGGTCCACAGGCGGATCGCGTTGTGGGCGACCTTCAGCTCCAACGGGTCGGCGGCGACCACCGGTTCGAAGACCTCGACCGAGCCGCGCTCGTCCAGGTCGCCGAGGTCGATCTCGTCGATCACCGTGCCCGGTTCGGGCCGGTCGTGCGGGTCGAGGGTGCGGACGTCGACGGAGGCGAAGCGGAAGGTGCCCGGGGCGAGGGTGGTGTCGCCGGCGGTCTGCACGGTGACGTACGCGCGTGCCGTGCAGCCGTCGTGCATCGCGTAGTCGATGAGCCGGACGTGACGCCGTACGGAGACCCGGCGGCGCGCGGTGTCGAGGTAGGCCTCGGTGGCCACCGCGTCCTGCTGGTAGCTGATCTGGTCGCCGGTGTACGCGAGCAGCTCGACGAGCGTGACGCCCAGGTCGGCGGGGTTGCGCTCGACCCAGTCGGGGGTGGTGAGCGCGAGCCGGTCCAGGAGGAGCTTGCGGATGGTGTCGTAGTCGCGGGCGGTGTAGTCGACGACGGGCGCGACCGGGAAGCCGTCCTGCTCCGACTCATCTCCCTTGCAGTCGAAGGGAGTCGGGCAGTCCGGCCGGAAGGAGAAGGAGGCGCGGTGGTAGCGCTGGTCGAAGCCCCGGAAGGGTTCCGTTCCCGGGCGGCCGTACGGGTCGGTCTCGACGAGCGAGAACACGTACCGCGAGGTGTCGCCGGCCCGGTCGAGGGTGACGTAGAGCCGGTCGTCGAGCTCAGGATCCTCCTCACGCTCGACACTCACATCGACGGCGGTGATGCCGGTGATCCGGCGTCCGCCGTCGATACGGACGTTCTCCGGGCCGAGGCCGTGCGGGGCCTTGCCGAGGAAGGTGACGGTGAGCAGCAGCCCGTCGTCACTGACCTCCACCGCGTCGACTCCGTTGAGCTGAGCGGCTCTTACTTTGGCGCGGCGGGAGGTGGTCGTACCCGTGCTCATGCCGCCCTCCCTTCGAAGACGTCGTCCGTCCGGGCTCCGGTGGCCCGCAGGACGTACGACAGGTAGACGCGTACAGCGTTCTCGTCGCTGACGACATCCAGGGCCACGACGTCGATGAGGTCGCCGAGCCAGCGCTGGAGCGAGGCCTGCACGGAGAGTTCGAGGGTGCTGACGAGTTCGGGGCTGTTGGGCGCGAACACCAGGTCGAGGAGACCGCAGCCGAAGTCGGGGCGCATCACACGCTCACCGGGGCTGGTGAACAGCAACTGCTCGATCAGATCGTGCACATGCGCGGCGTGGTCGGCGTGCGCGGTGCGGCCACGGCGGTCGGCGCGGAAGGGGAACGCGATGTCGGTGCGCGGGTGGTTGCGCGTATGACGGCTCATCGGACGGTGACCTTTCGCTGTGCGGCCTGGACCACGGGCGGTCCCTGCGGCACGAAGGCCGCCGTGAAGCACTCGGCTGCGGAGGTGTCGAGCAGCACGGGCGCGCCGTCGACGGTGACGCCACTGCCGTCGGCGGTCCAGCGGACCGACACACACGGCGAGGGCACCCCGGCGACGGCGTGCGGGCAGCCGGCGACGACGTAGGTGTGCGCGCCCGTGGCGACGGCGGCGCCCCCGATGCGTACGCCGCCGGAAGGTGTGGTTGCGGCGGTGACCCGGCCGCCGTGCGGGCAGCCGATCACGGCGCTCGCGTCGAGCAGACTCCCGGACAACTTCTCTTCTCCCCCGTGTTGCTAGCGCTTCGGTTCCACGGTCAACTGACCCTGGTTGATGATGACTTGACCGCCGCGCAGCAGAATCTCGGCGCCCGCTCCGTTGGCGATGACCACGGTCTCCCTGGTGATGCGGATGTAGGCGCCGCCCTGGGCCTGGAGCAGGATTCCCTGCTCGGCACCGGCGGTGTCGTTCATGACGATCTTGTGCGCGCCCGGAGTCTGCACGACCACGGGCTTGTTCGGCGAGTTCGCCTGCAGCTCACGCCGCGCGTCGGGCGGCAGCTCTTCCGCAGCCCCGTACCAACACCCGGTCCACACAGGGAAACTGGGGTCCCCCTGCTCGAACTCCACCCACACACCGGCCCCCGGCGGCGGCACCACGAACTGCCCGGACTCGGGCCCGGTGAAGGGCAGGCAGGGCAGCGCCCAGGTGGACGGCTCGTCACCGAGGACGTCGGGCACCTCGACGGTGATACGCCCGATCCGCAACGGGTCGTTGTTGTCGACCACCCGGCCGCGGAACTTGCCGAGGTAGCGATTGTTGGGTGCCGCCATGCTGAACTGCTCCTGATCGGTGGGTCGGTGGGGTTACGGCCGGACGTAATCGCTGCGCGCCTCCAACCCCTCCCTGGAGAGGGTGAAGTTCTGCTGGAAGGACCCCGGCCGCAGGTTGTGCGTGACGGACTTGACGTAGTAGTCGCCGTCGTACGCGCGTCCCGAGCCGCGCACGCCGACAAGCTGGCGGGGCTGCAGGATGTAGCCGTGCCGGTTGACATCGAGCGACCCGGACCCGGAGACCACGTCGGCCGACACCGCGGCCCGCGCTAGGAGCTCGGCCTCGGCCTGCTCGCGCTGCTGCTTGGCGGTGCCGGAGAGGGTCTTGCGCTTGAGGGCCGGGGTGGGGCGGCGGCCGAGGGGCGGGCGCAGCGGGCTGATCGGCGGCTGCGGCAGCAGGGTGGACTGCCGGGTCCCGGGGTCCTGCCAGCGGGCCTGCGGCTCCTCCCGGGCCGTCCCGTCGTAGGCGAAGGTCAGCTGATCGACGGTCGTATTGGCATCCATGTTGACGTTGAGGGCGTGCTGGCGGATGCCGAGGCGGACTTCCGGCCCCCAACGGGCGGAGGACTGACCGGGGTTGGGCCCGGGCTCGAGATAGAAGGTGTAGCCGTTGGCGCGGGCGAGGTCGGTGACGTACTGCAGATCGGTGCCGGTCTGGTAGTGGACGCGGAGATCCTGGTGCGGCGGCTGGGCGATCTTCTCGGCGTAGACGTCGGGCCGGATGCCGTAGTCGGAGTAGCGGCGCAGGATGTTGAGGACGCGCTCGGACGGCGGCAGGTTGGGATACCGGGCGGTGCGCTCCTCGAGGTCCATCAGCAGCGTCAGGTCCTCGCCGGTCACGGTGAGGGTGGAGTGCCCGGGCTGATTGCTCGCACCGACCTCCTGACGCACGACGAGCCCGTCGAAGAGCACGTCGGTGGTGCCCCGGACGCTCACGGTGACGATGATCCGCGTCTTGGGATCGAAGAACCCCTCGGGCAGGAGCCGCTGGTTGATGATCCCGGACTTGGTGAGGTCGAAAGCGAGCTGGAACCCGCTGCGCTCCCCCGCGGTGGCGGTGATCTGCGCGGACAGCAGCGCCTCCGTCACCTCGGCCGGCACGGGCTTCACGAGCTTCGGCCCCATGAGGAGCGTGATGTGGACGGGGCCCTGCCCCACGGGCTGCTCAGACACGCCGGTGTCCCCCGGGCGCAGGGATGTCGATGACCCGTCCGGCCCCGGCCTCGTCCGTCAACTCCCGAGGATCGAGTACGGGGTTGGCGTCGGCGATCCGCCACCACTGGCCGGGGTCGCCGAAGTACCGCTGGGCGAGCAGATCGGGCCGCTCGCCGGCGCCGACGACATGCTCCTGCGTCTCCTGCACGTCGAGCGGGGGCAGCAAACGGCGTTTGGCGTAACGGACTTCGGTGCCGTCGGGTTGGCGATGCACGCCGATCTCCACGTCGTGGTAACGGCTGGTGCGCGGGTAGGGGTGGGCGCCGGGTATCGCGCCGAGGGCGCTCTCGTAGGACTCGATGTCAGCCATGAGGTCGGGTTCAGCCCCTTCCGCTCAGTACGTCCGCGCCGGGCAGCCCGAGCGCGCCAAGACTCCCGCCCCGCGCTGCCGCCGCGAGCCGTTCCTTCTGCGCGAGGTGCGCCATGTACAGATCGGCACCGCGATGCCCGGCAGGCAGATCGCTCACGGTGAGGATCTTCATGCCGATGCTCAGTGAGGCCCGTATCGGATTGAGATTCACGTCAAAGGCGGACTCGTTCACGGACAACTCGGTGAGCCGCACGGGCATGACCCGCTTGCTCCCCCATGTGAACAGCGTCAACGGCATCTCGATCGGGCTGATCTCGATGGTCCCGTTCTGCGCCAGCCGACTCGCGGCGCGCAGCTGAGCGGTGGTGGGCTGCACGAGCATCTCGAGGGTGGCCAGTTGGGGGTGGATCCCGTCGGGCGCGGCGATCTCCAGCTGATCGGTGGCATCGATCTCAGCGGTGAACTTCCAGGTCTCCTCGGCGGGGCCCTTAAGCCGAAGCGCCTCGTTCCGGTCCCCGCTCCCCTTCCCGCCACTCCCGCCGTCACCACTGTCTCCGGCGGACTGGGGCGCGATGCTGCGCTCCAGGGTGTCGGGGTTGAACTGGAGGACGATGATGCGCTGGGGGGTGCCGGTGTCGGGGTTGACGACGACTATTCCGGAGCGGATGGGTTTGGGGATGTCTGCGTAGCGGGTCACGGTTCGCCTCTGCCGCGGTCGGTGGTGTGCATGGACTCAGAGCTGTCGGATCACCATGGACCACCAGTTGTCCGACTCCTTCAGAGAACCGGGGTCAAGGGTGGTGAGATACGCGACGAGCAGGTCCTTGTAATCTGCCTGCTGATTTTCGTCCGCTCCCTTGCTGAAGGCCTTGTACCTGCCGACGCGATACAGGAACTCGATGAAGTTTCCGAGCGAATCGTTGACGACCTCGATCTCGGGGTTCTCAGCGACCAGTCGCGCTAGCAGAATCCGCCCGTCCAGCGGGTTCAGGTAGTAGCGGAAATCGGAGTCGCTGTGCGGTGCGCCCAGGGTCACGAGCGTGACCTGCGTGCCACCGATACTGGCGGAGACACCGTCGAAGGTCTCCGGGTCGGCAACGACCTCCGCCGAGAACATCCCGGTGAGCCGGTCGGGCAGACCGACCTCGAAGAGCTCTTCCGCCTCGATTCCGGCCGATTTGAAAACCTCGCGGTCCGAAAGGTCGAGTGCGGTGATGTTGTCCGCCCCAAAGAGGTCGATGAGCTGCTGCTGCGTTGCCATGAGTTCCTCGCCAGTGTGGTGTCTGCTTACTCGTGATGAAGCGGGCGGATTCGGCGCGCTACTTCCACCATCCCTTGATGACGAACTTTACCAGTCGGCCCACTTCCAACTTCTGCATGGAAGTTCGGATTTGACGGCCGACCTGGGAGTTGGTCTTGTTGTGAAGTTGCCTCATGGTCGCTGGATGATCTTCACCCGCCCCTTGCAGTTCACGAAGATGGTCCGCCTGCTTCGCCATCGCATACGTTCTGGCGGCTTCGGCGAGGTCCGGGTCGTCCTTGAACTTGTCCATGATGTAGGTCGCGAGGGCATCGCGATATGAATCCTGAACGATGCCGCTTCGCCTGCCGGTGCCATCGACCTTCTCACCTCTGAAGGGCGAGAGCTCCTCCTGGTCCTCGGCCTCCCACCGCTTGAGTTCGACGACCTTGGTGACGAAGTCGATCTTGTCCATGACTTTTTCGAACTCGATGGGAATGGGGGCGCGGTCCTGCTGGCCAGGCAGTGGGCGGGAGTCGCCAATCCCCCTGGATTTCTTGCGCTTTACCTGACTTCGGCCCGTACCCACAGTCTTGGTGAGCGCATTGATCAGTTTGTCGGTCTTATCCTTGGCCCAGTCGCTCGTCTTGATGTCCTGCAGATCATTGGGCATCTTGCCGATCATTTCCTGGAGCTCCACCTCGGCGAGGTTCGCCTCCCGGGCACCTCTGGTCTGATTCTCCTTCTCGATCTCGCGCTTCAGTTCCTGGTACAGCTTCTGGAATCCCTTGGCGAAATCCGTCTGCGATTCTTCACCCTGCAGAAGGAACCAGTCATCGAACTCCCGGATGCCCACTCGCTTCTGGATGTCATTCAGGACTTCGGGGTCTTCGCCTTCCAGCACCAGCTGCACACGCTCCCGGTTGGCCTCGGTTACCTCCTGTCGCGGATTGAGCAGGGCATTGATCGCGTACTTGGAGGAACCTTCCAGGTTCAGCTGGGTCAGTCGATACCAGATACGCAGGCCGCTCAGCGTGGCGCGCATGACCGGCTCTTTCGTGCCGCGCCGGAGAATCCTGTCCAGGCGAGGTTTGATGCGCGCCACGATCTTTGCCAGCCGCGCCTCCTTCGACTCTTTGGACTTCTCGTCCTTCATCCGCTGGTCCTGTTTCCGCCTCTTCTGTTCCTGCTGCCGCTTCTTGTGGTCCCGCAGCCGGTCCTTCTTCCGCTTGAAGAAGTTCCGCAGCTTCGACGCACCGTTCTTGAGCGCCTTGCCGAGCTTCGACTTCTTCAGCTTCCTGCCGAGTGTCTTCGCAGCGTTGCCGACCTTCTTCAGGGCGGACTTGACCGTGCCCTTGGCCTTCGAGAGGGCCTTACCGACAGGGGACTTGGGCTTCCTGGGCTTGGCCGGCTTAGGGCCCTCGATCTCCTTCTGCTTCTTCCTCGGGGCGGATTCGGGAGTCTTCTCCCTGTCGGGAGTCCGGTCCGTCTCCGGGCCCCGCTCCTTGTCGGGCGTCCTGTTCCTGTCCGGAGTCCCGTCCTTCTCGGCCGGCCTGTCCTTCGGCGTCTCCCGGTCCGGCGCTCTGTCCTTTCCAGGCCCCGTCTCCCCGTCCTTCGGCCTCGCCTCCGGCCCATCCGGCTTCTTCGCCGGCCCCTTGGGCGTAGCGTGCTCCTTCGGCTTCACGGGAGACTTCGGCTCCGGCGACGGCTTGCCCTTCGGCCGCGGCTCGGCGCCGTCCCGGGACAAGGCCTGCCTGGCCTTCCGCACCGCAGCCCGCGCCGAGTTCACCGCCGACCCCGCCGCCTTCTTCGCCCCTCCCCCGACCTTCTTCAAGCCGTCCATGATCTTCTGCGCCATGCCCTTGAGCCGCTTGCCGACGCCCTTGGTCGCCGAAGACAGCTTCTGCAGAAGGAAGTTGGTGATGAAGTCAAGGAGGGCCACGACACCCGCCGCGACCGCTTCCGCGAACAGACATGCCGCCGGGCCCGCCTTCACCGCCTTCAGGTAGGCCCAGAACTTTCCGAACGCCGACAGGATCGAGCTGACGGTCGACCACGCCGCCATCAGGCCCTGGATGATCGTGAGGATCGCGCCGGCCGCCGGCACGATCATCGAGACGACCTTCTCGATGACCAGGGTGGCGATCATCATCGGGAGCGAGGCGATGATCGCGTCCCAGGCCATCTTGCCGATCTGTTTGATCGACACGCAGCCCTTGACCAGGACGTCGATGACCGCCTTGCCGAGGCCGAGGATGCCCTCGACCTTCGTGTCGAACCACCCCTTGACCGCCACCTTGATGGCGCCCCAGAGGTGGTCCGTGATGCCGGTCTTCGCCGCGCTGCCGGCCTTGGAGATCCAGCCGCCCGGGTCCGGCGCGATGTCGGCGACCAGGGCCGCGAACTTGCCCAGCGCCTCGATCGCTGCCTGCGCGAACTTGATCGCGCCCTCGATGATCGCCTGGTAGGCCTTGATGACCGCCTTTACGCCCGCCTCGAGCACGTCGAGGAGTTTGTTGAGGCCCGCCGCCAGTGCGTCCAGCAGCGTATTGACCGCCTTCTTCAGTCCGTCCGCCAGCTGGTTCACCGTCGCGATCGCTGAGTCCCGCAGGCCTTCGATCGCCTTGCGGAAGCGGTCCCGGAGTTCGGGGAAGGCCGCCAGGAGCGTGTCGCCTATCGCTATCAGGACGTCGGCGAGTGCGTTGATCGCCTTTACCGCCAGGTCCCGTACGAAGTCGATCGCCTGGTTGGCCCACTCCTTGAACTTGTCGATGATCCCGTTGACGGCCTTGCGGGCGGCGTCGAAGACCGCGGTGACGGCGGCGAGCAGGCCCTTGAAGAAGTCGGCGACCTTGTCCGCGATCCAGCCGAACAGGCCTCCGGAGGGCTTCTTCTCCTCCTTCTTCTTCTGGGCCTCCTTCTCGGCGTTCTCGCGCTCGGTGTCGATCGAGGCGTTGTCCTTGTCCTTGCGCTCGCCGACCTCCTTGTCCTTGTCGTCGCGGGCCTTGACGATCTCCTTGTTCTTCTTGCCGTGCTCGTCGTCGGACTGTTTGTCCGCGTCCTCGATCTTCTTGTCCTGCTCGTCCCGCCAGTCCTGCCGCTGCTTCTGCGTCTCCTGGGCGACCCGGCCGCGTTCCGCGGTCTGCTGCGCCGTGTTGCGCTCGACCTCGCTGTTGATCTCGTTCTGTTTGTCCTGCTTGGCCTGCTGCTCGCTCTGCTGGTGTTCCTTGTCCTTGGCATCGAGGTCGCCCTGCGCCTTGCCCGCGCCGGCGGTGATCTCGGTGCCCTTCTCCTGCTTGGCGACGGCGCCGACGCCGGCCTTCGGCGCGGGAGTCGCCTCCAGTGCGCCTGCCTTGCCGCCGCCCGCGCCGCCGGAGGCCTTGCCGCGGAGCTGTTCCGCGGGCGCGTTCGGGAAGATCTGGTCCTCTCCGAGCGGCTTGGCCGCGTCCTCACGGCCCGTCGACTGCAGGTCGGACTGCTTGTCCTTGAGCGCCTTGGCCTGGTCGTCGGTGCGGGTCGGGTCGCTGGCGCCTTCGAGACGGATCTTGGGCGCCGGGCCCACCGTCTTGTTCTCCAGCTCCGGGTCGGTCGTCGGGACCGCGTCGGCCGCCGCCTCGACGTTCTTCGCCTCGGCCTCGCTCAGCCCCTTGTCGGGCACGGCGGGAGCCGCCGGGGGCGGCACGTCGGCGGTGGCCTCCTTGCCCTCGGCCTTGTCGCCGCCCTTGGCCTTCTGCTTGTCGCCCTGGTCCTCCGGGCCGATCCGCTCGACCTTGCCGGTGACCTGGGCCGCCTCGGGGGCTGCCTCGGGCGGTGCCGAACGCGTCTGCGGCGCCCCCGAAGGACGTTCCCGCGTCGGCGGGGCGGCGTCGAGCCGCTTCTGCTCCTCGCCGATCTTCTTGTCCGCGGCCCTGTCGACGCCGGGCATGGCGGCGGCCGCCTGGTCCGGCGCCAGCTTGCTGACGGTCTGTACGGCCGCCTTGGGGTCCTGCCCCGAGACGTCCGGCGGTTCCTCCTGCTTCTGCTCGGGCGCGGCCTCGCCACCGCCGCCCCCGCAACTGCCCTGCCCGCCCTCGTCCTTCTCGGGTGCGGGCGCGGGCGGCGCGCAGCCGCCGCCGTCCTTCTCCAACGACGCCTCGGGCCGGGGCGCGTCCGTCGCCGCGGTCTGGCCGGGCCCGTCGGTCTGCTCGGCGGCCGGGCTCACCGCGGCCTGAGTGACCGACGGCGCGGCACCGGGTCCGGCAGCGGTCGTCGGCCCGGTCTTCTCGGCGGCACCGACGGGTCCGCGCGGCGCCGCACCGGGCCCGCTCTCCTTGGGCACCTGGCTCTTGGCCTGCGGCGCCTCGCGCTCGGACCGCGGCGGTTCGGCACCGCGTCGAGCGGCGGGCGAGGGGTCACGATCCTCGACCGCGGTCTTGGGGGTCTGCGCGCCCGCGGGCTTGGACACGGCCGCCGCCACCGGGCTCGCCACGGAGGGCGCCGCGGCCGACGGGGACCCCGCGGTCGTACGGGACTCCGCAGCCGTACGATCCCGCTGCTCGCTCTTCTCCGCCTCCGCGTCCTCGGCGTCCGGCTTCTCGTCGTCGTCCGCCCGGTCCCCGTCGGCGGCCTCCGGCTCCTTGTTCTGCTCCTTCTCCTGCTGCTGCTCCGGGTCGGGCTTCTCGGCTTCGGGCTCGGGCTGTTCCTTGTCCTGGGTCGCTGGGTCCTCGCCGACCTCCTGGTCGAGCGGCTTCTCGGTCTCCTGGAGGTCCTTGGTGCCGCGGTCCTGGGCCTGCGCGGCGGGCCCGTTCTCGGGCTGCGGGGCCTCGCCCTCGACGGGCCCCTCGTCCTGGCCGGGGGCCTTCTGCTCGGGCCCGGCGTCGTCCTCGTCCTGCTCCCCTTCCCGCTTCTCCCGCTCCTGCTCGGTCTTCTCGGCCTTCGTCGGCGGCGGAGTGGGGAAGGAGGGCAGGGACGGTTCGGCGGCGCCCGGTTCGAGCTTGTCCGCGGTCGGTACGGCGGACAGGTCGAGGTCGGCGTCCGGCAGGTAGTCCTCGGGCTTGAGCGCGGGTTCGGCCTGCTCGCCCGCTGCCCGTCCGGCCTCGTCCTCGCCGCCCGCGACCTCCTGGTCGGCACCCGCTTCGAGGCCGAGCGGCCGCTCCTCCTCCCGGAGTTCGGGCTCGGCGCCGCCGTCCTCGTCCTTGTCGTTGAGCCCGTGCTCGGACAGCGCGGAGTCGGGCTGTTCGGCCCGTTCGTCGACCTTCTCGGGACGTACGGGGCCGGGCTGCGCCTTCTGCTTCGGGTCCGGCTGCTCGTTCTTCGAACCGGCGCCCGGCTGCGTCTGGTCGTCGCGCTGCTTGCGCTTGTCGGCGCCGGGCGCGCTCGCCTGCCGCGGGTCGGCCTCCTCGCGCTCGCGCTGTTCCTTGCGCTCCTCCTTGGCCTGTTCGGCGCCCTGCTGCTGTCCCTGGGCGCGCTGGTCGGCGGCCTGGTCGGTGCGCTTGCGGTCGGCGGCGCCCTGTTCGTCCTGCTGCTGTTCCTCCTCCTTGGCCTGCTGCCGGGAGGCGTTGCGCTCGTCCTCCTGCTCGGTGCGCTGAGCGGCGTCCTGCTCCTCGGTGGCGGCGTCGGAACGGGCGCGGCTGCGGTCGCTGCCGCTCTTCTCGTCGCGGGCCTTGGCGTCCTTCTGCTCCTCGCGAGCGTCGGAGGCACGTCTGTCGGCCGAACCGCGGTCGGACTCCTGCTTCTTCTGCCACTGGACGCGCTCGACGCCGAGTTCCTCGAAGAGGTCGACCTCGGGCAACGGCACCTCGGTGGGCTGGAGTTCGACCGGGCCGGGGCGGGCCTGGTCGGCGATCTCCAGGAGCCGGTCGTACTCGGGTGTCAGCAGCCGGTTCTCCAGCCGCTCGACGACCGCGTCCTCCAACTCCTCGGACATTCGCGCCAGTTGGAGCCGTACGCGGCCGGAGGCGTCGGCGGGGTCGCCGCGCAGGGAGCGCAGCACATTGCCCGCGAGGCGGTCCACGAGGGTCGCCGGGTCGACGGCCTCGGCGCGCATCCGGTCGGCGTCGACGGTGGCGTAGCGCAGCCAGCCGGGGGTGGCCTGTCCCTCCTCGACCTGCGGGGCGGACTCCGGATCGGGCCCCACGAGCTGTTGCGCGGTCTGCTCCGCCTCCCGCTCGATCGCCTGCTGCGGCAGGCTCACTGCGCCCAGCTCGCGGCCGGCCCGCAGCGCGCCGAGGCCGTGCGGGTTCTGCACCGTGTGCTGGAGTTCGTGGGTGAGCAGGCGGCGGCCCTCGTCGGTGCCGGGCCGGAAGGCGCCCTCGCGGAAGAAGACGTCCTGGCCGACGGCGACCGCGTCGGCGCCCAGCAGCTCGGTCAGCTGCCCGGCGTCCCGGCCCGTGTGCAGCCGTACCCGGCTGAGATCGTGGCCGAGCTGCTCCTCCAGCTCCCGTCGCAGACCGGGGTCGAGGGGCTGTCCGGCGCCGCTGACGATGTTCTTCGGCTCGGGCGCACGGGACTTGGCGGCCCGCTCCTTGCGCTTGCGGCGCCGCTGCTCGGCGGCTTGCTCCGAAGCGGCGTCCTGGGTCTGAGAACTCACCGGCCCACCTCCCCGTGCCCGCTCAGTCCCTCGTGCACGGCACGCGCCAGCTCCTGGCCGAGGCGCCGCGCGGACAGCCCGGCGGGCAGGGGCGGCAGCCCGGACAGTGCATCGACGGCCAGCGGACCGTCAGCGGCCAGGGGCACTCCGTGCAGCCGTACGAGACGCGTCAACTCGCCCTCGAACGCGGCCGATACGCGCTCGGGGTCGGCCCGGAAGCCGTCGAGCACCAGCTCGCCGACCTCGATCCGAATCGCCGAGGGCTCCCGGTCCCGGGAGGACGTCACACCCATCCGCGGACCTCCGTCGGCGTCAGCGAGCGCTCCAGCTTCAGGTACTCGGTGCGGGCCGCGGCCAGCATGTGCCGCATCTGCAGCCGGTCGCCCTCCTCGGCGGCGAGGAAGGCCCCGGACAGGGCGATGTTGCGGATCGAGCCGCCGGCGACGGTGAGCTGGGCGAGCAGCGACGGGTCGATGTCCTTCACCGGGGCCTGCGGCGGCAGCACGCGCCGCCAGATCTCGGCCCGCTCGTGCTCGGCGGGGAAGGGGAAGTCGACGACGAAGCGGATGCGCCGCAGGAACGCCGTGTCGAGGGCGTTCTTCATGTTGGTGGTGAGGACGGCCAGGCCCCGGTAGGCCTCCATCCGCATCAGCAGATAGCTGACTTCCAGATTCGCATACCGGTCGTGGCTGTCCTTGACCTCGCTGCGCTTGCCGAACAGGGCGTCGGCCTCGTCGAACAGGAGCAGGGCGCCGCCGCGTTCGGCGGCGTCGAAGACCCGGCGGAGGTTCTTCTCGGTCTCGCCGATGTACTTGCTGACGACCTGCGAGAGGTCGATGACGAACAGGTCGAGGCCGAGTTCCTTCGCCATGACCTCGGCGGCCAGCGTCTTGCCGGTGCCGGAGCCGCCCGCGAACATGGCGGTGACGCCCAGTCCCCGGCGCAGGGTGGCGGCAAATCCCCATTCCTGGTGGACGGTTGCCCGCTGCCGGACATGGGCGACGATCTCCCGCAGCACACTGGTCTGCCGCTCGTGCAGCACCAGGTCGTCCCAGCCGGCCTGCGGCGCGATCCGCCGGCCCAGCTCGTCCATGCCGATCCGCGCCTCGTCCAGGCCGGCCCGCCAGGCGAGTCCGGCGGCGTCCAGCTCGTCCTCGTGCGGCAGCCGACGGTGTACGGCGGCGGCCGCGGACCGCACGACATGCGGCGGCAGCTGGAACTGGGCCACCAGCGAACGCAGTTCACCGTCCCCGAGTTCGGCGACATCCCGGAACGCGTCGCCCCAGAGCTCGAACTGCTCCTCGTCGTCCAGCCGCGGCACGGTCACGCGGGCCCCGTACGACCGCTCCGAACGCAGCGGGTCCTCGCTCGACACCACCACCGGTACGGCCGCCCCGGCCAGGAACGACTCGGTCGCCGCCCGCTGGTCGCGGTCCAGCTCGCCCACCTCGACGAGCAGCGCGGCGGGCAGCAGGATCGCCTCGCGCTGCCACAGCCGGGCCAGCCGGTCGCGGTCGGCCGGGTCGGACGGGACGTCCTCGGCGCTCATGGAATACAGGCCCAGCCCCGCCCGGGCGGCCGCGGCCGCCGAGATGTCGGCCCGGCTGCGCAGATCCCCGCCGGTCACCTCGACGATCGGTGGCGCGCCGGTCTCCGCCCCCACCGTCCAGCCCTCGGCCAGCACACTCGCGGCCAGGTCGTACGACGGTGTCAGGGCTTTCGGCACCGGGGTGCGGCGCAACTGCCCGTGCAGCCGGGCGTCCAGATAGGGCGAGCCCAGCAGGAAGTGCAGGATCCGCTCGTCCAGCCGCAGCCGGGACGTCGTCAGCCGTGACTCGTCGTCCAGCTCGACGATCCGCCACCGCCTGAGCGGCGCCACGGGGGTGAGCGCGCTCCAGTGCGGCTCCGCGAGGGCGGCGAGGGCGAGGGAGAAGGTCGGGTACGCCCGCTCCGGGTCGCCGCAGGCCGCGGCGCACCGGGCGGCGGCCGTGGGCTCCAACTCGTGGGCAGCGGCGAGGAGTACGAGGTCGCGCTCGAAGGGCGTGAAGCTGAAGCAGGCGACGAGGGCGTCGAGGGGGGCGGTGCCGGGGCCTTCGGCGGGAACCACCTGGTCACCGGGTGCGCCGGTCTTCTCGGCGGACCGCGCCGCATGTGCGTCGACGCGGGCCAGGACGCGCCGGATCTCCGCGGTCAGCGTCGTCCCGCCGGCCTGCGCGCCGTGCTCGAACGCCCCCATGCCCTCACCTGCCCCCGTCGTCCCCATGCCGTTCAGTTCTCCGTGCTGTCGTCGCCGCCCTGGCCCGGGGCGGGCCTGGTGGCGCGGGGCGCCGCCTTGCGGGTGCGCGCGGGCGCCTTGGTGGTGGCCTTGGCGACGGTCTTCGCGGGAGCCTTCGTGGCCTTCTTGGCAGGTGCCACTGCCGGCTGCTCCGCCTTCTCGTGCACAACTTCCGTGGAAGTCGCTGAACTTGACGTCCCGTCACCCTTCGGTTCGGCCCCCGGAGGGACCGGTGCGCCCGGCGCCCCGAACGGCAGCACCCGTACCTCGGGCCGCTCGACCGGCTTGCCCGGCACGGGGGTCTCCCGGCCGTCGATGAGGACGAGGGCCGCCTGGTAGCAGACCGACAGGGTGTACGGGGTCTGGTAGAGCATCCCCCACAGCTTCGACGTCTCGTCGACGTCCATCACCGTCGGTGCGAACCGCACGCGCTGCGCCGACTCGGCGAGGTTGCTGCCCGCCAAGTAGGGCCGTTCTCCGGCGAGTTCGATGATGTCCTTCGGCAGGACCGGGATCTCGTGCAGGGTGCGCACCACGGAGCCGATCAGCCGCTGGCCGACCAGTTCCGTCTCGTCGCCGTACGCGGTGATCAGGTAGTGCAGGTCGAGTGCGGCGACGGGCCGCTTGACCAGGGTGCCGTCGGCCGCGCGCGTCGGCAGGTCGCTGTTGCGCAGCGAGGTGTCGGGCGTGACCTGGTACAGGAACACGGAGATGGTGGGCTCGGTCGGCGGGTCGGCCGGCGGCTTGCGCGGCTCGACCTTGACGGCCATGTCGATCTCGGGGCCCAGATTGGACTCGAGCAGCAGGGCGAGGGCCTGGGTGACATGCGCGAGGGCAAGTGCGTTGCTCATGGCGTCAGTTCCTCGGTTCCTCTCGGCCTGCTGGTCGTCCTGCTGCTTGCTGTCCGCGGCTCACCGGCGCCCCCGCTCCAGGTAATCCGCGAGGCTCAAGGTGGCCGCGGTCCGCTCCTTCGCGGGCGTCCGCTGCCGCCCGCCTCCGCCGGGCGCCTCGCCCGCCGTCACTTCGAGCCGCCCGATCTGCACCTGCACCACCTGCTCGGTGGGCCGGGACGGCCGCCGGGCCGCGGCCTGCCGTACGGCGTCGCGTGCTGCCGCCGTGTCGGCGGCGCTGGGTCGCAGCGCCGCCGACACGGCCTGGGGAGCGGCCTCCGTGCCCGGGGGGATGGGCACGGCGACCGCGGTCTGTGACGCTCCCGGCTCGGTACGCCCCCGCCCGGCCGCGCGCCGCCCGGCATCGGGCAGCGGTCGCAGCGACGGCGCGACGGATGCGGCCGGACGCAGCAGGGGCGCCTCGGCGGGGACCGGCGCGGACGGCCGCGGGGCCGACTCGACGGGCTGCCGTTCGGTGCGTACGACGGTCCGCTCGCGTTCCGTGTGCGTGCGCGTCTGGACGGCCGACGGACGCGGCGCATCCGGCGGCACGACAGCGGCCGGCGTGGTCGCGGGCCACAGCAGCGCGTCCTCGTCCGGTGCGGGTGCGGCGGCCCGTACCGCCTCGACCCGCTCGAACGGGCCGGGCAGCCGGGGCCGCACCCGCACCGCGGCCGGTCGCGGGGCGGCGTGCCGTGCGAGCAGCCGATCGAAGAAGTCGGCCCCCTCGGGGCTCGGGGAGTCAGACATCCGCGCACAGCTCCAGGTAGTAGCGGCGCCGCGTCGGGCTGAGCGCCAGGATCTCCGGCTCGCTCCAGCCGTAGGCGGTGGCGAGCAGGTGGACGTCGAGGAGCACGTCCCGTGCCCAGGCGTCCAGTTCGGTCCACAGGTAGGAGGCGATGTCGAGTTCGGCGCGGGTGGCCTCGCCGCACTCGGGGCAGGCGATGTTGAGCGCCAGGTCGGCGCCCGGGTCGGCCGCCTCGACGGCCTCGGCGATCCGGCGCTGCACCGGCAGGGGCAACTCCCCCGCCGCCGCGGCCGTCCCGTCGTGGACCGCCGAGACCAGGCAGCGGGCGAGCAGCGCCGTACGCGGGTCGGCCGCCCGGGCCGCGGCCTGCAGGTCGGCGACCCCGGGCAGCCTGAACTCGACGTCCCAGCCGTCCAGTTGCACCCGTACGACCGACTCGCCCGAGCCCGAGGCCGAAGAGCGCCCGCCGAGGGAACCCGCGAGTTCCCCGGCGTCCAGGTCGAACTCCATGTCCGCCCCGCACGCGGCGCAATCCAGGCGCACCTGCATCCGCTCGCCGAACAGCGCCCGGCGCAGGGCGAACAGATCCGCCTCGCGCTCGCCCACCGGAAGCTGCGGCAGCCTCCCGGTGTCGACGTCGGGCCGTGCCGTGCGGTGCAGCAGCAGTGCCCGTCCGACCGGTGCCTCCCCGAGCCCGGCCTCCCAGGCGGCCAGCAGTTCGGCCGCCCCGGTGATCGCCATGTCCCTCCCCGTTTCCTTCAACTACCCCCGTATCAGGCCGGGTTGAGGAACGACGGCTCCTCCGGCTCGGGCACCTCGTAGTCCCGCTCCCAGCCCTCGCACTCGAGCTTCAGCGACTGGATGGCCACCGCGTTGGCGTTGGCGTCCAGCTCGCCGAGGACCTGGTACTCGCTCGGCCAGGTCCGGTAGAGCTTGTGCGAGACGGCTACCTGACCGGCCTCGTTGAGGACCTGGATGACGATGTCCTTGCGGAAGTCCGCAAGAGACACCTCCGATCCCAGACCCGCGCCGACCTGCCAGACCTTGTTGGCCCAGCGGTCGAACTCGGGGTCGTGGGTGACCCCGCGTTCGAGGGTGATGCCCTCGAACTCCGAGCGGCCCGGCGACTTGCGCGGGGAGGAGGGGTCGCCGCCGTGGCGGTGCTTGACGACCTCCGTGGTCCGCTTCAGCGGACTGATCTTGCTGATACCGGCGACCGTCCGACCGTCCCACAGGACAAGGAACTTGAAGTTCTTGTAGGGGTCGAAGCGATGCGCGTTGACCGTGAACTCAGCCATCGATTTCCTTCAGCTCTCCGAGATTGACGGGCCGCTAGAGAGCGAACTGCCCGGACGTCTGCTGGATCCTGACGACCACGAACTCGGCCGGCCGCACCGGCGCGATCCCGACCAGCACGTTGACGACGCCGTTCGCGACGTCCTCGTCGGTCGTGGTCTCGCTGTCGCACTTGACGAAGTAGGCCTCGCGCGGGGTGCTGCCCTTGAAGGCGCCCTGGCGGAAGAGCGTGTGCAGGTACGAGGAGGCGGACAGCCGGATCTGCTGCCACAGGCTCTCGTCGTTGGGCTCGAACACGACCCACTGCAGGCCGCGCTGGAGGCTCTCCTCCACATGCAGCGCGAGCCGCCGCACGGGCACGTACTTCCAGGCGCTGTCGAGGGCGTCGGAGCCCTCCAGCGTGCGCGCGCCCCACACCAGCGGGCCGGTGACCGGGAAGGTGCGCAGGCAGTTGACGCCGAGCGGGTTGAGCAGCCCGGTCTCACGGTCCGTCAGGTCGACGGTCAGCGAGTGCACTCCGACGAGCTGCGCCTCCGTACCGGCGGGTGCCTTCCACACGCCGCGCTCGGAGTCGGTGCGCGCGATGACACCGGCAACGGCGCCGGACGGCGGGAAGGCACGCAGCCGCCCGGTGAGCGGGTCGGTGAGCTGGATGTGCGGGAAGTACAGGCCGGCGTGGTTGCCGCGCACCGGGTCGAAGGCGGACAGCCCGGCACGGGCGCTGTCCACGCTCACCCAGGTGCTGGGCGCGTCGACCAGCAGGAAGATCCGCCGCTCCTCGCACAACCGCTGAGCTGCGGATACGACGGTGAGGGCGTCGTCGATCTTCTCGTACGAGGCCAGCTCGGGCAGCGCGAGCAGATTGACGTCGGCCACCCCGCGCAGCGCCTGGATGCCGGTCTTGTCGGCCTCGGAGCCGATGAGGTCGCGCGGGCCGGGGGCCGCGCCGTCCTCGCCGCCCTCCAGCGGGAACACCGGCGGGTTGACCGAGGCCTCCAGGCCCAGGTCGTTGGCGCACTCGCCGAGGAAGCGGACGACGTCCTCGGGGTCGGTGGAACCGGCGACCACCTGAATACGGCGGCCGAAGGCGGTGACCTCGACACCGGCGAAGGCGTGCTTGCCGGGCGCGTCGGGCAGCGCCCGCAGCTTGCGCTCGAGCAGCAGCGCCAACTCGGCCACGGAGGACGGGGCTTCGCCGTCGCAGTCGGGGTCGTAGAGCTTGAACTCGCGCTCCACGTCACCGATCTTCACCGTCAGGTCGACGGCCAGGTCGGGCAGTTCGTGCCCGAACGGCTTGGAGACGGTGCCGGACGGGTCGGGACGGCCCTCGCCGACGGCCTCGACGCGGATCAGCCGCGACCCGGCGTTGATTACGGTGGGCGCGTAGGTCCCGCTGCCGGCGTCCATGGACAGGCCGGTGAAGCTCTCGCGGGCGTCGCCCTTGGCGTCGTAGACCCGCAGGTTGAAGGTCGCTTCGCAGTCCGGGGTGTCGTAGTCGACGGCGACGCGCAGGCCGTTGCCCCACACGCCGGGTTCCTTGGCGTGGACCTCGAGGGCCGGACCGGCACTGTGGCCCTCGGTGGACTCCAGGACGACGCACGCGGCCTTGCCGCTGCCCGCCTTGGCGACCCGGACGATGACGGCGACGGAGCCGCCGTTGCCGAAGAACTGGTGGACGGCGTAGGCGAGCGGACTCTGTGCGCTCAGCCCGCCGAAGCGCCGCTCGAAGTCGGCGAATCCGGTGACGCGCACCGGCTCGTTCAGCGGACCGCGCCGGGTGTGCCCCACGAATGCGGTCACCGAAGTGGTCACGGCGGAGATGGCGCGGGTGCTGCTGGGAAGCTCTTCGACGTAGACGCCCGGATACGTCGGCCTGGCGGCCGCGGCATTCGTCGGCATTCCCCCTCCTATCCCTTCTCAGGCACCGGTGAAAGGCACCAAGAGGCGGCAGAGGGGAGAGGTTTTGGCACGACGGCGCGCAGCAGTCCCCCGACGCGCCCTGGTCGCGCCGGTCCGCACACCCCGTATCAGCTTCCCCCGTCAGTGCCCCGGACGGACGGCCGCCCGGGTCAAGCACGCACGCTTGTGACTCCTGATGCTCAAGTGCTCTGCCCACCTTGGTTAGTTGGCGGCTGAGTCAACAAGGCGTGTTCACGCCAGTCCGAAAGGAGGTTCGATGAAGGCAGGCGTGCACGACTCACACCGAATGTGCGCGTGTCGGAACAGGCGCTTCACAGATTTCACACAGCCCCTGGTGCAGCAGAATGGAGCTCATGTCCCGACGTACCTCGCAATCCCGGCGGCAGCACGGCTCCGCCCCAGTTCACAACCCCTCCTGTCCTTGCGGTCTTGCGGAGACGTACGAAAAGTGCTGTGGCCGATTCCACCGGGGTGAGGCCGCGGCGCCGACCGCCGAGACGCTGATGCGTTCGCGCTACAGCGCTTTCGTGAAGCTCAACGAGCAGTACCTGCTGAGAACTTGGCATCCGCGCACCCGCCCGGCGAAGCTCGACCTGGACCCCGGCATGCGCTGGAGCGGCCTGGAGATCCTCGACACCACCGACGGCTCGGCCTTCCACAGCACGGGCACGGTGACCTTCCGCGCCTCGTACAAGGGCGGTTCACTGCTGGAGCGCAGCCGGTTCGAGCGGGTCGAGGGGGCCTGGGTGTACGTCGACGGGGAGTTCCCCGAGGCGTAGAACGCGCAGGACGTGCAGGGCTACGGCGCCAGGATGTCCAGTTCCTGAAGCGCACCCACCGTGATCTCCCGGGTCAGTTTCTCCGCGCGGGCCGCGTCGCCCTCGCGGACCGCCTCGGCGACCTGGACGTGCAGGGTGACGGCGGCCGGGTCGGGGTCCTCGAACATGACCTCGTGGTGGGTGCGGCCCGCGAGGACCTCGGCGACGACGTCACCGAGCCGGGCGAACATCTCGTTGCCGGACGCCACGAGGATGACCCGGTGGAAAGCCATGTCGTGGACGAGGTACTCCTCCAGCTTGTGGCCGCGGGAGTTGGCGACCATGCCGATCGCGCACTCGGTGAGTTCGGCGCACTGCTCGGCGGTCGCATGTCTGGCGGCGAGGCCCGCGGCGACCGGCTCGACGGCCGAGCGCAGGACGGTGAGCGAGCGCAGCTGGTGGGGGCGGTCGGCGCCGGCCAGCCGCCAGCGGATGACCTGCGGGTCGTAGACGTTCCACTCGGCCTTCGGGCGCACGGTGACGCCCACCCGTCGGCGCGACTCGACCAGGTGCATGGATTCGAGCACACGGACCGCCTCGCGCATCACCGAGCGTGAGACGTCGAAGCGCTGGGCGAGCTCGTCGGTGCGCAGCACGCTGCCCGGCGGGTAGTCGCCCGCGGTGATCGCGGGGCCGAGGGAGTCCAGTACACGGCCGTGCAGCCCCCGGCCCGGAGTGGTCATGCACTCAGCGTACGGGGCGTGTCACACGAACAAAAAGTCAGACTTATTCGTCACACGCTCTTGAAATGGTCGTACCTAATCGGTTTCAGTGTCGTCGACGCCGGTTGGCGTCCAGATGTCGAAGAAGACAGTGAGAGCACCATGCAGCAGCTGCGCACCCCCCATGTCGTCGTGGTCATGGGCGTGGCGGGCACCGGCAAGACCACCATCGGTCCCCTGCTCGCGGCCCGGCTCGGCGTTCCGTACGCCGAGGGCGACGACTTCCACCCGCAGGCCAACATCGACAAGATGTCGGCCGGTGTGCCGCTCGACGACGCGGACCGGTGGCCCTGGCTCGACGCCATCGGCGCCTGGGCGCACGGGCGGGCCGGGCTCGGCGGGGTGGTCAGCAGCTCGGCGCTGAAGCGGTCGTACCGCGACCGGCTCAGGGCCGCCGCTCCCGGTGTCGTCTTCGTGCACCTGACGGGCGACCGGGCCCTCATCGAGGACCGGATGTCGCACCGGCAGGGCCACTTCATGCCCACGGCGCTGCTCGACTCCCAGTTCGCCACGCTCCAGCCGCTCCAGGCGGACGAGGCGGGCGTCGCGGTGGACGTCACCGGGAGCCCCGAGGAGATCACCACTCGGGCCGTGAAGGCACTGGACGACCTTCCCCACCCGGCCAAGTAGCACGCACCCCCCGCACCCCTCCCCCATCCCCGTACCTGCAAGGGAACCCCCGTGACCAGACTCAGCGTCGAGATGCTGGCAGCGGACACGGTCGCGCCGATCACCTCGGCCGGCCACGCTCAGCTGGGCATCGCCGTACTGGCGGGCATTGCCGTCATCGTTGTGCTCATCACCCAGTTCAAACTGCACGCCTTCCTGTCCCTGACCATCGGCTCGCTGGCGCTGGGCGCGATCGCCGGAGCGCCCCTCGACAAGGTCATCGCCAGCTTCACGACCGGGCTCGGTACCACGGTCGCCGGCGTGGGCGTGCTGATCGCCCTCGGCGCGATCCTCGGCAAGATGCTCGCCGACTCCGGCGGGGCCGACCAGATCGTCGACACGATCCTCGCGAAGGCGGGCGGCCGGGCGATGCCGTGGGCGATGGTGCTGATCGCCTCGGTGATCGGTCTGCCGCTGTTCTTCGAGGTCGGCGTCGTCCTGCTGATCCCGGTCGTGCTGATGGTCGCCAAGCGCGGCAACTACTCCCTGATGCGCATCGGCATCCCGGCGCTCGCAGGACTCTCCGTGATGCACGGCCTGGTCCCGCCGCACCCCGGCCCGCTGGTCGCGATCGACGCGGTCAAGGCCAACCTCGGCGTCACGCTCGCGCTCGGCGTCCTCATAGCCATCCCGACGGTGATCATCGCCGGACCGCTGTTCTCGAAGGTCGCCGCCCGCTGGGTGGACGTTCCGGCCCCCGACCGGATGCTTCCGCAGCGAGCCTCGGAGGAACTTGAGCGACGACCGGGCTTCGGCGCCACCCTCGCCACCATCCTCCTCCCGGTCGTCCTGATGCTCTCCAAGGCCCTGGTCGACATCGTCATCGACGACCCGACGAACCTCACCCAGCGCGTCTTCGACGTCATCGGCTCCCCGCTGATCGCCCTGCTCGCCGCCGTGCTGCTCGGCATCTTCACGCTGCTCAGGCCCGCCGGCTTCGGCAAGGAACGGCTGACGCCGCTCGTCGAGAAGGGCCTTGCGCCCATCGCCGGCATCCTGCTGATCGTCGGCGCCGGCGGCGGCTTCAAGCAGACGCTGATCGACACCGGTGTGGGCCAGATGATCCTGGACATCTCCAAGGACTGGTCGATCCCGGCGCTGCTGCTGGCCTGGCTGATCGCGGTGGGCATCCGCCTGGCGACCGGTTCGGCGACCGTGGCGACGGTCTCGGCGGCCGGCCTGGTCGCCCCGCTCGCGGCCGACATGTCGACCACCCACACCGCCCTGCTGGTCCTGGCCATCGGCGCGGGCTCGCTCTTCTTCAGCCATGTCAACGACGCCGGATTCTGGCTGGTCAAGGAGTACTTCGGCCTGAACGTCGGCCAGACGATCAAGACCTGGTCCGTCATGGAGACGATCATCTCGGTGGTCGCGGGCGGTCTGGTCCTCATCCTCTCACTGGTCATCTAGGGGTACGGGAATGAGTCACCCTCTCTTCGACATCAGCGGCCGTACGGCCCTGGTCACCGGCTCCAGCCGCGGCATCGGCCTCGCCCTGGCCCGTGGCCTCGCGGAGGCCGGCTGCACGGTGGTCCTCAACGGCCGCGACGCGGACCGCCTCACCAAGGCGGCCGCCGAACTGCCCGGCGACGTCCACACGGCCGTGTTCGACGTGACCGACGGCCCGTCGGTGGCCGCCGGGATAGCGGATGTCGAGGAGCGGGTCGGCCCGCTGGACATCCTGGTCAACAACGCGGGCATGCAACTGCGTGCGCCTCTCCTGGAGTTCACGGACACGGACTGGCACCGCATCCTGAACACCAACCTCACCAGCGCGTTCCTGGTCGGCCGCGAGGCGGCCCGCCGGATGACGGAACGCGGCCACGGCAAGATCGTGAACATCTGCTCGCTGCAGAGCGAGGTGGTCCGCCCCGGCATCGCGCCCTACGCGGCCACCAAGGGCGCCCTGAAGATGCTCACCAAGGGCATGTGCGCGGACTGGGGCCCGTACGGCGTGCAGGTCAACGGCCTGGGCCCCGGCTACATCGAGACGGAACTGACCGGGCCCCTCGTCGAGGACGAGGAGTTCAGCGCCTGGGTGCGCCGCCGCACCCCGGCCGGCCGCTGGGGCCGTACCGAGGACCTGGTGGGCGGGGTGCTGTTCCTCGCCTCGCCCGCCGCGGACTTCGTCAGCGGGCAGGTGCTGTACGTCGACGGCGGAATGACGAGCGTGCTGTGAAAGGGGCTTCCATGGTGCTGGCTTGTGTGATCCACGGTCAGGACGACCTGCGGGTCGAGGAGCTGCCGGTCCCGGAGCCGGGCCCCGGCGAGGCCCTGATCGCCGTCCGCTACGGCGGCGTCTGCGGCTCCGACCTGCACTACTGGCTCCACGGCGGGGTCGGCGACTTCCGTCTGAAGGAGCCGATGCTGCTGGGGCACGAGGTGGTCGGGACGGTCGTGGCATACGGTTCCCCGGCTCCCTCAAGTCCCGCCGTCGGTACGGCCGTTGCCGTGCACCCGGCGACCCCCTGCGGCGTTTGCCCCGAGTGCGCGGACGGGCGGCGCAACGTCTGCCGGGACACCCGCTACCTCGGCAGCGCGGCGCGCTTCCCGCACGTACAGGGCGGGTTCGCGGGCCAAGTCGTCGTACCTGCTGAGCAGTTGAGGCCGCTCCCGGAGGGACTGGAGCTGCGCCGGGCGGCGCTCGCCGAGCCCCTGTCCGTCGCCCTGCATGCGGTACGGCGGGCCGGAGACGTACGCGGCAGGCATGTCCTGGTCACCGGCGCCGGTCCCATCGGCTGTCTCGTGGTCGCGGCGGCGAAGGCGGCGGGCGCCGCACGGGTGACGGTCACCGACCTCCTCCCGGCGGCCCTGGAGTACGCGCGTCTCGCGGGCGCCGACACCCTCGTACGGGCCGACGATCCGGCCGATACCGGGTGGCCGTCCGAGGAGTACGAGGTGGACACAGCCGTCGAGGCGTCCGGGGTGGCCGCGGGTCTCGACACGTGTCTGCGTCTGGTGCGGCGCGGCGGGGTCGTCGTACAGCTCGGGATGCTGCCGCCCGGGCCGAGTCCGTTCGCCGGGAACCTGGTCGTGAGCCGGGAGATCGAACTGCGGGGAGCGTTCCGCTTCGACGCGGAGTTCGACGAGGCGCTGGCGCTGCTGGCCGCCGAGCCGGCGTTCGACGGGCTGGTCAGTGCGGTGGTTCCGGTCCGGGGGGCCGAGTCTGCCTTTGCCTTGGCCGCGGACCGGAGCCGTTCCTGCAAGGTGTTGCTGGACTTCGGTGCGTAACGCTTCGCTGGATGGGCGGTGTGTTGTCTGCGGGTCTGTGGGGGCTGGTCGCGCAGTTCCCCGCGCCCCTTAAGGGGCGCTATACCGCTCGGTGGGTTCCCCGTGGGCCCGTGCGGCCCGATGATGGGGAGGCCCCTGGACATGTCCTCCAGGGGTGCTGGGGGTCGGGGGGCGTCATGGCGGTTTCCCTCGGGATGCGTGTCTCGGGGCTGCTCGTGGTCGGGGCGGTGGCGGTGGCCTTCGCGGCTTTCGGCGGTGACGGGAGTGGTACGCAGGGCGGAGGGGGCCGGGAGGGCACGATCGTGACGGCCGGGCCGTCGGACAGCCCCCGTACCCATGCGTCACCCGTCTCCCCCACTCCCCGCACGTCACCCGCCGGGGAGGCGCGCGGCACGGTCGGCCCGAGCAGTCCGCGCCACACCGCCGGAACCGCCGCACCGTCCCCGAGCACCTCGCCCACCGCTTCCCCCAGCAACAGGCCCCTCCTGAGCCCCGGTTGGCTCCCGCCGGGCCCCGTCTCGCCCGACGCGGACGCCGCACCGGACCCGTCGAGCGTCTACGACAAGCTGCGCGACCCCGCCCAGTGCCGGGCCGCCCTCAAGGTGATCCCGTCGGTCTCCGCGGACCCCGAGTGGCGAGTGCTGCGCGCTCTGGCCACCGCCTGCCTCGCCGTCCAGGGCCGGGGCGGCAGTTGGGACACCGCGGCCCGGGAGTACACCGTTCTCGCGGGCAGGATCGACGCCTGCAAGGGCCGTGCCGCCTACGCCGTGCTCGGCGGGCTGCTGGACTTCCACCGGCAACACCCGGGCGCCACTGTGCAGTTGAAGACCTCCTCGCGTGGCACGCCCGCCTGCGCCTACCGGATCGCGGGTGTGGACACCGGCGGCGACGGCGAGGCGCAGCCGGGCGACACGGTCGCCATCGAGCTGCGGGGCACCTTCTTCGACCACGCCGAACTGCTGCGGTTCGGGAGCGTGTTCATCGGCGGGCAGCAACTCGCTGGGCCGCCCGTACTGCGGTCGCAGACGGGCGACGAACTGGTGCTGTCCGCCGTCGTTCCGTCCCTATGCGGTGCGGCAGCGCCCCAAAGGGGCGCGGGGAACTGCGCGACCAGCCACGACGGGCCCGCAGGCGATCGACTGCCAATAGCGGCACATCCCGCGGAGCACTCAGGCGGCTATCCGCAGTCGGTGGAGGTGGTCGTCCGGTACGGCAACACCGAGGCACGCCTCAAGAACGCCTTCACGGTCGCAGCACCCACCGTCCCCTCGCCGGAGGCACCCTCAGGGACGCCACAGGGGGTGCTCCCGCTCGGCCCACTCCCGGCTCACCTTCCCGGTCCGTAGTCCGCTGCGCGCCTCCGGATCCCCGATCGCCATGCCGATGTGCCCGGCGAGGACGATGCCGATGGTGAGGGCCAGCCAGTCGTGGACGAAGGTCGCGCTGGTGCGCCACATCAGCGGGGTGAGGTGGGTGAACCACATGATCAGGCCCGTGCCGAGCATCACCAGCGTGGCCCCGGCGATCCAGGCGGCGTAGATCTTCTGCCCGGCGTTGAACTTCGCCGCCGGACGCGACGAGCGCCGCTTGTCCCGGCGCAGGGCCGCGCGCAGCCAGACCCTGTCGTGCGGGCCGAAGCGGTTCAGATGCCCCAGGTCGGCGCGGAAGTAGCGGGAGACCAGGCCCACCAGGACGGGTACGGGCAGGGCGAGCCCGGCGCACTCGTGGACGCGGACCACCAGCTCGCGGCGGCCGACGAGTTCGGCGAACTGCGGGATGTAGAGGAAGGCCGCGGTCACCACGCACACGCCCATCAGTGCGGCCGTCGTGCGGTGCACCCAGCGCTGGACGGGGCCGAACCGGCGGATCTCGGCGACCGGCGGCGTGTGCGCCTCAGCTCGTAGGCTCATCGTCCCGCCCGTTCGAGTGACCGACCCAGGCGTCGACGTCGTAGCCCCGGTCCTCCCAGTAGCCCGGCTTCACGTCCTCGGTGACGGTGATGCCGGACAGCCACTTGGCGGACTTGTAGAAGTACATGGGCGCCACGTAGAGGCGGACCGGGCCGCCGTGGTTGTGGCCGATGTTCTTGTCCTGCATGCGCAGCGCGACCAGGACGTCGGAGCGGCGGGCCTGGTCGAGGGTGAGGCTCTCGGTGTACGTGCCGTCGAAGCAGGTGAAGCGGACCGCCCCGGCAGTGGAGCGCACTCCCGCGGCGTCCAGCAGCCGGGACAGCCGCACCCCCTCGAAGGGCGTGCCCGGGACCCGCCAGCCGGTGACGCACTGGACGTCCTTGACCAGCCGGGTCTGCGGCAGGGCACGCAGGTCGTCGAGCGTGTAGGTCTTCGGGCGGTCGACGAGGCCGTCGACGGTGAGCCGGTAGTTCGTGGCGTTCCGGTGCGGCACGGAGGCGGCGACCGAGTAGTAGCGGAAGCCGCCGCCGTTGGGCAGCAGGCCGGTCAGACCGGTGGGGTCCTTGTCGGCCGCCGCACCGAGGAAGCCCTCCAGGGCGCGCTGCAGGGTGGGCGCGGCAACCACGCCGAGGGCGCCCAGGCCGATGGTGCCGAGCAGGACCCGGCGGCCGACCGGAGTGCCGCGTTCCGCCGGCGGCTGCGGTTGGCCCGGCTCCTCGGGTTGTTCGGAGTTCACGTATCCATTCGAACACCCGCGACCCCGGCGGGACCAGGAATCGCGGGTGCTCGTCAGGGTTCCGTAATCACTTCTTACGGCGTTCTCAGAAACCACGGCGATCCGTCGGTCCTACGAGGCCTCCTGCGCCGCCTTGTCCAGCTGGAACGCTTCGTTGCCGAGCCCGATGCGGGCGTGCGCCTCGGGCGAGCGGGAGCGCAGCAGCAGGCCCTGGACCAGGCCGACGACGAGGGCGAGTCCGATGATGCCGGGCAGCGCCCAGCTCAGAGCCGAGTCCGGGCCGGCGCCGACCAGGACGTCGAAGTCCTTGACCGTGTAGCCGGCGATCACGAGCAGCGCGACGGCGGCGAGCGCGGAGGTGACCAGCCGCCAGGCCTGGGCGCCCGCCGCCCCGCGCCGGGTGAAGAAGACGATCACCGACACGGAGGCCGCCGCCATCAGCAGGATCACGCCGAGCGCGCCGATGTTGCCCAGCCAGGTGAACAGGTGCAGGACGGGTGCGGTCGGGTCGCCGGCCGGCTTGTCGTCGGCGACCGCGAAGGCGATCACGACGACCGCGGACACCGCGCTCTGCAGCAGCGATCCGGTGCCGGGCGCGCCGCTGGTGCCCGTCGTACGGCCGAAGGTCCGCGGCAGCAGCCCCTCGCGGCCCATGGCGAAGGCGTACCGGGCGACGAC
This sequence comes from Streptomyces sp. NPDC001401, assembly GCF_042895385.1. Taxonomy (NCBI): domain Bacteria; kingdom Bacillati; phylum Actinomycetota; class Actinomycetes; order Kitasatosporales; family Streptomycetaceae; genus Streptomyces; species Streptomyces sp. NPDC001401. Next base: position 122,518 of record NZ_JBIAWI010000014.1, read on the forward strand.
GTTGTGGAAGCTGAGCAGGGCCGCGAACATGCCGGTCACGAACAGGACGTGCAGGACGTCCGTGAAGGTGGAGCCGAGCCGGGACTCGGTGAGCGAGAACAGCAGCCCGGCGCTCTGCTTCTGTGCGCTGCCGACGATCGCGGAGGGGCCGGTGGCGACGGTGTACGCCCAGGAGCTGATCGCGAAGAAGACAGTGACGAAGCCGACCGCGAGAAGCATCACGCGCGGGACGAGGACGTGCGGACGGCTGGTCTCCTCCGCGTACACCGGAGCCTGCTCGAAGCCGGTGAAGGCCGCGATGCAGAAGCACAGCGCGGTGCCGACGCCGGCGCCGGTGAGCGTGTCCGGGTTGAAGGCGTGCAGCGACAGGCCCTCCTTGGCGGGGTCGGCGATCGAGGCGACGTCGAAGATGACGACGAGGATCACCTCGACGACCAGCAGCACGCCGAGCACGCGCGCGTTGACGTCGATCTTCAGCCAGGCCAGCAGACCGACGACCGCCACGGCCGCCAGCGCCGGAATCCACCACGCCACGTCGACATGCGCATACGTGACGAACAGCCCGGAGACCTCGAAGCCGAAGATGCCGTAGATGCCGACCTGGAGCGCGCTGTAGGCGGCGAGGGCTACCAGGGCGGCGCTCGCTCCGGCCGTGCCGCCGAGTCCGCGGGAGATGTACGCGTAGAAGGCGCCCGCGTTGTGGACGTGCCGGCTCATCTCGGCGTAGCCGACGCTGAACAGGACCAGCACCACGCCGAGGACGACGAAGAGCAGCGGCTGCCCGACGATGCCCATCACCGCGAATGTGGTGGGCATGACACCCGCGACCACCATGAGCGGGGCGGTCGCGGCGAGCACGGAGAGCAGCAGGCCCCCCGCCCCCAGCCGGTCGGCGCGCAGGGCGCGCTCCTGCCCCAGATACGTACTGATGCCGCTCGCGGCCGGTCTGCTCGCGCTGGAACTGCCCGTGGTCATCGAGGACCGTCCTTCTGTCGGGGTCGGGAGTGTGTGGGGAGTGTCATGCCGTGCCGAGCGCGGTGGCGCGCGCGGCCCGGAAGGCGGAGTGCGGATCGCGGTCCGGGTACGACCAGGGGGCGGGGGTGGCGTGCTCCCCGATGCGGTGGAACAGGGCGGCCGCCTCGGCGCCGCGGCCTTCGCAGACCTTGGCGTGGGCGAGGAAGTTGAGGTCGACCAGGCGGCGCGGGTGGCCCTCGTGCTCCCACTCCAGCCACCAGTCGAAGGCGGCCTTCATCACCTGCCGGGCCCGGCGACCGCTCCAGTGGCCGGAGGCTGCGGGGTCGGCGGGCTCGTGCCCGGCGGCGGCCAGCACGCGGTAGCGCTCGGCGTGGGCCACGACCGGCAGGATGGCGAGGGGGGAGTCGGCGGGGGCGTGCAGGGCGGAGCGGTTGGCGAAGTCGTAGACCTCGTGCAGCGGGTCCGGGCCGGCGTCGGCGTGCCGCTCGGCGAGGCGGGCGACCATCAGGTGGTGGGCGTGGTGGTGGTCGGCGTACCGGCCGCGGACCTCGGCGAAGAGCCGCTCGATGTCCCCGGCCGGGCCCGGCCCGCGCTCCAGCATGAGCAGGCCGAGCCACGGGGTGGGGTCGGCGGGCACCAGGGCGGCGGCGTCCCGGCAGGCCTCGCGGGCGCGGTCCGGTTTCTCCTTGCCCCGTAAGGCGCGCTGGACCAGTGCGAGCGCGAGCAGTACGGCGGCGTCGGCGGAGTCGGGCTCGGCGAGCAGCCAGTCCCGGGCCCAGGCGGCGCTGTAGGGCTCCCGTGCGAGCACGGTGACCCGGTGTCCGCGGCGGTCCCAGTCGTCCCCCGTCTGCACGAGCAACGACCGTGCGGCCTGCCACCGCCCCTGCGTCAACGCGGACCGGGCGCCGATGAGTTCGGCGTCGTCCAGGGCGGCGTCGAGGGTCTGGGCGGCACGTTTGCGACGCGGGCCGAGGGGTGGCGGGGGTGGGGACACCGCGGAACTTCCTCACGCGACGCGGCTCGACGTCTGGTATCGGTCTGGCCTGATTTCGGTTTGCCGTCAACTGATCACGCACAGCAAACCCCCAGCCAACACTTTGCGTCAAGGGAGGGACAGGTGTTACTCGCGTCAACTTCCGTTACTGGAGGGGCATTTGTGATCCGGCCACCACCCCGCCGACGGTGGTATGTCACATACCACCGCGGCCCCGGCGTCAGTGGTATGTCACATGCCACCGCTCGTCCTGTGGCATACGTCATGGCGCACCCCGCCCCACCCGCGCACCATGACGGGGCGGCCGGTTCACCGCCCTTGATCGTCTGGGCAACGTGACCGAGTCGACGGCCCGGATCCGGGCACTCCCAGGGGCAAGCCGGGCCCTGGGACGCTACAGTCACCCACTACGCACCCCGTGGCCCGGCCTATCTGACTCGAGGTACGCAGCGTGTCCGTTCTGGTTCTGATTCTCGCCGTGAGCGCTGCCTGCTGCCTGGGCTTCGGATTCGTGCTCCAGCAGAACGCGGCCCAGCGGGCACCCCTCAGCGACTTCCTCTCCCCGCGCCTGCTGTTCGACCTGATGCAAGTGCCGCGCTGGCTGGGCGGCATCGCGTTGATGGTGGCGGGCATGGTCCTCGGGGCGATCGCCCTGAGCCAGGGCGAGATCTCCCTGGTCGAACCCCTCCTCGCCACCAACCTCCTGTTCGCTCTCGCCCTCTCCCGCAGGCAGACCAGACAGCCACTGGGCCGCCAGGGCTGGACCGGCCTCGCACTGCTCGCGGGCGGCGTCACCGCCTTCATCGTCGCGGGCGAGCCGCGGGGCGGCACCGCGGTCACCGACCCGTTCCGCCACTGGCTGATCATCGGCGCCATGACCGGCCTGGCCCTCCTCCTGACGACGTACGCCAAGCGCTCCCGCCTGAGCGCCGCCCCTGTCCTCCTCGCCCTCGCCGCGGGTCTCCTCTACGGCGTCCAGGACGCCCTCACCCGGGTCAGCGGCGAGCGCTTCTCCCAGGGCGGCCTCACCGAGCTGGTGACCGGCTGGCAGCCGTACGGCGTGCTGGTGCTCGGCGTCACGGGCCTGGTCCTGGTCCAGAGCGCCTTCGAGACGGCACCCCTGCGCATGTCCCTGCCCGCCCTCACCGCGGCCCAGCCGCTGGCGGGCATCCTCTGCGGTGTGGGCTTCCTCGGCGACCAGCTGCGCACCGACACCGGCGCCCTCGCCTGGGAAGCGGCGGGCCTCGCGGCGATCGTCGGAGGCATCGTCCTCCTCGGCCTGCACCCCTGCATGCCGAGCGGCACGGCAAAGCCGGAGCGGGTACGGGACCTGCAGCGCAGCTGACGCCGTCCTGCTTGGATGGCGGCATGACGACCCCCGCAGACGAAATCCTCGACATCGTCGACGAGAACGACCAGGTCATCGGCCAGTCCCCACGCGGCGAGGCCTACGCCGAGGGCCTGCGCCACCGCTGCGTCTTCATCCAGGCCCGGGACACCGCCGGCCGCCTCTTCGTCCACCGCCGCACCCCCACCAAGCTGGTCTTCCCCTCCCTCTACGACATGTGGGTCGGCGGAGTGGTCGGCGCGGGCGAGTCCTACGACGACGCGGCGCTGCGCGAGGCCGAGGAGGAACTGGGCGTGTCGGGACTCCCGGCCCCCCGGTTCCTCTTCAAGTTCCTGTACGACGACGGCGCCGGCCAGACCTGGTGGTCGGCGGTGTACGAGGTCCGCTGCGAGCTTCCGGTCAGCCCCCAGGTCGAGGAGGTGGCCTGGCACGACTTCCTGCCGGAGGCGGAGGTGGAACGGCGGTTGGCGGAGTGGGAGTGGGTGCCGGACGGCCTGGCGGCATACGAGCGGCTGAGGGATTTCCGAGGTACGCAATCCAGCACCGGTCACGGCACCTCAGCCCGCCCGGCGTTTGAGGACGAGGCCCCTTGAGGGCCGAAGCGGGGGTCTGGGGGCGGCAGCCCCCAGGGTCGGTAAGGTCGTATCCGTGATCGAATTCGCGCGAAACGTCCGGCTCTGGTTCGACCCCGAGCAAGTCCGGCAGGACGGCCGCACGCCCGACTACCGCTTCTCGCTGGCGAACGAACGCACCTTCCTGGCCTGGCTGCGCACCGCGCTCGCCCTGATCGGCGGCGGCTTCGCGGTGGACCAGTTCCTGCCGGACCTGCGCTGGGCCTGGCGCGTCGGCCTCGCGCTCGCGCTGCTCGGGGCGGGCGTGCTGTGCTCGCTGCGCGCGGTCAACCACTGGATGCGCTGCGAACGAGCCATGCGCCGCGGCGAGGATCTGCCGGCCTCGCGGTTCCCCGCCGTACTGAGCATCGTCGTCGCGGTCGTGGCCGTGGCGATGGTCGTCGTCGTGCTCGTCGGGTGGGAGGGGTGAACGCCGGCGCGGGCCGGGAGCGCGACCCCGGGCTGCAGCCGGAGCGGACCCGGCTCGCCTGGCGGCGTACGACGCTGGCGAGCACCGTGGCCGCCGTCCTCGCCACGAAGTCCGCGCTGCACGGCGAGGTCTCCGCGGTCGGGATCATCGCTTGCGCCCTGTGCTGCGCGCTCTGGCTGGGCTTCCTCTTCGTCGCCCACCGCCGCATAAGCGCTCTGGCGTCGTCCGACAGCCCGCTGGCGCTGGCCCCCCGGCACGCCACGACAGCAGTCCTGTGCACGGTGGCCCTGGCAGCGTGCGGGGCGGCGCTGGTCTTCTGACCCGGATCTGCTCTTCCGACCCGAGTCTGCTCTTCTGACCCAGGTCTGCCGACAGGCGTCCGCTAACCGGCCGGTTCCACCTCCCACTCCACCGTCACCACGATCTTCCCCCGCGTCCGCCCCTCCTGGTTGAGCCGATGCGCGTCCGCCGCGCGCTCCAGCGGGAACGTCTCCGACACATGCACGGACACCACCCCCTCCTCCGCCAGCTCGGTCAGCCGCAGCAGATCCCCGGCGTCCGGGCGCACCCAGCAGTAGCGGCCGCCGTAGCCGACGACGTCGCCGTCGGCGATCGACGCCAGGCGCCCCTCCGGGGCCAGCAGGTTGGCCGAGACCTTCAGGGCCTCGCCGCCGACGGTGTCGAACACGACGTCCACACCCTCGGGGGCCAGCCCGCGCACCCGCTCGCCCAGCCCCTCGCCGTACTCCACGGGCTCGCAGCCCAGTCCGCGGACGAAGTCGTGGTTGCCCTCGCTCGCCGTGCCGATCACGCGGGCGCCCAGATGCCGGGCGAGCTGCACGGCGACGGAGCCGACGCCACCCGCCGCCGCGTGCACCAGGACGGTCTCGCCGCGCTTGACCTGGAGCGCCTTGACGAGCACCTGGTAGGCGGTGAGCCCCACCAGCGGGAGCCCGGCCGCCTCCTCGAAGGAGAGGTTGCGCGGCTTACGGGCGAGGGTCCGCACCGGGGCGGCGACGTACTCGGCGAAGGTGCCGCGGGAGAGGAAGTCCTCGCGCACATACCCGATGACCTCGTCCCCGGCGGTGAACTCCGTGACGGAGACGCCCGGTTGCACCACGACACCGGAGACGTCCCAGCCGGGCACCACCGGGAAGACGGCGTCGAGCATTCCGTCGAGGTAACCCTCGCGGCACTTCCAGTCGACGGGATTGACGGCAGCCGCGCGGACCTTGACGAGTACCGCGTCGGGGCCGATCTTCGGGTCGGGCAGCTCGCCGTACTCGAGCACTTCGGGTCCGCCGTACCGTGCGTAGCTGATGGCCTTCATGGGCTCGACCCTCGGGTGTGCGCGGGCGCCACGCAAGCCGAATGGTCCGATATGCGCAGTTCGCGTGGCACCCTGTCCGACGTCATCACCCGCAATTCCCGAAGGCGAGCCCCATGACCACCCTTCACCTGGAACACACCGCCCACGCCCACACCCACGGCCCCGACTGCGGACACACGCAGGTGCCGCACGGGGATCACGTCGACTACGCGCACGACGGACATCTGCACCGCGAGCACGGCGGCCACTGGGACGAGTGCGAGCCGGACGGACACGCACCCCACGCGGACCACGACCACCGGCACGGCGAGGGCTGCGGGCACGAGAGCGTCCTGCACGGCGACCACATCGACTACCTGCACGACGGCCATCGGCACGCCCCGCACGACGGCCACTGGGACGACCACTGAACCCGGCCGGAACCGGCCTGCCGACAGCTCCCCGCACCACCTGGCGGGGAGCTGTCGGCTTATCGTGGCTCAGATCACGTTCGCCGCACCCACTGGACGACATACCGACCGGTCGGCATCATAGTCGGGAACCGTTCTCTCGCCCGCAAAGGAGCCCCGATGAGCCCCGACCACCCGCCAGGTCTCGATCTCGACCGGCTGCGCGGCCTGCTCGACCAGGAGCAGCCCGGCCTGGTGCACGGCCCCCTGACCGGCCGGCTGATCGAGGGCGGACGGTCGAACCTCACGTACGCGGTCTCGGACGGCACGTCCAAGTGGGTCGTTCGCCGGCCCCCGCTCGGCCATGTCCTGGCCACCGCGCACGACATGAAGCGCGAGCACCGGGTGATCAGCGCACTGCACCCGACCGATGTGCCGGTGCCGCGCCCGGTGCTGCTGTGCGAGGACGAGGAGGTGCTCGGGTCGCCGTTCTACGTCATGGAGTTCGTGGAGGGCACGCCGTACCGCACGGCCGACCAGCTCGCCCCGCTCGGCCCGGAGCGCACCCGGGGCGCCGTGCTGTCCCTGGTGGACACCCTGGTCGAGCTGCACGCGGTGGACCCCGCCGAGGTGGGCCTCGCGGACTTCGGCCGCCCCGAGGGCTTCCTGGACCGGCAACTGCGTCGCTGGGGCAAGCAGCTGGACGCCTCCCGCAACCGCGACCTGGCCGGCATCGACGAGCTGCACGCGACGCTCGGCCGGCATCTCCCCCAGTCCCCCGCGCCCGCCGTGGTGCACGGCGACTACCGCCTCGACAACGTCCTGATCGGTGAGGACGACCGGATCAAGGCGATCCTGGACTGGGAGATGTCCACGCTCGGCGACCCGCTCACCGATCTGGGCCTGCTGGTGATGTACAGCATGCCGCTGGGCATGTCGGACTCCCCGGTCTCCACGACCGCCGAGGCCCCCGGCCACCCCTCTCCCGCCGAGCTGATCGAGCGGTACGCCGCCCGCTCGGGGCGCGACGTCTCGGCCGTCTCCTGGTACACGGCGTTCGCCTGGTTCAAGCTCGCCGTGATCCTCGAGGGCATCCACTACCGCTACACGCTGGGCCAGACGGTCGGCCGCGGCTTCGACCGCATCGGCGACCTGGTGCCCGTCTTCATCGAGCACGGCCTGACCACTCTGCAGGAAGGCTGACCTGTCATGGACTTCGCGTTCGACGCGCGCACCGAGGAACTGCGCGCCAAACTCCTCGCCTTCATGGACGAGTACGTCTACCCGGCCGAGGCGGTGGCGGAGGAGCAGCGGGCCGCGCTGGCGTCTCCCTGGGACACCCCGGCCGTGGTGGAGGAGCTGAAGGCGGAGGCGCGCAGGCAGGGCCTGTGGAACCTCTTCCTGCCGGACGCCGAGCACGGCGCCGGACTGACCAACCTCCAGTACGCGCCGCTGGCCGAAATCACCGGCCGCAGCCCGCAGTTGGTGCCGACGGCGACGAACTGCGCGGCGCCCGACACCGGGAACATGGAGGTGCTCGCGCAGTTCGGCGACGAGCAGCAGAAGAAGCAGTGGCTGGAGCCGCTGCTGGCGGGCGAGATCCGCTCGGCGTTCGCGATGACCGAGCCGGAGGTGGCCTCCTCCGACGCCACGAACATCACCACGCACATCGAGCGGGACGGCGACGAGTACGTCATCACGGGCCGCAAGTGGTACATCTCCGGGGCGATGAACCCGGACTGCAAGATCTTCATCGTGATGGGCAAGACGGACCCGGACGGCGCGGACATCCGCCGCCAGCAGTCCATGGTCCTGGTCCCCCGCGACACCCCGGGCGTCACGGTCAAGCGCGCGATGCAGGTCTTCGGCTACGAGGACCACTACCACGGCGGCCACGCCGAGGTGATCTTCGACCACGCGCGCGTGCCGGTGTCCAACCTGATCGGCGAGGAGGGCGGCGGCTTCGCCATCGCCCAGGCCCGCCTCGGTCCGGGCCGTATCCACCACTGCATGCGGCTGATCGGCATGGCAGAGCGGGCGATCGAGCTGATGTGCCGGCGGGCCGTGTCCCGTACGGCCTTCGGCAAGGCGCTGGCCCAGCAGGGCGTGGTGCACAACTGGATCGCCGACGCGCGCGTGACGGTGGAACAGCTGCGGCTGCTGGTGCTGAAGACGGCCTGGCTGATGGACACCGTCGGCAACAAGGGCGCCCACGCGGAGATCCAGGCCATCAAGATCGCCACGCCCCGCGCGGTCGTCGACATCATCGACCGGGCGATCCAGCTGCACGGCGCGGGCGGCGTCAGCCAGGACTTCCCGCTGGCCGAGCTGTACGCCGGAGCCCGGACGCTGATGATCGCGGACGGTCCGGACGAGGTGCACCAGCGGTCGCTGGCGCGACGGGAGCTGAAGAAGTACCTCTGAAGGAGAAGTACCTCTAAAGGCATGCGGTAAGGGGCGGTCGCCAAGGCGACCGCCCCTTACCGCATATTGGTGTCCGTTACGGACGCAACGCCCGCAGCAGCAGGTCCGCCAGGTGGTCGGCGACCTCCTGGGGACTCATCGGCCCGTCCGGCCGGTACCAGGTCGACAGGTGGTGGACCGACCCGAAGTGGTAGTCCACCACCAGGTCGGCCGGGGTCGCCTTGGAGAACACCCCCGCCTCCTGTCCCTCCTCCACCAGCGCACGGAAGCGCTCGTGGTAGCGCCGGCGCTCGGCACGCACCTGCTTGTTCTTCTCCGGGCTCAGGTGGTGCATGGAGCGGAAGAAGATCATCGCGTCGTCGAGGTTCTCGATCGTCGTGACGACGACATCGGCGGCCGCGCCCCGCAGCCGCTTCTCGATGGGCTCGTCGGCGTCCGCGAAGGCGTCCAGACGCTCCTGCTGGAGGCGCAGCACGCGCGAGTACACCTCGTGCAGAAGGTCGTCCTTGGAGCCGAAGTAGTGGTACAGCGCCCCCTTGGTGACGCCGGCCGCCTCGACGATCTCCTGCACGGAGGTGCGGTCGTAGCCCTGCTCGGCGAAGAGCCGGGTGGCGGCGGCCAGCAGCCGCTGCGGGACGGGAGTACCGTCACCGTCCGTCGTCCTGGGCACTGTGCCGCCACCTGCCTTCCAAAGCTCTCTGCATGCTTCTGTGCGCTATTTGCCGTCCTGCGGCCGGGAACGAAGCTCCCGACGGAGGATCTTCCCACTCGCCGTCTTCGGCAAGTCGGGCAGGATCTCCACCTGCCGCGGGTACTTGTAGGCGGCCAGTCTCTCCTTGCAGTACGCCGCGAGTTCACCCGGGTCCATGTCGGCGCCCGGACGCAGGCTGATGTACGCCTTGACCGTCTCCCCGCGATACCCGTCGGGCACCCCGACGACGGCCGCCTCGCGGACCGCCGGATGCGTGTACAGGACGTCCTCGACCTCGCGCGGCCACACCTTGAAGCCGGACGCGTTGATCATGTCCTTCTTGCGGTCGACGACGTACAGCCAGCCCTGCTCGTCCATGAACCCGATGTCGCCGGTGCGCAGCTCGCCGCCCGGGAAGGTCTCGGCGCTGGCCTCGGGCCGGCGCCAGTAGCCGGGCACGACCTGCGGCCCGCTGACGACGATCTCGCCCTGCTCGCCGAAGGGCACCTCGGCGCCCTGGTCGTCGACGATGCGGACGATCGCGTCCCGGACCGGCAGTCCGACGGCGAGCGTCCCGGAGACCGGGTCCACCGGCGCTTCGAGGTTCGGGGGTACGGAGGCGCAGGGCGCGCTGCACTCGGTCAGGCCGTAGCCGTTGCGGATGTACGGCCCGAAGTCGGCCCGGAACTTCTCCACAAGTGCGGGCGGCAGCGGCGCCCCGCCGGAGTAGATCACCTGGAACGAGGAGAAGTGCTCGCGGGTGACGGACGGATGCGCGGCCAACGCCATGAAGGCGGTCGAGGGGCCGACGGTGTAGTGCGGCTGGTGCTCGGCGAACGCGTCGAGGACGACACCCGCCTCGAAGCGGTACGCGAGGACGAGCGTGCCCCCGTCGTTCAGACACCCGACGAGCTGGCACACCATGCCGGTGATGTGGAACAGCGGCGCCATGGCGAAGTAGACGGGCGCCTCGGGCAGCGCGAGCCCGACGCGCTGCTGCTCGGCGTTGTGCATGATGTTGCCGTGCGTGTTGGTGGCGCCCTTGGGGGTGCCGCTGGTGCCCGAGGTGTAGCTGATCAGCGCGATGTCGGACGGGGTGAGCTCCCGCCCCTCGGGCGCCTCGTAGCCGGCCCGCGCCACGGTCGCCAGATCGGCGGCGTCCTCGGCATGCGGCAACCGCTCGAAGCTCAGCACGCGCGCGTCCCCACGCGTTTGAAAGTCCAACTCGCACCCGGTGAGCACGATCCGCACGGGCGAGTCGGCGGCCGTCTCCCGCAGATACGACTCCCAGGCCCGGTCGGAGCAGATCAGCGCCGCCACCTCACCGTCCCGCAGAACGTGAGCGACCTCCCCCGACTTGTACATGGGGTTCACGGGCACGACGGTCGCGCCCGCCTTCCACGCACCCAGCAGGGCAAGCACGAAGAGCGGGGAGTTCTGCAGCAGGATCGCCACCCGGTCACCGCGCTCCAGACCGCGGGCGGCGAGGTGACCGGCGACGGAGTCGCTGAGCTCGTCCAGCTCGCGGTAGGTGATCCGCCCGTCAAAGTAGACGAGGGCCGTGCGGTCCGGGCTCTCGGCCACCACCGCGCGCAGGGCGTGCACGAGGGAGTCGGCGGGTTCGACCGGCCCGAGCCGGGCCTCGTCGAGCAGGGCCAGCCAGGGCTGGGCGGCGTAGCGGGAGTCGCTCACCGTACCTCCTCCCACTTCTGCTGGAGGTGGTTCATGCTGGTCAGCCAGTGGTCGGGATGAGCGGCCCTGGCCTGGTAGTACTCGGCGACCTCGGGGTGCGGGAGGATCAGGAAGCGGTCCTCCTCGATGCCTTTGAACAGGGCGTCAGCGACATCCGCCGGTTCGATCGCGGTCGGCTCCAGCACGAGGTCACCCGCGCTGCCGCTGGCGGTCAGCATGTCGGTACGAACACCCTGCGGGCAGATGGCATGCACCTTCAGACCCCGGTGGCGGTAGGTCAACGACAGCCACTCGGCGAAGGCATACGCGCCGTGCTTGGTCACGCTGTACGAGGGCGCCCCGATCATGGTCAGCAGCCCGGCGGCGGAGACGGTGGACACGAAGCGGCCACTGCCACGCTCCAGCCAGGCCGGGAGCAGTTCATGGGCGGCACGGACGTGGGCCATCAGATTGACGTCCCAGGAGACGGCCCACGACTTCTCGTCGAGCGGCTGCCCCGGACCCGCGTCCTCGAAGGCGACTCCCGCATTGGCGCAGTAGACGTCGATGGCCCCCCCGAGCGCATCCCGGGCGTCGGCGACGATCGCGGAGGCATCGCCGGGTACCGCGATACCACCGATCTCCTCGGCAACAGCCTTGGCCCGGCCCGCATCAAGATCGTTCACGACGACCCGAGCCCCTTCGGCGGCAAACCGCCGGGCAAGGGCGGCCCCGATCCCGCCTCCAGCTCCGGTGACGACCACACCAGCATCTTGAACGGCTCCCACCATCGGTCTCCTTCGACTGCGGCTCCGGCTGCCACGTCAGACTAACCGGTCGGTATGTAACAGCAAAGGGGTGCCGGCAGCGCCGGTGAGGGGCGCGGGGCTGTATCGATTTGCGGCTCCGCCGCGTGGGCGCGACAAGCCACAACGAACCCGCACCTTCCCCACATCCCGCGGGAGCAATACCGTGCACCCCATGCGCCTATCCAGACGAGCCCTGCTCGCAGCGACAACGGCAGCAACACCCTTCACCATGGCGCCCCCGGCGGCCGCAGCCACCCCCCGCAAAAGCGTTCGCACCGGCTTCGATCGCCTCTCCGCCGAAGGCTACGCACCCCTCGCCGGCCAAAGAGTCGGAATCGTCACCAACCCCACGGGCGTGACCCATGACGTCCACCACATTGTCGACGTCATGCACGCGGACACCCGCGTGAACCTGGTGGCCGTCTTCGGCCCGGAGCACGGCTTCCGCGGCACCGCACAAGCAGGCGGCTCCGAAGGCCGCTACGACGACCCGGCCACCGGCCTCCCCGTCTACGACACGTACCTCAAGAGCGGCCGGCCACTCGCCGACATCTTCACCACGTCCGCCGTCGACACCGTCGTCTTCGACATCCAGGACGTCGGCGCCCGCTTCTACACGTACATCTGGACGCTGTACGACTGCATGGAGGCAGCCCAGCTGGTCGGCAAACGCTTCGTCGTCCTCGACCGGCCGAACCCGGTGACCGGTCGCACGGCCCAAGGCCCGGTGCTGCACAAGGAGTTCGCGACCTTCGTGGGACGGCAGCCGATATCCCAGGCGCACGGCATGACGGTCGCCGAACTGGCGCGGCTGTTCAACGGGGAGTTCCTGACCGCGCCGGTGCCGCTCGAAACCGTGCTGATGACGGGCTGGAAGCGCTCGGAGTTCTACGACGCCCACGGGCTCCCCTGGGTGCCGCCGAGCCCGAACATGCCGACGCCCGACACGGCGCTCGTGTACTCGGGGACGTGCCTGTTCGAGGGCACGAACCTGTCGGAGGGCCGCGGCACCACCCGCCCCTTCGAGCTGCTCGGGGCGGACGGCATCGACGGGAGATGGGCGGCCGCGGCGAACGAACTCGGCCTGCCCGGTGTCCACTTCAGGGAGGCGTACTTCGCCCCGACCTTCTCCAAGTTCCAGGGCAAGACCATCGGCGGGGTGCAGATCCATGTGTACGACCGGGCCGCGTACGACCCCGTGCGTACCGGGATCGCGCTGCTGGTGACCGCCAAGAAGGTGTGGAGCGGCTTCGGTTGGCGGGCGGACAACTGGATCGACAAGCTCACCGGCTCCACGCAGGTTCGTACCGCGATCGACGCCGGCGCGAGCACCGACGAGGTGGTGGCGGGCTGGCAGGAGGAGTTGGCCGCGTTCCGGCGGATTCGAAAGGAATACCTCCTCTACAAGTGAGTCGGGACGTATGGCCATCCTTGGCCGGTAGCAGGACGATGCGCCCACATCGCACTGCTACGGGGGACGAGGGGGCCAGTCATGGCACAGCCGGCAATGAGCGTGACTCCTTACTGGGAGCTGACCTTCGACGCGGACGGGGACGTCGACGGGCGGGAGCGGGACCGGCTGCTCGCCGAGGTCACGGAACGCGGGGTGCATGACCTGATCGTCTTCGCGCACGGCTGGAACAACGACCGCTCGGGGGCGACCGCCCTCTACCGGGGGTTCTTCGCGCCGATCCCGGAGCTCGCGGCAGAGGCGAAGATCGGGTACGTGGGTGTGATCTGGCCGTCGATGCGGTTCTCCGACGAGCCGATCCCCGACTTCCCGAAGTCCGTGGTGGCCATGGAGGCGGAGGCGGCCCCGGCGCCCGCACTCGACAAGGACACCCGGCATGCACTGCTGGAGACGTTCCCCGGGCGGGCCACCGTGATCGACCAGATCGCCCGGATGCTGGACCAGCGGCCCGAGAACGAACTGGACGAGTTCGGGCGGCTGGTCCGGCTGCTGGTGGAGCTCGTACCGGGCGGGCCCCAGCCGCTGTTCGCGGCGGACACCCTCGCGGAGGGTGTCCCGCAGAGCGAGCCGGTGCTGTTCACCGGGGACACGGCGACGCTCTGCGACGAGTTCGCGCAAGCACTGGCGGCCGTCCGGTCCGGTGGTGACCCGGAGGGCTTCTCGCTGCCGAACCCCTGGGACGGGGCGAAGGAGCTGCTGCGGCAGGCCACGTACTACGCGATGAAGCGGCGCGCGGGCACCGTCGGTGAGCGCGGGCTCGGCCGCGTGGTCGGGCAGCTTGCCGCCTCCGCTCCCGGTGTGCGCGTGCACCTCGTCGGGCACAGCTTCGGCGGCCGGCTGGTGTCGTTCGCACTGCGCGGCCTGCCCCAGGGTGTGCGCACGGTGAAGTCGGTGACGCTGTTCCAAGGGGCCTTCTCGCACTACGCGTTCGCGCCCCGGCTGCCGTTCGACGCGCACGCGGGCGGTGTTCTGCAGGGCCAGCAGAACCGTATCGACGGCCCTCTGGTGTGCTGCTACTCCCACTTCGACTCGGCGCTCGGCACGATCTACCCGCTCGCCTCGCGCATGGCGGACGACACGCAGGGGGTCGTCGAGGGCGCCGCCGAGGGCGTCGAGGGCTTCAGCCTCGGGGCGATGCTGGGGGCCAAGTGGGGGGCGATGGGGCACGACGGCGTACAGGCGGTGCCGGGCACGCACGCGTGCAAGCTCGCGGACGCCCTCAACGGCACCCTGCCCGCCTCCGGTTGCGTCAACATCGACGCCGCGGCCGTGGTCAAGAACGGCGGGCCGCCCGCCGGTGCACACAGCGACATCGTGCACCGGGAGCTGGCCCAGGTGGTGCTGGCGGCGGGCCGCATCCGCTGACCCGCCGCCAGTGCTATGTCACATGCCACCGATCAGTGCCATGTCACATCTCACCGATGAGAGGTGTACTCCACCACCTGCTGGAAGGTGGGCCGGTTCTGCCAGCTGATGTTGTAGTGCTTGATGCCGCCCAGCGTCCGCTGGACGATCGAGTCGGCGCACCACTGATCGCCCGCCGAGCACAGGGAGTCGCCGGGGTAGACGGTGGACGCGGACGTGCCGGCCGCCGTCTTCAGGGTGCTGATCAGGATGTCCCGGCAGGAGCTGAGGACGCCGCCGCCGCAGTACTTCTCGGCCAGCGGGCCCTTGACCGTCTCACCGAGCACGGTCCTGATGTCCTTGTCGACATAGCTCCACCAGCCGTACTGGAAGGAGCTTCCCGCGTGTGAGCCGGTGGGCCCGTGCGCGGCCGACGGGGACTCGTCCACGGGCAGGTTGTTGCCGAAGGCGGTGTACAGGTCGCTGCCGAGGCCCGGTTGGAACTCGGCCTTGACCAGCAGCGGCCACCAGGCGTCCAGGATGCGGATCGCGTCGGCGTTGGCGTACTTCTTCGAACCCGCCGAGGTCTCGGTGCGCTTGGCGCCCGCCGTCACCCACGCCTGCAGCTTGCTCACGGCGTCCGCGGCCGTCGAGTCGGTCACCGTACTGCTGTTGATGACCTTGAGCAGCTTCGGCAGCACGTCCTCCGCGCGCAGGTCCTCGAGCGCGGCGTCCGCCATGGCCTGCACCAGCTTCGTACGGGTCACTCCGCCGGCCGCGACCAGCTTCTTCACCCGGTCCTCCAGCAGGTTGCCGCGGTGCACGGATCCGTCGCCCCAGGGCGCGGTCGTGTAGTCGAGGGCCTGCTTGTTGTTCCAGGAGATGTAGTAGTCCTGGTCGATGGAGTTGGGGTGGGCCGAAGCGGCCGTGTAGTCGGCGGTGTTGGTCGTCGGGTCCCAGTTCTTCCACTCGTACGCCGCCTGCGCCCACACCGGGAACTCGGCGTCGACGCCGCTCGCGCGCACCGGGTTGTTGCCGCTGTTGTAGTACGCGGTGTGCTGGGAGTCGGCGTAGAACCAGTTGAAGGTGTAGTTGATGTGCTGCGCCGCGCTCTGGAAGTCCTGCGGGCCCTTGACGTAGTCGGGGTCGTTCAGCATCTGGAAGCCGATGATCGAGTCGGCCTCGTGCATGTAGGACGAGCGCAGGGTGGTGTACGCGACCTTCTTGCCGCCGACGGTCGCCCGGTACTCCACCGGCCCGTATTTCGTGCGCCAGACTCTCATCGTGTACGAGCCCGCGGCCGTGCCGTCGGCCGTGGTCGGCTTCCAGGAGTTGGTCTGTTCGACCTTGTCCATGGCCGTGCAGGTGCCGTGGTACAGGTAGTGGTAGTCGTCCTGGCACAGCTCGACGGTGTAGGTGTCGATGATGTCCTGGCCGGAGGTCGTCGCGCTCCAGGAGTAGTCCTGGCCGCGGCCGAGTTCGACGTACATGCTCAGGCCGGCGAAGGAGGCGCCGCGGGCGCTGATGCCCGGGCCCTGGATCTCCTGGAGCATGAGCAGCTGGGGCGCGAAGTAGCCGGTCTGCGGGCCGAAGACGGCGATCGGGTGGCCGCTGGCGGTGTACTTGCCGCTCACCACCAGGGCGTTGGACATGCCGCGCCTGGCGGAGCTGAGGGCGGTCGTGGTCGCCGTGGCGGAGGCGGCCTGGGCGCTCTGGCTCGCCCCGGTGCCCGTCGCGTCGTAGACCAGCGGTTCCGTGGTCACCGAGCCGGCGTCGGGCAGGGCCTCGCCCTGGGGGCTGTCCGGCTTGGCGGCGTACGGGAAGCTCTCGCCGTTGTGGACGGTGAGGACGGCCTCGGGGTCGTTGCGCTCGCGGAAGGACTCCCAGACCTTGGTGCCCTCCGCCACGCCGTACTTGGACTGGGCGGCGATCAGTGAGATCGCGTTGTTGACCTCGCCGCCACCGCCGGCGCCGAACAGGGAGCCGATGACGGAGCCCAGCGCCACCAGGTCGGTGATCTTGAAGTGGTCGATGGTGCCCGCGTTGGTGACGGAGTCCTTGTGACCGGTGAGGACGTACTCGCCGGGGAAGTAACGGCCGCTGTCGGAGGCGTCGATGTAGGCGTTGATGCCGGCGAGGTAGGCGTTGGCGTCGGCGAGAGCCTGCTGGCCGCGGGCGCCGTTGTTGGCGACGGCGTTGTCGATCTGGGCCTGAAGATCGGCTTCGGAGTATGGGGCGTTGCGGTAGAACTCCTGCTCCAGGCCCTGGTTGGAGGCGGCGCCGCCCGCGAATGTGGTCAGCTGGCCGCGGCCGACGTGACGGAAGACGTCCATGAGCCACAGCCGGTCCTCAGCGGCGGCATACCCGGCCCCGAACTCCGTGCCGTATCTGGTGGTACCGGTGATGTGGGGAACGCCCGCCTTCTTGTCGCGGACGATCGTCACATCGGTGCGGCCCGCAGGCTTCTCGGTGGAGGCGACTTGATCGGAAGAGACCCCGAACGACGAGTCGTTGAAGAAGGTGTTGATCGTCGAGTCGGTGAGCGTGGAGTAGCCCTTGGCCAGGTTGGAGTAGGGGCCGAGCTGGTCCTCCGCGTGGTCGGGCTGGGTGCCGAACGCCTGGTTGAGGAGGATCTGCGCGAGGGTCGCGTTGCCGTTCTCACCCGGCGGCAGGATGTCGGAGCACTGGCCACCGCAGTAGTCGTTCGAGGCGGTGGCGGCTGCTGCGGTCGCCTGGGTGAGTGGGGACAAAAGACCAGCAATCAGGACGCATATGGATGCGGTCTTCAGGAACCCGGCGAGTCTGCCGGGAGTTCTCAGTCTGTGTGGGGCGATACGTGAGGTACGCCGTGGCATGGCAGCTCCTACCGACGGGGGTGAGCCGGGACGTTACCGCCGGTATCCCCGGGAGTGAAGATGAACATGCGTCAAGTTTTGGAGTGGGCGAGACGGCTTATGGAGGTCATCGGAAATCGGATGGAGCCGAATCGCTTGTCGATACGTCTATTCGGCGACGTCCGTACGACGACGCCGAAGTGACCGAAGTACAGGTGCAGGTGTGACGGAGGTGCAGGGCGATGGCCGGTTTCCGGAGTCTGGCGAGACAGGTCCGCGATCCGCGGTGCGATCTGGCACTGCGGCGCTACTCACTGCGCAAGTGCCTTGAGAGGTTTGCTCCTTACGGGCACAGGGCGACCTGGGACCATTTGTGCTCCCGGGCAGGGTTCGGTCCCGAGGACCGCTCCCCCGACCCAGCGCGGCTCGTGGCCGCACTGGAGGAGTTGGAAGAAGCGCGTTCGGTCTGGCTGGCCTACGAGGTCGAGTTCGCCGAGCGGCGCAGGAAGGAAAAGCACGACGGGCTGCGCCGGCCGGGCACTGTGGACGACTGGCACCGGCTGACCTGGGGCGGTTTCGGTGTCGCCTGGTGCGACGACCCGCGGGTGCACCCCCGTGAATCGCTGGCCGAGGTACTGCGCCGGCTGATCTCCGGCCTGGAGCGCGAGCCGGGCTCCGGTTGCCCGGTGTGCGGCGCGGAGCGCCTGATCTGGAAGTACGACCTGGACCACGAACCCTCTGCGGGTCCGGTCTGCACTCACTGCGGAATTCTCGTGCCACGGCCCGTGCTCAAGCCCGAGGCCCTGGCGGACGCAAGGCGCGGAAGGCTGCTGGTGTCGGCCTAGTACAGCGGGGGTGCGCCGGGGATGCCGCACCCCCTGTTTCAAAGAACTTGTCCATGCGCACTTGTCCATGGGCTGTTCGCCGGTGAGGCCATTGTCAGTGGTGGCTGGCAGGCTTGAGGCATGGTGCAGGTGTGTCTCAACGGACCGCGAGGGTCCGCCGACGGTGCGATGGTGCCGCTGACTCCGGAAGCGATGGCCGAGTCCGCGGCGCGAGCCGTGGCGGCCGGGGCCACGGACATCCATGTCCACCCCAAGACACCTTGCGGGCACGACTCGTTGTCGCCCCGCGTGATCGGGCCGGTGCTCGAGGCGATACGGGCGCGGGTGCCGGTTCCCGTCGGTGTGACCACGGGCGCCTGGGCGGAACCGGATCCGGCGGCCCGGCTCGCCCGCATACGGAGCTGGGCCGCACTGCCCGATCTCCCCGACCACGCCTCGGTCAACTGGCATGAGCAGGGCGCGGAAGACATCGCCGGCGCGCTGCTCGACCTCGGTGTGGGCGTCGAGGCCGGCATCTGGTCCGGGACGGACGCGGCGATACGGTTCGCGGCCTCACCGCTCGGCCCGAGAGTGCTCCGCGTGCTCGCCGAGGTGACGGACACCTCGGTGGACACGGCGGAGGCGACCGCGCGTGCGCTGCTGGCCGACCTGGGCCCGGCGCCCGTCCGCCCCGTGCTGCTGCACGGCGCGGACGGCGGCGCGTGGCCGGTGCTGCGGCTGGCGGGGCGGCTCGGGCTCGCGACCCGAATGGGCCTGGAGGACACGCTGCTCCTCCCGGACGGGGAACGGGCCTTGTCCAACGCTCAGTTGGTCGCCGAAGCGCTGTCCCAGTACGGGTGCGCCCAGCGCTCGTCGTAGGGCAGGGCGAGGAGTTCGGCGCGGATCGCCAGGTCGGGCTCGCCCTGGGCACGGAGGCGGGCGGCGCCGGGGCCGGCCAGCCAGGTGCGCAGGTCCGCGAGGCCGGCGTCCACGCTGTCGTCGTCCCACCAGGAGAACGGGCAGGCGTCGGACAGCAGGTCGTAGAGCCAGACATCGGTGCAGTGGGCCAGGTGCGCGTCGGCGACCGGGCTGCGGTCCCAGCCGTCCAGGAACGGGGTCACGGTTCTGGCGATCGTGGCGCAGGTGTCGAAGGTGTCGTCGATGCCGTAGGGCGGCTCGGGTGTGGTGAGGGCGTCCTGCCACCAGGCGTTCAGGAACGCCTCGATCGCGGCGGCCTGCTCGGTGGGCCAGGAGCGCCAGTCCACCCGGGTCAGTCCGTGGGCTCCGTAACCGATCGAGCCCAGGGAGCCGTCGGCCATCGCCCGGGCGGCCTGCGGCAGCAGGCGCCGCATGGCGGCCGGGTGGTCGTCGAAGTGGTCGGGGACCTCGAAGAGGTAGTACCGCACCACGTCCACGGGTATCGGCACCTGCGGCGTGCGCAGATACTCGGTCTCCTCGGGCGCGTGGCAGTAGCCGCAGCCGGTCTCGTCAGGGCTGGCGAAACCGTTGAAGACCGTGTCGATGTCCGCGAGGGCAGCGTCAAGAGCAGGTGAGGACAAGGGACTTGATCCCGTCAGGACTCCGTGCACGGCGTCTCGGCCGGCCGAAGATCCCGACGCTACCAGCCGCTAATCCGCTCGCTCCACCCCTTTCCCGTCCGGACAGTTGGGAGGCGATGAAACCGAACTGAGCGACCCCAGGAACCGAGGAGTCCCCATGTCGACGCTCCGCGTCACCGCCGAAGTGCTGACCGTCCACGAGCATCCGAACGCCGATGCGCTCGAACTGGCCCAGGTGGGCCTGTACCGGGCCGTCGTCGCCAAGGGCGCGTACCGCACCGGCGACGCCGCCGTGTACATCCCCGAGCAGTCCGTGCTGCCGGCCGGGCTGATCGAGGAGCTGGGGCTGACCGGGCGGCTGGCGGGGAGCAACTCGGACCGGGTGAAGGCGGTGCGGCTGCGCGGCGAGCTGTCGCAGGGCATCGTGTGCCGGCCGAAGGCGCTGGCGGACGTCGACCTGGCGCGGGCCGCCCTCGACGGGACGGACTTCGCGGAGCGGCTCGGCATCACCAAGTGGGTGCCGCCGATCCCGCCCACGATGGACGGCGACGTCGAGTCCGCACCCGATCTGCTGCCCTGGGTCGACATCGAGAACATCCAGCGGTTTCCGGACATCTTCACACCGGGCGAGGCTGTGGTCCTGACCGAGAAACTGCACGGCTCGGCCTGTCTGCTGACGTACCTCGCCGACGAGGGCCGCGTACACGTCTCCTCCAAGGGCTTCGGCGCCAAGTCCCTCGCCCTGAAGGAGGATCCGCGCAATCTGTACTGGCGGGCGATGCACGGTCACGGCGTCGCCGAGGTCGCCGCCCGGCTCGCCGAGCGGCTGGGGGCGCGCCGGGTCGGCATCTTCGGCGAGGTGTACGGCGCGGGGGTCCAGGACCTGACGTACGGCGCGGACGGGCGCCGCGACACCCTGGGGTACGCCGTGTTCGACGTCTCCGCGGAGATCGACGGCACGGTGCGGTGGCTGGATGCGGCCGAACTGCTGGACGGGGAGCTGCCGTTGGTGCCGCGGCTGTTCGAGGGGGCGTACGACATCGGGCGGGTGCTGGAGGTTGCGAGCGGGTGGGAGACCGTGTCGGGGCGGGGGCTGCATCTGCGGGAGGGGGTGGTGATCCGGCCTGCGGTCGAGCGGTACAGCTCGGTGACCGGGGGGCGGGCGATCGCCAAGGCGGTGAGTGGGGCGTATCTGACGCGGAAGGGTGGGACGGAGTACGAGTGAGCGGGGGGGGTGACCCGTGAGCCGGTACTGGTGGCGGGCGGGGGGTTCGCTTGCCCGCGCTTGCGGGGTGCCGCTGCGCCCACCCGTGCCGCCCCTAGCGGCACGACTGCCCGCAGCTACGTCGGCACGAGTGCCCGCAGGCTACGCGGGCACGGCTGCCCGACGGGATAAGCCGGCTCGGCTGCCCAACCGGTTACGCCAACTTGGCTGCCCAACCGGCTACGCCGGCACGACTGCCCGACGCGATACGCCGGCACGACTGCCCGACGGGCTATGCCGGCTCGGCTGCCAGACGCGCTATGCCAGCTTCCCGTTGCGGCTGACCTTTCGCTCCACCATCAGCCTCGACCCCGTCCGCCTCTCTCCGAACACGTCGTCCGGGTTGGACAGGACGCAGCCGTCGAGGGAGAGGCAGCCGCAGCCGATGCAGTCGGTGAGGTGGTCGCGGAGGCGGTTGAGCTGGCTGATGCGTTCGTCGAGTTCGGAGCGCCAGGCCTCGGAGAGGCGGGCCCAGTCCTCCCGGGTGGGGGTGCGTTCCTCGGGGAGTTCGGCGAGCGCCTCGCGGATCGTGGCCAGGGGGATGCCGACGCGCTGTGCGGCCCGTACGAAGGCGACCCGGCGCAGCGTGTCACGGTGGTAGCGGCGTTGGTTGCCCGTGGTCCGTCGGCTGCTGATCAGGCCCTTGGACTCGTAGAAGTGCAGGGCGGAGACGGCGGCGCCGCTGCGCGCGGCGAGCTGGCCGACCGTGAGCTCGTGGATCTTCTCTGGAATCTGGGGCACTCCTCGAACCCTACCCATCCGTACCCGGCCGTTGTCCGTTGACATTGGTTTCGCGGGCGACCATGCTAAGCAGTTGCTTAGACGTTGCGAGGCATGGGAGGCCGGGACATGGCAGAGCCGAGGATCTTCACGTCCACCGACGAGCTCAAGGCGGCGGTGGGCGAGCAGCTGGGGTACACCGACTGGCTGGAGATCGACCAGAAGCGGATCGATCTCTTCGCGGAGGCCACCGGCGACCACCAGTGGATCCACGTCGACCCGGAGAAGGCCGCGGCGGGGCCCTTCGGGACGACGATCGCGCACGGCTATCTCACCCTGTCGCTGCTGCCGCTCTTCGGCCCTCAGCTGATCACCGTCGAGGGCGTGAAGATGGGCGTCAACTACGGCACCAACAAGGTCCGTTTCCCCTCCCCCGTGCCGGTCGGCTCACGCCTGCGCGCCACCGCGAGGATCAGCAGCGTCGAGGACGTCCCGGGCGGTGTCCAGCTGGCCGTCGCCTACACCGTGGAGCGCGAGGGCGGGGGCAAGCCGGTCTGCGTGGCCGAGTCGGTGGCCCGCTTCTACGTCTGAGCAGCCCGGCGGCTACTTGACCCCCACCATCCGCAGCACGAGGTCGGCGTCGAGCGCGCCGATCTCGTCGGGCGTCCAGGGCCCCTCGACGTTGAACCAGCGGGCGACGTCGATACAGAGCGACATGACGGCGAGGGTCGTGCCCTTCACGTCCAGCACGTCGAACTCGCCGGCCGCCACGCCGTCCTCGATGATGCCCCGCACCTCGGCGTCGCACTGACGGCGCAGCGCGAGGATCTCCTCACGGGCGTCCGGACCGAGCGAGTCCAGCTCGTACTGCACGACCCGGGCGGTCGTCCGTCCCCCCGCGTGCCAGCGGACGAAGGAGCTCACCGCGTCGGCGAGCCGCTCGGTGGCGGTGCCCTCGCGCCGGGCCGCCGTCCGGAGGATCTCGAGGGCCTTCTCGTGGCCGATCCGGCTGATGCGGTGGAGCAGCTCTTCCTTGGTCTTGTAGTGGATGTAGAGCGCTGCGGGGCTCATGCCCGCGCGGCCCGCGATGTCACGGGTCGTCGTGGCGTGGTACCCGCGCTCGGCGAAGGCCTCCACCGCGGCGATCAGCAGCCGTCGGGCCGCGTCGGGCGTGACCTCGCCCCACGCGGACGCCTCGCCACCCGCCGTCTCCTCCGCCGTACTCATCGCTCGCCAGCCCCTCTCTCCGACAGAACCCCCACCATACAGCCGAAGGTGAGCGAGCGCTTAGAGTGCCCGCTCAGCGCTTGCGGAGCGGGTCAGAGCTTCTCGAAGGGGTCGTGCTCGGCGAGCAGCTTCTCCAGCCTCGCCTGGTCCACACGACTGACGATCTGCCCGGCCTCCTGCCGGTCGCGGATCACCTTGGCCAGCGTGAAGGCGGAGGTGACCAGGTACAGGACGGCGATGGCGAGGAAGCCGCGCACCCAGGCGTTGGCGTCCAGCCGGAAGATCCCGACGGCCGTGGCGATCATGGCGAGGGCGAAGGAAGCGACGGCCTGGCCGTAGAAGGCGGCCGTGCTCTGCTGCTTGACCGGTGTGTCACTCATGCGATCAAGGGTCGCCGGACGTGGCCCGCGCCACATCCGCCGAGATACTCAGCTCAGGTACTCAGAACGCCGAAACGCCCGTCAGCGCACGCCCGATGAGCAGTTTCTGGATCTGGCTGGTGCCCTCGTAGAGGGTCATCACGCGGGCGTCGCGCAGCAGCTTGCCCGCCGGGTACTCGTCGATGTAGCCGTAGCCGCCGAAGACCTGGAGGGCGTTGTTGGCGGCGCGGACGGCGGCCTCCGAGGCGAAGAGCTTGGCCTTGGAGGACTCGACCGCAAAGGGCTGCCCGCGGTCGATCAGGTCGGCGACCCGCCAGGTCAGCAGCCGGGCCGCGTCCACGTCGACGGCGATGTCGCTGATCAGCTCCTGCACCAGCTGGTGCTGCGCGATGGGCTTGCCGAACTGCTCGCGCTCGCCTGCGTACTGCACCGCCGCGTCCAGCGCGGCCTGGGCTATGCCCACGCAGCCCGCCGCGACCGACATCCGCCCCTTGGCCAGGGCCGCCATGGCGACCGAGAAGCCCTTGCCCTCCTCCCCCAGCATCGCCGAGGCGGGCACGCGTACGTCCTGAAGGACCAGCTCGGCGGTCGCCTGGCCGCGCAGGCCGAGCTTGCCGTGGATAGTGCGGCGGGTCAGACCGGGGGTGTCGGCCGGGACCAGGAAGGCGGAGACGCCCTTGTGGCCGGGGGCGTCGGTGGAGCGGGCGAACAGCAGCACCACATCGGCCCAAGTGCCGTTCGTGATGAACATCTTGGTGCCGTTGATGACGTAGTGCTCGCCGTCGCGCACCGCGCGCGTGGTGAGGTTCCCGGCGTCGGAGCCGGTGCCCGGCTCGGTGAGACCGAAGCAGCCGACGTACTCGCCGGAGGTGAGCCCGGGCAGCCACTGCCGCTTCTGGTCCTCGCTCCCCCGGGCGGCGATCGTCTTGGCGACCAGCCCGAGCGACACGGACACGATGCCGCGCACGGAGGAGTCGCCGCGCCCGAGCTCCTCCGTGACCAGGCAGTACGCGAGGTGGTCGCCGCCCGAGCCGCCGTACTCCTCGTCGACGGTCAGACCGAGGAAGCCGATCTCGCCGAGCTTCTTCACGATCGACCGGTCGACGTCCTCCGCGCGGTCCCAGGCGATGACGTTCGGGGCGATCTCGCGGTCCACGAAGTCCTTGGCGAGTCGCCGGACGGCTTCCTGCTCGTCGCTGAGCTCCAGATTCATGACCGGTCACCCCACTCGAGATCCTGCACAATCCTACACATTTAAATTAGCACTGCTAGTTTCGGTCGCGCAGCCCTACTATGTGCGCCATGGCCCGACCGCGCAAGCCCCTGCTCAGCACCGACCGCATCGTCGAGACGGCACGCGCGCTGGTGGACGCGGAGGGCCTCGCGGCCGTCTCCACGCGTCGGCTCGCCGCGGAGCTGGGGGTGAGCGGGCCCTCGCTCTACAACCACTTCCGCACCAAGGACGAGATCCTGGAGGCGGTCGCCGACTCGGTGAGCGCACAGGTCGACCTGTCGATGTTCGAGGACGGCCGGGAGTGGCGGACCGCGCTGCACGACTGGGCCGCCTCCTACCGGGCCGCACTGCGCGACCACCCCAACATCGTCCCGGTGCTCGCCCAGGGCCCCGGGCGCCGTCCCGCCGGACTGCGCCTCGCGGACGCCGTCTACGGCGCGATGGTCCACGCGGGCTGGCCGCCGGCGCAGGCCACCTCCATCGGCGCGCTGATGCGGTACTTCATCATGGGCTCCGCGCTCGGCTCCTTCGCCGGGGGCTTCGTGGACGACGAGAGCGCGTACGACCCCGCCGACTATCCGCATCTCGGCCAGGCCCACCTGCTCGCCGAGCAGCAGGAGAAGATCGACGAGCGGGCCTTCGAGACGGGGCTCACGGCGCTGCTGGACGGGCTGGTGCAGCAGTACGAGCAGGTGAAGCGGGCCGTGTAGCGACAGTTCGGCGGGCGCCGAAGTGTCCGTGTCCCATGCTGGGGTGCATGACCACCAGGGAACCCCAGGCACCGCAGCTGGCCCGGCTCGCCGGGCTGATCGCCGACGAGACGCGGGCCACGTGTCTGCTGGCGCTGCTCGACGGGCGGGCGTGGACCGCGAGTGAGCTGGCGCGGCATGCGGGGGTAGCCGCGTCGACGCTGAGCGAGCATCTGGGCAAGCTCGTCGCGGGCGGACTGCTGACCGAGGAACGGCAGGGCCGGCATCGGTACGTGCGTCTCGCCGATGCGCGGGTTGCGCAGCTGGTGGAGGATCTGGCCGCGCAGGTGGGGCCGGGGGACGCCGTACGGCCGCGGGGGCTTCGGGAGTCGAGTGCCGGGGCGGCGATGGCGCGGGGGCGTACGTGTTACGACCATCTGGCGGGGCGGCTCGGGATTGCGGTCACCGATGCGTTGTCGCTGCGCGGGCTGTTGCGGCAGGACACGGGGTTTGCACTGACGGATGCGGGGGTTCGGTGGTTCGACGCCATCGGTCTCTCCCTCGACCGCAGGGGGCGGCGGCCGTTGGCCCGTGCATGCCTTGACTGGACTGAGCGGCGGCCGCATCTGGCAGGGGTTGCGGGGGCAGCGCTTTGTCGGCATGCGCTGGACTCGGGGTGGTGTGTGCGGATTGGGTCCGAGCGGGCTGTGAAGGTGACTCCGTCGGGGGAGCGGGCGTTGCAGGAGCTGCTTGATATCGATGCAGGGGCGCTCCGTTGAACGAAGGACAGTTTGCGTCTGCAGGTGCGTCGTGGCTTGTCGCGCAGTTCCCCGCGCCCCTGAAAGCCGCTGCAGTGCCCCGTCCGAAATCCGCGAGCCCTGTGCCCTCTCCCCTCCTAGCCTCTGGAGCATGATGAACTTCCGTCATACCAACCTGCTCGCCCCCGGTGCCGCCGCTGTCACCGTCGTCTTGTGGGCCTCCGCCTTTGTTTCGATCCGTAGCGCGGGAGACGCGTACTCGCCAGGGGCGCTGGCGCTCGGGCGGTTGTCGGCCGGGGCCTTGGCGCTGGGCGTGATCTGCCTGGTACGGCGTGAGGGATTGCCGCCGCGGGCCGCCTGGCGGGGGATCGGGATATCCGGGGTGCTCTGGTTCGGCTTCTACATGGTCGTCCTGAACTGGGGGGAGCAGCAGGTCGACGCCGGTACGGCCGCGCTGGTGGTGAACATCGGGCCCATCCTCATCGCTGTGCTCGGTGCGCGGCTGCTCGGGGATCCGATGCCGCCGCGGCTGCTGGCAGGGATGGCGGTGTCGTTCGCGGGTGCGGTGGCCGTGGGCCTGTCGATGTCGGGCGGGGGCGGTTCCTCCGTGCTCGGCGTGGTGTTGTGTCTGCTTGCCGCGGTCGGTTACGCGGGTGGAGTCGTCGCGCAGAAGCCTGCTCTGGCGCAGGCCAGTGCGCTGCAGGTGACGACGTTCGGGTGTCTCGTCGGGGCGGTGGGGTGTCTGCCGTTCGCCGGGCAGTTGGTGAGCGAGGCAGCCGATGCGCCGGTGTCGGCGACGCTCAACATGGTTTACCTGGGGGTGTTTCCGACCGCCCTCGCCTTCACCACCTGGGCCTACGCCCTGGCTCGTACGACCGCCGGCCGCATGGGGGCGACCACGTACGCGGTGCCCGCGCTGGTCGTGCTGATGTCGTGGCTGGCGCTCGGTGAGGTGCCGGGGCTGCTCACGCTGGGCGGCGGTGTGCTGTGCCTGGCGGGTGTGGCGGTTTCGCGATCCCGGCCCCAGAAGGCGGTAGCCGTGCGGGCTGCGGCTTCGGAGAGCAGTCCGGAGCCGCAGCCCGAGGGCGCCTCGGAATCAGCTTGAACGCACCCTGCCGGCAAGGACCTTGATGGACAGCAGGGCGATCACGGACAGGGCGATGATGTAGGCGGACACCGCCATCGAGGTGCCCGTCGCCTCCAGCAGCAGCACCATCACGAAGGGCGCGAGGCCGCCGCCGAGCACGGCCGCGATCTGGTAGCCGAGGGAGGCGCCGGTGTAGCGCATCTCGGGCGTGAACAGCTCGGCGAACAGGGCGGCCTGGGGGCCGTACATGATGCTGAGGAAACAGCCGGCGACGAATGTGCCGACGGCCAGCCACAGCAGTGAGCCCGTGTCGATCAGCAGGAACATCGGTACGGCCCACAGGGCGATGCCGGCCGCGCCGAACGCGTAGATCCGGATGCGGCCGATGCGGTCGGAGAGGGCGGCGGCGGCCGGGATCAGGACGAGCTGGGTGAGGCTGACACAGAGGGAGACGGTGAGCACCGCGTCGCGCTTCATGCCGAGGTCACGGGTCGTGTAGTCGAGGACACCGGTGATGAGGATGTAGAAGGTCGCGGTATTCACGGCGAAGGAGCCGCCGGCGAGCAGGACCGTGCCCAGGTGGTTGCGGAAGATCGTCCGCAGGGGCGAGTTCTGTTCCGCCTTCTCCTTGTCCGCCAACTCCCTTTCGGCCTGGCGGAATTCAGGGGTTTCCTCGACGTGCCGGTGGATGTACCAGGCGAGCGCGAGCACGAACAGGCCCACCAGGAACGGCAGTCGCCAGCCCCAGGCCGCGAACGTGGAGTCGGTGGTGAACGCTCCGGCGAGCAGGAAGACCGTGTTGGCGGTCACCACGCCGATGGGGACGCCGAGTTGGACGACGCTGCCGTAGACGCCGCGCTTGCCCTCGGGGGCGTACTCCGTGGCCAGCAGCATCGCGCCGCCCCACTGCGCGCCGACCGCGACACCCTGCACGACGCGGAGCAGGACCAGCAGGATCGGGGCGGCGACGCCGATCGTGTCGTAGGTGGGGAGCAGGCCGATGCCGGTGGTTGCCACTCCCATGAGGGTCAGGGCCAGGACGAGCATCGGCTTGCGGCCCCGTTTGTCGCCGAGGTGGCCGGCGACGATGCCGCCGAGCGGGCGGGCCAGGAAGCCTACGGCGAAAGTGGCGAAGGCGGCGAGGACTCCGGCGGTGGGGCTGCCCGCCGGGAAGTACAGGTCGCCGAGGACGAGGGCGGCGGCTATGCCGAAGACGAAGTAGTCGTACCACTCGACGGCCGAGGCGAGCGCCGCCGCGGTGGCGACTCGGCGGCGGTTGACCGTGGGGAGGGCGGTCGTGGGAGCGGATTGAGCGGAGGGGGCCATGTCCATGCGTGCACACTCCGGTGGGTGCGGTGGGGACGTTCCCGGGAACATACTGACCGGACGGTATGGGGTCAACGGGTGTGCACGATGGTTGTACGGAGCATCTGGGGGCTCCGCCCCCAGACCCCCGATCGGCCTGAACGGCCTCGTCCTCAAACGCCGGACGGGCTAAAAAACCGCAACCCTCCGGACGGGCTGAAAACGACAACCCCGGACAGGCTAGAAGACCACAAGAGCCCGTCCGCCCTTGCCTGCCAGCATGTTCTCGAATGCCGCCGGGATCCCCTCCAGGCCGATCCGTTCCGTCACCAGTGCGCCCAGGTCCAGGCGGCCCGCGCGTACGTGCTCGGCCAGCACCGGGAGGTCCTTCGCCGGGTCCGAGTTGCCGTACACGCACCCCGCCAGGGTCCTGCCCCAGTGGAAGATCTCGAGCGCGTTGAAGGTGACCTGCTGGTCCTTGCCGCCGATGCCGACCACCGTCGTGCGGCCGCCGCGGCGGGTGGAGTCCCAGGCCGTGCGGATCGTCGACGCGCGGCCCACGCATTCGATCGCCACGTCCACGCCTTGCTTGTCCGTCAGTCCGCGGATCTCGCGGGCCGTCGTCTCGGACGCGATGACGTAGTCCGTGGCGCCTGCGCCGCGCGCCAGCTCCTCCTTCTCCGGGGAGACATCGACGGCGACGATGCGTGCGGCGCCCGCGATCCGGGCCGCCTGGAGCGCCGCCAGGCCCACTCCCCCGACCCCGTACACCGCCACCGTCTCGCCCGGCCGGACCTGCGCCGAGTGGTGGACGGCGCCGTAGCCGGTGAGGACCGCGCAGCCCAGGAGGGCCGCGTCCGTGAGGGGGATCCCGTCGGGCAAGGGCAGGACACAGCCCGCGGACACCACCGTCTCCTCGGCGAACGCGGCGACGTTCAGGCCGGGGTGGAGGTCGGAGCCGTCGGAGGAGCGGTGGGCGTACACGTCCGCCGCCCCGTTCAGCGCGTTGGCGCACAGCCACACCTCGCCGAGTGTGCAGGCGTGGCAACTGCCGCAGGACGGCGCCCAGTTGAGGACGACCTCGGCGCCGGGCGCGACATGCGTGACACCCTCGCCGACGGCGACGACCGTGCCGGCGCCCTCGTGGCCGAGGACGGCGGGGACCGGCACCCGCATGGTGCCGTTGGACAGGGACAGGTCGGAGTGGCAAACCCCGGCGGCGGCGAGACGGACCCGGACCTGGCCGGGGCCGGGGTCCGGGAGGTCGATGCCGGTGATCTCCAGCGGGGCGCCCACCTCGGGCAGTACGGCTGCGCGAATCACGGGAACGCTCCTCAGAACTGCAGGGACTTGGTCTGGAGGTACTCGGACAGGCCGTGCGTGCCGAGTTCACGGCCGACGCCCGACTGCTTGTAACCGCCGAAGGGGGCAAGGGGGTTGAAGCGGCCGCCGTTGATGTCGACCTGGCCCGTCTCGAGGCGGCGCGCGAAGGCGACAGCCTCGGTCTCGCCGCCCGCCCAGACGGCGCCCGCGAGGCCGTAGACCGTGCCGTTGGCGATGCGCAGGGCGTCGTCCTCGTCCTCGTAGCGGAGGATGGAGAGGACCGGGCCGAAGATCTCCTCCTGGGCGATCGTCATCTCGGGGGTGACGTCGGCGAAGACCGTCGGGGCGATGAAGTAGCCCTGCTCGCGCGGGGATTCGGTGCCGCCGGCCACCAGCCGCGCGCCCTCGGCCAGACCCTTGTCGATGTAACTCAGCACCCTGGCCCGCTGCTTGGCGTTCACCACCGGGCCGATGCGGTCGCCGTACTTGGCGGCGGCGGTGGCGGCCAGCCCGACCGCCTCCTCGTACTGGTCCCGGTGTACGAGCATGCGCGTCCACGCGCTGCACGTCTGCCCGGAGTTGGACATGACGTTGGCGACGCCCACATTGACCGCCTTGGCGAGGTCGGCGCTCGGCAGGATGACGTTGGCGGACTTGCCGCCCAGCTCCAGGGCCACCTTCTTCACCTGCGCACCCGCCGTCGCGCCGATCTGCCGGCCGACCGCCGTGGAGCCGGTGAACGAGACCAGGTCGACGCCCGGGTGCTCGGCGAGGGCCTGGCCCGCGACCGGGCCGAGGCCGGTGACCAGGTTGAAGACGCCTGCGGGGACGCCCGCCTCGTGGACCGCCTCGGCGAAGAGCTGGGCGGTGAGCGGGGTGTCCTCGGCGGGCTTCAGGACCACCGTGCAGCCCGCCGCGAGCGCCGGAGCGACCTTGGCGACGATCTGGTGCAGGGGGTAGTTCCAGGGCGTGATCGCGCCGACCACGCCGACCGGCTCCAGGTAGACGGTGGAGTTGCCGGCCTTCTCCTCGAAGGCGTACGTCGCCGCCAGCTCGGCGTACGAGCCCGCGACGGCGATCGGCACGGCGGCGTGGACGTTCTGCGAGAACTGCAGGGGCGAGCCGAGCTCGGCGGTGACCGTCTCGGCGATCTCGTCCTTGCGCGCCACCAGCACGTCCCGGAGCGCGGCCAGCCGGGCGGCCCGCTCGGCGGGCGAGGTGGCGGCCCAGGCCGGAAAGGCGGCGCGGGCGGCCCGTACGGCGACATCGACGTCCACGGCCGTCCCTGCCGGGACCCTGCCGATCACCTGCTCGTCGACGGGGTTCACGACCTCGATCACGTCCTGACCTGCGGCGGGCCGCCAGGCGCCGTCGATATACAGGCCGTCGTGTGCCTTCATGGTGCTCCTCCGGGGCGGGTGCGTCGTCCGCGTCACAACCTACCGACAGGCACACAAACTAGCGCCGTTAGTTTTCAGCCGCCAGATCATGCACCGCCCTAGAAGGGGCGCGGGGAACTGCGCGACCAGCCACAACACACGCGCAGACGCCCAACAACCCATCCCGGCACCCCGCGGAGTGCCCGCACCCCCTCGGAGCGCCCGTTACTCCTCCAAATCCGGCAACCGCGCCGGAGCCGGACAGATCCGCTCACCGTGCTGGTCGAAGACGAACAGGTGGGCAATGTCGACGAGCAGGGGCACCTGCATGCCATGGCGGAGTTCGATGTCGGGGGTGGTGCGCACCACCAGGTCTCCCGGGAGGCGGGCCTCGCTGGACGCGGGTTCGGCGGAGCGGTCGTCCGACGGGTCGTCCATGACCACCACCGGCCCCGCGCGGAGCGCTCCCGCACGGTCCCGCAGCCGCTCCAGGACGGTCGGGGCGCCCTCCCGGCGCCGCCGGGAGGGCCGGACGGCGGGGCGCGGGGCCTCCAGGTCCGGTACGACGGCCGGCTGCGAGCCGGTGTTGAAGTGCACGAGGACCTCGTGGCCCTGGAACTCCACGTGCTCCACCAGTCCGGTGAGCGGCACCTCGCCGGGCCGGGCGGAGGAGTGCTTGGCGATCCGTACGGCCTCCGAGCGCAGCCCGACGATCACCTCGCGGCCCTGCTGCACGCGCAGCAACTGGTGGTCCAGGGACAGCGGTTCGGGCAGCCGCAGATACTGCTTGCCGAGGCTGATGGTCATCGCGCCGTCGAGCGGGGCGCGGACCAGGCCGCGCAGCAGGTTGATGCGCGGGGTGCCGATGAAGGCGGCGACGAAGACGTTGCGGGGCAGGGCGTACACCATGCGCGGAGCGTCCAGCTGCTGGAGCACCCCGCCGCGCAGTACGGCGACCCGGTCGCCGAGCGACATGGCCTCGGCCTGGTCGTGGGTGACGTAGACCGTGGTGACGCCCAACTCCCGGGTGAGCTTGGAGATTTCGGCCCGCAGGTGGTTTCTGAGCTTGGCGTCGAGGTTGGACAGCGGCTCGTCCATCAGGAAGGCGGAGGGATGGCGGGCGATGGCGCGGCCCATGGCGACGCGCTGGCGTTCGCCGCCGGAGAGCTGGCTGGGGAAGCGGTCGAGGAGGTCCTCGATGCCGAGCATGCGGGCGGTGGCGTCGACGCGTGGGCGCGGGTCCTCGCCGGGGTTCTCGACGCGCAGCGGGAAGCCGATGTTGCCGCGGCTCGTCATGTTCGGGTACAGGGCGAAGTTCTGGAACACCATGGCCATGTTCCGTTCGGACGGGAGCAGGTCGTTGGAGTGCTCGCCGTCCAGCAGCAGCCGGCCCTCCGTGATCTCCTCCAGCCCGGCGATCATTCTGAGTACGGTGGACTTGCCGCAGCCGGACGGCCCGAGCAGCACGAGGAACTCGCCGGGGCGGATGTCCAGCGACAGCCGGTCCACCACGCGAACGCCTCGCGTATAGGTCTTGCTCACATCGTGCAGAGAGATGGCGCGTGTCATGGCACTGCCCCCGGGGGCGTACTGAGCGAGTCCTGATGCTCCGCGGTCGAACGGCCCGCACGGGTCGCACGGGCTGTGAGTCACGGAAGTTAACGGACCGTACGCGCTTGGGGGAAGACACCGGACGGAATCGGGCCCTTCGTTCCGCCCAGCGAGAAAGCGGACGCGACGATTCAGCGCGCGCCGGGCCGGGATCCGCGGCCGTCGCGGGCGCTCGGTCCGGGTCAGCGGGTCGCCGTCAGATGGGCGAACACGACGACGTTGCTGGAGTAGCCGGCCCTGCGGGTGAACAGGCCGCCGCAGGTGAGTACCCGCAGCTCGGGGCGTGTGCTCGGGCCGTACACCTCCTTGTCGGGGAAGCGGTCCTTGTCGAAGATCCGTACGCGGTCCACGGTGTAGACGGCGGTGCGGCCGTCGGCGCGCCGGACCTCGATCCGGCCGCCGGGGTGCACCTGGGCGAGGGCGGCGAAGACCGCGGCGCCGGTCCTCGTGTCGCGGTGGCCGACGGCGATGGCCGTGCCGGTCTCGCCGGGTGAGGGCCCGTCCTGATACCAGCCGACGAGCTTGGGCCTGTCGAGCGGCGGGGTCTCGAGCTGCCGGTCGGAACCGACCCGCACCCCGATGACCGGCGCGTCGACGCCCAGGGACGGTACGCGCAGGGTGGTCGCCGGCGACCGGGGCAGCGGCTGGGGCGGCGTGGCTGGTTCGACAGGTGCGGCAGGTGTGGCGGGCGCCGCCGGCTCGGAGGCCCGGGGGCGCCCGTCGGCAGGGCCCGGGGCCGGGTCGGCAGGTGCCTCGGCAGGCGCGTCGGCGGCTGCCGGACTCCCGGCCCGGACGGGCTCGGCCGGGTGGTGGTGATGCCCCCCGCACCGGAAGACCGTCACCAGGACGGCCACGATCATGGCCGTCCTGGTGAGGCGGTAGGCGCGGGTCCGGTGCCAGGGCCTGCGTCTGCGCCTACTCGGCACCGTGCGAGCGGCGGCGCAGCAGCGTCCGGACGTACACGGTTCCGCCGACGGCCACCAGCCCGACGCCCGCGGCGGCGCTCAGCGGGGTGTACGCCTGCACGGTGTCGACGAGCCCGCCACCGCCGGCGTGGACGCCACCCTTCGGTCCGTGGTCCTCGATCGTGTGGGCCGGGCCCGCCTGCCCCCGGTCGTGCCTGCCGTGACAGTCGACGGTGAAGATCTTTTCCTTGGGCGGGACGGGCGGCGTGGGCGGCGTGGTCGGCGGAACGATCCACTGGAGCGTGTACTTGCCGTCGGCCAGCCCCAGAATGTCGGTGTGCCCGGCACCGCCGGCGAGGGAGATCGTGCCGCTCACGGTGGCCGCGGTGGGCAGCGGGGGCTGCGCCGTGATGGTGTACGAGACGGTCGTCAGGTCGCCGAAGTTCGCGGCGTCGAGGTAGAACTTGCAGACCACGGGGTCGTCCTTCGAGACCCCGTAGGGCACCCGCTCAGTGTGGATCCTGATGTCGGCACCGTCGCCGGGGGCGGCCACAGCGGCCGACGTCGCGGACCAGGAGGCCCCGGCCGCGGTGAGTACGGTGAAGGCCGCGGCGCCGAGACGGGCGCCGGCGGACGGGGGCATCAAGGTGCGCATGGACGTTCCTCCGAGTCAGACGATTTTCATACAAATCGCTCTTTCACCTGACTCTCTTTCACATCCGCCCGGCGTGTTGCGGCAGCACCACCCGACTCGCCGTCAGATGTCCCTCGACCGGCGCAATGGAGTTCCGGCCGGGCGCCCGCCCGGAGCACCCCCCGCCACCTGACCGCCGCCCGGAGCGGCCGGCGCGCGCAGGGCGCTGCCCGCGGAGAACAACAGCAGGGCCCCGAGCATCACGAAGGGTGCCGCCACGCCCGCGACCCCCGCGACCAGGCCCGCGGCGG
Source organism: Streptomyces sp. NPDC001401 (assembly GCF_042895385.1). Taxonomy (NCBI): domain Bacteria; kingdom Bacillati; phylum Actinomycetota; class Actinomycetes; order Kitasatosporales; family Streptomycetaceae; genus Streptomyces; species Streptomyces sp. NPDC001401. The sequence continues at coordinate 157,049 of NZ_JBIAWI010000014.1, forward strand.
CCGGTGCGGCGACCTGGCCGAGACGGTTGCCGGTCAGGCGCAGGGCGAGGGCGGTGGAACGGGCACCGTCCGGGGCCGCCTGGACGACGGTCGTCATGGACAGCGGCTGGCCGACCCCGAGGCAGAACCCGAGGGCGGCCAGCACCACGCCCAGCGCCCACACCGGCATCGGCAGCGCGATCCCGGCGCACAGCAGGGCCGCCAGCAGGCAGGTCACGGTCAGCAGCAGCGGCCGGCCGAGCAGCCGGAGCAGCGGGGTGAGCACGAGGCGGCAGGCGATGGTGGCGCCCGCGCGCAGGCTGAGCAGCACACCGATCACCGACGGCGCGATGCCCCGGTGTTCGCCGACCACCGGCAGATAGGCGGTGAGGATGTCGGTGGCGGACAGCACGGAGAGGCTGATGAGCATGCCCGCCGGTACACCCGGGGCGCGCAGGATGCTGCCGACCGGGACGTGATCGCCTTGTGCGGTACGGGACTTGACGGCCGTACGGTCCTCGATGCGCCACAGCGAGGTGAACGCGACCGCGGCTCCCGCACCCGCCACCACGAGGGCCAGCGCGCTGGTGCCCGCCATGTCCGGGCCGCCGATCAGCGCGCCCGCCGCGATCGGGCCGACCAGCTGGCCGAGCGAGATGCCGATGGTGAAGTGACCGAAGTTGCGGTCCTGTTCGTGCGGGGCGGACTGGCGGGCGACGAGCGACTGGGCGCCGATCACGAAGCAGAGGTGGCCGAGGCCCATCACTCCGCTCCACATCGCCATCGCCCAGAGGGAGCCCGCGAGTCCGCTCAGCGCGCAGCCGCCCGCTATCAGCACCACGCCGACCGGCAGCAGGGGTGCGCAGCGGCCGTGGTCGGTGCGGCGGCCCAGCGGTACCGCGGCGAAGAGCGGCAACAGCGCGTACACGCCCGCGATGACGCCGACCGCCCGCTCGTCGGCACCCAGCGCGAGGGCCCGGTAGGAGACGGCGGGCCGGGCCATCGACACCGCCCCCTGCGTGAAGCCGAAGGCGATGACGAGGCGGAGCAGCCAGCCGCGGTTCCTACCAGGCCCCATGTGCGGATCCTCCTGAATTCCCGTGTGCCGAAACCGGATTCGCGTGTCCGTTCGCTCAGATGATGCCGAAGAGGATCCCTGCCCCGAGGACCACGAGTGATGTGAGGGCGGCCCACTTGACCACGAACCTGGTGTGGTCGCCGAACTCCACCTTGGCCATGCCGACCAGGACGTACACGGCCGGGACGAGCGGGCTCGACATGTGCAGCGGCTGGCCGATGAGCGAGGCGCGGGCGATCTCCAGGGAGGAGACGCCGTGGGCCTGGCCGGCCTCGGCGAGCACCGGGAGGATGCCGAAGTAGAAGCCGTCGTTGGACATGAAGTACGTGAGCGGGATGCTCAGGATGCCGGTGACGAAGGCCATGTGCGGGCCCATGCCGTCCGGGATGTTGTCCACCAGCCACTTGGCCATGCTGTTGACCATGCCCGTGCCCTGCAGGACGCCGGTGAAGACGGCGGCGGCGAAGACCATGCCGGAGACGTTGAGGACGTTCTCGGCGTGCGCGCCGAGGCGGGCCTTCTGGTCGGGCATGTGCGGGAAGTTGACGGTGAGTGCGAGCGCGGCACCGAGCAGGAACAGCACCGGGATCGGCAGCCACTCCATGATCATGGCGGTGAGCAGGGCCACCGTGAGCAGCGCGTTGAACCAGTACAGCTTGGGGCGCAGGGTGGGTCGGTTGGGGTCGAGGCCCTGGAGGCCCTCGTCCTCGTCCTCGTCCTTGTCCTTGTCCTCCGGGAGGTCCACGTCGGTTCCGGAGCCGGAACCGCCGGTGCGCTTGACGCCCTTGCCTGACCCGGAACCGGAGCCGGAGCCCACGAGGACCGTCTCGGTCTCCTTCTCCTCGACCAGCACCTCGTCCAGCGTCAGCACGCCGAGCCGCTTGCGCTCGCGGCGCCCGAGGACGTAGGCGAGAGCGAAGACGAAGAGCAGGCCCATGGCGAGCGCGGGGATCATCGGGACGAAGATGTCGCTCGCGTCGAGCTTCAGCGCGGTGGCGGCGCGGGCGGTCGGGCCGCCCCACGGCAGGGTGTTCATCACGCCGTTGGCCATGGCGGCGACACCGGTCATCACGACCAGGCTCATCTTCAGGCGCTTGTACAGCGGGTACATCGCCGAGACGGTGATCATGAAAGTGGTCGAGCCGTCGCCGTCGAGCGACACGATCGCGGCGAGGACGGCCGTACCGACGACGATCCGCAGCGGGTCGGCCTTGCAGAACTTGAGGATTCCCCGAACGATCGGGTCGAAGAGGCCGACGTCGATCATCACACCGAAGTAGACGATCGCGAACATGAGCATCGCCGCGGTGGGCGCGAGGCTGGTGACGCCGTCGATGACGTAGTCGCCTAGCTTGGCTCCCTTACCGACGAAGACACAGAACAGTGCCGGGATCAGCACGAGCGCCGCGATCGGCGACATCTTCTTCAGCATGATCAGGACCAGGAAGGTCGCGATCATGGCGAAGCCGAGGATGGTCAGCATGAGTGGATACCTAACGTTCGCCCTTGAACATCCCACCGGGCAGGCGGTGCGACGAACGTTAGGTCTGTTCAAACGGTGTTAACAAGACGTTGATGCGTGAGCAATAAGCGCGAAACTGCAGGTCACGGCTTTGCTCAGGTCAGCGGCATGAGCTTTTCGGCCGCGGGGGCGATTTCCACCGGCACTCCGTTGAGGACCGCGTTGCCCGACAGCGGGTCGAGCAGGCTGCCGTCGAGGAGCTGGTTGACGTTGACCCCGGGGTCGGTGGCGGCGTGGCTCATCCGGGTGCCGGGCCGGTCGTGGCCCCAGCCGTGGGGCAGGCTCACCACGCCCGGACGCACCGCGTCCGTGACCTCCGCGGGGGCGGTCACCTCTCCCCCGGCGCCCTTCACACGTACGGCGGCCCCGTCCCGCACCCCGAGCCGCTCGGCGTCCTCGGGGTGGATGTGCAGGGTGCAGCGGTTGGTGCCGCCGGTGAGGGCGGGGACGTTGTGCATCCAGCTGTTGTTGGAGCGCAGGTGCCGGCGGCCGACGAGGACGAGCCCGTCGGGGAGCCGGTCCAGCGCCTCGCGCAGCCGCGGCAGATCGTCGGCGATCGGCTGCGGCAGCAGCTCGACCTTGCCGCTCCTGGTCTTCAGGGGCTGGGGCAGCCGGGACCGCAGCGGACCGAGGTCGATGCCGTGCGGGTGCGCGAGCAACTGCTGAAGGCTCAGCCCGTCCTCTCGTACGCCGAAGCCGTCGCCGTAGGGGCCGAGGCGCAGCATCATGTCGAGCCGCCGCTCGGGGCCGCTCACGCCGGTGAGCTGCGCGGCGAGTTCCTTCGGGTCGTGGCCGTGCACGGGTGACCAGGGCTCCTTGACCGCCTTGCCCAGGGTCTGGCCGATGACCATCTCGTCCACGGCGGACGGGTCCGCGCCGTGCATGCCGGTCGCGGCCAGGATCAGCCGGGCGAGGATCTCGGTCTCGGCCATGCGGCCGGGCTCCAGGGGCACGGCGGGACGGGTGTACCGGACCTGGTTGCGAACGGCGAGCGTGTTGAACGCGAAGTCGTGGTGCGGGCTCTGCGAGGGCGGGGGCGGCGGCAGCACGACGTCAGCGTGGCGCGAGGTCTCGTTGAGGTAGGGGTCGACGCTGACCATGAAGTCCAGGGAGTCCAACGCCTTGTCGAGCCGGTCGCCGTCGGGCGCGGACAGCACGGGGTTGGCGGCGACGGAGACGAGGGCCCGGATCGGCTCGCCCTCCTCGGTCGCGGTGTCGATCTCCTCGGCGAGCGCGGAGAGCGGCAACTCGCCCTTCGCCTCCGGGTGTTGGCTGACGCGGGAGTGCCAGCGGCCCAGGGTGAAGCCGTGGCTCGGTCCGGCCGGGCGGGGCGTGCGGTCGGTGGCCGCCTGCGGGAAGAGGGCGCCGCCGGGGCGGTCGAGGTTGCCGGTGAGGATGTCGAGGACGTCGACGAGCCAGCTGCCGAGGGTGCCGTACGGGACGGTGCAGCTGCCGATGCGGCCGTATACGGCGGCGGTGGGCGCGGCGGCGAGTTCGCGGGCCAGGGTGCGGGTCACCTCGGCGTCCACGTCGCAGGCCGCGGCGACGGCTTCGGGGGTGAAGTCCCGTACCGCTTCGCGCAGTTCGTCGAGGCCCTGGAGGTGCGGGGTCAGCTCGCCGGGGTCGACGAGGCCCTCCTCGAACAGGACGTACGCCATCGCCGCGAGCAGGAGCGCATCGGTGCCGGGGCGGATCGCGATGTGCCGGTCGGCGAGCTTGGCGGTGCGGGTGCGGCGCGGGTCGATGACGGTGAGGGTGCCGCCGCGGGCCTTGAGGGCCTTGAGCTTGCCGGGGAAGTCGGCGGCGGTGCACAGACTCCCGTTGGACTCAAGGGGGTTGGCGCCGATCAGGAGCAGGTGGTCGGTGTGGTCCAGGTCAGGCACGGGGATCGCGTTGGCGTCGCCGTAGAGCAGTCCGCTGGAGACGTGCTTGGGCATCTGGTCGACCGTGGACGCGGTGAAGACGCTGCGGGTGCCGAGGCCGGCGAGCAGCACCGGCGGGTAGAGGGCGCCGGCCATGGTGTGCACGTTCGGGTTGCCGAGGACGACGCCCACCGCATGCGGGCCGTACCGCTCGACGACCGGTCGGATCCCGGCGGCGACCGCGTCGAAGGCCTCCTCCCAGGTGGCCTCGCGCAGCTCGCCGTCCTTGCGCACGAGCGGGGTGCGCAACCGGTCGGGGTCGCCGTCGACGGCCCCGAAGGAGGCGCCCTTGGGGCAGATGAACCCCTTGCTGAACACGTCGTCGCGGTCACCGCGGGCGCCGGTGACACGGGTGCCCTCGATGGTGAGGGTCAGCCCGCAGGTGGCCTCGCACAGGGGGCAGATTCGCAGGGCGGTGCGGGACACGGGTCCTCCCGGTGGGCGACGACGGTGACGCTCGTGGACGCGACCGAGCATACCGACCGGTATGCACGGAGGGGAGGTCTCTTCGGGGGTGAGGTCGGAAATCCGCGAGCCGCGGATCCGGGTGCTCTCAGTCCAGCACCCGCGCCAGATAGGCCCGCAACAGCTCCCGCGCCTCCTCGATGATCTTCGCGTCGCCCTCCGGGGCCACTCGGAAGGCCAGGTGGACCAGGGTGTCGGCAGTCTCCACGGCGATCAGGAAGGTGCGGCGCAGATCGTCGTCCGGCTCCCGGTCGAGGTAACCGGAGAGCAGGTCGGTGAGGCGGTCGGCGACGCGGTGGTTGGGCTCGGCGCTGCGCGCGCCGACCGGGATCTGGTTGCCGAAGTCGACGAGGGAGAAGCCGGGCGCGGTGCGCTTCATGGCCAGGTACTCGTCGAGGACGGCGTCCATCGCCGAGCGCCAGCCTCCGCCGTCGGCCGACCTCAGCCGCTCGGTGACCTGCTCGGTGAAGCGCTCGAGGTTGCGCTGGGCAAGGGCGTCGGCCATCTGCCGCTTGTTGCCGAAGAAGCGGTAGACCGAGCCGATGGGGACTCCGGCGCGCAGGGCCACGGCCCGGGTGCTCAGGTCGTCGTAGCCGACCTCGTCGAGGAGGTCGGCGCAGGCGTCCAGGATCCGGGTCAGCCGTTCGGCACTGCGTCGCTGCACGGGGGCTCGGCGTAGCGATGTCGCGTGGGGCACAGGCTTCATGATGCCGTTCCGGAGCGCTCCGGTGAACCTCGCCCCCCGGTACCCGCATAGGTGCCAGCTGCACCCAGTGCGGTCGCGCCCGCAGTGGCACTCGGTGCGCCCGCCGCCTCCGAGGCCGTGATGTCTGCCGTGCTCTCGACGGGCCGGCCCTTCACGGCCCATACGGTCCCGTCGTCGGCGTACAGCCGGGCGGTGACGTGGTGCGTGCCGCGCGGCACGAACCGGGCCGGGAGGCGGCAGGTGAGGCGGCGGAGCCGGGTGACGAGCCGGTCGTCGACGAAGACGTACGCGAGACCTCGGCCGGCCACCGCCCGCGACGTCGTACCGCGGGGCGAGAAGCGGAAGTGGTGGACGGTCAGATGCACGTCCCAGGTGTCGCCGGCGTCCGGCTGCACCTCGATGCCGACCTCGGGCGCGCCCTTCTTCTTCACCTCACGGTAGTGCCGCCCCTCCTTGTCGGTGTCGTCCAGGAGTTTGCCCACCGGCGAGATCGACGCCCCATTCTTCCCGTCCGTCCCCTCGTGCGCATCACTGGAGCCGCAGCTCACGGATCCGGTCAGCAGCAGGGCACAGACCGCGAGCACGGCAAGGAGACCCCGGGTCCACGACATGCCCGGGAGACTAGAACACCGGTCCGACACCCGGATCCCCCTGGAGTCTGGTTCTCATTCCTCCCTGGTGGGGACCTCCGGCGGACCCCTTGCGCCCCCGAAACCGCAATCCTACGGTGATACATAGGAATCAGCAGGCAGCAGTCTGCACCAGTCCGCAAGGGAGCGACGATGAGCGGGGACGCGCGCAAGACGGCCGAGGGGCTGACCTACCTCTCCGGTTTCGGGAACGAGCACAGCTCCGAGGCCGTGCCCGGCGCCCTGCCCGAGGGCCGCAACACGCCACAGCGCGCACCGCTCGGGCTCTACGCGGAACAGCTCAGCGGTACGGCGTTCACCGAGCCGCGGGCGCACAACCGCCGCTCCTGGCTCTACCGCATCCGCCCGTCGGCCGCGCACCCGGCGTTCACGCGCACGGACAACGGCGCGATCCGTACGGCCCCGTTCACCGAGTCGGTGCCCGACCCGAACCGACTGCGCTGGAACCCGCTGCCCGAGCCCCCGGCCGGGACGGACTTCCTGGCCGGCCTGTGGACCCTGGGCGGCAACGGCGACGCCACCCAGCGCACCGGCATGGCGGTGCACCTGTATCACGCCAACTCCTCGATGGAGCGCGTCTTCAGCGACGCGGACGGCGAGCTGCTGATCGTCCCGGAGCGCGGCGGGCTGCTGCTGCGCACGGAGTTCGGGCTGCTGCATGTGGAGCCGGGACATGTGGCGCTGGTTCCTCGTGGGGTGCGCTTCCGTGTGGAGCTGCTGGATCCCTCAGCCCGCGGTTATGTGTGCGAGAACTACGGGGCGCCCTTCCACCTCCCCGACCTGGGCCCGATCGGCGCCAACGGCCTCGCCAACGCCCGCGACTTCCAGGCGCCCGTCGCCGCGTACGAGGACGTCGAGGGCCCGGTGGAGGTGGTGAACAAGTTCTGCGGCAACCTCTGGACGGCGACGTACGGGCACTCTCCGCTCGACGTGGTCGCCTGGCACGGCAACCACGTCCCCTACGTCTACGACCTGCGCCGCTTCAATGTCATCGGCACCATCTCCTACGACCACCCCGACCCGTCGATCTTCACGGTGCTGACGTCGCCGTCGGACACCCCGGGCCTGGCCGGCGTCGACTTCGTGGTCTTCGCGCCGCGCTGGCTGGTCGGCGAGGACACCTTCCGGCCGCCGTACTTCCACCGGAACGTGATGAGCGAGTACATGGGGCTCATCGAGGGCGCGTACGACGCCAAGGCGGAGGGGTTCGTGCCGGGCGGCGGCTCGCTGCACAACATGATGTCGGCGCACGGTCCGGACCGGGAGACGTTCGACCGCGCGAGCGCGGCCGAGCTGAAGCCGCAGAAGGTGGACGCCGGGCTGGCGTTCATGTTCGAGACCCGCTGGCCGGTGACGCTCACCCCGCACGCGGCGGGCGCGGAGCACCTGCAGCAGCGCTACGACGACGTGTGGCAGGGCCTCGAGCGGCATTTCCGCCCGTTGCACTGATCGCGCACGACCGGTACGGATAGGCCCGTGACCTCCTTCGCCCCGGACTCGATCGTCCTGAACCGCAAGCTGCCGCTCTGGTACCAGGTGTCGCAGTCGCTGCGCGCCTCGATACTGGGCCGCTCGCCACAGGACCCGCTGCGGCTGCCCACCGAGGAGCAGCTGGCGGGGCACTACGGGGTGAGCGTGCTGACCATGCGGCAGGCGCTGAAGGAGCTGGAGGACGAGGGCCTGATCACCCGCCACCGCCGCCGGGGCACGTTCATCGAGCCCGACGCCCTCAGGGGTGCCCCGGTCCGGCTGCTCGGCTCGGTGGACGCGATCGTGGCCCAGCAGTCCGGGATGGTGACCGAGCTGCTGGACCACGGCCACGCGCCCGTGCCGCCCGAACTCGCCGAGTACTTCCCGGAGATCGACGAGGTGGCGACGTACCACCGGCTGCGCAGCGACGAGAAGACGGGCGAGCCGACCAACCACGCCCGCAACTACGTCCGTCCCGAACTGGCCGCGCGCATCGACCCGTCCGACCTGGCGCGCTGGCCGATGACCAAGGTGCTGCGTGACATGGCACTGGCAGACATCAGCCGCATCACGGACACCGTGGAGGCCCGCCTCGCCGACCCGGAGACGGCCCGTCTGCTCCAAGTCCCGCTGCTCAGCCCGATCCTGCACTACACGGGCGTGACGTACGACGGGGAGGGACGGGTCCTGGACGTGGCGGTCATCCACTACCGCGGCGACCGCTTCTCCTTCACGGTGACCCTGGACGCCACATGACCTCACTGTCTGTGGCACGTCGTACGATGCCCAGCGTGACGCACGACGACGCTCCGCTCCTTGCGGACCTCATGCCGTGGTCCGTCGCACCGCCGCGGCTCGGCCGGGGGTGGCCGACGGGCCCCGACGCCGCCTCCCTGAAAGCCCGCTGGGACGCCCTGATGAAGGCCGAGGGCCCGGACCGCGAGGGCCTGTTCGAGCCGACCCGCTCACGCACGTTGCGCTCGGCGGTCGGCCGGCTGCCGGGCCAGTCGAGCGGCACGGAGAAGCTGATCCACGCCTCGGGCCCCTGCCCCGAGCCGGTACGTGTCCTGCACGCCCCCTTCGACGAACAGTGGCTGATCCCCGACCATCGCCTGATCGACGCGGCCCGCCCCGAGCTGTGGCGGGTCGCGGACGAGCACCAGGTCTTCGTCGTCGAGACGGCCACGGACGGAGCCGGTCCCCAGCTGCTCGCCACGTCCTGCCTACCCCTCCTGCGCCCCGGCCGCATCCGCCCCCTGTACCGGCGCCCGCGCGGCACGGAACCCAACCTGGCGCCGGGGCTGTTGGAGCACCTGAGCACCCGGCTCGGCCACTCCCCGGCCCCGTTGGACTTCCTCGCCTGGACCCTGGCGACCGTATGCCCGGACCTGACGGTCCCGCTCACCGAGGACACCGAACTCTGGTCGCACGGCGTGGAGTTGGGCCGCCGCATCCTCTGGCTGATGCGCCGGAACGGCGACCGCCCCAAGCTACCGGGAGGCCGCCGCCCATACGTCCGCGCCCCACTCCCCTCCCGCCCCCTCACGATCGACTACGACCGCGACGAAGAGACCCTGCTCCTCGACGAGGGCCGCATCTCCCCGGTACCGCCCGAGGCCTGGGACTTCGAAACGGCCGGTGTCCGGGTCCTGGAGCAATGGTTCGCGACCCGCACGGCGCAGCCCGAGCCGGGAACACTGACGGCAATCCGTCCCACAACCTGGCCGCAGACGTGGACCTCGGAGCTGCTGGAACTGATCACGGTCCTGGCCCTACTCGCCGAACTGCGCCCACAGCAGCAGGAGTTGACGGTGACGGCACCGATCACGGCGTCCGATCTGGAGAAGGCGGGCGTGCTTCCGGCGCCGGAGGCAGCGCGGCGGCCCGCGTCGGTCTTCGATCACCACGAGGAAGGCCCAGAGGGTCAGTTCACGCTGATCTGAGCGCCCCAAAGGGGCGCGGGGCTGTATCGATATGCGGCTCCGCCGCGTGGGCGCGACAGGCCACAACGGACCGGCAGCCGCAAACGCACCCTCACCCCGGCGGCGCAAACGCATCCAGCATCCGCTCCACCATCAACTCAAAAGCCCCGTCAAGATCGATCGGCCCGGAGTCCTCCGTGAACGCCGCAGCCATCCGCGGATAGGCCCCACCGGCCACCTGACTCCCCAAATACGCGATACGCACAGCGGTCTCCTCCTCCGCCGACCACGGCAGCGACCGAGTCCGCTCGGCCATGGACAGCTCGGTCGCGACATACGACGTCACACACCCGTTCAGCATCCCGACGAGCTGCATCTTCATGCCGTAGCGCGCCTCCAGCGGATCCAGACAGGCCAGGCAGTGCTCCAGATACCGCAGCGCGTTCGGGCTGAACCCGTACACCGGTGACATCAGCCGCGTAAGCCACGGGTGCCTACGCATCAGCGCCCGCGTCTGCTCGGCGACCCGGCGCATATCGGCCCGCCAGTCCCCCGACGGCTCCCACACCTCGTGCTCGCCGCTGACCGCGTCCACCATCAGCTCGTACAGGTCCTCCTTGCGGGGGACGTAGTTGTACAGCGACATGGTCCCGCAGCCCAGCTCGGCCGCGACGTGCCGCATCGACACCGCGTCCAGACCGCCCTCGTCGGCGACCTTCACGGCCGCCGCCGCGATGTCGGCACGTGTGTAGGCCGGCCTCGGCCCCCGACCCGCCCGCTCGGGACGCGCCCAGATCACTTCGGGTACCGCCGCTCGGCCCACCATCGATCATCACCTCGTCCACCATCGTAGTTACGTACACCGTACGTAGTGCGCTATGGTCGAGACATGACGACTACGTACGCTGTACTTAGTGAAGGTCTGGAGAAGAGGTTCGGCGAGGTGCACGCGGTGCGCGGGCTGGATCTCGCGGTGGCTCAGGGCGCGGTCTGCGGCGTCCTCGGGCCGAACGGGGCGGGCAAGACGACGGCCGTACGGCTGCTGACGACGCTGCTGCGGCCGGACGCGGGCTCGGCCCGGATCGCGGGGCACGATCTCGTCCGGGAGCCCGCGGCCGTACGGCGCAGGATCGGGGTCACGGGGCAGTACGCGTCGGTCGACGGCGACCTGACGGGCCGCGAGAACCTGCGGCTGTTCGCGCGGCTGCACCGGGTGCGGGCGCCGGGCCGGCGCGCGGACGAGCTGCTCGAGCGGTTCGGGCTGGCGGAGGCGGCCGGCCGGGCGGCGTCGACCTACTCGGGCGGAATGCGCCGCCGGCTGGACCTGGCGGCGAGTCTGATCCGCCGCCCCGAGGTGCTGTTCCTGGACGAGCCGACGACGGGCCTCGACCCCGCCAGCCGCAATCTGATCTGGGACGCGGTGCGCGAGCTCACGGCCGACGGTACGACGGTGCTGCTGACCACGCAGTACCTGGAGGAGGCCGACCAACTCGCCGACGACATCGCCCTGGTGGACCGGGGGCGGGTGGCGCACAAGGGATCGCCGGACCAGTTCAAGGCGCTCATCGGGGCGTATGTCGAGGTGGTCGTCGCCGATGCGGCCGAGCTGGTCAAGGCGGCGGGCGTGGTCGATCAACTCACGGGCGCGGAACCGTCGTTCGACCACGAACGGAACGCGGTGGGCGCGGTGACCCGCGACTCGACGCTCACACTGCCCCGGCTGGTGCGCGAACTCGATGCCGCGGGGGTGCCGTTGCTCGATGCGAGCCTGCGTCCGCCGACCCTCGACGAGGCCTTCCTGCGACTCACGGAAGGAACCGAAGAAGTCCCTGCCGGCCCCAAGGAGGCTGCGGTATGAGCACGTTGGCGTACGACGGTTTCGCGATGGTGGGCCGACAGCTGCGGCGGGTCCGCAACAGTCCGGGGCTGGCGATCCTGACCCAGGTCATGCCGATCAACATGCTGCTGTTCTTCGGCTACGTCTTCGGCAGCGCCCTCACGATGCCCGGCCGCGAGTACCGGTCCTTCCTGGTGCCGGGGCTGCTGGTGGCGACGGCCGCGGGCGGGATCATGACCGGGATGTTCCAGGCCGCGGCCGACTCGCACCGGGGCGTCATGGACCGGTTCCGCACGATGCCGGTGAGCCGCGCCGCCGTACCGCTCGGACAGGCGGTGGCCGACCTGGTGGTCACGGCGATCGGGACGGTGCCACTGCTGCTGGTCGGGCTCGCCGTGGGCTGGCGGGTCGAGGGGTCCGTGCCCCGAGCCGTGGGCGCCGTGGGGTTGCTGCTGTTGTTCCGGTTCGCCTGTACGTCGATCGGGATCTTCCTCGGGCTGCTGACCCGCAGCGAGGACGCGGCCGGGCAGCTCGGCGCCTCGACCTTCATCCTGCCGCTGCTGTCCAACGCGTACATCCCGACCGAAGGTCTGGCGGGCTGGCTGCGCACGATCGCCGAGTGGAATCCGATCAGCGCGGTGACCACGGCACTGCGGGACCTGTTCGGGAACGCGCCGGTGCCGGTGGATGCCGCCTGGCCGGTGGCGCATCCGATTGCCGGGTCACTGGTCTGGTGCGTGGCGCTGATCGCCGTGTTCATGCCGCTCGCGGTACGGAGGTACACGTACGGGGGCCGGTGATCTCAACAGCTGGGAGTAAATGGGGGGTTGCCTTCGGTACAGAGCGGGTGGAACGCACCGAAGGACGCCCTCCATGGCAGGACATACCCGAGTACGGGCTGCGAGCCGGTGCACCACTGCATGCCGTGGGGATGACGGACGACTGCCGCAGTACTGCACCGGACGCAGGAACGCCGGTACGGCTCAGCGCCCGCCGAACAGCGAACGGCGCAGTCGGCGCAGCGGCGCGAAGAGCAGCACACGGCTGATCCGGTTGCCCCTGGCGCTGCGCTCACGTGGGGTGTCACGTGCGGTCAGCTCACGCATCAGCGAGGTCGCCTCGGCCGTCTCGCGCTGCGGGATGGCGGGGCCGCCCAGCACCGAGAGATGGCGGTCGAGGCGCGAACTGGTCGCGCTGCTCCCGCAAGTGATCGCAGGGACCCTGGCCCTGCTGCGCACTGTTATCTGTTCCATGTCACTCCCCACCCGTACGAGTCCACCCGGCCCGGGCAGGGTAACCCTATCGCTCCCTCGGGGCACTCGTGTATCGCGGTCACAGGATTCACCTTCCCCATAAGGGTGTTGACGACTCCTCGTTCGTCACTCTCCGAATCCAACCGATTTCAGGGCGAGTTGGACAACGGGCTGGCTGGTGGGCTGCGGTGAGCCGCCGTCGGGCTCGACGGTCACTGCGAGTGATGTGGCGGACCTGTTGAGGCCGGTCGCGACCAAGGGCGTGTCGCCGCCCTCGAAGAGCCCGAGGGAGCGTGGTTGCGCGTCGGGGCGCATGAGCCACAGCTGGTGCACGCGTCCGCTGGGCAGGGCGCCGTATCCGCTGAGCGTGACGACCGCCTGCCCCTCCGATGCGGAGGCGATCGCTCCGATACTTCGGCCCTGGGGGTCCTTGCGGGTGGTCGCGCGCGCGTCGGGAGCTGCGAGAACGTGGGCGATCTCACGTGCCTGGGCGCGCTCGGCGTCCAGCTTGTCCTGGGTCTGATTCGCCTGGACGGCGAAGAGCGAGGCGACCACCAGGGCCGCCGCGGCCGTCGCCGTGGCGAACGGCACGAAGAAGGGGCGGCGCTCGCGAGGCGCACGGAAGCGTGCCGGCGGCGGCTGCGTGCCCCAGACGTGCGGCGGCAGTTGGGGCGTGTGCTCCCGGGCGACCGGCCCCGGCTCCTGCGGAGTGGCCCGTACGGCGGCCAGCACCCGGTTGCGCATCGCCGCCGGCGGCGGGGCTGCCGTCGACCAGGCGAGGCGGGCCGCGTCCTCGGACAGGGCGCGCACCTCGGCGGCACAGCGCTCGCACTTCTTGAGGTGCTTCTCGAAGCGGTACCGCTCCCCGGGCTCCAGCGCGTCGAGCGCGTAGGGGGCCGCGAGCGAGTGCAGATCCCCGCGGCCAAGCAGTCGGGCGAGGAGACTCATGCGACACCTCCCAGGCACTTGCGCAGCTGGGTGAGTCCATCGCGCATCCGGGTCTTGACCGTGCCCAGCGGCAGCGAGAGCCGCTCGGCCACTTCACGGTACGTGTAGCCGTCGTAGTAGGCGAGGGTGACGGACTGGCGCTGCAGGGCGGTGAGACGGTCCAGGCAGCGGCGCACCCACTCGCGTTCGAGGCCCGCCTCGACTTCTTCGGTCACCTGGTCGAAGGCGGGGTGGTGGGCCCGGCGGGCCTCGCGCTGTTCGCGGTCGACGGCCGCGCGTGCGCTGCGCACCCGGTCGACGGCGCGGCGGTGGGCGAGGGTGAGGATCCAGGACAGGGCGCTGCCGCGTCCGGGGTCGAACCGCGCGGCGGACCGCCAGAGTTCGAGCAGCACTTCCTGGGCCACCTCCTCCGACTGCGCGGGGTCCCGTACGACCCGGCGGACCAGTCCGAACACCGGACCGGACACCAGGCCGTACAGCTCCTCGAATGCCTTCTGGTCGCCGCCTGCCACGAGTACCAGAAGCTCGTCCGCCTCCACTCGGTCCCCCTCTCCCCGGCCGCATGGGCCCCGTCCCGTCACACCAGGCATTCGCAACGAACGCACCTCCGGATGGGGTTACGGATCGGCGGGCCCAAAACGCGGGTCCGCGCCACATCAATGAAGTAGCGCCCCACCAATGAAGTCGCGCCCCACCGAAGAAGTTTCGCGGCTCAACTGAAACAAGATCGGGGGTTTGCCGTAAAGACGTTTGGGATTCGACCAATCCACCCTGCCGACCGCTCCGAATCAGCGTTCGTCAGGCAAGTTGGGACTGAGGACGGACGGCATGACAACTGACTCCAGGAGCGGCGCGGGACGCAGGAGCATCGCGACCCTCATAGCTGGTGCACTGGCCGCCGGCGGGCTCGCGGCCGCCGGCGTGGCCACGCTGGAACCGGGGGCGGCCTCCGCCTCCAGCCACCGGGAGGCCCCCCTGATCTCGGGGCAGCCCCAGTACGACAACACGGACCTGTACGCGTTCGTCAGCCCGGACAAGCCGGACACGACGACGGTCATCGCGAACTTCATCCCGTTCGAGGAACCGGCGGGCGGCCCGAACTTCTACCAGTTCGGCGACGACGCGCAGTACGACATCCACATCGACAACAACGGTGACGCGCAGGGTGACCTGCTGCTCCGCTACACCTTCAACACGCAGACGAAGAACAAGAAGTCGTTCCTGTACAACACGGGCGTGGTCAGCAACCTGACCGACCCCGACCTGAACATCACGCAGACGTACGACCTCGACCTGATCAAGCTGAAGAACCAGAGGGTCGTCTCGAAGACCAAGCTCGCCGACGACATTCCGGTGGCCCCGTCGGACGTCGGCAAGGCGTCGATGCCCGACTACGGCAAGCTGCGCGACCAGGCGATCTACAAGATGTCCAACGGCGGCCAGACCTTCGCCGGCCAGGCCGACGACCCGTTCTTCGCGGACCTCCGCGTCTTCGACCTGCTGTACGGCGGGAACCTCTCCGAGGTCGGCCGGGACACCCTCAAGGGCTACAACGTCAACTCGATCGCCCTGCAGATCCCGACCGACATGATCACGGAGTCCAAGTACCAGCCGGTCGTCGGCGTCTGGTCGACCGTCGAGCGCAAGAACGCCCGGGGCTACTACGAGCAGGTCTCGCGCCTCGGCAACCCGCTGGTCAACGAGGTCGTCAACCCGCTGAAGGACAAGGACAAGTTCAACGCGTCCTCGCCGTGGCAGGACGGGCAGTTCCTCAAGAACGTGACCAACCCGGAGCTGCCGAAGCTCATCGAGTCGATCTACAAGATCAAGGCGCCCTCGGAGCCGCGCAACGACCTCGTCGACGTGTTCCTGAAGGGCGTCAAGGGGCTCAACCAGCCGCCGAAGGTGCGGCCGGCGGAGGAGCTGCGACTGAACACGTCCATCAAGCCGACCGCCTCTCCGAAGCGGCTCGGTGTTCTCGACGGTGACAACGCGGGCTTCCCGAACGGGCGCCGGCTCACCGACGACGTGATCGACGAGGCGCTCCAGGTCGTGGAGGGCGAACTGGTCGGCTCCAAGAACGACTTGGGCGACGCGGTGAACGCGAACGACAAGGGCTTCGGCAAGTACTTCCCGTACCTGGCCAACCCGACGTCCGGTTCGCGCGGTGCGACCGCCAAGGGCGTCAGCAGCGGCAGCGACGTCAAGAACCAGCTCGGTGACGCCCTGCAGCCCGCGTCGGCGGGCGGCATGGACAACACCACGCTGATCGCCGCCTCCGCGGGTGGCGGTGCGGCCGGGATCGCCCTGATCGGCGCCGGCCTGATGTGGTGGCGCCGGATGCGGAGCCGGGTCTACTAGACCGCCCCGAACGGCGGACCGGGCGGTTACAAGGAGCGGTGCCGCCCGGTCCGCGAACCCACAGACTGGCGCGGCCCGCACGTACTCATCCCCCACGGTGCGGGCCGCGCCGCCCCGAGCCGCAACCTTCTTGACCTTCTTGCACTGCACGTCACTTGAGGAGAGGGCGATGGCCCCGCGTACGAACGACACGGAGAGCTCCGCGGAGAGCGCAGGGACTGGCAGTGGGTCGTCTGCGGGTTCGTGTGGGCTGGTCGCGCAGTTCCCCGCGCCCCTTAAAGGCGGTGCCGAACCGGAGGCGGAAACAGACGTCGGCTCCCCTGAGGGGGCGTCCGCCGACGAGCGTGTTGCTGCCGTCCGGCGGGTCGCCGCCGCCGGACGGCGTTGGCATCTCGGCCGGATGACCGGGCTCGCCGCGCTGTTGGCCGTAGCCCTCACCGGTGGGTCCATCGCCTACGGCGCCATCCGGGACTCCGGCACCACGACCGTCTCCGCCGCGCCCAGTGCGATGTCCCCGGCGCAGCTGAGCAGCGGCAACATCGATGCGAGCATCCTCGCCCTGCAGGCTCATCTCAAGGCGCAGCCACGGGACTTCGGGAGCTGGGCAAGCCTCGGGCTGGCCTATGTCGAGCAGGCGCGCACCAAGGGCGACCCCTCCCGTTACCCGCAGGCCGAGAAGGCCCTCAAGCGCTCGCTCGGCCTGAAGTCCGGCAACGAGCAGGCCGTCACCGGGCAGGCCGCTCTCGCCGCGGCCCGGCACGACTTCAAGGACGCCCTGAAGTACGCCGACCAGGTCCTGAAGGAGAACCCGTACAGCCAGAACGCTCTCTCCTCCCGTATCGACGCCCTCGTCGAACTCGGCCGCTACGCCGACGCGTCGAAGGCCGCTGACACCGCCGACTCCCGGCGCCCGGGCATCCCGGTCTTCACCCGGTACGCGTATGTGCACGAGCTGCGCGGCGACGTGAAGACGGCCCGGCGGGTCCTGGAACAGGCGCTCGGCACGGCAAGCACCCCGGGCGACGTCTCGTACGTCGCCTTCCAGCTCGGTCAACTCGCCTGGAACCAGGGCGACTACAAGACCGCGCTCACCTACTACGCCCGCGCCCTCGCCGCCGACGACAACTACCTGCCGGCGCTTGAGGGCCGTGCCCGCGCCGAGTACGCGAGCGGCGACAAGGCGGCCGGGCTCAGGTCCATGCAGCAGCTCGTGGCCCGCTATCCGCTGCCCCAACCCCTCGTGGAACTCGGCGAGATGTACGAGGACCGCGGCGCCGAGGGCGACAAGGCGCAGGCCCGCGACCAGTACGCCCTGGTCGACGCCTGGATCGCGCTCGCGCGCGCCAACGGCGTCAACGCCGACCTCGACACCGCCCTCGCGGCGGCCGACCACGGCGACAAGGCCGCGGCATTGCGCGCCGCCCGCGCCGAGTGGGCCCGCCGCCACACCGTGCACACCGCGGACGCCCTGGCCTGGGCCCTGCATGTCAACGGCAAGGACGAGGAAGCCCTCCCATACGCGCGGCAGGCGACGGCCACCGGCTACCGCAACGCCTCCTTCATCTACCACCGCGGCATGATCGAACGCGCCACCGGCCACGCGAAGGACGCCGTCAACTCCCTCAAGGCGGCGCTGAAACTGAACCCCGGCTTCTCGCCGCCAGGTGCCGGTGAAGCCCGTAAAGCCCTCGAAGACCTGGAGGCGGCGAAGTGAACCCCCGTCGATTGCTCGCCTCCACCGGGGCCGTCCTCACGGCGGCCTGCGCGCTCGCGCTGTTCCCTTCCACCAGCGCGAGCGCGCACCCCCTCGGCAACTTCACCGTCAACCGCTACGACGGCCTCGTCGCCGCCCCCGGCAAGCTCCGCGTCGACCACGTCGAGGACCTCGCCGAGATTCCGGCCACCCAGGCCAAGCCGGACATCAAGCGGCTCGGCATGGCCGAGTGGGCGCGGGAGCGGTGCGCGAAGGCGGCGGACGGCAGCAAGGTCACCGTCGACGGGCGCGCCGCCACGCTGTCCGTGGGCAGCAGCCAGGCGCAGCTGAGGCCCGGACAGGCGGGCCTGAACACCCTCCGGGTGGAGTGCCGGCTGACCGCGCCGCTCCCCAAAGCCGACACCGTGAACCTCGGCTTCCACAGCGCGGGCGCCTCCTCGGGCCCCGGCTGGCGGGAGATCACCGCCCGCGGCGACCGCATGACACTCACCGCGACGGACGTACCCAGGACGTCGGTGTCCCACGAACTCACCAGCTACCCCAAGGAGTTGCTCTCCTCCCCCGCCGACACCTCGTCGGCCTCGCTGCGCGTACGCCCCGGCGGACCGGCCCTGGTCGAGGAGGAGCAGCACGCCCCTGCCGCGTCCGTGCTGCCGCGCGGCGCCGACCGCTGGACACAGGCCCTGAACAACCTGGTCGCCCGCCACCACCTCACCATCGGCTTCGCCGCGCTCTCGCTGCTCATCGCGGTCGTCCTCGGCGCGATGCACGCGCTCGCCCCGGGCCACGGCAAGACCCTGATGGCCGCGACGGCAGCCGCCCGCGGGGGCCGCGCCCGCCTCAAGGACGTCATGCCCCTGGCCGCCTCTGTCACGGTCACCCACACCCTGGGCGTGGTCGCCCTCGGCCTCCTGGTCACGGCCGGTTCGGCGGCGGCCCCCTCGGTGATCGCCTGGCTGGGCATCGCAAGCGGCGCCATGGTGACCTGCGCGGGCGCAACGCTCGTACGCCGGGCATGGCGCAACCGCGGCCCCGGGCACACCCATGACCACGGGCATACGCACGACCACGACCATCCGCACCCGCACGGCCCCGGCGGGCACACCCACACGCACGAGACCGCCGAGCCCGAGGAACGCGCCCTGGTCCTGGTCGCCGCCCACACCGAGACCGCCACGGCGACAGCCGATACGCACACCCACTCCCCCGGCCACACCCACGATCACGACCACGACGATCCGCACAGCCACGATCACGATCACGACCACAGCCACGATCACAACCACAGCCACACCCACCACGCCGACCACACCCACCCCCACCCCCACTCGCACACCGTCGAGCACACCCACGGCGGCTTCACCCACACCCACTCCGTCGCCCCGACCCTCCGCGGCACGATCCTGCTGGGCTTCGCCGGTGGCCTCGTGCCCAGTCCCTCCGCGGTCGTCGTGCTCGTGGGCGCGGCGGCGCTCGGTCAGGCCTGGTTCGGGCTGCTGCTCGTCGTCGCGTACGGCGTCGGGCTCGCCCTCACCCTCACCGCGGCGGGGTTCGCAGTCGTCAGGCTGGGTACCGGGATGAACCGTGTGCTGGACAGGCGCCCCCGCTGGACCACCCACCCGACGGCGGTCCTGGTCCGCAGGACCGCCCCCCTGGGCTCGGCGTTCCTCGTCGTGGCCCTCGGGGTCGGACTGGTGCTCAAGGGGGCGGCATCCGCACTCGGCTGAGCTACGTTTGTGATGAAAACGCACGGAGTGGAGAAGACACACGGATGCGAATGGGGGACGCCCGTGTCCGAAGAATCGGGCAGTGAACGTCTGATCGCGGGCCGCTACCGTCTCCTGTCCCCCCTCGGCGAGGGCGGAATGGGAACCGTGTGGCGCGCCCGTGACGAGGTGCTGCACCGCGAGGTCGCCGTCAAGGAGGTGCGTGCGCCCGCCGGGCTGGCGGTCGCAGACGTCGAGCGGCTGTACGCCCGCCTGGAGCGCGAGGCGTGGGCGGCCGCGCGGGTCGCCAATCGCAACGTTGTCACGGTGTACGACGTGGCCACGCAGGACGGCCGCCCGTGGATCGTCATGGAGCTGGTCCGCGGCATTTCGCTCGCCGAGCTGCTGGACGCTGAGGGTCCGTTGGAGCCCCAGCGGGCCGCGCACATCGGTGCCGAGGTGCTTGCCGCGCTGCGGGCGGCGCACGAGGCCGGGGTGCTGCACCGGGATGTGAAACCGGCCAATGTGCTGCTGTCGAACGACGGCCGGGTGGTACTCACGGACTTCGGCATCGCGCAGGTCGAGGGCAGCTCGGCGCTGACGATGACCGGCGAGGTCATCGGCTCGCCCGAGTTCCTGGCGCCGGAGCGGGCGCTGGGCCGCACGCCCGGTCCGGAGTCCGACCTGTGGTCGCTCGGCGTGCTGCTGTACGCGGCGGTCGAGGGCAACTCCCCGTTCCGCCAGGCCACCCCCCTCAATACCCTGCGGGCGATCGTCGACGAGGAGCTGCCGCCGCCGCACCGGGCCGGTCCGCTGGCCCCGGTCATCGAGGGGCTGCTGCGCAAGGACCCGGCGGAGCGGCTGCCGGCCGACCGGGCCGAGCAAGACCTGCGGATCATCGGAGCGGGAGGCACGCCCCACATGGACGGCATGCAGGCGTCGCCGTACGCACCGACGGTCGCGGCTTTCCCGCAGCCTCAGTCGCCGACGCCTCCGATGCCGTACCCGGCCGAACAGACGCGGCCCGTGCCGAGCCCCGCGACGACGGCCACGAACGAGCCGCCGCAGCGCAACCGCCGGGCCGCCGTCTTCCTGGTCACGGGCCTGGTCGTGCTCGCGCTGGCGCTGGCCGGGCTGACGTACGCGCTGCTGAACCGCGACAACGGCAACGGGAACGCGAGCGGCAACAACACCCGCTCCGAGAGCGGGACTTCACACCCGCCCACCGCCACCCACTCGGGCGGCGGCGGGGCCAAGAGCCCCACGCCGAGCCCCAGCAGCAGTCGTACGACGCCCCAGTCCGTGCAGGTCGCCGTCGCGGGCGCGAACACCGAGTACTCCGGCACCTGTCCGCCGCCGAGCAGTCAGGCGCCCGCCTTCACGGCGACGTTCACGGTGGGGAAGCTGCCGGCGGAGGTCAGCTACCGCTGGCTGTCGAAGGACGGCCAGGTCATGGATCCGGGGTGGAAGACCCTGTCCTTCCCGGCGGGCGGGGGCAGGACCAAGCAGGACAGGGCGTTCGTGACGACCTACGACAGCACGGGGACCTTCCGGAACTCGATCAGCGTCGAGGTGCGCTCGCCGGTGCAGACGACGTCCAACTCGGTTCCGTTCTCGGTGACCTGTGTGGCGGAGACCCCGACGGGCGGGGCCTCCCCCAGTACTTCGCCGTCACCCTCGCAGTGATCAGGCCGTTCGCCGTGATCAGGCCGCGCTGGTCAGGACGGGCAGATAGCCGCCCGACTGGCCGGCCGCGGTCGGGTGGTACGACTCGCCGATGTTGAACCACTCGACGCTGTGCAGCCAGGAACTGCCGGAGCAGATCTCGTGGCCGGTGAAGGTGGTGCGGACGTCACCGAAGGTGAAGCCGTGGTCGGCCGCGACCTTGGCGGTGGCGGTGTCCAGATAGTCGGCCGCGTCGTTGATCGCCTTCCGCTTGGTCTCGGAGAGGCCGACGCAGGTGGTGCCGAGCTTGTAGAAGCGGGGGTAGCCGAGGACGACGACGTGCGCGTTCGGGGCCTTGGCGCTGATCGCCGAGTAGACGTTGTCCAGCTGTCCGGGGAGCGTCGAGTCGACGTACGCCTTCGCGGTGTTGATCCGGGAGAGGCAGGCGCTGTCGGACTGGAGCACACACGTCGTCATGACGTCGGAGAAGCCTGCGTCGTTGCCGCCGATGCTGATGGAGACCAGGCCGGTCGCGGCGCTGAGCGGGCCCAGTTGTCCGGACAGAACATCACCCGTACGGGCGCCCGAGCAGGCGGTGAAGTCGAACGTCGAGGGTGAGTGGGCGGCGGCCCAGAGGTAGGGATAGGCCTTCGTGCTGCGCTTGCAGTCGCCGCCGGCGCTGATGTAGCTGCCCGACCCGACCCCGGAGGAATAGGAGTCGCCGAGGGCCACATAGCCGCTGGCTGCGGCCTGCCCGGATGCCTGCGCCGCCGTGGCCCCGGTGAGGGCCGTGCCGGCGGCGAGGAGGATCGAGCTCACGAAAACGGCAATTCGGGAACGTCTCATGGAACCTCCCTTTAGCAGGATCTCTGCCATAACCGTCGTACCAATTACACGTGTCGATGGGAAGTGTCCATGTCAAGACTTTTCAGCTCCTGACGGGTCATCACCGCCGCTTCACCGCATGTTTGATTACGTGCTCATGACAGATTTGTTGACGGCTCCTCAACTCCCTTGTCCCACACCGGCAGATGACCCATTCTTTACTTCGGCTTGGGACGGGAACGCGACGTTCCGGGCCGTGCGTGCGACCTCGCGCGCACCCCCCACAGTCGTGCGCCCGACCCAGGCGTGCGCCGCCTAGAGGAGGACTCCCTCGTAATGGCACAACTGCGTAGCAAGAAGTTCCGGTTCGCCGCGGTCACCGGTCTGGCGACCGCCGCTCTCGTCGGCGGACTCACCACGCGCCCCGCCCAGGCCGCCCCGGCCGAGGGCAAGGTCCTGGCCGCCGGTTCCCCCACGGCGGTCAAGGACAGCTACATCGTCACGCTGAAGAAGAGCGCCGGCCTCAAGGCGGCCTCCGGCGCGGGCAAGGGCCTGATCAAGGAGTACGGCGGCACGGTCAGGAAGACCTTCGACACCGTGCTCAACGGCTACACGGCCACCCTCTCGGCCACCGAGGCGAAGAGACTCGCGGCCGATCCGTCGGTGGCCTCCGTCGAGCAGAACCAGACCGTCCACCTGACCGACACCACGCAGTCGAGCGCCCCTTGGGGCCTGGACCGCATCGACCAGGCCGCGCTGCCGCTCTCCGGGACTTACACCTACCCGGACAGCGCGGGCAGCGGGGTGACGGCGTACGTCATCGACACCGGCGTGCGCATCACCCACACCCAGATCAGCGGCCGTGCCTCCTACGGCTACGACGCGGTCGACGGCGACACCACCGCCTCCGACGGCAACGGCCACGGCACCCACGTGGCCACCACCATCGCGGGCTCGACCTACGGCGTAGCCAAGAAGGCGAACATCGTGGCGGTCCGGGTGCTGGACAACAGCGGCTCCGGCACCACGGCGGGCGTCATCGACGGCATCGAGTGGGTCACTGAGAACCACACCAGCCCGGCCGTCGCCAACATGTCGCTGGGTGGCTCCGCCTCCTCCTCGCTGGACACGGCGGTCGCCAACTCCATAGCCAGCGGCGTCACTTACGCGGTCGCGGCGGGCAACAGCTCCGCCAACGCCTCCTCGTACTCCCCGGCCCGCGTCTCCACCGCGATCACGGTCGGCGCGACCACCAGCTCGGACGCCAAGGCCAGCTACTCGAACTACGGCTCGGTCCTGGACATCTTCGCGCCCGGCTCCTCCATCACGGCGGGCTGGAACACCAGCGACACCGCGACGAACACCATCTCGGGTACGTCGATGGCGACCCCGCATGTCGCGGGCGCCGCGGCGGTCTACCTCGCGGGCCACACCTCGGCCACCCCGGCCCAGGTCGCCACGGCCCTGGTGAACGGCGCCACCTCCGGCGTGGTCACCAGCGCGGGCTCCGGCTCGCCGAACAAGCTCCTGAAGGTCGTGTCGTAGCACCGGCGCGACCGGCCCGCCCGACCTGAACCACGGCGTTCCCCGGAGGCAGCCGGCGCCTCCGGGGAACACATGTTTAAAGATGGATGAGAACAGGTGTGGGAGGGTTCCGTGTCTTGACGCCCCCTCTTGCGCTGCGCGACATTGAAGTCCGGCATCCGGCGCGCTGGGGGGCAAAGTCGCCAATGCAGACCATCCGTATCAAGAGACCTGCCAAGGGATCTCCGACAGACGGCAGATCTTCAGCAGACAGCAACGAGCGGGCGCGACCAGGACCGGGGAGGGACCTGTCGCCACTGCTCGCGGGCGCCGCGACGGCCGTGGGGGGATTCGGCGCGCTGCTGGCGCTGGCCGACTCGGACTCACCCCTGCGCGGGCCGCTCACCCTGTTCTTCCTGCTCGCCGCGCCCGCGACGGCCATCGGGGCCGCGCTGCGCGGGCTGGAGCGCTTCGGCCGCACACTCGCCGCGGTCGCGGGCGCAATCGTTCTCAACATGCTGGTGGCGCAGGGCATGCTGGCCGTTCACCGATGGTCGGTGCGCGGCGCAATCATCGCAGTGACCGTGATCAGTTTTCTCCTTCTTCTGGGTTGTGTAACGGTCAAACCAACAAAAAGGTGAGGCCTCGTTCCAGGTCTTGCCATACGGGTTCAATCGTCAATACCGTCGTACATCTCACCCGCAACGGTCCATCATCGAGCGGCTCTAGGGGAGGGCTCAAGGACCGCGATGGATCCGGGGCGGGGCGCGGTAGGGGGGTGCCGTGCTCGGTGACCGCGTTTGTGACCGAGTCGTGCCGCGCGACCGGCTGCCGTTCTGCGGCAGACGGCCAGCTTTGCCAGCTCGCCTCGGCGTGCACGTAGATCCATTTCGTCATGCCAGGGGCGTGAAACCCCCCTTTCGAACCGGACACGAAGCCGGGCCGCCCAGGGGCGGGCGGTCCACCGGACGAGAGGGACCAGACTCATGAGTTCTGTTCTGCGGCCGGCGACAACGGGCCAAGATCCGTCAATTGCCAGCAAATACCGGCCGATCTCTTCTCACCTGGCCATTGCGCCACCGGTGAGTGTGGTGATCCCCGCCATGAATGAGGCGGAGAATCTCCCGTACGTGTTCAAGACACTTCCGGACTGGATACACGAAGTCGTTCTGGTGGACGGCAATTCCACGGACGACACCGTCGAAGTGGCCCGCGATCTGTGGCCGAACGTCAAGGTCGTCGAGCAGCGGGGCAAGGGCAAGGGGGATGCCCTGATCACGGGATTCGAGGCGTGCACCGGCGACATCATCGTGATGGTCGACGCGGACGGCTCGGCCGACGGCAACGAGATCGTGTCGTACGTCTCCGCCCTGGTCTCGGGCGCGGACTTCGCCAAGGGTTCCCGCTTCGCCAACGGCGGCGGCACCGACGACATGACGTTCATCCGCAAGCTCGGCAACTGGGCGCTGTGCACCATCGTCAACCGCAAGTTCGGCGCCCGCTACACCGACCTGTGCTACGGCTACAACGCGTTCTGGCGGCACTGCCTGGACAAGATCTCCCTCGACTGCACCGGGTTCGAGATCGAGACCCTGATCAACATCCGGGTGGTCAAGGCGGGGCTCAAGGTGCAGGAGATCCCGAGCTACGAGTACCTCCGCATCCACGGCGCGAGCAATCTGCGGGCCGTGCGGGACGGGTTCCGGGTGCTCAAGGTGATCCTCAAGGAGCGGTCGAACCGGCGCGAGCTGCGCAGCCAGGAACACCACTCGCCGATGATCGACTCGGATCGGCTCGACTCGGTGCGGGGAGAGGTGTCTTGAGCGATCTCGACATCTCCGTCGTGATCTGCGTCTACACCGAGGACCGCTGGGAGGACATCCTCGCGGCGGTCTCATCGGTGCGGGCGCAGTCGCACCCTGCCCTGGAGACCCTGCTGGTCGTCGACCACAACCCGGCTCTGCTGGAGCGGCTGGCCAAGGAGTACAAGGAAGCCGAGGACGTGTTGGTGCTCGCCAACGCGGGTCCTCGCGGTCTGTCCGCCGGGCGCAACACCGGTATCGCGGCGGCGCGCGGCGAGGTGATCGCGTTCCTCGACGACGACGCCGTGGCCGAGCGGGAGTGGCTGCGGCGTTTCGCCGAGGGGTACGCCGATCCGCGGGTGATGGCCGTCGGCGGCCGTACGATGCCGATCTGGGCGTCGGGCCGCCGTCCGGCGTGGTTCCCGGAGGAGTTCGACTGGGTGGTGGGCTGCACGTACAAGGGGCTGCCGCCCGGCCTGGTCCGAGTGCGCAACGTGCTGGGCGGCAACGCCTCGTTCCGTCGTACGGCGTTCGACGCCGCGGGCGGCTTCGCGACCGGTATCGGGCGGGACGGCGACAAGCGCCCGCTGGGCTGCGAGGAGACGGAGCTGTGCATCCGTCTCACCCGCGCCAGACCGGACGCGGTCCTGCTGATCGACGACCGTGCGGTGATCCATCACCGGGTGCCCGAGGCGCGCGAGCACTTCGGGTACTTCCGCACGCGTGCGTACGCCGAGGGACTGTCCAAGGCGCTGGTGGCGCGAAGTGTGGGTGCGGACAAGGGACTTGAGTCCGAGCGCCGGTACACCACCAGGGTGCTGCCGGCCGGTGTGGTGCGGGGTCTGCGCGATGCCGTGCTGGCCCGGCCGGGCGGTGCGGGGCGGGCGGGTGCGATCGTCGCCGGGGTGCTCACCGCGGCGGGTGGGTACGTGGTGGGGAGCGTCCGGGCCCGCAAGGGGGGTGCCACGTTCTCGGTGGTGGAGATCAGCGGTGGAGATCGAGGGGGGATCTCATGAGTGAAGCGCCCGTGCCGGTTCTCATGTACCACTCGGTCGCGACCGCGCCGAACGACGCCACGCGCGCGCTGTCGGTGGCGCCGGAGGCGTTCGCCGAGCAGATGGCGCTCATCGGCGACCTGGGGCTCACCCCGGTCAACACGGCGGATCTGGCCGCGAGTTGGCGGTCGGGCCGCCCACTGCCCGCGCGCCCGGTCCTGATCACCTTCGACGACGGCTACGAGGGCGTGCACCGGCACGCCCTGCCCGTGCTCGCCAAGCACGGCTTCGCGGCCACGCTGTTCGTCTCCACGGGCTGGATCAAGGGCGCGTACGACACCGGGGGCGGCCTCGACACGATGCTGGACTGGGACCAGGTGCGCGAACTGGCCGCCGCGGACGTCGAGATCGGCGGGCACAGCCACACCCATCCGCAGCTGGACCAGCTCGACGACGACAGCCTGCGGCACGAGCTGATCCACTCCAAGGAGATCGTCGCCGACGAACTCGGCACCGTCCCCGCTTCGTTCGCCTACCCGTACGGCTACTCCAGCCGCCGGGTGCGCGAGGCGGTGCGGGAGACGGGGTACGCCCAGGCGCTCGCCGTGGGCAACGGCCTCGCGCGCCGCCGGCAGGGGCCGTACGCCCTGCAGCGGGTGACCGTGCGCCGCAGCACGGGCGTCGAGGAGTTCGAGCGGCTGGTCGAGGGCCGCGCGATCGCCCGCACCTTCGCCGGGGACCGTGCCCTCACCAAGGGGTACGCCCTGGTCCGCAGAGCACGACAGGTCCGCCGGAAGGCCATCCGTTCCCGTGTCTGACACGACCACAACGACCGAGGCCAAGCAGCCCGCGACCGAGGCGCCCGAGCAGTCGGGGCGCCGTCTCCGGCTGCCCGGAATGGGCAGGGCCAAGGGCGGCAGCCCGCTGTTCCGCAACGCCTACGCCCTGATGCTCAACACCGGCATCTCCGCGGTGCTGGGCCTTGGGTACTGGCTGCTGGCCGCCCGCTACTACTCCGAGTCCGCGGTGGGCCAGGGTTCGGCCGCGATCGCCGCGATGAAGCTGCTGGCCGGGCTGACGGCGGTGACCCTGACGGGCGCCCTGGCCCGCTTCATCCCGGTCGCCGGGCGTGCCACCGGGCGCCTCATCTTCCGTACGTACGCGGCGAGTTGTGTGGTCGTGTCGTTCGCGGCGGGGGTCTTCCTGCTGACCCTCAGCACCTGGGGGCCGTCGTACCACTTCCTGCACGGGCCGATCAAGGGCCTCGGCTTCATCATGGCCGTGGCCTCCTGGAACCTGCTCACGCTGCAGGACGGGGTGCTGACGGGGCTGCGCAGTGCGCCGTGGGTGCCGGTCGGCAACACGGTGTTCTCGGCGGTGAAGCTGGCGCTGCTGGTCGGACTCGCCGTCAGCATGCCGACGACCGGGGTCTTCGTGTCCTGGGTGCTGGCGATCGCCACCTCCGTGGTGCCGCTCGGGCTGCTGGTGTTCCGGCGGCTGGTCCCCCGGCAGATCGAGGCCACGGCGGAGCATGCGAAACCGCCGACGCTGAAGGAGATCGGCAGGTTCCTGGCGGGCGACTACACCGGCTCGCTGTTCTCGCTCGCCGTGGTCTATCTGATCCCGGTGATCATCGCCTCGCAGGTCAGTTCCGAGGACAACGCGTACTTCTACATCACCACGACGATCGGCGGCACGGTCAACCTGCTCGCCATCAACATGGGCGCCTCGCTGACCGTCGAGGGCTCGCACGACCCGGGCCGGCTCTCCGCCAACACCCGGGCGGCGCTGAAGCGCATGGCGCGGATCATGCTGCCGATCTGCGGGCTGCTGTTCATCGGGGCGCCGTGGATCCTCGGCGTCTTCGGCCAGGGCTACGCGGACGCGGCGACGCCGCTGCTGCGCTGGTTCGCGGTCGGCGCGCTGCTCCGGGTCGTCATGGAGACGTACTTCGCGGTGCTGCGTGCGCAGAGCCGTACCGCCGGACTGGCCTGGCTGCAGGGCCTGTTGTGCGTTCTGGTGCTCGGCCTGACGCTGCTGCTGCTCCCCCGCATGGGGCTGACCGGCGCGGGCGTCGCCGAGATCTCCTCCCTCGCGGTGATCGTCACCATCGCCGCGCCCAAGCTGTACCGGACCGTCCGGGCCGCACCGGCCGCCGCCGTCCCCGAGGAGACGGCACCCGACGGGGACCTCGCCGACCTGGGGGCGCGCGAGGTTCCGGCCACCGAGAAGCCCCGCAGGCGCGGCCCGGCCTGGGCGCTGGACAGCGACACCCTCGCGCTCGGCATCCACGTCGACTTCGACCACCTGGAGCGCCGCCCCGACGTCCGCCCGGGCCCGGGCACCCCGCCCACCGGCACGCCCGTGGTGCGCGCCGACCACCGGCCGACCTGGGCGAAGAACCCGGAGGTCGGCCTGCCCGTCGAGGAGCGCGAGCCGGGCTCGGAAGCCTCCCTGGGACCGGCCGAGATGGAGGTGGACGCGCCCTTCGAGGCCGAGTTCGAGCCCGGCTTCGGCGCGGGCTTCGACGCGGGCGAGGAGGCCGTACGAGAGGCGGAGGCGTCGCTCGTACAGGAGCCCGTACAGGAAGAGGCGCCCGTACGAGTGCCCGATCCGCCGTCGCTCTCGTGGCGGGAGCGGCTGCAGCCCACCCGCCTGGGCGTCGTCCTCGGCTGTCTGCTGGTGGCCGCGCTGCTGCTGTACTGGGTGCCCGCGCTGCGGCTGGGCGAGGCGGACCTGGACCGGATGGGCGGGCTCGGCCTCATCTCGGTGCTGCCGCTGCCGACGCTGATCGGGGCGGCGCTGCTGGTGGCGGTGTTCGCCTCGCTGCTGTGGCTGGGCCGTGAGCACAAGGCGCTGCTGCTCATCACCCTGCTGGCGACCGTGGTGTCGCTGCACGCGCTGCCCGCGGTGATCGAGACCGAGCCGCGCTTCCCGACGGCCTGGCAGCACCTCGGGTTCCTCGACTACATCGACCGCACCGGGTCCGCCGTACCCGACCTGGACGCGCGCTGGAGCTGGCCGGGATTCTTCGCGGTGGCCGCGTTCGTCGCGAAGGCCTGCGGGATCACGGACCTCACCGAGGTCATCCGCTGGTGGCCGCTGACCATCCAGCTCCTGTATCTGGCCCCGATGTTCCTGCTGGTGCGCTCCCTGCGGGCCGGCTGGCGCGCCAAGTGGACCGGCATCTGGATCTTCGTCCTCAGCGGCTGGGTCGGCCAGGACTACTTCTCCCCGCAGGGCTTCACCTACCTCCTCTACCTGGCCTTCGTCGCCATCCTGCTGGTCTGGTTCCGTGAGCCGCGGGTGATCTGGACGAAGAAACGGCCGGGCGAGGCGGAGGTCGAGCCGACGAGCCGACGCCAGAAGGCCGTCCTGCTCGGGGTGCTGATCGGCCTGTTCATGGCGAGCGTCCCGGCGCACCAGCTCACCCCGTTCGTGATGCTGGGCGTGCTCGCGGCGCTCGTCCTGATCGGCAGGTCCGAACTGCGCGGCCTGCCCATCCTGTTCGCCGTGGTGGTGGCGGTGTGGATCGGCTTCATGGCCGAGCCCTACTGGTCCGGGCACTTCAACGAGCTGTTCGGCGGGGTCGGCGGCGTCGGCAGCAATGTCTCCACGTCGGTCTCCGGCCGTATCCAGGGCGGCGACTCGACCCACAAGCTCGTCCTGTACGCGCGCGTGCTGCTGGCCGGCGGCGTGATGGCGTTCGCCTGCTGGGGCTGGTGGCGGCGGCGCGACCACAAGTACCGCGAGCGCTCGCTGCTGGTGCTGACGTTCGTGCCGTTCCTGGGCTTCGGCATGCAGTCGTACGGCGGCGAGATGGCCCTGCGCGTCTTCATGTTCGCGGTGCCGGGCGCGGCCCTGCTGGCCGGCCTCGCCCTGTTCCCGCGCACCGGAGTCACCGCCGAGGAACGCGACAAGGACCGCGTCAGCCTGGCCCCGCTGGCCGCACTGCTGGCGGGACTGCTCCTGATGGGCGGCTTCCTGGTGGCCCGCTGGGGCAACGAGCCGTTCGAACGGGTCCGGCCCGGCGAGGTCGCGGCCATGGACTACGTGTACGCCCACGACCGGCCGACCGTCCGCCTGCTGTGGCTGAGCAACGACACCGTCAACGACGTGACACCGGCGATGCCGTGGGGCGCGAAGGACATGGAGCGGGTCAACTACGTGCCCACGCTCGCGCCGGCCGACCCGGTGCTGGTGTCGGGGCTGGTCAAGGCGCTCAAGGACGCGGGCCCGAACTCGTACCTGATGGTCAACGCCAGCCAGACGACCTATCTCCAGATGGACGTGGGCTATTCGGACACCTGGGAGCCCCGGCTCATCCAGAACCTGGACCAGCGGCCCGAGCTGAAGAAGGTCTACGTCAACGACGACGCCACCGTCTACGCCCTCAAGAAGCAGCCCGCGGGCAAGGTGCCGAAGCCGGATCCGGGTCCGATCGGACCGCAGATCACCTGGACGCCGTGGTCGGTCGTCGGCGCCCTGGCCGCCCTCGCGCTGATCGTCTTGCTGACGGCGCGCGAGGTGGTGCGGGTCGCGGTGCGGCCGGGTGTGCGGCAGCTGCGGTGGCTGCAGAGCAGCTTCTGGTTCTCGCTGCCGCTGCTGGCGGTGCTGCTGGCCTCGCTGGTGCAGCGGTTCCTGACGATGAAGTGAGATGAAGCGAGATCGCGTGTCGTGAGGTGGCTCGACCGGCTTACCGGTTGAGCCACTTCACTTCGTACGCCTGCATCTCGAACCGCTTGCCGTCGACCTGCGCGCTGATCGACCGGTCGAGGGTGTTGACCACCAGGACGGTCCTGTCGGTGGCGAGGACGCGGACGTTGGGCACGTCGTCCGCGGCGACCGACACGGTCGTGTACTTCGTGCCGGGCGGGAACGCCTGGTGGAAGCGGGAGACCAGGTCGAACATGGGCAGCTTCCTGCCGCCGTCCGCGCTGTCGGTCGGCGTCCACAGACAGCCCGCGCAGTTGGTGCCCTTCTCCTCCTCCGGGTTCCAGTAGAAGCCCGAGGAGGCGCCGCCCTTGACCATGGCGATCATTCCGGCGGCCTGGACGGCCACGCGGCGGGTCTCGGACCAGCCCTTGCGGTCGTCGTTGCCGTCGGCGGGCTCGACGTAGTACTCGGCCCACCACAGCGGCAGGTTGTGCGTCTGCTGCCGCACCCACTTCCCCACGGCGGTGAGCTTGTCGGTCGCCGCGAACTCGTTCGGCAGCATCTCGTCGTCGTTGGTGTAGCTGGAGCCGTCGACGACGACGAAGTCGGCGCCGGCCTTGTTCCTGTTCCAGTAGTCGAAGGCGTCGAGGACCCGCTGGTCCATGGCGCCCCAGGGGCCCTTGAAGGTCTTCGAGGCCTCGTCCGCGCGCGGGTCGACACTGTCCATGACCAGGTACGGCCCGCCGACCATGATGTCCTTGTCGACCTTCTTCAGGGCCTTGTAGACCAGGTTGTAGAGCTTGGTGTAACCCTCGTAGTCCCAGCGGCCCTTGGCGTCGTTCCAGAAGCCCTTGAACTCGTTCCAGACGATGAAGTGGCGTACGTCCGGATAGCGCTTGGCGACGGTCGCGGCGAGCGCGGCGAAGTCCGCGTAGTGCTCGGGCAGCGGGGCGGTCTCCAGCGCGGACTGGCTCCAGTCGGTGTTGTCGACGCCGGCCTTGCCGCCCTTCATCCAGTCCGGGGAGCAGCACAGGGTGACGACCGGGGTGCCGCCGGACTTGCGGATGAAGTCGATACGGCGGTCCATCGCGTCGAAGTCGTAACGCCCCTTCACCGGCTCGGGGTTGTCCGCGCCCCAGCCCATGAGGGCCTGGTCCTGCGGCATCCCCCCGGCGTCCGCAAGTAGCTTCTCGACGTTGTCGGTAGCGGTCGAGCTGCCCTCGTCGGCGCTGTACTGGGTGTGCGTGAAGCCCCAGCCGACCTCGGGCTTGTCCTGGTCCTTCGGGGTCACCGGGGTGCCGTGCACCGTGGCGCCGTTCTTCGAGGTGCCCTTGGTGCTTCCGCCGCTGTCCGGAAGCGTGTTGATCAGGGTCACGATCAGTGCGAGTGCGGCCACGCCCACGCCGAGCAGCGCGGTGAGCCGCCACCGCCGTGCCCCCGAAGTCCACTCATGACGTCCCATCGAGGGCAACAGTAACGGCGTGAATGCCGTACAGGGCAGATGTTGTGAATGCACAGCTCTGTAACGGGACGGATTGGATACAAACGGACTCTCGGCGCACAGCCGACACAACCGACGCACTACGGAAAGCGGATGCACACGGCGCCCTCGTGCCGGATCATGGACGCCATGTCTGCGAACCCACACGACGCTCTGCCGATCCGGCTCAACGTCGACGACAGCGACTCGCCGTCCGACGTCGTCGACGCGCTGTTCCTCGGCCGCTTCGCGACGGGCGAGCAGCCGTACTCGCATGCGGCGAACATCGACCGGGTCCGGTCGGGGGCGACGCTCCTGCCGCCGGGCGCCCGGGTGCTGCGCATGGCCCGTGACGACGACCGCAGCGCGACGCTGGCGGAGGGCGACGGCTGGACGCTGCTGATCTCCCGCTGGAACCGCGGCGCCGACGTCACGGTGACGGCGACCAGCGCCGAGCTGGCGCAGAAGGTCCTCGACCAGGCCACGGACGGCGCGGCGGACGAGCCCGAACCCCAGCCGGAGAACGTGACGATGGGCTTCTGGTACGTCTCCCCCAGGCGCGGCCCGCACCGCACGACCCGGCAGATCTCCGCGGGTACCTGGGACGAGGTGCGGGAGAACTACACGGCGCCGGTGGCGGACGCGATGGACCGCCTGATGAAGACGACTCCCGAGGACATCGCGGGCCGCCTGCTCCTGCTGCACGGCCCGCCGGGCACCGGCAAGACCTCCGCCCTGCGCACCCTCGCCCGTTCCTGGCGGGACTGGTGCCAGGTGGACTGCGTACTCGACCCCGAGCGCCTCTTCTCCGACGTCGGCTATCTGATGGACATCGCGATCGGTGAGGAGGACGGGACGGGCAAGGGCCGCTGGCGGCTGCTGCTCCTGGAGGACTGCGACGAGCTGATCCGCGGCGAGGCGAAGCACACGGCGGGCCAGGCGCTGTCGCGGCTGCTGAACCTGACCGACGGCCTGCTCGGCCAGGGCCGCAACGTCCTGGTCGGGGTGACGACGAACGAGGACCTGGAGCGCCTGCACCCGGCCGTGGTCCGCCCGGGCCGCTGTCTGGCCCGCATCGAGGTGGGGTCGCTGACCCGCGCGGAGGCGGTGAACTGGCTGGGCACGGACGAGGGCGTGGGCCGCGAGGGCGCAACGCTGGCGGAGCTGTACGCGCTGCGCCGGGGCACCTCGCCGACGGCGCTGCCGGAGCCGCGGGACGGGGCGGACGCCGGGCTGTATCTCTAGGCGACCGGTGTTTTGATGGACGTATGACCCTGTTCGTCGGGACGTCGGGGTGGCAGTACAAGGACTGGCGGGGCGTCCTGTACCCGGCCGAGTGTCCGACGCGGCTGTGGCTGGAGGAGTACGCGGCCCGTTTCGCCACGGTGGAGATCAACAACGCGTTCTACCGGCTCCCGACGCGGGAGAACTTCGAGAACTGGCGGGACCGGGTGCCGCCGGATTTCGTGGTCACGGTGAAGGCGAGCCGCTATCTGACCCACATCAAGCGCCTGCGGGACCCCGAGGAGCCGGTCGACCGCCTCATGACCCACGCGGCCGGCCTCGGCGACCGCCTGGGCCCGGTGCTCCTGCAACTCCCTCCGACACTGAAGGCCGACGCGGGGCTGCTGGACGCATGTCTGGGCTGCTTCCCCGCCGGCACGAGGATCGCGGTGGAGCCCCGCCACGATTCGTGGTGGACAGCCCAGACCCGAAAGGTCCTCGAGGCCCGGCGCGCTGCCCTGTGCTGGGCCGACGTCCAGGCTCACCCCACCACCCCGCTCTGGCGCACCACCGACTGGGGCTACGTCCGCTTCCACGAGGGCCGCGCCCGTCCATGGCCGCACTACGGCCGCCGCTCCCTGGAGACATGGGTGGACCGGATCGCAACCACCTGGTCCGACGCCCGGGACGTCTACACGTACTTCAACAACGACCCCGGCGGTGCGGCGGTGAAGGACGCGGTCACCTTCGCGCGAACGGCCACGAGGGCGGGGCTCACGGCAACGCGCACCCCGGAGCTCGCCGCACGCCGCTGACCGCTGCCGGCAAGCGGGCGGGGCGAAGTACGCTGCGGTTCGACAGCGCCCCAAAGGGGCGCGGGGAACTGCGCGACCAGCCACGACGGGCCTGCAGGCGATCAACGGCGCACCACTCCCGGAAACTGCTTACCCCTCGTAGCCCGCCCGCAGGGCATCCCGCACGGCGGCCAGCGCCGCGCCCTCGTCCAGCCCCAGCCGGCGAGCCCGCTCCACGTAAGCCTGGGCAGCCAAGGCCAACTCCCGCTCCGCCGCCGAGCCCGCGGCAGCGACGAACGTACCGTTGCGCCCCCGCGTCTCGATCACCCCGTCGCTCTCCAGCGCGCGGTACGCCTTGGCGACCGTGTTCGCCGCGAGCCCGAGCGATTCGGCCAGCCCCCGCACGGTCGGCAGCCGGTATCCCACCGGCAGCACCCCCGACCGCGCCTGCTCGGAGATCTGCGCCCGCACCTGCTCGTACGGCGCGGCACTGTCGTCGATGTGGATCTTCAAGGTCACGCTGCCGATTGTCCCGCACCCGCAGGAAAATGAGGGGCGCCCGCGCAAGTCCCCACGTAGCGTGCGCGCATATGACTGTGAACGTGCGCGATCTCCGCCCCGACGACCGGGCCGACGTCGAGGCCTTCGCCCGGGTACGGCACCTCGCCCTCCCCCACATTCTGTGGACCCCGGACGCGATCACCCACCGCCTCGCACACACCCACCCCGACGCCCGCTTCAGATCCCTGGTCGCGGAGGAGGACGGCGAGGTCATCGGCACGGCCCAGGTGCAACTGGCGTACGACAGCCCGGAGCCGGACCAGGGGATGCTCAACATCTATGTGCGCCCGGACCGGACCCTGCGCGGCGCGGGCGGCCTCCTGGTCCGCACGGCCGAGGAGCACCTGACCACATACGGCGCGACGAAGCTGTTCGCCTGGGTCCTGGACGAGCCGGCCAACCGGGCCTTCGCCGAACGGCACGGCTACCGTGCCAGCCGCTCCGCCCACTTCCTCCGCCTCGACCTGACCGGCGGAACGCTCCCGCCGCTCCAGTCCCCGCCGCCGGGCGTCGAGCTGCGCTCCGCGGCCGACTTCGCGGACGATCCGCGCCCGCTGTTCGAGCTGGACGCGGAGACGACATCGGACGAACCGAGCGACGTCGAGGCCGAGCTCACCGACTACGAGGCCTGGCTCGAGGAGAGCTGGCAGCACCCGCTGCTCAACCGGGAGCTGACCACGGTCGCGTTCGTCGAGGGCCGCCCGGCCGCGTTCAGCGTGGCCTGGACGGACGCCGCCACCGGCCGCTACGCCACCGCCATGACCGGCACCGCCCGCGCCCATCGCGGCCGCGGCCTGGCCAAGCTCGCCAAGAACGCCTCCCTGCACCGCGCCCGCACCGCGGGATACGCGGTGGCGCTCACGGGCAACGACTCCGGAAACGAGCCCATGCTCGCGATCAACAAATGGTTCGGATACGAGATCTGCGCATCGGAGGTGCGGTATGTCCGCGAACTCACCTGATCAGTCAGGGCAGTTGGACGTCGTCCTGGTCAAGGCGGGCCGGACGAAGATCCGTTACGCGGCGGAGCTGCTCGGCGACGACGGTACGCGCATCGTCGTCCGCGCGCCCTGGGCGGGCGACGGCGTCCGCGACTTCGGCTTCGTCCGCTTCGAGAAGGGCGACGTCTTCACGGAGTACTACTGGCGCGACCGCTGGTACGCGGTGAAGGAGGTCCGCGACTCCGAGGGCACCCTGAAGGGCTGGTACTGCGACATCACCCGCCCCGCCATCCTCTCCGGCACCGAACTGATCGTCGAGGACCTCGACCTCGACCTGTGGCACTCCGCCGACGGCAGGGACGTACGCCGACTGGACGAGGACGAGTTCGCCGAGAGCGGGTTGCCGGAGACGGACCCGGAGGCCGCGGCCGCCGCCGTCGCCGCCCTGGACCAGCTGGAGACGCTGGCCCGCGGGGGCGGCTTCGACGCACTGCTGGCGTGAGGGACTCACACCAGCGCCACCACCGCGTACCGCTCGTCCGCCACCTCCTTCCCCCACAGCAGCGCGTCCTCCGACAGCCACTCCACACGCACGTCCCCGGCCAGCGGTGCGAGCAGGCCGGTGAGCAGGTCGGCGGGGATGCCGGCCGGGCTGACCGTCCCCCACACGCCCTCGACCAGCACCAGCCGGCCTCCCGGGCGCACCAGCTCCCGCCAGTGCCGCAGGACCCGGCCGGGGTCGGGCAGCGCCCACAGCAGATGCCGTACGAGCACGACGTCGAAGCGCTGCTCCCCCACCGGCGGCGCCGCCGCGTCACCGACGAGGAACGCCGCGTCACGCCCGGCCAGCTTCGCTCTGGCGAGGTCGACCATGGGCGCGGAACTGTCCACGCCGGTCACGCGGTGTCCCTGCTCGGACGCGAGGAGCGACAGACTGCCGGTGCCGCAGCCGAGGTCGAGGACGTCGCTCGCCCGCTCCGGCAGCCAGGAGAGGAGCCGCTCGGCCCAGGCCCGGCGCGCCTGCGGGTCGCGCAGACCGTGATCCGGTTCGTCGTCGAAGGTGGCGGCCTCCGCGTCCCAGTCCACAGCCGCCCAGCTCAGCCCGTCGTTGTCGTTGGTCATGAGCCCAAGAGTGACACCCGCCACTGACAGTCGATTCGTGACAGCCACCACAGACAGGCCCGGACCGATGAGTCACCCTCCCGGAAAGGGTCTGCCTCCGTGAGAACGCGGAAGACCGGCAGAACCCGAAGGAGGCAGCCATGCGCCGCACCTATGTGCAGAAGCCCCTGAGGAAGACGGACTCCCGCAAGGTCCGCGAGGAGGCCGACGAGCGTCCCGCCGGACGCCCGGAGGTCCGAAAGGACATCGCACGAACGTGGTGGCCGGACGGCTGAAGCAGCCGGTCCAGCCAGTGCGTCGGTCCAGCCAGTCCGTCCGTCCGTCAGCCAGTCAGTCAGTCCAGCCGCTTGCGGTAGTGGATGCGGTCGTAGGGGCCGTCCACCCGCCGCTCCACGACCTCATAGCCGAACTTCGGATAGATCTTCTGGTTCTCCCACATCATCGCGTTGGTGTAGAGCCTGACCTCGGGCAGACCGAGCGCACGCGCGCGTGCGTCCACGAACTGCAGCAGCCGCCGCCCCACGCCCCTGCCGTGCGCGTCGGGGTGGACGGCGATGTTGTCGAGGTACAGATGGTCCGCGTGCTCCTCGAGCACGACCAGGCCGATCACGGGGTCTCCCGTCACGAACACCCTGCCCGCGGCCACATTCGCCGCGTGGTCCGCCTCCATCGGCTGCGGCACCACCCCGATGCGCTCGATGTAGTGGTGGTACGCGGCGTCGGTCACAGCCTTCACGGCCGGTACGTCGGCGGCGACGGCCGCCCGGATCTCCTCGTCGGTCATGCCGCGCACGGTATTACCTGATCCCAGGCTGAGCACTCCCTTAACGCCACCATAAGGATCTCCATCACCCGCCTCCAGCAGGCGATTTCACGGTTTCTTGGGGCTAGCTTGCTGATCGCCCCCACGGGTTTCCAGCCGCGATCCCAGTGACCGTTCCGAGGAGTTCCCCCATGCCCGCACGCCGCAAGGCCGCCGTCGTCGCCGCCCTCGGCACCGCCCCCCTCGCCCTGACCGTCCTCGCCGCCGCCCCGGCATCCGCGCACGGCACGATGGGCGATCCGGTCAGCCGGGTCTCGCAGTGCTACGCGGAGGGTCCGGAGAGCCCTGAGTCGGACGCGTGCAAGGCGGCGGTCGCGGCCGGCGGCACCCAAGCGCTCTACGACTGGAACGGCATACGCATCGGCGACGCGAACGGGCAGCATCAGACGCTGATCCCGGACGGCAAGCTGTGCAGCGCGAACAACGAGGAGTTCAAGGGGCTCGACCTGGCGCGCGCCGACTGGCCCGCGACGAGCGTGAGGAGCGGCTCGTACACGTTCAAGTACCGCGTCACCGCACCGCACAAGGGCACCTTCAAGGTGTACGTCACCAAGGCCGGTTACGACCCGACGCACCCGCTGGCCTGGTCCGACCTGGACCTGGAGCACCCGGTGGCGACGGCCACCGACCCGGTCGCGGCGGGCGGCTTCTACACGTTCTCCGGCACGCTCCCCGAGCGCTCCGGCAAGCAGCTCCTGTACGCGATCTGGCAGCGCTCGGACAGCCCGGAGGCGTTCTACTCCTGCTCGGACGTGACCTTCGGCGGGAGCGGCAGCAGCAGTGGCGGCAGCGGTACGACGAGCAGCTCGTCCCCGGCCCCGGCCGCCTCCGCGCCCTCCGACGAGCAGATCGAAGCCGGTGCCGACAAGTCGACGGTCGAGCACCACGGTCACGGTGACGCCGACGCAAGCACCTCGGCGGACCCGACGACCGCCGCCGCGGCCAACGCACCCAAGGCGGCCGGCGCCGAGGAGAACCTCGCCGAGACCGGCGCCGGCGGCAGCACCCCGTACATCGCCATCGGCGGCGCGGGCGCCCTGGCCCTCGGTGCGGCTGCCCTGTTCGCGTCGGTCCGCCGTCGCGCGAGCGGCGAGGGCGGACGGCACGGCCGCTGACCCGGCCGAAGAGCGCGGGGCCTGTCCGGCGGCTCAGGTCGGACAGGCCCCGAGATGTGCGTCAGCCCAGTGCGGACAGACAGGTGGTGGCGGTGGCGTGCGCCGGATCCAGGGCGTTGGCCACCTCGTGGAAGGCGACCCGGTCGGTCAGCCCGACCAGGGCGTGCTCGGAGAGGTCGACCGCGCACAGGTTCTGCAGCAGCACGTTGTGCACGTCGGAACCGCTCAGGAACTGACTGCTGTACGGCGTGACCACCTCGTCGTACTTGGTGGCGAGGACCGTGTAGTGGACGCCGGGGACGGTGTCCCCGCCCGCGTTGAGCTTGGTGAGGAAGGCGGATCCGACGACCTGGTCGGCCAGTGCGGGTGTGGCGGCGGAGATCAGGTCCGCCGCGCCGGGGAAGTACGGCAGCAGGTTGGTGAAGCCGTCGAGGTCGGTGCCGTGATTGCTGGGTGCGATGCCGACGAGGGCGTTCACCTTGGCGGCTCCGCCGAGGAACTTGAGGTAGTAGCGGGGCATCATGCCGCCCTGCGAGTGGCCGACGAGGTCGACCTTGGCGGCGCCGGTCGCGGTGAGCACCTTGTCGACGTAGGCGGACAGTTGCTGTGCCGACTTGTCGATGGGCCCGAGGCCGTAGAAGACGGGGACGCCCGACAACTGCCCGTAGTCCAGGGAGAAGACGCAGTAGCCGCGGTCCTCCAGATAGGGCGCGAGGGCCAGCCAGTTGTCGACGGAGTTGGCGAGGGTGCCGTGGACCAGGACGACGGGGCGGGGATGGGTGGCGGACGGTTTGCAGGAGTAGTCGTTCCAGCCGCTCGACGAGGTCACGGCCGTGTCGCCGGCGTGGGCGACGGTGGCCGGAACGGTCGCGATCGCGGCGGTCAGCAGCAGCGCGGTCAGCGGTCTGAGCACTCGTTTCCAGGGCAGCATCGTGTGATCTCCTTGCGGCTCAAGGGAGTTGCGATGGACTTACGCCCTGTGATCCGGATCACGAAGGATGCTGTTCACTCGTCAAGTTACGAGCGAGTAGCTCAAGTGTGAAGTTACGCGTCAGTAAAAACTTCCAGTGATAACTGACTCGGCAGTAGCCGGCACTGAACCGTCACCAGGCGGGCCTGATGGGCCCATAGGGCGCAATGCGCCCCAACTGCCCACCCAGCGACCGCACTTCAACCTCACCGAGCACATCACTCCACCCCTGCACCACCTCCGCGGCAGCCTCCTCCGCGGCCCGCGTGCAGGCCCAGCCTCGCTCGGTCAGCACGATCAACCTGGCGCGCGCATCCACGGGATGCGGTCGGCGCTCGGCATAACCCTTCCGCACGATCTCGTCGACGAGCTGACTGGCGGCCTGCTTGGTGACGCCGAGGTGGACCGCGAGGTCGGTGACCGTCGCGCCGCCCGGGGCAAGCCGCGCGAAGGCGAAGCCGTGCGCAGGCCTCACCCCCTCGAAGCCGCGAGCGACGACGCCTTCATGGATGCGTTGCGTGAGCTCGCCGGCGACGGCAAGCAGGGCGGCGGACAGGGCCATGGCCTCGGAGTTCTGCACGGAGGCATTGAAACACCCTTGACGGGATGGTCAAGCAGCTTGACCATAGAGGAGACAGTCAAGCTACTTGACCATATGGATCGGAGTCAGCCATGCCCGTCATCCGCACGTCCGAAGCCGTCACCCACGAGATCCACGGCGCCCGCTTCGTCTCGTACGCCACCCCGCTCGCCGGCAGTCAGGAACTGTGCGCCTGGCGCGGTGAGATCCCCGCCGGGACCAAGGCTCCGGCCCACACCGTCAGCCGCGAGGAGATCTTCCATCTCCTCATCGGCGAACTGCTCGTCACCCTCGACGGCCGCACCGACCGCATCACCGCGGGCGACACGGTCATCATCAATCCGGGCGCGACCTTCGGTGTCGAGAACCCCACCGATCAGACGGCGATCTCCTGGGTCACCACATCCATCGGCCTGGAGGCGGTACTCGCCGACGGCACCCGGATCACTCCCCCATGGGCCAACTGACCTTCTGGCAGGGGGAGTTACGCCGCCAGCGCCCCCGGTCGCACCGCCCCCGGTCCGAACTTCGCCCGGACCCGGTCCGCGGCCTCCTCGATGCGGCGGACCTTCTCGTCCACCGGGTCGAAGGTGAGCTGGTAGGAGGCCTGTTCGGCGGGGCCGAGGGACTCGGCGCGGAGGGTGAGGGCGCGGACCCGGGCGCGCTGGAGGCCCAGGGACTCGTACATGTCGTACGCCGTCCTGGTCAGGGCGGCCGAGTGGGCGGTGGGTTCCTTGAGGGTGCGGGTGCGGGTCGTCGCGGTGCGGTCGGCGTAGCGCGCGGTGAGGGTGAGCGTGCCGCAGACCTTGTCCAGGGCGCGCAGCCGGGCGCCCAGTTCCTCGGCGGCCGAGAGCAGCGCGCGGCGGTGCCGGTCCGGGGACAACTCGTCGCGGGTGAAGGGGCGTTCGGCGGCCAGGATGGGGGTCCCCCCGCTCGAGCGAAGCCGAGAGTGGGGGAGGGAGACGGCGTTCGGGACGACGCGGCCGCGGTCGATGCCGTTCGCCTTCTCGTGCAGTTCGCGGGCCGTCTTCGCGCCGATCAGGCGCTGGAGTGTGGAAAGCGGTGCGGCGGCGACCCGGCCGAGGGTGTCGAGGCCGTACTCGCACAGGGTGCGGGCGGTGGCCGTGCCGACGCCGGGGAGCGCGGTGACCGGGCGGTCGGCGAGGAACTCCGCGATGCCGTCCGGATCGCCGGGGACCTCGCACGTCAGCCCGGGCCGGGCGTCCCGCAGCGCCACCCGTGCCAGCATCGGGCCCGGTCCGGCACCGATCACGCAGTCGACGCCGTACAGGGCGAGGGCGCGCACCCGGATCACCGCCGCCAGTTCGACCGCGCTGCGCCCGAAGTACCGCTCGGCGCCCCGCAGATCGGCCAGTGCCCCGTCCGGCGGCAGTGCCTCCACGACCGGGGTGAACTCCTCCAGCAGCCCGAGCAGCCCCGGCAGGGCGGCCTCGTACGCCTGCGGCAGCTGGAAACGTACGCACACG
Organism: Streptomyces sp. NPDC001401; assembly: GCF_042895385.1. Classification (NCBI taxonomy): domain Bacteria; kingdom Bacillati; phylum Actinomycetota; class Actinomycetes; order Kitasatosporales; family Streptomycetaceae; genus Streptomyces; species Streptomyces sp. NPDC001401. The sequence continues at coordinate 199,146 of NZ_JBIAWI010000014.1, forward strand.
ATGGTCATCCCGCACTCCCCGGGCTCTGGTGCCACAACTTCCGTACCTGTGAGGGCTCTTGACCCGCCGGTCGCAGATCGGCCCACGGGTTCATTTCGTATCCGGTGGGCATTTGGATTCGCCGGCCCCGTGCCGGATCCGAGCCCTCTCCCTCCGGCATGGGCTCCGCCAGCCGCTTCGCCACCTCGTCGAGGCCGCCCTCGGCGCGCAGTTCGACCAGTTCGGCGAGGTTCCAGGCGGCGGCGCCCACCACGCTGAGGCTGCGCGGGCCGCGCCGCTGCACCACTCCGCGCACCAGCAGCAGCCAGGAGTGGAAGACGGTGTGGGCGCAGGCGTCGTGGGAGTCGTCGAAGAAGGCGAGGTCGACCAGGCCCGTGCCGTCGTCCAGAGTGGAGAAGATGACCCGCTTGCCGGAGCGGATCGGCGGGGTCTGGGTGGCCGCCTTGGCCCCCGCCACCAGGACCGTCTCGCCGTGCCGCGTCTCACGCAGCCGGCGGGCCGACACCACGCCCAACTCGTCGAGGAAGGCCCGGTGGTCGTCCATCAGGTTGCGCGAGGCATCCATCGACAGCACCCCCAGTTCGGCACTGAGTTTCTCGGCGGAGGACAGGTCCGGCAGCCCGGCGGAGGCGGTCTTCCGCCCACCGGCCAGGGGGAGTTGACCACCGCCCGCACCCCGGGCGCCCCGGTGCAGCTCGGTCAAGTGCAGTTGCAGATCACGCCGGTTGGCACCGAAGGCATCCAACGCACCCACCTGCGCGAGCCGCCCGGCCAGCGGACGACTCGGCCGCGCCCGCTCCCAGAAGTCCAGCAGCGAGGCGTACGGCTGCCCCTCCGCGATCCGCGCCGCCTCGGCCTCGCTGATGCCGTACACGTCGGAGAGGGCCAACCGCAGCCCCCAGACTCCCGATCCCGATCCCTCTGATTCAGACACCAGTTCGATACGGTGTGCGACCGCCGACCGGTTCACATCCAACGGCAGCACCGGCACCCCGCGCCGCCGCGCATCCGCCAGCAGCAGCCGCTTCGGATACATCCCGGGGTCGTGCGTGAGCAGCCCGGCATAGAAGGCGGCCGGGTGATGGGCCTTCAGCCACGCGGACTGATACGTCGGCACGGCGAAAGCAACGGCATGCGCCTTGCAGAAGCCGTACGAACCGAAGGCCTCGACGATCTCCCAGGTCCGCCGAATCGTTTCCGCGTCGTAGCCGTTGGCCGCCGCGTGCTGTGCGAACCACACCTTGATCCGCCCCTGCGACTCCGGGTCCGACAGCCCGCGCCGCACCCGGTCCGCCTCGCCGCGCCCGCAGCCGGTCATGATGGCGACGATGTCGATGATCTGCTCGTGGAAGACGACGACCCCGTACGTCCCCTTCAGCGGTTCCTCCAGGTCCGGGTGCGGATAGCGGACCGGCGCCCGCCCGTGCCGTGCCTCGATGAACGGCCGCACCATGTCGGCGGCGACCGGGCCGGGCCGGAAGAGGGAGATGTCGACGACGAGGTCGTGGAAGGTGGCCGGCTGCAGCCGGCCCACCAGGTCCCGCTGGCCCGGCGACTCGATCTGGAAGCAGCCCAACGTCTCGGTGGAACGGATGAGTTGATACGTCGCCGGGTCGCCGCCCTCGACCGCGTCCAGGTCGATCCGCTCCCCCGTCGCCCGCTCCACCTCGGCGACCGCGTGCGCCATCGCCGACTGCATCCGCACGCCCAGCACATCGAGTTTGAGCAGCCCGAGGTCCTCGACGTCGTCCTTGTCGAACTGCGACATCGGGAAGCCCTCGCCGCTGGTCGGCATGACCGGCGTACGGGAGAGGAGGGAGGCGTCGGAGAGCAGGACCCCGCAGGGGTGCATGGCGACTCCGCGCGGGAGGGCGTCGAGGGCTTCGACGAGTTCCCAGAGCCGTCCGTACCGCTCCTTCTCCCCTGCCAGCGCCTTGAGTTCGGGCAGTTCCTCCAGTGCCGCGCGGGCGTCGCGGGCGCGGATGTGCGGGAAGGACTTGGCGATGCGGTCGATGTCGGCCGGGTCCATGGACAGGGCCGCGCCGACGTCACGGATCGCGTGGCGGACGCGGTACGTCTCCGGCATCGCGACCGTCGCGACCCGCTCCGTACCGAACCGGCCGATGATCGCGCGGTAGACCTCCAGCCGGCGTGCGGACTCCACGTCGATGTCGATGTCGGGCAGCACGACCCGCTCCTTGGACAGGAAGCGCTCCATCAGCAGTCCGTGCTCGACCGGGTCGGCGTTCGCGATGCCGAGGAGGTGGTTGACCAGGGAGCCCGCGCCGGAGCCGCGGGCGGCGACACGGATGCCCATGTCCCGTACGTCGTCCACTACTTGAGCGACCGTCAGGAAGTAGGAGGCGAAGCCGTGGTGGGCGATGATGTCCAGCTCCCGGTGCATCCGCTCCCAGTAGGCGCGCCTGCCGGAGTAGCCGTGCAGCACCATTCCGGCCGCCGCCCGCGAGGCCAGCGCCCGCTGGGCGGTGCGGCGGCCCGCGCCGACGAGGTGCGGCTCGGGGAAGTGGACGGCGCCCATGCCGAGGTCGTCCTCGGGGTCGACCAGGCACTCGGCGGCCGTCGCCTGCGTCTGCTCCAGCAGGCGGTGGGCGGTGTCGCGCCGGTAGCCCGCGGCCTCGACGATCCGCTCGGCGGCGTGCAGCATGTCGCCCGCGCCCTTGAGCCAGGCCTCGCCGGAGTCCAGTTCCTTCGCCGGGTCGACGGGGACCAGGCGGCGGGCCGCGTCCAGGACGTCGGCGACCGGGCCGAGGCCGGGGTCGGCGTAGCGGACGGCGTTGCTGAGCACCGGACGGATGTGCTGCTCGGCGGCGAAGCCGACGGTGCGGGCGGCCAGGCGCAGGGAGCCGGGGCCGGTGCCCTTGCGGCCGTGCCAGACCGCTTCGAGGCGCAGGGCGTCGCCGTAGATCTCCCGCCAGGGGGCGAGCAGCTTGGCCGCGCGGTCGGGGCGGCCGGCAGCGAGGGCGCGGCCGACGTCGGAGGCGGGGCCGAGCAGGACGGTCAGGCCGTCGGCGACGGGGGTCCCCCCGCTCGGGTGCGTCCGGGAGTGGGGGGTGTCGGTCCAGGGCAGCAGGGGCGGGCCCTCGGCGGAGTGCGCCGCGGTGACCAGGCGGCACAGGTCGGCCCAGCCGCGGGCGCCGTCCCTGGCGAGGAAGGTGACGCGGGGTGTCGACTCGTCGATGAAGGCACCGCCGCGTACGGGGGTACGGCGCCTTTCCCGTCGTACGGGATCGTCCTCCCGCAGCCGGGCGGGCTGCTCCACCGCCAGTTCCGCGCCGAACAGCGGGCGGACGCCCGCCTTGGCGCAGGCCTTGGCGAAGCGGACCGCGCCGGCGAGGGTGTCGCGGTCGGTGAGGGCGAGGGCGTCCATGCCCCGTTCGGAGGCGCGCTCGGCCAGCCGCTCCGGGTGCGAGGCGCCGTAGCGCAGGGAGAACCCGGAGACGGTGTGCAGATGGGTGAAGCCAGGCATCCGCACCTCCCGCTCTCGTCCGCCGTCGTCCGCAATCGAACATCAGTTCCCGACTGCCCCACCCCCACCATAGACCAAAAATCGAATGAGTGTGCGACAACCGTTCGGCCCTTCCCCACCTGCGGAAACGTCCGCCGCCCCGGACCGTGAGGACATGGCACAGAGGACCTTTCTCGCCGAGGTGAAGGACGCGGTCACCCCGCGCGCCACGCTGCTGGTCGTCGGCGTGATCGCCCTCCAGTTGCTGTTCATCGCCTCCTACGTGGGCGCGCTGCACGATCCGAAGCCCAAGGACGTGCCCTTCGGAGTCGTCGCGCCGCAGGCCGCGGCCGAACAGGCGGTGGCCCGGCTGGACAAGCTGCCCGGCTCGCCCTTCGACCCACGTGTGGTGGCGGACGAGGCGGCGGCGCGCGCGCAGATCCTGAACCGGGACATCGACGGCGCGCTGCTGATCAACCCGGCCCGCACGACCGACACGCTCCTGGTCGCCAGCGGCGGCGGCACCGTTCTCGCGAACACCCTGGCGCAGTACCTCACCGTCCTGGAGGCCTCTCAGCAGCGGACCGTCCGGACGGTGGACGTGGCCCCGGCCTCGTCCCAGGACTTCGACGGACTGACGTCCTTCTACCTGGTCGTGGGCTGGTGCGTCGGCGGCTATCTGTGCGCCTCGATCCTGGCGATCAGCACGGGCGCCCGGCCCGCCAACCCGCGCCGCGCGGTGATCCGGCTGGTCGTCATGGCGCTGGTCTCGATCGTCGGCGGACTCGGCGGGGCGGTGATCGTGGGCCCGGTCCTGGGTGCTCTGCCGGGCAGTGTGATGGCCCTGTGGGGGCTGGGCGCGCTGGTCACTTTTGCGGTCGGGGCGGCGACGCTCGGACTCCAGGGGATCTTCGGGATCGTCGGCATCGGGCTGGCGATCCTGCTCGTGGTGATCGCGGGCAACCCGAGCGCGGGCGGCGCCTTCCCGCTGCCGATGCTGCCGCCGTTCTGGAAGGCGATCGGGCCGGCGCTGCCGCCGGGTGCCGGGACCTGGGCGGCGCGGTCGATCGCGTACTTCGAGGGCAACGACACGACCGCCTCGCTGCTGGTGCTGTCGGCCTGGGCGGCGGCCGGGATCGCGGTCACGCTGGTGGCGGCGGTGCTGCGCGAGAGGCGCGCGGGCGAGCCCCTGCCGACTCAGGTGCAGTAGCACTCAGGTACGCGAAGGTCCCGCCCCTCGCGCGCGGGGCGGGACCTTCACTCAACTTCACACAACTTCGAGCAACTTCTGCGGAGCCGGTGTGCCGGTCAGCCGATCTCGGCACCCTCGGCCGACAGCGCCTCGGTGACCGGCTGGAAGAAGGTCTCGCCGCCGGAGGTGCAGTCGCCGCTGCCGCCGGAGGTGAGGCCGATCGCCGCGTCGCCGTCGAAGAGCGAGCCGCCGCTGTCGCCGGGCTCGGCGCAGACGTCGGTCTGGATGAGACCGCTGACCGTGCCCTCCGAGTAGTTCACGGTGGCGTTCAGACCGGTGACCGTGCCGTCGTGCACCTGGGTGGTGGAGCCGCTGCGGGTCACCTTCTCGCCGACCGTGGCCTCGGCGGCGTGGGTGATGGACTGCGAGGAGCCGTTGTAGAGGTCGACCTCGCTCGGGTGGTCCACGTCGGCGGTGTACTTGACCAGGCCGAAGTCGTTGCCCGGGAACTGGGAGTCGGCGTTGGTGCCGATCTGGTTGCCGCTGGAGTCCGACCAGGAGGAGATGGCGTCGGTGCAGTGACCGGCGGTGAGGAAGTACGCCTCGCCGCCCTTGGTCACGTTGAAGCCGAGCGAGCAGCGGCCGCCCGAGCCGGAGATGGCGTCGCCACCCGCGATGAAGGGCTTGAACTCCCCCTTGGTGCGCTTGAGTTCGGCCTTGGCGCCGAGCCCGTCGACGACCTTGGAGAGCTTGGCCCACTCGGTCTTGGAGACGGTCTTGTCGGCGGTGACGACGACCTTGTTGCTCACCGGGTCCGTCGACCACGACGTGCCGGGGATGGTGGCGTCCTTCGTCAGCGTCGTACGGGCGCTGTTGAGTTCGGCGAGGGAGTTCTCGACGACTCTGGCCTTGGCTCCGGCCGCCTCGACGGTCTTGGCGGCGGCTTCGTCGAGGACGTTCACGACGAGGCTCTTGGCGTTCGCGTCGTAGTACGTTCCCGCCGCGTCGGTGCCGAGGTTCTTACCGAGGGTCGAGGCGAGCTTTCCGGCCGCCGCGGCCGACAGGGTTTCGGGCGCGGAGGTCTTCGAGGGCTCGCTGGCGTTCGCAGTCTGGAAGGTGACTCCCGCGGTGACCAGTGCGGCTATGCCCGCACCTACCACGGCTGCACGCCGCTTGGGTATACGTCGGTGATTCAACTGACGTCCTCCTGTGGGGGGTCGGTCCGGGAGGTTGTGGGGACCTCGCGAACCGGAAGGCGTTGAACAGCGCCTACTATCCCGAGGCCGACAGGGAGCACACAAGGGCGTCTTCAGGACGCGCGTAGAACGCGGTTTGTGCGCCCCCACACTTTTGACAGTCCACGGTCACCCCACGTCTTCGCTCTGCAAACACTACGAGCAAGTACCTTGTGCGCAGTGCGTGAGGTCTAGTCCTGTCCGGAATTCGACCCCTCGGGACCGGGTTCCAAGCGGGGCACGGGAGGCGGCAGTTGCTCCTGCACCGGTTGCTGCTGCGCCTGCACCGGCTGCTGCGAGACCTGCTGAGGCGCCCCGGTCGGCTGCTGTGCCCTCTCCAGGAACCGCAGCAACTCCACCGGGAACGGCAGGACGAGCGTGGAGTTCTTCTCGGCGGCGACCGCCACCACCGTCTGCAGCAGCCGCAGTTGCAGCGCGGCGGGCTGCTCGGACATCTCCTTGGCGGCCTCGGCGAGCTTCTTCGACGCCTGCAGTTCGGCGTCGGCGTTGATGACCCGCGCCCGCCGCTCACGGTCGGCCTCGGCCTGCCGGGCCATCGACCGCTTCATGGTCTCGGGCAGGGACACGTCCTTGATCTCGACGCGATCGATGGTGACGCCCCACTCCACGGCAGGGCTGTCGATCATCAACTCCAGGCCTTGATTGAGCTTTTCGCGGTTGGACAGCAGATCGTCCAGCTCGCTCTTGCCGATGATGGACCTGAGCGACGTCTGCGCCATCTGCGAGACCGCGAACCGGTAGTCCTCGACCCGGACGATCGCTTCGGCGGCCCCGGTCACCTTGAAGTAGACGACGGCGTCCACCCTCACCGTGACGTTGTCCCGGGTGATGCCCTCCTGCGCGGGCACCGGCATCGTCACGACCTGCATATTGACCTTCTGGAGCCGGTCCACGAACGGCACGATCATCGTGAACCCCGGCCCGCGCACATCGTCGCGGAGCCTGCCGAGCCGGAACACCACACCGCGTTCGTACTGCTTGACGACCCGCGCCGCCGCCATCACGTACACCACACCGACGGACGCGAGAGTCGCTCCCGCCGCCACCAGCTCCTCGACCATGTCGGCCCCCAGGGGACTGAGCCCTATTTGTACTTCGAAGGTAACTCCGTCACCCGGGCAAGAGGGAGCCCCCGCACGCCAGTTGCGTACGGGGGCCACTCGGAGGACATGTCAGCCCTCGAAGGAAATGTCAGCCGACGCTCACGCCGTAGTAGCTCAGCGCCTCGGTGACCGGCTGGAAGAAGGTCGTGCCGCCGGAGGTGCAGTTGCCGCTGCCGCCGGAGGTCAGACCGTACGCCACGCTGCCGCCGTACAGCGGGCCGCCGCTGTCGCCGCCCTCGGCGCAGACCGTGGTCTGGATCATGCCGTAGACGACGTCGCCGCTGCCGTAGTTGACGGTGGCGTTCAGCGCGGTGACCCGGCCGCTGTGCGTGCCGGTGGTGGAGCCGCGGCGGTAGACGGTCGTGCCGACGCTCGGGGTGGCCGCGCTGGAGATGGTCTGGCTGCCGACCGCGCTCGGGTGCGCGATCGAGGAGTTGGTGTAGCGGACCAGCGCGAAGTCGTTGGTCGGGAAGCTGTAGCCCACGTTGGTACCCAGCGTCGTGGTGTGGCCGGAGTTGGAGTACCAGGTGGAGGCGACCTCACCGCAGTGGCCGGCGGTCAGGAAGTAGTAGGTGCTCCCGCTGTGCACGTTGAAGCCGAGGGAGCAGCGGTACTGGCCGCCGTAGATGGCGTCGCCGCCGCTGATCAGCGGCTTGAACTGGCCTGACGTGTGCTTGATGGTGAGGGCGCCGGAGTTGGCGCCGGCCTGGCGCTTGATCTTCGCGATCTCGGCCTTGGAGACCGTGCTGTCGACGGTGACGACGACACGGTTGGTCTTGCTGTCGACGGCCCAGGCGGTGCCCGGGACGTTCGCCTTGAGCACCGAGGCATCGGCGCTCTTCAGCTGGGCCGTGCTGAAGGGGGTGGCGGTGGACGCGTTCGCGCTGGGGACCGCGATCGCGGCGGCGGCCACGAGACCGGTGGTGACGGCGATCAGCCGGGTCCGTCTCGCAATGCCGCTGCGGGGGGTGGTGCGCTTGATCCTCACGTTCGTTCCTCCCAAGGGGAAGTCGGTGGGCCCGCGTGGGGTCGGGGCCCGTGAGGCGCAGCCAGGGCTCTGATCGTCCGGATTCCGGACACGCCGTGCCCCTGACAAGCGCTTGCGGGGAGTATTCGGCCGAACGACCGGTAGCCGCAAGGGGGCCTTTCAGCCGTCAACCTTTGAACGAACTATGCTTTTTGGCCACCCGTGCCCTGGTTCAGACCAGGTTGCGCTCACCCGCCTCCACAGCGACGTCCAGCGTGTTCCCGGGCGGCGGAAAGGGGCAGATGAAGTGGTCCGCAAAGGCGCACGGCGGCAGCACGGCGCGGTTGAGGTCGACCGTCGTACGGCCCTCGGCGTCGGGGGCCTGCGGGTAGAGAAACCGGAAGCGGAAACTTCCGTCCCCGCTGGTCGTGTCGGCGAAGACGGCCCACAGCACGTCGCCTTGGATCGCGACCTGGAGGGTGAGGTCCTGCCCGTCGAGAGTGAAGGCCAGCTCACCGGCGAGCCCCAGCCCGCGTTCGCGTCCGTCCGCGTTCTTCACGCGTACGGTGCGGTCCTCGCCGTACGGCGTGAAGCGCCCCGGCACCGACCAGCGCGGATCGTAGGGCGTGGCCTCGATCCCGCGGAACGCGCGGCGCGCCTGCGACGCCGGATCGAAGTCCCGCACACCCCAGACCCCTTCGCGGACGAGCACGACCAGCCGCCGCTCGCCGTGGGCGACCCGGGCCGCGTCCACCGCTCCGGAGTCGGCCGTGAGCCGGACCGCACCGTCGAGGGGCTGCCCGTCCACGGTCAGACCATCGGCAGCCACGGCGGTCAGCACCACACCCTCGCCGTCGGCCGTCCAGATCCCGGGAATGTCCGGAAGTCGCCCTTCCGGATGGTCCTCGAACCAGTGCGTACCGGTCAGCGCGAGCGGCCCGTAGGGCGCCGACACCGTCTCGACGCGGCCCTCCTGCCACTGCTTCCACTCGTCGGACGCGTCCGAAGTCATGCGATCAGCCCCGTCGTCATTGATCAATCCGGTCGTCATCTGGTCAACCCCTCCATACCGGGTCGGGCAACCCGAGATGTGAGCGCAGAGTGGCGCCCTGGTATTCCGTGCGGAACGCGCCGCGCTCCTGGAGCAGCGGCACCACCCGGTCCACGAACTCGTCGAGCCCTTTCGGGGTGATCACCGGTTGGATGATGAAGCCGTCTGCGGCGTCCTTCTGCACGAACTCGTCGAGCTCGGCGGCGACGGCCTCGGGAGTGCCGATGAAGGACTGCCGGGTGCCCGCCTCGATCACGGTCTGGCGGATGGACAGCCCCTTCTCCTTGGACAGGGCACGCCACTTCTCGGCGATCGCGACGGTGTCGCCGCGCCGGGTGCGCCCCTGGGTGATCCCCGAGTCCGCCACCGGGTCGGTCTCGGGCAGCGGCCCGTCGGGGTCGTACGCCGACAGGTCGACGCCCCAGATCTGCTCCAGCGCGAGGATCGCGTTCTGCGGGGAGACCTGCTGCCGCCGGATCTCGGTGGCCCTCTCCTGTGCCTCGGCGGCGGTGTCGCCGAGGACGACGGTGACGCCGGGCATGATCTTCAAGTCCCCGGGTTCACGGCCGTACTTGGTCAGCCGCCGCTTCACGTCGGCGTAGAAGGAGCGCCCCGCCGCCAGCGAGCCGTGCCGCGTGAAGATGACGTCGGCGGTGGAGGCGGCGAACTCCCGTCCCTCGTCCGAGTCCCCGGCCTGGATGACGACCGGGTGGCCCTGCGGTGAGCGCGGCACGGTGAACTCGCCCGCGATGTCGAAGTGCTGCCCGCGATGCGCGAAGGGCCGGGGGATGCCGTCTGGGGTCCACGAGTCCCACAACTGCCTTGCCGTGGCGACGAATTCGGCGGCCCGCGTGTACCGGTCCGCCCGGTCGAGGAAGCCGCCGCGCCGGAAGTTCTCGCCGGTGAAGGCGTCCGAGGAGGTCACCACGTTCCAGGCCGCGCGGCCGCCACTGAGGTGGTCCAACGTGGCCAGCCTGCGGGCGAGTTCGTACGGCTCGTTGAAGGTCGCGTTGACGGTGGCCGCGAGCCCGAGGTGTTGCGTGACGGCGGCGAGCGCGTTCAGCACGGTGAGCGACTCGGGCCGTCCCACCACGTCCAGGTCGTGGATACGGCCCTTGTGCTCGCGCAGCCGCAGCCCCTCGGCGAGGAAGAAGAAGTCGAACAGACCGCGTTCGGCGGTGCGGGCCAGGTGCTCGAAGGACGAGAAGTCGATCTGCGACCTGGACCGCGGATCGGCCCATACAGTGGTGTTGTTGACGCCGGGGAAATGCGCCGCCAGGTGGATGTGCTTACGACGTCGTACGGTCATGACGCTCCCCCTGTCACGGCGTACTGGTTGGCGGGCCTGGCGAGCCCCAAATGCTCCCTGAGGGTGCTGCCCGGGTAGAAGGTGCGGAACAGGCCGCGGTGCTGGAGCAGCGCCACCGTGCCGTTGACGAGCCGCTCCAGGTCACGGCGTGGCTCGGTGGGCGTGAGGTGGAAGCCGTCGACGATGCCGTCCGCGTGCCAGGTGGCGATCAGTTCGGCGAGGTCCACGGGGCCGCCCCGGTACAGCGGGCCCTGCACGGTCTGCCGGGGGCCGCCTCCGCCGTGGCCCCGCTCGGCCGCGTGCTCGCCGTCGCCGAGGTCGACGAGGAGACTCGCGAGGACGCGCAGGCTGTCGGGGTTGCGCCCGAACTCCGAGGCGGTCTGGCGGAGTTGATCCCGTACGGCGGCGGCCTGCGCGGGGCTCGCAGCCCGCACGAGGGCCACGTCGGCGTACCGGGCGGCGGTGCGCCGGGTGGGCCCCTCGGTGGCGTCGACCACGCGCACGGGGTGGCCCTGCGGGGGCCGCGGCACGATCGAGGGCCCCTTCACCGAGAAGCCGGCGCCGGCGAAGTCGACGTAGTGCAGCTTGTCCCGGTCGATGAAGCGGCCGGTCGCCAGGTCCCGTATCTCGGCGTCGTCCTCCCAGCTGTCCCACAACCTGGCGGCCACGTCGGCGACTTCTCCCGCCTCGCGCCACAGCTCGTCGGCGGGTACGGCATGCCGGCGGCCGAAGAGGCGGGCCTCGCCCTCGGTGGTCGACACGTCGATGCGCCAGCCGGCCCGGCCGCGGCTGACCCAGTCGAGGGTGGCGACGGCGGCCTGGACGTGGAAGGGCTCGGTGTGCGTGGTGGTGACGGTGGGGACCAGGCCGATGCGGTCGGTCGCTGGGGCGACGCGGGACAGGACGGCGAGGGCGTCGGGGCTGGGCCGGGCGAAGGTGTCGTCCAGGGTGACGAAGTCCAGGCCGCCGCGCTCGGCGAGCCGCGCCAGTTCGATGTGGGAGCCGGCGTCGAACACCGCCGGCTGGTCCAGGGCCGCGGCCAGGTGCAACAGCCCCCGGCCGTTCGATGAGGTCATGTGGGGGAACCTTTCGGAGAACCTTGGAGAGAAGCGCCCGTGTGCGCAGTTCGTGCAGCTTGTCGCCGGAGCGCCGGTGGCCGACCAGGGTGAAGGGCATTCACCGAAGGTGTTTCGTCGAAGGAGGTCATGCGGCCACGTCGGAGACCAGGGCGCGCAGGAAGACCAGGGCGGCCCGTGCCGTCGCGTCGTTCTGCCGGAAGGCGGGGCCGCCGGTGCGCGGGCGGGTGAAGGCGCCGGGCGTGCGTCCGTCGGTGTAGGGCCCGAGCGCGAACCGCCGGGGATGCGGCAGGCCGGCCGCGTCGAGGAGCCGCCCGTCGGCGGGGTCCACCCGGAGCAGCCCGTCGGGGGTCTCGGCGGCGCCGTCGGCGTGCAGTTCGCGCAGCAGGGTGTCGCGGGCCCGCCCGACGGTGGGCTCGGGCAGCCGCGCCTCGACCAGCGCCCACGCCTCGACGAAGGAGCCGGGCACGGTGGCGCTCGACGCCCGGAACACCCCGCCCTCGGCGCTGACGGTCATGTCGGAACCGAGGAACTTCAGGACTCCGGCACGGGAGAGCGCCAGCATCTGCCGCAGCCGCGGCCCGGGCGGCCCGGAGGCCAGATAGCTGAAGAAGCCGTGCCACCGGGGGCCGATACCACCGAGCCGGACCAGTTGGCCGTAGACGGAGAGCAGCCCGAGGAACACCGCCAGGTCCGGGCTGTGGTACGGATCGTGACTCCTGCTCAGGTCCCGCTCCACATAGCCGCGCAGCCCCTCCTGGAACTCCTCGAAGGAGCCGTACCGCACCCCGTCCAGCGGGTGGTCGAGTGCGTCCAGGTCGAGCCGGTCGGCGGGGTCGGGCACGGCGGACGCCACGAGCGCCTCCCGCTCTGCCGCGTCGGAAGCGGCCGCGTACTTCTCCTCGAAGGCACTCCAGTCGACGCCCGTCCGCTCCGGATGCACGGTGAACAGCCGGTGGTAGTGGGCGAACCCCAGCTCCTTCTCCACCAGCGGCCACACATCCCGCCCGAAGTCGAACCCCTCGGGCCGCGCGAGCAGCGCGTCCACCTCGGGCGGCCCGAAGAACCTCGGCAGCGGCGGCCGTTCACCACTCCAGTCGTAGCCGATCTTCGAGTGGTACGGCACTCCGCGCCGCGAACCGACGTACAGCACCGGCTCCTGCCCCGACGGCACATAGGTGTCGCCCTCGTACCGCCCGCCCCGCCCCTCGGTCAGCAGCACCATGAGATCGACGAAGGCGAGTCCGAACCCGCGCACGAGAACGGGCTCGCCGGCCTTCAGCGCGGAGAGATCACTGTCGGCGGTGAAGTCGGGCGGCAGGTGGACCAGCCCATGAGCACGCGCGTATTCGGACAACTCGCGTTGCTGGTCGTCGAGTTCGGCGTCGAGATGGCCGAGCGCGAGCACGACGAGATCGGCCAGGAGCGGGCGCGGGCGGCCCTCCAGCCACACCTGCTGACGGCCATCGCGCGGGCCGCCGATCCGCAGGGCCCGCCGCGCATGGTGGTGGACGGTGACGCCCGGGGGCAGGGCGGCAACGGCCTGTTCATGCACCCAGCGCAGATAGGCCCCCTGGAGTTGCCGATCCGCAAAGGTACGACCGTCGATGCCGGCCCACTCGTGCAGCGTGGGCCCCTCCCGCACCGGGCCCTCCATGGCCACCGTCTCGTCGGTGAACATGGTGACGTCCTCGGCGTGGGAGTTCATCCACAGCAGCGGCGACTGCGCGGCGCGCCAGATGCGTCCGGCGCCCGGCGGATGGGGGTCGACGAGATGGATGTCGAGGCCCGAACCGGCGTACAGCTCGGGCGCGTTGGCGGCGATCCGCTCGATGAGGCCGGTCCCCCGCGGACCGGCTCCGACGATCACCAGGGAGGGCCTCATCGCACGCGCTCCGGTATGTCCGGCGCGGCGGGGATATCGGCGTGGGTGTCGGAAGACATGCGAAGGCTCCGTGACACGTAGGTCGAACACGGTGGGTGCCTTCACACGGGCGTGTCGCGCAGCGCACGACGCGATACGGCCGAGCCCCTCAGCAGGGCCGTCCGTCGACTGTACGGGGCCGTTTCCCCTCACTGTCAAGGCTGTCCGGCATGTGAGCCGCACGTCTCAGGTCAGTTGACGCAGAACCGGATGCCTGTTCCACTTGGCCCATGCATCCACAGCAGTGCCTGGTCACGCGCTCCCACATCGACTTCGGTCGAGTGTGGTCCTGTTCCTGTTGAGCCGACCTCACTGCGCGCCCTGACGGGGCGCTCTCAGCGTTCTCCCTCTTCGCCTTCACACGCGCACCCCTCCCCTCGCGCTCTTTTCGCTCCTTGATCCACCTCCAAAGGACGAACCCGCACTCGCTAACGCACCAGAGCCGCCCGCCTCCTGGGCGCAGCCCGAACCCCGATCACCCGGTCCATCAACGCCCCCAGAACATCCCGCACCGACGAACGCTCCCGAGCATCACACTCCAGCACCGGCACATCGGCCCCGAGGCCGAGTGCCTCCCTCACCTCGTCCAGATCGAACCGCTCCGCGCCCTCGAACCGATTCACCGCCAGCACGAACGGCGCCCCCTGCGATTCAAAGTAGTCAACGGCCGGAAAACACTCCTCGATCCGTCGAGTGTCCGCGAGGACAACCGTCCCGAGCGCCCCCTCCACCAGGTCGTCCCACAGGAACGAGAACCGGTCCTGCCCGGGCGTCCCGAACAGATAGAGCGCGATCGTCGGGTCGAGAGTGATCCGCCCGAAATCCAGCGCAACGGTCGTGGTCGTCTTCGACTCGACCCCCTCGAGCGAATCGACCCCCACGGAAACCTGCGTCATCGCAGCCTCCGTGTCCAGCGGTTCGATCTCCGAAATCGCCCCGATGAACGTGGTCTTGCCAACGCCGAGTCCACCGCTCACCACGATCTTCACGGCGAGCGGCACGATCCTGTCAGAGCGCCCGGACATGGTCCCTGATCCTTTCGAGCATCTGGAGCGGCAGCTCCTCGGGTTCCCGGCAGTCGAGCCGGCCGGCGACGACGAGGTCGGACACGAGCACCTTGGCGACGCCCAGCGGGACACCGACCCGCGACGCCACCTCCGCAACCGTCGTCGGCTGCTCGCACACCGCGACGATGTGCCGCCGCTCGAACGTCAGCGACTCGTCGGGTACGCCGACGGCGACGACCAGCGTCTCCAGCCGCAGGTCGGCCTGGAGCGGCTCGGCCCGGCCGCCGGTGATGATGAACGGCCGGACGAACGTCGCGTCCTCAACAGGCTCTACGTCCATGGGCTCTTCGCCGTTCACCGCGGCAACGCCTGTCGCAGATCCGCGATGAGCGTCGGCGTGAGCAGATCACCGGCCCGTTCCGCGAGGACCGCCATCTCGTAGCCGACGAGCCCCAGTTCACCGCTGCTGTCGGCAAGCACCCCGAGACAACTGCCGTCGCGGATCGCGGAGACGAGCAGGAAACCCCGCCCCATCTCGATCATGATGAGCTTGACCCCGTCGAAGCCGTACCGCTTGGACGCACTGCGCGCCAGGCTGCTGAGCCCCGAGACGATCGCGGAGAGATGGTCGGCCTCGGTCCGCCCGAGCCCGTCGGACACGGCGATCAGCAGCCCGTCGGAGGAGACGGCGACCGCGTCCCGTACCCCGTCGGTGCTCTTGACGAAGTTGGCGAGCAGCCAGTTGAAGGTCTGCGAGTCGTTGTGGGCGTCGACTGCGGTCACTTGGCGTCACCCTCTTTCTGCTCGGCGACCTTCGGTTCGGTGTCCTTCGGCTCGGCGTCCTTCCGCTTCTCCTTCTCCGCGCTGATCCCGCCCCGCATATGGGCGCTGCGCAGGGTGGAGAGCATCCCGGAGATCTCCTCGGGGCTGCGGTCGGGGGTGGCCTCGGCGGGGACCGGCCGCTCCGGGCGGTCGGTCTCGCTGACGGCGTCCGAAATGGCACTGCGCTGCGGGCGTTTGACGAGCCCGTTGCGGGTCCGGGCGGCGGAGGTGCCCTTGCCGCCCGCGGCCGTGTTGCCGGCGTTCTCGGCGGATTTCGCCGCTGCCGGAACACCCACGAGCTCACCGGCCGAGGCTTCCGCTTCCTGTCCCTTCCGCGGTGCCGGCACCACGGGCTTGTCCTCGTCGTTGGCCTGCGCCGCCCCGACCGCCTTGTCCTGCGGAGCCTCGGTCAGCAGCGACACCGGAATCAGCACCCGGGCGACCACTCCGGCCGCCGGTGCCTCGCCGAGCCGTACCTCGATCCCGCACTTGCGGGCGAGGGCGCCGACCACGAAGTGGCCCAGGAACCGGGTCGGTTCGGCCATGAAGCTGGCCGTGCCGGACAGCCGTACGTTCGCCTCGGCGAGCGCCTGGGTGTCCATGCCGAGCCCGTTGTCGACGATCGCGACGAGATAGCCGGCGCTGGTGCGCCGCCCCTCGATCTCCACATCGGAGTCCGGCGGCGAGTAGCTCAGCGCGTTCTCGATCAACTCGGCGAGCAGATGGGCGACTTCGCTGACCACGGAGCCGCTGATGTGTGCGCCTTCGACACGGCGCAGGGTGACCCGGCGGTACTCCTCGACCTCGGCGAGCGAGGCGCGCAGGACGTCGGTGACGGCCAGCGGGGTGGCCCAGGGACGGGGGCTGGACTCCCCGGCGAGCACGAGGAGGCTCTCTGCGTTGCGGCGCATACGGGTGGCGAGATGGTCCAGTTCGAAGAGGTTGGCGAGCGTGGCCGGGTCGGCGTCCTCGTGCTCCAGCTTGTTGATGAAGCTGATCTGGCGGCGTACCAGGTTCTGGTTGCGGCGGCCCAGGCTGACCAGCGAGTCGGTGGCGTTGCGACGCAGCACGGCCTGTTCGGTGGCGAGGTCGAAGGCGGCGCGCTGGACGCGGTCGAACGCCTCGGCGACGTCCCGGACTTCGGCTCCCGCCCTGCCGGTCACCTCGAGTGCGGAGGGAGGCTCGGGGCTCTCTCCGGAGTCCGCGTCCTGCACGGCGGCGACGGCGCGCGGCAGTCGCTCGTCGGCCACCTCCCGTGCCTGCTGGACGAGTTCGGCGAGCGGCGCGGAGACGGACCGTACGCAGTCGAGGGCGAGTGCGCCGAGTGCGGCGACGGTGCCGAGGGCGAGCAGCACGAACAGCAGCAGGTCGCGCTGGGCGGTGCTCTCCAGTGCGGCGGCGCGGTTCTCGACGTCGGCGCCGAGCGCGATCTGCACGGCCCGCAGCCCGTTGATGGTCGAGGTCGTGGTGTCCCACCAGGCCATGGGCGGGATGTCGGACGAGTCCAGCTTTCCGCCGCCGTGCACGGCGACGCTCTCGTACGCCAGCATGCGCTCCGCGTCCGGAGTGGTCAGGGCCTCGTTCAGGCGCCGTTGCTGGGCGGCGGTCGCCGAGCGGGGGAAGGCGGCGAGGGCGGCCTGGCGGCCGGCCCGGATCTGCATGAAGCGGCTGTAGTCGTCGCCGCGGAACCGGCCGCCGGACGCGCGCACCGAGCCGAGCACGATGGCGCGTTCCTCTCCGGTGAACTCCTTGGCGTTGCCGAGGACCTGAAGGGCCTGGTACGCGTCGCGCAGGGTGCCGTCGCGCACCGCGTCGAGACCGAGGTCGAGCCGGTCGAGGACGGTGATCGTGGTGGTGAAGTAGTCGAAGGTGTCCTTCACGACGCCGGTCCTGTCGTCGGCGTGCCTGCGGATGCCGGCGAGGCCGTCGAGTCGTCCGAGGGACTCGCGCACGGAGTCGGCGGCCGCGCCGTCGCGCCCCTTCAGCGCCTTGTCGAGCTCGGCGCGGGCGGTGTCGGTGGCCTTGCGCTGGGCAGGCAGCTTGGTCTTGAACTGCGAGACTCCGCCCACGTATCCGGTGGTGAGTCCGCGCTCCTTCTGCAGCTCGTGGACCAGGCCCTGGAGGGTGATCTCCAGCCGTGCGTTCCGGTCGGTGGCGGATGCATTGCGGTAGGCGGAGATCTGCTCGGCGGCCGCGATGCCGAGCAGCGCCAGCAGGACCGCGAGGGCGAGGGTCAGGATCCGCAGCAGCCTGGTGCGAATGGTGGTGGTCGCTTTTGCTGTGACGTCCACTGAAGTGCCTTATGTGGGTGGCGAGTTGGGACAGGGACAGAAATGGTTCTGCTTCCGCCCAACGACCTCACCCGGCACCGGTCACCAGATCATCTTCTTCTTTTACGCCGCGGACACAGGATCTTCGGGAAACACCAGGTGACTCTCCGCCCGGCGCATTCCGTATACGACACCTGCGGTAACCGGATCAGCAGTCGCAGCCGCAGTCGCAGCAGTCGCATCCATCACAGCACTCGCAGCAATTGCAGCTGCAGTCACAGCAATCGCAACAGTCGCCGCAGTCGGTGTCCTTGCAGAGGCCGTCCTTGCGCTCACGGCTCCACGGGTCCTCGTACTCGCCGCAGCACATCTGGCACGTGCAGGCCAGCCCGGCCCACACCGCGCAGCCCGCCAGCAGTCCACGCCGTTCACGCCGGGGCGGCTCCGGCGGCAGGAACGGCCCACCGGGACCGCCGGGCGGTGCATACGGCCCCGACAGCGACGGCAGCGATCCGTGCGCGCAGGAGGCCGTACCGAAGGCGCGGTCGACCGAGGTGCGCAGTTCGTGCACGAGCAGCCGGTGGGCAAGCCTGCTGTCGCCGCTGTGCTTTTCCGGGGAGACCCCGGACCCCCAGGCCACCTCACGCAGCGCGAGCCGGATCCCGTGCAGGGCGTCGTCGGCGAGCCGCCGGGCCTCGGCGAGCGGGGTCCCGGTCACGGTGAGCGGGTTCCAGGCACCCGACGCGGCGTCAGTTTCCTGGTCCTCCACGGCATCCAGGAGATGCGCGAGCCGCCCGAACAGCCGCCCGGCCTCGGCGAGCGGTTCGGCGTTGCCCGGCCGTCCGGCCAGGACCGCGGTGTGCGCGAAGGCCGCGGCGGTGGCCGTCTCGGTCGGTTCGGTGACCGTCAGAACCGGCGTCCCGGGCCCCGCAAGGGCCTCGATGCCGATCTGCCGGTCCACGGCGTCCACGAGCACCGCGGTGTCGAACCCGACGTCGGATCCGGTACGGGCCCCTGCCGCGCCCCAGCTCGAGGCCACCCGGCGCGCGGCGAGCGCCACCGGTTTCCGCGCCAGCAGCCCGTCCCCGTCGGCGACGTGGTCCCGCACCTTGGCCGCGGCGAGCACCAGCGAAACGGCGGCCGCGAGCCGCGCCCCTTCTCCCTGCGCGACGGACGCGGTACGCATCCCGCGCAACGGACAGGGCCCCGCCGTACGCCGCCACCCGGCCGCCTTCTCGGCCTGAGCCTCCGTCAGAACCGATATGAGCAGCCCGTCGTAGTTGGTCACGACCCGCGCGAACTGCCCGTGGTCCTTGCGCAGCGCGAGACACAGGCCGCACAAATGCGCAACCCATTGGGACTTGAGGCTCTCACCGAGCCGATGCCGACAGGGCCTGACGATTCCGAACACGACGATCCCCCGTGACGCGTGTGACTTCCGATGCTGCTGATACGACGTTGAGCTGATACGGCGTTGAGCTGCCGCATCGTATCGACCACCCCGTTCACCCGTACGCACTGCCCGTCACCCGTACGCCGTGAAGAATCATATTTCACTCACAGTCAGCATCTGTGTACAGCAAGACCCTTGGGAAACGCGGGCTCTCGACGGATTCGCTCTGCACCAGTACCGTCACAAACCCCCCGCGCGGCGTCTATCCACTTGGCGCGCCAACCGCATCATGGATGACCATAGGGATGCGGAAAGCAGAAGGACCGCTGTGAGAGGAGGCGTCCATGGGATCGGTACGCAAGGCGAGTGCCTGGCTTGGCCTCGTTGACGACAACGATGACGAGCGTTACTACGACGACGACTACTCCGAAGGGACCGAGCAGCCCGGGGATGCCTGGGTCACCGACCCGCGGGTCAAGGTGGCCTCGGAGGCCGCCGAGGAGAAGGACCGTCGCATCGGCACGGTGACCCCGGACAGCTTCCGGGACGCCCGCGCCATCGGCGAGCTGTTCCGCGAGGGTGTTCCGGTCATCGTGAACCTCACCGCCATGGAGGCGTCCGACGCCAAGCGCGTCGTCGACTTCGCGGCGGGGCTCATCTTCGGTCTGCGCGGTTCGATCGACCGCGTCTCCAACCGCGTGTTCCTACTCACGCCCGCCGACACGGAAATCGTCAGCGGGGAGCCGGCGCAGCACCGTTCGGACGGTTTCTTCAACCAGAGCTGAGGCAGGGCCGCTCACCGGCCCTGCCCCCGCGCAGGGTTTACCGGAAGGCGTCGAGTCCGGTGAGCGCCTTGCCCAGTACGAGCTGGTGCATCTCGACGGTGCCTTCGTAGGTCAGCACCGACTCGAGGTTGGTGGCGTGCCGCATGACGGGGTATTCGAGCGAGATCCCGTTGGCGCCGAGGATGGTCCGTGCCGTACGACAGATCTCGATGGCCTCTCGTACGTTGTTGAGCTTGCCGAAGCTGACCTGCTCGGGACGCAGGCGGCCGGCATCCATGCGCCGCCCCAGATGGTGGGCGAGCAGAATCCCCTTGTGCAGTTCGACCGCCATGTCGGCGAGCTTGGCCTGGGTGAGCTGGAATCCCCCGATCGGCCGCCCGAACTGCTCCCGTGACTTCGCATAGTCGACGGCGGTCTCGAAACAGCTGCGGGCCGCGCCCATGGCTCCCCACACGATGCCGTAGCGGGCGTGCGAGAGACAGCTGAGGGGGCCTTTGAGCCCGACGACCTCCGGCAGTACGGCGTCGGCGGGCAGCCGTACGTCGTCGAGGACGAGTTCGCTGGTGACGCTGGCCCGCAGGGACCACTTGTGCTTGATCTCCGGCGCGGAGAACCCGGCGGTGTCGGTGGGCACGACGAACCCACGGATCCCGTCCTCCGTCTGGGCCCACACCACGGCGACGGCCGCCACGGACCCGTTGGTGATCCACATCTTCCGCCCGTTGAGGACCCAGTCGCCGCCGTCCCGCTTGGCGTGCGTCCGCATCGAGGCGGGGTCGGACCCGTGGTCGGGCTCGGTCAGCCCGAAGCACCCGATGGCCTCGCCGGCGGCCATGCGCGGCAGCCAGTGCTGCTTCTGCTCCTCGCTCCCGAACCGGTGGATGGCGTACATCGCAAGGGACCCCTGCACGGAGACCAGGGACCGGATCCCGGAGTCGGCGGCCTCCAGCTCCAGACAGGCGAGCCCGTACTGCACGGCACTGGCCCCCGCACACCCGTACCCGCTGAGCGACATGCCGAGGGCACCGATACCGCCGAGCTCGCGGGCGAGCTCCCGGATCTCGGGCAGCTCACCCTTCTCGTACCAGTCGGCGACGTACGGCAGCACCCGGTCGGCCGCCCAGCCGCGCACCGTGTCCCGGATGGCCAGGTCCTCCGGCTCCAGCAGGTCATCGATGCCGAGCGGGTCGGCGGGGTCGAAGGGGGGCAGTTTCGAGGACGCGGACATGGGACACCCTCCGGCACACGATGAAAACTAGCAGCGCTAGTTACGATTTCCAGGCCGACGCTACGGTGCAGTCTCCCGCACGTCCAGTGTCACGCCCTAAAGGGGCGCGGGGAACTGCGCGACCAGCCACAATGGCGCCGCAGACAACCGACAACGGTCAGGCCGAGACGCGAGAGTCGGCAACTTCCCGAGGCGCGGGCAGCTCCACCGGTGCCGCAGGCTCCCCGCAGTGCATGATCCGCGGCAACCGCAGCGCCATCACCGCACCCAGCAGCAGCAAGGCCGCGCTGACCAGCAAGGTCACATGCAGCCCGTGCACGAAGGAGTCCCGCGCGGCCCGCCGCAGGGCAACCCCGACGGGCCCGCCCAGGTGCGCGGCAACCTGGTAGGCCTCGCCCAGCGAATGCCCCGCCGCGGCCGAGGCCGAAGACGGCACCCCCGGCACGGACGACAGCCCGGGCGCGTACGCCGCGTTCATCACGCTGCCCAGCAGGGCGATACCGATCCCTGCCCCCAGCTGGTACGACGTCTCCCCGATCGCGGCCGCTCCGCCCGCCTGCGCCGGCGGAGCCTCGCTCAGCATCGACTCGTACGCCCCGAAGAGCGTGGTCTCCAGACCGAAGCCCAGCAGCAGGAACGCGGACACCATCAGCCCGGCGTTGTCCGACCCGCCCATCACGGTCAGCAGCACCACGGCCCCGGCGGTGAGGCAGAACCCGAAGCACACCATCCGGCGCGGGCCGAAGCGGCGCAGCAGCCGCGCCCCCGCCAGCCCCGCCGCCATCGCCGCGAACGTCAGCGGCAGCAGTCGCAGCCCCGTCTCCAGCGGCGACAGTCCCAGCACCAGCTGCAGATACTGCGCCGCGATCAGCTCCAGCCCCACCAGCGCGAGCATCGCCAGCACGATGCAGCCCACGGCGGTGCTGAAGGCGGGCCGCGCGAACATGCCGAGGTCCACCAGCGGATGCGTACGGCGCCGCTGTCGTCGTACGAAGAGGACCAGCAGCAGGGCGCCCACGACGAGCGGCGCCACGGCGAGGACGCCCAGTTCGCCTCCGCCCAGCCGCTTCACGCCGAGCACCACGCCGAACAGGCCGGCCGCGGCCATCAGCGCGCCGACCACGTCCCAGGGGCCGTCACCGGTGCCCCGCGACTCGGGCAGCAGCAGTCGGCCGACCGGCAGGCTGACCAGCATCAGCGGGATGTTGACCAGGAAGACCGAACCCCACCAGAAGTGCTCGAGCAGGAAGCCGCCGAGCAGCGGGCCGACGGCCGCGCCGACCGCGGCGACCGCGCTCCAGACGCCGATCGCGAGTGCCCGTTCACGCCGGTCGGGGAAGACCTGGCGGAGGATCGAGAGCGTCGCGGGCATGATCATCGCGCCGCCGACGCCGAGCAGCGCCCGCGCGAGGATCAGCACCTGTGGGTCGTGGGCGAGGGCCGCGAGGCCGGATGCGATGCCGAAGAGGCCGTAGCCGAGCAGCAGGATCCTTCTGCGGCCGACCCGGTCGCCGAGCGTGCCGAAGAGGATCAGCAGCGAGGCGCAGACGAGGGGGTAGACGTCGACGATCCAGAGCAGCTCTATCGCGCCGGGCTTGAGGTCCTCGGTGACGGCGGGGACCGCCACGTGCAGCACGGTCGCGTCGACCGCGACCAGCAGCAGGCTCACACAGAGGACGACGAGGACGACCCAGCGGTTGGCACCGGCCCCGGCCGCCCGACGGCGCAGCGCAGCGGCGGCCGTGGTCGTCCCGGACATGTACGTACCTCCCAGATGTTCCCTCGCGGTCGGCGGGCACACGGGGTGGGGACTCCCCGTGATCTCGGCCGGAGAGGAGCGGTGGTCTCCGGCCCGCGCAACGAAGGCGAGTGACACGTCAGCGTACGCGAGTTCGTGCCCAGGTCACGTGGCGGACCTCTCAGAGTTCGCACAGACCGGTGTGGCGTACGCCACTCCCCCTCCTCCTGTGGTACGCCCCGCCCGGCCTGCCGGTTCCGTCGGGCCGTCGATAATCGAGCCCGTGACCGACCTTGTGACACGCGTTGCGCCGCCTCGCGACACGGCCCTGCGCCGTGCGGCCCCTGCCCTCCTCGGGTACGCGGCCGTGCGCGCCCTGGGCCTGCTCGCGCTGGCCCTGTGGAGCGCCGCGCGCGGCAAGAGCGCGTACACGCTGCTGACGGCCCGCTGGGACGCGCTCTGGTACGCCAGGGTCGCCGACCTCGGTTACGGCTACGAGGTGCGGCTGCCGAACGGCGACGTGCACTCGAATCTGGCCTTCTTCCCGCTGCTGCCCTGGCTGGAGCGGGGCCTCGCGGCGGTCACCCCGCTGTCGTACGCCGACGCGGGCTTCGTCGTCAGCCTGCTTGCCTCGCTCGCGGCGGCCTGGGGGATCTTCGCGGTCGCGGAGCATGTGTACGGCCGCAGGGTCGGGGTGTGCGCCGTGCTGCTGTGGGCCGTGCTGCCCGTCGGGATCGTGCAGTCGATGGCGTACAGCGAGTCGCTGTTCACCGCGCTCGCCGCCTGGTCGCTGTACGCGGTCCTGACCGGCCGCTGGCTGACGGCGGGCGCACTGGCCGCGCTGGCGGGGCTGACCCGGCCGGTCGGGCTCGCCGTCGTCGCGGCCGTGTGGGCGGCCGGGATCGCCTCGTTCGTGCGAGAGCGAAGCGCGGCGGACGCGCGCGCGGGCGAACGCGCTCCCGCGCCGCCCGGAGACGGCTCCACGCAGCGCGTCGGGACATCCGGCGGCGCGCCGGACACCCCGCGCGCCCCCGCGGCCGTACGACGCGCCCTGGCCATGCTCCTGGCCCCGCTGGGCGCCGCCGGCTACGTCCTGTGGGTCGGCCACCACACTGGCAGGGGCCCGCTGGGCTACCTGGACGTCCAGGCGGGCTGGCGCAACGGCTTCGACGGCGGCCTGGCCTTCGCCCGCTTCGTCGCCGACAAGTTCACGTCACTTCCGGGGGCACTCGCGGGCGTCGGGCTGATCGCCGGGGTCGGACTGGTGGTCCGGCTGTACGTCGTCTGCGTACGGCAGCGCCAGCCGCTCCCGCTGCTGGTGTACGCGGGTGTGGTCACCGCGCTCGCCCTGTGCGCGTCGAGCTACTTCGGCTCGAAACCACGCCTGCTGCTGCCCGCCTTCCCGCTGCTGCTGCCCCTCGCCCTGACCCTGTCCCGGCTGCGTACGTCCAGGTCGGCCCTGGTGGTGGGCGGTGTCGCGGTGGCATCGGCCGTGTACGGAGCGTTCTGGCTGAACGGCTCCGGTCCTCCATGATCGACTTGCGGGGACCGGTGAGCATCCGGAGAAATCCGCCCCAGCATTCGGTGAACGAATTTATAAGGCCCATAAAACTGATTCGCGAATGATCAAAGGAATTGAAGGGACCGACCGCCGGACATTGCGGATTCCTTGGAAATAAACCCGCTCCTGAGAGGAATCCCACATCACATCGTCATCACAAAGCAGCTGAAGAGACGGAGAACTTACCTCACTCGCTGTAACGTCGATTGGGTGCGTACCGAACGAAACCTCACCCGTCTGGACCGGGTGTTCGCCAGGCTGGACCGGGAGCCGGAACGACCGGCCCACATCGATGTGCCGAAGATGAGCCGGCACCGGGTCGCGCTGCTGACCGGGACCCTGGCCTTCTATCTGGCGATCGTGTGGCTCGTGGTGACCACGTCGTGGCTGGTCCGCTTCGACTGGCAGGTCATGTTCTTCCGGCCCTACCAGCAGTGGCAGGGCATCCACTGGTTCGTCGACTACTACGTCGTGCTCGGCCAGCGCGGCCCGACCGCGGTGATGGTCGCGGCCTGGCTCGGCTGGCGTTGCTGGCGGCAGCACACACTGCGCCCGCTGCTGACGCTGGGCGCCTCGCTGCTGCTGCTGAACATCACCGTGGGCGCCGCCAAGATCGGCATGGGCCGCCTCGGACCGCACTACGCGACCACGATCGGCTCGAACGAGATGGGCCTCGGCGGCGATATATTCCCCAGCGGCCACACCGCCAACGCCGTGGTGACCTGGGGAATCCTGGCCTACCTCGCCTCCACCCCGAGAGCCCGCCGCTGGCTGTCCGCCCTCTCCGCGGTGACCGCGCTGGGCGTGGGCCTCGCCACCGTCTACCTCGGTACGCACTGGCTGAGCGACGTGCTCCTCGGCTGGGCCGCGGGTCTGCTGATCCTGCTGGCCCTCCCCTGGTGCGAGCCGGGGATCGCCAAGGCCGAGGTGGCGCTCTTCGACCTGCGCGACCGCTGGCGCGCCCGCAAGGGGGCCACGGCACCTGCCGCTCCCGTCGGCGCTCCGGTGCTGCTCAAGCCGCGCACGACCGCGCAGGACGAGGCCGCCGCACGCGAGACGGTCACCTCCGCGGCCCGCTCGGCCCGGGCGCCCGCCTACCTGGCCCCGGGCCCGCACACGGCACGCTCGGAGCGCACGCCGGTCACTCCGGTCGGCAGCCGCCGCCCGCCGCACTCGGACCGCATCCCGCGCGGCGCGACGGCCTCCACGGCCCGCCCCCTGGGCGGCTGACGCCACACGGACAGCGGGGTCGGTACGCACAACCACTCCCGCACAGCGAAGGCCCCGGTTCCCGTTCGGGAACCGGGGCCTTCGTCACGTATCAGCCCTTCTCAGCCCTTCCAGGCCCGCACCACCCGGCCGTCCTTCACCTCGAAGTTCAGCCGGCCCGTGCGGTACTCCATCGTGATGATCGCCCCCGGCGGCAGTGAGCGCACCGTGGACCATCCGCGCTCCCGCGCGCGCCGCTCGGCGCCGGGCGCATCGAGGCCGACATACGCGTCCGGACTGTCCTGGGGCTCCGCCTGCGGAGTGGGAATCGGTGCCATGCCGCCA
Organism: Streptomyces sp. NPDC001401; assembly: GCF_042895385.1. NCBI lineage: Bacteria > Bacillati > Actinomycetota > Actinomycetes > Kitasatosporales > Streptomycetaceae > Streptomyces > Streptomyces sp. NPDC001401. The sequence continues at coordinate 224,848 of NZ_JBIAWI010000014.1, forward strand.
CGCTAGGCCCTGTCCGGCGGCCGGGGAAGGCGGGGCGGTCCCACACGGCCCGTATCCCCCTCCGGTCACACTTCTGTCACAGGATCACGACACGTGTTTCGGCTCACGTGACATCAACTGCTGCACAGCGGGCGTCACACGTACGAGCGGTTCCGCACCTGTTCCGTAGGCCTTCCGCAGGTAATCGAACGTAATTCCCGCGTGTCGCGACCGTTCTCCGAATAGCCCGTCGGAAAGTGCCGTGAGAACCGACCCCGGGCCTCTTTCCGGTCCGATTCCGGGCGGGTTCGTGAGAGCTGACACCGCGTAGGAAATGCACGGTTCCAGCACAGAACCCCCGCACGCCCCCTGTCGGAGCGCGCGGCGGCGCGCGCATCATGACGTGAGCTCGCGGGCATGCGCGCGCGGGCTTCAGCGGACCCGGGGCGCGACGAGCGAAGGGGCGAGCGAGCGATGGGGACCCAGACCGTGCATCCGGCGGCGCGACCCGTGCCGACCAGTCAGGGACGGGTGATCGTCGACTGGCTGACGACCACCGACCACAAGAAGATCGGGCACCTCTACCTGATCACGGCGTTCCTGTTCTTCCTGGTCGGCGGGGTCATGGCGTTGCTGATGCGGGCCGAACTCGCCCGGCCCGGGCTGCAGATCATGGACAGCAACCAGTACAACCAGCTGTTCACCATGCACGGCACGATCATGCTGCTGCTGTTCGCGACCCCGGCCTTCGCGGGCTTCGCCAACGAGCTGATGCCCCTGCAGATCGGCTCCCCCGATGTCGCCTTCCCCCGGCTGAACATGCTGTCGTACTGGTTCTTCCTGTTCGGCGGCCTGATCGTGCTCAGTTCGCTGGCCGTGCCCGGCGGCCCCGCCGCCTTCGGCTGGTTCGCCTACGCGCCGCTCAACAGCGCGGTGCACTCGCCCGGTGTCGGACCCGACCTGTGGATCATGGGGCTCGCGCTGGCCGGCTTCGGCACGATCCTCGGCGCGGTCAACTTCATCACCACCATCATCGGAATGCGCTGCCCCGGCATGACGATGTTCCGGATGCCGATCTTCGTGTGGAACACGCTCTTCACGTCGATCCTGATCCTGATGGCGTTCCCGGTGCTCGCCGCCGCGCTGCTGTGTCTGGAGGCGGACCGGCGGTTCGGCGCGCAGGTCTTCGACTCGGCCAACGGCGGGGCGCTGCTGTGGCAGCACCTGTTCTGGTTCTTCGGCCATCCCGAGGTGTACATCATCGCGCTGCCGTTCTTCGGCATCATCACGGAGATCCTCCCGGTCTTCAGCCGCAAGCCGCTCTTCGGCTATCTGACGCTGATCGGCGCGACGATGGCGATCACCGGCCTGTCGGTGGTGGTGTGGGCGCACCACATGTTCGTCACCGGCTCGGTGCTGCTGCCGTTCTTCTCCTTCATGACGTTCCTCATCGCCGTGCCCACCGGCGTGAAGTTCTTCAACTGGATCGGCACGATGATCAAGGGCTCGCTGTCCTTCGAGACGCCGATGCTGTGGGCGTGCGGCTTCCTGGTGACGTTCCTGTTCGGCGGTCTGACCGGGGTGATCCTGGCGTCGCCGCCGCTGGACTTCCATGTCTCGGACAGCTACTTCGTCGTGGCGCACTTCCACTACGTCGTGTTCGGCACGGTCGTCTTCGCGATCTTCGGCGGCTTCTTCTTCTGGTGGCCCAAGTTCACCGGCAAGATGCTCGACGAGCGGCTGGGCAAGATCCAGTTCTGGACGCTCTTCGTCGGCTTCCACACCACGTTCCTGGTGCAGCACTGGCTGGGCGCCGAAGGCATGCCGCGGCGGTACGCCGACTATCTCGCGGCGGACGGCTTCACGGCCCTCAACACCATCTCGACGATCGGCGCGTTCCTGCTCGGCATGTCGACGCTGCCGTTCCTCTACAACGTCTGGAAGACCGCCAAGTACGGCGAGAAGGTCGAGGTCGACGACCCCTGGGGCTACGGCCGCTCCCTGGAGTGGGCGACCTCCTGCCCGCCGCCGCGGCACAACTTCACGACGCTGCCCCGGGTCCGCTCCGAGTCCCCGGCGTTCGACCTGCACCATCCGGACTTCGCGGCAGAGCCTCAGGAACCTGGGGAGTCCGTCGCAGCAGAGCGCGAGACAGGCGGTCCCGAGCGGTCCTGATCGCCTCGGTCAGCTCGGCGGGCTCCAGCACCTCGAACTCGAAGCCCATCATCATCACGTGGATCACCATCACGTCGAGGCCGGCGGCACCGGTGCGCAGGATGCAGCTGTCCGGGCCGTCCGCCTCCAGCTGCCCCGCCGAGGGCGAGATGCGCTCCGCGGCCTCCTCCAGGGGTGCCAGTAGCCGGATGACGGCATGTGAGGCGTACGCGCGCGTGGAGACGCCCTTCGAGACGTACGCGGCGAGGTCCTCGGCGGGCGGGGTGCGCGGGGCGAAGCGCGGGCCGTGCGGCGGCTTCGGCGTGATGCGGTCGACGCGGAACGTACGCCAGTCCTCCCGGTCCAGGTCCCAGGCGACCAGGTACCAGCGGCGCTCGGTGCACACCAGGCGGTGCGGTTCGACGGTGCGGCGGGTGGAGGTGCCCCCGTGGTCGCTGTACTCGAAGCGGAGGCGCTCGGAGTCCCGGCAGAGATTGGCCAGTTCGGTCAGGACGGCCGGGTCGACGGCGGAGGGCTGGGGTCCGCGCAGCATCGGCACGGTGAAGGCGTTGAGGGCGCCCACGCGGCGGCGCAGCCGGTTCGGCAGCACCTGCTCCAGTTTGGCGAGGGCCCGTACGGAGGTCTCGCCGATGCCCTCGATGCCCTGCCCGGCGGCCGTGCGCAGCCCGACGGCCACCGCGACCGCCTCGTCGTCGTCCAGGAGCAGCGGCGGCAGCTCGGCGCCCGCGCCCAGCTGGTAGCCGCCGCCGGTGCCGGGGCTCGCGTTGACCGGGTAGCCCAGCTCGCGCAGCCGGTCGACGTCGCGGCGCACGGTGCGCGGGGTGACGCCGAGGCGGTCGGCGAGGTCGGCGCCGGACCATTCGCGGTGGGCCTGGAGGAGCGAGAGCAGGCGCAGGAGTCGTGCCGAGGTCTCCAACATGGGTCCGAGTCTGCCAGGAATTGCGGACAGTAACTGTCCTCAAGGGTGCCTGGTACGGGGCACCGCGGTGACGGACACGGACAGGTCGTTGTCCCGCGTGTAGTACGGCCCGGCCTCCACCGGACCGTACGGCGCGTCCACGCGCACGCGTGGATAGGTGAACACGGGCTTCTTGTCCGCCACGTCGTCGAGCAGCCGCGCGACCCGCACCGCCGGTCCCGCCTCCCCCGCGGGCCGCAGCCACAGGTCCCACACGCCGGGCTCCAGGGCGCCGTACACCACCTTGAAGCGGAACTCGGTCCGGTCGGCGAGGAGTTCGGTCCGGCGAGCCGGGACGGGCGCGTGCCGGCCGCGGAGCTCCGCGTACGCCTCCGGGCCGAGCCCGACGCCGTACACCCGCCCCGGCACCGTCAACACGCCCTGTTTGATGCGCAGTTCGCCCGCCTCGGCGTGCGGGGCGCGCAGCCAGCTGCGGACGGTGAGGTTGCCCTGCCGGGTCGCATACGGGATGCGGACGGCGACGTGGCCGCGGGAGCCGCTGGGGGTCCGGGCGGCGAGCGAGCGCAGGTCGGTGACGCCGGGCACCAGGCGGCGAGGCTCGCCGGCGTCCACGCGCGCGTAGGCGTCCCAGCGGCCCTCGGGGAGGGCGACGATGCTGGGCAGCGCGGCGCGCAGCCGGCCGTCGGCGGCGGGGGCCAGCGGCAGGTACACCTCGTCATGGCCTTCGCGGCGGCGCAGCACGAGCAGGGCCGTGGCCGATTCCCCGACCGCGAGGACGTCGAAGGTCAGCCCGCCGGCGGAGTCGGCGATGCAGTCGGCACGCAGCGGTGTGGACTGCGGGGCCAACGTTGTCATGCGCTACGGATCCCTTCTGGCCTGTTCCCTGGTAAGACCGGCGAACAGGCACTTTGGTTGCCCTTTACCCGGACTACGGCTGGTAGGGGATCTGCGGCACGTCGAAACAGTTGCTGTTCATGTCTCCCTGGGACACCCAGCCCTTGCCGTCCTGCCAGCGGGCCACCGACAGACAGGTCCTGCGGTCCTTCGGCGGCTCGGCCTGCCGCTCGAAGGCGACGGGAACCAGCAGCCCTCCGGCGGTGTAGTTCTCGCTGCGGTTCATGAAGGCGTCGACGCACGCGCGCGTGATGCCCGCGTGTGCACAGGACTTCGCCGCGTCGGTGAACCACATGGCGGCCGCCCAGCCCTCCAACTGCCACTGGGAGTGCGTCTTCAGACCCTTCGTGGCGTCCCGGAAATCCCGTACGCCCGCGTTGCCCGTGTCCTCGTAGTTGCGGCTGGAGCCGGTCGCCCAGAGGGCGTTGCGGCAGCGCGGGGAGTCCTTGTAGTCGTCCGGGACGGTGGACGTCCAGTTCTGTACGTTGGTGACCTTGGCGGTGACCCTGGCACCGACCTCGTCCATCGCCTTGCACAGCTGGGCGTTGCCGTGGGTGTCGATCGCGTCGAAGACCAGATCGGCGCCCTGCTCCTTCAAGTCGGCCGCGGCGGCACGGAAGTTGGGCAGCGCGAAGTCGACCTGCTCGGTGACCACCTTGTAGCCCTCGGCCTCCAGGCCCCGCTCGACGAGCCTGGCGTAGGCGGCGGACGCGGCCTGGTTGTAGGACACGACGGCGGCCGTGCGGGCGCCCTTCTCGCGCTTGAAGTAGCGGTAGACCTCCGTGCCGCCGTAGAGCTTGCCGTCCCAGCCGGGCGTGCCGTTCCTCGGGGCGAGGCTGCCGTAGATGCCGTACAGGTGCGGCCAGGTGTCGTAGGCGGCGCCGATGGGCTGGCCGCCGATGTCGGGCACGCGCGCGTGGGAGACGCGGGAGGCGCCCGCGTAGTCCAGGGCGGTGGTGGCGACCAGGGCGACGACCTTGTCCTCGTCGATCAACTGGTGCACGCAGGTGTTGTTGCCGACGCCGCTGCCGCCGTCGTCGCACTCCCGCACCTCGACCGGGTGCCCGTCGATGCCACCGCGCGCGTCGAGGCGGTCGAAGTACGCCTTGGCGCCGTTGCGCGGGCCGGTGAAGGTGTTGCCGCCGACCGGGCTGGTGGCGCTGGTGATGATGCCGACGCGGATGGGCGTGCCGCTGGTCGGCGCGGGCGTGTTCGTCCGGCCGCCGTGCTCGAAGTCGCTCTCCGGCAGGCGGCTGCCGCAGGCCGTGCCCAGCACGAGCAGCAGCGCAGCGGCAGCTGCGTGCTCAGCAGCCCGGGAGCGCCGACGCCGAGGCATTGCCGCTCATGGCGACCAGTGCGCAGAGCGTGTTGACGGAGACCTTCCAGGTGCCGTTCTGCTCGACGGACGTCCCGGACGCGTTCGGCAGGGCGGTGGCGCCCTTCAGCGTCAGGTTGTACGTCACCGTCGCCTTGGTCGGCGAGGTGAAGTCGACCTTCGTCACCTGGGCCTGCACCTGCCCGCCGCGCTGGTCACCGCCGAAGGCCTGCAGGACGAGCGCCATCCGGTCACCGTTCTCCAGGACGGCCAGCTTCTCCTTCGCAGAGGTCTTCGGGTCGAAGAACTTCGCCCAGTTCTGCTTGATCTCCTTCGTGGCGGCCGCCGGATCCGCAGGCGCGGTGGCCGGCGCGCTCGTCGTCTTCTCCACGGACGGAGTGGGGGGTGTGCTCTCGCTCCCGCCGCCGCTGTTGTCGCTGCAGGCCGCGAGGACCGGGGCGAGGATGAGAACGAGGGCGGCCAGTGCCGCCGTGCCCCGTCCCGCCGCCCTTGGGCCGCGCCCCCTTCGTGCGTTCCCCCGCCTGAGGTCGCTCCCGAGAACCATCTGGCTCACCACCGGGTGTCGGTCCGGGCAAGGTGCGCCCGGTGCTTTCAGGGTCAGCTTCCAGAAGGCATAGTGCAAGCCATTGGCTGACATGGACAGACACTCGACGTGTGTGAACGGACGAGGAGCCAACGATGCGGACAGCGCGACTGCGGACCGTTCACCCCGTCCTGTGGGCCGGCTGGGCCGCGCTCGCCGCGGGTGCGGTGCTGTGCGTCATCGGCTGGTACGGCATCTCCGGCGAGCGTTACGCCGAGCGGCAGCTGCCCTACCTCGCCTCCTGCACGGTCCCCGGCGCGGCACTGATCATCGCCGGGTCGGTGCTGCTCACCCACGGGCGCAACGCCCTCGCCGCCGCGCGCGTGGAGGAGCTGTACGGCCTCCTGGTCGCCGCCGAGTCCGCCGACGCCGACGAGTCCCGGCAGGCGGCCGCCCTGCCCCTCGCGGTCAGCGGGGACCTGCTGATGGTGCCCGGCGGCACACTGTGGCACCGCGCGGACTGCCCCCTGGTCTCCGGCAAGGTGGAGGCCGTACCGGTCGACGCGAAACTGCTGACGAGCGGCGAGCTGGGCCCGTGCCCGATCTGCGAACCCGCCGACGAGACCGACTGAAGTACTCCCTGATGTCTTCCCTGACGTACGACCTCACGCTCGCCGGGCTCTCCGTCGGCAGCGCGGCCGCGCTCACCGGAATCGGCCTGATCGTGACGTACCGCGCGACCGGCGTGCTCAACTTCGCGCACGGCGCGATCGCGATGGTGTGCGCGTATGTGCTGCGGCAGTGCGTGGTCGAGTGGGGCTGGCCGCTGTGGCTGGCGGCGACGGTGACGCTGGTCGTCCTGGCTCCGGCGATCGGCGTGGTCCTGGAGCGGTTCGTCTTCCGGCCGCTCGCGGTCCTGGGCAGCGACCCGGCGCAGACGCTCGTCGCATCCATCGGGGTGTTCGTACTGCTGGTCGGCGGGGCGGCGCTGGTGTGGGGGCAGGGGGCGCGGGACGACGCCCCGGAACTCGTGTCGGAGGACCCGTGGGGCCAGCTGGCCGTGGTGCTGGTGCTGGCCATGGGCGTCGGGGCGGTGATCCGGTGGACGCGGTTCGGGCGGGAGCTGCGGGCCGTGGTGGACGACCGGCAGCTTGCGGTGCTCGGCGGGATCGACGCGGACCGGGTGGCGGCGGCGGGCTGGGCGTTCGGTGCGTTCACGGCGGGCCTGACGGGCGTCCTGCTGGCGCCGTACGTGCGCCTGGACCCGTACGGACTGCCGCTGCTCGTCATGGAGGTGGTGGCGGTCGCGGTGGCGGCGCGGATGCGGAACCTGCCGCTGGCCGTCGTCGTGGCGCTGGGCATCGGGATCGCACAGAGCCAGCTGACGCGGCTGCATCCCTCCGGCTGGGGCGAGCCGTTGCTGCAGGCGGTGGGCGCGAACCTGTTCGTGGTGGCCCTGCTGGTCGCCGCTCTCGTCCTGCCCCGCATCGGTACGCGCGACGCCCTGCCGCGCACGGCCACCGCGCGCGTGCCGACGCCGCCGGGCGCATGGATCGTGGCCGTCGTCCTGTTCCTGCTCCCGCTGGGTTTCGCCGGCTCGGACCTGCACACGTCGGTCCAGGTGCCGGCGCTGGGCGTGGTGCTGCTGTCCTTGGTGGTGGTCACCGGCCGGGGCGGCCAGATCTCACTCGGGCAGGCGGCGTACGCGGGCCTTGGCGCCCTGTTCACGGCCCTGCTCGCGGCGGGCCGCTTCCCGGGCCTGCCGCGACTGCCCGAGCTGGCCGCCCTGGCGGTGGCGGTCGTTCTGGTCGCTCCCCTGGGCCTCCTGACGGGCTGGCCGGCGATCGGCCGCCAGGGCCTCGCGCTCGCGCTGGCGACGTTCGCGGTGGGCGTCGGGGTGAGCCGCTTCGTCTTCGCCCAGCCGTACGCCACGTCCGGACTGTCTCTGGACCGCCCGGCGGGCTTCGACGGCGACCGCGCGTACTACGTCCTCGAACTGGCCCTGCTGGCAGCCGCGTTGCTGGCCACGCGGGCACTGCGCAGAGGCCGCACGGGCCGGGCCCTGGCCGCCATGCGGGACCACGAGTCGGGCGCCTCGGCAGCCGGCGTCCAGGTCCCGTCGCTCAAGCTCCTGGCCTTCGTCTCGGGCGCCGCCCTGGCCGCGCTCGGCGGCGGCATGCTCGGCATGGGCCTGCGGGCCTTCGACCCGGGCGCCTACGACCCGGTCCGCGGCCTGCTGTGGTTCGCCGCCGTCGTGGTACTGGGCGCCGACAGCACCCTGGGCGCCCTGGCCGCGGCCGCCCTCCTGGTCGGCCTCGACGCGGGCGCCCGGGGCGGGGTGGCGGCGGCGCTGATCGGCGTGCTGGCGGTGCTCGTCGGGCGCTTCCCCGGAGGCCCGTACGAGGCACTGCGAACAGCCGCGGGACGACTGCGGCTCGGGCGAAGGGCGAGGCTGACGGAGCTGGGGCTGCGGGCACGGGCGCGGCTGCGGCCGACGGAGCAACGGGCCGAGGGGCGGCCGGCGTTGGCGGGGGTGACGGCGGCGGGCCTGCAGGAGACGTCCCGGCGGACTTCACCCCCACAACCCGCAGCCGCCGATGCTGCTCGGCCCCCACAGGGGCCACCCGCACCCGACCACGAAAGTGGTACGGGTGGCACGGGTGGTGCGGGTGGGAACACAAACCCGGCCGAAGGCCGGGTGCACCCCCACACACCCGCACCTGTACTCACAGCCCGCACCCTCCACGCCCGCTACGGCGGCTTCAAAGCCCTCGACGGAGTCGACCTCACCGTCCCCCCGGGACAGGTCACCGCCATCGTCGGCCCCAACGGGGCGGGAAAGAGCACCCTGTTCCACTGCCTGGCGGGCACCCTGCGCCCCACGCACGGGCAAGTGCGGCTCGGCGCAAGGGACATCACCCGCCTGGCCGCCCACGCCCGCACCCGGCTGGGAATCGCCCGCACGTTCCAACAGCTGGCCGTCTTCCCGTCGTTGACCGTGGCCGAGAATGTCCGCGTGGGTGCCGAGCAGGGCCGGCTGAGCGATCCGGGGGCCGTGGATCGGGCGCTGCGGCTGTTCGGCCTCGACGGCCCCGTACGGACCCTGCCCGCCGCAGGCCTCCCCACCGGCACGCTGCGCCGCGTGGAGCTGGCCCGGGCCCTCGCGGGCAGTCCGCGCGTGCTGCTGCTCGACGAGCCCGCTGCCGGCCTGGACAGCGCCGAAGTCGCCGCTCTGGCACGGGTGCTGAAGGCCCTGGCGGCCGACGGCACCGCCCTCCTGGTGGTCGAGCACGACCTCGACCTGGTCGCCGACCTCGCAGATGTCGTGCAGGTCATGACGGCGGGCCGCATCGTCGCCTCCGGCCCGCCCGAGCACGTACTCGACGCCCTCGGCACCGGGGAGGCGCGCCCATGACCATCTCCCTGCGCCACGCGCGCGTGCGCTACGGCCCCCTGGAGGCCCTGCACGGCATCACCCTCGCCGCCCCCGGCCCCGGCCTCACCGTCCTGCTCGGCCGCAACGGATCCGGCCGTACGACCGCCCTGCGCGCGCTGGCCGGGCTCGTACCGCTGTCCGGCGGCGCGGTGGTGTGGGACAGCGTCGACGTGAGCCGGATGCCGGCGTACGAGCGGGCTCGGCGCGGGCTGTGTCTGGTTCCCGAGCGGCAGGCCGTGTTCGGGTCCCTCACCGTGCACGAGAACCTCGAACTGGCAGCCAGGGACTACGGCTTCGCCCTCGAGGCCTACCCGCAGCTGGAGCCCCTGCTCACGCGCCGTGCCGGCACCCTCTCCGGAGGCGAGCAGCGCATGCTCGCCCTGTCCCGCGCCCTGCTGGCACGCGCACGCGTGGTGCTCGTCGACGAGCCCGCGCAGGGCATGTCACCCGCGGTCGCGGCCCGCACGTACGACCTGCTGGGCGCCGTCGACGCGTGCGTCGTCATCGCCGAGCAGCGGCTGCCGCCCGGGCTCCAGGACCGGACGGGGGTCCTCGTGTACGAACTGCGCCGGGGCGCCGTCGTGTTCAGCGGAGAGGCGGGCGAACGGGAGCGTCGGACAGCGGCGGACCGGCCGCCTCGAAGTCCTGGTACGGCTCCTGGACGCGGGCCGAGCCCCCCGGGATGAGCAGCTGTGTGCCGACGTTCAGCCGGTTCGGACGTGTGCCGACCATGTCCTTGTTGGCCCGGTACAGCGACAGCCAGCCGCCGTCGAGGCCGTACCTGTCCGCGATCGACACCAGCGTCTCGCCGGCGTGCACGGCGTGCACACGCCCCTGGAGCCGGTACCGCTGGGAGCAGGCCGGCCAGGTCTCCCACCCCTGGGCGGCGAGTACCTTCTCGGCGACGGCGATCTGCTCCTCGCGGGTGGCGAGATCCGCGCGCGGGGCGAACTTCAGCCCGCCGAAGTGCTTCCAGGTGGACTGCTGGAACTGCAGACCGCCGTAGAAGCCGTTCCCGGTGTTGATGTCCCAGCGCCCGCCGCTCTCGCAGTCCGCGATGCAGCCCCAGGGCCAGTGGTCCTTGGCGCAGCCGTAGGACAAGCGCACCGGAAGCGCTCCCGGCAGCGGGGGCGGCGGTGCCGCCTGGGCCGTGACGGGGACGAGGGCGCTGAACAGGGCGGCGGCCAGCGCGAGTGCGAACTGCGTGCGGTGCATGCGGAACATCGGGCCACGGTAAGCAGTGGGCGGCCTGCGGCCGCTCCGGCGCGTCCGGTGCGCCGAAGGGCCCCACCCGGTCGGACGACCGGACGGGGCCCGCACCCGGCAAGAGCCTGTGTTCACAGGCTCTTGCCGGGTGGGTGGCTCAGAGGTTGAGCTGCTGCCCGGGCACGATCAGGTCGGGGTCACCGCCGATGACGGCCTTGTTGGCGGCGTACAGCCGCTGCCAGGTGGTCCCGTGCCGGGCGGCGATCCTGCTCAGGGTGTCGCCCTCGCGGACGGTGTAGTCGCCGCGGGAGGCACCGCGCGTCGTGTGGCCCGTCGAACGTGCCGGCGCCTTCGACGGCTTCGACTTGGCAACCGCCGAGGACTCGGTGGACTTGGTGGTTGCGGAACCGGAGGAGGCCGCGGGTGCGCTGCCGTACGCTCCGGCCCGTGCCGAGCAGACCGGCCAGGCGCCCCAACCCTGGGCGTGCTGGACCTTGGTGGCCACCGCGATCTGCTGTTCCCTGGAGGCCCCGGCGGCCGTCGGCGCATAGGCCGAGCCGCCGTACGCGCGCCAGGTGCCGGCGGAGAACTGGAGCCCGCCGTAGTAGCCGTTGCCGGTGTTGATGTGCCAGTTGCCGCCGCTCTCGCACCGGGCGATGCGGTCCCACACTCCGCCGTCCGCCGCCGCGGCGTTGCCGGTCGCGGCCAGCAGCCCGAGCGGAGCGAGCAGTGCCGCCCCGGCGAGGACCGCCGTCGTACGAGCCTGCGTCTTACGAACGTTGTCGCGGTTGGTATCGGCACATTCGGACATGTAATTCCCTCTCCAAGGACTCGGGGTCCCCCAAGGCGGGGCGCACTCCCACGCATCGACGCGGTCGTCGCGCTCCGCCCCGTCCGCCGGAGGTGGTGCTGGGTGCTGGCTTGGTGCGGCCGGCGGACGGTCCCGAGCGGTGCTCGTTGCACACGGCCGAGGAATCTAGGGAGCCTGTCGAGGCATCAGCAACCAACTGCTTGTCATTCCAGGCCAGTTCGCCGTTACCGCAGGTATCGGTTATTTCCGGCCACCCACTTCATTCGCCGATTTCACGATTTGTCGACCAGGTGCCTCGACGATCTGTGACCCACTTCACGGAACCAACTTCCTTGGATTTCCAAGGAATTGACGGTGAGTGCCCGATTCCGCACCTGTGGTGACCCTGTGCGGTGGATGGTTCGATTCCGTTCGCCCTGGAGCGTGACTCCCGCCACAGATCGCCCGTTGTCTTCTTCATGAGCCCGGGACCCACCCGGGCACCGCTTCCCGAGGGAGTCACCGTGCCGCGCATGCTCGACGTCAGCGACGAGGTACGCGCCGAGATCGGCGACGAAGAAGCCGACCGGCTGCTCACCGGAGAGAACGCCCCGGGCAGTTACGACTGCACGTCCTGCCGTACCCCGGGCGACTCCGAACAGGAGCGCACCAGCACCGTCCTGTTCATCGGCGAGGAGACCGCCGTCCTCGCCTTCGCCCACGCCACCTGCCTGCCCTCACAGGTCGTCCAGGTCACCGAGGAGCAGCTCCAGGGGGCCGTGCGGTCCATCTCCGGGGACACCGTGGACCTGGACCCCGAGCAGGTCGTCCCCGAGCAGGCCGTGCTCGGTGTGACCAGCGGACTCGTCCTGATCGCCGGGGAGTTGCACCCGGCGCTGGTCGTCGAACCGACCGGGCCCATCGTGCGGCCGGGCACGACCGGGCTCGGCGACGACTTCCTGCCGCTGCTGATCGAGCAGGGGTTCATGCCGCTCATGGAGCTGGCCGAGGTGCCGCCCGTACTGCACGGCTGGTCGGTGCTGCTCGCCATGGGGCAGCTGCACGCCGTACTGCAGCCCGGCACGAACGGCGGGCAGCCGGTGGCGTGGTGGCAGGCGCATCAGCCGCTCCAGGTGACCGAGGGCTGGCGGGCCGCCGCCAACAAGCATCAGCAGGTGCTCATGTTCGCCGCTCCGGTCGGGTCCATCGGGCGTCAGCCCCGCGAGGACCTGCTGCGGGACGCCCTGGACAAGGCGGCGGCCAACGGGAAGCTGGTCGGGGTCGCCATGCCTCTCGCGGGGACGTGAGCACGCCCAAAGAGGCAGATACCAACCGCATCCCTTGAAGTTCGGGGTCGTTTGGACATACGTGCATGCATACGACGTTCCCCGCCGCCAGCCCTTCCAGCCGATTCCCTCCGCGCGCTCGGGCCAGGACATTTCGGGCAGCCACTCGGCCACGCCCATCTACGACGCGCTCTACTCCGAGTACGTCAAGTCCTTCCGCACGCTGCCGGGTGACCGCAGCGGCGAGGAGAACCTGGGGTTCACCGCCTTCGGGAACATTCCGACCAGTACGGAGCCGCACGGAGGTCACCGGCCGGGGTCGTTCAGCAGCTCGTACAGCGCCTACAGCGCCGGGGCCTACAGCGCCCGGCAGCAGTCGCAGTGGCAGCGCGTGCCGGCCGCACTGCCACCCGGCCCGCGCAGCGTTCGCTGAGACATGGGTGAGGGCGGTCCCGATCGGGACCGCCCTCACCCATGTCTCGCCTACTTCTTCTTGTTGCCGCGCTTCTCGCGCACCCGCACCGAGATATGGATCGGCGTCCCCTCGAAGCCGAACTCCTCGCGCAGCCGGCGCTCGATGAAGCGCCGGTAGCCCGCCTCGATGAACCCGGAGGCGAACAGCACGAACCGCGGGGGCTTGGTGCCGGCCTGGGTGCCGAAGAGGATGCGGGGCTGCTTGCCGCCGCGGACGGGGTGCGGGTGGGCGGCGACCAGCTCGCCGAGGAAGGCGTTCAGACGGCCCGTCGGAACGCGGGTCTCCCAGCCGGCCAGCGCGGCCTCGATCGCCGGGACCAGCTTCTCCATGTGCCGGCCGGTGCGCGCCGAGACGTTCACCCGGGGCGCCCACGCCACCTGGCCGAACTCGGTCTCGATCTCCCGCTCCAGGTAGTAGCGGCGCTCCTCGTCGAGGGTGTCCCACTTGTTGTACGCGATGACCATCGCGCGGCCCGCATCGACGGCCATCGTCACGATCCGCTGGTCCTGCACCGAGATGGACTCGGAGGCGTCGATCAGAATGACCGCCACCTCGGCCTTCTCGACCGCGGCCGCGGTGCGCAGGGAGGCGTAGTAGTCGGCGCCCTGCTGGAGGTGGACGCGCTTGCGGATACCGGCGGTGTCGACGAACTTCCAGGTGACGCCGCCGAGTTCGATGAGCTCGTCGACCGGGTCGCGGGTGGTGCCCGCGATTTCGTTGACGACGACGCGCTCCTCGTTCGCCACCTTGTTCAGGAGGGAGGACTTGCCGACGTTCGGGCGGCCGATCAGGGCGATGCGGCGCGGCCCGCCGATCGCGGTGCCGAAGGTCTGCTCAGGGGCGTCCGGCAGGACCTCCAGGACGGCGTCCAGCATGTCGCCGGTGCCCCGGCCGTGCAGGGCGGAGACGGGGTGCGGCTCGCCGAGGCCCAGCGACCACAGGTAGGCCGCGTCCGCCTCGCCGCTCTGGCCGTCCACCTTGTTGGCGGCGAGCACGACGGGCTTGCCGGCCTTGCGCAGCAGTCGTACGACCGCCTCGTCGGTGTCGGTCGCGCCCACCTTGGCGTCGACGACGAACACGACGGCGTCGGCGGCCTCGATCGCGTACTCGGCCTGCGCGGCCACGGAGGCGTCGATGCCGAGGACGTCCTGCTCCCAGCCGCCGGTATCGACGACCTTGAAGCGGCGGCCCGACCACTCGGCCTCGTAGGTGACGCGGTCGCGGGTGACGCCGGGCTTGTCCTCCACGACGGCCTCGCGGCGGCCGATGATGCGGTTCACGAGGGTCGACTTGCCGACATTCGGGCGGCCGACGACGGCGAGCACGGGCAGCGGCCCGTGACCGGCCTCCTCGATGGCACCCTCGACGTCCTCGAGGTCGAAGCCCTCTTCCGCGGCGAGCTCCATGAAGTCCGCGTACTCGGCGTCGCCAAGCGCTCCGTGGTCGTGCTCCCCGCCCGAGCCGTCGGAGTGGATGTGGTCGTTCATGAAGTCCGTACCTCGTCGTTCATCGTGGTGATCGGTGGAACAACCGGGTTTCTCCCGGCTGATCCACTACTCAAGTGTCGCTTAGCGCCCGGTCAGGCGCCTGGCGTTTTCCAGGTGTGCGGTGAGCTGCTTCTGGATGCGTTCGGTCGCCTCGTCGAGCGCCTTGCGCGTGCGCCGTCCGCTGCCGTCGCCCGCCTCGAAGGGGTCGCCGAAGACGACGTCGATACGGCTGCGCAGCGGAGGCAGCCCCTTTATCAACCGTCCCCGCCGTTCGGAACTTCCCAGTACGGCGACCGGGACGACCGGGGCGCCGCTGCGTACGGCGAAGTAGGCGAGCCCGGCGCGCAGCGAGGCGAAGTCGCCCTCGCCGCGGGTGCCCTCCGGGAAGATGCCGAGGACTCCCCCGGCCGACAGCACGTCCAGGGCCTGCGTGATCGCCCCGCGGTCGGCGACCGAGCGGTCCACCTTCAGCTGGCCGATGCCCAGCAGGAACGGGTCGAGCGGGCCGATGAACGCCTCCTTCTTGATCAGGAAGTGCGTCGGCCGGGGCGCCACGCCCATGACCATCGGCCCGTCGATGTTGTGGGAGTGGTTGACGGCGAAGATCACCGGGCCGGTGGCGGGTACCTTCCAGGCACCCAGCACCCGCGGCTTGAACAGCCCGTACATCAGGCCGACGCCGATCCGCCGCCCGACCTCGGCGCCCTTCTCGGAAGGGACGGAAGGTGCGGTCACTTCCCGGCCCGCTTCTCCTCGACGAGGGTGACGACACACTCGATGACCTGCGCGAGCGTGAGGTCGGTGGTGTCCACCTCGACCGCGTCGTCCGCCTTGGCGAGCGGCGAGGTCTTGCGGGAGGAGTCGGCCGCGTCGCGCTTGATCAGCGCCTCGCGGGTGGCGTGCACGTCGGCACCCTTCAGCTCGCCGCTGCGGCGGGCGGCACGCGCCTCCGGGGAGGCGGTGAGGAAGATCTTCAGGTCGGCGTCGGGCAGCACGGTCGTACCGATGTCACGGCCCTCGACGACGATGCCGTCCTCCGCGGAGGTGGCCAGGGAGCGCTGCAGCTCGGTGATCCGGGCGCGCACCTCGGGCACCGCGCTGACCGCGCTGACCTTGGAACTGACCTCCTGGGTGCGGATCGGGCCGGCCACGTCGGTGCCGTCGACCGTGATCGTCGGGCCCGCCGGGTCCGTACCGGAGACGATCTCGGGCTTGCCCGCCACGGCAGCGATCGCGGAGGGGTCGTCTATGTCGATCCCGTTGTTCACCATCCACCAGGTGATCGCCCGGTACTGGGCGCCGGTGTCCAGGTAGCTCAGGCCGAGCTGCGCGGCGACGGCCTTCGACGTGCTCGACTTGCCCGTGCCGGCCGGGCCGTCGATGGCGACAATCACGGGCTTGGCGGCGCCGTTTTCCACGGGGGGACACCTTCCTGGTGCGGTGCGGTGGGAGTGTGGGGCGCGATGGTGCCCTGCACAAGGTTACTGGGTGCGGGCCACTCAACCGGACGAGTGGTCACTGGTCGCCGCCGGTCACTGCACTCCAGCCCGTCCGGCGTTTGAGGACGAGGCCCCTTCAGGGCCGACCGGGGGTCTGGGGGCAGAGCCCCCAGGGACGGGACGGGTAGGGGCGGCGGGGCGAGAACCTACTGCCGGATCGCCCAGCCCCGTTCCCGCAATGCCGCCGTGAGGACCGGCGCCGCCTGCGGCTCCACCATCAGCTGGACAAGGCCCGCCTGCTGCCCGGTCGCGTGCTCGATCCGCACATCCTCGATGTTGACCCCGGCCCGACCGGCATCGGCGAAGATGCGCGCCAGCTGCCCCGGCTGGTCGTCGATGAGGACGGCCACGACCTCGTACGCCCGCGGAGCGGACCCGTGCTTTCCCGGGACCCGGACCTGTCCGGCGTTCCCGCGCCGCAGGACGTCCTCGATGCCCAGGACGCCCTCTCCGCGCTTGGCCTCGTCGGAGGACTGCAGGGACCGCAGCGCCTGCACCGTCTCCTCCAGGTCGGCGGCGACGTCGGAGAGCAGGTCGGCCACCGGCCCGGGGTTCGCGGACAGGATGTCGATCCACATCCGGGGGTCGGAGGCGGCGATCCGGGTCACGTCGCGGATGCCCTGGCCGCAGAGTCGTACGGCCGCCTCCTCGGCGTACTCCAGTCGCGCGGCGACCATGCTGGACACCAGGTGGGGCATGTGGGAGACCAGGGCGACGGCGCGGTCGTGGGCGTCGTCGTCCATGACGACCGGGACGGCACGGCAGTGCGAGACCAGCTCCAGGGCGAGGTTGAGCACCTCGGTGTCGGTGTCCCGGGTCGGCGTCAGCACCCAGGGGCGGCCCTCGAAGAGGTCGCCGGTCGCGGCCAGCGGGCCGGACTTCTCGCGGCCCGACATGGGGTGCGTGCCGATGTAGGCGGACAGGTCCAGGCCCAGCGCCTCCAGCTCGCGGCGCGGGCCGCCCTTGACGCTGGCCACGTCGAGGTAGCCGCGCGCCGCGCCCCGGCGCATCGCGTCGGCGAGCACCCCGGCCACATGGGCGGGCGGTGCGGCGATGATCGCGAGGTCGACCGGCCCGTCGGGGGCCTCGTCGGTGCCGGCGCCGAGCGCGGCGGCCGTACGGGCCTGCCCGGGGTCGTGGTCGGCGAGGTGGACGACGACGCCCCGCTGGGACAGGGCGATGGCGGCGGACGTACCGATGAGCCCGGTGCCGATGACGAGCGCGGTCCTCACTGGGCGATGTCCTTGCGCAGGGCGGCCGCGGCGCCGAGGTAGACGTGGGCGATGTCGGCGCGGGGCCGCTCGGACTCGATATGCGCCAGCACGCGCACGACGCGCGGCATGGCGCCCTCGATGTCCAGCTCCTGGGCGCAGATCAGGGGTACGTCGACGATGCCGAGCTTGCGCGCGGCGGCCGCCGGGAAGTCGCTGTGCAGGTCGGGCGTGGCCGTGAACCAGATGCTGATCAGGTCGTCGGCGGTGAGCGCGTTCCGCTCGAGGATGGCGGTCAGCAGGGCCCCGACCTGCTCGTCCATGTGCCCGGCCTCGTCCCGTTCCAGTTGGACGGCTCCCCGGACCGCTCGTACCGCCACGGCTCTGCTCCTCGCTGATGTACGGATCGACTCTTCGACCGTCCAGCGTAGTCAGCCCGCGGCGCGCGGGTGCGCGACGCCCGCCCGCTGAGACGACCCGACGATCTACGACAATGTCACCTGAATGTATCTATTCCGCTACTTGGGCGGAGTGCACCCCGTGCGCCTCTTTACGCCGGGCCCGCCGGTCCGCTCTGATGGCAGGACACTCGCCTCGGGGGAGGCCCTTGATGAAGCGTCCTGGACCGCTGCTGACACTGCTCGCGGGACTGCTGTTCGGCGTGTTCATGCTCACGCTCAACGCGACTTCGGGGACGAAGACCGCGTCTAACCCGTACAAGGAGAACTCGCCGGCCGTCTCGGCGCCGCCGACGACTTCGACGCCTTCGACGACGAGTCCGTCCGCCGCCGCCTCCCCATCGCGGTCGGCGGCGCCGAGCGGCGTCTACACCGGCCGCACCGACGACGACTCGTCCGCGGTCGCCGTCTCGCTGCGCGGCGGCAAGGCGATCGCGTACTTCTGCGACGGCCACAACATCGAGTCATGGCTGAAGGGCGACGTGAAGGCGGACGGCAGCCTGAGCCTGACCGGCGACCACGGCGCGAAGCTGAACGGCACGCTGAAGGGGAGCAGGCAGATCCGCGGCACCGCGGACCTCGGCGGCGGGCACTACGCCTTCACCATCGACAAGGCGAAGAAGCCGTCCGGGATCTACCGGGCGAACAGCCAGGTGGCCGGCGCCAGGATCGTCGGCGGCTGGATCGTCCTGCCCGGCGGCAAGCAGGTCGGCATCGTCACCCGCGACGGAGAGCCCTCGGCCGCGCCCACCATCGACCCGGAGACGGGCGCGACGACAGTCGACGGCCAGCAGCTCACGGCACACCCCGTAACGCCCTGACCTTCTCCTCCTGCCCCAGGGAGCCGACATGACCGTCGACCCGAACGCCGCCACCCAGAGCTTCCCTCCCCAGCCACCGGCCCACCGCGCGCCGAGCCCCGCCCGCTATCTGATTCCGGCTCTGGTCGCCGCCGCGGTGGCGGTCGGGCTCGGGGTGTACGGCAAGACGCACCACCCGGCCGGCACCGCCTTCAACCTCGCGGGGTTCAGCAGCACGGGCGCGGTGAAGTCATGGCTGGCATCGACAGCGTTCTTCTTCGCGCTGATCCAACTGATCAGCGCTTTCATGGTCTACGGCAAGCTGCCGGGCCCGCGCTGGTCGGCGAGGCTGCACCGCTGGTCGGGCCGTATCGCGTTCCTCGTGGCCGTCCCGGTGGCGGTGCACTGCCTCTACGCACTGGGCTACCAGACCTACTCGACACGCGTCATGTGGCACTCCCTTCTGGGTTGCTTCTTCTTCGGTGCCTTCAGTGCCAAGATGCTGCTGCTCCGCTCGGAGCGCCTTCCCGGCTGGCTGCTGCCGCTGGTCGGCGGCCTGGTCTTCACGATCCTCACCCTCATCTGGCTGACCTCCGCCCTCTGGTTCTTCCGCACGTTCGGAGTGACGACATGACCCACCGCTCGACGCGGCGCACGGTTCTCCTCGCGACGGGCGCAGTGACGCTCGCCGCGGGCTGCAGCAAGTACGGCGACAACAGCGGCTCCGGATCGTCCTCCGTGAACGCCTCCGGCGGGCAGGAGCTGGCGAAGACCTCCGAGATCCCCGTCGGCGGCGGCAAGATCTTCAAGGACCAGAAGGTCGTGGTCACCCAGCCGAAGAAGGACGAGTTCAAGGCCTTCTCGGCGGTCTGCACCCATCAGGGCTGCACGGTGAGCACAGTCTCGGGCGGCACCATCAACTGCCCCTGCCACGGCAGCAAGTACCACGTGGCCGACGGCTCGGTGGCCCAAGGCCCCGCGCCGAAGCCGCTGCCCCCGGAGCAGATCAAGGTGGACGGAAATTCGATCCGTCTGGCGTGAGGTGCCACGTACGCTCCGGGACATGCATCCCGAGACCCTGGTGCGCGACCACACGATCTACGCCTGTGTCATGGGTTCGCGCGCCTTCGGTCTGGCGACGGACGGCAGCGACACCGACCGCAGGGGCGTGTTCGTGGCCCCCGCTCCTCTCTTCTGGCGCTTCGAGAAGCCCCCGACGCATGTCGAGGGCCCGGCGGAGGAGCAGTTCAGCTGGGAGCTGGAACGCTTCTGCGAGCTGGCCCTGCGCGCGAACCCGAACATCCTGGAGTGCCTGCACTCCCCGCTCGTGGAGCACATCGACGACACCGGCCGCGAACTCCTCGCCCTGCGCGGGGCGTTCCTCTCCCGCCGGGCCCACGACACGTTCGCGCGCTACGCGCTCGGCCAGCGCAAGAAGCTGGAGGCCCACGTCCGTCTCCACGGCGCTCCACGCTGGAAGCACGCGATGCACCTGCTGCGCCTGCTGATGAGCTCCCGCGACCTGCTGCGTACGGGTGCCCTCACCATCGACGTGGGCGACCAGCGCGAGCCGCTGCTGGCGGTCAAGCGCGGCGAGGTCCCCTGGCCCGAGGTCGAGTCCTGGATGAACCGGCTGGCGGCCGAGGCCGACGAGGCGACCCGCCGAAGCCCGCTCCCCGAGGTCCCGGACCAGCGCCCCGTCGAGGACTTCCTCGTACGGGTCCGCCGCGCCTCAGCCCTCCAGACGGATCCTTACGACGAAGTCGTGCAGGGCGTCGTACACGGTGGGGGCGTCGGGTAGGACCGAGGCGGCCTGCGCCTCGTCCAACGCACCGTGCAGCCGCTCGATGTCGGCCGCCACGCGTGCGTGGTCGACACCGGCGTCTCCGTGCTCCTGTTCCGCCTTCGCCGCGATCAGCTCCGGCAGATAGGCAGGGGCGTCCAACTCGCTCAGCAGGGTGGGCAGATGGGCCTGCACCTCGCCGCTGCGCATCAGATGGACGCCGGTGAGCAGGACACGGAAGGTGTAGAGCAGCGGCTTGAGTTCGCCGGTCTTCTCGAACAGCCGCCACTGGGTCGTCGCGAACCCTCTGTAATGGTGGGCGTGATGGCTGGTCACGACACCGGGCGCGAGCGCGGCCAGCTCGCCGTGCGCGTCCGTGGTGTGCACGACCAGCGGCGAGAGCAGCTGCTCCAGCACATAGCCGTTGCGGCGCAGCATCAGCCGTACGAACTTGCGCAGGTCGTGCGTGACCAGGTCCATCTCGACGCCGTCCCGGTCCCACATCCGGGACCGGGTCTCCTCCGGCTCCCGCAGCCCCACCAGGTCCGCCGTGGGGAGCAGGTGCACGCCCCGCAGGTCCACGTCCGAGTCGCGCGACGGGAAGCCGTAGAGATGTGCGCCGGAGACGGTCGCGAACAGGACCGGGTCGGGCTGCTCGGCGACCACCGGCGTCAGGTCGAGGTCCAGGGCGTCGATCATCCCTCAAGCGTCCCAGAGGGCACCGAGGGTCAGCAGGTCACCCCGGTACTCGATGCGGTCGGCCCACTCGGTCGGCCAGGCCTCCGCCCCCAGATACGCCCCCGCGAAGGCGCCCGTCAGGCAGGCGATGGAGTCCGAGTCGCCGGAGGTGCAGGCGGCCCGGCGGATGGCCGTCACGGGTTCGTCGACGAAGAGGAGGAAGCACAACAGGCCCGTCGCCAGGGCCTCTTCGGCGATCCAGCCGGCGCCGGTGGCCAGGCAGGGGTCGGTCTCCGGCGAGGCCGTGCGCACTGCCTCCTGAAGGCGGCCGAGGATCTCCAGGCACTCGTCCCAGCCGCGCGCGATGAACTCCTCGGGGGTGGCGTCGTCGGCACGGGTCCACAGGTCGCCGAGCCAGGCGTGGTGGTAGCGGCTGCGGTTCTCCAGGGCGTACGACCGCAGCAGGCCGACCAGTCCGGTCGGCTCGGCGCCCTGCGCGAGCAGTCGTACGGCGCGGGCCGTGAGGTCGGAGGCGGCGAGCGCCGTCGGATGCCCGTGGGTCAGGCCGGACTGCAACTGGGCGGCGCCCGCGCGCTGTTCGTCGCTCAGGCCGGGGACGAGCCCGATGGGCGCGACGCGCATGTTGGCGCCGCAGCCCTTGGAGCCGATCTGGCTGGAGTCCTGCCAGGCGCGGCTCTCGTCCTTCAGCAGGCTGCAGGCCCGCAGGCAGGTGTTGCCCGGCGCCCGGTTGTTCTCCGGTGACTGGTACCAGTTCACGAACTCCTCGCGCAGCGGCCGCTCCAGCCGCTGCGGGGCGAGCACCCCGCGGTCCATGGCCGTCCGCAGGCCCCGGCCCAGCGCCAGCGTCATCTGGGTGTCGTCGGTGACGATCGCGGGCGTGGGCAGCCGCATCTCCCGCCACGGCCCGTACATGGCGAGGATCGACGGCACGTCGTGGAACTCGGTCGGGAAGCCGAGCGCGTCCCCGAGTGCGAGGCCGGTCAACGCCCCGGTGGCTGCTTGCTTGTCGACGATGGTGGCGGTCATGCGGGGCGTCCTTCCCGGGACGGTCGGAGGAGGGGCGGGTGCAGGGCGGTGGCCGGTCCCGCGCGGTAGAGCGCGGCCGGTTTGCCGCGACCGCCGGTCAGGCGCGCACCGCCGGGGACCGGTTCGACGAAACCGGGCGTGGCGAGCACCTTGCGGCGGAAGTTGGGCCGGTCGAGGGCGGTGCCCCAGACCGTCTCGTAGACCTGCTGCAGCTCGCCGAGCGTGAACTCGGGCGGGCAGAAGGCGGTGGCGAGACAGCTGTACTCCAGCTTGGCGCCGACCCGTTCGTGGGCGTCGGCCAGGATCGCGTCGTGGTCGAAGGCGAGCGGCCGGGGCGAGTCGTACGGCAGCCAGCGGGCCTCGGCCGCGTCGCTGCCGGCGTGCGGTTCGGGCGCGTCGGGCAGCAGCGCGGTGAAGGCGACGGACACGACCCGCATCCGGGGGTCGCGGTCGGGTTCGCTGTACGTCCGCAGCTGCTCCAGATGCAGCCCGGTGACGTCCTCGAGGCCGGTCTCCTCGGCGAGTTCGCGCCGGGCGGCCGTCTCCGCCGACTCCCGCGGCTCCACGAAGCCGCCGGGGAGCGCCCAGTGTCCGGCGTACGGCTCCTGTCCGCGCTCGACGAGCAGCACGTGCAAGGCGCCGGCGCGGATGGTGAGGACGGCGAGGTCGACGGTGACGGCGAACGGTTCGTAGGCGTACTTGTCGTAGCCCGCCTTGTCGAGAGCCATGAGCACCCACCCTTTTTATGGTCAGTACGACTATAAAGAGGGTGGGTGCTTTTCACAACCCCTCGGTCAGGACTCCAGAGCGGGTGATGCCGCCTGATTCCGGCCCGGTGCGAAGGCCGCCACCACGGCCCCCACTCCCGCCGCCCCGGCCGACACCCACAGCGCCGGTGCGCAGCCGTCCAGGAAGGACGCGGGTGAGCCGTAGCCGCCGTACTGCGTGAAGACCAGGGCGGCGACGGCGATGCCGAAGACACCGCCCAGTTCGCGCAGGGCGTTGTTGACGCCGGCCGCGACGCCCGCGTCACCGAGAGGGACGGCGGAGGTCACGGCGTTGGCGACGCTCGGGAAGACCATGGAGATGCCGATGCCCGCGATGATCAGCGGGACGACCAACTGCCCGTAGTCGACGCCGGGTTGGACCTGCCAGGCCAGCAGGGCGAGGCCCAGCGCCTGCAGCGCGAGGCCGCCGAACATGAAGGGCCTGGTGCCGAAGCGGTCCGCGAGGGCGCCGGCGACCGGAGCGACCAGCAGGGGCATGGCGTTCCAGACGAGGATGCGCACGCCCGCCTCCAGCGGGGAGTAGCCGAGCCCGGTCTGGAAGAGCTGCGTGATCATGAAGAGGGCACCCAGCAGGGACCCGAAGACGAGGAAGGCGGCCGCGTTGGCGACGGAGAAGCCGCGGTTGCGGAAGTGCTCGAGCGGCAGCATCGGGTACCGGGCTCCCCTGCGCTCCCAGACGAGGAAGCCGGCCAGGAACACGATCCCGGCGGCGAGAGCGGTCAGCACCTCGGCGCTCCCCCAGCCCGCCTGCGGCGCCCGGACCGGCGCCCAGGCCAGTCCCGTCACCCCGACGGCCGCCAACACCAGACCCACGAGGTCGAGTTGGGGCCGGGTGCCGTAGCTCTCGCGGAGTTTGGTGGCGGCGAGGGGCAGCATCGCGAGCCCGATGGGCACGTTCAGCCAGAAGATCCACTGCCAGGACAGGCCCTCGGTGACGGCCCCGCCCAGCACGGGCCCGGCGGCCACACCGAGCCCGGTCACCCCGCCCCACACCCCGATGGCGACACCCCGCTTCTCGGCCGGGAACGCCTCGCTGATCAGGGTCAGGGTGAGCGGCAGCAGTACGGCGGCCCCGGCGCCCTGCACGACACGCGCGCCGATCAGCTGCCCGGGGCCGCCCGCCAGCGCGGAGGCGGCCGAGCCGAGGGTGAAGACGGCGAGTCCGGCGATGTACATCCGCCGGCGCCCGAACCGGTCGCCGAGCGCGGCGCCGGTCAGGGTCAGACAGGCGAAGACCAGGTTGTAGGCGTTGATCGTCCATTCCAGGTCGGACAGGCTCGCCCCGAAGTCGGCCCGCAGGGCGGGCAGCGCGGTGGCGACGACCACGACGTCCAGGGAGCACAACAGCGCGCCGAGCCCGGCGAGGACGACCGTCCACACACGCCGGTGCGGGGCCTGTTCGGCGGGTGGTTTGCGTACGGAGACACTCAGTGTGTCGGTCATGACGGGGGTTCCTTCCATGAGCTCTTGAGGTCGCTCACGGAAGGCAGACCACCCTCACCCCGGAAAGGAATCGCGCCGCCCCAGAAAGGCCAGCAGGCGCGCGTCGGGCCCCGCGTGCAGCGGTACGGCCACCGGCGCGCCGAACCGCACGCCCCGGTCCTCGGCCGCGACCACGCACCGCGCCACCGGCAGCAGCTCGGCGGCCAGCGGGCCGGGTATGTGCCGGGGCCGCCCGCAGGCCTGCGCCACGTCCCACCCGTGCACGGCGATCTCCACCGCCCCGACGGCGGCCATCACCCGCACGTCCAGCGGCAGTTCGCCCACCAGCACCCGCTCCCCCGGCCCGGCCGCCCAGGCGCCGAGCACGGCACACGCGCGCGTGCGGAACGCGCAGGCGAGATCTCCCCCGGGTCGCCCCGGGAACAGCTCGATCCGCCCGCCCGTCAGCCCCTCGTGCAGGGCGTCCAGCGAGTCGTCGAGATGCCCGAGCAGCTCACCCAGGTCCCACTCCGCGCACGGAGTGCCCCGCTCCAGGCTCCCGGGCCCGACCCCGGCGACACTCCCCAGCGCATAGGCGAGCGAACGCTCCAGCAGCTCCCCGCAGTTCACGACAGCACCCGGGGGAACCCGAAGCGGACGACCTGCGCCAGGTCGATGAAGGCCGTGATGCGGGCGAGTGTGCCGCCCTCCACGGTGAGCACCTGCACCGAGTGCGCGCGCAGCACGCCGTCCACCCCGCGCACGTACATGACGACGGCCGGCTGCCCGTTCGCGCGCGTGGGCAGCATGCGGTAGCGGTCCTCCCCGTGTCCCCTGGCCCGCAGGAACCGCAGCACGTCCTTCTTGCCGCTGAACCACTCCAGGTTGGGCGGCATCTCCAGCTCGACGCCGTCCTGGAGGAGGTCGAGCAGGGCGTCCATGTCGGCGCGCTCGAAGGCGGCCATGTACCGGTCGAGCACCTCGCGGTCCGCCGCGCCCTCGGGTTCCACGACGAGGTCCTCGTCGGGGGCGACCTCGTCGAGCCGGGCACGCGCGCGTTGGAGGCTGCTCTTTACGGCCGCCGTCGAGGTCCCGAGCAGGGACGCGACCTCGGGCGCCCGCCACGCCAGCACGTCCCGCAGGATGAGCACGGCCCGCTGCCGGGCGGGCAGCTGCTGCAGCGCGGCGACCAGCGCGAGCCGCAGGCTGCCGCGGGCGGCCACGACGGTCGCCGGGTCGACGAGCGAGTCGGGCAGGGGCTGCAGCCACGGAACGTCCGTCGCAGGGGCCCTCAGCGGCTCCTCAGGCGCCTCTGACGGCCCGCCGAGCCCCGCGGGCAGGGGACGCCTCGCACGGCTCTCCAGCGCCGTCAGACACGTGTTGGTGGCGATGCGGTGCAGCCAGGTCCGCAAGGACGCGCGGCCCTCGTAGCCGTCGTAGGACCGCCAGGCCCGCAGATATGTCTCCTGCACCAGGTCCTCGGCCTCGTCGACCGAGCCCAGCATCCGGTAGCAGTGCGCGAGCAGCTCCCGCCGGTACGGGTCCGTCAGCCGGACGAACTCGTCGCGGTCCGTCGTCGTAGCAGGCATGGCCATTCCTCTCGCCGGTCACGAGTACAGACCGGCGGCGGGCCGAAAACGAATCGGCCGGTCCCGGAGAGGATCCGGAACCGGCCGTTGCACATGGCTGCTAGAGGTCGACTTCCTGCATCAGCATCCCGACCTCGGTGTTCGACAGCCGCCGCAGCCACCCCGACTTCTGGTCGCCCAGGGTGATCGGCCCGAAGGACGTGCGCACCAGCTTCTCGACCGGATAGCCCGCCTCCGCCAGCATGCGCCGGACGATGTGCTTGCGGCCCTCGTGGAGGGTGACCTCGACCAGGTAGTTCTTGCCGGTCTGCTCGACGACCCGGAAGTGGTCCGCGCGCGCGTACCCGTCCTCCAGCTGGATGCCGTCCTTGAGCTTCTTGCCCAGGTCGCGCGGGATCGGGCCGACGATCGCGGCGAGGTAGGTCTTCTTCACGCCGTACTTGGGGTGGGTCAGGCGGTGCGCCAGCTCGCCGTGGTTGGTGAGCAGGATGACGCCCTCGGTCTCGGTGTCGAGCCGCCCCACGTGGAAGAGCCGGGTCTCGCGGTTGGTGACGTAGTCACCGAGGCACTGCCGCCCCTCGGGGTCCTCCATCGTCGAGACGACACCGGCGGGCTTGTTCAGCGAGAAGAACTGGTACGACTGCGTCGCCACCGTCAGCCCGTCGACCTTGACCTCGTCCTTCTCCGGGTCGACGCGCTTGCCCTGCTCGAGGACGATCTCGCCGTTGACCTCGACGCGGGCCTGCTCGATCAGCTCCTCGCAGGCACGCCGGGAGCCGTAGCCCGCGCGCGCGAGCACCTTCTGCAGGCGCTCGCCCTCCTGCTCGGCGCCCGGGAAGGTCTTGGGCAGCTTGACGTCCTTCTTGCCCGCGTACCGCTCGCGGTTGCGCTCCTCGGCCCGCGCCTCGTACTCGCGGGAGGTCGCGGGGACCGAACGGCCGCGCCCGGTGCCCTGGCCCTGCTTGGGCCCGCCCTTGGCGCCTCCGCGCGCGGAGGCGCCGCGCCCGGACTTCGGTCCTTCGTGGGTGGCGCCGGGGCCTACGTCGTAGCGCCGCTCCTCCGGGCGCGGCTTCTTCGGCCGGCCGCCCTGCTTGTCGTCTCGGGCGTTCCCGGCGCCGCGGTAATTACCGCGGCCACCGCTGCTCCCGCCGCGGCCGCCGCTGTTGCCACCACGGCTCCCGCCGTTGTTTCCGCTGCTGTTCCTGCCGCTGCTGCTTCGCATCAAAGTTCCGTCTTGTCGTCTGCGTCCTCGGAATCCGGAGCGTCCGGATCGAACGACGGGACCCCTTCCAGTGTCTCGGCCTCGATCGCCTCCGCCTCCGGGAGGAAGGGCGCGAGCTCCGGGAGCTCGTCCAGACCGCGCAGGCCCATCCGCTCCAGGAAGTAGTTCGTCGTCGTGTACAGGATCGCACCTGTTTCGGGTTCCGTGCCCGCCTCCTGGACCAGACCCCGCTGCAGGAGGGTGCGCATGACCCCGTCGCAGTTGACTCCTCGCACGGCCGAGACCCGGCTGCGGCTGACCGGCTGACGGTACGCGACGACCGCGAGGGTCTCCAGTGCGGCCTGGGTGAGCCGGGCCTGCTGGCCGTCCAGGACGAAGCCCTCGACGGCCGCCGCGTACTCGGGCCGGGAGTAGAAACGCCAACCGCCGGCGATCAGCCGCAGCTCGAATCCGCGGCCCTGCACGGCGTACTCGTCGGCCAGCTCCCGCAGTGCGTCCCCGATCTGCCGCTTCGGCCGCTGGAGGATCTTCGCGAGGTGTTCCTCGGTCGCGGGCTCGTCCACGACCATGAGGACGGCCTCCAGGGCGGGCTTGAGGTCGAGGTCGGCGACGGTGCGCGGCCCTGCCGGGAGGCCGGTGGTGTCCTCGCTCACGCCTTGTCCTCCTTGGGTGGCTCGGGCGGTCGGTCGAATTCGTCGGTCACCATCGGCTGGGCTTCGCCCTCTCCGCCGGTCCACCGCACGATCAGCTCCCCGAGCGCCGTCTCCTGATCGAGCGCGACGGCCTTCTCCCGGTACAGCTCCAGCAGGGCGAGGAACCTTGCCACGACGGTGAGGGTGTCGTCGGTGTCCTCGACCAGCGCCCGGAAGCTGGCCTCGCCGAGCTCCCTGAGCCGCGCGACCACGATCCCGGCCTGCTCCTGCACGCTGACCAGCGGTGCGTGGATGTGATCCACATACACCTGCGGCTTGGGCTTGGGCTGCATCGCCTTCACGGCGAGCTTCGCGAACCCCTCCGCCCCGATGCTGATGACCACTTCGGGCAGCAGCTCGGCGTGGTGCGGTTCGAGGCCGACGGTACGGGGGTAGCGCCGGGCCTCCTCCTCGAGCCGCTGATTGAAGATGTCGGCGATCTGTTTGTAGGCGCGATACTGCAGCAGCCGCGCGAACAGCAGGTCCCGCGCCTCCAGGAGCGCGAGGTCGGCCTCGTCCTCGACCTCGGCGGAGGGCAGCAGCCGGGCGGCCTTGAGGTCGAGCAACGTGGCCGCGACCACGAGGAACTCGGTCGTCTGATCCAGGTCCCAGTCCGGCCCCATCGCCCGGATGTGCGCCATGAACTCGTCGGTCACCTTGGACAGCGCGACCTCGGTGACATCCAGCTTGTGCTTGGAGATCAGCTGAAGAAGCAGGTCGAAGGGCCCCTCGAAGTTGGAGAGCCGAACCTTGAACACACCGTCGGCAGGTCCCTCGGGACCACCGGGATCAACGGCTCCGGCTTCGGCTACCCCTTCCGCTTCCGCTTCCACTTCCGGGATGACGGCACCTGTCCCGGCGAGGGCCTCCTGGACTACGACCTGGCGCCCGGCAAAGGATTCCGGCAGCACTGCCTGAGGCTCGACAAAGCCCTCTGGGACTGCCGCGGCCTGTGGCTCGGGGGCCAGCTCCGGGGCATCGGAGTCCGGCGCGGGAGCCGCCTCCGGGGCTACGGCGTCCGGCGCGGGAGCCAACTCCAGGACCCCAGCGCCCACCTCAGGAGCCAGCTCCGGGGCGACGGCGCCCGGCTCAGGAGCCGGCTCCAGGGCCGTGGCTTCTGGCTCGGGGTCCGAAGCCTGACCCATAGCCTTGGGCTCGGGAACCGCTTCGGAGGCCAGGGCCTTCGGCTCAGGGACCAGTTGCGGGGCTGCGGCCTTCCGCTCGGGAGCTGTCTTGGGGGCCAAGGCGTCCGGCTCAGACCCACGGACCGGCTCCGGCGCCAAGGCCTCCCGCTCGGAAGCCCGCTCCACGGGCACCGCCACCGGCACGGGCCCGGAAACCGACCCCCGACCCACAGCCTCCGGCTCAGGAACCAGCTCCGGCGCCACAGCCTCCCGCACGGACTCACGACCCGGCTCCGGGGCTGCAGCCTCCCGCTCGGGAGCCCGCTCAGGGACGGCGCCCTCCGCTTCCGTCTGCTCCGAGGCGGGCGGCTCCTCTGCCGGCGGTGTCGTCCGCTCGGCCCGTGGAGTGCCCGCGCCCGGGCCCCTTCCCAGCGCGCGCCGACGGCCGGCGGGTGCGCCGGGGGTGGGAACGTCGTTCGAGGTCATGGCCCCCGCAGGCTACCGCTACCGCCCGCGCAGTCGGCGTACGAGGATGCTCGCGTCCCCGCGGGACTCCAGGTCGGCCAGGACCACGGCGACCGCCTCGCGGACGATCCGCCCGCGGTCGACCGCAAGGCCGTGCTCACCGCGGAGCACCAGGCGTGCGTGCTCCAGGTCCATGAGCTCCTCGGCGGACACGTACACGGTGATCTTCTCGTCGTGCCGCTCACGGCCACTGGGGCGCCGATTGGGGCTCCGCCCGCGCTTGCGGGACTGGGCGTTGCCGGAGGCGGCGGCAGAACCTTCCTGCGCCCCCTGACGTCGCCCGGAGCGCTCCTGGGCCGCGGCGCGGCTGCGGGACTCGCCGGCGTCGGCCGGCTCCGGCTCCGCCGCCACATGCTCCGCACCCTCGCCGTCGCCGCCCTGCGCGGGCACCGACTGCGGCGCGTCCTCGGGCGACCCGGCAGCGGCCGGGTCGCTCTCCCCCGCGGGCGCGGGCACACGGGCTTCGCCGTTGGCCCCCCGCCGCGGAGTGGACGGCTGGAGCGCCATTCCCCCTGTCGTACGGAAGAGTTCGTCGGCCCCCGGCAGACTCACTCGGCGTGACACCGGGCGAGCACCTCCCTGGCGAGCTGACGGTAGGCGGCGGCGCCGACGGAGTTGGAGGCGTACGTGGTGATCGGCTCACCGGCGACCGTGGTCTCCGGGAAGCGGACCGTGCGTCCGATGACCGTGTGGTAGACGTGATCGTCGAATGCCTCGACCACACGGGCCAGGACCTCGCGGCTGTGGACCGTGCGCGAGTCGTACATCGTGGCGAGGATCCCGTCGAGCTCCAGCTCCGGGTTGAGCCGCTCCTGGACCTTCTCGATGGTCTCCGTCAGCAGCGCGACACCGCGGAGGGCGAAGAACTCGCACTCGAGCGGAACGATCACCTTGTGAGCGGCCGTCAGCGCGTTCACCGTCAAAAGACCCAGCGAGGGCTGACAGTCGATCACGATGTAGTCGTAGTCGGACATCAGCGGCTTCAGGGCCCGCTGCAGCGTCGACTCGCGCGCGACCTCGGAGACCAGCTGGACCTCGGCGGCGGACAGGTCGATGTTGCTGGGCAGCAGGTCCATGTTCGGAACCGCCGTCTTCAGGAGCACCTCGTCGGCCGCCATGCCCCGCTCCATGAGCAGGTTGTAGACGGTGAGGTCGAGCTCCATCGGGTTGACACCGAGGCCCACCGACAGCGCGCCCTGCGGGTCGAAGTCCACGAGCAGCACGCGCCGGCCGTACTCCGCGAGCGCGGCACCCAGGTTGATGGTCGACGTCGTCTTGCCGACGCCGCCCTTCTGGTTGCACATCGCGATGATCTTCGCGGGGCCGTGGTCGGTCAGCGGGCCCGGGATCGGGAAGTACGGCAGCGGACGCCCGGTCGGGCCGATGCGCTCACGGCGCTGCCGGGCAGCGTCGGGCGCGAGGGTGGCCGCGTACTCGGGGTCGGGCTCGTACTCCGCGTCGGGGTCGTAGAAGTGCCCTTCGGGCAGTTCGTCGTAGTCGGCGAAGTGGTTGTGGGGCGCGCCACTTCCGTCGCCGGCCATGGCGTTCACGTGATGGCCATCCATGCTCTGGTGTGCAGTCCGGATCACCTGCGGACCCGGGCTCTGGTGGGCTGCGAAGGTGCGCACAGCTACGGAGCCGACAGCCTCGAACCCCGCGGGACCCTGGTCCCGTACAGGCGCTCCTGGTTGACCACCCCCGGGAGAAAATGTCGACTCATTCACAAGTCGTCTTACCTCCTTGGTGACCAGGAAACTTCTAGACAGGTCAGCGTGGCACCATGCCGACGGTTGGCGACTCTATGGCGTGTCGGGCGTCCGCAGCAACACAATCCGCCGGACCCGGCTCGATGTGTCGACAATGAAACATCCCTCTGTCAAGGGCGTACGGCCGTCGCACGGCAGGTTTTGCCGGTGTGCGAATCGGTTGAAGAGTTACGTTCGAGGCGAGTTGACCCAGAGCCGCAAAGTGACCATACACACATCCGGCCGGACCTTGTCGGGCAAGGTCCGGCCGGGTGTGCGCTGTTGACGACCCGTGTTGACGTATCGCCTTTTACCGAATGGTGACTTAGCGGCTCGACGACCCTCCGCTCAGCCGGGCGGGTCAGCCGAGCAGGCTCTCGAGCTCCACGTGCTCCAGGCCGTGCGCCTCTGCGACCTCGCGGTAAACGACCTTTCCCTCATGGGTGTTGAGGCCCTTGGCGAGCGCGGGGTCGCGGCGCAGCGCCTCCGTCCAGCCGTGGTTGGCGAGTTCGACGATGTAGGGCAGCGTCGCGTTGGTGAGCGCGTAGGTGGAGGTGTTGGGCACCGCGCCCGGCATGTTGGCGACGCAGTAGAAGACCGAGTTGTGCACCTTGAAGGTCGGCTCGGCGTGCGTGGTCGGGCGGGAGTCCTCGAAGCAGCCGCCCTGGTCGATCGCGATGTCGACAAGGACACTCCCGGGCTTCATGCGCGACACGAGCTCGTTGGTGACCAGCTTCGGTGCCTTGGCGCCCGGGATGAGGACCGCGCCGATGACGAGGTCGGCCTCCAGGACGGCCTTCTCCAGCTCGAAGGAGTTGGACATGATCGCCCGGACCTTGGTGCCGAAGACCTTGTCCGCCTCGCGCAGCTTGTTGATGTCGCGGTCGAGCAGCGTGACGTGGAAGCCCAGGCCGACCGCGATCTGCGTCGCGTTCCAGCCGGAGACGCCACCGCCGATGACGACGGCCTTCGCGGGCTGGGTGCCGGGAACACCGCCGGGCAGGACTCCGCGGCCGCCGTTGAACCGCATCAGGTGGTAGGCGCCGACCTGCGGGGCGAGGCGGCCCGCGACCTCGGACATGGGGGCGAGCAGCGGGAGCGCGCGGTTGGGGAGCTCGACGGTCTCGTATGCGATCGCCGTGGTGCCGGACTCGATGAGCGCGTCGGTGCACTCCTTGGAGGCGGCCAGGTGCAGGTAGGTGAAGAGCGTCTGGTCCTTGCGCAGACGGTGGTACTCCTCGGCGATGGGCTCCTTGACCTTGAGCAGCAGGTCGGCGGTGGCCCACACCTCGTCGGCGGTCGGCAGGATCTGTGCACCGGCGGCGACGTACTCGCTGTCCGGGATCGATGAGCCGAGGCCGGCGCCCTGCTCGATGACGACCTGGTGGCCGTGGCGCACGAGCTCGTGCACACCGGCGGGGGTGATGGCCACCCGGAACTCGTTGTTCTTGACCTCGCGGGGGATGCCGACCTTCACGTCGATCACGGTCCTTGGCTCAGTGGATGTGGGGCAATACAACACATACCCAGGCATGCATGAGCACACCGGGAGACACCGCAGGAGAAGGTGCGGCAGAGCCAGTTTAATGAAGGCGTTCTCTCTGTCTAGCCTTTCATTGCATCAATCTTCGTCGGATGTACTACGGATTTCGCAGGCGTTAGCGCCTTGTTCCGAGGGATCAAGGGGTGTCGGCTCCGGCTCGCCCTCCTCGCGCTCCTCCCCCAGCAGCCGCTCGGCCGTGCCCCGGTGCAGCTGGGCCGAGGCGGAATCACCCAGGCGCTCCAGCGTGTCGGCGAGCCGCAGCTGCAGCGCCGCCTGCAGCCGTACGTCCTCGGCGCGGCGCGCCCACTCCACCGCCTCGTGGCAGGTGCGCAGCGACTCCTCGGGCCGTCCCGCGTACTCCTGGACGCGTGCGAGTTCGCTCAACGCCCGTGCGTGGGAGGCGACATCGCCGTTCTTGCGGTGCCGGGCGATCGCCGTGCGCCAGCCGCGCTGGGCCTCGCCGTAGCGGCCCGCATAGGTGTGGGCCGCGGCGATACGGCCGTAGAGCCGGGCGGCGGCCGCGCGCTCGCCCCGGGCCAGGCACTGGGCCAGGGCGCGGCCGAACCAGTCGGCGGCCCGGTCGTAGTCCCCGAGCTCCAGGTGCGCACCGCCTACGGATTCCATTGCGCGACCGCTCGCGTACGGGTCATTTGCCTCCCGTCCGGCGTCCAGCGCGGCCCGATAGCGCGCCAGCGCCTCCGTCGTACGGCCGGTCTGGGCGTCCAGGTCGCCGAGGTTCAGCAGCGCGGCGGCCTTCTCACGGGGCAGGTTGCGCCGTTCCGCCACGTCCAGGACGAGCCGGTGGATGCCGTACAGGTCGGGGGCGGCGGCCCGGGTGCCGAAGTGCGCGACCATGGCCTTGACCAGCTGGGACATCAGACGGCGGGCGAGGGTGTCCAGCTCCCCGTCCGCGACGGCCAGCCGGGCCGCTGCCAGCAGCGCGGGCCTGCGCAGGCGCAGCCACTCCTCGGCGGCCCGGGGGCTGGGGAAGCGCAGGGCGCGCGGCATGCCCTGGAGCTTCTCGCGCGCCTCGGGGCTGTCCGTCTCGGTGATCACCCGGCACGACTGCAGCAGCCGTACCGTCCGCTCCAGCATGCGGGCGCGGGCCAGCTGCAGCTCGCCGGGGCGGTCCTGGCTCTGGGTGAGCGACTTCAGCAGGGGGTACAGGCAGCCCGGCACCTCGTACTGCGGCATCGGCGAGTCCACGGCCCGCATCAGGCCGAGGGCGACGAACTCGTCCAGTGCGGCGTGGGCGTCGCCGACCGAGCAGCCGGCGAGGGAGGCCGCGGTGTGCGGGTCCACCAGGCCGGCCGGAGCGAGGGCGAGCAGCCGCAGCATCCGGGCGGACGGAGCGGGCAGCGAGGTGTAGGCGAGCCCGAAGGCCCGGCTGAGGGGCGTCCCCTCGTCACCCTCCGTGTGCAGATGCTTGGCCAGGTCGGCCACGGCCGCCTTGGGGCGGGCGGCGAGCCAGCCGCCCGCCAGCGCCAGCGCGGCGGGGTGGGCCTGGCACTCCTCGACCAGGCCCTCGGCGGCACGGGGGTCGACGGTGATGCGGACCGAGCCGGTGTGCCGGCTGAGCAGCTCCAGGCCGGACTTGGTGTCGAGGCCGCCGAGGGTGCAGGGGCGGACGTCGGAGATACCCGTGAGGGGGCCGCCCGAGACGGCGACGACCAGGCAGTCCGGCGTGTCCGGCAGCAGGGCGTCGACCTGCTCGGCGTCCGCCGCGTCGTCGAGCAGCACCAGGGCCCGGCGGTCGGTGAGAGCGGTGCGCAGCGCCTCGGCCAGGTCGTCCGCGGCGGCTCCGGCGGGGGTGGGCAGCTTCAGCGCGGCGAGCAGTTCGCGGGCGGTGTGCTCGACGGGTACGGGCGTGCCGTCGGGCTCGCTCAGCCGCGCCCGGAGCACCCCGTCGTCGTAACGGTCCGCAACCTGCCGCACCAGTTCCTCGGCGAGGGCCGTGCGCCCGGATCCGGGCCTGCCCGCGATGAGCAGTACGCGCGCGCGTGGGGCCTTGCGGCCGGAGAGGGTGTCCAGGCCCGCGCGCTCGATGTCGGCGCGGAGTTCCTTCAACTCCCTTGTACGGCCCAGGAACCGGCTCTCGTCAGCAGCGCGCCCCGACAGCCGTACACCGTCTGTGTTGACCGCCTGATCCGTCACGGGCCACACTCCCGTCCCACCGCACGCGCAAGCCCGCCGGGACTCCGGTACCGGGCGTTAACAGAGCCTAGTTCACGCTCTGCAACGATCCTGGCGGAGCGCGGCGGGCACATCCCCCGATCGGATCAGCCGATCGTCACACCGGTGCGGGCCGGGCGGCGTTCAGGACTCGAAGGGGCGCGCGGGCCACGGCGCCTCGGCCGGGCGCAGTGCGTCGAGTCCGTCCCCGTTCTGCGCGGCGATCAGCGAAAGGACGCCCACGACAAGGCAGTTGTTGTGCAGCTCGCCCGCGAGGATGCCCCGGACGAGTTCGTCGACCGGCATGCGCGCGTACTCCAGGTCGATCTCCTCGTGCTCGACCTCGAAGCGCTCGCCGTCGGCCTCGGACAGGTCGCGGGCGAGGAAGATGCGCACGGCCTCGTCGCAGCCGCCGGGGGTGGTGTAGAGGTCGGTCAGCACGCGCCAGTCCTCGGCCTTGACGTGCGCCTCCTCGTACAGCTCGCGCTGGGCGGCGTGCAGCGGGTTCTCGCCGGGCACGTCGAGCAGGCCGGCCGGGATCTCCCAGAGCTTGTGGCGCACGGGGTGGCGGTACTGGCGGATGACCAGGACCCGGCCTTCGTCGTCGAGGGCGAGGACGGCGACCGAGCCGGGGTGGACCTGGTAGTCGCGGCGGGCCACATGTCCGTCGGGCATGACCACGTCGTCCGTGCGGACGGAGGTCTTGTTGCCCACGAAGGGGGTGTCCGTCGCCCGGATCTCCCACTCCTCGGGGGTGTCCTTGATCGTCATGCCCTGTCCTTCCGCACACCTTGAGACACAGCCGAGTGAAGCCGGGGCGCTCACCTTTTGAATGCGAGCGCCCCGGCCACCGTACAACTGGTGTGTTACTTGGAATTCTTTCGCTCGACCGATGCCTTCACCAGGCCCGCGAACAGCGGGTGCGGCCGGGTCGGACGCGAGCGCAGCTCGGGGTGCGCCTGGGTCGCCACCAGGTAAGGGTGCGCCTCGCGCGGGTACTCCACGTACTCCACGAGCTTGCCGTCCGGCGAAGTGCCGGAGAACAGGATGCCCGCCTTCTTCTCCAGCTCCGCGCGGTAGGCGTTGTTCACCTCGTAGCGGTGACGGTGGCGCTCCTCGACGTACTCCTTGCCGTCGTAGACCTCGCGCACGATCGAGCCCTCGGCCAGCTTCGCCGGGTACATGCCCAGCCGCATCGTGCCGCCCATGTCGCCCTCACCGGCGACGATGTCGAGCTGTTCGGCCATGGTGGAGATGACCGGGTGGCCGGTGGCGGAGTCGAACTCGGTGGAGTTGGCGTCGGTGATGCCGGCCAGGTTGCGCGCGGCCTCGATCACGATGCACTGCAGGCCGAGACAGAGGCCGAGCAGCGGGATCTTGTTCTCGCGGGCGTACTTGATCGCGCCGACCTTGCCGAGCACACCGCGGTCGCCGAAGCCGCCCGGGATGCAGATGCCGTCGACGTCGCCGAGCTGCGCCGCGGCACCGGCCGGGGTCTTGCAGTCGTCGGACGTGACCCACTTGATCTTCACGCGGGCCTTGTTGGCGAAGCCGCCCGCGCGCAGCGCCTCGGTGACCGAGAGATAGGCGTCGGGCAGGTCGATGTACTTGCCGACCAGCGCGAGGGTGATCTCGTGGTCGGGGTTGTGGACGCGGTCGAGCAGGTCGTCCCAGGTCCGCCAGTCCACGTCGCGGAACGGCAGGTCCAGCTTGCGGACGACATAGGCGTCCAGGCCCTCGCCGTGCACGGTCTTCGGGATGTCGTAGATCGAGCGCGCGTCGGGGCAGGCGACCACGGCGGCCTCGTCGACGTCGCACATCAGCGAGATCTTGCGCTTGATCGCGGTGGGGACCTCGCGGTCGCAGCGCAGCACGATGGCGTCCGGCTGGATACCGATGTTGCGCAGGGCCGCAACCGAGTGCTGGGTCGGCTTCGTCTTCAGCTCTCCCGACGGGCCGATGTACGGCAGGAGGGAAATGTGGACGACGAAGACGTTGTCACGGCCGACCTCGTGGCGGACCTGGCGGACCGTCTCCAGGAACGGCAGCGACTCGATGTCGCCGACCGTGCCGCCGACCTCCGTGATGACGACATCGACCTCGTCGGTCGCCATGCGGCGGATGCGGTGCTTGATCTCGTTGGTGATGTGCGGGATGACCTGCACGGTGTCGCCGAGGTACTCGCCGCGCCGCTCCTTGGCGATCACCGTCGAGTAGACCTGGCCGGTGGTGACGTTGGCGCTGCCGTCCAAGTCGCGGTCGAGGAAGCGCTCGTAGTGTCCGATGTCCAGATCGGTCTCGGCGCCGTCGTTGGTGACGAAGACCTCACCGTGCTGGAAGGGGTTCATCGTGCCCGGATCGACGTTCAGGTACGGGTCGAGCTTCTGCATCACGACCCGCAGGCCCCGCGCCTTGAGGAGCATGCCCAGGCTGGAGGCGGTAAGGCCCTTGCCCAGCGAGGAGGCGACACCCCCGGTGACGAAGATGTGCTTGGTCGTCGTAGATTTCGGCGGCATGGCCAAGAGGGGGCTCCCGTGGTCGCGGTTTGGGGTGCGGTTCCGGGGATTTCTCGCCCACCGGTCCACGGGCTACCAGGGTATCAGCGCCCGGACGAGATGGCTTCCGGCCACGCTCCGCACACGAGTCACCACGGACCCGCGCGGTCCTCCGCGTTTCTCACCCGTTGCTCACCCGTTCGGCCTATTCGGGTTGCCCGGAGCGGCACGCAGATCATCTACGTGCGTCGTATCCTGCTCGGACACTCGCTGCCGAGCCCGGCCGGCGACAGGCACCACCCCCGCCCGTACGCACCGGAACAACGAGAGCTCGTCAGTTCGTTGAGCAGTAATTGTCGTTTTGCCACACGGCCAGGACGACTGCTTTGCTTCACCGCTCAACGACGCATTACAACGACCCCTTGACCGCACTAGCGACAGCCCCCTTTTGTCGGGGGTGACGTGGCCGTTCGACTGGAGTTGCACGTGGCCGGGCGCATCGAAGACTACGCACTCATCGGAGACATGCAGACCGCAGCATTGGTCTGCCGGGACGGCACGGTGGACTGGCTGTGCCTGCCTCGCTTCGACTCGCACGCCATCTTCGCCGGCCTGCTGGGCACCGAGGAACACGGCTTCTGGCGGCTCGGCCCCGCCCACGCCTCCGACGCCAAGCCGCCCACGGCGGCCCGGCGCAGCTACCGCGGCGACTCCCTGATCCTGGAATCCGAGTGGGACACCCCGCGCGGCACGGTCCGAGTGACCGATTTCATGCCCCCGCGTGACGGCGCCCCCCAGCTGATCCGCATCGTGGAGGGCGTCTCCGGCCGCGTCCCGATGCGCTCGGCCCTGAGGATGCGTTTCTCGTACGGCCGGGTCGTGCCGTGGGTCCACAAGCACGACGGGCGCACGGTCGCCGTCGCGGGCCCGGACTCCGTGTGGTTCGACACGGACTGCGAGACCTACGGCAAGTCACTGACGACGTACTCGGACTTCACGGTCGCCCCGGGTGACCGGATCGCGTTCACGATCTCCTGGGAGCCCTCGCACAAGCAGCCGCCCGCGCTGCCGGAGCCGGAGGCCTCGCTGCAGGCCACGGAGGACTTCTGGCGCGAGTGGGTCGAGCACTGTACGTACCACGGCCCGTACCGCGAGGCCGTCATCCGCTCCCTGATCACGCTGAAGGCCCTGACGTACGCCCCGACCGGCGGCATCGTCGCCGCCCCGACGACCTCCCTCCCGGAGGACATCGGCGGCGTCCGCAACTGGGACTACCGCTACACCTGGCTGCGCGACGCGGCCATCACCCTGTCCTCGCTGCTGCGCACCGGCTACCGCGAGGAGGCCCGCGCCTGGCGCGAGTGGCTGCTGCGGGCAGTGGCCGGTGACCCCGAGAACCTGCAGATCATGTACGGCATCGCGGGCGAGCGCGAGCTCGGCGAGGCCGAGCTGGACTGGCTGCCCGGCTACGAGAACTCGGCGCCGGTGCGCGTCGGCAACGGCGCGGCCCACCAGCTCCAGCTCGACGTCTACGGCGAGGTCACCGAGGCCCTGCACCTGGGCCACATGACCGGCCTGGCCCGCAGCGACTACGCCTCCCTGCTCCAGCTCAAGCTGATCCGCTACCTCGAGCAGCACTGGGACGAGCCGGACGAGGGCATCTGGGAGGTGCGCGGCCCGCGCCGCCACTTCGTGCACTCCAAGGTCATGGCCTGGGTCGCCGTCGACCGCACCATCAAGCTCATCGAGTCCGGCGACGCGGACGGCCCGCTGGAGCGCTGGCGCGAGCTGCGCGACGACATCCACCGGGACGTCTGCGAGAAGGGCTACGACAAGGAGCGCAACACCTTCACGCAGTCCTACGGCTCCAAGGAGCTGGACGCGTCGCTGCTGCTGATCCCGCAGATGGGCTTCCTGCCGCCCGACGACAAGCGCGTCATCGGCACCATCGAGGCGATCCAGCGCGAGCTGTCCACGCCGGACGGCTTCATCCTGCGCTATCCGACGGAGGGTTCCAGCGAGGGTGTCGACGGCCTCCCCGGCGACGAAGGGGCGTTCCTGGCCTGCTCGTTCTGGATGGCGGACGACCTGGCGATGATCGGCCGCGTGGACGAGGCCCGCAAGCTGTTCGAGAAGCTGCTCGCGCTCCGCAACGACCTCGGTCTGCTCGCAGAGGAGTGGGACCCGCGCCGCCAGCGCCAGGTCGGCAACTTCCCGCAGGCCTTCAGCCACGTCCCGCTCATCGACACGGCGCTGCGTCTGACGGCGTCCGGCGCGTACGGGGGTTGATCCCTACCGACCGGTGCCGTAGGGCGGCCGAACAGGACCGCCGGACCGGGCCCGCCTAGGCTGGAGCCAAACAGCCCCTGTACGAAAGGGGGCGCCCCATGGCCTCCCCATCGAAGGCGGGCGCGGCTCTGACCGCGCTGCGCGAGGATCTGGTCGGCGATGTGTTCGCCCCGGGAGATGTCGGCTACGACGAGGCCCGGACCGTCTTCAACGCGATGATCGACCGGCGTCCGGCGGTGATCGCGCAGTGCGTGGACGAGGCCGACGTCGTACGAGCGGTGCGTTTCGGACGCGACCTCGACCTGAAGATCGCCGTGCGCGGTGGCGGGCACGGCGTGGCGGGCATGGCGGTCAACGACGGCGGGCTGGTCGTCGACCTGCGCCATATGCGCGCCGTCACCGTCGACCCCGCGGCCGAGGCGGTACGGATCGCGGGCGGCGCCACGATGAGCGATCTCGACCGCGCCTGCCAGCCGTACGCCCTCGCCACCACCGGCGGCCGGGCCTCGACGACCGGCGTCGGCGGCTTCGTCCTCGGTGGCGGCACCGGCTGGCTGGACCGCTGGTGCGGCCTCGCCGTCGACAACCTCCTCGGCGTCGAACTGGTCACCGCCGACGCCGCGCAGGTCCACGCGAACGCCGACGAGAACCCCGAGCTGTTCTGGGCGCTGCACGGCGGCGGCGGCAACTTCGGCATCGCCACCGCCATCACCCTGAAACTGCACGAGCTGCCCGAGTTCTCCGTCGCGCTGCTGATGTACCTCCCGGAGTTCGGTGCCGAGGCCGTCCGCACCTTCCGTGACCTGATCGGGTCCGGGCCCGACGAGGTGGGCGGCGGCGTCCTGCATCTCACCGGACCGCCGGAGGAGTTCGTGCCGTCGCACCTGGCCGGCACTCTGCTCTGCGCCGTGCTGCTGACGTACGTCGGTGCCGAGCAGGACATGCGCAAGTTCGCCGAGCCGCTGCTGGCGCTGCCGCACGAGGTGGAGATCGTCGGTGCGATGCCGTACGCCGACGTGCAGTGCATGATCGACCAACCGCCTGGCATGCGGCACTACTGGTCGGCGGAGTATCTGACCGGTGTGCCCGACGAGTTCGTGGAGAGCTACTGCGCCGACGCGCAGGCCATGCCCGTGCCGACCGGCAGCCAGTTTGTGCTGCTCCCCCAGGGCGGGGCGATCGCCGCGGGTCCGCCCCAGTACCCGGTGCCCTACCGGGACGCACCCTGGATCGTGCACCCCTACGGCATGTGGGCCGACGCCGCCGACGACGAGAGATGCATCCAGTGGGTCCGGGACGTCCGCGCCGACGCCCGGCCGTGGAGCACCGGCGCGACCTACCTCAACTTCATCGGCGACGAGGGCCCCGAGCGCGTGGTGGCCGGCCTCGGCGCGCAGCACACGGCCCGGCTGGCGGCCGTGAAGCGGCAGTACGACCCGGACAACGTGTTCCGCTTCAACCACAACATCAGGCCGGCCTGAGCACTCCGCCGGCCGTGCCGCCCGGCGGCGGACTTCGCCGGACCCGCTCAGAGCCTGTGCCGAGCGTGGGGGAGTGTGCGTCGTGCTCGTCCCGTCGGCGCTCAGACGCAGGCGCTCAGCGCCCCGAGCGTGCGCTCCCCATCGACGGCGGCGGGCAGCCAGGCGGCGAGGGCGGGCGGCGTACGCCCCGCCTTCTGGGCCGCCGCGACGGGCTCACCCGGAGCGGCATGCAGCAGCGCGCGCACCGCCGCCGCCGACTCCTCCGGTACGGCCGCGGACCCCACCCGGGCCCCCGTGCACGCCCTCCACGACCCGTCTGCCGGAGGTGCCCAGCGCCACGCCGACCGCCCTCCGGTGACGGCGGCGACCGACGCGGCACCGCGGGCGAGGGTGTACGGGTCGCGCACGGACACCGGAACGGGCCCGGCGGTCAGCGCCGCCCGCAACGGCTCGTCCGGCGGACTGTCGTCCTGCCGCCCCACGGCGACCACGCTGAAGTCCATGCCCCGACCAGGCCCGGAGATGTCCCGGAGGCGCACGCACGGGTAGCGTCCGGCTCATGGACAGCAGTGCGGACAGCGGTGCGGGCAGCAGATTCGACACGCAGGGCGCCGGGATCACCGTGCAGCGGGCGCTGGAGCTGCCCGGTCTGCGCAGCGGGCTGCCGGAGGTCCTCGCGGGCGCCGACCGGCTGCAGCGCACCGTGCGCTGGGTGCACGCGGGCGAGGTCCCGCACATCGCCTCGCTGCTGAAGGGCGGCGAGCTGCTGCTCACCACCGGCTACGGCCTCGGCACCCGGCCGGCCGAGCAGCGGGCGTTCGTCCGCACCCTGGCCGACCGCGGCATCGCGGCCCTCGTCGTGGAGCTCGGCCCGCGCTTCACCCGCCTGCCCGCCGCGCTCGTCGACACGGCACGCGCGGCCGGGCTCCCGCTGGTCCAACTGCACCGCGAGGTGCCCTTCGTGGCGGTCACCGAGGAGGTCCACACCGAGATCGTCAACGGGCACTACGCGCTGCTGCAGCGGGCGGAGGAGGTGCACCGCCGATGTACCGAGGCCCTGCTGGGCGGCGGCGGGGTGCCCCAGGTGCTGGGCATCCTGGCCGACTTCAGCGGCAACCCGGTCTTCCTGGAGACGACGGACGGGCAGCTGCTGTACGCCGCCGGGGCCGGTCCCGAGGGCGCGGACCCGCTCCAGGTGTGGGAGGGGCTGCGCGGCCAGCACAAGGACGCCCCGCCGCCGTCCGGGTCGGTGCTCGTGGATGTGCCCGGGGGCGGGCCGGGGACGGGTTCGGTACGGGCCCGCCTGGTCCTCCTGCCGGTACGGGCCCCGCTGGCCCCGGTGCACCGCATCGCGGCCGAGCGGGCGGCCGGCATCCTGGCCGTCGTCCTGATGCAGGCGCGGCAGGAGGAGGAGCTGGCGGCGCGCGGCCGCGGGGACTTCCTCACCGACCTCGCCGAGGGCCGTATCGCTGCCGAGGACGCGCCCGCCCAGGCACGCGTGCTGGGCTTCAAGCCCGGCAACAGCCCACTGCTGCCGGTCGTCATGCGGCTGGGCGACACGCTGTCGCCGGGCGGGGGCTGGGCGGTGCTGGCGCGCGCGGTCGCGGAGGAGCTGGCCTCGGTGGGGGTTCCGCTCCTGTTGGGCGTACGCCCCGTCGAGGGCCGCGTCCCGCTGCTGGTGGGCCTGCGTTCGGAGTCGGAGCGGCCGGCGGTCGCGGACCGGGTCGCGGCGGCGCTTCGGGCGGGCGTGGAGCGGGCCGGGATGCAGCGGCCCGGGGCGCAGCCGCCGGTGGTGGTCGTCGGGGTGGCGGGCGGCTGGGCGGCGGCGTCGGCGGGCCTCAGACACGCGGCGGAGACGGCGACGGCGGCGCAGGGCCTCTCGGACCGCCCCTGGTACGACGCCCGCCGCCTCGACATCGACCTCCTCCTGTGGCGGCTGCGCGACCACCCGGACCTGGCGGCCTTCGTGGACCGTGCGATCGGCCCGCTCCGCGACCACGACAACCGCTCCAAGCCGCCCCTCCTGCCCACTCTGGAGACGTACTTGGCGCACGCGGGCCGCAAGGCGGAGACGGCCCGCGAACTCCACCTCAACCGGCAGACCCTCTACAACCGCCTCGCCCGGATCGGCGAGTTGCTCGGCACGGACCTCGACGACCCGCAGACGGTACTGGCGTTGAGCCTCGCCCTGCGAGCGCGCCGGCACGCCTCCTAGGCGAACGGCCGGTGCTGGGTCAACTCGTCGTAGACGCTGAGCACTTGGGCGACGGTCTCGTCCTCGGTCGGCCAGGTGGCGGCCTGCCGGATGCCCTTCTCCCTGAGCAGCTCACGGCGCTCCGGATCGACGAGGAGTCCGGCGACGGCGTCGGCGAGGGCCTCCGCGTCTCCGTACGGGACGAGTTCGGCCGCGTCGCCGACGAGTTCGGGAATGCCCCCGACATGGGTCGCGACGAGCGGCACGCGCGCGTGGAGGGCCTCCTGGGCCAGCACGGAACGCGACTCCCAGCTGCTGGGCAGCAGCGCGAGATCGGCGGCGGCGAGCAGCTCGCTCACGTCGTCGCGCCGCCCGATGAGCCGGACGGGCAGCCCTTCGTCCTCGATACGGCGCTGCAGAACGGCCCGCAGCGGACCCTCCCCCGCGATCACTACGAGCGGCACGGGGTCGAGGCGCCGCCACGCGCGCGTGGCGTCCAGCAGGGTGTCGTAGCCGCGGTGCCGGTCGAGGGAGCCGACGGCCATCAGCAACGGGCGGCCGGTGGCGCCGAGTTCGGCCCGGACCTTGGGGCTCGGCCGGTCGGGATCCTCCGGCTCCGCGGCCGGACGCGGCCCCGGCAGCGCCACGGCGGCCAGCCGCGCGTCCCGCGCCCCGGTCCGGCGGGCCCGGTCCACGAGGTCCGAGGTGGTGCCGAGCACCACGGTGGCGGCCTTCACCACGCGCCGCTCCAGCAGCCGCAGCAGATGCGCCCGCGCTCCCTCGGCGTGCGCGCGGTTGTGCCAGGTGACCACCAGCGGGGTGCGCCGGCCGCTGAGGGCCATCGCCGCGCGGAAGGAGGCGTGCAGCCCGTGCGCATGCACCAGGTCGGCGTCCTTGCACGCCTCCCGCAGTGCGGCCACGGCTCCCGGGTCGCTGCTGCGCGGCACATGCACGTGTTCGGCGCCGGTCCCTGTGAAGTCGTAGGCGCGATCGGCCTCGACAGGGGCGCACACGGTGACCCGCACGCCCCGCGCGACAAGCCCCGCCGCCAGCGAACGCACATGTGCGCTGCTGCCGGCGTTGCCGCCGCCCAGCACCTGCACGGTGCGCAGGGACGACTGGCCGTGCGGTGAGTGGCTGGTCACGGGGCTCACGTGGCCGGGGCTCCTGGTTCGGCGTCGGGCGGTCACGAAGAAAGTACAGAAGGATCGAGCGGAGGGGGTGTACCGCGCGGTTTCCTCCACGTACTACGCCAAGGATGCCAGGACGTACGGGTGTTCCGGCAACGCGCAGCGGTCGGGTAACCGCAGGACGCGCGCCGGAACGGGCGGAGGAGTCACTCACACGGGTGAGGAAGAGGTGGTTCCGGGGTGGGCCTCGGGCGCAGCAGTCCCGGCACCCGCCCGT
The DNA here is from genome assembly GCF_042895385.1 of Streptomyces sp. NPDC001401. Lineage (NCBI taxonomy): Bacteria > Bacillati > Actinomycetota > Actinomycetes > Kitasatosporales > Streptomycetaceae > Streptomyces > Streptomyces sp. NPDC001401. The sequence goes on from NZ_JBIAWI010000014.1 coordinate 269,518, forward strand.
CACCGGCCCGCGTCGCTACCCGTCCGCCCTGGCCGTCGCCAGCAGCTCCTCCGCGTGCGCCCGAGCGGTCTCGGAGTCCTCCTGGCCCGCGAGCATCCGGGACAGCTCCCGCACCCGCTCCTCGCCCTCGAGCACCTTCACCCCGGACCGGGTCACGGACCCGTCGTTCGTCTTCTCGACCAGCAACTGCCGGTCGGCGAAGGCGGCCACCTGCGGAAGGTGGGTCACGACCACGACCTGCGCGGTCTTCGCAAGTTTCGCAAGCCGCCGCCCGATCTCGACCGCCGCCTTGCCGCCGACACCGGCGTCGACCTCGTCGAAGAGATACGTCGGCACGGGATCCGTCCCCGCGAAGACGACCTCGACGGCGAGCATCACGCGCGAGAGCTCACCACCGGAGGCACCCTTGGCGATGGGCCGCGGCGGCGCTCCCGGATGCGGGGCCAGCAGCAGCTCGACCTCGTCGACGCCGGACGGCCCGTAGGCGACCGCACGCCCGCCGACCTCCACGCCCTCCGGATCCTCGGTCTGCCGGATGTCGAACGACACGCGCGCGTGCGGCATCGCGAGCGAGGCGAGCTCCGCGGTCACGGCGGCGGCGAACCGCTCCGCCGCCTCCGTGCGCGCATCCGTCAACGCCTGTGCCAGCCCGCCCAGTTCGGTCCGCAAGGCATCCCGCTCGGCGGTCAGCTCGTCGATCCGATCGTCGTCGCTGTCCAGTTCCGTCAGCCGCGCAGCACCCTGCTCGGCCCACGCCAGCACCGAGGCGACGTCCTCGCCGTACTTCCGCGTCAGCGCACCCAGCGCGGCCCGCCGTTCCTCAACAGCCGCCAGCCGCAGGGGATCTGCGTCCAGGTCGTCGGCGTACCCCGCCAACTCCCCCGCCACGTCGCCCAGCAGGATCCCGATCTCCCCGATCCGGTCGGCGAGCGCGGCCAGCGCCGGATCGTGCGAACGTACGGCGTCCAGCGCCCGCTGGGCCCCCGCGACGAGCGTGGCGGCGTCGATCCCCTCGGGATCCTCCGGATTGCCGGCAAGGGCGGCATGAGCGGCCGTGGCGGCGGACGACAAGGCCTCGGCATGCCCAAGCCTCTCCGCCTCCTCCGCGAGCTCCACGTCCTCCCCGGCCCGCGGCTCGACACCGGCGATCTCGTCGAGCCCGTACCGCAGCATGTCGGCTTCCTGCGCCCGCTCACGCGCGCGCGTGACGATCTCCTCGAGCTCCACGGAGACGGCCCGCAGCCGCCGGTACGCCTCGCCGTACTTCGCGAGCGGCCCGGCGACGGCGTCGCCCGCGTACCGGTCGAGCGCCTGCCGCTGCCGGGAAAGCTTCAGCAGCCCCTGCTGATCGGTCTGCCCGTGCACGGCCACGAGATCGTCGGCGAGGTCGGCGAGCAGCCCCACGGGCACACTCCGCCCACCCACATGCGCCCGCGACCGCCCCTCGGCGGAAACGGTACGGCTGATCAGCAGCGCCCCGTCGTCGAGCTCGGCCCCGGCCTCCTCGGCGCGTACGACGGCCGAGGCGCCCGCGGGAACGGCGATCCGCCCCTCCACGACCGCCTTCTCGGCCCCGATCCGCACCAGCGCCGGGTCCGCCCGCCCGCCCAGCAACAGCCCGAGGCTGGTGACCACCATGGTCTTGCCCGCGCCCGTCTCACCGGTGACGGCAGTGAACCCGGGCGACAGCTCGACGACCGCATCGTCGATGACTCCGAGCGACCGTATCCGCATCTCTTCCAGCACGGCTACGACCTTACGAGGTCAGCACCGGGAAGTGCGACGCCCCCCGTCCCGGTTGTGTGAAGGTGCAGGTGACGAATGCACATCGACGGCACATTGTCACTCGGCCGAGTGCAGGTTCTTCAGGGGCGCGGGGCTGTATCGATTTGCGGCTCCGCCGCGTGGGCGCGAGCAACCACAGACAACCCGCAGCAGCCGTCAGTCCCCCACCACCCCCTACAAACCGCTAATGAGGCGCCCCACGCCACCCAGAGACCGGCAACGCAAACTTCGCCACAAGCCGGTCGGTGAACGACGCATGGTGCAGTCGAGCCAACCGCACCGGCACAGCTCCCCGCCGCACCTCAACCCTGGCCCCCGGCGGCAACTCCACAGTCCGCCGCCCGTCGCACCACAAAACCCCCGGCGGAATATGAGGCAGCACCTCAACCGCCAGCACAGAATCCGGCGAAGTCACCAACGGCTTCGCAAACAGCGCATGCGCACTGATCGGGACCATCAACAACGCCTCGACCTCGGGCCACACCACAGGCCCGCCCGCCGAGAACGCATAAGCCGTGGACCCGGTGGGCGTCGACAGCACAATCCCGTCGCACCCGAACCCCGTAACCGGCCGCCCGTCGATCTCCAGCACAACCTCGAGCAGCTTCTCGGCACCGGCCTTCTGCACCGCCGCCTCGTTCAGCGCCCAGTCCGTGTGCACGATGTTCCCGTTCTGATGAACGACGACATCGACGGTCATCCGCTCCTCGACCTCGTAGGCCTTCGTCACCACCCGGTCGACGACCTTGTCGAGATCGTCCCGCTCGGCCTCGGCGAGGAAGCCGACCCTGCCGAGGTTGACGCCGAGCATCGGCACCCCGGACGCCCGCGCGAACTCGGCGCCGCGCAGCAGCGTCCCGTCGCCGCCCAGCACGATCAGCAGCTCACACCCGTCGAGGCACTGCGGAGTGGCCTCCTTGACCAGCTCCACCTCCTCGGGCAGCGGCAGATCGGCGGCCTCGTACTCCAGGACACGCACGCCGATGCCCTCGCGCAGCAGCCCCTTGACCACGAGTTCGGCACTGCGAATGGCCGCGGGCCGCCCGGTGTGGGCGAGCAGGAAAACAGTACGAGCTCGGTTCTGGGTCAACGCGGCCCCTCCGCCACAGCACGGTCAACGTCGGCCGGGTCCAGTTCGGGTGCCCCGGTCCGCAGCCACAGAAAGTACTCGACATTCCCGGAAGGTCCGGGCAGCGGACTGGCGGTGACACCCTTCACCCCGAGCCCGAGTTCCCACGCCTTGTGGGCCACGCCCCGCACGGCCTCCGCCCGCAGCTGCGTGCTCCGTACGACTCCCCCACTGCCCAGCCGTTCCTTCCCCACCTCGAACTGCGGCTTGACCATCATCACCAGGTCGGCGTCCGGCTTCACACACCGCACCAGGGCGGGCAGGACCAGCCCGAGCGGAATGAAGGACAGATCCCCCACGACAAGATCCACAGGCTCACCATCGATCTCTTCAAGCGTCAACTCGCGTACGTTCGTACGGTCCTTGACGGTGACGCGTTCATCGCTCTGAAGAGTCCAGGCAAGTTGTCCGTATCCGACGTCCACGGCGACGACGTGCGCCGCCCCCGCTCGCAGCAGGACGTCCGTGAAACCCCCGGTCGACGCGCCGGCGTCGAGCGCCCGCCGCCCCTCGACCACCAATCCCTGCGGTACGAACGCCTGCAAGGCGCCCGCGAGCTTGTGCCCGCCCCGGGACACGTACTCGGGATCGCTGTCGTCGGCCGTGACGACGATGGCCGCTGCGGTCTCCACCTGCGTGGCGGGCTTGGTCGCGACGGTCTTGCCGACGGTGACCCGCCCGGCCGCGATCAGCTGGCTGGCATGCTCGCGCGAACGCGCAAGCTTCCGGCGGACCAGCTCCGCGTCCAGACGGCGGCGTGCGACTCCTGCCACGTTCGGTTCAGCTCCTATTGCCATACGAGGGTGAAGGCGCCCTCTGGTCATACGACGGTGAGGGCGCCGGAGGTCCCGGGCGGGCGTCGAGCGCGGTGAGCGCGTCGCGCAGCCCCCGGTGTACATCCTCGTACACCTCGAGGTGTCCGTCGGTGGCGAGGTGGTCGGCATCACCGAGGCGCTCCAGCTGGGCGTCCACGTCGGCGTTGCCGGTCGGGGTGCGGTCCACGTTCAGCGGCGCGGGGGCGGCGGGGTCGTACTCGGGTTCGCGCTCGGGTTCGACTTCGACCGTTTCGTCCCCCGCCGTGGCGTCGGGCACAGAGTCGCTCATGCCCAGACGCTACCCCGAACCGCTGGGGTACCGTCGATCGCGATGGCCACGATCGAAGAGTGCCGCGCCGCACTCGAAAAGCTCTCGGACAACATGCAGACCGCCGAAGGGGACGTCCGCACGGCCGCAGCCCTGGACCGCTCGGTGAGCTGCCGGATCACCGACCTCGACATCACGTTCGTCGGCCGGATGACGGGCGGCCGGATCGTCGTGCACGACACGTTCCAGGGCCCTCCGCGGGAGAAGGCCCAGATCAGACTGACCATGAAGGGCGACGACCTGGTGGCGATGGTCAACGGCGAGCTGAACTTCGCCAAGGCCTGGGGCTCGGGCCGGGTCAGGCTGGAGGCCGGCCTGCGCGACCTGTTCCAGCTCAGGAAGCTTCTGTAGCCGCCACACGCGCGCGTGCCTTCCGAGCCGCCGGCACCACCAGCGGTGTCCCCGTCTCCGGGTCGTCGATGACCTGGCAGCGCAGCCCGAAGACCTCCTCGACCAGTTCGGCCGTGACGATGTCCTTCGGCGCACCTTCGGCGATGATCCGCCCGTCGCGCAGCGCGATGAGATGGGTGGCGTACCGGGCGGCATGATTGAGGTCGTGCAGCACGGCGACGAGTGTGCGGCCCTGCTCCTCGTGCAGTTCGGCGCACAGGTCGAGGACGTCGATCTGATGCTGGATGTCCAGGTATGTCGTCGGTTCGTCGAGCAACAGCAGCGGCGTCTGCTGGGCGAGCGCCATGGCGATCCACACACGCTGGCGCTGACCGCCCGACAATTCCTCGACATAGCGATCGGCGAGTTCGGCGACCCCGGTCTGCGCCATCGACTCCTGTACGACCCGCTCGTCCTCGGTCGACCACTGGCGCAGGATGCCCTGGTGCGGGTAACGGCCGCGGCCCACCAGATCGGCGACGGTGATGCCGTCGGGCGCGATCGACGACTGCGGCAGCAGGCCCAGCGTCCGCGCGACCTTCTTCGCCGGCATCGACTGGATGACCTGCCCGTCCAGCAGCACCCTGCCCCGGTTCGGCTTCAGCATCCGCGACAGGGCCCGCAGCAGCGTGGACTTGCCGCAGGCGTTCGGACCGACGATCACGGTGAACGAGTTGTCGGGGATCTCCACCGAGAGCTGCTCGGCGATGACCCGCTGGTCGTAGGCGAGGGTGACGTTCTCGGCGGACAGGCGGTTCACGGTGCTCCTTGTGGTGTACGTGTTCTCCGAGCCGCTCATATCCGGCCCGCCTTGCGCTCGGTGACCAGCAGCCACAGCAGATAGACACCGCCGAGGACGCCGGTGACCACGCCCACGGGCAGCTGGTCGGCACCGAAGGCCCACTGCGAGATCCAGTCGGCGGAGACCAGCAGGGCGGCGCCCATGCACAGGGACGAGAGCAGGTTGGGGCCGGGCGAGCGGGTCAGACGGCGGGCGAGCTGCGGCGCGGTGAGCGCCACGAAGCTGACGGGTCCCGCGGCGGCGGTGGCGGTCGCGGTGAGCAGCACGGCGGCCACCATCAGCAGCGCCCGTACGCGCTCCACCCGCACCCCGAGGGCGTTCGAGACGTCGTCGCCCATCTCCATCATCCGCAGCCCGCGCGCATGGGCGAGCACCAGCGGTACGAGCACGGCGCACAACCCGAGCAGCGGCCAGAACTGGTCCCAGTCGCGGCCGCTGAGGGATCCGGTCATCCAGACGACCGCGCGGGCGGCGTCGACGAGGTCGGACACGGTGAGCAGATAGCTGTTGACCGCCGTGACGATCGCGGACACTCCGATACCGACCAGGACCAGTCGATAGCCGTGCACACCCCGCTTCCAGGCGAGCAGATAGATGGCAAGTCCGGTCGCCAGCCCGCCCACAAGCGCACCCATGGTGACCTGGGCCGCGCTCCCGGAGAACAGCACGATCATCACGAGCGCCCCGGCCGTCGCCCCCTGCCCGAGGCCGAGCACGTCCGGGCTGCCCAGCGGATTGCGGGTGACGGCCTGGAACAGGGCACCGCCGAGGCCGAGCGAGGCACCGACCAGCAGTCCGACCAGGACACGCGGCAGCCGCAGCTCGTTGACGATGAACTCCTGTCCCGCGTTTCCGTGCCCGGCCAGGGTTTTCAGCACATCGCCGGCCGGGATCGGGAAGTCGCCGGTGCCGATCAGCACGACGCTCGCGGCGAGCGCGGCGAGCAGCAACAGGACGACGACGGTGACGGCCCGGACGTCCAGGCGTACCGAGAGCCCGCCCGGCGTCCTCAGCACACGGTTGCTCCTCACAGCTGCGCCGTCCTCCGTCGTCGTACCAGAAAGATGAAGACCGGCCCGCCGATGATCGCGGTGATGATGCCGACCTGAAGCTCCGAGGGACGGGCGACCACCCGGCCGATGACATCGGCACCGAGCAGCAGCACGGGCGACAGGATCGTGGCGTACGGCAGGATCCAGCGCAGGTCGGGGCCGGTGAAGGACCGCACGACGTGCGGGACCATCAGCCCGACGAACGCGATCGGCCCGCAGGCGGCGGTCGCCGCTCCGCACAGCACGACGGCGGCGAGCATGGACAGCGCCCGGGTCCGGTTCAGGTGGGCGCCGAGGGCCTTGGCGGTGTCGTCGCCCATGGCCACGGCGTTGAGCGGCCGGGCGAGCGCGAGGGCGAGGACCGTACCGACCGCGAGGAACGGCAGCACCTGCAGGATGGTCGAGTCGGTCGCCGAGGAGAGCGAACCGACCGTCCAGAAGCGCATCTTGTTGAGCGCCGCATCGTCCGTGATCATCACGGCCTGCAGATAGCCGTACAGCGCGGCGCTGATGGCGGTACCGGCGAGCGCGAGCCGCACCGGCGTCGCGCCCCGGCTGCCACCGAGGAACCAGACCAGCGCCCCGACGGCGGCCGCCCCGAAAAAGGCGAACCAGACATAGCCGTTGACGCTCGTGACCCCGAAGTACGTCATGGCGGTGACGACCGCGGCCGACGCGCCCGCGTTGATACCGAGCAGTCCGGGGTCGGCCAGCGGATTGCGGGTGAGCGCCTGCAGCACCGCCCCGGAGAGGCCGAGTGCCGCGCCGGCCAGCAGCCCGAGAACGGTCCGCGACAGCCGCTCGTCGACCACGACGTCGCCGTATGTCCCCGTGTCCTGGAACAGCCCGTGCCAGACCTGCTCCAGGGACAGCTCTTTCGCACCGATCGCGATGCTCGCCAGCGCGACGAGCACCAGGACGGCGACGGATGCAACGAGCCCAAAGGCACGTATCGCCCGGCGGGTTGGGGGCGCGGGGGCGGTCTCCGCGCGCTGTTCTGGAGGACTGTCGACCAACACGTGGTTAGGTTAGCCTACCCTCGCATCGAGCCTCGGTCCCTGGTCGCGTCGGCCGGGCGATTCACGGGCTCCCCGTCCACCACCGCCCCTGCGCGTCGACTCACAACTCCAGCCGCGCCAGCGCCTTCCCCGCATCCAGCTCGCACACGCCCTCGCCGGCCGCCGTCCAGGCCGCCGCGCACAACGCGCGCAGTCCGTCCAAGGCCTCGCCGTCACCGTCCAGTTCAAGCCGGTCCGCACCCGCCGTGGCCGTCCAGCCACCGCACCGGAAGCCGTCCCCCGCCTCGACGACCTCCGGCTGTCCCGTCAGCAGCCCGCGCAGATCGGCGTCGACATACGTCGGCCGGTGCTGCGGCGGCGCGGCGAGCAGCTGGGCGCCGTCGGTGACGCCGGTCAGGACGAGCAGCGAGTCGACCTCCCCGTTGAACGCTCCCTCGATGTCCGTGTCCAACCGGTCCCCGACCACCAACGGCCGCTCGGCGCCGGTCCGCAGGATCGTCTCCCGGTGCATGGGCGGCAGCGGCTTGCCCGCGACCTGCGGTTCGGCGCCGGTCGCTATCCGCACGACCTCCACCGCGGCCCCGTTCCCCGGTGCGATCCCGCGCGCACTCGGGATCGTCAGGTCGGTGTTGGACGCGTACCAGGGCACCCCACGCGCGATGGCGTAGCAGGCCTCGGCGAACCGCCCCCACGGCAACTCGGGCCCGCCGTACCCCTGCACGACCGCCGCCGGACCGTCCTCCGCCGACTCGACGGGCTCCAGCCCCCGCTCCCGCAGCGCGACCCGCAGCCCCTCCCCGCCGATGACCAGCACGCGCGCCCCGGCCGGCACCTGCTCGCTGATCAGCCGAGCGACCGCCTGCGCGGAGGTGATGACGTCATCGGCGCCGGTCGGTATCCCCAGCTCGGTCAGATGGTCCGCCACCGTGTCCGGCGTGCGCAGCGCGTTGTTGGTGACGTACGCGAGATGCATCCCGCCCGCCCGAGCCGTGGCCAGCGACTCGACCGCGTAGGCAATGGCATTGCCCCCCGCGTACACCACCCCGTCCAGGTCGAGCAGCGCCGTGTCGTACGCCTCGCTCAGGGCCTGGCCACTGCCCTCGGGCCTCGTCCTGACGCTCTGGCTCATTCCACATCGCTCCTCGTTCGACGGCTTTCCCCCGATCATCCCTCACGCCACTGACACACGTACGATGCCGGGATGAACACAGCAGGTCACTCGGAAGCAACGGTGCGCCGAGGCCTGGAACTCACCCCGTTCCGAGGCCTTCGCTACGACCCCGACCGGGTCGGCAGCCTCGCCGCCGTGACGTCCCCGCCGTACGACGTCGTCGTACGCCCCGACGGCCTGCACCACCTCCAGGACGCCGACCCGCACAACATCGTCCGCCTGATCCTGCCGCAGGCCATCACCCCCACCGCCCGCAACGAACAGGCCGCCGACACCCTGCGCCGCTGGCTCTCCGAGGGCGTCCTGACCACCGACCCCGAACCCGGCCTGTATGTCTACGAGCAGCGCGACGGTGACGGAATGCTGCAGCGCGGCATCATCGGCGCGCTGCGCGTCTCGGACCCGTCGGAGGGCGTCGTCCTGCCGCACGAGGACGTCATGCCGCATGTGGTCGCCGACCGCGCCGCTCTGATGCGCGCCACCTCCGCGAACCTCGAGCCCCTGCTCCTGACCTACCGCGGCAATGGTTCGACATCGGCGGCAATCGAGGTCGTGGAGCGCGTCGCCGCCCACCCCCCGCTCCTGGCCACCACCACGGAGGACGGCTTCAGCCACCGCCTGTGGTCGATCACCGACCCGGCCGACCTCGCCCGCATCCAGTCCGACCTGGCCCGGCACCAGGCCCTGATCGCCGACGGCCACCACCGTTGGGCGACGTATCGGCGTCTACGCGCGGAGCACGCCTCGCCGAGCCCCTGGGACTACGGCCTTGTCCTCCTGGTCGACACGGCCCGCTACCCGCTGCGCGTCCGCGCCATCCACCGCCTCCTGCACGGCCTGCCGGTCGCCGACGCACTCGCCGCCCTGGAGGGCCTGTTCCGCATACGGCACCTGCCCGTGCCCCTGCCGGAGGCCCTGGACGCACTGGCGGACGCCGCCTGCGCCGGCAACGCCTTCCTGCTCACCGGAGACGGCGCCTTCCACCTGATCGACCGCCCGGACCCGGACCTCCTGGCCCGTACGATCCCCGCCGACCGCCCCGCCGCCTGGCGCACCCTGGACGCCACGGTCCTGCACTCCACGCTCCTCGACCACGTCTGGCACATCCCCGAGGACTCCCCGGCCCACATCGCCTACATCCACGACACGGCCGCGACAGTTGAGAAGGCGGAACGCGACGGCGGTACGGCCGTCCTGATGCACCCGGTCCGCGAGGAGGTCGTCCGCGATCTGGCCCGCCAGGGCGTGACGATGCCCCGCAAGTCGACGTCGTTCGGCCCGAAACCGGCGTCGGGACTGGTACTGCGCGCGCTGGACCTCTGACATGCGAAAAGGCGGGACCTCAACGATCCCGCCCTTCCTCACAGGTCAGTCCTTGTCGTCCTCGGCCTCGGCCTCCGGACCGTCACCCTCGTCGCTCTCGTCGGCCTCGTCGGCATCCTCGAAGGCGTCGACGAACTCCACACCGTCCAGCTCGGCGAGCCGGTCCGAGGCGTCCGTGCTGCCGTCCTTGTCGGCCTCGACGGCCTTCGCGAACCACTCCCGCGCCTCGCCCTCGCGACCGGCGGCGAGCAGCGCGTCGGCGTACGCGTACCGCAGTCGCGCGGTCCACGGCTGCACGGAGTTGGAGGCCAGCTCGGGGCTCTGCAGCGTCACGATGGCCGCGTCGAGCTGCCCCATGTCACGCCGGGCGCCGGCCGCGACGAGCCGCATCTCGACCTGCCCGGCCTTGTCCAGCTTCTGCACCTCGGGCGCCCCGGCCATGTCCAGCGCCTTCTCCGGCCGCCCGAGCCCACGCTCGCAGTCGGCCATGACGGGCCACAGCTCCGCGCTGCCCGTCATCCGGCGCGCAGCCCGGAACTCGGCAAGCGCCTCCGCGTACTTCTGGTTCGCGTACGCGGCGAACCCGCCCGCCTCGCGTACGGCGGCGACGCGCGACGCCAGCCGCAGCGCGACCTTGGAGTAGGCGTAGGCGGTCTCGGGGTCCTCGTCGATGAGCCGGGCGACCATCACCAGGTTCTTGGAGACGTCCTCCGCGAGCCCCTTCGGCAGGCTCAGCAGCTCCTGCCGTACGTCCTTGTCGATCTCCTCGCCGGTGACGTCCTCGGGGATGGGCAGCCGCTTGATCGGCTCCCGATCGCGGTCACGGTCCCGCTCGTCACGGAACCGACCGCCACCGCCATGCCGGTCGTCACGCCCTCGGAAGCCTCCGGGACGGCCACCACGGTCGTCCCGACGGGGGCCCCCGCGTCCACCACGGTCATCACGGCCACGGAACCCACCGCGCTCACCCCGGCTGTCGTCCCGCCGGAAGCCGCCGCGATCGCCTTCCCTGCGCTCACCACGGTCATCGCGCCGGAAGGACGGACGGTCGCCTTCCCTGCGCTCACCACGGTCGTCACGCCGGAAGGACGGACGGTCACCCCGGTCGTCACGGCGGAACGAGGGACGGTCTCCGCGGTCTCCACGCTCGTCCCGCCGGAAGGACGGGCGATCCGAACGGTCTCCGCGGTCGTCACGACGGAAGGGCGGGCGCTCTCCACGCTCTCCACGCTCATCACGTCGGAAGCCGCGATCACGGTCGTCGCCACGGAAGCCACGGTCGCGGTCGTCCCTGCGGTCGTCGCGGCGACCGTAGCCACCACGGTCGGAACCACCGCGGTTGTCGTCACGCCGGTCGTCCCGGCGATCATCCCGGCGGAAACCGCCGCGGTCACCGCGGTCGCCGCCGCGGTCATCGCTCCGGCGGTCGTCCCGCCGGCCGTACCCGCCACCACGGTTGTCGTCCCGACGGAAGCCACCACGGTCGTTGTCGCGCCGCTCTCCGCCGCGGTCGTCACGGCGGACGGAGGGGCGGTCCCCACGGTCTCCGCGGTCGTCCCGACGGAAGCCACGGTCACGGTCCCGGTCGTCCCGACGCGGCCCACGGTCACGGTCGTCGCGCTGGAATGCCGGCCGGGGACCACGGTCGCCCTCGCGCCGGTCGTCCCGACGGCCGTGCCCGCCACCACGGTTGTCGTCCCGACGGAAGCCTCCGCGGTCTCCGCGGTCGTCACGCGGGCGGTCGTCACGCGGGCGGTCGTCACGCCGACCCTGTCCGCCGCGGTTGTCGTCACGGCGGCCGTAGCCACCGCGGTCGGAACCACCGCGGTTGTCATCGCGCCGGTCGTCCCGACGGAAACCACCGCGGTAGCCGCCACGGTCGCCGCGGTCCCCACTGTCCCGTCGCCGCTGGTCGCGCTCCGGTCGGTCGTCGGGAGAGTTGGTGGACATGGGTGACTCCTGTCTCGGTACTGCAAGCATTGTAAAAACAAAAGGACCCCTGGTCCCAGCTGAACGCTGGGACCAGGGGTCCTTCCAAAGATTGTTCGGCGGCGTCCTACTCTCCCACAGGGTCCCCCCTGCAGTACCATCGGCGCTGTAAGGCTTAGCTTCCGGGTTCGAAATGTAACCGGGCGTTTCCCTCACGCTATAACCACCGAAACCCTAATGGTTTCGAGCGAACAAGCACACTCTTCTGTTGTTCATTCTGCTCAAAGCCGACAACGGTCGTTGTCTCAGAACTAACACAGTGGACGCGAGCAACTGAGGACAAGCCCTCGGCCTATTAGTACCGGTCACCTCCACACCTTGCGGTGCTTCCAGATCCGGCCTATCAAC